>DATHOJ010000106.1:0-4735 GCA_035485055.1 Bryobacteraceae bacterium
GGGTCACTGTGGTTTGCCGTGGGGTTTCATGCGGCGTGGGATTGGGGCGAGAGTTTTTTTTATTCCGTGCCGGACAGCGGGACGGTTTCCCCGGGGCATCTGCTGAGTTCGTCGTTCCACGGGTCGGCGTGGCTGACGGGAGGGTCGGTGGGGCCGGAGGGAAGCGTGATGTGCTTGGTGGTGATGGCGGCAGCGTGGGTGGCGTTTGCGCGGATGTATCCGGGTGCACCTTCCGCGCACTCGTCCGTGTCGCTGCATGCGACCGCAGGTTCCTCGTCGCTGCGCTCCTCGGAATGACATCTCGTTTGAGGGTGCTGTCTGCCGCCCCGGTTTGGCGAAGCCTGCCAACTCGCCGGCCTTCTTCTTCGAATCTTCGCCTCAGCCTATACTGCTTGCATGACCCCGGACACCGACTTGCTCGCGCCGCTGCGTAGCTACTGGGGATACAGCTCGTTCCGGCCGTTGCAGGAGCGGATCGTGCGCAGCCTGCTGGCCGGACGCGACACCTGCGTGGTAATGCCGACGGGCGGAGGCAAGTCGCTTTGCTACCAGTTGCCGGCGGTGGTTTCCGGGCGGACAGCGGTTGTGGTCTCTCCGCTGATTGCGCTGATGCAGGACCAAGCGGCGCAGCTCGCGCAGATGGGAATTCCGGCCGCGGTCCTCAACAGCACGCTCAACGACCAGCAGCAATCGAGCGTAGTGCAGCAGGCGCGCGAGGGCGCTTACCGGCTGCTCTATCTTTCTCCGGAGCGGCTGGCGCGCGGCGACACCATCGGATGGCTGCAGAAAGTTCCGATTGCATTCTTCGCCATTGACGAAGCTCACTGCATTTCCGAGTGGGGACACGAATTCCGTCCCGAATACCGCCAACTGAACCGCCTGCGCGGGCATTTCCCCGATCGTCCGATCGCGGCGTTCACGGCGAGTGCGACGCAGCATGTGCGGCATGACATTCTGGCGCAGCTCCAACTGCGCTCTCCAGATAAGTATATTGCCAGCTTTCACCGGACGAACCTGTCTTACATCGTCCGCGAATGCAATGCCGTCGAGCAGCCGGCGATGCTGGTGAAGGCACTGCACAACTACCCCGAAGGCAGCGTGATTGTTTACGCGCCAACCATCAACAAGGTGGAGGAAACGGTCGACTTTCTGGAAGACCAGGGGCTGCCAGCGGCGGCCTATCACGGCAAGATGGATTCCACTTCGCGCAGGCGCAACCAGGAGCGCTGGATGTCGGACGAAGTGCGCGTGCTGGTCGGCACGATCGCATTCGGATTGGGGATTAACAAGGCGACAGTGCGAGCGGTGATCCATTTGGCGCTGCCGAAATCGATTGAGCAGTATTACCAGGAGGCGGGACGCGCCGGACGCGACGGCAAACCCGCGGATTGCGTGATGCTGTGGCAAAAGGCGGACGCCGGACTGCTGGGATTTTTCGCCAACCAGATTCTCGATTCCGCGGAGCGCGATCGCGCGTGGCAGCGTTATCACGTGATCCGCGCGTTTGTGGAATCGAATCGCTGCCGCCATCGACAGATTTGCACGCACTTCGGGGAGACGCCGAAGTGGGAGTCTTGTGGAGCTTGCGATGTGTGCGGGACCTCACCGGCGTGGCTGGCGAAGGTATTGGCTCCGGATCCGCGGAAGCGGCGGCGGTTTGGCGCGGCGCAGTCGGTGGCTCCTCGTTCGGACGCGAGTTCGGCGAAGACTTTGTCTCCGTCATTGTCATTGACGCAGGCTGAGTCGCAGGTCAGCGTCCAGGAAGAGGAATTGCGCGAGTATCTTCGCGAGTGGCGACGCACGACCGCCAAAGAGCAGGGCGTTCCCGCGTACGTGGTATTGCATGATTCTTCGCTCGAAGAAATTTGCCGCGTGCGGCCGAAAGTTCTCGTGGAGCTTCTGCAAATCACGGGAATCGGCGAGCGCAAGGCGGCGGCGTTTGGACAGCAGATTCTCGATGCGCTGTCGCGCTTCCGCAAAGGAGCGCGTGCTGTGGTACCGCCGCCGAAAAAGACCGCGCCCGCGTTGGAGACGCTAAGCCTGCTCGCCGCCGGAAAAAGTTTTGAAGAAATCGCGCAGATTCGCGGACGCCAGGTTGCGACGGTGGTGAATGCGGTGGCGAATCTGGTGGAGAGCGGGTTGCTGGAATTTCAGCAGGCGTGGATTGACCCGACCCGGCAATCCGTGATTGAAGCGGCCTGCGGGCAGCTGGGATTCGAACGGCTGCGGCCGCTGAAAGATGCGCTGCCTCCGGAGATCAGTTTTGATGAGATCCGGTTGGTGGTGGCGCGGCTGCGGCGGGAGCAGGAGGGGAACAAGGACGCGGTTTCGGCTTAGGGTCGCCGGCGTGGGGCGGGCCCTCTTGCCCGCCCGCTTTTGACTTTGACATTGCATCCACGTCTGCGTAGCTGCGCATCTGCCAAAACCCAGGTCCTCGCTTGCACTCGCAGGGACAGCCGAGAGCCGGCCCGGTGAGCGAAGTCGAAGGGCGGCTATCCCTACGCGATCCTTTTTCTAGGGCAGCAGGCCGAAGGCGCCCACTCCCGTGGTGGTGCCGACGTAGACTTTGCCATTGGCAATGGTGGGGATGATGAATTTGTTGCCAGCCCCGAATTGATCGCGGCCTCCGGAGGCCTGGTTGCTGTTGTAAAGCTCCACCAACGTCTTGGCGTTGAATGCGTGCAAGACCGCGGGATTGCTGTTCTCCGAGGCCCAGACGATGGCATTGGCGCCGTTGTCGGCGGAGATGCTGGGCGTGGCGCCGGGATAGCCAAAAGTTTTCGTGGTTTGGGCGACCGGGGCCGCTAAGAGCTTGGCACTCTTGAATTCGAACTCGAGGATCGACTGGCCTACTGGACCGTAATAGAGCCTGCCGTCGAAATAGGCGGGCATGGACCAGATTCCTCCCGGCAAGGTTCCGGCAAGTTCCTGGTACATTTTGTTTGTGGAATTGAATCCGCCCATACCGTCGCGGTTCACCACATAGAGGTTGGAATCCTTGCCCGCGCCCACCGCGAGATCCCAGACATTGCCCTGTGCGTCTTTCATTGAGGGCAAGAGCAGAGCTCCGCCGGAGCCGAGGTCAGTGTCGGAACCATTTTCGCTTTCCTCGTTGAACATCTCAAAGTAATCGGTGACGGCCAGCCCACCTTTCGTGGAGAGTTTGAGGAATGCGTTGCCGTAGTCACCCTCGCTGGGAAAGCCGCCGGCGTTGAGCGTGGTGTCGAAATAGCCGTTGGCGTCGAGGAAATAAATGTTGTTGTCGGAGTCCGCGGTCAAACCGGCTCCGGCGCCCCAGATGGCGCCTTCGTTGCCGTTCGGAGTCACGTTGAGCACCGTGGTCTGGGCGAGGGTGGAAGCGCTGTACCCCATGATCCAACCGGTATAGGGACGGTCGTCACAGTGCGAGGCCCAAGCCAGATAAACCGTGTTGCCGAGCAAGAGCAAGCCAGAGCGCTCTTTGTATTGCGCCGGATCGAAAATCACAAAGCCGCCGGAACTGTTGTCGCCGGTGCCGGGGTAAGTGGCGGCGATGTCGACGGGACCGTGGTGAAGTTCGTTGCCGGTGGCAGCGTCCAGCGCGTGCAGGCGCTGGTGATAGTTTCCGGAACTGTCCTTGGACATGGCTACCAGGTAGATGACGCCATTTGAATTCTTGGGGCGGGCAATGACCGGTGTGGAGGTGATGCCGATCTCGGGACTAACCTGGCCGCAGCCACGATCGTCAGAGGGAGTCTCACCGGACTTGAGCGCAGTCACCTTCCAGACCTGCGCGCCGGTGTCGGCGTCGAAGGCGTAGGCGCTATCGTGTTCGCTGACCACGATGAGCAGGTTGTGCGTGCCGCTCGCAGTAGAGACGGCATGCAGGTAGAGAGGCTGAGCGTCGACCAGGCCGTCAACCGTGACGGTAAACAATTTGCCGAACGTGGCCGAGTTCACATTGGCGGGCGTGAGGATGGTTTCCTTCGAGTTGAGGCCGGTGCGGGAGTTGTTGTTGTGGTAGGTCAGGACGTCCTGCTGGGAGCGGCACAGCGCCGGCGCGAGACACAGCAAGCAGGCCAGCGCGGCTAGGCTTGAGGAACGGCGGATGAAAGCGCAAGGCGTAAGGGTTCGCATGGCGGGGCCTCCGGGGGTATTGTGCAACTCTTGTCGAACGTCTCTCGTCGAAACGTTCTCTTGCTGAACCTCTCGATTGCGAGCAAGGGACTGAGAAATCCAGTCCTCTTTTCTTGTGATTCGTGGCAGCGGACACAAAACAAGGAAGCGGCGAAACGGGCGCTACGCGGGCGAAGTATTCTTGCATGTAATTTTGGCAAAGTTTCCGACGGGGCGCAAGGGTCTTTGGTACATGGGGTGGGCGAGCGAGAAACTCGCCAGAGCATGGCCCAAAGCACGGGGCGCTACGCGATCGTCGGGGAGAAAAAACACTCAGTGCGCTTCTTCGGCGGCTGGGGCGGTGTCGGGCGTGTCGACCTTTTGCAAAGTGTGGGGCAGGGCGGGCGGGAGTTCGAAGTCTCCGACATCTTTGCCGGAGGTAGCCGCGGTCATGAAGTTCAACCAGATGGGGAGCGCGGCGCGGGCTCCGGTTTCCTTTGCGCCGAGCGTCCTTTTTTCGTCGAAGCCCACCCACACGCCGCAGGTCATGGCCGGGGAGAAGCCGACGAACCAGGCGTCGGTGAAATCGTTGGTGGTGCCGGTTTTTCCGGCGACCGGAAAGGGCAGCTTCGAGGCGGCG
>DATHOJ010000107.1:0-2667 GCA_035485055.1 Bryobacteraceae bacterium
AAGCAGCGAGAACTCGGTGTTTTGGAGTTCCGGTAAATTAAACGCGAATGGGATCCTTCCCTGGAACCAGGGTTTCACCGTGTGCCGATCCGTGGAGACTACATCCACCGGCGATGAACTGGCCATTGTCGCAACGTGCAAATCTGCAATCTCGCTGTAAATCTGGTCTCTGCCCGATCGAGATACCATATAGCTTGCAGCTAACCACCCCACGACCAGAACGACGGCGGTCGCCGCCGCCAACGTCCATCGCAGACCGAAGCTGCGCTGTGGCGGGGGAGCAATGCTCTTTTGAATCCGTTTCCGAAAGTCAGCACTGGGAGTAAAACGTTTTCCCGCAACCTGAATCGCCCGCTTCACTTGTACGCGCGTAAGGGCATCCGCCGAGCAAGAAGGGCAGCGGCGCACGTGAGCGTCGAAGGCGCGCATCGCCTCCTCCGGAAGCTCACCGTCCAGGTAGGTATCGAGTTCTGCTTTCCAGGAGTCACAATCCATGGTTCACCGTGAATTTCATCCTTCTTGGGGCCCTGGGCGTAAGCCTTCACGTAACATTTTTCTTGCACGGGATAAACGGGACATCACCGTGCCGATCGGGATGCCAAGCGTGGCCGAGATTTCCTGATACGACATCTCCTCCACCTCACAGAGCAGCAGCGCCTCGCGATAGGCGACGGGCAGTTGCTCCATCGCCTGCTGCACCCGTTGCCAATCCGAGCGTTGCAACAAAATGCTCTCCGGCGTTTCTTTCGTGGTGGCGAGGACCTCCTCTTCGCCCTCGATATCGATCGGCATAGTAGCAGTTGCCTTCAGCCCGCTGCGGGAGGTCAGAAACGTGTTCCGCAAAATCTTGTAGATCCAGGCTCGAAAGTTTGTTCCCTGCCGGAAAGAAGAGAATCCTTGCAGCGCCTTGGCATACGTTTCCTGCACCAGGTCCTCGGCTTCTTGCCGGTCCTGCGTAAGCCAGCAAGCAAAATTATAGAGCCGTTCGCAGTGGGGCAGGGCCAGTTGTTCGAACGATCCCGACGACAAGCTCGTTTCTGACACGCACACTAGAGTAAACCAGCCGGCGATCGTTTTATCGCCATCGCCGCTAGAAAGTTCCCGCGGAAAAGCTCCGGGTGCCGTCAGTTCTGCACAACAAGTGCCGTCCGCTAGCGAGCCTGCCCGTCTCCGTCAATCAGGTAAACTTCCATAGCACGCTCGGCATCACCGACCCCAGCCGATCATGACCAACAACGAGTCCGCCGAAATCGTTCGTCACTATGAAGACGCCGACGAAGCCTCGCGCCTGCGCACCGGGTGGTTTCAACTCGAGCGCGCCCGCACTCAGGAACTGATCCTGCGTCATTTGCCACCTCCGCCGATCACCGTGATCGACGCTGGCGGCGGAGCCGGCGCGTACGCCTGCTGGCTCGCGTCGCTGGGATACCAGGTCCACGTGATCGACCCCGTACCCAAACATGTCCGGCAAGCACGAGCGGCCTCAGCCCGCCAACCCACACATCCACTGGCTTCCGCCGAAATCGGCGACGCGCGCTGCCTTCCGCACGCCGATTCCACCACCGAAGCGGTTCTGCTTCTCGGCCCTCTCTATCACCTCACCAATCGCGACGACCGCCTCGCCGCTCTCCGCGAGGCGCGCCGCGTGCTTCGTCCCGGCGGCTTGCTCTGGGGAGCGGCCATCAGCCACTTCGCCTCGCTGTTCGATTCTCTGGCCCACGGTTTTTTCGCCGATCCCGTTTTCGCCCCGATTCTCGCCCGCGACTTGGAAGAAGGCCAGCACCGTAATCCAACCACCAATCCGGTGTATTTCACCGACGCGTTCTTTCATCGCCCCGGGGAACTCTCGCGAGATGTACTCGCCGCTGGATTTCAGTTGGTGGAGTTAGTCGCCATCGAAGGACCGGGCTGGCTTGCGCGCGATTTCGACCGCCTCTGGGCCGATCCCGCGCAACGCGAGCATCTGCTCGCAGCGGTGAGAAAAGTAGAACGCGAACCGTCCGTGCTGGGCGCGAGTTCCCACATCATGGCGATCGGAAGGAAATAACACGCCATAAGTCAGCGTTATCATCCGGAGCGCAGCCGTTGCTCAGGCGTAGCGGAGGGCTATCCTGAGCGAAGTCGAAGGGGATCTCGTGCTCATCGACTCCCGCCCATTCACACTGACCCCACCGAAGTCCCTAATACTTCACAATCGCCGCAAACGATTTCGCATCCAGCGATGCTCCGCCCACGAGCGCGCCGTCGATCTCTTCCTGCGCCATCAGCGTCGCCGCGTTCTCCGGCTTCACCGATCCCCCGTAAAGAATGCGCAACTTGCCGGCAAACTCGTCGCCAAAAATCTCAGTAACCTCGCGCCGGATCACGGCATGCGCCTCCGCCGCAATTTCCGGAGTGGCCGTCTTGCCCGTGCCGATGGCCCAGACCGGCTCATAGGCCACAACAAGCTTCGCCGCCTTCTTTGCCGAAACAGCGTGAAAGGCCCGCACGCATTGCCTCCGCAGCACATCGTCCGTCAATCCCGCCTCGCGTTCTTCCAAGACTTCGCCCACACAGCAGATCGGCGTGAGCCCGGCCTCCAGCGCGGCTTTCAAGCGAAGATTCACCGTGTCATCGGTTTCCCCAAAATACTGCCGCCGCTCCGAGTGTCCGACAATGACGTGCTTT
>DATHOJ010000108.1:0-53340 GCA_035485055.1 Bryobacteraceae bacterium
CCGGAGTTTCTCTACAAGTGCCAGGTTGCGGCTCAAGTTCGGCTCCTGAAACGGAGGCATCCGCCGGCGAACATCCTCTTCCGGCAGCGTTGCGATCCGCTCCCTGGTCATGGTTCCGCTCAGCAGGCCATTGCGCATCGGCGAATATACGATCACCCCGATGTTATGCGCTCCGCAGTACGGCAAGATCGATTCCTCAATGTCAGGCGTCACCAGCGAATAGGGTGGCTGCAAGGACGCTGGAACCGCAAGCTTCGAAATGCGCGCAAGCTGCGAAGCGTTGCAATTCGAAACGCCGATGTTGCGGACCTTTCCCGTTTCTTTCAATCGAACCAGTGCCTCCCATCCTTCCTCCAGATCCTCATCGGGCTCCGGCCAATGAATTTGATAAAGGTCGATCGTGTCGGTGCCCAGGCGCTTAAGGCTCGCTTCGCATTCGCGCTGAATCGAATCCTTCTTGAGGCTCTTAACGATATTTCCATCGGCGTCCCAGGTGCGCTCGCATTTGGTGAAGACATACGGCTTGGGAGAATATCCCGCAACGGCCCGTCCAACCACCTCCTCGGAATGCCCCAGCCCATAGACCGCCGCCGTGTCGATCCAGTTCAGCCCCGCATCGAGCCCGGCGCGAGTCGCGGCGATAGAATCGTTATCGTCCTGTGGCCCCCATGAAAAAGCCCATCCAGCGCCGCCCATCGCCCACGCGCCAATGCCGAGCGGCGTAATCTTCAAGTCGCTATTGCCGAGTTGTTTGGTCTGCATGCTCATCCAAAATAGCAAGCCACCGCTGGACCCGCCATAATTTCCGCTCCTCAGGCCCTCGACGCCCGGCAATTCCATCATTCCTTCCGCGCCGCGATCGGAGGAAGCGATCAGCACCTTCGAAACCATGCTTGTTATTCTTGGATGCATGCAGGTACGCCATTCGGTCTGCGCACTCGACTGTCCCGACGCCTGTTCTCTGCTTGTGAACGTCGAAAACGGCGCCGCGAGCAAGTTGCGCGGCAATCCCGACCATCCGGTCACGCGAGGATTTCTGTGCGCTAAAGTCGCGAAGTACCTGGATCGCGAATATTCCCCGCACCGGCTCCTGTATCCGCAAAAGCGCATCGGCAAAAAAGGTGAAGGCCGTTTCGAGCGAATCGGTTGGGACGAAGCCCTCGACACCATCGCGAAGAATTTGCGCGCAGTCGCCGATCGCTTCGGACCCGAATCCATCCTGCCCTACAGCTACGCGGGCACCATGGGACTGCTCAACACCAGCGGCATGGACCGCCGGTTCTTTCACCGCTTAGCAGCGTCGCGCCTCGATCGGACCATCTGTTCCGCGGCGTCCATGGCGGCGTTGACCGCGACTCTCGGGAATCGTTACAGCACGGAGCCCGAACAATTTCCGCACGCGAAATTGATCGTCGCCTGGGGAGCGAATATCCACGGCACTAACGTCCACCTGTGGCCCTTCATCGTCGAAGCCCGGCGCAACGGCGCGAAACTGATCGTGATCGATCCCGTCCGCACCCGCACCGCCGCCCTAGCCGACCGTCATCTGCGCATAAATCCCGGCAGCGATATGGCGCTCGCCTTGGGCCTGATGCACATCATCATCGGCGAAAACCTCCACGACACTGATTACATCCAGAAATTCACCAACGGCTTCGACGCACTGGCCGACCGCGCCCGCGCCTTCGACCCCGACCGCGTTTCATCGCTCACCGGAATCCCGAAAGACGATATTATTCGGCTCGCCCGCGATTACGCGACCACTCGTCCATCGGTAATCCGCGCGAATTTAGGCGTCCAGCGCAGCGAGCGTGGAGGCAACTCCGTTCGCGCCATCGCCGCCTTGCCGGCTCTGATCGGCTCCTGGAAACAGCTCGGAGGCGGCCTCCAATTCTCCACCTCGCACGCTTTTCAGTTCAATAGAAAAGCGCTCGAGTTGCCCGAGCTCGGCCCCACCGCGCGCATCGTGAACATGAGCCAACTCGGCTCGGCCCTAACCACGCTCGACAATCCGCCGGTGAAGGCCATCGTAGTCTACAACTCCAATCCCGCCGCGGTCGCCCCCGATCAGAATCGGGTTTTGAAAGGATTCCGGCGTGAAGATCTGTTCACAGTGGTCCTTGAGCAATTTCAAACCGACACCGCCGATCATGCCGACATCCTTCTGCCCGCGACCACGTTCCTCGAACATACCGATTTGTATCTCGCCTACGGTCATTACCATCTCCAGTTGGCGAGAGCCGCGGTTCCGGCTCCCGGCGAGGCCAAGTCAAATGTAGAAGTGTTCCGCGAACTCGCGCACCGTATGGGATTCGAAGACGAATGTTTCAACGATTCCGATGACGACATGATCCGCGCGCTCCTAAGTTCCGGCCATCCTTTCCTCGAAGGCATCACCTTGGAGCGCCTTGAACGCGAACATTCCGTACGTCTGAACATCTCTCCGGAAAACGCTCCCTACCTCCCGTTCGCCGAAGGAAATTTCGGAACCCCGTCCGGCAAGTGCGAGTTCGGAGCTGACGCCCTCGATTATCAGCCCCCCGCCGAATCCCGCTTCGGCGATGCGTCGCTGCGGAAAAAATATCCCCTCGAACTCGTCTCGTCGAAAAACGACGACAGCATGAACTCGACCTTCGGCAACCGCGATTCGGTTGATAAGCAAACTTCAGTTCTCCACATCGCCACCAGCGACGCGGACCCGCGAGGCATCCGCTCGGGCGACCTGGTTCGCGCCTTCAACGACCGCGGCAGCCTTGTTTTAACCGCCGAAGTAGACGGAGTCGTCGGCAGCGGAGTCGTTCGCGCCCCCTCCGTGCGCTGGGCCAAGCGTTCCGCCGATGGACGCAGCGCTAACGCCCTCACCTCGGAGCGGCTGACCGATATCGGCGGTGGACCGACCTTCTATAGTTGCCTAGTCGAGGTGGAAAAGTGCGGAGACTAATAGCAGCCGCCGTGCTGCTGACGTTCGTAATCCTGGCGCCTGCCAGTTGCCGTAGGAAGAAAAAAGGAAAAGCCAGGGAAGACGGACTCGCCAGCGTGATCAACGTAGCCGACCCGGCCGATTCCGCGCAGCTCGTCCGCGGATTCTCCAACGTCGAAGCCGACGCCTGGCGCTGGAGCACTTCGAAATTTGCCGTCGTCCTGCGCCCGCCGCCCAGCGCGGCCCAAAATGGCGCGAAGCTGGAGCTCCACTTCACCCTGCACGATGCGGTCGTCGGCAAACTGGGACCAGTCGCCGTCACCGCCACCGTGAACGGAACCCCCATCGCCACCGAAACATTTTCGCAGTCCGGCGATTGCGTGTATTCGCACGAAGTCCCGGCCGCCGCTCTCGCATCCGATGTCGTCACTGTCGAATTCTCGACAGACAAAGCGCTCCCCCCAACCGACACGGACAAGCGCGAGCTGGCACTGGTCGTGAAGACGATCGGCCTGGTTCCCAAACAATAAGTCGCTAAGTAACAGGTGCTAAGCTGAGAGTGTAGTTCCGCCATGTTGTACCAGCGTTTTCTCTTTTTTTCCTTCCTCGCCGCGAATCTTATCGCCGCAGGCTCGGATCCGCCCGAAAAGCTCCTCGTCATCGGATTCGTCGGCGGACGCGTCGCCCATACCAACGCCATTCACCAGGAAGTCCAGTTCGCCGCCCATCTGCGCGAAAAATATCCCGCCGGTCTCGACGCTGAGATTTTCGAGAACCACTCCGGCCCCCTCGCCGTCGAAGCGATTCGACGCTCCCTCGACGCCGACCATGATGGAGCCCTCTCCGCCGGCGAAAAACAAAAAGCTCGTATCGTCTTATATGGTCATAGTTGGGGCGCATCCGAGGCCGTCACCACCGCCCGGGCTCTTCAAAAGGATGGCATTCCCGTCCTTTTGACCATCCAGGTCGATAGCGTCTCCAAACACGGCGAGGACGACCGTCTCATCCCTTCAAACGTCGCGGAAGCGATCAATCTCTACCAGCTCAACGGATTTCTCCATGGACGGGAAAAAATCTTCGCCGCCGATCCCTTGCGCACCCGGATACTCGGGAATTTTCTCTTCGAATACAAATCTAAAACCGCCAATTGCAGCGCCTATCCCTGGTTCGCCCGAATGTTCATGCGCCCTCACATCGAAATGGAATCCGACCCCGTTGTCTGGGCCAGAGTGGAAACCCTCATCCGATCGAAACTAAATCAAGAAAAAACTTCCGTTAGTGTGCTTGATTTGCCGCGCTAAGAACGTCGCATTTGTCCTAAATAAAGGATTTTTCATAATGGCATTTGCATTGCTTATTGCCGCATGTGCCCGCGTCAATGATTCCGGCCGCAATGGCCTACCTCCAGGGTGCTGTGTCCGCATGGGGTCACACCATCGAAACGGTAGCCGTCCAAATCCTGTTGATACTTATTCTTACCTTGCTAGCTGTCCGTTGGAGCCTCAGACGGCCCCTCCGGCGCATGGCGCACTGGCTCGAAGATCTACGCACGGGTAAAACGCCGATTGACAGCGAACTGCCGAAAGATGGTCTTTTCCAGCCCCTGGCCAGCGAAGTCACCAAGCTCGCCACCACTCTCAAAGCCGCCCGCGCCGCCGCTGACGAGGAAGCGCATCTGCGCGACACCGCGCAAGCCCTTTGGACACCCGAACGTCTCCGCATTTTCGTTCAAAATAAGCTGAACGGCGCACGCCTCTTCGCCGTCTCTAATCGCGAGCCTTATATCCATAACAATCGAAACGGCTCCATTGAATGGACCGTCCCCGCCAGTGGACTCGTGACCGCCCTCGAACCCGTGCTCCAGGCCTGCGATGGAACCTGGGTCGCACAAGCCACCGGCGACGCGGATCGTGCCTCCTCTGACGAACACGGCCGTGTCCGCGTTCCTCCGGATCATCCTCAATACACGCTGCGCCGCGTCTGGCTCACCAAGGAACAGGATGCCGGATTCTACTTTGGATTCGCCAATGAGGGTCTTTGGCCCCTTTGCCACATCGCGCACACCCGGCCCATCTTTCGCGCCGAAGACTGGGCCGCCTATCAAATCGTCAATCAGAAATTCGCCGATGCGCTTCTCGAAGAAATCCAAGGTGAGGCCAACCCGGTCATTCTGGTCCAGGATTATCACTTTGCTTTGCTCCCGCAAATGATCAAGAAACAGCGGCCCGATGCCCGTATAGCGATTTTCTGGCACATCCCCTGGCCCAATCCCGAAGCCTTCGGCATCTGCCCCTGGCAAAAAGAACTACTCGACGGCATGCTTGGCGCGGACCTCATCGGTTTCCACATCCAGGCACACTGCAATAATTTTCTTGAGACCGTCGAACGCGCGCTTGAATCCCGCATCGATTGGGAAAGCTTCGCCGTCAACCGCGGAGACCAGGTCACCGTCGTGCGCCCCTTCCCGATCAGCGTGGCCTTCGTCAGCGATCCGACACCGACCCCGCGTCCTGACCCAGCCGAGCTCTTCCGCCAACTCGGTGTCGAGGCCTCCATCATGGGCCTGGGTGTCGATCGCATCGACTACACCAAAGGCATCGTCGAGCGCTTCCGCGGAATCGAAAGCTTCCTGGACCGCTACCCCTCCTATAAAGGAAAGCTGTCCTTCGTCCAAATCGGTGCGCCCAGCCGCACCCCGATTAAGCGCTATCACGACCTCATGGAAGAGGTCGAGGAGGAAGCGGAGCGCATCAATCAGCGCCTCCGCAGAGGCGAGTGGAAGCCCATTATTCTGCTCGAACGCCAGCACAGCCACGCCGAAATCACGCCCTATTACCGGGCCGCAAATTTCTGCCTGGTCACCTCTCTCCACGACGGCATGAATCTGGTCGCGAAAGAATACATAGCCTCCCGCCAGGACCAGGACGGTGTTCTGATCCTCAGCCGCTTCGCCGGAGCCAGCCAGGAATTGAAAGACGCTCTCATCGTCAATCCGTACGACACCGGGGAACTCGCGGAGTCTATCCACACCGCCCTCGAAATGTCCCCTGAGGAGCGAACTACGCGCATGAAACACCTGCGTAGTCAGGTCCGTGAGCACAACGTCTATCGCTGGGCAGGCGACCTGATCGGCGAACTCACCGCGATCCGTCTCCGGGTCATAGATCACCCTCTGCGCCATTCCTGGCACGAGCCGGAGCTTGAGGAGGTCGGCGTGGGTGCCCGGCGGCGAAAGGCATGAGGCGCCTGTTCGACTGCTGGTCCGAGATAGAGAATCGCATAAAGTCCGCCGCCTCCATTGCCCTTTTTCTTGATTTCGACGGTACGCTTGCTCACATCCAGCCGACTCCGGAGGACGTACACATCAGCCCGCCCATGCGTCACGCCATCAGCATGCTGGTGACAAACCATCGCACCCGCGTCTGGGTGATCAGCGGTCGCAGACGCGGGGATGTCCGCGAACGAACCCGCCTGCCCGGCGTCCATTATTTGGGGATTCATGGTTGGGAAGGCCGCTTTGGGACGGCGCTCGAACCTGCCGTCCAGCGCGAACTTGATCGCGCGCGGCGGCGCCTGGAAAAAGGCACGGAATATCTGCCCGGCATCTGGATCGAGGATAAAGGTCCATGTTTCGCCATCCACTATCGTGAAGCGGGCGAGGCCGAATCGAAACTTGCTCGAGCCTCCGTGCACGAAGCCCTCACCCGCCTCAACGGGGCGTTTCGTCTCTTGAGCGGCAAGAAAGTCTGGGAAATCCTGCCCCGCGAATTAGGCGACAAAGGCTCTGCCGTGCGCCGCGAATTGAACCGTTTCGCGCAGCGCCCTCTGCCCATCTACGTCGGCGACGACTCTACCGATGAGCACGCCTTCGCCGCCCTCCCGGACGGCATAACCATTCGCGTCGGCCCCCAATCCCTCACCCGGGCCCGGTTTCAACTCCGCGACCCCCGCGACGTGCTCCGTTTCCTCGAACAAATAAATCTATAGCGACTAAAGTCGGTCGCGGCTCATCAGCTCGGTTAAATTGACAACGACCCGCGACCGCGGAAGGGATCTGCACAAGTTTTTCAACAATCTCTTCCGTCCCTGCCTCCAGCAGTGGTTTCGGAATTATCTACTGGCTCTCAGGAGTTTTTTCCAGCCGCGCTCCGCCTCTGCAACCATCGAAAACCCTTATCTCTCATGGCGATGCCCTTAATGGAACATCGCGTGCAATTTCTTGGATCCGAAAGGAGCGGATATGCGAAAAATCCCATCACTACTTGCAGTCGGTTCACTATTCGCGATGCTCTCATTTGGCGACAACTTCTCAGGTAAACTGGTCGATGCCAATTGCTACACCCAGCAAAAGGACTCGGCCGCTTGCCCGGCGACCAGTGCGACCTCAACCTTCGCGCTGGATGTTTCAGGGAAGCTCTATACGCTCGATTCCACCGGTAATTCTAAAGCGGCGACCGCGATGAAGACCCGGGCCAATCGTACGTCGGATGCGTCGAAAGACGTCGTTGCGACCATAACTGGCTCACAAAGCGGCGGGACTATCACCGTCGATTCGATCGACGTTCAGTAAGAGATAGGGCAGGTCTCTGATCTGCCCTTCAAAAACATGAAACCTTTACTATGTCTTACCTGCGCTCTCCCGCTCCTGTGCCAGCAGACCACCCCGATCTATCAGGTCACGGTCATTGAACGCACCGTAAAAGCGATCAACTATAAATACCGGTCCGACCCCACAATGATCGATTTCCGCGGCACCGTCCTGCTCCCCAAATCGAAAGGGGAAGCGCTGGTCCAATCCAAGCAGGGCCGCACCGACATCGACGCAAGATTTCAAAATCTCACCGAACCCCAGCGCTTCGGCCTCGAATATCTGACCTATGTATTGTGGGCCCTCACGCCCGATGGCCGGCCGCACAATATCGGCGAAATAGTCCCCGGCACTTCCGATAAAGCCAAGCTGCACGTCACCACCGACATGCAGGCGTTCGCGCTGATCGTAACGGCAGAGCCTTACTCCGCGGTCCGCCAGCCGAGCAACGTCGTGGTGCTCGAAAACGCCGTGCGCCCCGATACGGAAGGCAAAATTGAGGAAGTCGAAGCCAAAGTCGAGCTTCTCCCGCGCGGCCTCTATTCCTGGCACGTCCCCGATAATTTCGATTCATCGCGCGTCAACGCTCCCAAAGTTTCCATGCGCGAATACGAAGCTATCTCGGAGCTCTATCAGGCCCAGAACGCCATGGGCGTCGCGCGCGCCGCCGGAGCGGATCGTTATGCCGCGAATACCTTCTTGAAGGCCCAGCAACTGTTGACGGAAGCGCAGCAGCTCCAAGCCAGCAAGCAGGATTCGGCACGAGTGGTCGAAACCGCCCGCGAAGCCGCGCAAACCGCCGAAGACGCCCGCGTCATCGCCGTGAAGCATCAGCAGGATGAGGCTATTCAAAGAGCACAGGCAGACGCCGCCCAAGCCCGTAAGACCGCAGTCGAAGCCGAACAGGCCGTCATCAGCGCCCGCGCCGACGTAGCTGCCGCGCAAGCCGCAGCGGATGCCGAACGCGCCGCTCGTCAGAGAGCCGAAGAACGCGCGGCCGAAGCCGAGGCCCGCCCCATTCCGCAGGCTCTGCAAGCCCCGCCTCCGCCGGCGCCGCCTCCTCCAGTAAGCGATTCATCGGCGAAAACCGTCCTGCGCAGCAGACTGCTGCAACGGCTGAACGGCTCTGCACCGACCCTCGATTCTCCCCGCGGATTGGTAACAACGGTATCGGGATTCAACGGCACCCAATTGGCAGCGGTGGCATCGGTCCTGACCGCTTATCCCGGTTTGCGAATTGAAGTCGAGGGCCATACCGATGCTCCCGACTCAGTGGCGGTTTCCCAACAACGAGCCGACGGGGTGCGCGAGTCTCTGATTCGCCGCGGAGTTCCAGCCAGTATGATTACCGCCCGCGGCCTGGGAAATTCTCACCCGTTAGCCTCGAACCGGACTGCGGCCGGGAGAGAAGAAAATCAGCGCATCGAAATTGTCATTTCGGGCGATGCCATCGGCAGCGTTCCCATCTGGGACCGCACGTATCCGCTAACGTCTCAATAGAGCGAAATTATGGTCGTTTAAGCATTCCCCGAGGCCCTTAACTGCTCATTTAGGGCAGAATAACGCTCGATAACGGAATGCAATCAAGCCAAGGAGCCCCAACACAGTCATTCCGATCGTTTGGGGCTCCGGAATGGCTTGGAGTTCGATCACGATGTCGTTGTAATCGCCCAGGCTCTCTCCAACCATCGCGTCGGCAGCCGTAAATCCCATCGCGTAATTGCCGGAAGCCAATAGGAACAGCGCGAAGTGATTCCAACTGGGCGCCCCGGGGGCGTTCCCGAAATTCCCGTTCCCGGTAGTGTAGGTTTCGCACACACCCGGTCCGTAACAGACGGTGGCATAAAAGCCGTAGGAATTGCCCGGCGTCGCTGGATCGATGGTCATCATCCCCGTGGGCGAGGTGGTATCGACGGGCGTGTACAAAGGAGTGTAAGTGCTGCCCACGTAATAGCCGAAAACGGTCCCCTGCACGGGATTGCCGGTGTCAAGACTGCTTTGAGCGAACAATAAGCTCAGGTAGTCGGCGGTTGCGTTGCTAATAAAGTCAAATGCAGTCGGGTCGGCGCCGCCGGCCGCGACGAGGTCCTCAGAAACGGTATCCGACCCCAAAACCGGAAGAGTGCCCTCCAAACCGCCGTCATCGTTCAAAACATAGCCGATATTCATCATGTGGCTGCCGCCGGCACCGGTATCGTCCGAGGGATTATTCCAGAAGGGCGTCCCGGTGGTTGCAGGCGGAGTGAATGCGCCGGCCCAGGCTGGCGTCGATGTGTTAAACGTAGTGGGAAACGGCGAAAAACTCCCGGTTGCGCTCGAAATTGAGTCCGCGAGCGCGCTGCCGCTCAGCGCCAACACTACGACCATCAGGATCTGCTTCATGTGGTCCTCCGACCAAGATATTCTACACTCGCCGCCATACAAATCGGCAGAAAAATTTCTAAACATTAATCATGCCTTACTTTGCCGCTGGTAGAAGCTAGCAGTCAGATCGCGGAGAGAACGAGGCGTTCGAGCCTGCCTTAACTTCGTGAGTAGACTGTCTTTATCCTCCGGACTCCGGTCCTGGCCAAGCTTGAACTTGCCCTCCAGAACCTCGATTTCCAGCTCAAAGCCGATAATTCCGCCCATCAGGCCGTATTTGTAGCCATCATCGACCTTGGCAAAATCGTAGCCGGTTCCCTCATAACGCTCGAATTTCGCAATCAGCTTGGAAAGTAAATCGTTCAGCTCGTTTTTCCCGGTCACCGGGCGCAGCTTCCCGCTGGCATGAACCACCGCGAAATTCCAGGTGGGGACCACATTGCCGGTTTTCGCGTACCAGGTTGGCGAAATGTAGCCGTGGGGTCCATGGAAAACGATGACCCCGGTCTGCTTGCCGTCGAAAGCCGCGCTTTGCGGATTCTGGCGCGAAATGTGGCCATGAATTGTTCCATAAGCACCGGCGGTTCGCTCCAGAAAAACGGGGATGTGCGTAATCCGCAGCGTGGGCGACACCGTTACCAGGTCAACGAAGGCAAACTCCTCCATGAAGTCGTGCAGGAAGCGGCGGTCGTCGACGAGTTGCGGTTTGGGGATGTAAAGCGACTCGGATTCGGGCGAGGGGCGGGTTTGCGCTTTCGCTTCCACGCTCGCAAAAGCGAGTCCGGCGAGGAGATCGCGGCGATTCATAAAGGACTCCTTGATTGGGTATTGATACAGTGTCGCTCAAAAAGTACCGGCCCTGCGCAACGTGACTCGCTAGAATACTAGAAGCTCGCCCCGCCGTCGAGCGAGGCAGCCGGGAGATGGCTCGTGAATCGAGAAGAATGCTCCGTGCGTCTTCGTCTCGCCGATGAATACAGCCGGTTGGTTACCGAGTTTAACGCTCTGTTGGACGTCTTGAAGGTGAGATCACATCCAATCAGCGACGTGGTTTGGAACGCGGCCGAAGCCGCCCGGACGTCTTCACAGAAGGCTTGGGAGGCGCTCGAGAGACACATCGTCGAGCATGGCTGCACAGATTCGCTCCCGGCCAGCCCGGGGCCGGACCTCGGAGTCCTGCGTGAGATGAACGAAGAAGAAAGCTGACCTTCAGTCATCTCGCCCCGCTAATCACCCTATAACCTCATATGGGGGTAGTAGTCCACAGAGTACCAAGATCTGTTAGACCCTTTTGGCAGGCCTCTAAGGCCTTCGTCGAATGGCTCAAACTGCTGATTCGACGAACAATGGACACATGAAGATTCGAGTCACTCTTGTTGTCCTGGTGTCTCTGCTGTGCGCCCAGGCGACAATGAAGGCGTCGACGACCTATTCTTTTGGCTCACCAACTCAGGTCCAGGTCTCGTTCGCAACGAATGCATATACGGCGGGCGTTTGGACGGAAAATTACACGGGCAGTCTGGCAAACACCACGGAGCAAATCGTTTGCGTAGTCGGCCTTACCGTCGCCGATGAACAGAATACTTGCGGCAACCCGGGGCCGGGCAACTCCGCGCACATCAGCGTCGACACCACCGGCGGTCAGCCGGGGAACGCGCCTGGCGCGCTCACCAATTACCTGGAGATCGACGGAGACCCGACCTGGGGCGCCCCGGTTTCAACGGAAATGACCGGCCTTACGCCGGGCGATGCTTACACTCTTACGTTCTACCAGGCGTCGAACGAAGAAGACGGAAGCAAAAAGGCCTACGTCGATCAATGGCTGGTTTACGCGATACCAAACGCCACGCAAGGGGTCTATATGTGTCCGGAATCCTATTGCACCACCATGGCGAATCCGGACCCGAACGATCTGATCTATACGTCCGATGGTATGAACAACGCCGGAGGGGTATCGACTCCGTGGGTGCAGGAAACGACTTACTTCACGGCTACCAGCGCAACAGAGGTACTCGAATTCGTGACGGAGGCGACGGGATCCGCAGGTTTCGCGCCGCCGCTATTGGATCTGGCCTTGGTCACGACGACACAAGGGACGCCGGAGGCTGGCACCTGGGTGCTGACTCTGGCTGGCCTCGGCGCGGTCTTCGCCGCCACCCGGCTGCGGCGCCGAAACTCGACCGCTTACAAGCGAGTTTTAGGCAAATAGGATTTTCCCGGCGGAATCCGTTTCCTGCGGTCGCGGCTCATGGCGTTTTAGTTTTCGGCGCTCGCCGCCGATAGTAGTCCATGGATATCCAGCGCCATTTCGTTTCCTTTGCGAGTGGACTGCTGGGTTTATCCTTCTGGCTGATTCTCCTGCTGATCGTATTCGTGCCGCTCGAGAGGATTTTCGGAAACCACTCTCAAAAGGTCTTCCGGAGGTCATTCGGCGCGGACCTCTTTTACTATTTCCTCAACGGTGTACTGCCGAAATTGCTGTTAATCATCCCGCTGACGGTCCTTTCGGCGGGGATGCATCGCCTGATGCCGCTGGGGTTCTACGAGGCCGCGGCTGGATTGCCTCTGTGGCTGCGTCTAAGCGCAGCGCTGGTGGTGAACGAAATCGGCGGATACTGGGGCCACCGGTGGTCGCACGAAATCCCGTTTCTTTGGCGCTTTCACGCCATTCACCATAGCGCCGAGGAGATCGACTGGCTGGTCACCTCGAAAGCCCACCCGGTCGACATGTTTTTCACCCGTCTTTGCGCTACTGTCCCCATTTACTTGCTCGGCTTGGCCCAGCCTCTGGGCAACAGAGTCGATTTCGTGCCGCTGGCGGTCACCGCCGCGACAACCTATTGGGCCTATTTTCTGCACGCGAACGTCAACTGGCGCTTCGGCTGGCTGGAGTGGCTGATTTCAACACCCGGGTTCCATCACTGGCACCACGCCAACGATTCCCCGGAAGTTATCAACAAGAATTACGCGGCCATGCTTCCCTGGGTGGATAAGTGCTTCGGGACGCTCTATCTGCCGCGGGAGTGGCCCGCGAAATATGGATCGGATACGCCGGTCGCGCCGGATTTAGAAGGGCAACTTCTCGATCCCGTGGTGGGATACTATCCCGCGCGATATGCAACTCCGGACGAAAACGCCATCAGTTAAAATTGGAGCATGTTTCGAATCGCGCTCGCCAATATTCGATTCCCGGCGAGTCCCGATGAATCCGTGACGTTGGCCGAACAAGCGATCGGAGACGCGTCCGCGAAAGGCGCAGGCATCGTCTGTTTTCCGGAATGCTACATTCCCGGCTACCGGTTGATGGGAAAGAAAGTCCCTCCACCCGACGCCCGCTTCCTGGAGCGCGCCTGGTCCGCAGTCCAGGCGGCTGCGGCGAAGGGGAACATCGCGGTGATTCTAGGCACCGAACGCATCCTCGATGGCGCGCTGCTGATCACCGCGCTGGTGATCAACCCGGATGGGACCGCCGCGGGTTTTCAGGACAAGACGCAAATCGATCCATCCGAGGAAGGGCTTTACACAGCCGGTTCCGGGAGGCGCGTATTCACGACCGGTCCACTGACGTTCGGCATCGCGATCTGTCATGAGGGCTGGCGCTATCCGGAAACCGTGCGCTTCGCCGCCCGGAACGGCGCCCAGATCGTTTTCCACCCGCATTTTCATGAAGCCGAGCCTCGCGGCTACGTGCCCTCCGTTTTCGCCGATCCCGCGAATTCATTCCATGAAAAGGCAGCCCTGTGCCGCGCGGCGGAGAACACCTGCTATTTCGCGATGGTCAATTGCGCGAGCCCGGGGTCGCCGACAACTTCAGCGGTCGTGCGGCCCGACGGGACGCTGCTCAGCTATCAGCCGTACGGCAAGGAAGGCTTGCTGATTGTGGACGTCGATCTGGCGGCTGCGACGGGGCTTTTGGCCGCGCGGTGCAAATCCGTTTAAAAGTGTTTTCAGGCGAATGCACGGAGAAAGAGAGAAAAAAGAACTCGATGTGTGCAAAACAGTACAGGTCCTGCGAATTTTGCTCTGCTCAAAATCCGATAACTTCTTGAAACGAGCCGCCGGAAGATGGTACTAAGGTTGCTTCGTCGGTGCCCATGGAACGCGTCATTGAATTCCCTAAATCTAAGACTCCGCAAAAAGCGATCGAGTTTCCTAAGCCGATCCGGACGAAAAAGATCATCAACATCGCCGACTGGACTCTGCGCTACCAGATCCATATCGCCAACAATAACGTCGATACCTGGCCGTTCTGCTCCGCGTAACAAGAGCGGGGGAATCTTTCCGCGCTTGAGCGCATCCACCATCTGATGCCCGGGCGCCCCTTGACCCCTCTGCCGCAGTTCCACCCGGCGGTAAGATCCTGGTTCCAGGCTGTTTTTCCCGCGCCGACCCGCCCCCAACTGCTGGGCTGGAGCGCAATTGGCGAAGGCCACTCGACCCTTCTGTGTGCCCCTACCGGCTCCGGTAAAACGCTCGCCGCGTTTTTGTGGTGCCTGGACCGGCTGATGTTCTCGGACCCTCCTCCGCCCGCTCAACGCTGCCGCGTCCTTTACATTTCCCCGATCAAAGCCCTGGCCATCGACGTCGAGCGTAATCTCCGCTCACCACTTACGGGTATCGCCAATGAAGCGAATAAACAGGGTAGCCCCGTCCAGGAACCGGCAATTGCCATACGAACTGGCGATACTTCGTCAGCCGAGCGCGCCCGCTTTTCGCGCCATCCGTCCGACATTCTCATCACCACTCCGGAGTCGCTGTACCTGCTGCTCACCTCGAACGCCCGCGAGGCTCTGCGCTCCATCGAGACTGTCATTGTCGACGAGATTCACGCGCTGGTCGGCACCAAACGGGGCGCGCACCTCGCCGTTTCGCTGGAGCGTCTGGAACACCTCTGCGGCCGGCCTCTCCAACGAATCGGACTCTCCGCCACACAGCGTCCTCTCGAAGAAGTCGCCAGATTTCTGGGCGGTAAGACTACCGAATTCCGGCCGGTCAACATCGTCGATGCTAGCGAGCCCAAGCGCTTCGATCTTCGGGTTGAAGTTCCGATCGACGATATGACTCGGTTGGACGAGCTCGATCTCCTGCCCAGCGGTCCCGCCTCGCAGGGACCAGTGCGTCCATCGATCTGGAGCGCCATTTATCCCAAACTACTGGAGTTGGTCCGCGCCCACCGCTCGACGATTATTTTCGTCAACAGCCGCCGATTGGCGGAGCGCGTTTCGGGCGCGATTAACGATCTGGCTGGCGAGACCCTGGTCCGCGCGCATCACGGCAGCGTCGCGGCGGCCCAGCGGGCGGAGATCGAAGATCGCCTGAAGCTCGGCACTCTGCGCGGAATCGTTGCGACCTCTTCGCTCGAACTCGGAATCGATATGGGCGCGGTGGACCTGGTGGTCCAGATCGAAGCGCCATCTTCCGTCGCGAGCGGCATGCAGCGGGTCGGCCGGGCAAATCACAATGTGGGAGGCGTCAGTTCCGCCGTTATTTATCCCAAGTACCGGGGCGACCTTGCCGCGTGCGCCGCCATCACCAAGGCGATGCACGAAGGACAGGTGGAATCCGTGCAGTATCCACGCAATCCTCTGGACGTCCTTTCGCAGCAGATTGTCGCGATGGTCGCCATGGACCCTTGGGACGAAGAGAAACTGTTCGACGTAGTCTGCCAGGCCGCGTCCTACGCGGAGTTGCCGCGCAGCGTCTTTGAAAGCGTACTCGATATGCTGTCCGGCCGGTATCCATCGGACGAATTTGTGGAGCTAAGGCCGCGTGTAACCTGGGACCGCGTCGCGCACAAGTTGACCGCGCGGGAGGGCGCGCGCTCCGTGGCCGTCGTTAATGGAGGAACAATTCCAGATCGCGGCCTCTTCGGAGTTTTTCTAGCCGGGGCGACTCGCGGCGCTCGCGTCGGCGAACTGGATGAAGAAATGGTCTTCGAGAGCCGCACTGGAGACACCGTGATTCTGGGAGCAACCACGTGGCGGATCGATCAGATCGATCACAATCGAGTGCTGGTGTCGCCGGCTCCGGGCGAGCCGGGCAAGATGCCTTTCTGGCATGGCGACCGCGCGGGGCGGCCTTCCGAGTTCGGCCAGAAAATCGGCGAGATGACTCGCGAGCTGCTGGCGATGCCGCGGCCCGTCGCCTACACCAGGTTGATCGAAGATCATTCACTGGACGCCCTGGCGGCTGAAAATCTGCTGCGATATCTGGAAGATCAGCAGGCCGCGACCGGGCAGGTTCCCAGCGATCGAAATATCTTGATCGAACGCTGCCACGATGAATTGGGCGATTGGCGAATCTGCGTGCTGACTCCGTTCGGCAGCCGGGTGCATGCGCCGTGGTGCATGGCGGTCGCGGCGAGACTGCGCGATGCCACCGGAGTGGAGGCCGAATCCATGTGGTCCGACGATGGCTTCGTGATCCGCCTGCCGGAAAATGAGGATGAACTCGACCCCGCGCTGTTCCTTCCTACAGCGTCCGAAATGCGGGAAGCGGTGATGCGGCAGTTGGGAGGCACGTCTTTGTTCGCCGCGAAATTTCGCGAAGCCGCTGGCCGCGCCCTTCTGCTTCCGAAGCGGCGCGCCGGCATGCGAGCTCCTTTATGGCAGCAGCGAAAACGCTCCGCCGACCTGATGGCCGTCGCGTCTCGTTATCCTTCGTTTCCGATCCTGATGGAAACGTATCGCGAATGCCTGAGCGACGTTTTCGATCTCGCGGCGACCTCCGACATCCTGCGACAGATCGAGCGCGGAGCGATCAAAGTCACCACCGTCACTTCGCAGAAGCCGTCGCCCTATGCTTCCTCTCTGCTGTTCAACTACATTGCGAATTACATTTACGACGGCGATGCTCCGATGGCGGAACGGCGGGCACAAGCGCTTTCCATCGATCAGTCGCAGTTGGAAGAGATTTTAGGTAGCGTCGATTTTCGGGAGCTGCTGGATCGGGCCGCGCTCGAGGAAGTCGAGTCGCAGCTTCAATCGCTCGATCCGGATTATCACGCCAAACACGCTGACGGCATCCACGATCTGCTGCTGAAGCTCGGCGATCTGACGCAACAAGAGGTCGCCGATCGCAGCGCCGCTGACGTGGTTTCTTCTCTCGAAGAACTCATGCAAGCTCGCCGGGTGCTCGCGACGCGCATCGCGGGCGATCATCGTTTCATCCCTGTCGAATACGCGGCTGCGTATCGCGATGCTCTGGGAATTCCATTGCCTCCAGGATTAGCTGGGGCATTTCTCCAAGCGGTGGAAGATCCCATCGGCGAGTTAGTCCGTCGATTCGCAAGGACGCACGGTCCTTTCACGACGCAGCAGATCGCTGCGCGCTTGGGAGTAGCGCAAGCTCTGGTGCAGCCTCCGCTGCGCGCCCTGCATGCAGCGGGAAAACTTCTGGAAGGCGAGTTTCGCCCCGGAGGCGAGCATCGCGAATGGTGCGATCCCGCTGTGTTGCAGCAGATTCGGCGCAAGACTCTCGCGCGCCTGCGCAAGGAAGTCGTGCCTGCGGAGCAGGAGGTCTTCGCCAGGTTCCTGGGCCGGTGGCAGGGGGTGACGACGCGCCGCCGGGGACAGGAAGCGTTGATCGGCGCCATTGAAGTCCTGCAAGGCGCGGAGTTAATCGTATCGGATCTGGAGAGAGAAATCCTGCCGGCGCGCGTCTCCGAATATCGCCCGCAGGATCTGGACGAGTTGCTCGCGTCCGGCGAGATTGTGTGGGTCGGCCGCAGTCGAGTGGGCGAAAAAGATGGACGAGTGTCGCTTTTTGTCGCGGATTCGCTAGCGCTGCTGCTCCCTCCCTCGGTTGACGAGGTCCCGCTTTCTCCGCGCGCGCAGTTAATCCGCGATTTCCTCCAACAACAAGGCGCTTCCTTCCTCACCGCAATCCACGCCGCTGCCGGAGGAGGTTTTCTTGGGGATACCGTCGAGGCGTTGTGGGAACTGGTCTGGTCCGGCTACATCACCAACGATACGTTCCTACCGGTCCGAACCTACGTTGCCGGTCCCGAAAAGCGCCACGCGAAAATCGAGGCCGGGGGCCCAAGGCCAGGGTCCGTCGATTTTCTGCGCCGCCAGAGATCGAGAACCGGAGGCCATCCCGCCGCGCAGGGTCGTTGGTCGTTAGTCCAACATCGTCTGCACCAATCGGCGACGCCCACCGAAATCAGCGCCGCGACCACGCAGCAACTGCTGGTTCGCAACGGCATCGTAACGAGAGAAACGGCCATCGCCGAAAATATTCCTGGCGGCTATCCCTCCATCTACCCGACTCTAAGAACTATGGAAGAAAGCGGGATGGTCCGCCGCGGTATGTTCGTTGCCGGACTGGGCGCGGCGCAATTCGCCATGCCTAGCGCAGTCGATTTGTTGCGCAGCCTCCGTAAGGACGGCGCGAAAACCGACACCGTGCACCTGGCGGCCTCCGATCCGGCCAACCCCTACGGAAGCCTTTTGCCCTGGAGCGCGGAAGCGCACAGCATGTCGCGGACCGCCGGCGCGAGCGTGATCCTGGTAAACGGTCGCCTATGCGCCTTTTTCCGGCGTCGCAATCCGTCCGTCCGCGTTTTCCTTCCGGAAGACGAGCCCGAACGCAGCCACTTCGCTCGCGAGCTGGCGAAGAAATTCGCTGAAGTTGCGATCGCCCGGCAAAGCCGCCGTGGCGGCCTGCTGATCGCGGAGATCAACGATCGGCCGGCGAAGGAACATTTTCTAGCGCGCATGCTGGAAGACGCGGGATTCGTCGACACTGCCGCCGGTTTCCAAATGCGCCGCGCGGTCACGCCGATTCCATCTCCGGCCGGCGAAGATTACGAAGAAGAGGAGACGGCATAGTTGCCCGAAGGCGACACCATCTTCCGCACGGCCGCAACCCTGCACCGAGCACTCGCCGGATCGATCGTCACCGGCTTTGAAACTCAACTGCCAGCGCTGGCGCGAATCGAGGTGATTGGCCGAACCATTGAATTCGCGCGCGCCGCCGGCAAGTGGGTCCAAATCGGTTTTTCGGGTGACCTGATCCTGCTCACGCACATGCTCATGAGCGGCAGTTGGCATACCTACCGCCCCGGGGAGCAGTGGCAGAAATCCCGGTATCACATGCGGATTGTCATCTCGACCCAATCGATAGTTGCCGTGGCGTTCGACGTCCAAGTAGCGGAGTTTCACAACGCACAGACCCTCTCGCGGCGCACCCGCCTGGGACCCGATGTGCTGGCTGCCAATTTCGAGGAAGCGGAAGCCGTAAAAAGCCTCGAAAGCAATCCGGCGGAAGAGATCGGTATCGCGCTGCTAAAGCAATCGATCATCGCCGGCATAGGAAATGTATTCAAGTCGGAAATCTGTTTTCTCGCCGAAATCAATCCCTTCGACCCAATCGGCGCCCTATCCAGAATTCAAATCGAATCGCTCGTCGCCACCGCGAAGAGATCCATGACCCGTCCGCGCACCGACTGGGTCTATCACCATGCCGGCGATGCATGCAGAAAATGTGGAACCCCGATCTTATCGCGGAAGCAAGGCGAAGAAGCTCGCACCACATTCTGGTGTCCCACTTGCCAGCCTCGAATTAAGCTCGATTAAGCATTCCGGGAATGTCTTAACCGTGCAATTATGGGCTTTTAAGGCTGGCGATTTGATTGCTAGATATGAATCATGACGACAAAACCGTGACGCGGATTAAAGAGGGGTTGCCTCATCCAATTGGAGCGTTTTGGGACGGAACAGGCACGAATTTCGCAGTGTTCTCAGCTCACGCAACAAAAGTAGAACTGTGCATTTTTGACGGTAAAGGCGAGCAAGAATTGCAAAGAATCGCTTTGCCGGAATATACCAATCAAATTTGGCATGGGTATCTGCCGGAGGTCCAGCCCGGTACTCCTTACGGTTATCGCGTCCACGGACCGAACGAGCCGGACGAAGGGCACCGGTTCAACCCGAACAAGCTGCTGCTCGACCCGTACGCGGGGGCGGAAATAGGCGAGCTGACCTGGAATCCGGCGCTGTTCGGGTATCGGATGGAAACGGGAGACGATTTGACGTTTGATGAACGGGACAGCGCTCCGTTCATGCCCAAGTGCACGGTCATCGATCCGCAGTTTGACTGGACCGGTTCGCGGGCAGGTAAAAATATTCCGTGGGATGACACGATCATTTACGAAATGCACGTCAAGGGGTACACGAAGTGCCATCCCGCGGTGCCGGTAAACATTCGCGGGACCTACGAAGGGCTGGCGACCAAAGAGGTGCTGAGTTACATCCGGGCGTTGGGCGTGACCACCGTCGAGTTGCTGCCGATTCACAAGTTCGTGAGCGAGAGCCATCTACTCGAGAAGGGGCTGACCAACTACTGGGGCTACAACAGCATCAGTTTTTTTGCGCCGGACCCGCGCTATGCGGCGAATCCGGCCGATAGCTTGCGGGAATTTAAAGAGATGGTCGCCCGCTTCCACGACGCCGGGCTTGAAGTGATTCTCGACGTGGTTTACAACCACACGGCGGAGGGCAATGAGAAAGGGCCGACGCTATCGTTCAAAGGGATCGACAACTGCGCTTATTACCGGCTGATTCCCGATAAGAAGCGCTATTACGTCAACGATACGGGCACGGGAAATACCGTGAATTTGAGCCATCCGCGGGTGATTCAGATGGTGACCGACAGTCTGCGCTACTGGGTGCAGCAGACACACATCGACGGATTCCGATTCGATCTCGGCACTATTCTGGCGCGTGAGTACGGAGGGTTCGATAAGCACAGCGGTTTTCTCAAGGCATGTCTGCAAGATCCGGTGCTGGGGACGGTGAAGCTGATCGCGGAACCGTGGGATTGCGGTCCAGGAGGCTACCAGGTGGGCGAGTTTCCACCGGGATGGGCGGAATGGAACGACAAGTTTCGCGACGACACGCGGGATTTCTGGAGAGGCGAGCTCGCTATGAGCCAGCTAGCGGACCGTTTGTCGGCATCGGCCAGGCTATTCAACCACTTGGGGCGCAAGCCGTGGGCCAGCGTGAACTTCGTAACCGCGCACGACGGTTTCACGCTGAACGACGTGGTGACATACAACGAGAAGCATAACGAAGCAAATCAGGAAGGCAATAAGGATGGCAGCAACAACAACCGGTCCTGGAACTGCGGCGTGGAAGGGCCGAGCGACGATCCTGGCGTGAAGGCTCTGCGGGGACGTCAGATGCGCAACATGCTCTCGACTTTGCTGCTCGCGCAGGGAACGCCGATGATGCTTGCGGGCGACGAATTCGGGCGCACGCAGCAAGGGAATAACAACGCGTACTGCCAGGACGACGAGATTAGCTGGGTGAATTGGTCGCTGCTCGATAAGAACGCGCAGCTGACCACATTCGTCCGCAAGCTGTGTGGGCTGCGTCACCAATATCCCATTCTTCGACGGAATCTTTTCCTCAACGGGGAGCACATCGAGGAACTGGACGTCCGGGATGTCACCTGGATCAACACGCATGGAATGCCGATGGGAAACGGGGATTGGGATGCACCGGTCCGATGCTTCGGGATGCTGCTCGACGGGCGCGCGCAAACGACCGGGATTCGGCAGCGCGGCAACGAGGCGACCATGCTGATGGTCATGAATGGACATCATGAGGGGGTCGATTTTACACTGCCGGATAGCGCCGGGGCGGCATCGTGGTCTTTGCTGATGGACACGAACATGCCGGAGTTTGAGCCTGGAAATAACGACGCGGCGCTGGCGGTAGGGTCGAAGTATACGGTGGTAGCGCGATCGCTGCTGCTTTTTGCGATGAGGGCGGAGGAAAAATCGCAGGCAGAACCGCCTGCGCCACCCAAGCCAGCGAAACCCAGGCGACCAAGAACCAAGCCGCGATGACACCGCGGGCGTTGTATCGATTGCAATTCAATAAAGGCTTTGGGTTTCGAGATGCCGCTCGAGTGGCGCCTTACCTGGCGCGATTGGGCATTAGCCATGTATATGCGTCTCCGTGGCTGAAGGCGCGAGAGGGAAGTTCGCATGGCTACGACATTGTGGATTATCGCGCTCTGAATCCGGAGTTGGGAACTCGGGAGGATTTCAACGCGATGAGCCGTGCGTTTCGCGCGAACGGGCTCGGAGTGATTTTCGATTTTGTGCCCAATCACATGGGTGTGGGAGGCGCGGACAATCCTTTGTGGCTGGATGTGCTCGAGTGGGGACCGGAATCGGCCTGCGCCGGGTGGTTCGATATCGAGTGGCGCTCCGATCGATCGTATCTGCGAGATAAGGTGCTGGTTCCTTTTTTGGGAGATCAGTATGGCTTGGAGTTATACGGCGGCAAGCTGCGGCTGAAGTTCGATTCCGACGAAGGCTCGTTTGCGGTGTGGGCTTACGATTCACATAAGCTTCCAATTTGTCCGCTGCACTATGGACGGATTTTGGGCGATACCCTTCCGGAGCTCGAACGGATTGGAGATTTATTCGGGAACCTTCGGGATTGGAAGCCGCAGGAGGTGCGGCGCGCTCTCGAATTGAAGGCGGAACTGGCATTGCTGGCGCGCGAGCGGGAAGATGTGCGCAGGGAGATGGAATGGAGAGTCGACGGATTTCATGGCACTTCAGACGACCCTGATAGCTGGAGAGCTCTGGATGCATTGATCCACGACCAATACTGGCGGGCGGCGGATTTTCGCGTCGCGGCCGACGACATCAATTACCGGCGCTTTTTCAATGTGAACGGGCTGGCGGGAATCCGGATGGAGCTGCCGGATGTCTTCGAGTACGCGCACGCATTGGTGTTTCAATTGATCGAGGACAGTGTGATTGGCGGGTTGCGGATCGATCATGTGGATGGGCTGCTGAATCCGAAGGAGTACTTGGATCGGCTCGCGGCAACAACGCGCCGCCTGAAAGGGCGGCTGACGCCAGTATTGGCGGCCCGACAAGATGAGTTCTATTTGATAGTGGAAAAGATATTGGCGCATCATGAGGGGCTGCGGGAAGATTGGCCGGTGGACGGGACCACCGGCTACGACTTTACGAACCAGGTTCTGGGGCTGTTGATCGATCCGGAAGGCGAGGTGGGGTTCACCACGATCTACGGCGAGCGGAAGAGCTTTCGGGAGATCGTTCGGGAATCGAAGCTGCAAATCATGCGGAACGAGATGGCCAGCGAATTGGACGTGCTGGCGCGGGAGATGGCGGGGGTGGCTCGCGAGAATCCTCGCACCGCCGATTTCACGCACAATGTCTTGCGCCGGGCGATTCGCGAAGTGGTCGCTTGCTTTCCGGTGTACCGGACCTATGTGGATTCCGAGAGCAGAGCGACTCCGGACGACCGCAAATATCTGGACTGGGCGGTGAAGCAGGCGCGCGCGAACGAAACCTCGGTCGATCCAAGCGTGTTTGATTTCGTACAAGGGATTCTCTCGGGCGATCTACTGGGCGACGGACGGAGCGGATTTAGCTGGCACGCGGTGCTGCGGTGCGCGATGAAGCTGCAACAGTTCAGTGGTCCGGTGATGGCAAAAGGGATGGAGGACACCGCGTTTTACCGGTACAACCGCTTTGCCGCGTTGAATGAAGTGGGCGGCGATCCAGAGCGGTTCGGCATAACGATCGCGAGTTTTCATCACACCAATGCGCAGCGCGCCAAGCGGTGGCCGCATTCGATGGTCACGACGTCGACGCACGATACCAAGCGAGGAGAAGACGCGCGCGCCCGGCTGGCGGTGCTGAGCGAAATGCCGGAGGAATGGGCGGCGCAGGTGGAAGCATGGAGCCGCATTTTGCGCGCCAGACGCGGCGAGATCGGAGCAAGCGCCCCGCCGGATTGGAACGATGAGTATCTGTTCTACCAGTTGTTGGTGGGGAGTTGGGAGGGTGAGTTCACGGCGAGCTATATCGAACGGCTGAAAGGCGCGATGACGAAGAGCTTGCGCGAGGCGAAAGTGCATACGAATTGGCAATCTCCGAATCGCGAGTATGAGGACGCGGTGCTTTCGTTCGTCGACGATGTGGCGGATACCGAAAACTCTCAGGCTTTCTTGTCCTCGTTCCTTCCCTTTCAGGAGAAGGTTGCTCGGCTGGGGGTCCAAAACAGCCTGGTGCAGCTCACTCTGAAGCTGACCTCGCCTGGGATTCCCGATCTGTATCAGGGATCGGAGCTGTGGGATTTGAGCATGGTGGATCCGGACAATCGTCGGCCGGTGGATTATGAGCGGCGGAACCGGCTGCTCGACGAACTGGATCCGGGGGCTTCTCTCCGGGGGCTGTGGCGCGATTGGAAGAGCGGCGCGATCAAGATGTTCGTGACGCGCAAATTGCTGCGGTTCCGCGCTGAGAATGCCTCCTTGTTCGCTTGCGGGAAGTATGAGTCCGTTATCGCGGAGGGGGCCGGTTCGGATTGTATTTGTGGATTTGAAAGGCACCATGAGGATCGGAGTGTGGTCGTGCTGACGGCTCGGTTTCCTGTGCGGAGGGAAGTTGAGCCTGGCTGGGGGGACACGAAGATTCCTCTGCCTGAGCGGCTTCGCGGGCAACAACTGCGGGAGGTTTTTACGCGGCGAGAGGTTCATTCGGATGGATCCTTCATCGATGCCGGCGAGGTGTTTGGGGATTTGCCGATCGCGTTGATTGAAAGAGGGCACGGCGGGGAACTGCCCTACTAGGACCATATGCGGCACTATCCGATTGGCGCTGAGATTGTGAAAAATGGGGTGAGTTTTCGGGTTTGGGCCCCGGCTCACGATCGCGTGGCTGTGGTGCTGGAGGACGACGCGTACCCGCTCTCGTCAGAGGGCAACGGATATTTTTCCGGAATCGCACCTGCTGTGGCGGGATCGTTATATCGATTTCGATTGGGCTCTGGGGAGTATGCGGACCCGGCTTCCCGTTTTCAGCCCGACGGGCCTTTCGGATGGTCGCAGGTGATCGACCCCCAGTTTCAATGGACCGATGAGAATTGGCGGGGGTGCAAGCTGGAGGGGCAGATCATTTACGAGATGCACATCGGCACGTTTTCGAGGGAAGGAACGTGGCTGGAGGCCGCAGCGCAGTTGGCGGAGCTGGCGGCGGCTGGGATTACACTCCTCGAGATTATGCCAGTGGCGGATTTCGCTGGGACGTTCGGATGGGGATATGACGGGGTCGATTATTTCGCGCCGTGCCGGTTGTATGGGACGCCGAATGATTTTCGCAGCCTGGTGAATGACGCGCATGCGTTGGGAATCGGGGTGATTCTCGACGTGGTTTACAATCACGCGGGCGCGTCAGGAAATTTCCTGGGGGCGTATTCGAGCAGCTACTTCACGGATCGCTATACGACCGATTGGGGCGAGGCAATCAATTTCGATGGCGAGCATTCCGGACCCGTACGCGAGTTTTTTATCGCCAACGCGGCCTACTGGATCGACGAATTTCACTTGGACGGCCTGCGTCTGGACGCAACGCAGAACATTTACGACGCGGGGCCGGTTCATATTTTGAAGGAGATCGCGCAGGCGGTGCGAAAGAGCGGCCGGGGCCGGGGCACGATTATAGTGGCGGAGAATGAGCCGCAGGATAACGCGCTGATTCGGTCCTATGGCCTGGATGGAATGTGGAATGATGATTTTCATCACAGCGCTCTGGTGGCGCTCAGCGGGCGGAACGAGGCTTATTACACCGACTATTCGGGTCGAGCGCAGGAATTGTTATCGGCATTAAAGTACGGATTCTTGTTTCAGGGGCAGCGCTACGCATGGCAGGCGAAAAGTCGGGGGACTTCGTCGCTTGATCTGGATGCGTGGCGACTTGTCGTGTTTCTAGAGAACCACGATCAAGTAGCGAATTCCACGCGGGGTTATCGGCTCAACCGGCTGGCCAGTCCGGCGCGCGTTCGGGCGATGACGGTGCTGCTGCTGCTTGCGCCCGGCACGCCCATGCTGTTTCAAGGGCAGGAGTTCGGCGCGACGAATCCGTTCGTGTATTTTGCGGATTTGGGTCCAGAACTGGCGGAACTGGTGGCGAAGGGGCGGGCGGAGTTTATGTCGCAGTTCCGAAGCTACGGGTTGGCGGATACGCGCGTGACCCTGGCCGATCCGGGCGCTCGGGAGACGTTTCTGCGATGCAAGCTGGATTTTTCGGAGCGGGAACAGCATGCCGGAATTTACGCACTGCATAAGGATTTAATTCAGCTTCGCAAGAGCGATCCGGTGTTTCAATCGCGAGTCGACGGGGCGGTTCTGGGTGAGCGGACGCTGCTGGTGCGGTATTTTGCGAATGATGGTGGTGATCGGGTTTTACTCGTGAATCTGGACAGGGACCTTCATTTTAAAAGCGTTCCGGAGCCCTTGCTGGCGCCTCCTCAGGGATGCCGGTGGCAGGTGTTGTTTTCGAGCGAGCATCCGAAATACGGCGGGTCAGGCGTGTATCTGCCTGATAGGGATGGAGATTGGAACATTCCGGGTGACTCCGCGACTGTGCTGTCTCCGATTGAGGATTGAAGCATGGAAAGAACGTCGCGCAGGTTTAATCGCCGGGCGTTGCAAGAGGACTGGCCGCGCAGGGATATCCGGCGGGAGTGGTTGGTTACGAATGGACTGGGTGGATATGCGTCGGGGACGCTCGACGGAGTTTTCACGCGCCGCTATCACGGACTGTTGATCGCGACGCTTCCCATCGGGCGGACCATGATCCTGAATGGGCTCGCGGAGAGGCTGCGTTTCCCGGACCGGTCGGTGGGGTATCTGGGGGCCGAAGAACTCACGGGAGTTGCGCCGGAGAAGGTTTTTCCAGTATCGGAGTTTCGCCTGGAGAACGGGCTGCCGGTGTGGATATACGAGATTGGTGGCTACCGTTTGGAAAAACGGTTGGTGATTCCGTATCGTCAGAACACGGTTCATGTAATCTACAAATTGCTGGAGGGCGAGGGAGCGCTGCGGCTGGGAGTGCGGCCGGCGGTGAATTTTCGGTCGCACGATGCGCCGGTGAGTACACCCCTGCGGTCCGGCTATACGGTGAAGATGGTCGACGATCAGTGTGAGATTTCGATCGACCCGGAACCTCCCGTTTTGCGCATTCATTTTCAGGGCACGAATTCCGCGTTCACCTTCGATCGGAAGGTGATGGGCGAGATTGTATATCCGCTTGAAGAGGAGCGCGGTTATGAATCGAGCGGCAAGACGTGGAGTCCCGGATATTACCGCGCGGACCTGACGGTGGGCGGGGAGGCGAATTTTGTCGCGTCGATAGAGAGCTGGGACGCGATCCTTTCCATGAGTTCGGAGCAGGCTCTGGAGACGGAAAATCGCCGGCGCGATAGTTTGATGACTACCGCTCCCCCCGCGGCTTTGATGGGTTTCGGGCAGGAACTGGTGCTGGCCGCCGATTCATTTCTAGTGAGTCCCGACACCAGGCTGAAAGACGTCGCGATCGCGAGGGCCGGCGGCGAAGAGGCTTGGACCGTGATCGCCGGATATCACTGGTTTACTGATTGGGGCCGGGACACGATGATCAGTCTGGAAGGCCTGACTCTGGCTACCGGCCGATATAAGGAGGCGCGCTGGATTTTGCATACGTTTGCGCGTTACATTCGCGACGGGCTGATTCCGAACCTGTTTCCGGAGGGCGCGGACGAGGGGCTTTATCATACCGCCGACGCGACCCTCTGGTTCTTCCACGCGCTGGATCGCTATGTGAAGGTCACAGGAGATCGCGACACGCTGACGCAGATGCTGCCCAAACTCCTCGACATCGTGGACCACCATGTGCAGGGGACCAGGTTCGGAATTCATGTCGATCCGGCCGACGGGCTGCTCAGCCAGGGCGAAGAGGGCTATCAGCTCACCTGGATGGACGCGAAGGTCGGCGATTGGGTCGTGACGCCGCGGCGCGGGAAAGCGGTCGAGATCAACGGGCTGTGGTACAACGCGTTATCGCTGCTCGAAGGGTGGCTCAGAGACGCGGGCGAAAGCAGGGTCGATTCGATTCGTAATCTGGCGGAGGCGGCACGGGTTTCATTCAATCGCCGATTCTGGTCGGAAGAGCTGGGCTATCTTTACGACGTGGTCGACGGGCCGAACGGCGACGATTCCGCTTGCCGTCCCAATCAACTTCTTTCTTTCTCGTTGAATCATCCGGTGCTCGATCGTTCAAAATGGTCTCCCGTGCTGGAGGTCGTCGAGAAGAAGTTACTTACGCCCTTTGGACTGCGGTCGCTCTCGATGGACCACCCGGATTATAAGGCGGTTTATTTCGGAGACCTGCGATCGCGCGATGCAGCTTACCATCAGGGGACGGTATGGGCCTGGCTCATCGGACCGTTTATCGACGCGTGGCTCAAAGTGCATCCCGCGGATCGGCAAGGCGCCCGGCGATTGCTCGAAGGGTTCGGCAAACATCTTAACGAAGCTTGTGTCGGATCGATCAGCGAGATTTTCGATGGGAACTCGCCGTACACGCCTCGTGGATGCATCGCCCAAGCGTGGAGTGTCGCGGAAGTTCTGCGGTGCTGGATTTTGACGGACGTGAGTTGAGCACGTTCGTTTCGTGCGATCCTGACTGCGGTGGCCATGCACGCGGTGGAGTTTCTGCTGTTGTTCTTCATCGGCCCCACGCTGTTCGCGCATACACGCCATCGGATTCCGGCAATCCCCGTATTGTGGGTCTTGACTGCCTACTGTCTGGTGATCCTGCTACGGGATCCGTCGTTTAACCGCCGCTGCCTTTGGAACACGGCGCCGATGGAACAATACACGCTTGTCATCCTGGGCCTGTTCACCGTGGCGGCATTCATCGGGATTGTGCTGGTGCTGCGATTCGGCGCGCCGGGCCTGTTTCTCAGTTTTCCACGAGCGAATCCGCGGATGTGGGGTTTGGTGATGTTGCTCTACCCCGTCCTTTCGGTCTATCCGCAGGGGATCGTCTACCGCGCCTTTGTGTTCGAGCGGTACCGGGATCTTTTCGGTCCTCCTTGGGCGATCGTACTAGCCAGCGCGTTTGCATTCACGTACGTCCATATCGTGTTCCGTAATAAGCTGGCGCTGGTTCTGACGCTGCTGGGCGGAATACTTTTCGGCATACGGTTTCTTGAGACAGGCTCGTTGTTCGTCACATCGTTCGAGCATGCGCTCTACGGGTGCTTCATGTTCACGGTCGGCGTGGGCCGTTCGTTTCATCATGCATCCGCTCGAGGGACGGAGGGAGACTCGGCTTCGGAGAGTATTCCTTAACCAAGAGTCCATCAGGTCAGCCAGCCAGCTTCGATGGCGATTGTTGGGATTGAACCCGCCTTGCATGGAACAAGCTTCGAAGTAGTTCATCGCCATAGGTTTGACCTAGGCCCGGCCGGCATCGGATTGGTACAGAGATTCGTGATGTTTCAGGCGGGACGCCCACGCTTCGGCTTTCCGGAAATCTCTGATCACGATCCCGACTCACTTAAAATCGCAGGGAGGATGCTCTCGCGGACGCCGAAGCGGACGGAGGGGTTGACGATAGGTTTTGTCGAGGTGTCCCCTCACGGCGCAGTCCTCTGGTACTTGGCGCCGTTAGGTTTACGATCGCCGACGGGATTCGGCGATGCGGGATGGCAAGCAGGTTAGTCTGAAGAACTTTGACTGACCTGCCGATGAGTTAGCCATGGACCGGCGGCTGGATGAACGCTATCATACGAACCTGGCGGCTACGGTGACGGATATTGCGGCTCCGGACCGGATCGCCTCGGGCCAGATCGTCAACCTGTCGCAATCAGGCGCCTGCGCGCATCTCTCACGTCGATTCGAACCGGGCGCGATCGTTAAAGTTCAGATCGGCGATTGCGCGCTGTTCGGGCACGTGACTTTTTGCGACGAGGAACCGGCATTTCGAACCGGTATCGAAATTGTGAGAGTTCTGATCGGCGAATCCGATCTCTCCCGGCTCCTGAAAGGAATCCTCGCAGAAGTCATGCCGAGCACTCCAGGGGTTAACGTCGTTTCCTGTCGGTGACTGATTCGTCCTTATCCGCACGCATACGCGCGGTGGCTCAGTAAGGGCTTACCAGTACCGGGAGGCTGGCACCATTTCCGCTTGTACTAGACGGGAATGAGAGTCTGAGTCTATTCACGCAGGGTTATCGTCAGCTTATGATCGACGCATATGGAAGCGCCGCCTTTAACGATCGTATTCGCCATCCTCGGCTTTGCCGTTCTGGTTGCCGGTGTGGACTTTGCGAAGCGTCGCGGGCGACACCAAAAGAAACTGCCCCAGCCGAAAATCGCCACAACGCGGACAGACTCTGTTCCCATAGGACGAATTGCCAGTCCGGCGCACGCCAACCGCCTCGCGCCGAGTCTGCCTTTCGGAGGGTTCCTGCCGTTGCCCAAGCCGGATCCACGTTCACCTCGAAAGTCAGGATACCTCCGGCCGCCCGTTTCCTGGTGGCACGGAGGGTAACTTATCTTGTCCTAGGCCGCAGACTGCCCAGAGGCGTCCGATGAACGGGTAGCCCCAACATCAGATTCAGCACGAAGAATAGCAAAGACGAGCTACGAAGATAGACCTTCATGGGGGAGAGCTCCTTCGAGGTAGCCAGCATATCAGAATCCGGCCCCGGCCGGTGTACACTGATCGAGACTCACTCTTTTGGAGTCTTGGAGAAATTATGTGGGGTATCAACCGTAGAGAGTTTGCAGGCATAACGGCGATCGCCTGCGCGCGTGCAGGAAAACTGCGCGGCGGCACGAAGGACTCCGCCGCGATTGATGAGACACTTCGCTCCGGGATCGCGCGAAGAAAACTTCCCGCGGCCGTGGGCATGGTCGCCAACCAGAACAACACTCTTTATTCCGGCGCATTCGGCACGCGGGATTCATCCGGCACGCCGGTGACTGCCGATTCGATTTTTCAAATTGCCTCAATGACCAAGGCCATCACCACGGTGGCCGCACTGCAACTGGTGGAACAGGGGAAGGTAAAGCTCGACGAGCCGGCATCGAAATACCTGCCTCAGCTCTCCAATTTGGAGGTTCTTGACGGTTTCGAGGCGGAAACCGGAAAGCCCAGAATGCGTCCAGTGAAGACTCCCGTGACATTGAAGCATCTGCTGACGCACACATCGGGTATTTGTTACGACCTCTGGGACGCGGACATGTTCCGGTACACGTCATACACCAAAGGTGTGGTTCCGGCGGTGCCACCGCTGATGTTTGAACCGGGCGCGCGCTGGCAGTATGGCATGGGAATCGATTGGACGGGGAGGCTGGTGGAAGCGATAAGCGGTATGAGTCTGGAAGCGTATTTTCAGGCCAGGATCCTTGAACCACTGGAGATGAAGGACACCAGTTACCTGCTGCCTGCCACTAAGTTCGACCGGCTGGTCTCTGCTTACGCGCGCCAGGACGATGGATCGCTCAAGCAGAATCCGCGCGTCCTACCGCAAGCTCCGAGGGAGTTCGGCGGAGGAGGCGGACTGTACTCCACGACTGGCGACTATGTGCGGTTTATGCAGATGATCCTCGGCAAGGGTGTGGGGAACAATAAGGCCCGCATCTTGACCCGAGAGACCGTCGACAGCATGGAAGTGAATCAGATTGGAAGCGCGACCGCGGGCAAGATGAAAAGCTACCGCCCGGGTGTATCGAGTGACGTGGACATTCAACCGGGAGCGACTGAGAAGTGGGGGCTAGGGTTCCTCCTAAACACCACCGCATACGACGGCGGACGTTCGGCTGGAAGCTTGGCGTGGGCGGGACTCTGGAATACGTTCTATTGGATCGATCCGAAGCGTTCGTTATGCGCAGTGTTGATGATGCAGTTTCTACCGTTTGTCGACAAGGAAGCGGTCGGATTGCTCGGCGATTTCGAAAAGTCTGTCTATGCGGAACCTCGAAAGAAATGAACTCAGGAGAAGCTTGGCTACCGAGAATGTTTATCGGTTTCTTAAAGCGGGCCTACTCGGACCTGATAGTTCCGTAGAACCCGGAAGCGAATCTCTCCAAGTCGAAGTCTAAGTGGGCAGGAGAAACTGCCTGCCCACCAGGCATCCTATATCCGTATAACTCCTTACTTCGCCTTCTTCTTCCTCGCAGCCCACGCGGCTTTCATGCGATCCGACATTTTCTTACGAAACGCCGCGCTCTTGACCGCTGCCTTTCGTTTCACGGCTCGGGGAAGCGTCGCGTGCGCAGCGTTCGTCGGCGCTACAGAGGGAGCCGGAGCTTCCGCGGCACTCTTCGCCGCTTTAATCGCCGCCCACCGCTTTTTGGTCCCTTCGATAATCGCCCTTCTACCCGCGGCGCTCAGCTTCCGTTTCGCCCGCGCCTTAGGACCTGCCGTCTCGGCCGGCTTCGAGTCCTGTTCGACAGACGGCCGCACCGTCCCTCGACCCGGACCCGGCGTCGCGGTACTCTGCAGAGCTTCAATCGCTTTCGTTAACTTGTCTCTTTCGCTTATCAGCAGACTGAGAATGTGATCTGTTGCCATGACTTCGAGACTATCACAGGCTGTAGTGTGATCACTACAAACGTTCAATTTAGACACAGTCGGGCGATCGAAGCGAGACTACTTTCTCCGCGTCTCGGGCGAAATAGTCTTATTCAATGAAGTTAACTTAAGGACGAGCCGTCCGCGATGCTCTTCTTCAACATTTCGTTAATCTCCGCGAACGAATTTACGGACCTTTTGAGCCGAGCGATTAAGGTCACTTAACGCCTTGGTCTGGAACGATTCGGAGCCATTTGGCGTCATTAGGGTGAAGTGCGCCGAAGAACTCTGATCGCTGGGTTGATGATTGCTGGCTGGGCTTCCCAGGTGGAAGCGTCCGACGCGAACGCTCTGGCGATCGAAGCGAATATCCAGGCGACCCATGTTCCCTTCGGGACCGTTCTCGATCCCATCTTTGCCTCACCCGCAAGCAGCCAGATTGTCGGCTACACCCGTTGCGGCGATTCGGCCATCTGGACCGGACACTATCTCGCGGCAGAGGCGTTTCGTTACCAGGTGACGCAGTCTCCGTCCGCGTTGGACAATGTGAAGCAAGCGCTCGCTGGAATCAAGTCACTGCTGGACGTGACTGGGACGAATGTGCTGGCGCGCTGCCTGGTTCCGCTCAACTCTCCGTACGCTGCCGGGATTCAAAGCGAGGAAGCCGCGAATGGAATTTATAGCAACACTTCGATGGGATATTTTTGGGTCGGCAACACCTCGCGCGATCAGTACATGGGCGTGATCTTCGGCTTGGGCGTGGCCTACGACATGGTCAACGATGTCGGCGCCCAGACTTCTATCAGCCAGATTGCGACGCGGTTGATTCAGTTCCTCGAAAGCCATGCGTGGACGATCGTGATGCCGGACGGAAGCATCAGTACGACATTCATTCCCCGGCCCGACGAGATTCTGACGCTTTTGCAGGTCGGCGCGCATGTGAATCCCACCACGTTTTCGACCGACTACGACATCAACAAAGTGCTGCTTGCGGCGGGCGTTCTGGCTCCGGTTGCGGTCGATGCGGCCAGCGACAGTTCCTATTTCAAATTCAACCTGGATTACATTTCCTTCTACAATCTGATCCGTCTGGAATCGGGATCCTCAAAATCCATCTATCAGGCGGCGTACCAGGTGCTTCGCGCGGCCACGGCGAGCGATCAGAACGCGATGTTCGATCTGATCGATCGCGGATTGAATGGACCCAATGCATCGCGTGATGCCGAGGCCGCCGGGCTCCTCAACGAATGGCTCCAAAGGCCGAGCCGCGACAATCCAGTGAATCTGAATGGCGTCGTTCCTGTATGCAGTGGCCAGGCGTGCCAGCCGATTCCGGTAGCGCTCCGGCCTCCGGATGAATATTTGTGGGAGGAGAGTCCCTATCAGCTTGCCGGCGGAGGGAGCGGCATTATCGAGACAGCCGGCGTAGATTACATCCTGCCCTACTGGATGGCTCGCTACTACGGTGTTGTTCCGCCGGTCGCCCTACAATCGGCGGCAGCTCCGAATGCGGCGGTGACACCCGAATCGATTGCTTCCATTTTCGGCTCGAATTTGTCGGCGATAACGCAACCCGCGAATATCCAGCCTCCCCCGCAGTCCCTTGGTGGGGTTACGCTCACGGTGACGGATTCGACCGGCGCGGCCCGTGTTGCGCCCTTGATGTACGTCTCTCCGACGCAGATCAACTTCGTTGTTCCTTCCGGCTCGGCAACGGGACTTGCGACATTCGCGACTGCCAACGCGTCCACCTTCGGGATCATTCAACCCGTGGCTCCGACGCTGTTCAGCATGAGCGGCGACGGGCGTGGAGTAGCAGCGGCCGATGCGATCGCGGTGCAGGGGAGCTCACAGCAAACATCGGTTCCTGTTTTTCAATGCAGCACATCAGGATGCGTTTCCACGCCAATTCAACTGAGCGCCAATCAGACGGTGTACCTAATCCTATACGGCACAGGAATTCGCAACCGCAGTTCGCTTGCGAACGTGACAGCGAACATCGGTGGAACGAATGTGCCGGTGCTATACGCTGGCCCACAACCGAGCTTCGAGGGATTGGATCAGGTAAATGTCACGCTGCCGGCGAGTCTGAGCGGCAGCGGGGAGATCAACGTCGTACTGACTGTAGACGGACAGACGGCAAATCCAGTGACCGTCAACATCCGTTAAACCGCCGGGGGCGTCTTCAACGGAAGGCTTAGCCAAGCCAGGCCGATATCGCGGCCCATGTTCCCGCTGGCCGTCGTCGAAGCGTCGTAAAACAGAGCCAACCGTCTCCCGACGGGGACCACGGAGGGCATTCCGATACATCGCTTGCTCCAGTTACAATTCGTCCGGTCCAGGACGACGGCCCGGTCTCCAGGATTCCAGCGGTTCAGGTCCCGGCTCCAGTAAACCCAGATGCTCTCTGTGTATTCGCCCTCTGCGTCCAGCCCGATATGGTTCGTGAAAAGGAACCATGTCTTATTAGATGGCTCGAAGTACAGGGCCGAGTTCTCGATCTGATGCTCCGGCGGCAATGCGGGTTGGAGATCGATTTCCCAGGCGGCATCCAGATTTTTAGTCCGAGCGATCGATACGGTTCTCAGCAGACGGCGGGATTCGCCGGTGTAGGCGGCCGCGCTGAAGAACATCAGGTATTCATCGCCATCCTTGACGATTTGCCCCGGGCTCGCAGTGTCGGCGTAATAGGCGCCGGGCTTCGTTCGAAACGGAACGACCTCTGGTTGCTTGTTCCAAGGGCCTTCTGGACGCTGACTCTTCGCCGCCAGGGTGAAGTATGGAACTGCGGGAATGCGGTTCGGCGGGGGGCTGGTGGTGCGCGACCCGACATAAAACATGTGCCAGGATTTGCCGTCGAACACGGTCCACGGCGAACTGGCCGTGCCTGCGTCATCCTGGCCCGGCGCGCCGAGGTCGAGAACAGGGCCTCTCAGGTCCCAGCGCTTCAGATCGCGACTGACGGCTAGACAAGCGCGCCATCCCGTTGGCCCTGCGCCGTCGTAATGCAGATAATACGTACCTTTAGATCGAAAGCAAATTGCTTCCCGTGCCCCCAGATAGTCGCACATTGCCGGACCTTGTCCATGGCGAATGATAGGGCCCGAGTCCTTCGCATCGAAACGCAAGTGCGCGGTCGGCCTGCCGTCCGGATAAGGGGCTGCGCTGGTTTGTGCAGTCAATGTGCTCACTCCGGAGATTAAAGGCGCGACGGCCCCGCCCCACAAAAAGCTCCTGCGGCTCTTAATGGGCATTTCCTGCGGGTGTGAGATCATGATGGCTCTCTCAAGCTAGCAAAACCGGAGGAGCGATCAGCTTTGGCTTGTTAAGCTAGGTCGTATCTCGATGTCTTCGATCAGCAGACGTTCTTTCATGGGACTCGCGGGCAGTCTTGGCTGCGCGGCAATTTGGGGCGGACAGGTCTCCAGAGAGTCGCAGCGTCCGTGGCGCGAACGCCGTGATCTTTTCTCCGAAGGAGTTGCATCGGGAGATCCCGATAGCAGGAGCGTGTTGTTGTGGACTCGCCGGCCGCCGATGGGGGATCGTTCGCACGCGGAGTTGACCGTTGAGGTCGCGGAAGACGATGCCTTTCATCGCGTAGTCGCGACCGGATCGGCGCCGATTTCCGCGGCATCGGATTGGACCTGCCGGGTGCTGGTTGGTGGGTTGAAGCCGGCGCGAGTCTATTGGTATCGCTTCACCGATCCTGAAGGTTTTGGCAGTCGGATCGGGCGCACAATCACAGCTCCGTCGATCAACGATTCTCGGCCCGTTCACTTCGCGTTTGTCAGCTGCCAGAATGCCAATGACGGCGCGCAGAACGCCTACCGGCGAATGATTTTCGAAGATGAACGAGCGTCTCCGGAAAATCAGCTCGGCTTTGTGCTGCACCTCGGCGACTTTATTTATGAAATCGTCTGGTACCCGGAGGATAGGCCTCAAGGGATGTACGATCGCCGGATCCGGGATCTGGTCCGTTATCCGCACGGCGAAAAGATCCGCGATTTTCACGTGCCCACCACGGTCGAAGACTATCGCGCCGTTTATCGAGCGTACTTGAAAGATCCTGACTTGCAGGACGCGCGCGCACGCTGGCCTTTCGTCAACATGTGGGACAACCACGAATTTAGCTGGCTCGGCTGGCAGTCTTTGCAGCAATTCGACGGGAAAACCAAGCCGGCGCAGACTCGCAAGGTGGCAGCGAATCAAGCCTTCTTCGAATATCAGCCGGCCAGGATGGCGAGGCCGAACGGAAAATCGTTGGCGACGTTCGATCCGCCGGCGGTGAGCGATGCTCCGATTGCTCAGTTCGACGATCACGGGCTTGGACAGGAGCAAAACAATCTGACGGCAATCCATAGTCTGCGTGGCTATCGGGCGCTGCGGTGGGGACGAAACGTTGAATTGATCGTGACGGACCAGAGGAGCTACCGGTCCCAGGAGCCGACGGTGCAGCCCGAGGCGGCGCCTCTTTCGACGGAGGACTTTCCGCAGTTTCTTCCACAAGAGGCGATGGAGATTCTGGATGCGGGTCGCGATTACGACGGCGGTCATCCTCCGAGCACGATCCGGTTCGGCCAAGTCGATGTCGCCAATTTTTGCGCGCACCGGCCTGCCCAAACGATTCTCGGCGCCGAGCAGAAGACGTGGTTTCTCGAGCGATTGCGAAGCTCGAAAGCGACGTGGAAGATTTGGGGCAATACGACGGCTACTCTCGACATGCGGGCCGATCCGCAGAACCTGCCTGCGGGAATCACCAAGCCATGGCCGGGCGCCGGCTATGCCGGTTTCAGTCAAGGCGACCACAGCACGGCTTATATTGAGCGAGGAGAGATCTACGATTTTGTGAGGGCTCACGGGATCACCGGCTTCGCGACCGTGGCTGGAGATCGGCACAGTTTCTGGGCGGGCCTCGCCGCAAAATCGCTTCCGCCGCGGCCTTTCGAGCCGGTTGGGGTGGCGTTCGTTACGGGTTCGATTTCGGCGCCTGGAATGATCGAGGCTCTGGAATACAACATTCCTAAGAGCCATCCACTGCGGCCGCTGTTCGTTGAAAACGGCCAGCCGACTATGAACATGCTGCTGCGGCATGGCGTGCGGTCCTGTCTCGAATATGCGAAGAGCGGCGACGTCGTTAAAGCGCGCGTCCTCTCCAATGCAGACTTGTCGCCACATGTTTCGTTCGTCGATATGGGAGGCCATGGATATTCAGTCGTGCGCGCCACCAGCGACTCGCTTGAAACGGAGTTCGTGTGTATCCCTCGTCCGATCGAACGGAGTCACGAGCCCGATGGCGGTCCCCTCCACTATCGGGTTAGAGTCAGTGTCAGTCTCTGGAAAAGGGGCGATGTGCCACGGCTGGAGATACGGATTGTAGAGGGCGATCCGAAGTTTTCGATTTGAGTCCCCGTAGATACCCGGGATCGCCGATTCTGATAAAATCCGCGAATGATAAGGACGTCGCTGTTTGGTCTTCTCGCGATCGCGCTACTCGCCCAGGATCCGAAACCGCCTGCCAAAAAGCCTGGCCTTCCACTAAAGCCCGAACGAAAAATCGAGTTCACCACCGACGAAGGGACGTGGCTTTCGCTCACCCTTACGCCGGACGGCAAGACGATCGTTTTCGAGATGCTGGGGCATCTGTATTCACTGCCGGTGACGGGCGGCGAAGCGAAGTTATTGACGACCGGAATGGCGTTCGACTCGCAGCCCTCGGTATCGCCGGACGGCAAACACATTGCCTTCGTGAGCGATCGCGACGGCTCGGATAATCTTTGGATCTGCACTATCGATGGCGCGGAGCCGAAGCAGTTGAGTAAGGATCCGCAGGGCGATTTCGAATCGCCTTCCTGGACCCCCGACGGCGACTACGTCCTGGTTTCGAGGAAGCCGAATGACGGATTGCACGAGGTCTGGATGTATCACATCCAGGGCGGATCGGGCGTGCAAGTGACCAAGTCATCGCCGGCGGCGACGACCCCTCCCCAGCAGAGATTGCGAGCGGTGGGCGTGGTTGCATCGCCCGATGGGAAATATTTCTACTATGCTCGCCGCACCGGGAATTTTACTTACAATACTAGTTTTCCGATCTGGCAGGTGGTACGGCGCGACCGTATTACCGGTGACGAGGATGTGATTACCAGCGCGCCCGGATCGGCCTTTCGTCCAGTGATTTCGCCTGACGGATCGAAGCTTGTCTTCGGCACGCGCCAGGACACGGAAACCGGTCTGCGCGTGCGCGATTTAACCACGGGCGAAGAAAAATGGCTTAAGTACGGAGTGCAGAGAGACGATCAGGAATCCGCCGCGACGCGCGATGTGCTACCCGGTTATGCGTTCACGCCGGATTCGCGGGACATCATCGTCTCCTATGGCGGGAAGATTCATCGCGTGCAAATCTCCACCGGCGAAGCGTCCGATATTCCGTTCACTGCAAAGGTTTCGCAGGACCTCGGCCCGGAATTGAAATTCGCGTCGCGTGTCGAAGAGGGAGCGGTAAAGGCTCGCCTGATTCAGACACCGAGCGAATCTCCGGTCGGCAAGCGATTGGTGTTTTCCTCGCTGACACATCTCTATAAAGTAGATGCGCCGGGTGGAAAAGCGGTCCGGATCACATCTTCGAACGCGCGTGAGTTTCAGCCGGCGTGGTCCCCCGATGGGCAGTGGATCGTTTATGTGACTTGGTCCGACGATGGAGGGGACATCTGGAAGCTGCGGGCCGACGGTTCCTCGGCTCCCGTTAAGTTAACGCGAATCCCCGCGTTTTATCGCGACCCTGTGTGGTCGCCGGACTCGAAGCGCATTGTCGCACTGCGGCAGGCGCGGCAGGCGCGGCTCAACGGGACCAGCACCTTCGCGCAATCGGGTATCGGGATGGATGTGATCTGGGTTCCCGCAGACGGGGGCGACGCGACGTTGATCGTTCCGGCGCGTGGAACCGGGCGGCCGCACTTTACCCACGACGCGGAACGAATCTATGTGTACTCGAATCAGGGCCTGCAATCGTTCCGGTGGGACGGCACGGATCGGCGCACGATCATGAAGGTGGAAGGTCGCAGCCGCGGTCCGCAGCCGACACCGGCGTCGGACGTCCGCATTTCGCCGGACGGCAAACATGCTCTCGCTAAACTGAACGAGCAGCTTTTCCTGATCGCGATGCCGGCAGCGGGAGGGGAAGTTCCAACCATCAACGTGAACACGCCTGCGGTGCCGGTGAAAAAGTTGACCGATATAGGCGCGGACGATTTCCAGTGGGCGGAGGATGGCAAGACCATGACGTGGGCGCTCGGGTCCAGCTTTTTCCGTCAGGCGTTATCGACGGTTACTTACGATCCGGTTAGAGCCGACAGTGCAGATGGGGAGAAAAAGGAGGAGGAGGCTGCGCCGGCGCCCAAGAAATCGCTGGCGGAAGAAGTGGAGATCGGGATCGAGCAGCCGCGCAGAAAGGCGACCGGTTCCATCGTGCTGCGCGGCGCGAAGATCATCACGATGAAAGGTGACGAAGTAATCCCGGATGGCGATCTGGTCGTCACCGACAACCGGATCGTTGCGGTGGGCAAACGCGGCACCGTCCAGGTTCCGGCGGGCGCGCGCGTGATGGACCTGAAGGGCGCGACGATTATGCCCGGGATTATCGATGTTCATGCGCACTGGATCGAGGTGGCCCGCGGCGAACTTGACCCGCAAAGTTGGGTATTTATGGCGAATCTCGCCTACGGCGTGACCAGCGGCCGCGATCCGCAGACCTCCACCAACGACGTTTTCGCTTATCAGGATTTGATTGACATGGGCGAAATGCTGGGACCCAGGGCGTTCAACACGGGTCCCGGAATTTTTTCCTCGACGAACTTCCAGAGCCTGGACGAAGCGCGCAACGTGGTCGCCCGATATAAGAAGTATTACCGGACGAATACGGTGAAGTCGTACATGGTCGGAAATCGGAAGCAGCGCGAATGGATGGTGATGGCGTGCAAGGAAAATGGGATCATGCCGACCACCGAGGGAGGCCTCGATCTCAAGCTCGACCTTACACATGCGCTCGATGGATTCTCAGGCAACGAGCATGCGCTGCCGATCGTGCCTCTGTATAAGGATGTGGTCGAGATCTTCGCGCGGTCGGGAATATCGTACACACCCACTCTTTTAGTCGCGTACGGCGGCCCGTGGGCGGAGAATTATTTTTACGAAACGACGACGGTGCATGACGACCCCAAGCTTCGGCGCTTCATCCCGCACGATATTCTCGATGAGCGCGCGAAAAGGCGTCCCTGGTTTTCGGAGGAGGAGCAGGTCTTCCCGAAGCTCGCCGCTGAGGCTGCGAAAATCGTTCGGGCCGGTGGCCGCGTATGTATCGGAGGCCACGGGCAGCTTCAGGGAATTCAATGCCACTGGGAAATGTGGGCGTTGAAATCCGGCGGTTTAACCAATCACCAGGTGCTGCGTTCCGCCACGCTTTACGGGGCGCAAGCGATCGGGTACGATCAGGACCTGGGCTCGATCGAGCCTGGAAAACTCGCCGACGTTCTGGTTTTAAACAAAGATCCTCTTGAAAACATCCGCAATACCAATACCATCCGATTCGTGATGAAGGGCGGCGACATGTGGGAGGCCGACACGTTGAATCAGGTCTGGCCGATCGAGAAAAAACTGGCTGAGCCCTGGTGGTGGAAGGATCAGCCGACCAAATAAAATATGGGCGTGCCGCGTCATGAACTGCTCTGGTTGAGAATCGAAAAGACGAAATGGTTTGGTTTCGTTCTGATCGCTCCGGTTTTGTTGGCGTGAAGCGCCGCTCTTTTTGAACGGCTGGAATCTCGCAGCATTGGGCGCCCGGTGATGGGCAGCCGGAGGATTATTGGCCGCGGTTCTTCTGAGTCTGTCGGTTCGCAGGTTCCAGCCCTCCGGAACAGCTCCGGCAGCTCATGAACACCGCGTCCCCTTACTTCCGGGCTGTCACAGTGACTTCCATATGCGCTCCGCCCGCCAGCGCTGTCACCCCGACGGTGGTCCGCGTCGGCCTCGGCTCCGGAAAGTTCTTGATGTACACCGCGTTCATCCGCGGAAACAATGTCATGTCGGTTAAATAAACCTGCACCGACACCGCATCGGCGAAATCATACCCGCCCGCTTTCAGGATTCCGCCAATGTTATCGAAGCACAATTGCACTTCGTCTTCGAACTTCTCTGGTACTTTCCCGGTCTTTAGATCGGAACCCGTCGACCCCGAAACATAGAGCGTGTCTCCTACCTGGATACCTGCGCTGAAAGGCCTCCCCGCCGGAAAGTCCTTGGGAGTCACTATTTTTTTCTTCACCCCTGCCCCGTACGATAGGCCGAGCGCCGCCAGTACTAGGACGAAAGTCACAAAGATCGGAAGTTGTCTTTTCATTGAAGAATGATAGCGCAGCTAGGAAACTCGGGTAGACCGTCGTGTACCCGGGTACCGTACGCAAATAGGCCTCGCTCCCTATTGCGGATGCATGTTCCAGAGGGCAAAATCGAAATTGTCGCAAGGGCGAAAATCGCTCGCGCACACCGAGGGAGTTAAGGTGAATTTAAACGAAAACGCGCTAGCCGACCGCCGCCACTCGGATCGCTTTCCGATTGAGCGTGAAGTGCGGTATCGAGTCTTAAATAAACGCAGCAGTGAAGAGATCGGAGACGGCAAGACGGTCAATATATCGAGCTCCGGTGTGCTATTCACCGTCGAACATATGTTGCTGCCCGGCCGCCGCATGGAACTGGCCATAAGCTGGCCGGCGCAACTCAACAATAAGACCGCGCTCAAGCTGGTGGCCCGCGGCCGCGTGGTCCGCTTTGAAGGCGGATGCGCCGCCATTGAGATTCAACAATACGAGTTCCGCACCCAGTCTTCCCAACCGCCGATAACGGTGCCGGTTGGCCTGCGACTCGTTAATTAAGGTTTGCCTCCAATCCTTGTGCGCGCCGGGGCTCATTTGAGCATCGTTCCGGCGCGCATTCTCCCTACGCTTGGTACGCTGGAAGAGTACGATGGAAACTCTTTACGCAAGATGGATGAAGGATTGGGAAACCCGCCTCTGCTTCCGCGCGACCAATCGTGTGGTACGGCCGTTTGACTGGGGTCTGGAATGGACCGGCGACTGGCCGCATTCTCAACAAAATCCCCGCAACGGCCACACCCCCGCCGAGTATCTGAAGGTCCTGAACGAAGCCGTCCTCCAGTCCAGCGATGAGTTTTTCGCCTATCGTTCGCCCACGGATTTTGAGCTTGATGGCAAAATTCTTCGCTTTACCAGTCCCATCAAGACGCCGTATCCCGAAAACAACATCGTCCACGGCCAGTGGTATCCGGCCGTGCATAAACCTGGAAAGAGGAAGGTCGCCACGCTGGTCCTGCCGCACTGGAACGCCTCCGCGGGCCAACACGGAGCCCTGTGCGCCGGCATGGCCAAGCTCGGAATCTCGGCTCTGCGTGTGAGCCTTCCGTATCACGATTACCGCATGCCGGCGGAGCTTCAGCGCGCCGATTACGCCGTGTCCGCGAATGTGGCCCGCACGATCGATGCCACGCGCCAGGCCGTCATCGACGTCCGCAGTTCCATCGACTGGCTCGAAAAGCAAGGTTACGAAAGCATCGGCATCTGCGGCACCAGCCTGGGCTCCTGCTACGCGTTTCTGGCCAGCACGCACGACCCCCGGCTGAAGGTCAACGTCTATAATCATTGCTCCACCCACTTCGCCGACGTGGTTTGGGAAGGCCTGTCCACGCAGCACATCCGCCAAAGCCTGGAATCCGCCGTGACCCTGGATCAGTTGCGCGATGCATGGAAGGCGGTCAGCCCGCCCTACTATATTGACCGCTACGCGACGCTGGGAAAAAAGACGCTGTTCATTTACGCCAAGTACGACACCACATTCCCCGTGCGTTTTTCGGAGCAGGTGATCGAAAGAGCCCGCGAACTGGGCTTCGATCACAAAGTGGTCGTCCTGCCCTGCGGCCATTACACCATGGGCGAAACCCCGTTCAAATTCATGGACGGCTACCACATCTGCAATTTCCTAAAACGCAATCTCTAGATTTTTCTTATCTGCGTTCATCAGCGGCCAAAATGTTTTGGAAAATCCTAGACCGGGAAAACACCTTCTGTCTAAACTCGCCGAATGCGGCCGATCCTGCTCTTCTCCTGCGCCCTGCTCGCGTCAGCCCAAACTATCGTGGTGACGGGCACCGCCCAACCAGTGCCGCTCGAAGAAGCCGACCGCTCCGTCACCGTCCTCGATAATCTCCCACAAAAAAGCCCGCTCTTCGGAGGCTTCTATCAATTCCTCCAACTCGATTCCTCCGTCGACTTGCAGCAGCGCAACCCCGGCGTCCAGGGCGATATTACCATCCGTGGCGGCACCTTCGGCCAGACCCTCGTGCTGATCGACGGCATCCGCATCAACGACGTCCAAACCGGTCATCACAATATGGACCTGCCTGTCCCCATCGATGCCATCGGGCAAGTACAAATCCTGCAAGGCTCCGGCTCGACATTTTACGGATCGGATGCCGTCAGCGGCGTAGTCAACGTCATCACGCGCGTAGCCGAGCCCGGAGAACTGCTTTTCCGAAGCGCCATCGGCAGCTTCGGAACCAATGCGGAGAGCGGACTCTTCGCATTCGGCTTCGGTCCCCTCCTACAGCAATTCTCTTTCGAGCGAACTCTTTCCGATGGTTTTGAAGACGACCGCGAATATCGCAGCACCTCCGGCTCCTCCGAATCGCTCTTGCGCACGAGATTGGGTGCGACAAGAATCTTCTTGTCCGCGCTCGACCGTCCCTTCGGCGCGAACCAGTTCTATGGCGATTACAACTCGTGGGAGCGCACCAAGACCTGGTACGCAGCTCTCCACCAGGACTTCGGCAAGAACACCGAGCTCTCCTTTTCCTACCGCCGCCACACCGACCTGTTCGTGCTCCTCCGCGACGATTCCCAGATTTATACCAATCGTCACGCCGACCAATCCTATGACGCAGCCGTGCGCCGCCACAACGATCTGAAGAAGCTATTTCGGGTATCCTACGGAGCCGAAGGAATCGAAGATAGTATCCTCAGCAACAATCTGGGACGTCATTTGCGCCGCCAAGGCGCGATGTACGCGAACCTCGATATGCGTTCCCTGAAACGCTTCTCGTTATCGGTCGGCGTCCGCGAACAGTTCTACGGACGTCAACAATCCTTCTTCGCCCCCACCGTCAGCGGAGGCGCGTGGCTGTCTGAGAAGGTGAAGCTCCGCGCGTCCGTGAGCCGAGCCTTTCGCCTGCCGACCTACACCGAACTGTACTACTCCGATCCCAGCGATCTCCCCAATCCGAACCTGAAGCCCGAGCAAGCCATGAGCTACGAAGCCGGCATCGACTGGCATCTCCGTAAGAATTGGCGAGCCTTCGCGACCGCCTTCGACCGCGACGAAAAAAACGGCATCGATTATGTCCGCGGCTCACCCAGCGATCCATGGCAAGCGATGAACTTCGACCGTCTGAGATTCCTGGGCGTAGAATCCGGCGTCGAAGGCGACCTGCCGCACGCGCAAAAGCTAACCGTACAATTCACAGCAATCCACGGAGCGCTAGCCGACGAGGGCGGGGAACAGTCGGAATACGGCTTCAACTTCCCCACCCAAAACGCCGTAGTCTCTTGGCAAATCCTGACCAAGCAAGGAGCCCTAGCCAGAACCCGCCTGGGAGTCATTAAGCGCTATCAACTAAACCCCTACGCCCTATGGGATGTCTCAATAGCCTGGACGCGTCCCAGAATCCGTCCCTACGTGCAGCTAACCAACCTGACGAACACGAGCTACGAAGAAATCATCGGAGTAAACATGCCCGGCCGCGCGATCCTAGCCGGAGTAGAAATCCAAGCATGGAAGAAGCGCTAGGATAAGACCATGAGCCGTATTCAAGAAATCGAGCAAGCCATCGAAACGCTCAGTCCCGAAGAATTTTCCGAGATTGCGCGTTGGGTCCTCGAACTCGAACAAAAGCGGTGGGACGACCAAATGAATCGCGATGCTGCCTCGGGCAAACTCGACTTCCTTCGTGAAGAAGCCAAGGTAGAGAAGAATGGGTTCCCGAAGAATTGGCCCTAAAATCGCGAGTCTCAGAGCAGTTCTGGCGCCTTTTCGCAGAATTGCCCGTTGAGATTCAGCGCCTTGCTGAAAAAAACTACAACCTGTGGCGGGCAACGCCCTCTCATCCATCGCTACACTTTCGAAGGCTGCGCGGAAGCGACGACTTATTCACGATCCGAATCGGGGATCATTATCGCGCTGTAGGTGTGGTCGAAGATCGCTTCATCACTTGGGTGTGGATCGGAACACACGCGGCGTACGATCGCCTGGTGGGGAAATGAAGGAAGGCTCCTCGGTCTGCTGAAAAACTTCACTAAAGTTTCCTTCAAAACGAAGAGGCCATAGGTTTCTGACACAGTCTCCGCGCGAGCATCCCACTTATTGCCACAATCTTGGCACGAGAGATTACGGCACCAACAGGGTCTACTATGACGCCGGTAATACTGCCAGCGTAGCTCATCGCGGCAAAGACCAACGGTAGTGCTCGGCACATCTCAAAACGCCTCAATTAACTTCGCGTACGTAGTATCCAAATCCTCCGGCATCACCCGAGTCTCACCGATCGTCGTCATGAAATTCGCATCCCCTAGCCACCTCGGCAGCACATGCATGTGGATATGCCCCGCGATCCCCGCTCCCGCGCTTTCACCGATATTGAGGCCCATGTTGAAACCCGAAGGATTATATACCTTCCGGAGCGCCGCCTCAGCCCGCTGCGCCAACAACATCATCTCTTCGAGAGCTGACGGTTCGGACTCGGAGAGCGTAGGAACGTGCGCGTAGGGAGCGATCATTAAATGGCCACTCGTATAGGGATACAAATTTAGAAGGACGAAATTCTTCGTTGCCCGATGAAGAATATAGTGTGTTTTATCGTCGTTTAAGGCACTGTTGACGCAGAAAATGCACTCATTAAGCCCCTTTTTGGATACATAACGATACCTCCAGGGGCTCCACAGCCGGTCCATAAGGACCTACATGGGTGTTCCGTCGGGAACGATCGCGTCCGGGGTCCGGCCGTCCTCGTTTACCAGGTCTTTCAGCTCTTTGGAGGGCTTAAAGTACGGAATGCGCTTCGCCGGGACTTCCACGCGCGCGCCCGTCTTCGGATTCCGGCCGACGCGCGGCTGGCGCTGGCGTGTGCGGAAGCTGCCGAAGCCGCGAATTTCGATTTTATCGCCGGTGCGCAACGACTTCACCACGCTATCGAAAATCGCCTCCACAATTACCTCCGAGTCTTTACGCGTCATTTCCACGACGCGGGAAACTTCTTCGATCAATTCAGCCTTAGTCATGTTACCGGCCTTCCCCTTTTCCGCGAATATTCATGGCTTCTTCGATGGTCATCGTTGCTGCCGCAGCTTGCCTCTGATAATCTTCCAGGCGCGTGCGTTCCTCGTCTTCGGCTACGGCACGAAGGCTTAATCCGATCTTCTTCTCTGATTCATTCATCTTGATAATTTTAAAGTCGTATTCGTCGCCGATCGGCAGAGCATTCTCGCCTGCGCCCTTATCCGGCATCGCCGGAATTTCCGATTTGTGGCACAGCGCCTCCACTCCCGGCGCCAGCTCTACGAACATCCCGAACGCTGCCGCCCGGCATACGCGGCCGCGTACCAGATCGCCGATTTCATGCGACCGGAAAAAGCCCTCCCACGCATCCGGCTGCAATTGCTTTACGCCTAAAGAGAGTCTTCGGTTGGGGGCATCGATACTTAAAATCACCGCCTGCATCATTTGCCCTTTTTTCAGCAGCTCCGAAGGATGCTTGACGTGCTTGGTCCAGGACAAATCGGAGACATGGACCAGCCCGTCGACCCCGTCCTCGATTTCGAGGAACGCGCCGAAGTCGGTCAATTTGCGTACCCGGCCCTCGACTACTGAGCCGATGGAATATCGCTCGCCCACAGTAGTCCAGGGGTCCGCTTCGAGCTGTTTGATGCCCAGCGAAACGCGGCGGTCGCGGACCTTAACTTCTAGTACTACCGCCTCTACCTGATCGCCGGCCTTGACCACCTTGCTCGGATGCTTCATCCGGCGGCTCCAGGTCATTTCCGAGATGTGGATCAGACCCTCAACCCCTGGCTCGATCTCCACAAACGCGCCATAATCGGTCACGCTCATCACCCTGCCGACGATGCGGCTCCCTGCGGGGCAGCGCTGCGGCAGCGTCTCCCACGGGTCCGGCGTCAATTGGCGGATGCCAAGCGAAATGCGCTCTTTTTCGCGATCGAACTTCAGAATCTTAACCGTGATCTCGTCGCCGACATGTACCACTTCCGACGGATGGTTCACGCGGCCATGCGACATGTCGCTGACGTGCAGCAGGCCGTCGATGCCGCCCAGATCGACGAATGCCCCATATTCCGTAAGGTTTTTCACCGTGCCGGTGACCACCGCGCCTTCCGCAAGAAGTTCGATGGCGGTGTGCTTGCGCGCCTTCAATTCCTCTTCGATCGCCAGCTTGCGCGACACGACGACGTTCCCGCGGCGGCGATTAATTTTAAGAACTTTTACCGGAATATCCTGACCCAGAAATTGGTCCAGGTCGTGTATGGGCCTTAGATCGACCTGTGAGCCCGGCATGAACGCAGGCACGCCAACATCCACCATCAGGCCGCCCTTGGTGCGTTCCGTCACCAATCCGGAAACCAGCAATTGCTCGCGCATCGCGCGCTCCAGATTGTCCCAAACACGAAGCCTGCTTGCTTTCGAGAACGACAGCAGCACATAGCCCTCGGGCTGCGCACTGGAGCGGTCGATCATCACATCAATGGGGTCGCCCGCTTTAAAAGGAACTATGCCATCCGGCTGCCGGACTTGTTCGATCGGCACTAAACCCTCGAGTTTATAGCCGAAATCGACAATAACTTCTTGCGGAGTGACTTTTACGACATGACCTTGCAACAGCTCCCCTTCTGAGGGAGGCGCGAGGTGACTATAGTCCTCGATGAGATGCTCGTAGTCTTCCTCGCTGGGGAAGTCTACGTCCATCGCTCGTTCATCCGCGCTGCTGGCCATGGCCCAGAACTCCGACAAACTGTTGATACGTCAGTACTTCAGAACTATACCGGACCTCGCCGGGGTTGTCAACCTGGGAACCCAGTCACGAATTCACGAGGGAAATCCGATAATCCATTCTACAATTCTATCGTGGCCCGTGGATTGGCGTCTTTTACCTGTTTTTTGGGGACGGGATTTCTTGCTGCGCAGACTCTGGTAGTCAATCCCGTCCGAGTACTAGTTGACCAAGCTCCCATCATTCGCGCGAGCGGTCTTCAACCTGGCGAACATATAACGATTCATGCAGATTTGATCGACGGCGCGGACCATCCCTGGCGCTCGCAAGCTGAATTTATCGCCGACGCGCAAGGAATCGTCGACGTCTCGACTCAAGCTCCGGTCAAAGGTTCCTATAAGAAAGCCTCCGCCGCGGGACTAATTTGGTCGATGATGCCGGGCGCGAAGAATTTCGAAGTTTATCGCCCGCCCGCGAAGCTCGAGCCGCAGGTCGTTCATTTCAAGCTCGAGAAAAATGGACAGACCGTCTCTTCCGCGGACTTCGAGCAGTTGTCGCTCGCCGACGGAGTGAAGCGAGTCGAAGTGAAAGGCGGTCTGCACGGCATGTTGTTTGTGCCGCCGGAAGCCGGTCCGCATCCGGGCGTCCTGGTGCTCGGCGGTTCGGAAGGTGGCTTGCCGACCCGCAATGCCGCGTGGCTCGCGTCGCACGGATACGCCGCGTTCGCCCTCGCCTATTTTCGATACGAGAACCTGCCGGCGCAACTCGACGGGATTCCGCTCGAATATTTCGGAGACGCTCTGAAGTGGGTGGCGACGCGGCCGGAAATCTCGGCGGACCGGATCGCAGTGATGGGCGTATCGCGAGGCGGGGAGCTCGCGCTTCAACTCGGCTCGATGTATCCGCAGATCAAAACGGTGATAGCGTTTGTGCCCGCGAACACGCGCCATCCGGCGTGCTGCAACGGAGGAGGACGGCTCGGCTTCGCCTCCGCTGCGTGGACCTGGAAAGGAGCGCCCCTGGCGTACATGCCGATGCGGGGAGGTTCAGCCGCAATGGAGCAAGCGGCGGAGATTCCGGTGGAACATACACAGGGGCCGATCCTATTGATCTCCGGTCAGGACGACGGAATCTGGGAGTCGTCGCAAATGTCCGATAAGGTGATCGCGAGGTTAAAGAACGCGCACTTCAAGTACGAGTTCGAGCAGTTGAAATATCCTCACGCAGGGCACAGGGCAGGGCACCCCGGGATCTACCCGACATGGTACGGGCGCATCACGCATCCGGTATCGGGAAGGGAACAGCGCTACGGAGGCACTCCCGAGGGAAACGCGGAATCGTCGATCGACGCGGCTCCAAAAGTACTGGAGTTCTTAAGCAAGGGCTTGAAGTAGTCCTCGAAAAAAGGAATTTTTATTTCCTTTCGTGTGAACGTCTTCCGCCAATAGCGAAGCCGCTCTTGTTTCTGCCGCCTGTAATCTCCAATCAGAAAGGGTCTCGCACCGGGGCTCTTTCGACAGTTTTTTGCTGGCCAGCAAATGTCGTATTACGGTGGTGCTGAGCTTCCGGGGACGGAAGACATTCGGGATCGATCCTGATAGCATCCTGGGAGAGCAGATAATCGCGCCCATTGGGTTTCAGAGGATTGTGCATTTAGGCAGTCCAAGCCATTAGCGGTCCGGACCTAGCAAGCCGGGCCGCTCACGATCTTTCGTACAGCCGAAGTGTGCGTGCCGAGTGGGGCAGGTTCCCGACCAGCCCTCCGCTCTTTGGAACTCGACCTCTTAAGGCCTAATCCAAATCAAAATCCCCGGCCCCCGCACCAGAAAAGGCGCTTCAGAAGGCTGCTGAACCTCGACAGGAATGTTCAGCGCCGGAGACGTTGACGATACCTGGATCTGCACCTGCGCCAAGCTATCGATCGAGCCGGGAAGGGTCGCGGTGGAAAGAAAGTTAGTCGGCGCCGTCGTCGACGCAGGGACGATCGCAGCCGCGGGGCTGAGCGTCACCGGCGAAGAGCTGACAACACCGGTGCTCTGCGCCGGATTGCTGATGCCCAAACCGTTCAGAAAAATCGTGACGACGGAACCGGACGCCGCTGGATTCGCGCAACTGTTCTGACTGCCATCGGCATTCAACGCGAGAGGCTGCAATCCGGAAACGGTCTGTCCATTGCACGCGGCGACATCGAAGAAAGGCTGGGTGAAAGCGTTGGCCGAAACGAAGACGCTCGGCTGACGCTCGACGACGGCGAGAAGGTACGATTCCGAAACCGCGGGCGCGACGGACTGGCTCGAGACCTGCATCGTGACCTCGGTCTGGCCGGCGATCTCGAATGGCACCTGCAAATTGATCTGAATCGCGGAGGTGTAGAGAATCGGCGCGGCGATGCCATTGAACGTGACGGTCACGCCGTCGAATGAAGGAGGAAAGGGACTCGAAGACTGTCCGGAAGGCGCGAGATTGGTTCCGTAAAGGGTCAACAACTGCCCGGGCGCGACGCTGACGATTTTCGCGTTATCCGCGGTATCCGCAATCGCGGCAACTCGGCCCACGGAAGGAATGCTGACCGAGGCGAGCACTGGCGCCACAACCCCGGAGACAAAAGTTGATCCGTAACCAATCACCACCGCCGAGCCATCGTTGCGCACGGCAATTCCTAAATTGTTAACGCTCCCTGGGACGAGTTGGGTCGCCGATAGGGTGGTCCCGTCGGAGCTGAGGCGCGTGACAAAGCCTTCGCTGTTGTTCGGAGTCGGGCGCGATGCCGTGGGCGTCCCCCACAACCCGGGAAAGTCGGGCGAGGAAGCGCGGCCCGCCAGCAGAATGTTTCCGCTGGCGTCGAATTCAATCGACGATACGCTGTCGGGCAGGGAAGTGATGGAACCGGACCCGCCCAGCAGCGTCGACCAGAGCAAGCCAGAGCCCGCCGCGTTCAGTTTCGTGACGTAACCCACACCGGCCGGAGCGACCGTAATGAAGGGACCTTCGTTGACAAAGGCGGGACTTCCGAAAAACTCCGGCTGATAGGCCCCAGGCGTGGTCGGATAGTCGGGAGAATTGGTGCTCCCGGCAACGATGACGTTTCCCGACAAATCGACCGCAATGGCAGACGGTGTTGCGCCATAGGTGCCTGCTACATACGTTGCGTAGACCAACTTCGTGCCAGTCGGGTCGATTTTCGCTATGTGCTGATAAGGACACAAACCAGGCCCGATTCCACCAGGGTTGCCATACTCGCATGCGGATTGCGGCGTGCTGGTCTGAAACGCTCCCGCGGTGGTCGGCACCGGGCTCTCAAAGCCGCCGGCTGCATAAATATTGCCTTGAGGGTCGACCGCGATGGCGCTGCCGCCGAACCCCTGGATCGCCAGCAACGCGGCACTTCCGGTTGCGTTGAGTTCGATGACAAAGGCGGTTCCGCCGTACCCGTTCGTTCCCGTAACGGCGCCGGGGGAAGCGGAGAATCCAGCCGACCCAAGTTCGCCAGTGATGAACGCGTCTCCCGACGCATCGACCGCGATGGCAATCCCAGACGTTTGGGCCGATCCTCCCACGTAGGTCGCGTAGACCACCTGTCCCCCGGTATTCAGTTTCGCCGCGAACGCCTGACTGTAGGCGATGGTCGTCGAGGGCTGCATCGATCCTCTCGTGGTGGGGAAGTCCGCGGATTGAGTGATGCCGGTGACGTAAATGGAGTTGTCCGCACCCAGAGTCATAGCTTGGACGCTATCGTTCTGCGATCCCGACATTACGGTCCACCAGATGGTCTGCGAACCGTCGGGCGATAGTTTGCCCACGAATGCGTGCCCCACGGAGGACGCGGAATAGAATTTGCCGGCCACGTAAATGTATCCCGATGAATCGACCTGCACGGCATTTACGTTGGTCGCGGCAGGCAAGCCGGACAGGACTTGAACGTTTCCGCCAAACATCGCGGAAACAAGGAATAAAAGAAAAAATCCGCGAATTATATTCATATTGTTATTGGACCCAAATCAATATCGCCGGCCCTCGAATCCAATACCCCGCCTCGGACGCCTGCTGGATTTCCATTGGTATACGCAGCGGCGAGGACGCGGAGGTGACCCGGATCTGAACCTGCGCGATAGCATCGATCGAGCCCGGAAGAGTCGCCGTCGAGAGAAAGTTGGTTGCGGCCGCCGAGCCGGATACATAGCCGGCTGCCGGACTGATCGGAACGGCCGCCGCACTCACGACGCCGGTACTCTGTGAAGGCGCGCTGACGCCCAGCCCGTTCAGAAAAATCGTGACGACGGAACCGGACGGCGCGGGGTTCGCGCAACTGTTCTGAGTTCCGTCGGCGTTCAGCGCCAGAGGCTGCAACCCGGAGATGATCTGGCCGCCGCACACCGTCTCATCGAAAACGGGTTGCGCGAAGCTGGTCGCGGAAACAAAGACGCTCGGCTGCCGCGCGGCCACGCCGAGAATATAGGACTCCGAAACCGGTGGCGCAACCAGCGAGCTGGAAACCTGCATCGTTACCTCGGCCAATCCGGCGACCTCGTACGGCACCTGCAAATTGATCTGGATGCCGGAGGTGTAGAGAATCGGCGCGGCGATTCCGTTAAACGTAACGGTGACTCCGCTAAGCGACGCCGGGAACGTACTCGCCGCGCTGGCCAATCCGGCCGGCGCAAGATTCGCGCCGTAGAGCGTGAGCAATTGCCCCGGCGCGACGCGGACAATCTTCGCGCTGTCGGCGGTATCGCAAATCGCAGCGACCCTTCCCACCGCAGAAACGCTTACTGCGGAGAGCATAGGCTGGGACACGCCGGAAACTACAGTCGATTCGCTCCCCGTGACGAGCGCCGAGCCGTCGCTTCGCACCGCGACTCCAGTGACGCTAGTGCTGCCCGCGATCAGCTTCGTCTCGGACAGAGTCGTCCCATCGGGGCTCAGTCGCGAGACAAATCCCCCTCCATTAAGGC
>DATHOJ010000109.1:0-34056 GCA_035485055.1 Bryobacteraceae bacterium
CATGACCCGCGCCGACCTGGTCCTCAACCTCCACGGCGGCACGCGCAGCATGATCCTCACCGCGCTCTCCCGCGCAAAATTTCGCGCAGGCTTCGCCCATCACCGCTATAACATCGTCTATTCCGACAAAATCCCCACCGCGCAAGAAATCTTAGGCATCTCCCGCCGCGTCCACACCGCCGAGCATTTAGCCTCCGCCATGTTCTGGCTGGGAGTTCCGCAACAGGAGATCCCTAGAGCGAAGCTCTTCGCTGATCCTCCGGCCCGCCACCCCTACGCCGTAATCCATCCTTTCGCATCCGAGCCTGGCAAAACCTGGCCCGCCGAGCGCTTCACAGAAATTGCGACCCAGCTCAATCTCGATCCCATCTTCCTGGCCGGCCCCACCGACGATTTAACCCCCTTCGAAAAATTCCAAACCTCCCGCGAGCCTCTCAAAGTAACGAAAAGCCTCATCGCCGGAGCCTCCCTCTTCATCGGCAACGACAGCGGCCCCGCCCACATCGCCGCCGCCTTCGGCATCCCCGTAGTCGTCCTGTTCGGCTCCTCCGACCCGGTAACCTGGTCCCCCTGGCACACCGAATCGAAAGTCCTGACGAACCTCCAATCCGTAACCCCCGCCGACGTCCTCACCGCCCTGGAATCATTAAAGGTGCGCGCATGAAAGGGACGCGCGAAACAAATAAAGTCGCCATCCGAAGGGGACTGACCTTTGTGTCCCGAGCCACCAAACCTCCCTGCATTCCGAACCACGACGAGTGGACACAGCGGTCTGTCCCCTTCGGATCCCACACGATCTCTCCTAGCCGCAGCCCGTTGAGAGAGGCGCGCGCAAAATGAGAGAGCTAACCCGCCTCCTCCGGTACGCCCGCCCCTACGTCCCCCACCTCCTGACATCCGTCGTATTAATGGCCATCGTCGGCGCAGCCCAAGGCATGACCGCCGTCATCATCCGCCCCATCCTCGACCGCGTTCTCAACCCTCAGGAAGTTGAGCCTCCCGTCTACCTCTTCAGCGCCTTCGGCCACATCGTCTATCTCAACGACCTGGTCCCTCCGCACGTAACCGCCATCTGGAGCATGGTCGCCACTGCTATCCTTACCGTCTTTTTCCTCCGCGGCATCTGCGATTATTTCGGCAACTACATCATTAACTATGTCGGCTTCTCCGCCGTCACCGATCTGCGCCAGACCGTTTTCGACCGCATCCTCCATCAGGATGCGCACTTCTTCGAAGACAACTCCACCGCCCGCGTAATGTCATCGATCATGAACGACCTTGAAAAAATCCAGGTCGCTCTCTCCGGCATCCTCGCCGATTTTCTACGCCAGAGCTTCACCGTAGTCGCCCTCTTAGCGGTTGTTCTCAAAAGCGATTGGAAGCTAGCCCTCTGGAGCCTCACCGTTCTTCCCCTGGTCCTGGTGCCCACGGTCCGCCTGGGCCGCCGAATCCGAAAAACCACAAGGCGCGCGCAGGATGACGCCGCGGAGCTGAATCAGGTCCTCCAGGAAACCCTCAGCGGCCAGCAAGTCGTAAAATCCTTCGGCGCGGAAGAAATCGAATCCAACCGCTTCCGCGACCGAGTCCAGCGCCTGCGCCGCAGCAATCTCCGCTACGTCGCGCAACAGGCCGTAGCTTCGCCTCTAATCGAATTCTTCGGTGCCGTCACCATCGTTCTGTTAGTCGGTTACGCCCGGAAGCAAATCAAGGCCGGAACCATGACCCCCGGCGAATTCATGAGCTTCGTCATCGCCCTGCTCATGCTCTACGAGCCGGTCAAACGCCTGGCAGGAATCCACAACATTTTTCAGCAGGCCCTGGGCGCGTCCCAGCGCGTTTTCGAATATCTTGACCGCGTGCAGCAGATCACGGAAAAGCCCAACGCCATCAAACTGGCGCGCTTCGAAAAATCGATTCTCTTCGACGGAGCCACATTCCGCTATCCCAGCGCCCCAAACGGATTTTTCCTCGATCAGGTTCGCCTGGAGGTAAAGCATGGCGAAATCGCGGCGTTAGTCGGCCCCAGCGGCTCCGGCAAAACCACGCTGGCCAATCTCGTGCCCCGTTTCTACGATGTCACTTCGGGCGCCATCCGCATCGACGGCAAAGATATCCGCGACCTGCGTCTGGACTCCTTGCGCGAGAAAATCAGCATCGTCGCCCAGGATACCTTCCTGTTCAACGACACCGTTGCCAACAACATCGGCTACGGTCGCCCCGATGCCACCCGCGAACAAATCCAGGATGCTGCACGAAATGCTCTGGCCGAGGAATTCATCCTGCGCATGCCTGAAGGCTATGACACCATGATCGGGGAGCGCGGACAAAAACTCAGTGGAGGCCAGCGCCAGCGCCTCGCTATCGCCCGGGCTCTCCTAAAGAACGCGCCCATCCTCATCCTCGACGAAGCCACATCTCACCTCGATACCGAATCGGAGCGCCTCGTTCAAACCGCCCTGCAAAATCTGATGGAGCACCGTACCGTCATCGTGATCGCGCATCGACTTTCCACGATCCGCCGGGCCCACAAAATCGTAGTGCTGGATAGCGGAAAAATTTCGGAAATCGGCACTCATGAAGAGCTGGTCGCCGGCGGAGGAATTTACCAGAGGTTGCATGATATGCAATTTTTAGAAGATCCTATTGTGAACCCTTAATGTCGTTATCACCTCTTCGCAGCATGACCGGTTTCGCTCGAGCCCGTAAAACGCTCGACACCGGCGAAATCGTGGTCAGCGTGAAAAGTCTCAATCATCGCGGCCTCGATGTGCAAGTCCACGCGCCCTCCTCCGCCGACGAATTCGAAAACGCCATTCGCTCCATGGTCAAAGGACGTCTTACGCGGGGCCACGTAGAGGTGCGCATTTCCCTGCCTTCGAGCGGCGTGAACGGATCTTCCGCCATCGCCCTGAATCGCGATCTGCTGCATCAATATTTGAAAGCCTTTCGCGAAGCCGCTGAAGCGCACGGCATCACCGCCGAGCCCGATCTGAACGCCGCTTTGCGTCACACCGGCATGCTGGCGGAGGCGCCGTCCGAATCCGCGCCCGTCGTCGAAAAGGAAATTCTCGAAGCACTATCCGACGCGCTCGACGGCTTGAACGACTTTCGCACCCGCGAAGGCGCGGAGATCGCCGCCGAAATGCGGTCTCACAACGATCGTGTCTTTCTGCTCGCCGCGGAGATGGAACAAATCCGCAGCACCGCCCACTCCGCCTTTCATTCCCGTCTGTCTGAAAAATTGCGAGAACTTCTAAAAGGCGTGCAGATCGACCCGCAGCGCCTCGCGCAGGAAGCAGCGATCCTGGCCGACCGCAGCGATATCGGCGAGGAACTGGCGCGTCTCAAAATCCATGCCGCGCAACTAACCGGGATGCTCGATACCGGCGGCGAAATCGGTAAGAAGCTGGACTTCCTGCTTCAGGAAATGAATCGCGAAACCAACACCATCCTCTCCAAAACCAGCGGAGCCGGTGAAGCCGGTTTAAAAATAACCGACCTGGCCCTGGGCGCCAAAGCCGCCATAGAAAAAGTCCGCGAGCAGTCCCTGAACCTCGAATGACGAGAATGAACAAGCGTCAGGGACTGACTACCTTTTTCGCCCATCAACATACGAGTCAGCGAGAGACTACACGGCGAAAAAGGCTGTCTGTCCCCTACCTGCCGCAGAACGGGCTCGCGGCGCTCAAGGGGACGCCGTCGCCGCAATGACCACCGTCTTCATCATCTCCGCCCCCTCCGGCTCCGGAAAATCCACACTGACGCATCGCCTGGTCCAGGAGATCCCGAATCTCCGCTTCTCCATCTCCTACACCACCCGCCCGCCCCGCGGCCAGGAACAGAACGCCAAAGACTATTTTTTCATCTCCCCGAGCGATTTCGAAATCCGCATCGCCAAGGGCGAATTCCTGGAATACGCCTGCGTTTTTGACAATTATTACGGCACCCACATCGGGGAACTTGAGCGAGCCGCCCAGGAAGGCGTCGATTTGATCCTCGACATTGACGTCCAGGGTGCGCGACAATTAAAAGAGAAGATTCCGGCCGCGGTGTCGATTTTCATTCTTCCGCCCAGCCGGCAAGTCCTCGAAGAGCGTTTGCGGGCGCGTTCGCAGGATTCCGAGCCCGTAATAGCGCGGCGCTTGCATGATGCCGCCGAAGAGATCCGTAATTATTCGCAGTACGATTATGTGCTGGTAAATCGCGAGGTGGAGGCGTCGGTGGAAACACTGAAATCGATCGTCAAAGCCACCCGCAGCCGGCGCGACCGGATGGAAAGAGAAATCCGTCCGATTTTGGAGACGTTTCGCAATGCCTGAGAATACGATTCGACATACCGCCCAAAGTATTATCCCGGACGATCCCGAAGCCAGCGCCTACCGCTTCATCATCGTAGCGGCGAAACGCGCCCGCCAGTTGCAAGGCGGCGCGCGCAGCTACCTGCCCACCACGTCGAAAAAGCCTACTGTAGTAGCCATGGAAGAAGTGCGCCGTGGTTTGGTGCAATACGAAGACCTCACTCTCATCGCCGCCCAGCAGGCAGCAGACCTGGCCGCTGCTGAAGAGCTAAAATGAGTTTGTGAACATCGCGCTGGGCGTCGGTGGAGGCATTGCCGCATATAAAGCGGCAGAATTGGCACGCGCCCTGATGACGCGGGGCTTTACCGTCAACGTCATTATGACCCAGGCGGCGGAGGAATTCATTCGTCCTCTGACGTTTAGCGCACTTACCGGCCGCAAAGTCATCACTGGTCTTTTCACCGCCGATACCCTTTCGAGCGCGATCGAACACATCCAAGTCGCGCAGGAAAACGACATTCTCGTCGTCGCCCCCGCCACGGCGGACCTGCTCGCGAAATTTGCCCACGGCCTCGCTGACGATTTTCTTTCAACGACTTACCTCGCGTTCACAGGCCGTGTCGTGCTCGCGCCGGCGATGAATACCAACATGTGGAATCACCCCGCGACGCAGGCCAATCTTCGGACCTTGCGGGAGCGCGGCCATCTTATTGTCGATCCGGACGACGGTGCGTTAGCTTGCGGTATGGTTGGCCCCGGCAGGCTCGCCGAACCGGATGAGATCGCCACTGCCGTCGCAGCGCTAACTACCTCAAAACATGACCTGGAAGGTGAAACGGTCCTGATCACGGCCGGCCCGACGCAGGAGCCTCTCGACGCGGTTCGCTACCTGAGCAATCGCTCCAGCGGCAAAATGGGCTACGCGCTCGCTGAAGAAGCAAGATCACGCGGCGCCAAGGTGATTCTCATTTCCGGACCTGTCGGCTTGCCCGATTTTCCGGGTGCAATTCATGTCCAAACAGCGGCCCAAATGTTCAACGCCGTTATGTCCCATCTTGAAGAATCTACGATCATTATTAAAGCCGCCGCCGTCGCCGATTACCATCGCTCGGACGCACCGCAGTACAAAGTCAAAAAGACTGCGGCGCGCATGTCGATCGAGCTCGATCCGACGGTGGACATTCTCGCGGAACTTGGACAAAAAAAGGGAGATCGGCTCCTGATCGGCTTCGCGGCGGAAACTGAAAACCTGATCGGCGAGGCCCGCCGCAAACTGGAATCGAAGAATTGCGACATGGTGGTTGCGAATCTGGTCTCTCAAAACGGAATCGGCTTCGATTCGGATGAAAATGAAGTGGTGCTGGTCACCCGCGACGCCGATCCAATCGCCGTTCGCCGCGCGCCCAAGCGCGCCATCGCCGCTCGCATCCTCGATGAAACAATGAAGTTACGCTTAGCCCTCCACGCGAAATGATCCCGGAGCAACTGCGCGAATACCTCAACTTCTATCGCGATCTCGGCGTTAAAGAGGTTTATCGCCGCGAACCTCCACCCACCATGAAAACTAAAGTCGAACTACCGCCGTTAGCTCCGCTCGACGACACGCTCGCGAAGATCAAGGCCGATATCGGCGACGATTGCCGGCGTTGCAGCCTTTGCGCTCAACGCAATAAGATCGTTTTCGGTTCTGGCAATGAGCAGTCCCGGCTGGTTTTCGTCGGCGAAGGGCCGGGAGCGGATGAGGACGCGCAGGGCCTGCCGTTCGTGGGCCGCGCGGGCCAATTGCTTACGCAGATGATTGATAACACAGCTTCAAAAGAAGGCATCCCGATTCGCCGAGAGGATGTTTACATCTGCAACGTGGTCAAATGCCGGCCTCCGGAAAATCGAACACCTTTGCCTGAAGAAATGGAAATTTGCGGGGAGTTTCTTTTTCGTCAATTAATGGCGATTAAGCCCAAAGCCATCTGCGCATTAGGGTCGACCGCGGCGAAGGCTCTGCTGGCGACCAAGGACGGCGTCACCCGGTTGCGCGGTAACTGGCACAAATGGCGGGACATCCCGGTGATGGTGACCTATCATCCTTCCTATCTGCTGCGCCCTTACAATGCCAATGCGAAGCGCGAAGCCTGGGACGATTTGAAAAAGGTTCTGCACTTTGTCTACGACTAAGCGCGGCCTTTTCATCACTTTCGAGGGCGGCGAGGGCAGCGGAAAATCGACCCAGTTGCGGCGTCTGGCAGCCCGGTTGCGCACTGAAGGTAATACGGTTCTCGAAACGGTGGAACCCGGAGGCACTCTGATCGGGACGCAGATCCGGAGGGTTTTGTTGGACTCCAAAAACCTGGAAATGCGGCCCACCACGGAACTTTTGCTGATGTTTGCGGCGCGGGCGCAGAACGTGGACGAGTGGATTTTGCCCGCCCTTTCGCGCGGAGAAATCGTTTTGTCTGATCGGTTTACCGATTCCAGCCTGGTTTACCAAGGCGCTGCTCGGGGGCTGGGAGCGGAGGTGGTTTACGAAGTCGACCGGATCGCGTGCCGGGGGTTGGTTCCGGACCTTACGATTCTTATAGATATCGCAACCGAGCTCGGTTTGGAGAGGGCTCATGGGCGAAACCGGAAGTCACAGGATGTGGAGACGCGGATCGATGAGCAGGCAGTGGAATTTCACCGGAAGGTCCGGGACGCGTACCTGCACTTGGCGGCGGAGGAGCCGAACCGGGTCCGTCTGGTCGATGGGTCCAGGAGCGAGGAGATGGTGGAGAAGGATGTTTGGAGTGCGGTGTTAGAGATCCTTAAACGACCATAAATGCGTCGTTAAGAGCCTCGTCTCTGGCTTGTTTGACCTTAAAATTCACGGAGGGAGGTCGGGAACCTGCCCCACTTGAACTGATTAGTTCGCGGCTTTTGCTACCAGGCCGATTAGTGCGCCGCCTAGGACTACCCAGACTGTGTCGATTTTGGTTAGCACTAAGAGGGCGAAGCTTGCTAATACGATTGCTAGAGTCAGCCAGCCGGTGATGGCGTCGCGGGCTAGCGGCAGGGACGCGGAGAGAAGAAGTCCGGCACTGGCCAGGACTACGGCACGAATGGCGCTTTTCACTCTGGGCGATTCGGCGCGGCGCCCTAGCCAGCGCATCATGGGGACGATCAGGAAAGCCGGCGTTATTAAGGCGAGCAAGGCCGCGGTTGCGCCAGGCAATCCATCGGCGTAATATCCGACGCTCACCAAATAAAGACCGTTTGGGCCTGGGCTGGTTCTTCCGGCGACTACAGCGGTGTTCAGGTCCCGGTCTGTCAGCACTTTTCGCTCGACTACCAGATCGTTGCGCACCATCGGCAGCGAGGCCAGGCCGCTGAAGGATGTCAGCGTTGCTTTCAGCAACAACGCGTAAAGCAGGAACACGTTCATTTGTGGTCCGTCCAAAAGTAACCGGCGAGTGCTGCTACGAGAATGACCGGAACGGGCGTCACATGAAATTTCCAGGCTGCGAGGAACGCTCCGCCGGTGAACAGGAGGGCGCGCACTCCGAGATAGGGCTTGACCAGGCTCCATACGCTGGCCCACATCATGCCCGATACTGCGGCGACGGTGCCTCCAATGGCGGCCATCGCCCAGGGATGGTCGCGCCAGGTTTCGAAGCCGCGGGTCAGCAGCACGGCGAGGACTGCGGAGGGCAACGTTACGGCTAAGACTGCGGCGAAGGCTCCCGCCAAGCCGAGTACTCGCGCGCCGGTGGCGGCGCAGAAGGCGAGAACGTTGGTGCCGGGCGTGATGCGAGCCAGCGAGTAGGCAAGCGCGAAGTCTTCGCGGGTGATCCATTGGCGGCCAATCAACTCGCGTTGCAGCATGGCCATGGTGGGATCGCCTCCGCCAAAGGTGGTGTTGCCGATTTTCAAATAGACAAGGGTTAGCGCGGAGAGGGAAGGCTTGGTCACGAAATTCGATTTTAGCGTGATGCGGTCAACCGAACTGCTTGGAGCGCGTTGTAACATGGAGGGCTAATTGTCACTTCACGCGCAACGCACGAACATCGAGACTGTGGATTGGGCGAAAACCGGGACAGACCGCTCTGTCCACGCGGCGAGTGAGTGCAGGGTGCCTTTGCGAGGACGGTGGCGCCTTGGGACAGAGTAGTCAGTCCCGGTTTTCACGCGTTGGGACTTACCTGGGAATTTGTTTGTTTGCGGTTGCTGGTTTGCGCGGGGCGACGTTTGGCAAGATTGTGCCCCTGCTCGGCGGCGGCAGCGATATCGTGCTCGATGAAACGCACAACCGGTTGTATCTAACCTCCAGCGCGACCAATCAGGTGCAGGTTTATTCGCTGGCGCAGAACAAGTTTCTTTCCGCTATACAGACCGACACGGAGCCGATCGCGGCGGCGATCTCGCGCAGCGGGCAATATCTTTACGTCACCTGCTTTGCGAGTTCCGTGGTGGACGTGATCGATCTGAACGCGCTGGCTGTGACCAACAGGATCAGCCTGCCTTCGCAGCCCGAAGGCATCGCGGTTGCGAGCGATGAGCGCGTGTTGATATCGACGACAGGCAGCGGAGCGACGAACGTTTTATTGCTCTACGATCCGACCCCGAATTCTCCGGCCCCGCTGACGTCGTTGAGCGTGGCGCCGGTGGCTCCGTTGGCTCCGACGTTTCCCGCGCCTTCGAGCCGGCCGTTTCTGGCGGCGCACAGCCAGTTGCGCGCGACGCGTGACGGATCTCTGATTGCGGGTTTGCACGTGACCAACGCGAGCAGCGGAGTGGGCGTGGTGTTTGTGTATCAAGCCTCGTCGGCGACAGTGCTGCGCGCGCGGACCTGGACCTCCGGCTTCCTGAGTGCGCTCGCGATTTCCGACGACGGCACGCGAATTTTATGCGGCGCGAATCTTTTCGATGCATCGACGATGCAGCTTCTAGGCGCGCTGAATGCGGCAAATTCGACGTTTCCCATAACGCCAACCACGGCGGCCTCGGGTTTCACGACGCAAGCCAACCAGGGCGGAGCGGTGTTTGCGCCTGCGGGAACGACGCTGTACACGGTCTATAACGTGAATCCGGTGAACGCGACGGGGAACGTCGGGCAGTTCATTATGGCCGATCCGGATAATCTGCTGATTTCGATGGGAATCCAGATGCCGGAATTTTTCGCGGGCAAAATGGTGGTGAGCGCGGACGGATCGAACGCGTATGCGCTTTCCGATTCGGGGTTCGTGACGCTGCCGCTCTCCACCATTTCGCAGAGCGCACTGGCCGAGCCTGCAACCGACGTTTTGCTGCTTACCAACGATCAATGCGGCGTGAGCACTACCGCGAGCGCCCAGCTTACGATCAACAATCCGGGGAAGGCGAAGGCTACCGTTTCGGTTTCGCTGCTCGCGTATGCGGGCGTCACGCAGGGGAGCGCTTCCACTGAGCCTACGTTTCGAACCTCGCAGTCCGGGATTTCGTTCGGCTTCAATTCCTCTCTTACCAGAGGCTACGGGACGATGAATCCGCCGCACGATTTTTTGCTGCAATCGACGGACGCGATCAATATTCCGGATCGGGTGCGCGTTTATCAGAACTTTCGCGACTCCGATGAGCGCGGCACGATTCTTCCCATTGCCACTGGCATTTCTTCGAGTCCGCAGTTGACCGACCTGGTGTACGATTCCACGCGGCAGCGGATTTACATCGCGAATATGGGGCTCAATCGGGTGGAGGTTTACGACATCGGCACAGCGCAGTTTCTGGCGCCGATCAAGGTCGGCCAGCTTCCGGTATCGCTGGCGCTGACGCCCGATGGGTCACTGCTCTATGTGGCGAATTCGGGCGGCGAGAGCATCAGCATGGTAGATCCGGTGAAGATGGCTTCGACCGGCCTGGTGCTTTATCCTCCGATTCAATTTGCGTCGAATCTGGCTCCGATTCTGCCCGGCGTGATCGCGGCGGGGGTCAGCGGGCTTCAGATTCTGATGACGAACGGGCAATTATGGAAGGTTATCGGCAGCACGACGCTGCCGCGTGGCGTGAGCACGATTATCGGATCGAATGCGGGGACGGGAGCTCCGAATACCATCGCGATGCCAGCCGTGATGGCGACATCGTCCGAGGGACGATATATTTTGCTCGCATCGAACACGGGCTTCGTGTATTTGTATGACGCCGATGTGGACGATTTCGTCGCGGGTCGCCAGATTTTTATTGCGCAGCCGACCGGGTACGACGGGCCGATTGCCGCTGGACCGAACGGCCAGTATTTCGTAGTCGATGGCACGCTGCTGAATCAGGCTCTGGTGCCGGTGGCGACGAGTCCTGGATTGATTTCCGCGGTCACGCCGATTGGGGCTTCGAGTTACGCGATTTATTCCACGCCGGCGAGCTCCGCGAACGTCCTGCCAACCACGCAGCCGAGCGTGCAGGTGGTGAACTCGACGACGGGCAATTTGACGCTACAGATTCCTGGGCTCGAAGGGCCGATCACGCAAGCGACGGCGACGGGGCGGGCGACGATCGCGGGGCGGACGATGGCGATCGACTCGACGGGGACGGTTGCGTATGCGATCACGACCAGCGGGCTGAGCATTATTAATTTGAGCGCGGTTCCGGCGAACGCGCGTCCTGTTCCGAATCAGAAGGGGACGGTGAACCTGGGCAGTTATCAAACGGCGATTGCTCCGAACGGACTGATTTCGATTTTCGGGCAGAATCTTGCAGCGAGCGCGGTGGCGACGTCGACTCCCTTGCCGGTGATTTTGGGCGGCACTTGCGTCACGTTGAACAATATCGCGCTGCCGCTGTTCATGACCAGTGCGACGCAGATCAATGCGCAGGTTCCTCCGGGGACGGCGGCGGGAACATTTCCTCTGGTGGTGCGATCGATCGCGAACCAGGCGGCGTCGGCATCGCAGCAGGTCGCGGTCTCGAAATATGCTCCAGCGGTGCTGGTGAATCCCACCACGAATCAGATTCTGTTGTTCCACGCCGACGGATCGTACGTGACGAAGAATAATCCGGCGAATCGCGATGAACCGCTGATGATGTACGCGGTGGGGTTGGGCGGAACCACGGGGGGCGCGGTTTCGGCGGGGACGCCGTCGCCTACAAGTCCGCTAGCGGTGTCGCCGACCACCGCGGTTTACTTCGGCGATCCCAGCTGGGTGCAGGCAGCGATTATCGTGAACTTCGCGGGGCTCGCGCCGGGGATGATCGGGATTTATCAATTGAACCTGCAAGTGCCGGGGTTCCACATCAGCGGGGATGCGCTGCCGGTGATGATCACGGTGGGCGGGGTGTCGAGTCCCACGGCGGGTCCGGTGGTGCCGCAGGTTTCAGTGAATTGAAGTTGGCACTTCGACTGCTCTAAAGCAGAGGAGGCTAACTTATGAAATTCAACGCGGCATTGGGCATTTTGACGATCGTGATTGCCGGGACCATGGCGGGATGTTCGTCGACGCCAAAATCTCCGGACGTGGCTCAGGGCATTCGAAATTCGCTGAGACAGGCAGGCTACAAGGACGTTTCGGTTTCGCAGGACCGGGAAAAAGGAGTGGTAACGCTGACCGGGCATGTGGCGGCCGATGCCGACAAGGCCCAGGCGGAGCAACTGGCGAAGTCCCAGGCGGCGGGACAAGTCGTGGCCGATGAGATCAGCGTGCTGCCTCCGGGCGAGGTTAGTGCTGCAAAGTCAATCAACTCCGATGTGGATAAGTCCATCGAAAAGTTGGTGGATGCGACACTCATTCAAAACCACCTGCATGACAATGTAAAATATTCCGCTAAAAACGGCGTCGTGACGCTGACCGGCGATGTGGATTCGCAGCAGGTTCGGGATCAGGCGCAGCAATTGATCACAGCGGTTCCCAATGTGCAGCAGGTAGTGAATGAGATTCAGGTGAAGAATCAGAAGGCGACTGCATCGAACTAAATGGAGGCAGGCAACTCGCCTGCCTCACTTTTCTAAAGGCGGGCCGAGGCGGCCGCCGTGCAACTGGGATGGCCGCATCCGCAAATAATGTCTGCGGTATCTGCTTCCCCCTCGCAATAAGTGCTGCAATAATCGCTGTTGGGCCGGGCTTGGCAGTGGCAGGCCGGGTGCGCGCACTTCTTCGTTTCGCTCATGAGATACCTCCAGTAGTTGGAGCCGCGAGGGGGATGTTTGTTTCCTATAAGACGGAAAGGGCCTGGTCCAGATCCTGAATCAGATCGTCCGCGTCTTCCAGGCCGACGGACAAGCGGAGAAGAGATTCGGGGGCCCGGGTGGTGGGACCTTCTATCGACGCGCGGTGTTCGATGAGCGAGTGCGTTCCGCCGAGGCTGGTGGCGCGCAGGATTATTTTTAGCGCTCCGGTGACCGCGAAGGCTTCGGCGCGTCCGCCGCGAACTTCGAAGGCGAGCATACCTCCAAAATCCTTCATCTGGGCTTTCGCGATGGGATGGCCGGGATCGTTCGGAAGGCCGGGATAGCGGACTTTCGTGACGTTCTTATGCGTGGAAAGAAACTCGGCGACGCGGCGCGCGTTTTCGCAGTGGAGGCGCACGCGAGGGACCAGGGTTTGTACTCCGCGGAGGACCAGCCAGCAATCGAAGGGCGAGAGGACTGCCCCACCGGTGTGCTGAAAATCGCGGATCTGGGCGATCAGGTCCGGCTTATTTTTCACGGTCACGGAGCCGCCCATCGCGTCGCTGTGGCCGCCGAGATATTTGGTCAGCGAATGAACAACCATGTCCGAGCCGAGTTCGAAAGGACGCTGCAAAACAGGAGTCGCGAAGGTATTTTCGCAGACGAGAAGGGCTCCAGCGGATCGCGCAGCTTCGGCGACGGTGCGAATGTCGACGACTTCGATCAGCGGGTTGGTCGGAGTTTCCACCCAGAACAGTTTCGTCTCCGGGCGGATGGCCTTCTTCACTTCCTCTATGTCGCGCATGTCGACCAGGGTATGCGTCAGCCCCCATTTTGCGAAAAATCCTTGCATGAGCTCGCGGACGCCGTAATAGACGTCGCGATGGAGCAGGACGTGATCCTTGGGCGCGAGCGATTGGAAAACGGCGAGCGAGGCGGCCATTCCGGAGCTGAACGAAATGGTTTCATCGCCGCCTTCGAGCGCGGTGATGCAGGCTTCGAGGGAGTCGCGATTCGGAGTCGAAGCGCGGATGTACGCGTATTTGCGGGAGAATTCTCCATCGACGTCGCGCTCGAACGTCGTCGATGTGTGGAGTGGCGGCGTGACGGCGCCGGTGGAGGGATCGACCTTGCGGCCGGCGTGGATGCTCTGCGTTTGAAGACCTGACATGGCCTTCATTATCTCAGTACGGTTTCTTTGCCCGCCGCGAGCTTTACGTTTTCGACGCGGCCGTCGGCGAAGCGGACTTTATGCCCGCCCGCAAGCGGTGAACGGAGCGCGACGCGCGATGCTTTTCCGTCCTTCCAATCGATATCGACCTCGATGGCGCCGCGCGCGTGGAGTCCTTTCACGGAACCGGTGGACCAGGACTTCGGCAGCGCAGGCAGGATGCTGATTTCGCCGGCGTGGCTTTGGAGCAGCATTTCCGCGATGCCCGCGGTGCCTCCAAAATTTCCGTCGATTTGAAACGGCGGATGCGTGTCGAGCATATTCGGAAGTGTCGATTTTCCGAGCAGAGCCATCACGTTCTCACCGGCCTTATCGCCGTCTTCGAGGCGAGCCCAGAAATTGATAATCCATGCGCGGCTCCAGCCCGTGTGCCCTCCGCCGTTCGCGAGCCGGCGTTCTAAAGTGGCGCGCGCAGCCTTCGCCAGCTCCGGAGTGCCGCGCGGAGTGATCTGATTCCCGGGGTGCAGCGCGAACAATTGCGAAACGTGGCGATGGCCCGGCTCCTTCTCGTCGTAATCCTGCATCCATTCCTGGAGTTGTCCGTACTTGCCGATCTGGAACGGCGGCAGGCGATCCATCGCGGTTTTCACTTTGGCGCGGAAGTCGGCATCGATCGAGAGGATGGTGCTCGCGTCGATCACGCGCGTGAATAGTTGGCGCGCGATTTCGGTATCCATATAAGGACCCATGCAGAGTTTCGCGGCGACGCCGTTCGGAAGCACATAGGTATTTTCGGGCGAGATGGACGGTCCGGTTACCAGATGGCCTTTGCCGTCGTCGACCAGGTAATCGAGGAGAAACTCCGCGGCTTCCTTCATGACTGGATAGCCGCGCGACGCGAGGAAGTTCTTATCGCGCGTGAAGTCGTAGTGATCCCATTCGTGGAGGCTCAGCCAAGCGCCACCCATGGGCCAGATGCCGGAGCCGACGCCGTCGATGGGCACCGCGTCGCCCCAAATATCGGTGTTGTGGTGCAACACGAAACCGCGGGCGCCGTAGATCGCTTTCGCGACGCGTCGTCCATCGGGACGCGCAAGATCGATCAGGTCGAAGAGTGGCTCGTGAAGCTCAGAAAGGTTGGTGACTTCGGCCGGCCAGTAATTCATCTCGGTGTTGATGTTGATGGTGTACTTGCTATCCCATGACGGGTCGAGCTTGTCGTTCCACAGGCCTTGGAGAGTCGCGGCCATCGCGCCCGGACGGCTGCATGAGATCAGCAGGTAGCGGCCGAATTGAAAATATTGCTCGACGAGGCGGAGGTCCTCAGAGCCGGCGGCGACGCGCTTTATTCGTTCGTCGGTGGGCAGATCCGGCGCGGCAGCGGTGCCGAGCGAGAGCTTCACGCGCTCAAATAATCGCTGATAGTCGGCGATGTGGCGCGCTTTCAGTTCGGCGTAGGGGCGCTTTGCGGCGAGCAGGTCGTGTTCGATGTCGCGCGGCTTAAAGCTGGTGGATGTGGCGAGAAAAAGGGTAACGGAATTGGCATCCAGGACAGTGAGTTCAGTCCATTTCTTTTCCTGGCTGATCTCGCCGCCTTCCTGCGTGACGAGCAGTACGGTTTGAAATTTGACTCCGACGGGCCGCTCCTGATCATGGCGAGAATCGCGCGCGATAGCTTCGCCGTCGAGGGCGACTCGATCGCCACCGACGAAGCGCGTCTTCGAGTCGACCAAAGCGCCAACATGGGATGTATCGGGCTGACGACTAAGCCCGGTCCCAATATTGATGTGATGAGGTTTGTCGCAGGTGAGGCGAACGACAATCACTTGATCCGGCGCGGATGAAAAATATTCACGTGTATAGTTTGCGTCCTCCCACGCGCCGGTCACGGAATCTCGGTTCCTCGCGTGGTAAGTCACGCGCACAACACCCGTGTCGAGGTCGAGCTCACGGCGGTAGCCGCTAATTTCTCCTTGGGACGCGAAACCGATTCGCAAGTCGCCCATGGTCTGATAAGGAGGCAGCCTTCTCGGGATTGAAATCATCGTCTTGTCGGCCAGCACCTCCGCTTCGTGAGGCATCCCCGCGAAGAGCAACCGGCGGACCTCCGGAAGACTCTTCGCTGCTTCCGGATTGTTGCGATCGCGCGTCTCGCCCGCCCAGACTGTATCCTCGTTGAGTTGGATGTGATCGGCAAGGCCGCCAAACACCATTCCGCCCAGGCGCCCGTTGCCGATTGGCAGCGCCTCATTCCAATTCGCCGCCTCTTGGCGGTACCATAAAACATCCGCGGCGGCGGCGAAGGAAGCTGCGCCAACAAGTGCGACGGCGATAATTTTGGTCACGATGCTTCGATTATAATACTTGACACAATCCCCATACTTGAGCGATAAAGTATGGGTGCCGGTACGAATGAAGGATATCGCGCTCGACCTTGGCGTCTCCTTGATGACGGTGTCGAAAGCGCTCCGAAATCACAGCGATATCAGCCAGCAAACCCGCGACCGCGTGCTGAAGCGCATGCGCGAGCTCAACTACCAGCCGGATTGGATCGCGCGCAGCATGGTGACGCGGCGGACCTATCTTGTCGGCCTCGTTCTGCCGGACCTGATGCACTCCTTCTTCGCCGAAGTTGCGAAAGGAGTCGCGCGCAAGCTCACTCCGCTGGGCTATCACGCGGTAATTTTAAACACCGAAGAGGACGGCGAAACGGAGCGCCGCCACGTGGAAATTCTGCTCACCCGCAAGGTCGACGGGCTGATCATCGCCTCCGCGCAGCGCAGCGGGCAACTGGACCTTTTCGAAACTTTGAAACGCCGCGAAGTGCCGTACGTGTTGATCGATCGCGTGATCAACGGAGTGGAAGCGAACTTCGTCGGCACCAAGGACGAGGATCTGGGCGTGATGGCGACCACGCATCTGATCGATCAGGGCTGCAAGCGAGTCGCGCACATCCGGGGGCCGCAAAACGGCACCGGCACCGCGAGGTTAAAAGGCTACAAGCGCGCGTTGACCAAGCGCGGGATGGCCATCCGTCCGAGCCACATCGTGAGCGGCCAGTATGGCGACAATACCGGTTATGAGGCCATGCGTGAGCTGCTGAAGATCGATCCGCTACCCGACGGAGTGTTTTGCTATAACGATCCGGTGGCGGCGGGCGCGGTGAAAGCGGTGCTCGAAGCGGGGTTGCGCGTGCCCGAAGATATCGCGATCATCGGCGCGGGCAACGTGCATTATTCCGATCTGCTGCGTGTCCCGCTCTCGACCATCGACCAGAGCAGCGCGGCCATCGGCGAAAGCGCGGCGGAATTATTGTGCGAATGCATGGAAGCGAAAAAGCCCGGTGAAATGAAAAAGATCTTCATCCCGTCGCGGCTGGTGGTCCGCGAGTCTTCTCAACGGTTATGAGATGTGCGGTGCTCTTCGCGGCGTCGCTGACGCTCTGCGCGCAGCAATTCGACGTCGCCCAATTCGATCGCGGCCGCGTGATCAAGGCCGCGGATTCGTACCTGAACGACAAGCCGGTAACCGTGACTGCATCGCATTCGCCGCGCAGCGCGGGCGGCCTGCACGACTTCTTCTCCGAAGGCGACTACTGGTGGCCCGATCCGAAGAATCCGGACGGTCCGTACATCCAGCGCGACGGCATGACCAACCCGGATAACTCCGTCGAGCATCGAAAAGCTCTGATGCGTTTGAGCGTCGAAGTTCCCGCATTGGCCGCGGCGTGGAAGATCACCCGCGAAAAACGCTACGCCGACCGCGCCGCGGTGCACCTTCGAGCCTGGTTCGTCGACGCCGCGACGCGCATGAATCCGAATCTGGAATATGCGCAGGCGATCCACGGCCGCTTCACAGGCCGAGGCACGGGCATCATCGACACCATCCATCTGGTGGAGGTCGCTCGTGCGATTGAGGTGCTCTCACCGGTGCTCGCGAAGCGCGATCTCGACGCCATCAAGAAATGGTTCGCCGATTACACCGCCTGGATGATGACCCATCCCTACGGCATCGCGGAGCGTGATGCGACCAATAATCACGGCACCTGCTGGGTGATGCAGGTGGCCGCGTTCGCGCATTTGACCGGCGACGAAAAAACACTCGCGTATGCGAACGAACGCTTCAAGACGGTCCTTCTGCCGAATCAGGAAGCAGCCGACGGGAGCTTTCCGCAGGAGCTAAGGCGAACCAAGCCGTACGGATATTCGCTGTTCAATCTCGAAGCCTTCTCAACCATCGCGCAGATTCTCGACCTGTGGAGTTTCGAACTCGCCGATGGCCGCGGATTGCGGAAAGCTGTCGCGTACATGGCTCCGTTCATTCGCGACAAAAGCAAGTGGCCTCTGAAACCGGACGTGATGTATTACGACGAATGGCCGATGCGCCAATCGAGCCTGCTATTCGCCGGGCTCGCGTATCGCGATGCGGCGTATATCGATCTTTGGAAAACGCTGCCCGCGGATTCCAAGGTCGATGAGGTAATCCGCAATTTCTTCATCCGCCAACCGGTCCTGTGGATGAATTGATTAAAGCGGCACAGCCTTTAGTCTGTGTTTGTGGGGCAGGTTTCCGACCTGCCCTCGGGTTATTTCCCCGCCCGCTCCTTCACTTCCACCGTCACGCCCTCGCGAATCGCATCGGTCGGATTCAGCACCACCGCATCCCCTTCTTCGAGGCCTGCGTTGACTTCCAGCTCCGCTCCCATATCGCGGCCCACTATCAGTTTGTGAAAGTGGATCTTGTGATCGGCGCCCACCACTGCGGCCTGCGGACCATCCGTTTTCAGCACCAGCGCGTCCGCGGGCAGCATCATTACGCTCACCATATGCGGCAGCGCGAAGCGGACCTTCGCGTACATGCCCGGGAGCAATTCGCCCTTGGAATTATTCACCAGCAACACGGCGAGCAGGGAGCGCGTGGCTGGGTCGACCGCATTGGTCGTGCCGCGGACCTTTGCCGGGAAGGTCCGGCCGGGAAACTCGTCGACAGTCAGTTCCGCCGTTTGGCCGTCATGAATCAGCGTGGAATACGATTGCGGGACGTTGACGAAGATCCGCAGAGTGTCGATTTGCGAAACCTTGATCAATTCGCGGGATTGCGTAGTGTTGCCCGCGCTGATCAGCGTTCCCGGGTCGGACCGTTCGCTGCGATAAGTCACCACGCCGTCGAACGGCGCGAGGAGGCGGGTGTAAATCTTCAGCTCCTTCATCCGCTGCACGTTCGCCGCGTTCGCCGAAATCATGCTCTGCGCAGCGTTGATGTTTTCTTCCGCTTGCTTGACGTTCGCCTCGGCGACCTCGGCCTGCGCGGCGCGATCGTCGTAATCCTGCTTCGCGATCGCGTCTTTCGCGAGCAATAGTTTATAGCGTTCCGCGGTCAGGTCCGCCAGCTTGGCGTTGCTTTTCGCCACGGCGAGCGCGGCGTTGAGCTGTTGCAGAGTCGCCTTCGATTGCGCCAGGGTGGCCTGCGATTGCGCGATCTGCGCATCCAGATCCGGCGTGTCGATCTCGACCAGAAGATCGCCCTTCTTCACGCGATCGCCAATCTCCACCGGGCGTGTCTTCAAATAGCCGTCGATGCGCGCGTACATCGGCGTTTCGACGCGCGCTACCAGATCGCCAGGCAGCTCGATGGTCGATTTCGCGCCGGCTTGGCGCACGTGGCCGACGTTCACCACCGGCGCGCGGCCCGCGTCATCGTCGGCGCTGGATGCCAGCGCGCGATCGTGCGTCTGCCGTTTTAGAACGCCGGTCGTGACCCCGGCCGCCAACAAGATCCCCAGCACCACTAGCAGCGCAATAAATTTTCCGTGCGACTTCTTATGACCCAGCGGCGTCGCCGCCCGCCTGATTTCCTGTTCGACCTGATGTTCCGTTTCCATTAATCCGCAACTTCTTCAATATGCTCGAATCGCTTCGGCGGAGTTTTCCGCATCATGCTATAAACCACCGGAACGACGAACAAAGTCGCCACCGTCGCCATCATCAATCCGCCGATCACGGCTCGGCCCAGGGGCGCATTCTGCTCGCCGCCCTCGCCCAGTCCCATCGCCATCGGCACCATCCCGGCCAACATCGCCACCGCGGTCATCACTACGGGACGCAAACGTGTGCGCCCAGCCTCATACGCGGCGGTCATCGCGTCCATGCCGTCCCGCCGCAAATCGTTGGCGAAGGTGACCAGCAGAATGCTGTTCGCCGTCCCGACCCCAATGCTCATAATAGCGCCCATCAGGGCCGGAACACTGATGGTGGTCCTCGTGAAGAACAGCATCAGCAGGATTCCGGCAAGCGCGCCCGGCAGCGCCATCAGGATGATGAACGGGTCCGTCCACGATTGGAAATTCACCACCATCAGGAAGTAGACCAGTAAAATCGCGAACACCAACCCGTACGCCATGCCTTCGAAGGAGGCCTGCATCGTCGCTACTTGCCCGCGTGTTTCGATGAAACTGCCGGCGGGAAGCTTCGACTTAGAAGCATTCACCACCTTGGCAACGTCTCTTGAAAAGCTGCCCAGATCGCGATCCTGCACGTTGGCGTACACATCGTAAACCGGTTGCACGTTGTAATGGTTCACCACGGATGCGGTATGTCCGCGCTCCATCTGGGCCAGATTGCTGAGCACTTGCGTCGACCCTCCGGCAGTGTGCACCGGCATATTCATCAACGCTTCCTGCGAGTCCACTTTATACGCCGGCGTCTGCACGGCCACCAGGTAATCCACGTTGTTCGCGGGATTCACCCACCAGTTCGGCGACACCTGCCCGCTGGAGCTGAGCGACATCAGCGTATCGTTCGCCACATCCTTCTGCTGCAAACCAAGCTGGCTGGCGCGCGTGCGATCCACATTCAGGCGCATCAGAGGCACATCGTTCACCTGGTGAACGTGCACGTCGGCCGCGCCTGGAATCTTGGTCAGACGGGCCGAAATCTCCTGCGCGATATCGTAATTCTTCGGGGCGTTCTTCAGCGGTCCCACAATTTGCACGTCAATCGGCGCGGGTAGTCCGAAATTCAAAATCTGGCCGACGATATCGGCGGGCTGGAAAAAAAACGTCAGGTCGGGATACTCGCGCCCCAGCTTGCGCCGCAGTTCGCGGATGTAATCCCACGTGGGGCCGTGATTATCCTGCTTCAGCGAAACCAATATCTCGCCGTCGAACGAACCCAGCGTCACGCTGTCGGTGAACGCCAGGTTGAATCCGCTATAGGGCAGGCCGATATTATCCAGAATGTCGCCGATTTCGCCGGGAGGGATGATTTTGCGGATGGAGTCTTCCACCTGCGAAAATTTCTGCTCGGTCTCTTCGATGCGCGTGCCTCCAGGGCAGCGCACGTGCAATCGGATCTGCCCCGCATCCACCTGCGGGAAGAAATCGGTGCCGATAAACGGATACAGGCCCACGCAGCCGATCGCCACCGCCAGAAACAACACCAGCACCATTTTCCGGTGCGAGAGCGTGGAGTGGAGCATGCTCGAATACCCGTCCCGCATGCGCTCGAACAGGTTGTTGAAGCGGTGATGGATGTTCCAGATGATGCCCGCGTCCGGAATTTCCTCCTCATGATCCGCGCCGTGCCGGTAGAAGCGCAGCTCCGCGGGAATCAGGTAGCGCACCATGGTCGGAATCAGAGTACGCGACAGAAGATAGGACGCCATCATCGCCAGTACCACGGCCAGCGCCAGAGGTGTGAACAGATACTTCGCGACGCCCTCCAGAAAAATCACCGGCACGAACACGATGCAGATGCAGAGCGTCGATACAAAGGCGGGCACCGCGATTTGTTGCGCGCCATCCAGAATCGACCGGACCACGCCTTTCCGCATGCCCAGGTTGCGATGGATATTTTCGATTTCGACCGTTGCGTCGTCCACCAGGATGCCCACCGCAAGCGCCAGTCCGCCCAGCGTCATGATGTTGATCGTCTCGCCCAGTAACGACATCACCGCCAGGGACGTGAGAATCGATAAGGGAATCGAAATGCAGACAATCAGCGTGCTGCGCCAGCTTCCCAGGAACAATAAAATCATCAGTCCGGTGAGCAACGCTGCCGCCGCCGCTTCCTTGACCACTCCCGAAATCGCCGCCGCCACGAACACCGATTGATCGAACAACTGGCTGATCTTGAGCGCAGAAGGCAAGGTCGATTGCACGCGCGGCAGAGTGGCCTTCATCTGCTTCACGACGTCCAGCGTGGAGGATGCGCCGTTCTTAAGAATCGTCAGCAGCGCGCCGCGCCGTCCGTCGTGCCGCACGATGTTGGTCTGCACCGCGTAACCGTCGCGAACCTGCGCCACATCGCGCATGTAAATGGTGGTGCCGTTCACAGTTCTGATCGGCAACCGGTTAAACGCGTCCACGATGGTCGGGCTGTTATTCAACTGCACGCTATATTCGCGAGTGCCGATTTTCGCGGACCCGGTGGGCAAAATCAGGTTCTGTGCATTCAGCGCGTCCGTCACATCGGAGGCGCCCAACCCGTGTGAAAACAGCGCCTGCGGATTGATATCGATCATCACCTGCTTGGGCCGTCCGCCGTAAGGCAGAGGGATGCTGGCGCCCTGGATGTTCGCGAGCTGCGTACGGATGAAGTTGTAGCCCAGGTCGTATTCTTCCTGTTCCGTAAGCGTATCGCTCGATAGACCCAAATCGAGAATCGGCACCGTGGCCGCGTTGTAGCGGATCACGTTTGGAGGAGTGGTGCCAGTGGGCAACGACTTCAGCGTCGATTGCGATTGCGCCGCGAGCTGCGAAACCGCGGCGTCAATCCGCGCATTGGGATGAAAATAAATCCGGATCACGCTGATGCCGGTCAGCGAGGTCGATTCCATGTGCTCGATGTCGTTGACCGCGGTGGTGAATCCGCGCTCTGACCGGGTGGTGATGATCTCCGCCATCTCCTCCGGCGACAGGCCTCCATAACTCCAGATCACGCTGACGACGGGAATATTGATGTCCGGAAAAATATCCGCCGGCATCCGCACCATCGCCAGCGCGCCCAGGACAACAATGCACAGCGCCATGACGACAAAAGTGTATGGGCGCCGGAGGGCAAGCTGGACAATCCACATGTGAAGGCTGTAAATTTCATTGTACGTGCAATTGCTTCGAATCGCCCATCTGGCCGTATGGGAGTGGCCGGCTGCTATCAAGGAGGACGGGGCTCCGATCTTGTTCGCCCACGCCACCGGTTTTCACGGCCGCCTGTGGGACCGGATCATCCCTCCGAACCGTCACTGTTTCGCCATCGATTTGCGAGGCCACGGACGCAGCGGCAAGGATCTTCCGTCCTACGATTGGCGCAGGTTCGGCGAGGACACCGCGATGGTCGCGAAAGAATTGGGATTGCGCGGAGCGGTCGGCGTGGGGCATTCGTTGGGAGGGCACGCAATGGCGCTTGCTGCGGCGATGGAACCCTCCGCATTCTCGTCGCTTTTACTGGTCGATCCGGTAATTCAAATCCCCGACCGGTACGACGGCCACCATAAAGAGGTCGATTTTATTGCGCGGCGGCGCGCACGCTGGAAATCCCCCGATGAGATGTTCGAGCGCTTTCGCGCAAGGCCTCCATTTTCGAATTGGAAACCCGAAATTTTGCACGATTATTGTGAATTCGGGCTGCTCCCGGATGGCGACGAGTTCGTGCTGGCATGCCCGCCGAAGATCGAAGCGACGATCTATGAGCGTTCAAACTGGCCGGACGCAGATATTTCGGCCGAGCTATCAACCATTCAAACTCCCGCCACCGTAATGCGTTCCGGCAAACTAATGACGCGGGAAAAGTTCGACCTGTCAGCCTCGGCAACCGACCCAAATCTAGCATCGCGTATGCCGAATGCACGCGACGTTTGCTTACCTCAGTGCTCCCATTTCATCCCAATGGAGCATCCCGATCTGGTGATCGCCGCACTTCAGTGAGTTTTTTGTGGCGCGAGCTTCAGCTTGTAGCGTCAGCTTCAGCCGACGGCCTTATTCCGCTCCGCCACCACCGTCACCTGCCGATCCTTTGCCAACCTCACCACATCCATCGCTACATTCCGCGCACCCAAGAAAGGAAACTGCCGTTTCGGAGGCTTCGACAAGAAAATCTGCGTGACCGCATTGCGCCGCGCAAAATCGACCAGCGTCTCCGCGGCGTTCCTCCCTTCAAGCACTCGCGTCTCAATATGTAGCTTCCGCGCGAATTCCAGATGCTGCTCGAGCGCGATCGGATCAGGCGACGGCATCACTCCCACCGCGAAACAATCCGCTTTCAGATAGTCCGCGACGCGACGGCCTCTTCGGATCAACCCGACCGACGCCGGCGATTCCGTCACGTGGATCAAAATCCGTTCGCGCACCTCCGGCTCCGTATGATGCGAGCGGACATTTTCCTCGCCCTGGCGGATCTCCACTTCGTGCGCGGTCTGCCGCAAAGCCATCTCGCGCAACGCGGCCAGCGCGGGCTCCTTAAAAAAATTATCCAAGGCGCGCTGAGCCTTTTCAGTTCCGTAAATGACGCCGCGCTGTAAACGGTTGAGCAGAGCGCGTGGCGGCAGATCGATCAGCACCACTTCTTCCGCCTGCTTCACCACCCAATCGGGGATGGTTTCGCGCACCGCGACGCCGGTAATCTCGCGGATCTGGTCGTTGAGGCTTTCCAGGTGCTGGATGTTCATCGTAGTCAGCACATCGATGCCGGCGTCGATCAGCACCATCACATCTTCCCATCGCTTGGACCGCGCCGAGCCCGGAATATTGGTGTGCGGAAATTCGTCCACCGCGCAAAGCTCGGGATTGCGGCGTAGAATCGCGTCCGTGTCCATCTCTTCGAATTCGCGGCCGCGATAATCGATTTTGCGGCGAGGCACGATTTCCAGACCTTCGGTTTTCGCGATGGTATCCTTGCGCCCGTGCGGCTCGAAGTAGCCCACCACCACGTCTCGTCCCGCGCGCTTGGCCTGCTGCGCTTCCTCCAGCATCCGATAGGTCTTGCCGACACCGGCGGCGTAGCCCAACAAAATTCTTAATTTCCCTTTTTCGCGATCAGGCATTCACGGTCTCGTTCGGAAATACGCGAACGTCGATTCCGTCGGCTTCCATGATGAGGCGTTCCACCGGATTCGCGCGCAGGCGGCCGGCCCATCCATTCTGATTGCTGTGGCCGACGAAGATCTGCGTCACGCCGTGCTTGGAGGCGAAGTCGAGAATGGCTTCCGTGGGATCGTCCCCGCTCAGCAGCTCGACGCGGGCCTTGGCCTCGTGCGCGTAGTCGAGATTCTCACGGATCAAGCGCTGATCCGCTTCGTTCAAACCGTCCTGCTCTACGTAGACCACGTAAAGATCGCCGTGGAATCGGTCGGCTTGGCGGCGCGCGCGGTGAATCATTTCCCGGGCACTGGAGCGCGGGGTGACGCAAACCAGGATGCGCTCCTGCGCGCCGTAAACCTGCGTGCTGCCTTGATGCTGTAAATACTCTTCTAGCTGATGATCCACCACGTCAGCCGCCAGCACCAGCGCGATCTCGCGCAGCTCCGAAAGCTGGCGCTGTTCATCGCCTTCAATGGAACGGGTGGCGCAATATTCGGGCGTGGCATCCACTACTTCGATCTCGTCGGCCGTTTGAATGAAAGACTCCGGCACCGAATCGCTGACGCTTTTTCCGCGAATGCGCTCGATCTCCAGTTGCCGCTCCGCGATGTATTGAATGTTGATGGAGGTGATGACGGAGATTCCGGCTTTGCGCAGTTCTTCCACATCCTGCCATCGCTGCGGATGTTTACTGCCGGGCGGATTTCGATACGCGAGCCCGTCGATCAGGCAGACGCTGGGATGGCGGCGCAGCAGCGCGTCCATGTCGATGGCCGGAATCCCATTGACGCAGCTCGGCGGAATCACTTCCATGCTATCGATGATCTGTTGCGCCTCAGGCGAAGCGCAGGCCTGTGTGGCGGCGATAACCACGTCCTGCCCGCGCAGCTTGCGGCGGCGTCCTTCGTCCAGCATCCGCAGCGATTTTCCGACGCCGGAGGCGTAGCCAAGAAAGATTTTGAGGTGACCCTGGGAGGTGTTCCGCTCTTCGGCTTCCACTTGCTTGAGAAGACGATCAGGATCGGGTCGGCGGCGTTCAGTGTCGGCCATTTAGTTTGAGGATAACCCAGACGTCAAAGCACAGGCGGTTACTTGGCTTGTTTGCGGATGCCCAATCCGCGGCGAATGAATAGGTGCTCCAGTCGGCAGTATACTGACTCCAGAATGAAGGCTCCAACCCAAGACTTTCAGGAATTGGGCGCCGCAATGCGCAGGGACTGGGATCAGCGGGCCCGTGAAGATGCAAGCTTTTATGTTGCCTTTTATCAGCGGGAGCAACCCGAGGAAGCGTTCCATGAAAGCGGTCAGGCGATCGTTCAGGAACTGACCCTTGAACTCAGCCGCCTGAAGCAGGAGTCATCGGACAAACTCTTTATTCGCACCCTCGAAATTGGATGCGGCCCCGGTCGATTGATGCTTCCCATGAGCCTCCACGTCGATGAGATTCATGGCGTCGACGTCTCGGAAGAGATGGTCTCGATTGCGGCAAAGCGGCTGGCTGACGTGCCCCATGCGCACGTTCGGGTCAATAATGGATACGATTTGTCGGCATTTTCGGATGAGTACTTCTCCTTCGTATACTCTTTCATTGTTTTTCAGCATATTCCAAGCGCCGAGATCGTGCTGCACTATCTTCTCGAGACCAAAAGAGTTCTGCGCCCGGGAGGGGTAACGCGTTTTCAGGTTCGAGGTGCGCCGCCCTCCCGCGTCAGCGAAAGCGATTCCGCAACCTGGAAAGGATGCGTGCTAAGCGAGGAAGATATCGTCGATTTTGCACGGAAACATTACCTGGAATTGGTGGCCTTGTCGGGCGTGGGAACGCAGTACATGTGGGTTACCTTAAGAAAGCCGAACTCTGTCGTTTCGGGACCTACGCTTGAAGCGGTCACCGGCGCCGACGGCTCCTCTAGCGTTCCTCAGCACGGCCGAGGCGCGGCACTCAGTCTGTGGCTGAGAAATGTGAGCGAGGGAACCGATTTGACGATCCTCGGCGCGACAATAAACTCCCAGCCTGTCAGGGGATGTTATCTATCCGCAATCGGACCCGAAGGCGGATGCCAGATGAATTTGATCCTGCCGTGGGATGTGGCCTCGGGCGTGGCGGAGGTCGATCTTCTATACAAAGGAGTTGTCTTGGGGAAGCCCAAGACGATCGCCATCGAAGCGATCGAACTCGTTCCCTGCGTCGTCGCAATCCATGACGCAATCGACACCACGCTGCTAATGGAAAGCGAGTCCGGCGGAATGAAGATTCTCGTCGAAAACGTCTCCGATCCGGAACAGATCCGCTTCTGCCTTGGCGGCCGCAACATAACGGAGGTGGACATCGTTTCCACCAATCCCGGCTTATGTCAGTTCTTGTTTTCAATACTTCTTCCGCAGGATCTTTCCGGTCAAGTGAAGATCAGCGTCCTTGCGGAAGACCGGGAGCTTTTTGCAGGGTTCGTGAAAATCGCCCCACCAGGCACCGGCGAAAAGCAATAAAGACGGCTCCAGGTGTTCTGATAGGCTGAAACCACCATGTCCGAACCTGTCATCCTGACCGAAGTGCGTGACCGCGTCGCCACGCTGACCCTGCATCGTCCCGAGAAGCTAAACGCCGTGAACGCGCAATTGCTGGCGGAGGCAGCCAGCGTGCTGAAGACCTGGTCGCGCGACCCCGCCATCGGCGCGATTGTCGTCACCGGATCGGGCCGCGCGTTTTGCGCCGGCGGCGATGTAAGTATGATGGCCCGCGCCGATGACGCGTCCACGCTGGAGCAGAAGATCGACGGGCTGCGCGACATGCAGGAGATTTCCTGGCTGCTCTATAGCAGCCCGAAAGTGACCATCGCTTCGGTGAACGGTTTCGCCATGGGCGCGGGATTGGGCATCGCGCTCGCCTGCGATCTGCGCATCGCATCCAGCGCCGCGAAATTCGGGACGGCTTATGCGAAGGTCGGCTACGGAGGCGATTTCGGGACCACCTGGCTGCTGACGCACTACGCCGGCGCGCCGAAGGCGAAGGAAATGTTCTTCCTCGCGGAGCCGGTGGACGCGGCGGAAGCACATCGAATCGGCCTGGTCAATCGCGTCGTGGAGCCGGACACCCTGGCAGCAGAGACTGCGTCGGTAGCGTCCCGCATCGCGGAAGGACCGCTCACCAGCTACCGCTACATGAAGCAAAACGTGAACTTCGCCGCCGCGGTCGATTTCCGAACGCTGCTGGATCGCGAGCCGGAAACGCATTTACGCTGCGGAGAAACGGACGACCATCGCGAAGGTGTGCGCGCATTTATGGAGAAGCGGCCGCCCAAATTCAGCGGGCGATGAACTGATAGAATTGTTTCCATAAGTAACACAGGGAAATGTATCGGATTATCACAACTAAATCCTTTGATAAGACCCTCGCAAAGCTTCCCGTTAACTGGCAGAAGCGGATCGTAGCCAAAATTGGAGAGGTAGCCGCAAACCCCTATGCGCCGAATAACAACCTTACGAAGCTACAGGACCGTGAAGGATACAGGCTCCGAGTCGGCGACTGGCGAATCGTCTATGAGTTGCAGGATGACCGCTTGGTAATGCTGGTGTTGGAGGTGGGGACGAGAGGAGGAATATATTGATGCGAATAGAAAAGATTACCCGTAATGGCCGGGAGTTTGCCGTGCTGCCGATGGAGCGACTGAAGAAGCTGATCGATGACGCGGAAATGCTCGCGGACGTGAAAGCTTATGACGACGCGAAATCGCGTCTCGCGCGTGGCGATGACGAACTGATACCATTCGAAATCATCGAGCGTCGCCTGGCCGGAGAAAGCACCGTCAAAATCTGGCGCGAGTATCGCGGATTAACCCAGGAAGGCCTGGCGAAGGCCTCCAAAGTATCGCGATCAATGATCGCGGCGATTGAGGCCAAACATAAGACTGGTGGAATCGCGACACTGAAGAAGCTGGCAGGCGCACTCAAGGTCGACCTGGACGAACTGGCGTGACCGGTTTTCACTCTTCCCGCAAAGTCACAATCGGATCCACTCTCATCGCCCGGCGCGCCGGCACATAGCTTGCCAGAATCGCGACTGCGACAAAGACCGCGCACGTCGCCGCGTAGGTAAACGGATCGCTGGCCTTTACGCCGAACAGAAAGCTCTCGAATAATCGCGTCGCTCCCGCAGCCCCGGCCAGGCCCAGCGCCAAGCCGACGGCGGTCAACTTCAATCCCTGCGCCAGGATCATTCCGCGCACCTCCGAAGGTTGCGCTCCCAATGCCAGCCGAATCCCGATTTCTTTCTTCCGTTCCGCGACCGAGCAAGCGATCACGCCATAAATTCCCAGTGACGCCAGGATTAACGCAACGATCGAAAAAATGGCGAGCAGCGCGCTGCGCAATCTCGGCTGAGCCACGGAATCCGCCACCTGCTGCTTCATGGTGCGGACGTTGTAGAACGCGACATCCGGATCCACCGCGCCGATCGCGCCTCGGACCGCGCTGAGGACATCCGCGGTGCCTGCGTCCGAACGGACCACCAGAGTGTTCCCCGGAGTCGTCGTCTGGGAGTACGAAGTGAACAGTTCTTTGCGGGGCTCCTCCGCAATATCGGACTCCCGGAAACTCCCGACCACTCCAACGATCTCGCCGGTCCAAGGCGTGCCCACCTCCATCGTCACCCGCTTGCCCAGCGCATCGCCGCGCGGAAAAAACTCCCGCACAAACGCGTCGTTGACGATGACCACTTTAGCGGAATCCGTCCGGTCCGTCCATTCGAAGAACCGCCCGGCCAGCAGGGGAACGCCCATAGCTCGAAAATAACCGGGCGATACCACGCGGTTGTCGAGAACAATCTTCGTCTCGTCTGAGTGGATCGGCTGCGAGTCCAGCCAGATACCCGCGGTCTGCTTCACCCTCCGCAGAGGCAGATAGTTGGTGGTCCCGGCGCTTTCCACGCCCGGCGTCTGTTCGAGTTGCTTCAATAGGGTTTCGAAAAACTTCTCGCACCGCGCCAAGTCTTTATAGCGAACGTCGCTCAGTGAAAACTGCATGGTCACGACGCTCGCGATGTCGTAGCCCGGACGCACTTCGGTAAGCTGGCGGAAACTGCGCGCCAGTAATCCGGCGGAAGCCATCAGCACCACGCCGAGCGCAACCTCGGTTACCACGAGTATGGAGCGAAGCCGGTTCCCGCCCGGCCCGCCGGTGCCGCCGCGTCCGCCCGCGGTCAACACCCCTCGAAGGCCGACGCGCGATCCGCGCAGCGCGGGAACGATTCCAAATATCAGCGCCGTCGCCAGAGCCAGCAGAAACGAGAAACCCAAGACGCGCCCATCCATATGGATCTCTTGCGCGCGCGGAAGCGCCGCCGGGTCGAGCGCGATCAACAACCGCACGCCGAAAAAGGCCAGGGGCAGCCCTAACAGGGCAGCGGCAATGGCGAGCAAACCGCTCTCGATCAGCAACTGCCGAACCAGCGCGCCTCCGCTGGCCCCCACCGCCGCACGCACGGCCATTTCCCGAACCCGGACCGCGCCGCGCGCAAGCAGCAAGCTCGCGACATTAGAGCAGGCGATCAGGAGGACGCAGACCACTGCGGCGGCGAAAATCCACAAGGTCTTCCGCACGGAACCGACTTCTTGATCGAGGAACGTCACCAGCTTGAGGCCGTAACCGCGGTCTTCCGGATGCCGCTCTGCAAGGTCCGCGGCGATACGATTCATTTCCGCTTGCGCCTCCGCCGGCTCGACGCCCGGCTTCAACCGGCCGCAGGTCTGGACCCACCGCCAGGTTCGTCCCGCTGCATAACGCGATTCGGGCGGCAGGGGCGCCCACAAATCGTAATCGGCGGACAGGGCGAATTCCTGGGGCATGACGCCGACAATTTCAAAGGAGACTCCGTCCATCGAAATACGGCGGCCGGCGACATTCGGGTCTCCTCCCAGATGATTTTGCCAAAAGGAATAACTTAAAATCGCCACCATTTCCCGCCCTGTGTGATATTCCTCGGGCAAGAAAAGACGTCCGATCTGCGGCTGAATCCCCAGGGTGGGAAAGAAATCGGCGGTGACCCGCACGCCGGCAAGACGCTGCGGCTCGCCGGCTCCGGTAACGTTCCAGCTCCCTGGAAACGCGCCGCCTAAGCTCTCAAAAAGGTGCGATTCGCGGCGAATTTCATCGATATCCGTGGCGAAAAGCCCCCGCAACCCCACGCCGGAGCGTGGAGGAACATTCCAGATCCACACTAGCCGGTCGGCGTGCGGATAGGGCAAGGGAGACAACAGCAGCCGCTCGACCAAGGTGAAAATCGCAGTCGTCGAGCCAAGGCCTAATGCCAACACCAGAGCAGCGGCAAAGCTGAACGCGGGAGTCCGGAATAACATCCGAAAAGCGAATTTAATATCGGAAATCAATCCCGGAATTATCGCACAGTCAGGGCAAAATCAACGAAAGGATGAAGCGATGCCGCGCGAAACAGAGCCGCGACTAACAGCAGCGGTCAGCACCGGGGTAGTCACACTCTCACGCCAGGAGTTATAACCCCGTCCGTACGGGCGGGGATTTCGCGATTTGCACTAGCCGCGGATGTACTTTCTCGTCTTCAAAATGAAGCGCCAAGGCCTCCAGAACGTTCGCCCGAAGCTCGTCCCAGGACTCCGCTTCCGTGAAAATGCTGTGGCCGAGGGCTCCCGCGAAATAGCCGCCTTCGTCTGCATCGCGAACTTAGAATACCCTAAGAGCGCCGGTATAATGAAAAAATCTCATGCCCTCCGATCTCGCGCTTTCTGCGATCACGAAATACGAACCGGTGATTGGACTGGAGGTGCACGTCCAGCTTGCCACCCGCACTAAAATCTTTTGCGGATGCCCCACCAGCTTCGGCGCGCCGCCCAATACCAACGTCTGTCCCGTGTGCCTTGGACTTCCCGGCGCCCTTCCGGTTTTGAGCCGGCAGGCCGTCGAATTGGGGATTGAAGCCGCGCTCGCGCTGCACTGCGTCGTGAATCCCAAGTCGATTTTCGCTAGGAAAAACTACTTCTACCCGGATCTTCCCAAGGGCTATCAAATCTCCCAATACGACCAGCCCCTCGCCGAGCATGGCTTCGTCGAAATTGAAGTTGACGGCGTCAAGAAGCGCATCGGCATCACTCGCGTCCACATGGAGGACGATGCCGGCAAGAGCATTCACGATGGATTTAAGGATTCGAGCAAGTACACCTACGTCGATTTGAATCGCAGCGGGACGCCCTTGATTGAAATCGTCACCGAGCCGGATATCCGCGGCTCTCAGGAAGCGTTCGCGTTTTTGACGGAGCTGAAGCAGATTCTCCAATACGTCGAGATCTCGAGCTGCGATATGGAAAAGGGCCATCTTCGCTGCGATGCCAACGTCAGCGTCCGCTTGCGCGGCGCGGAAAAATTCGGGACCAAGGCCGAGGTGAAGAATCTCAACTCATTCCGATTTTTGAGAATGGCGCTCGATCATGAAATCGAGCGCCAGGTCGATCTGATCGAAACCGGAGGCCGCGTCACTCAGGAAACGCGCCTGTTCAACGTCGAGACCGGCGAGACGGTTTCCATGCGCAGCAAGGAAAGCGCCCACGATTATCGATATTTTCCGGAGCCGGATCTGGTCCCTTTGCGCGTCAGCGAATCCTGGATGGCTCGCATTCGCGGCGAAATGCCGGAACTGCCCGCGGCGCGCCGCCAGCGATTTATCGATGCGTACGGCCTGACCGAATACAACGCCGAGGTGTTGACGGCAACGCGTGCAAACGGCGATTACTTCGAAAAGGTGGCGGCTATTTCAGGCGATCCCAGAGCCGCGGCGAATTGGGTGATGGGCGACCTGGCGGCGCTATTAAAAGAGCAGGGCAAGGAAATTACCGAGTCGCCCGTGAGCCCGGAGAATCTCGGTGGATTGATCAAGCTGATTGCGCAAGGAAAAATCTCCGGCAAAATCGCGAAGGACATTCTTCCGATAATGATTTCGTCGGGCGATACGGCGGAGATCATCGCGGAGCGCGAAGGATTCCAGCAGATCAGCGATACCGGTGCCCTCGAAAAAATTATCGATGAAGTGATCGCCGCCAACCCCAAGCAGGTGGAGCAATATCGCGCCGGCAAGCAGGCTGTGATAGGATTCCTTGTCGGTCAGGTAATGAAAGCCAGCCGCGGCCAAGCTGATCCAGCAGCGGTGAATGCGCTCTTAAAGGGGAAATTATGATTTGCGTTTCCGTGTTGTATCCGCACGCGCCCGGTAAGCGCTTTGACCACGCCTACTATGAGCAGAAACACCGGCCTTTGGTGATGGATCGTCTGGCTAGTCACGGCATTACCCGCTACGAAATCCATCAGGGATTGTCGGGCTTGGGACCGGGGTCCGAACCGGTGTTTGCCTGCACCGGACATCTCTATTTCACTTCCGTAAGTGATTTTCAACAAGCCATGATGGCTCACGGCGCGGAGCTGCAAGCCGACATCCCGAACTTCACGGATATCCAACCGCAGTTCCAAATCAGCGAAGTCGCGTAGCGGCAGTCCAGTGTGTTGTTTTCTTTGCGGGCTCTGCGCCTTTGCGTGAAAAAAGGGCTCTCGGGCGCGTGCCCACATGTCGTGACCTTATTTCGCCGCGGCCTCTGCCGGTGGAGGTTCCTGCACGTCCATCAGCTCGACGTCGAAAATCAGTTCCGCTTTCGGCGGAATCTTCCCGCGGCCCTTTTCGCCGTACGCCAATTGATAAGGGATGAACAGCCGCCTTTTCCCGCCGACCCGCATTCCTTCGAATCCTGCATCCCATCCAGGGATCACTTTGCGCTTCCCCTGCTCGAACGACAGCGGCTTGCCCTTATCCCGCGAGGAATCGAACTTGGTCCCATCGAGCAGCCATCCCGTGTAGTGGACCGAAAAAACCTTGCCCGCCTCGGCCACCTTGCCGGTTCCCATCGCGACGTCGACGTAGCGCATCGTATATTGCGTATGAATCTGCCCGGGCGCTGCGGGAATAGATAGCGCCAGTTTCTCGCGTTTCGCGCAGCCCGTCAGCAGAATCGCCAGCACGATCAGACAGTGTTTCCCAGTTGCGAACATTGTCTACGCAACATACCACGCGGAGTCAGCGACTTGGGATGGGTGCCGAAGTGCTGCTATTCTGGCTTCGTCTGACTATATGATTACCCTCCGCAACATCGAAAAGTACTTCGAACACGGGCCGACTAAGACGTTCGTGCTCCGCCGCATCAACGCGGAGATCAAGGAAGGCGAGTTTGTCTCCATCATGGGACCTTCCGGCGCCGGCAAATCCACGCTGCTTCATTTGATCGGCATGCATGATTCGAGCTGGACCGGCGAGTACAATTTCCTCGACCATCCGATTCATAAGCTCAAGAAGAAGGATCGCGACGAGATCTACAAAAAGTATTTTGGCTTCGTCTTCCAGAGCTA
>DATHOJ010000110.1:0-31315 GCA_035485055.1 Bryobacteraceae bacterium
CGATTGGTTTGAGTCACGGTCCACATGGTCATATAGCCGCCGTAGCTCCAGCCGGCGACGCCGAGGCGGTTTTCATCGACGGGAACAGCTTTGAGAACCGTGTCGACACCGGCCATGATGTCGCGCAGATCCCCGTAGCCGAAATCCTTGACGTTGGCGCGCGTGAAGGATTCGCCTTGGCCATAGCTGCCGCGCGGATTCGGGAAGAAAACGAAATAGCCGAGGGCGGAGAGGACAGTCATATCGAAGCGGTCTCCGGGCCAGTGCTGGGCGTTGAGGTTCGCAGGGCCGCCGTGAATCGAGACGACCATGGGATAGCGCTTGGAGGGGCTGTAATCGCGCGGGTAAAGAAGCCAACCCTGCACCTTGAAACCTTCATTGGTCCATTCGATATTTTTCACTTCGCCCCATTTGGGTTGAAGGCTCGAATTGGCGTGCGTGATCTGTTTCCAATCGCCGATCGGACCGGCCCAGATCTCGGGAGGATGCTGCCAGTCGCTGCGAATCACGACGGCGGTCTTGCCGTCGCGGGCTAGCGAGAAATTCGCGAAGTTGCCTTCGTCGTGGATATTTTCGCCGCCTTGCCAGAGGCGCTCGGTGCGTCCGGAGGGAAGCTCGAGGGTGCTGATGGCGCTGCCTCCGCCGGCTACTTCGGTGAGCAGCATTTTTTGCGGCCCGGTCCACTGAAGGGAACTGACGGAGGACTTGCGGTCCGGCGTGCGATTGAGGGCAGGGCCTCCTGAAGACGCGATGGTGTATACGTCGCCTCCGGTGAAGCCTTCGTCGCTCATCAGTCCCTGGATGAAGGCGATGGAAGTTCCGTCGGGCGACCACCGAGGGACGGCGATCTGCGTTTCGGGGCGGAAGATCGACGTCATTTTGCCAGTGTCGGCGGACATAGTGTAAAGCTGCGCGATCCACCAGTTGTTATCGCCGGGACCGGGCGCGGCGCTGAGGGCGAAGCTGCCGCTATCGGGCGACCAGTCATATTCGTAGATGTTCATGTCGGCGGGGGAAACTTGTTTCGAAGCCCCCGTGGTGACGTCGACGAGGGTCATGCGCTGGTTGTGGATCTCGCCTCCGATGACGCCGGTTTCGATCGGTTCGGCTTCAAGAGGGCCTCCGCCGCTGGGGGCGTTTTCGGCAAAGAGTACTGCGATGCGCGTGCCGTCGGGCGAGAATCGAGGGTCGGTTAGATAGCCGGTGAGGTTCGTCAATTTGCGCGGCTTGCCGCCGGTGGCGCTGACGATATAGAGCTGCATTTGGCCTTTCTTGTCGCGGTCGGAGAGGAAGGCGATGCTGTTGTTGTCGCGGGACCACGCGATTTCACGCTGCGTAGACTTCGGGAACGTGATGTGTGCGGGAGCGCTTTTGCTGTTCAGCTCCGAGATGTAGATTACGTCGGCTTCGATCCACGCGGCGCGTTTTCCGTCCGGGGAGATCGCGACTTGATCGAATTGATGGACGGAAGCGAGTTCTGCCAGCATTGGACCGATGCGGGGGTCCGAGGATTGGGCCTGGCTGAGGGTTGCAAGCAGAACAGCGGAGAGGAGTGGCTTCATCTGTAATTTCAGGATACTGGATGATTCTCTGGCTGACGAGTCTGTGTGAAAAAGTCAGTTTGGACCGCTCCTGTTAGTCGCGGCTCTGTTTCGGACCTTGGGGATTCATTGAAATAAGGAGAGCCGCGCGAGGTTTTCACTCAGACTCTCACGCCGGGGCTATAACCTCGTCTGGTCAGAGCGGGGTTTACTCGCTACACTCATAGCCATGGGTTTTACCCGGCGGGAGGCATTGCTCGGAATGGCTGCTGTTCCTTTACTTGAAGCACAGGATTCTTCGATCTGCTTTATGAGCACGGTGGAGATGGCGCGGCTGATTCGGGCGAAGAAGTTGTCGGCACGCGAGGCGCTGGCGGCGCATCTGAAGCAGATTGAGCGGGTGAATCCGAAAGTGAACGCCATCGTGACGCTAGTTCCGGAGATGGCAGCCGACGCCGCCGCGAAGGCCGACGAAATGCAGGCGCGTGGAGCGGCGCTGGGGCCTCTTCACGGACTGCCTGTCGCGCACAAGGATCTGGTGGAGACGCGCGGCATCCGCACCACGTTTGGGTCGCTTTTGTTCAAGGATTACGTTCCCGCGGAAGACGATTTGATTGTCGAAAGGCTGCGCCGCGCGGGCGCGATTACCATCGGCAAGACCAATACGCCGGAGTTTGGTGCGGGATCGCAAACCTTTAATAACGTGTTCGGGGCGACTCACAATCCATACGATTTGACCAAGACGTGTGGCGGTTCGTCGGGCGGTGCAGCGGTTGCTCTCGCGTGCGGAATGGTGCCTGTCGCCGATGGTTCCGACACGGGCGGATCGCTGCGGAATCCGGCAGCGTTTTGTAATGTAGTGGGGTTCCGGCCTTCGATCGGACGCGTGCCGGACTCCAAGGCTCCGTTCGCATGGTCAACGCTGAGCACTTCCGGATGCCTCGGGCGATCCGTTGCGGATCTCGCACTCGTGTTGAGTACGATTTCCGGTCCCGATTCGCGGGCGCCATTGTCGATTCATGAGCCTGGAGAAATGTTCGCGCGTCCGCTGGAGCGAAGCTTCAAAGGTGTGCGGGTCGCGTGGTTCAAGGACCTGGGCGGCGCGCCGTTCGATCCACGAGTGCGAGCTGTGGTCGATGGGCATCGTAGGACATTCGAATCGCTGGGGTGCATTGTCGAACAGGCGGAGCCGGATTTCGCTCCGGCGGAAATCTCATTTCGCGTTCTGCGCGCGTGGGCTTCTGCGAATAAGCATGGAGCGCGTCTGAAGGAACATCCGGACGCGTACAAAGACACGCTGAAAGCGGAAATCGAGGAAGGGCTGCGGCTCACTGTCGCCGAGATCACGCGCGCAGAGATCGCGCACGGCCTGATCTGGCGGCGATTCCAGGCGTTTCTTGAAAAATACGAATATTTTGTGCTGCCAACGACGCAGGTGCCGGCATTCGACATCAATATGCCGTACCCGACCGAGATCGCGGGGGTGAAGTTCGATAGCTACATCGACTGGATGAAATCCTGCTGGTATATCTCGGCGACGGGCAATCCGGCGGCTTCGGTGCCGGGAGGGTTCACTCCAGAGGGACTGCCCGTGGGCGTGCAGATCGTCGGACGGGACAAAGAGGATTTCAGCGTGCTCCAAATGGCGCACGCGTTCGAGCGGGCGACCGGGTTTGGAAAGGAACGTCCGAGTATCGCAGGCTGAAGCCTGTGCCACCAAAGAACAAAAATCGGCGCTGCTAATCAGCGTTTATCAGCGGCCATTTAGTCTTTTTCAAGAGTCTCTGAAGTCTGTGTATCTAGAGCCCCAGATTCTCGCGAGCGTACCGAATGCACGCCAGGTTGTATCCTTCTTCGAGCTTCAATTGCTGCTCCGCGCTAAGCCCTGTGGTCTTCGGCAGAGGCTTCTTAGGAGCATTTTTCTCCACGATCTCCATGATCCTTGCGACTTGCCGCGCCGGAATGTCCTCGAAGGTTGCCCAATATTTCGGGGTGTAAATCGGAACTTTCAACGGGTCCCGCGTAATCATTTCCAGGTCGAAAACGATGTTCGGATCTTTCTCTCGAAGCGTATCGACCATCGTCTTAAGATTCAGGAACCCTTCGCCGAGCGGGACCTCCGACAACAGGAAGCCTTCCTCATACGGCGCGACGCCCATGTCTTTTATGTGGCACGAAAAAATCCACGGCTTCAACGTTTCGAGCGTGAACATCGGGTCCTCACAGAACGAAACGTTGTTGCCGAAATCGAGGTGCACGCCGACGTAATCGCTGCCCAGGCGCTTCATCCACGCCGCCTGTTCCACCGCGCGCCAGCCTTTATGATTCTCGATCGCCAGGCGGACTTTGTACTTCTTTAGAATCGGTTCGGCCAGTGCGATCTGATGCTGATTCTGTTCGAAACTCTTCTGATACGCGTCGAGCGTCGTAAATTGTTCGTAACGCCGTCCGGTCATGGCCGCGTGCAGGCCGAACGCGCCGACCTGGCTGGCCGCCTTCACCGCTGCATCGTACGCCGGAAGATCCGCGTCGGTGTTCGGCAATCGGACGTTGAAAATGACGTGCATGTCATAGGATTGGATCTTGTCGCGAAGCTTGCCGATCCCTTCGGGCGTAGTCGGCGGACCGCCGCGGACTTCTGCGCCGCCCAAGCCGAGGCTGTGGCAGTAATCGATGAAATCCCCTTGCGGATTCGCCTTGATCCAAGCCGTGAAGGCGGTGGGCGCGCCTCCCATGCCTTTCCTGCCTCGGGGATTGGGAACGCTCTGCGCGAACGCCGCGCAAACGGAGCCGGCGGCGATTAACATCTGCCTTCTGGTCATCGGAGCCACCTTCTTTCGGGCATCATTCTATCGCGAAATCGGATATACTCGCCATCGTGCGAACGATCTGTCTAATTTTGGCCCTGTCGCCGATGATTCTGGCAGCCCAGGAAGGCGGTGGCCGGGGAGGGCGCGGCGGCACGCGCGAATTTCTTGGCTTGGGGCCGGCTCCGGACGCGGCTGCGGCTCAAAAGGGTGAGCCCCTGTATATCGCGAATTGCGCGGGATGCCACGGGAAAACAGCACGCGGCGGCCAAGCACCCGACCTGGTCCGATCCGTCGTGGTGCTGCATGACGAAAAAGACGAGGAAATCGGGTCGCTGGTCAAAAATGGCCGGCCGCAAGCCGGAATGCCTGCGTTTCCAGGCTTATCGCAGGAGGACATTCACAATATTTCGCAGTTCCTCAAAATGCAGGTCGAACTGACCGCGAACCGGGGAACTTACGGCCAAACCTACAGCAGCCTGCGTAGCCAGACCAGCGGCGATCCTCGCAAGGGTCAGGAATTTTTCGATGCGAACTGCGCCTCCTGCCATTCCGTGTCAGGCGATCTTGCGAAAATCGGCACGAAGTTCCCGCAGGCGGCGACCTTGCAGGCGCGGTTCGTCTGGCCCGCGAATCGTGGTCCGGAACACGCAACGGTAACCGTGAACGGACAAGTGATCTCCGGAACCGTTTTGAAGCTCGACGATTTCGATGTCGCGTTGCGTGATTCGAACGGCGAATATCACTATTGGCCGCGGGATCGAGTGCAGGTTCAGGTGGAAGATAAACTGGGCGGCCACCGCGCGCTGCTTCCGAAATATTCCGACGCGGATCTGCACAACGTCACCGCCTATCTGGCGACACTTAAATGAGACACTTTCTTTTCTTCGCCGCCACGCTTTGTGCGCAAGCCCAAGGGCTCGATCCGAAGGCATTCAGCCTATTCAAGCTTCCAGCGGGTGTCTGGCCGACCTATAACGGAGACTACTCCGGACGCCGTTTCAGCGACCTCGACCAGATCAACCAATCGAACGTCGATCAGTTGAAGATCGAATGGATGTACCGCATCCAAGGTATCGGACCGCAGCGCGGCGTCGGCAATCCGACCATTAAATCGACGCCTCTGCTGGTGAACGGCGTCCTCTATTTCACGATTCCCGATCATGTCTTCGCGATCGATGCGCACACCGGAGAGCGGCTGTGGCAATACGATTCGGAGGATCACGGCGGGCATCTTGTGGGTCAGCGCGGCGTGGGCATGTACGGCAACTGGCTGTATTTCATGAGTCCCGACGGATGGTTTATATCGCTCGATTCAAAGACCGGCAAAGAGCGCTGGAAGAAAAAAATCGCCGACGAAAAGCTCCAGTATTTTACGACCATCGCGCCGATGGTGGTGAAGAATCACATTCTGATCGGCGTCGGAGGCGACGCGATGGATGTGCGCGGGTATCTGGAATCGCGCGACCCCGAAACCGGCGATTTGCAGTGGCGCTGGTGGAGCACGCCGGAAAAAATGGGCGACCAGGCTTCGGACACGTGGCCGAATAAATCCTCGATGGATCACGGCGGAGGCATGACCTGGCTGCCCGGCACCTACGATCCCGAGTTGAACCTTCTATATTGGGGCACCGGCAACGCGAATCCCGTGTTCGCGGGCCAGAGCCGCAAAGGAGCCAATCTGTGGACGGCCTCGATCGTCGCGCTGAACCCGGACACCGGCAAGCTCGCATGGTGGTTCCAGGCGTCGCCGCATGATACGCACGACTGGGATAACGTCGAGACGCCGGTGCTCTTCGACGCGGTTATCAACGGTCAGCCGCGAAAATTGCTCGCCCAGGGTGCGCGCTGCGGATGGTTTTTCGTGCTGGACCGGACCAACGGAAAGAATCTGGTGTCGGCTCCGTTCTCAGGCACGGGCAACTGGGCGAAAGGGGTGGACGCCAAAGGCCAGCCGATCCCCGATCCCGCAAAAGAACCGAAGGAGAATGGTTCGATGATCGATATGCCCGCGATGGGCGCAACGAATTGGCCACCTCCCAGCTATGACCCGCAAACCGAACTCTTCTATTTGAATGGCACGGAGGGTTACGGCATCGCGTATCTCTACGACACGTCCGATGATCCGGAAGGCTACGGCGGCGGTGGCGGCGGGAACTTCGACACCAGATCCGCGCTGTTCGCGCTTGATATCCGGACCGGCAAGATCAAGTGGAAGCATGAACACGCAGGCACAAACGGCGTATCCGGCGGCATCATGACCACTGCGGGGAAACTTCTGTTCACTGGCGATTCGGGACAGTTCGTCGCATTCGATCCGGCGGATGGCAAGATTCTGTGGCATCAGCGATTGACTTCGAGCGTAAGCAACGGGCCATCCACGTGGACGCTGGACGGCAAGCAGTACATCATCGTCGGCGCGGGCGATACGCTGTACGCGTTTACGCTGGCGGGAAAAAGATAGCAAGAAACCGCCCGTCCACCAATTGAGCCAGACCTAGGCGTTTGGGGCTGCCCTGATCCGCGCCGGACCCACGGGTCCAGCTTTCACGGACAGGCCGACCACAAGCCGGATTCTTTTATCCCTCCGAGTGAGCCATCGGCCCATGGACACTCCTTGTTGTTACGGAGGAAGCGGTTTCTTCTCACATTCCAGGCCAGCACTCCCGCACCACCGTCGAATTGATCCCCGCCTTCCACCGCTCATCGAACCTCTGCGCAATCTCCGAATGATCCGCCAGCAGCGCCCCCAAGCCGAGCCGCACATGCGGCGGCGCCATCGACTCTTCAGCAGCCAGCCTCTCCTCCACTTCGCGCCATCGATTGGTGAGCCCTCCCGCGTCCAGCAGCACGATGCGTTCCCCGATCGCGCCGTAGTTCTTCAGATGCGCGTCGAGCGAAAACAGTCCCAGCCGCCAACCCTCCTGCCGCCTTTGTAACAGACGGTCGAGCCACTCTTCCAACTCGTCAAACCGATCTTCCGCGGCGAGCTGGATCATCTTCTGATGAAGCGTCGTTTCCACGCGCTCGGCCGCCCCCGATACCACCAGCCATCCAGGCCAGCCTCCAATGCGGACGCGCGCCGGAGGAAATTCGATGCGCTCCGGAATCATGCCGGAGCCTGCGAGATGGGACTGCGCCAAACGCTCCCCGCGCACGCTGCGGCGATGATACAGACGAAGCACGCCGCGGATATGCGTGCTGAACCACAATGCTCTGGGGAACACGAGGATCGCGCCCTGCACCAGCACGCGCAGAAAACGGATTTGCCGCGAAGGGCGATCGCGCAGCCGCCGACCCCAGGCTCCAGGCAGCAGAGCCTCCAGCCTGCGCAGCGCCTTCCACAGCAGAATCAGCGCGACCATTTCCAAAGGCGACCGTTCCCGCGCAACCACCCAGTGCTCCGATGCATACACCACCTTCCCGATGCCCTCGCCGAGCCTGCGCAGCGAGCCCGCCGTCAATTCTTCGGGGATGTGATATAAAACGCGGCATTCCGCTCGAGCGACGCTACGGGCCGGTTTGGGTGCCACGGGAAATACCCTTCCTCTTTACCCTAGCTCAGAAGTATACTGACGACAAAAATGAAACTCTTCCTACTTGTGTTCATTTTCGCGATCGTCTTGGACGCGCAAGCCCCCACAGATATCAAGCCCGCCAGCATCACCTACGAAGAGATCGCCTATCCATATCCGGTCCAATACCTGCCCCTCACTTTATACGGACAAGATGTCCGCATGGCTTATATGGATGTACCCGCGGCGGGCAATCCCAACGGCCGCACGGTGATGCTGTTTCACGGAATGAACTTCGGAGGATTTTATTTCTCAGGGCTGATTGAAGTTCTGCGCAACCAGGGCTTCCGCATAGTCGTGCCGGATCAGGTTGGCTTCGGCCGTTCTTCAAAACCGATCATCCCTTATAACTTTCACGATATGGCGCTCAACTCGCGGAAGCTGCTTCAGATTCTGGGGGTCACCAAGGTCACCATCATCGGACACTCGATGGGAGGCATGCTCTCTGCGCGCTTCGCCGCGTCTTTTCCGGACCTTGTCGAGCGTGCCGTGATCTACAATCCGATCGGTCTCAAGGACCCTCGCTACGATCGCCCGTGGACCAGCGCCGACGACGCGTACAAGCGCACCATGGCGCAGACCAACGACCAGCGCTGGCAGGCGTTCTATGCCAACATCCGCCGATACTTCCCGACGCCCGGCGCATGGAAGCCGGAGTACGAGCAGTATGTCCGCATTCTCTACGCGCCCACTTTATCGAGCGATTGGCCACGCCTCGCGATGGTCCGGTCGATCTATCAGCAGATTACTTACCTCGATCCGGTGGATTACGATTGGCCTAAGATCAAGATGCGAACTCTGGTCATCGGCGGCGATAAAGACACCGCGGATTTTCCGGAGCGCGCGAAACACATCGCCGATTCCATTCCGCACGGCGAACTGGTCCTGCTGCCGAACCTGGGCCACGTGCCTCACCTGGAGGCTCCCGAGGTGTTCTATCCGGCGTTGATGAAATTTGTTAGTGCGCCGTAAGAGGCGAGCACACAGACTAAAGTCTGTGCCACCTTACTTGAACCACCTGAAAGGGCATGGTGGCACAGGCTTCAGCCTGTGAACTTCCACTAAGCTTGCTCACTGCGAATATAAGTAACGGTGTGGTGCGCCAGCAGCCTGCCATTCTCATCCACACACTCCGCGACCCCGTAAATCAGGCGCCGACCGAACTTCAGCACCTTCGCGTGACACTGAAATCCCGACCTCTTAGCCCCACCAAGAAAATTCGTCTTCATCTCCGCCGTCACCGACGCATCGTCAAGCCCCAGCCGCGTCTTAATCGCCAGCCACATCGCGACATCCGCCGCAGCCATGAACACCTGTCCGCTAACGATGCCTCCTGGACGTTCAAACCATTCCTGAAAGGGCACATTAATACTGCACTCCCCATCCGCGATCTCGTGAAGAGCAAAGCCGAAGTTCCTGGTGAACGCGACATCTTTCAGCAGCCGCGCCAGATCAGCTTCATTGCATGCAAGCGGCATAAACACTCCACTTTAACCAAACAGCGCCGGAAATGACGCACCATGTCTGGTAACATAACTGAAACCAGAAGGGATATTTTTGATGAAGCCAATCCTAACCGCTCTATTGTTCACGCTCACGATGTTCGCCCAGGACGATCCTCCTCAAGCCGGTGGTGGCGCTGCCGGTGGCCGAGGAGGCGGTAACGCGGCGCTGCCCGCTCCCAATCCGCAACCCTATGAGCGCGTCGTCACCAAGGATGCCAAGACTAAGAAGGGCCTTTTCACTGTCCATCAGGTCGGCGAGCGGTTCTACTACGAAATCCCGAAATCCGAGCTGAACGTCCAATATCTTTGGAATAGTCAGATCGCCAAGACCACCGTGGGCGTCGGCTACGGCGGCGCGCAAGTCACCAATCGCGTGGTCGCCTGGGAGCTGCATAACAACCGCGTGTATCTGCGCGACATCAATTTCAGCGTCACAGCGAAGCCCGATACGCCGATCGCCGAGGCCGTGAAGGATTCCAACAACTCCACCATCATCATGTCCTTCAACGTCGCCGCGTATCACGACGGCGACCCGGTGATCGACGTCAGCCGCCTGTTCAACACCGATGTTCCCGAAATGAGCGCGCGCCAGCAGCTCGGCGCCACTGCCTTCGATGCCTCGCGTTCCTTCATCGATCATATTTCTCCGTTCCCTGAAAATATCGAATCCGAAGCAACCGTCACGTACACGCGCACCGGCAACGCCACGCCCGCTGCGGGTGGAGGACGCGGAGGGGGAGGCCTCGGCGGTGGAACCATGCGCGGCAACAGCGCGACCATCGTGCTGCATCACAGTATGGTGCGCCTGCCCGAACATCCCATGATGCCGCGCCTCTTCGACGAGCGCGTCGGCTACTTCACCACCGCCCAGATGGATTACACCGCCGACGAATATCGCGCCCGCACCACCCGCTACATCGCCCGCTGGCGCCTCGAAAAGAAGGACCCCAGCGCCGCCATCTCTGAGCCCGTGAAGCCCATCGTTTATTACCTCGATTCCGCCACTCCGAAAAAATGGGTGCCCTGGCTCATCAAAGGCATCGAGGATTGGAACGAAGCCTTCGCCGCCGCTGGATTCAAGAACGCCATCATCGGCAAACCAGCTCCCACGCCGCAGGAAGATCCCACCTGGAGCCCCGAGGACATCCGCCACTCCGTCATCCGCTGGCTGCCTTCGACGGTTGAAAATGCGAGCGGCCCCCACATCTCCGACCCGCGCACCGGCGAAATTCTCAACGCCGACATCCAGTTCTACAACAACGTCATGAACCTCGCCCGGGACTGGTATTTCGTCCAAGTCGGCCCGCTCGATCCGCGCGCATCGAAGATTCCACTGCCCGACGACCTGATGGGCCGCCTGCTCGAATACGTGGTCGCTCACGAGGTCGGCCACACCCTCGGCTTCCAGCACAATATGAAAGCCAGCTCGATGTATCCCGCCGACAAGATTCGCGACCGCGATTTCGTCCACAAAATGGGCCACACGCCGTCCATCATGGATTACTCGCGCTTCAACTACGTCGCGCAGCCCGAAGACAAAATCGCCGTCGAGGATCTGATCCCGCGCATCGGACCCTATGACGTCTGGGCCACCAAGTGGGGCTACATGCCGATCGCCGCCTCTACGCCACAGGAGGAAAAACCCACCCTCGACAAAATGGCCCGGGAGCAGGACCAAACTCCGTGGTATCGCTTCTCCACCGCGAACTCCGCCGGCTCCGACCCCGGTGAAGAAACCGAAGCCGTGGGCGATGCCGACGCCGTCAAATCCACCGCGATGGGAATGAAAAACCTCCAGCGCGTCTCGAAAATGCTAATGTCCGCCACCGCGTGGAAAGAAGGCGAAACTTACGAAGATCTAAGCGAGCTCTATGGCCGCGTCCTCAGCCAGTGGCAACTGGAAATGAACCACGTCGCGCAAGTCGTCGGCGGATTTAACAGTCAGGAAAAAGTGGTGGGCCAGGAAGGACGCATCTTCACCCTGGTCCCGAAAATCCGCCAGGAGGAAGCCGTGAAATTCCTGGTTGACAACGCCTTCGCCACGCCAATCTGGATGGTCGACCCTGACATCCTCCGGCGCATCGAACCCACCGGTGTTCTGCAGCGTATCGCCAACGCGCAGCGCAGCGTCCTCAATACCCTGCTCAATGATCAGCGCTTCGCCCGCCTCATCGAACAACAAACCGTTGACGGCAATGCCGCCTACACTGCTGCCGAACTTTTGGCGAGCGTCCGCAAAGGCGTCTGGAAGGAGCTCGATGGCGCGCAAATCAAAATCGACGCCTACCGCCGCAATCTGCAAAACTCCTATCTCGATCTGATCGACGCCAAACTAAACGGAACCCGCGCAGCCGCCGCAGCCGCCGGCCGTGGAGGTGGAGGCGGTGGACGAGGCGGAGCCGCACCCCCCGTCAGCGAAGATGAGAAACCCTTCTTCCGCGCCGAGCTGCACGCGCTAAGCGCATCCATCAATGCCGCGATCTCGAAGGCAACGGATCATGACACCAAGGCGCATCTCGAAGGAGCCAAGGATCAGATCGCCAAAATTCTCGACCCCAAATTCCTCCCGCCTGCGCCGGCCGTAGCAGCAACCCCCGGCCGAGGCGGCGCCGCTCGTTAAATCCAGTGGGGACAGGTCCCCGACCTGTCCTTCTTTTTAAGGAACAGCAATCTCCCCGATATTCGCGACAGTATCGCCCTTCTTCATCGAAGGCACCGAACAAATATAAGCCACCACGCCCGCAATCGGCGCCGTCACATCGGCTAGCTTGTTCCCAAAATAATCGGTCAAATACCCGATCACCATCCCCTGTGAAACGTAGGCCTCGGGAACCGCCAGCGGATAGAAAATCCCATCAAGATCGCTTTTGACGGTAGTAATCGGCCCGATCCACACCGGATGCTCCACCGCCGCCGCCGTTCCCGGCAGCATCTTCAAATGACGCATGACATTTTCGCACCCGCGAACCAGCGCGTCGATATCCGCTGCATCGGTGGTGCCGGCGTGCCCCGCCTCCGCGATAATCGTCGGCTTGCCGCTATCGATCGCAAATCGCGAGATCGAAGTCGCCCCCGGCACCGCCGGAGCCTGATTCCTTTGCAGAATCACATGATCTAGCCCGAAAGCCAGCACCATCCCTCGCGTAGTCGCATCGAACTGATCTTTCCCGGTCCGCGGCCAATACGAATACCGCCGGAGATTCTCGTCGAGGTCGCCTCCATGCAGGTCGATCATGTAATCGCACTTCGCGACCACCTCCCTGCCGATCACCCAGGAAGCCCTCTCTGTCTGCGTCCCATCGGCCTTCCCCGGATACATCCGGTTCATGTTCTTCCCGTCCACTGGATTCAAATGTGGAACCTTCTGCGCAAACGAAGCCAGATTAACCAGGGGAAGAATAATCAGCGTCCCCGAAAGCTCCGCGGGATCAGGTGAGAGCTTTTCTAAAGCGATGATCGACGCATATTCGGTCCCATGCGCTCCGGCCACAACCGCGAGCGTCGGACCGGGCTTCGCGCCATGAATCACGATCACCGGAATATTCGTGCCCGCGTCCACGCCGGCCGGCACCTGAATGAATCCCGTAGCCCTCTTCCCTGCCCCGGCCGTAGCCGTACCAACCGTAAAATCCGCCGCGAATCCCATCCCCGCGGCCAGCAAGAATAAAATGATCTTCATCACTTCACCAAGTATTTCTTAGGAATCTTCAACGCCATGGTCCCCGCCACCGTAACGACATCATACTTCCCCACCGCGCCAATTAACTGATGAGCCGCCCAAGGCTCCAGTTGATAATCCGCCACCAGCCAGCGAACCATATCGGTCGTCGCCAATTGCAGGGCCCGGTCGAGCGAACTCACAAATTCCGGCTGCGATCCCAAACTAATCAAATAATCCGGCGTCTCCAACCGAGGCCCTGTCACATGCGCATTCTTCTTCACTTCGACCGAAAACTCCACGTCCATGGACGTCTCGATTCCCGTCCCGGTCGGCTCGCCGTCCGCCATCAGCGCATGCCCGTCGCCCATAAACAGCAGCGCGCCCGGATGAAATACCGGCAGGATCACCGTGGCCCCTTCGCCCACCTCGTTGTAATCCATGTTGCCGCCATAATTCCCCGCCGGACCCGAAGTCGGCGAAAAATCGCCGGGTGCGGCCACGCCAATGCACCCCAGCATCGGCCGAGCCGGAAACTCCAGCTTCACTTTCGAGCTCGCGGGCTCATGCAGACGAACCGAGTTGTGCTCCAGATCCAGATCCCACAACATCTGGCTGTCTCGACCCTTGGTGACCAGGTCCATTTTGAAATGGTTGGGATAAATCGTCTCGACATACTCCGGCGTCAGCGAATACAGCCCCAGCCGGTACGCCGTCGATCCCCAATTCCGGTTGAGCCGCACCTTGCGCAGCTTCACCAGAATCGCGTCCCCCGGCTCCGCGCCCTCAATATAGAAAGGACCGGTCAGCGGATTCCCGCCGGGAGAACTCTGCTCCGACCGAAAATTCTTCCCGCCCGAATCCAGTGTCTTCGTGACAATAACATCACCCGCCTTGATCCGCAAAAAAACCGGATTATCATGCGAAAACGTCCGGTAATAATGCTCCGGAACCTGCGCAAACAATCCGGTGGAAGCAAATAATAATAGAAGCCGCATGGTCCATCATAGTTCACGAAAAAGTGGGGCAGGTTCCCGATCTGCCCTCAGCCAACGCGACCGCCTGCGGAAGCACGGATTGCCCGGAGGTCGACACGAATGTCGACGCGGCACGCCTGGAGGCGCGCGCCACCCAGTCTAACAGTTTGATTGTTTTTGGGGACGGCTAACCGGTGAGAACCTTTTGTCGTCTGAACTTTATGCTTGACGCGTTCCTGCAGGATCTTCGCTATGCGGTGCGGGCTCTGCGCACCACTCCCGGATTCGCGGCCGTGGCGATTCTTTCGCTGGCTCTCGGCATAGGGGCCAATACGGCGATTTTCAGCCTCATCGATTCGGTGGTGCTCAAGTTCCTCCCCGTGAATCATCCGGAGGAGCTGGTGCAGATCACCATGGGACCCGGGGACACTAACTTTACCAATCCAATCTGGGAGCAGGTGCGCGACCGGCAGGATGTCTTTAGCGGCGCATTCGCTTACTCAGCGGCGCGATTCAACTTGTCCCCGGGAGGCGAGGCCCGTTACGCGCGTGGAAACTGGGTGAGCGGGCAGTTTTTCGAAACTCTCGGTGTTCGCGCCATGCTGGGGCGATCGTTCACCGCGGCCGACGATAAGCGCGGGTGTGCCGCGACTGCCGTGCTCGGCTACGATTTCTGGCAGAAGGAATACGACGGATCGAGCGAAGCGCTGGGCCGCGCGATCTCGCTCGACGGGCATCCGTTTCAGATCATCGGGGTGGTTCAACCGGGATTCACCGGAGTCGAGGTGGGCCGTGGCGTCGATGTTTACATCCCCATTTGTTCGGAGCCGATTCTGCACGCGGGCGGATCGTCACTCGATCAAAGATCCAACTGGTGGCTGAGCTTGATTGCGCGCCCGAAACCGGGCCTGGACCGGAAGCAGGTGGACGCGCGTTTGAAAATCATCGCGCCGCAAGTTTACGCAGCAACGGTTCCTCCGCTGTTTGAGGCTCGCGATCAAGCCGAGTACTTGAAGAATGTTCTGGAAACGGAACCGGCCAGCAACGGTCTTTCGAACATCCGCGCGCAATACCGGCAGGCCTTATGGACCCTGATGGTAGTGGCGGGAACGGTCCTGTTGATTGCCTGTGCCAACGTCGCGAACCTGCTGCTGGCACGGGCGGCGATGCGGCAGAAAGAAATTGCCATTCGCATGGCGATCGGCGCGGGGCGCACACGGCTGATCCGCCAGTTGCTGACCGAAAGCCTGCTGCTGTCGTTCGCGGGCGCGGGTCTGGGAATCTTGTTCGCGCAATGGGGAGCGAGGCTGCTGGTGCGTCTGCTTTCGACCACCAACAACGCCGTGCTGCTGGACCTAACGATCGACGCGCGGGTGCTGGGATTTACCATCGCGGTCGCGGTGCTGACCGGAGTACTGTTCGGTATGGCTCCGGCATGGAAAGGCACGCGGGTGGATCCGCAGGCGGCGATGAAGGCGAATGCGCGCGGGGTGGTCGATTCGCAGACCAGGCTCGGGCTCGGTAAAACGCTGGTCGCGGCGCAGGTAGCGCTGTCAATGGTGCTGGTGACCGGCGCGGGGCTAATGTTGAATACGTTTTCAAAACTTGCTTCGCTCGATGCGGGTTTTGAACGGGACCATGTGCTGCTCGTCAATGTGGATCTGCGCAACGCGAACTATCCGAAGGAGCGGCGCGTGGCGGGATTCGAAGAGATGCTGGACCATCTCCGCGCGGTGCCGGGAGTGCGCAGTGCGGCCGCTTCGACCATCGTTCCCGTGAGCGGCCAAGGCTGGAACACGCTGGTTGTCGTGGACGGATTCGTGGCGAAGTCGCGGCGCGATGCAATCTCCTGGATGAATCGCGTCAGCCCGCGGTACTTCGAAACGATGGGCACACCGATTGTCGCGGGGCGAGACTTCAACAATCACGACGTGCTCGGCGCGCCGATGGTCGCCGTGGTCAATGAAGCGACGGCGCAGAAATTTCTGGGCGGCGCAGCGGTTGCGGTCGGGAAGACTTTCCGGCGACCGCAACCAGGAGGAGCCATCACCGCGTACGAAGTGATCGGTGTGGTCAAGGATTCGAAATACCGTTCCTTGCGGGAACAGAATGAGCCGATCATCTACGTGGCGCAAGTGCAGGACGATGCTCCGGGCTTGACGAAATCGTTCGAGTTGCGCGTGGAAGGACCAGCGGCGTCGGTTATTTCCGGGGTTAAGGACGCGCTGGCGCAGGTGAACAAAGACATCATGCTCGACTTCCGGAGTCTGGCGGCGCAACTGGACGAATCATTGAACCGGGAACGGCTGCTGGCCACGCTTTCGGGATTCTTTGGAGGGCTCGCGCTGCTTCTGGCCACCATCGGGTTGTACGGGGTGATGTCCTATAACGTGGCTCGGCGGCGCGGAGAGATCGGGATTCGGATGGCTTTGGGGGCGGAGCAGTCCAGGGTGCTGAACATGGTGCTGCGGGAAGTAGCGATTCTGATCGGCGTTGGCGTGGTCGTGGGTTTGGGCGCGGCGATGGCTACGACGAGGTTCGTGGCGACGTTTCTCTATGGGATCAAGCCAAACGATCCCTGGACACTGGCGATCGCGGCAGGAGTATTAGCTGCGGTGGGTGTGGCAGCGGGATTTTTGCCGGCGCGGAGAGCCTCGCGGCTGGACCCGATGGCGGCGCTGCGGGAAGAATAAACCGCTTCCTGCGGTCGCGGCTCGTCAGATTACTGATACCTGGTAGTCTCGACTACGAGCCGCGACTAAAAGGAGCGGTTTGTCGGAGTTTTTCACACAGCCTCGGGGGCATGGCGGCGCAGGGGAACCGCGGCAACAAATCAATCGGAGCGCAGCGCTTCCATCGGATCTACCGACGCAGCTCGGCGGGCCGGCAGGAAGGCGGCCAGGATTGCGGAGCCGGCGAAGAGCAAAACGACGCCGGCCATGACCGGAAGGTCCAGCACTTCCACTCCATACAGGAAGCTCTGGATGACGCGAGCGCCGAAGAAAGCGCCCAGCAGTCCTGCGGCGAGCCCGGCCGCTACCGGAACTCCCGCTTCGGCGAGCGTCACCACGTAGATGTTTTGACGCGTTGCGCCCAAAGCCATGCGGACGCCGATCTCCTGTTTGCGGGTTGCGACCGAATACGTTAGCACAGCATAGATTCCCAGCATCGCAAGCAGCAGGGCAGCGATGCCGAAGGACGTCAGGATCAGCGTTTGGAAACGCTCGGTGGCGAGCGAGTCGGCGACCTGGGAATCCATGGCCTTAGCGCGCGCGATGGTGACCGCCGGAGCGTACTTCCAGATCGCCTCCCGCATGCTGGCGAGCAGTGCGTCGGTAGGCTGGAGGCTTCGCGCTACGAAAAACGAAGCGTACGGCGGACGGTCCTTATAGTGCGTGTAAGCCATCTTAGCGGGCGCCGATTTGAGCGATGTGCTGCGGGAATCGGCGACGATGCCGACGACCGTGAACGTTCTGCCCTCGACCTTGATTTGCCCGCCAAGGGGGTTCTCATTCTGCCACACGGTTTTCGCGAGGCTCTCCGATAGCACCATGCTGCTGAGATTTCGGTCGGACTCGTCGAGGAAACGGCCGGCTACCAGCCGCTCCTGCATGGTTTCGAAATATCCGGGACTCACCCAGCGCAAGTTGAAAAGAGGCGATTCCTGGTTCGGGCGGTCGAGCCGCTGAAGGCCCTCGATCCAGGATTCTCCTTCGAGGGGCATGGTGCTGACCAGGCCCGCCGTTTGAACCCCAGGAATTCCACGCAGATTTTGGAGGACTCCGTCGTCAAAGGCCAAGCGAGTCGCAGAGGGCTCGTAAGTGCTGCCGGATAAATTGACGGCGGCGATCGCCACATGGCCGGTTTCGAATCCTTTGTCCTGGTGCAGCAGATGGAGCAGGCTTTTCGAGAAAAGACCCGTGATCAGCAGCAGCAGGGTGCATCCGAAGACCTGCAATCCGATGAGACCCGCGCGGAGCTTCTGGCTCTGCCTGCTGCCGAGCGCGCGGTTGCCGCTCTGTTGCAGCGCGGCCTGCGGATCGGTGCGGAAAAGCTTCAAGGCCGGAAGAATGCCGAACAGAATGCTCGACGCTACGGTCAGAACCACGGAAAAGAGCAGAACGGTTCCGTTGAGGTGCACTTCGGCCAGACGCGGCAGGTCGATGGGAGAGTTGTAGCGGAAGAGACGCAACCCGGCGGCGGCCAGGGCGACCCCCGCCATTCCGCCGAGCGCTGCGAGCAGCAGACTTTCGGCCAGGGAGCTCCACAGGAGACGCCATTTCGGTGCCCCGATCGCGCTGCGGACGGCGGCCTCGCGATGGCGGGAAAGCGTGCGGCCCAGGTGCGCGTTCGCGAGGTTTACGCAGGCGATCAGCAGGAGTCCTCCCACGGCGGCCAGCAGGAGCCACAGACCGGTTTTCGATTCGCCGACCACCGCTTCCTGCATCGGCTGAACGGAAGCGAGCAGGCTTCCAGGACGCCTCTGCGCAGGTGGCATTTCCTCGATGACTTGGGCTTGGATCGAAGTGAGCTGCGCCTCGGCCTGCGTGAGGCTTACACCGGGTTTCAGGCGCGCTAGTGCGATCCAGTTGCCGTAGTCGCCGTTCCAGCTCGATTCCCTGGGGTCGATAACGGCGGGTAGGAATATAGCCGGTTCGGGCACGCCGGCCGAGGACTGCTTGGAGCGAAACGGGTGCAGCGCGTTTCTATTTGGGAAGTGGAAATTGGCAGGCAGGACGCCGACGATCTCCCGGGGAGTATCGCCCAGGCGGACCGTTTTGCCGATCACGCCGGCGTCCCCATCGAAAACCGTTTGCCATAAAGGATAAGTCAGAATAGCGACGTTCTCGTGGCCTTTCACCCCGTCCTCGGCGACGAAACCGCGCCCCAGCAGAGGGGTAACCTGAAGAACGTCCAATAAGTTGGGAGACGCCGTGACCACACCGGTCAGGCGAGGGTGATCCGTGCCAAAGCTGAGCCCGCTGGCGCTATGCTGGAGCAGCGCCAATCCGCTGAATACGGTGGAGCGCTTCTGCCAGATATCCACGTGCCGGGGATTGGGGCCCAGAGGGTCGGTGGACAAGGCTGCCACGCGCTCCCAGGCGACCACCAGGCTGCCGCTATCGCGATAGGACAGCGGTTTTAAGAGCACCGAATCGACCACGGTGAAGACCGCAGTGCTCGCGCCGATGGCGAGAGCCAGGGTTAGAATCGAGGTCGCCGCAAAGCCGGGGCTTTTGCGGAGCGTCCGGAGCGCATAGCGGAAGTCCTGTAAGAGAATCTCCAACATTTCGGTTCCCTCCTGATTCGCGGGCTCTTATTTATGCTGATACTTATGACGCTATAATTGCGGATAGGTTCTATCAATATGCGGGTCCTGGTCTGTCTTTTTGTCGGCGCTCTTTGTCTTGAATCGCAGCAACAGCCCCCGGCGGCCGCCGCGAAGCCCGCGGCCAGTCAGTTGGCAGCCGACGCGACGCTGCCGACGCAACAGCCGCCTACGTTTGTGACCGGAGTCCAGGAAGTCATTGTGCCGGTGACGGTGACCGACGAGAAGGGCAAATTCGTCTCCGACCTGGTGCAAAGCGATTTTCAGATTCTCGATCAGGGGAAGCTGCAAAATATTCAGTATTTTAGCCGGGAGCGCGCGCAGCCGGTGGTCGTCGGCATTCTGATGGACATGAGCAACAACAGCCGCACCCATTGGAAGCAGTATCAGGACGCAGCGGTGGAGCTGGCGAACACGCTGCTTCCCGGCGATAAGCGCTACTCGGGCTATCTGATCGGCTACGGCAGTGAGGCCGAGCTGATGGTCAACACCACCATCGACGGCGAAAAGATTATGGACCGCATCCGCAAAATAAAGCCGGGCGGCGGGTCGTCGCTGTACGACGCCATTTATCTGGCCTGCACCAAGCGGTCGCTGGTGCAGGGCGAGCCGGTGGATCCGCGGCGCGTGGTCGTGGTCATCGGCGACGGCAACGACAATTCGAGCGGCAAAACGCTCGACCAGGTAGTCGAGCTGGCGCAGAGGAACCTGGTCACGATTTACGGCATTAGCACCTCGGCCTATGGATTCGAGGCGGCGGGCGATCCTGCGCTGGTCCGGCTCGCGAAGGAAACCGGCGGCCGGGTGGAGTATCCTCTGGTGAATCCATATACAGACGTTTCCGGATACCTGTCGACCCCTTCGGATGACGGGAATTATGCATATACCGTCGGCAGCGGTGGATATACGTCGGCAGTGGCGTCGTCGATCTTCAAATCCGTGGCGCACATCGCGGGAGAGGTCACGACACAGTATATTTTGCGCTACATTCCCGAGGTGCCGGCCGAGTCGGTGAAGCAGTATCGCAATATTGAAGTTAAGGTCAGTCTGCCGAACGTGACCGTCCGGGCTCGAAAAGGGTATTACCCGTTTACTCCGTAAGGGCACGCCTTAGGGGTTATAATTCACAAAGCTTGGCTTTTGCCGATAAGCTGGCTTTACTTCATGTCCGTCCTGACAACTCAGCATGCGCGGTATATGATTCTTACCTTGGAATTACCGGGCACGGGCCGGATGAACGCCGGCGTGCTGCTCGAAGATCCGGTCACCGATCGCTTGTGGGTACGGCTGCGCCGCGACTGGGAGGAGTTCGCCCCGGAAGAAGCCGAGGTTCTCGCCGCGATCGAGTACGATCTGGAATCGAAGGCGCAGGAACTGGGAGCCAGGGAACTGCTGCGCTACCTGGACGATACGCTTTCGAACGTGCTGGCAGTGACGGACCGCGGCGAGGTTCTGGTCGACGATTTTGAGCGCGCCCTGGGGCGCCTTTACCGGCAAAACGTGCAGGCGACGGTGCGCCCGTTCGTGACCCATCTGCCTCGCTACTCGCTGGCGGTGGCGGCGGGGAAGTTTCTGGAGAATCAGGAAGTCACGGAAGAAGGATGGGAGGAAGCTCCGTCCGATCTCCGGCTGACCAGGGAATTATTCATCGCGCGGATCGAGGGAAGGTCGATGGAGCCGAAAATCCCGGACGGCAGTTTGTGCGTGTTCCGCCAGGGAGTGACCGGATCGAGGCAGGGCCGGCTGGTGCTGGTAGAGCAGTTAGGCGGAGGCGCGAATGATCGCTACACGGTGAAGCGCTACGCGAGCCACAAGGCGGAGCGTGAGGATGGGACCTGGTCGCACGAGAGGATCCTGCTGATGCCTTTGAATCCAGAATTTGAAGCGTGGACGCTAGACCCGGAGGAAGAACGGTTCCGGATCGTAGCGGAGTTCGTGCGAGTACTGGACTGAGCAGACGTTTCACGCAGAGACGCAGAAAAAGCATTTTCACGCAAAGGCGGCAGGCTCGCAAAGTTTCTCTAGGGCCGGCCGCCATTAATTCTAAAATGTCTTCTTGGCGAGCTTGGCGCCTTTGCGTGAAATCTGTTTTTTCTGCGTCCTCTGCGTCTCTGCGTGAAATGTTTTCTTACCAGTCCGACGGCACCAAAAAAACGCCTCCGATTCCGTTTAACTTTTCCATATAAACTAATATCAAATGCGGAAGTACGCGATTGCTCTGTCTTTGTGCGGCGCGATGTGGGCCCAGAAATATGACGGACCCCGGCCGCCGAAGAAGGACATGATTTACCTGGTTCACGCCGACAACCTGGTTCCCACTGAAACCGGCGAGGCCAAGGAAGAAGGCAAGAAGAACGATCCGGTTTACACCTTTCCCGGAACCAGCTCCCGTGCGCGTACCCCTCTGGCCGAGCCGATCTTTATCATCGACAGTGACCAGATCCGCCCCGATTCGGTGGAATTGTACCGGATGGACGTGAGAAGCGGGCACCGCGAGGTGAAAGTTTCCGGAGGCTCGCGGCACAGCGGCACCAAGGCCCTGCGGCTTTCGGTGACCAAGCTCGATAAGAACCTCTATAAGCTCGAAGCCTCGGAAACTCTCGATCCGGGGCAATATGCCCTCTCACCTTCCAGCGGGAACCACGTCTTTTGTTTTGAAGTGTATTAAGGAGCGCTGAAAAAGGGGACAGACTACTCTGTCCGCAGCCGGCAATCTGGCGTGTCGGATCATTCTTCAGGGACCGAGCAGTCTGTCCCCTTTTTCAGCACCCTTTTAGGACAAGGTAAACTTGAAAAATATGTTTGTCGGATTAGAACACACCGCTATTGCTTCGCCCAGCCCCGCAAAGCTGGCGCAGTGGTACGTGGATCACCTGGGATTCCGCATCAATTTCGAGTACGACGGAAATTATTTCGTGCGCGCCGCCAATGGAGCGATGCTCGAGATCATTCCCTCGGAAGGCGCGCGGGCGGAGCAGAAAATGCGCGATGAAGGAATCCGGCATCTGGCAATCGAGGTAACGGATTTCGACGCGGCGCACGCGGCGCTGAAGGCCCAGGGCGTGAATTTCACCGGCCAGCCTTACGTGAATCAGGGCAACCGGCTGGTTTTCTTCACCGACTGCGACGGCAACTTTGTGCACCTGATCCAGCGGCCCCAGCCGTTACCGTAAGAGATCAGGCCCCCCTTGCTTCAGCGCGTCTTCAAAGCATTTCAGTATCGCGACTTCCGGTTGATGTGGATCGGGGCCTGCACCTCCACCATCGGCACCTGGATGCAGTTGGTGGCGCAGCAGTGGCTGGTTTACACACTCTCCAAGGACGATCCTTTCTTCCTGGGCCTGGACGGATTTCTCGGCCAGATCCCCATTGTGCTGTTCTCTCTTTTAGGCGGCGTGATGGCGGACCGCACGGATCGCCGCAAGATGCTGCTCGGTTCTCAGTACGTGCAGACGGCCACCGCGCTGACCCTCGCGGCGCTTTATTTCGCCGGCGTCGTACACGTCTGGCACATCCTGGTATTGTCGTTCATCGTCGGCTCCGCCCAAAGCTTCGGCGGACCGGCCTATTCCGCGTTGATTCCTTCTCTGGTCCCGAAGGAAAACCTGCCCAACGCCATTGCGTTGAACTCCATCCAGTTCAATGTGGGGCGCGTCATTGGCCCGGCTCTGGGAGGCATCACTCTCGCTACCCTCGGAGCGGGATGGTGCTTCGGCCTGAACGGCATCTCCTTTGTCGCGGTCATCATTTCGCTCTACATTATCCGTACCGGTTTCACGCCCGCCAAGTCCACCGAATCGGTGCTCACCAGCATGAAACAAGGCATCGCCTTCATTCGCACCCAGGAAGGAATGAAGCCTCTGATCGTCATGTCCTTCCTGATGACCATGATGGCGATCCCGCTCATCACCTTTCTGCCGGTCTTTGCCAAGGAAGTGCTGCATGGCGACTCCAAGACCTTCACGGCCCTGCTGTGCTGTTCGGGCATCGGATCCATTTTCGGCGCGCTGATGGTGGCCGGCATGGCCAAGACGAAAAACCAGGGTCGAACCGCCCTCTTGATGTTGATCGTGCTGGGGTTTGCCACCTTGGTATTCTCCCGCTCCACTTCGACCATCCTCTCCTGCGTCATGATCTTTTTCGCCGGCGCGTCGATGATCACGGTGTTCGCGTCCATCACGTCCCTGGTGCAGGCCATCACCGCGGATAGCATGCGCGGGCGTGTCATGAGCGTCTATAACGTCGCCTTCCGCGGCGGCATGCCCTTCGGCATGCTGATCGTCGGCCGCCTGATCCCGATCTATACCGCTCCTCTCACCATGTCCGTGGTCGGCGTGCTGACCATCTTGCTGGGCCTCTATTTCCTTTTAGTGCAGAGACGAATCTCGGCGCTGTAAGATCGAAGCATGCGCTGGGGCACACTCTGCGTACTCGTCGTGATCGCCGCTCAGGCGAGCCCGGCATCATCGACGTGGCTCCGCATCTCCTCTCCTACCATCGAGATTTTCACCGACGCGGGAGAAAAGACGGCCCGGTCCGTTCTGCGGCGCTTCGAAACGCTCCACCGGGTGTTCGACGACGCACATCTGGCGCCCTCGGCGGTCCCGGCCCGCGTCTTTGTCTTCGCCTCCCGGCGCGAGTACCTCGAATATGAAATCGACTCTGCCGCCGCCGGCGTGTACCACTCCGCCGACGGCCGCGATCTGATCGTCACTTACGAAGAGACCGATTTACGGCGAGTCGCGTCTCACGAATATCTGCACATGGCGATGCGCCATTCCTCCGCCCCGCTGCCGGACTGGCTGGATGAGGGACTGGCCGATTTTTATTCCACCATCGCGATCGACGCTTCCAGGATGCGCGTCGGCGCCGTCATCCCGCCGCATCTTTCGCTCCTCGCGACCCAGCGATGGTTGAACGCCGAGGAAATGGCCCTGGGAACCCCCGCGGACGGCCCGATATTTTATGCGGAAAGCTGGGCGCTGGTGCATATGCTGATCCTTGCTCCCAACTGGAAAAACGGAATGCCGGAGTTCGTCAGGCTTCTAAACGATGGTCAGTCGCAAGACGACGCATTCCCCAAAGCATTCGGCAAGCCGATGGAGAACGCGCTTCAGGAATTGCGCCGCTATCTGCGCGGTTCGCGCGAAATCACCCTCCCCGCGCCGCCTGTGGAAGACGTGGAGACCTATCCGGCGACGCATCTGGCTCCGTTCGATGCCGATTTCGCGCTCGCCGACCTCGCACTCGCGACGCGCCGCACGGACCTGGCGCGCTCCCTGATCCTCCAAGCCGCGAAAACGAATCCCCAATCTCCCGCGGCAGCCGCCGGCCTGGGCTCGCTCGCTTTGGCGGAGGATCGCAAAGACGACGCCCGGCGCGAGTTCGCACGGGCTATCGCCATGGGATACCGCAACGCAAGTACCTATTTCGAGTTGGCGATGCTCAACAACGACCACGCACTTCTCGAAAACGTCCTGGGCGTCGATCCGAACTTCGCCGACGCGCATTTTCTGCTGGGAGTAGACGCCACTGACGCCGGCAATTTCGCCCCCGCGATCGAACATCTCCGGCAGGCTCTCGCGATCGAGCCTCGGCGCTTCGATTACTGGCACGCCCTGGGATACGCGCAGGCCAAAGCGGGCGACCGCCGGACCGCCGCGGAATCCGCACGGCGGTTGGCGATCCTCTCATCGACGCCGGAGCAGGAAAAAATGGCGGCGGCGCTCACGCTGCTGGCCTCCGAGTCGCCCGTCGTGCATGAGAAAAAGCCCGATGTGATCACCCCCGCGTCCTGGCAGAATCGCAAAGGCGACCGGAGCGCGGAAGGAACGCTGACCTGGGTGAATTGCGATTCCTCGCCCGTGCGGCTGGCTTTCACGACGGAAGCGCCGCCCGCAACCATCGAACTGAAGGTTCGAAATCCCAGCCAAGTAGAGCTGTTGAACGCCGAAGGCGCCTCTACGACGCTCGACTGCGGTGAACAAGCGCGTCCCGTCCTGGTCGAATACGACGCCGAAACCATGGAAGTCACTCGCATCGAGTTTCGGCACGTTATAATAAAACGCTGATGCCGCCGGAATCCGCTTTCAGCCGCTTTTTGAACGCGATCAAACCGCCCCCTCCCGTCAATCCAGTAGCCCTTTCTCCGGAGGTCCTGGCGCTGAGAAGGCGGCAGCGCAGGCTGGTGACCACCGTTTTGGCCGCTGGAGTCGTGGCCGCCGCGGGCGTCGGCGTTTTCAATTACATTCAGAGTGCGCCGCAGCGCGCCGACAAGGAATTTCAGGAAGGGATGAAGTCTATGCGTCCGGGAAAATATCCGGACGCCATCGTCCACTTCAACCGCTCTTTGGAGATTTCCCCGCAGCGTGGCGACGCCCTTCTCCAGCGCGGCATCGCGCATCTTACGGTGGGCGAACCAGATGCGGCGCTCGCCGATTTCCAAGCGGTCAACGATCTGAATCCCAATCTGGCGGAGGCGCACAGCGGCATCGCCATGGTGTACGTGGGGCGGCACGATTCGCGCCACGCGTTGGAGGAACTCAACAAGTCTATCGCTCTCGAACCGACCATCGAAGCGTATTATCAGCGCGGAGAGGTTCTGGAGTCCCAGGGCGAGCACCGCAAGGCCATCGACGACTTCGATCTGGCCATCGCGCAGGCCCGGGACGCCCCGTACATGTATCGCGCGCGCGCCATGGCAAAGTCGCAGTTGGGTGATCTCGACGGTGCTCGCGCGGACCGCGAAGCCGCGGCAAACCTCGAGCGCCCGTGACCCCTGTAAAGCGGCCATGAAGCCCGCCCGCCGCTTTTTGTGTACAATCTAGACTTCGCGCAAGATTGCGCCCTTTGAACCATGTTTGTTCCACTGACACCTCTGCGCTGTTTACATCGCGCCATCGACGTCTTCGGTTCGAAGACAGGAATCGTTTCGGGCGACCACAGCTTCACCTACGCCCAGTTTGGCGAACGCTGCGAGAAGCTTGCAACCGGACTCCCGCAATTCGGAATCGGCGCAGGCGACCGCGTAGCCTATCTGAGCTTCAACACCCACCAATTGATCGAAGGCTACTATGGCGTGGTGCAGGCGCGCGGCATCGTGATGCCTCTGAACGTCCGCCTTTCCGAAGTGGAGCTGACGAACATCCTGTGCCACTCCGGCGCCAAAATGCTGCTATTCGAAAACGATTTCGCGCCCATGGTGCAGAAGCTCCGTAAGAGCTGTCCGAACGTGAAGAAATGGGTGGGACTCGACGGAACGGACCACGGAGCCGATCTTTCCTATGAAGAAATCCTCGACGCCGGACATCCTGAGCGCGCCGACATTTTCACCTACGACGAAATGGCGATCGCCGAGCTGTTCTACACCAGCGGCAGCACCGGCACTCCCAAAGGAGTCACGCTGGCGCATCGAACGCTCTACCTGCACGCGCTCGACGTGGCCGCCATATTCAAGGACATCGAAAGCATGGTCGATCTGCACACCATCCCGATGTTCCACGCCAACGGCTGGGGCCGTCCGCAGGGCTCGACCAACATGGGCGTTCCGCAGGTCATGGTCCGTCGCTTCGAACCGACCTTCGTGTTTGAGCTGATCCAGAAATACAAAGCCACCGACATGTGCCTCGTGCCGACCATGGCCAACGCCATGATCTGCGCGCCAGACCGGAACAAATGGGATACGTCCAGCATGAGGCGCATCATGATCGGAGGCGCGGCCGCGTCGCCGGAGCTGGTCGAGCGCGTCGAGACCGCCTTCCCCACCGCCGAATGCATCGCCGGATACGGCTTGACCGAAACGGCGCCGGTGCTGACTTCCTCCAGGCACAAGGTGGCGTCGTATCCCTCGAATGAAGAGCGTCTGCGCCGCCAGTCGAGCGCTGGTTGGCCTGTCCCGGGTGTGACCGTCCGCGTGGTTGACCCCGAAATGCGCGACGTTCCGCGCGATATGCAGTCCATCGGCGAAGTGGTCGCGATGGGCGACCACATTATGGAAGGCTACTACAACGAGCCCGAAGCGACCGCCGCGGTGATGAGCGGCCCCTGGTTCCACACCGGCGATATGGCCATTTGGGATGAGGATACCTACCTCCACATCGTCGACCGCAAAAAGGAAATCATTATTTCCGGCGGCGAAAATATATCCTCCATCGAAGTAGAGCGCGCCATTTTCTCGCACCCCGCGGTCTTCGAATGCGCCGTAGTCGCCGCCCCCAGCGATAAATGGGGCGAAGTGCCCGCCGCCATCGTGGTCCTGAAACCCGGCGAAACCCTGACGTCCGATGAGTTGATGACGTTCCTCGAACAACGCCTGGGCAAATTCAAGCTTCCGCGCATCATCGACTTCTCCACCGAGCCTCTGCCGAAAACCGGCACCGGAAAAATTCGCAAACTGATCCTTAAAGAAAAGTTCTGGGCCGGCAAAGAAAAACGTGTTCAAGGTTGATGCCAGCATCGACCTGCTGGCGGATCTCTACGAAGCCGGTACCCTCGGCCTGATCGAGCACGACGGATGGGTCGAAGCCTTCTTCGAAGATCGCGAAACCGCGGAGAAATTCGGTGAACCTACTGCGGCTCCCAACGTCGATTGGGTCCAGCAGACCGAGGACGCCTGGCCTCCGTTATTAGTCGGCGAGAAATTCTTTTTGGTCGCCCCTTGGCGAAAAGAGCCGACACCCGAAGGCCGCTTCCGCCTCGAAATTAATCCCGGCCGGCAATGCGGCACCGGGCAGCACCCATGCACGCAAAAATGCCTGGAGGCGATGGAGCAAATCATAAAACCGGGCGATTCCGTGCTGGACGTAGGCAGCGGATCGGGCATTTTATCGATCGCAGCGAAACTCCTGGGCGCCAGCCGCGTAATCGCCTGCGACATCGATCCCGAAGCCTGCGTTGACTTCATCGGCAGTGTCGATGCGGTACGCGACAACTCGTTTGATGTAGTCGTAGCGAATATCAACGAAGATGTAATCGGCGCGATGCGTCCAGACCTCGAACGCGTAGCAAAACGCCGCATCCTCTCCGGCTTCCAGGACGGAGAAGGCGAATGGACCTGCATCGTGTGCTAACTTAGCGAGCTTAGCGCCTTTGTGTGAACCTCTTTCTTCTTCTCTTTCTTGCCTTTACCACTTTCACCCACCACAGCCCGCACGAGCCCGGAATTATCCTGCAATCGAGAGGTTGGCGCCCTGATCGGTGATCCGACCCACCGGAGCGTGATGGTCCTAGGCAACCTCATCGACCGACGTTACATAGATCAGCGCGGGCAACGAGCGAAACAGTGCGGCATTACCGTATGCGCTAATTAAACGGACCCAGTCCCTCTGGGTTATCAAGGGAGGAGGCCTCCGATGAACGTTTTTGCAGCTTTCAAGCCGGTTTTTCCGGCCATTTGTGTTTGGGATACCGCCTGGATAGCTCTTTCCGCACCTGCGGATAGAGCCGCTCCCAGAATCCCTTCAGATCGCTGGTGACCTGCACCGGCCTTCGGTTCGGCGCAAGCAAGTGCACCACGACAGGTGTTTTTCCAACGCGCGGAGTCTCGCTCACTCCGAAGAAATCCTGAAGCCGCGATTCAATCCACGGCGGTTTCCCGGTTTCGTAATTCACCTTCAGCTCACGTCCGCCCGGAAGCCGCAATTTTTCGGGCGCAAGCTGATCGATCCTCGCCGGCCGCAGCGCGGCAAGAACATCCGTAATTTCCGCGAAGCTGGTCCGGTCGCGGCACAGCGCAGTCAGCGTCTCCGCAACGTTGATCTCGACCCCCGCAAACGCAGCCCGAGCCAGCAATTGATCCAGTGCATCGCGATCCACAAATCGTCCGATGTCCACCTCCAGCGCCTTCGATGCCAACAGCTTCGAAGCTTCTTCGGACGCCGGCGCAGGTGCGCGGGTTTCTTCGATGACCAGTTGATCGTACAGGAGTGCCGAAACCTGCTCCATCCGCTCCGCCGCGCGATTCCATTCGAGCGTAGTGCGCGCGACCGCCCGATCCAGCAGCCACTCCGGCTCGATAGGGGCAGCCAGCCGCACCAGCGGCAACCCTTTATCGCGCCGATCCTCAACATCGACGGCCACCAGAAACTCGTAGCGGCAATCCGGCAACCGCGCCGACCCTCCTTGCGACAACAACAGTTCGCCATCGCGACGATGCCGCGCCACCCGATCCGGAAATGCCGCCAGGATCGCTTGCAGAATCGCCGCATCGTCGCGCGTCCGATCCCGCCCGGGAACCATTCTTCGAAGTTGATCGAAAACCCGCCGCGTCTGCGGCTGCCAGTCCGATTCCGCCAACGCCAGCAAATCGGACGATCCCCGCTCCCCGGCGCTCAAAACCGCAGCAACCGCGCAGCCCTTCTCGGGAACACCCCGATGGGCCGCATCCGTCACCAGCTTCGCCAGCCGGGGCGGCAGCGGAAGCTCGGCCATCCGCGGAGTCGCGTCGAGAATATCGAGCAATTTGTTCGCAGCCGCCAGCGCGGCCTCCGGCGGCGCATCCAACCAGTCGAGCGCTTCCATCTTCATCGCCCGCAGTTGCAGCACGACATGCGACAACTCGCGCCGCAAAATTTCCGGCGCATCCGCCGCCAGACGCCGATGAAAATCCTCGGCCGTGTATAAACGAATCACGCGCCCCGGAGCCGTTCTGCCGGCGCGCCCTGCCCGTTGCGTCGCGGAGGCTTGGGAAATGCGCTTCAGATCCAGCGACGGCAGCCCCGTCCACGGAGAATCCGTCGCCACCCGCGCGAGGCCGCTATCGATCACCGCCGTGACGCCTTCAATCGTGATCGAACTCTCCGCGACATTCGTCGAAAGGATCACCTTGCGCCGATCCCCGCGAGCAACAGCCCGGTCCTGCTCCTCCGGCGAAAGATCGCCATGCAACGGAACCACCAAAAGGCTCGAACGTTCCAGCGCTCGCGCCGCCCGGCGGATCTCTGCCGCGCCCGGAAGGAACACCAGCACATCGCCATCGAGCGTTCCCAACCGCTGAACCGCCGCCGCGATCTGTTCCTCGAGCGGCGCCGCCGAATGAGGCGTGTATTCGATCTTGAGCTCGAACAGCTTTCCTTCCGACCGCAAAACCGGGCAATTTCCCAGGAATCTCGCAACCGGCGCGGCATCGAGCGTCGCCGACATCACCACGATTCGCACATCGAGCCTCTTCAAAAGAGCCAGCGCCAGGTCGCTATCGAGATGACGCTCATGAAACTCGTCGAGGATCACAATATCCACGCCACGCAATTGCGGATCGGACATCAGGCGGCGGGTCAACACGCCTTCGGTGACGAATCGAATCCGCGTGCGCGGCCCGGAAACGTCTTCGAACCGTACTTGATACCCCACCGTTTTGCCTACCCGCTCGCCCAACTCCGAAGCCACTCGACGCGCCGCCATCCGAGCCGCGAGACGTCTCGGCTCCAGCACGATAATTTCTCCGCGCGCCATCGGCAGCAAAGCCGGAGGAATGCGCGTGGTCTTCCCCGCCCCCGGAGGCGCTTCGATCACTAGATACTTTTCGCGAGCGAGCGACGCGGCGATCTGCGGCAGCAGCGCGTCAATCGGAAGTTTCATCTGGATGTGAACCGATCACTGCGCGGATGGTCTCCGGCGCGTTCCCCTCAAACCGGTTGTTCGCGAAAATGTAGGACGTGCGCCGCTCCTGTTTCATGCGCTCGATCAGGTCGCGAAGGGCCTTGCGGCCTTCCGGATTCTCGTCTTGAATTTTGCGGTAAGGAGCGAACTGCGCCACAGCCGTCTCATAAGCCCGCCCCGCCCGCAGCAGCGCCCGCACCACCGTGAAATCCGCGGTAAACGCCCCCGGCATCGCGATCTGCTCCGCGAGCGGAGGCATCTTGGTCCACGCATTGAACACATGCGCCGCCCGATGCTCGCGCAGCGCGTCGAAATAAGGATCAATCAG
>DATHOJ010000111.1:0-580558 GCA_035485055.1 Bryobacteraceae bacterium
ATCGCGCGCATCGAAAACAGAAAGGTTGTACTCGATCTGCGGACCGTGTTTCCGGAAGAAGAAGAGTTGCTTTCGCAGTGCCTCGCGAGGACAGATTAAGAAACACTCTGGCAGGCGGAACCGCCTGCCCCACCCGGACTGCAAGCTCTGATCTGTCTTGGTGGCGCAGGCGGTTCCGCCTGCGACTGCTCTGGTTACGCGCGCTCTAAATAGGTTTGCTCCGCGGTCGACACCCGGATTTTTTCGCCTTCGTTGATGAACGGAGGCACTTGCACCACCAGGCCGGTTTCCAGTTTTGCCGGTTTCGTTACGTTCGAGACTGTCGCGCCTTTGATTCCGGGCTCGGTCTCCATCACGGTCATTACAACCGCGGGCGGCAGTTCCACACCGATGGCCTTTCCTTCGTAAAATTCGACCTGCAGTTTCAGCGAAGGAATCAGGAAATAGGTTGCGTCGCCCAGCAGGTCCTTGGTCAGGTGCATCTGCTCGAACGATTCGGTATTCATGAAATAGAAGAACTCGCCGTCGTCGTAGAGGTACTCCATTTCGTGCTCTTCGAGCGCGGCGCGTTCCACCTTATCTTCCGAGCTGAAGCGGTGTTCCACCATCGTGCCGGATTTGAAGTTGCGCATTTTGACCTGCACAAAGCCGCGCAGGTTGCCCGGAGTGCGATGCTCCATTTTGAAGATCGAGAACAAATCCTTGTTCCACTTGATCACCATGCCCGGACGCAGTTGTGTTGCTGGAATCATAAAAGGGAACCTTCAGTGTATCATGTGTAAAAGCGCATGAAACCGCTGCTTGCAGTTCTTTTCGCTGTCGTGTTGTCCGCGCAAACGCCGGACCCGCCGAAAAAGAAGGTTTACACGCAGGGCCAGCGGAATTTCTGGTCGTTTAAGGCCATCAAAGACCCCGCCATCACGGCGCCATCGCCGATCGATGCCTTTATTTTAGCCAAGCTGGAAGAAAAGAAACTAAAGCCCGCTAAACGTGCGTCGAAACTCGCCCTGATCCGCCGCGCGACCTTCGATCTTACGGGCCTTCCGCCCACTGAGCCCGAGATTGAAGCCTTCCTGGCCGACGATTCTCCCACCGCGTTTGCGTCCGTAGTCGATCGCCTGCTCGCCTCACCCCGCTATGGCGAAAAGTGGGGACGCCATTGGCTGGACGTCGCCCGCTATGCCGATTCGACCGGCGCCGATGAGGACCATCGCTACCCCTACGCATGGCGCTATCGCGATTATGTAATCGACGCGTTCAATCGCGATCTGCCGTACAACCAGTTCGTGAAGGAACAAATCGCCGGCGATCTGATGCCCGCTCCCGATGGCAAGGAGGTAAACGTCGAGGGCATTACCGCCACCGGATTCCTCTCGATCGGTCCTCGCCTCATCGCCGAGCAGGACAAGCCGAAGATGCTCTACGATTTTATCGACGAGCAGATCGACACCACGACGCGCGGCATCCTGGGACTGACCGTCGCCTGCGCGCGCTGCCACGATCACAAGTTCGATCCCATCGCGACGGCCGATTATTATTCGCTCGCGGCGATTTTCGCGAACACGAAAGCCTTTTCGAAAATCGGGAAGGGCGGCGTGTCGGAGATTTATTACGCTCCGCTCGCGCCTGCCGACGTGGTGCTGCGTTACGTCGAAAATCAGGCAAAGGTTGCGACTTTGCGGCGGCAGGCGAACGCCATGATCGATGCTGAAATCGAGCAGCGCCAGGCGCCTTTACGCGCACGCGTGGCCGAATATATGATGGCCACCCGCCATCCCGAGCTCGCCGACGGTCTCGACCCAGTGGTGCTGGCGCGCTGGAAGAAATTTCTCACGCCGGACAAGGATCCCAATCCTTTATTAAGCAAGTGGCACAACGCGAAACCGGAGGAAGAGAAAAAAGTCGCACTCGCGTTTCAGCACGACTTCGATGAGCAGTTTAAAGAATATTCCACGATCATGGCGCAGTGGAATGCGTTCGTATCCACCATCGCCGACGGAACTTCTATTCCCGTTCGCCCGCCTCTCAAAGACGGCGACGTGATGTTCTATAAAGCGGTCACGCTCGATAAAGACTCGGGTCCGCTGGCGCTTCCGGACCGCGAACTGATGAAGCTTTTTCCCGACGACACCCGGCTGCGCATCGCGTACTTACGCGCCCGCGCGGAGGACATGCTGAAGGACGGTCCGCAGGAGCCTCCTATGGCGTGCGCCGTGACCGAAGGGAGGTCCGTTCAGCAGCACGTGCTGGTGCGGGGCAATCCGGCGAGCCCGGGCGATCCGGTGACTCGCCGTTTTCCGACCATCCTTGCGGGCGACGATCAGCCCGAGCTTTCACCCGGCAGCGGCCGCCTGGAATTTGCGCAGTGGCTGGCGAGCCCAAAGAATCCGCTCACGGCGCGCGTGTTCGTAAATCGTGTGTGGCAGTGGCATTTCGGCGAAGGGCTGGTGCGCACGCCCAGCAATTGGGGTCTGCTCGGGGAGAAGCCGACGCATCCGGAGCTGCTGGATTATCTGGCCGCGCGCTTCATTGAGGATGGCTGGTCGGTGAAGAAGCTTCATCGCCGCATTATGCTCTCCGACGCGTACCAGATGTCCAGCGACATTTCGGCCGAAGCGGCCGAACAGGATCCGGGGAATCGGTTCCTGTCCCATTTTTCACGCAGAAGATTAGACGTGGAAGAGGTTCGCGATTCGATGCTGGCGCTCGACGGGTCGCTCGATTTGAAGATGGGAGGAACCTTGCAGCGCGGTACGGGCACGGATGGCGAAAACAGCGCGGGACGGCTGAGCATCGATCCGGCCACCAGCAAGCGCCGCACGGTTTATCTGCCGCTGCGCCGGTCGAATCTACCTTCGCTGCTGAACCTGTTCGATTTTGGAGACGCGACCACGACGTGTGAAGGGCGCGCGTTGACCAATACGGCTCCGCAGGCTTTGTTCATGATGAACTCGGCGTTTGTGAACGACCGGTCGGCGGCACTGGCCAAGGAGCTTGCGGGTCACGTGGATCTGATTTATCAACGCATCCTCGGTCGGCTGCCGACTGCGAATGAGAAGGACGACGCACTGGCGTATATCGAAAAAACCGGCGAGCGGGGTTGGCAAAGTTTGTGCCGGATATTGTTGTCGTCGAATGAATTTATTTATGTGGATTAAAACACAGGCTGAAGACGTTAGCCTGTGAGTAGGAAATTATGAAGCTCTATTCCCGCCGCGACATTCTTCGCTACACGTCCTGCGGCTTCGGCTCGGTTGGTCTCACTTCGATGATTCAGGCCGCCTCGACTAATCCGATGTCGCCGAAGCAGCCGCATTTTCCTGGCACGGCCAAGCGCGTCATTTTTCTGTTCATGCACGGAGGTCCTTCGAGCATCGATACGTTCGACTACAAGCCTTCGCTCGAAAAGTGGAACGAGAAGCCTCTGCCGTTTAAGCGCCCTCTGACGTTCGCCGAGGGAAACACCGGCAACCTGATGAAGTCGCCTTGGGAGTTCAAGCAGCATGGGCAGAGTGGACTCTGGATCAGCAGCTTGTTTCCGCACATCGCCGAATGCGCCGATGATTTGTGTCTGATCCGGTCGATGGTCGGCGATAGCGTGGCGCACGGCGGCGCGAGCCTTCAGCTTCATACCGGCTCTAACACGTTCACGCGGCCTTCTATGGGCTCCTGGGTGGTGTACGGCCTGGGCAGCGAGAATCAGAATCTGCCGGGCTTCATCACCATCAAGCCTTCGCTTGCGCACGGAGGCGCGAAAAACTGGAGCAGCGGATTCCTGCCCGCTGCGTATCAGGGCACGGCGATTGGCAATGCGGGCGTGAAGCTCGATGACCTGGTGAAGGAGCCGATCGAGTTTCTCAATCAAAAAGGTATTTCGCCGGAGCAGCAGCGTTACGAGCTCGACATGCTGCAAAAGATGAATCGCCAGCACGCATCGCTGCGCGAGTTCGACACCGAGCTTGATGCGCGTATCGAGGCGTTCGAGCTGGCGTTCCGCATGCAGACCGAAGCTCCCGAAGCATTCGACACCGCGAAGGAATCGGATGCGACCAAGAAACTCTACGGCCTCGATAATGAAGACACGCGCGATTTCGGCTGGCAGTGCTTACTCGCCCGCAGATTGGTCGAGCGCGGCGTGCGATTCGTGCAATGCTCGCACAGTTACAAATGGGATCAGCACAGCGAACTGGTTCGCCTGCATACGCACAATGCGCGCGAGGTGGACCTGCCCATCGCGGGATTATTGAAGGACCTGAAATCGCGCGATTTGTTGAAGGACACGCTGGTGATCTGGGGCGGCGAGTTCGGACGCACCCCGATCATGCAAGGCGGCGATGGCCGCGATCATAATCCGTACGGATATACCATGTGGCTGGCGGGCGGGGGCGTGAAAGCGGGTTTCAGCTACGGCGCGACCGACGAGTTCGGGTATTATGCGGAGCAGGATCGCACGCACTTGCACGATCTGCATGCAACGATTTTATATTTGCTCGGCTTCAAGCATGAGCAGTTGACGTATTTCTATAGCGGCCGAAATTTCCGGTTGACGGATGTCGCGGGAGTGGTCGCGAAGGGCGTAATAGCCTAGCTCATGTCTTGGTGGCCAAGTCGCCGAGTAGCAATTTCCATCGCATTGATTGCACTGCCGATGGAAGCGCTGGCAATGCATCTTTTGTCCTATGCACCGCAAGTAGGAGTGCCTCGGGTTCACGATCCCGGGCTGCAACTTTGGGGTTCGCTGGCGGCCGTCTACCACGCCCCGGCATTGCTGCTGAATGACTTTGCCTGCCAGCGAGTGCATATGCCAGGCTTCATTCTTTGTGGGGATCTCATCGTATCGGGCTACTTATTGAGCCTCGTTATCGTGAGGTTCGTTTGGCTGATGTTTCGCGGACGCTAAGCATCCCGCCCTTTACAGTCGGGGCTAGGTTTCAATATCTGTGTCAGCACTCCTGTCGATCCCCGCCCGTGAGGAAGGGGACAACCAGCAACACTAAAAAACGTAATCCGGTGGCTTGATGCCGTTTAATCGCAGGTATACTTCGGCTTGGCCGCGGTGATGCGCGGTGTGGGTGAAGTAGGCCCATAGCCATTCGAATCCCGTCGCCTTACGCGTTGTTCCACTTACGGCGTCTAGCTTTTCAAAGGTCATTGACGCCACTGCCTGATTGCAGAACTCGACGGTGTCGGTGAGGAATTTTACGGCTGTTTCCTTATCGACTTCGTTCTTTTGGTCCTTTGCCGCATCGGTGACTTTGGCTGGAATCGCCGGGCGCGGCATGCCGCTGGCTGTCGCGCAGGCACCCAGATCCGCACTTGCGATGTGGGCGATCACCTGGCCGAAACTCATCTCGGCGGGGACGGGACGGAAGTTGTATTTGTCGGCGGGCATCGCGTTCGCGACGGCGATGGTGAAGTCGCCGGTGGTCTTCCAGTGCTTCACGAGCGCGTCCTTGATGGAGCTTTGGGAGAAGGCGGGGATCGCCAAGGCCAGGGTTAGAAGGATTTTCTTCATCGACCTATTAGGTTACTTTATCGCGCCGGATTTGGCTAGGGCTTCCAGGGCTGCTTCGTCCAGCTTTAGGAGTTCTGCGAGCGTGGCTCGGGTGTCTGCGCCCAATTTTGGCGCTTGGGATTTTGCTGCGCCGGGAGTGGCGGATAGCTTTACGGGAGGGCCGGTGATTAGAGCGCCTCCAGCTTCGCGGAACATTTCTCTGGCGGCGGATTGCGGGTCGTTCACTACTTCTTCTAAATTGCGGACGGGGGAGCAGGGGATGCCGTGCTCCGAGAAAAGTTTGCACCATTCGCCGCTGGTGCGGGACTTGAGGATTTCTGTGATCAGGGGCTCCAGCACCAGGCGATTTTCTACGCGCAGGCGATTGGTGGCGTAATCCGGGTGGCCGGCAAGGTCGGAGCGGCCGATCGCGGCGCAGAAGGTCCGCCAGAGTTTTTGGCTCGCTACGGCGATGACGATTTCGCGGTCTTTGGTAGGGAATCCGCGGTAGGGAACGATAGTTGCGAAACGGGTACCCATGGGCTCCGGTATCGCGCCGGAGCCGAAGTAGAACGCGTAGTTCGAGGCCATGGCGGAAATCATGCCGTCCATCATGGAAACATCGACGAACTGGCCTTCGCCGGTTTTGTGCCGGGCTTCGAGCGCGAGCTGAATGCCAATGATGGCGAACATGCCGGCGGTGATATCGGCGACCGAGTGGCCGGAGCGGACCTTTTCGCCGCCTTCTACTCCGGTGGTGGAGATGAGGCCGCTGGAGGCCTGGACGATCAGGTCCATGGCCGCATCGTCGCGGGCGGGGCCGGTTTGGCCGTAGCCGGAGATGGCGCAGTAGATCAGCTTGGGATTGCGGGCGCGGATGGCTTCGTAGCCGAGGCCGAGACGCGTCATGGTGCCGGGACGCATGTTTTCGATCAGGATGTCGGCGTTGGCGGCGAGGTCGAGACAGAGTTGCAAGCCTTCGGGTTTTTTCAGATCGATCGCCAAGCTGCGTTTTCCGGCGTTCAGGCCCAGGAAATAGGACGCTTGATCGCCGGTAAAAGGAGGGCCCCAGGATCGGCCCACGTCGCCGCCGGAGGGATCTTCGATCTTGAGGACGTCGGCTCCATATTGGGCCAAGAGCATGGTGCAGTAAGGGCCGGCCAAGGCGTGGGAGAAGTCGAGGACGCGTAGTCCTGTCAGCGGGGACATGAATTGGTAGGATAACGCGGCGGGCAGGTCGGGAACGTGCCCCACTAACGCTACTCGGCGTGGATTATTTGGTGGCCGGCTCGTTCGAGGCGCTTTTCCAGTCTGCGATTCCTGGTCGGCCAGCGGCTTTGGTGGGCGCCGGTTACTACGACGGAATGGGGCTCGAGGACCGATTCCATGGCTTTCTCGCGATCGCGGACCAAGTGGATATCGACGCTGGTCTCTACTGCAGCATTTTCGGCCAGGGTACGGAAACGGCGGTGCGTAAAGGGGAGGGTCACGTCGGGGTGATCAAGCGGGAGGGGATAGGGCACCACTTCAAGGACCAGGAGGCGGATGCGCGCCGAGAGATCGTGAGCCAAGCTCGCAGCGGTTTTAAGGGCGCGGAGGGTTTCCGAGACCGTGGTGTGCAAGACGACGATCTCCATCGTGGCTTGCTGGGATACGATGGAACGCGCTAGTGTTGCCATACTTCGAGCGTATCCGGAAGGGCATAAAAGAGGCCTAAGGTTCGGGTAAGGGATTTGTAAGCGCTTTCGGGACGGTCATCACCAGGAGGCTCCCAATCCAAACATAGAATCCTATGGCGAGCTCCATTTTGTAGGCGACGACCTCGACTATTGTGAACAGAATGAGCCCGACCAGGATTCTCGCGAGGATGCGTGTCAGCTTAACGGTTCGTGGCTTCGCTAGCCTGCTAGAGTTGCGTAAGTCACCAAAATCGGATTGACTAATCCAGCCGGAAGGAACGTCAGGATCAGGAGGGCGATCCAGGCGCAACTGTAGCCCGGCAGAGGAGCGCCCTGTTTGGTAGGTACGACGGCAGGCAAGAAAAAACTAGCTACGTACAGTGCCGCCCCAAGCAGGAACTCCGCGCCAAACCGGGCGCGCCCTTTTGAAAGGTGCATGCTCCTTCTATCGGCGGTTTTAGCAAATCAATGTGCCGCTGCGGCCGCCAGCGGACGCTTGAGCCATACGAACATTCCGGCTGCAAGGAGTTGCGCGGCGATTCCGAAGGCGACTAACGCGACCAACGAATGATCGTACAACAGCCCCATCACCGCACTGCCCGCGAACCAGGCTACTCCGTAAACTCCGTTGAAGGCTCCGAAGGCGCCACCTCGTTTGTTCATGGAGACTACTTGCGCGATACCTCCGCGGAGCGATGCGTCCTGGGCGCCCAGGCCAGTGCCCCAACAGCCGATGGCCGCGTAGGCAGCCGCGTGGCCTCCCAGGAATCCCAAAGGGAGCGCGAGTAGAGATACCAGGATTCCTCCGGCCAATGCCAATACTCCGAAGCGGTCGAAGAGCTTTCCGAAAATCACCGCGGTGATGCCGTTTACCCCCATCGCGGCGGCGTAGAGGAGCGGAATCGTCTCCTTTCCCAGCAGGCCCGTTTTCTGAAAATGATAGGCGAGCAGCGGAAAATCGACGAACCCGCAGGCCAGCAGTCCGGCGGCGGCTACGTAGGTCCAGAACACAGGAGGAAGTTTTTGATCGACTCGCTTGGGAGCCTTAATTTCTGTATCAGGGTTGATGGCGCGGGCGATCAGCATGGCGCCGAAGGCTCCGATGGCGGGAACGATCAGCCACAGAAACGCGGGTCCGAAATGATTCGTTTTGGCGACGGCGTACGCGACGAAGAGAGGCCCCATGACGGCTCCGGCCTGGTCGAACGCGGCGTGCACGCCGAAGCCGAACCCGTGGCCGACTTTATTAGTCGCTCCGGAGAGCAGAACGTCGCGCGCAGGGCCGCGCAGTGCTTTGCCGGTGCGCTCCGCTATGATCAGCAGGGCCGCGGCTTTCCAACTCCCGGCGAATGCCAGCGCCGGCACGACAACGATGTTGATGGCGTAGCCGAAAATCGCGATTGTCCAGTAGGCGCGGGTTTTATCGGCCAGACGGCCGGAGAAAAAACGCAGGCTGGCGGCGAACATTTCTCCGACACCGGCGATCAAGCCGACTTGCGTAGCGCTGGAGCCGAGGTCGCTGAGCAGAGGGCCGATGACGCTGTGCGCGCCTTCATAGGTCATGTCGGCGAACATGCTGACGACGCCGAGGCAGATGATGAAGCGGATCGCGTTCTTACGGTCGATATCGACTACCGGAGTCACGCGTGACCTTCGGTGAGCGTTTCAATCACCGAGAGAATCCCGAGCACCAGAAGCGCGGTGACGCCGACGTAGCGGATGATTTTGGGGGACACGCGATCGACGATCCATTGGCGGATGCCTGCGCCGAGAGTCGCGGCGAGCGTGCCTTTCGTTACCATCGCGCTGACGGCGCCTAGCCAGACGATAAAAGGCGCGGCGGGATGGGCAACGGCCATGGCGGCGGCGGTGATCTGGCCGACGTCGCCCCATTCGGAAAAGAAAATTGCGGCGAAGGACATCATCATGGCTTTGGTCATGCCGCTGTCTCTGCGGCCCTCGGAGCGCTGGATATCTTTTCTCCAAAGTGCGATCGCGACGCCAATGAAGCTGAGCATGGTGATCGACGCGACAAGAAGGGGAGGGAGTTTGCCGATCTGCTCGCCCACCACGACGGCCACCCCCATTTTCAGCATGAACGCCAGGGCCATCCCGAGCATGATGGGGACGGTGCGATAACGGGCCGCCAGAACTCCCGTTGTATAAAGAAGCTTGTCGCCAACGATTTCGGCTACGAATACGGCTCCGTAGGTCGCCAGGAAAATGGGAAACATCGTAACTTAAAAAGATACCGCTTCCGCGTGGACGCGCGAAAGCCGGCGGATCTGTTTCCAGGTTCCGCCGGCGTTCGATTGCGTGAATTTGCTACCGGACTACTGCGCGATTCCGAAGCCGAAGACCGTCTCGGTGGAATTCTGGAAGGTGAACTCCAGGCCTGGACGAGAGGCGTTTCCGCTGGGCGTCGCCGAAAACGCGTTGGTCGTCGGATAGGTGATGGGCGGAGTGAGCACGAAGTTGACCGTCCATGGTGTGGCAGTGGTGGTGGTCGTAGTCGTGGTCGTGGTTCCCGTTCCCGTTCCAGTCCCTGTGGTGGTGGACGTCGCGGGCGAGAGCGTGAGTGTTCCGGAGCAGTTGAGGTTCACCGTGTAGGTGCCTTTGAACTGGAAGCTGCCGAGCGGCGAGCCCGAGGCTACGGTCTGCTGGATCACGTTGCCCGCTCCATCGAAGGTGACGACGCCGATGAAGCTGATGGGCTGCACGGACGCCGAACTCGTGGTGCCGGTTGTTCCGGTGCCGGTGGTGGTGCCGGTTGAGGGGGGATTCAATTCCAGGAAGCCAGTGCCGATCAGGCCGTAAGAACCGCTCAGACTGGCTGCGGTGCATCCGTACCCGTAGGTCCGGATCAGTTGAATCGAGACGCGTGTTGCGAATTGCCCGGCGCCGAGCGGCATGTTTCCGTTGGTACTGGTGCTGGATTGAGGCTCAGAGAGAATGATTTCCGTTCCGCCGCCCAGCACGACGCCGATCAAACTGCCCTTCGCTTGCGTGGCCACCGTTCCCGCGCCATTCGCGGTGGTGTTGAAAACGTCGGTCAGTGTGACGTTAATGGTGCAATCGCTGTTCACCACATAGGTGCCGACCACGGTTGAAGCCGTAAAAGTCGCGGTGGAAGAAGATACCGAGACGTTGCCGGCGCCGTCGAAGTACAGCACGTTGGCGCTCGAAAATCCGGTGCCTGCGTTAAGAGCCGAGAGCAGGTTTCCGATTTGAGTATTGCTGTAAGGTTGCGTTCCGGTAGTGGTGGTCGTTCCGGGCGGGGTGATGACTACGGAAGCGAACGGCAGTTCCGTAGCGATGTATTCGTAGGATCCAATGACAGAAGAAGTCGTGGCAGTGCAGCTTTGTTGCGCGGCCGCGAACGTCCCGCCAAGCGCCAGAAGGACAGAAAGAGTGAACAGCTTTTTCATTTATAAAGAGCCTCCGCTCATTTGGAGACGCAACTTATTAATGGTGTTTCGTGAATTTATTGCGAACGGGCTGTGAGATCCTGTACGCCCATAGATCGCCAGAAGGCGTAGGAGGAGACGGCGAGAATCAGGACAATGGTCGCCAACCCTTCGGGAGCCCACCAAGCCTTCCAATCCGAGCCCAGGCAGATCCTATTTAAAGCATTGAGAAAAAACATCGCGCTGACGGTTGTGACCAAGCCGACGCGGAGCAGCACGAACATCAGGATGGCATAGAGTATCAGGTAAATCACTATTTTTTTCTGCCAGTTAGGGTCGTTGAGAATGTCACTTTGGGTGGCGGTGAAGAGCACGGATGCGGCGATGGCCGCCAGCCAGTCTTTTTTTAGCAAAACCCGCAATCCGAAGAGTGCAAAAAATTCCAAAAGTCCGATCGAGAGGGCGTCCTGAAGATTAAAGACATAAGCTGCCAGCCACGCCCGGGCGCTCAACAGCGGCCAGAGGGCGATTCCGATATCGAGCATGTTCTTCGGTTCGGCGATGGGGATGCCCAGGAGAGCCCACATCGCAGTTCCCAGTGCCGCTCCGATCAAAATATGGGAAGCTACCTGCGCATCTTTCCAGCGGCCGGCCAGGATGCGATTCCAGGTTACGATGGCGTGCGGCCAGCGGGATCGGACGGCGGGTTCGAGGGCCAGATAGAGCAGCCAGACGGCCGCAGCGAATAGCAGCGAGTCGGCGGCGCTGGCGTACGCCAGGGAGAACATGTCGCTGGTGGGGATCGGATGGACGCGGCCGATCCAGCCGGCGATGCCGAACGCGAAGCAGGCGATCGCGATCCGCAGGGCGCCTCTTTTATCAACGCGTTCCTTCTTCCAATTTTTTCGCGCCAGAACAGCGGCAAACAGGATGGCGGTTCCCATCGAGACGAACAGAAAAACCTCGCGGACTCTGGCGACGACGAACCGCGTCGCACGCGAGGGATCGGTGAGACGATGGGCCGGGACGTCGATCAGGGCTTGCGTGACGCGGCCTTTCCACAGGGCGACTTGCATCAGGACTTCCGTGTCGGGAATTTTTGGATGAGGACCTTTCCAGGCGCGCACCTGGTCCGCGGCGTGCGCCGGCAGCAGGAGCGGCGCGGTTTCCGCGAAGTTTTTCCGATCAAGGCCGGCGGCGCCGAACACCCAATCGATATCGACCGGAGGAGACAAGGATTCCGCGTCATACGGCACGGCGGAGAACTCGCGCAGCAAACCGTGTCCGTCGATGCGCTCAAACACCATTCCGGGTTGGACCAGGGACGGGTTGTTCTGGTCCACGTACCCGAAAGGCGATGCCTTGAGCGGCGCCAGGCTTTCGCGATAAAGAGCCCAGATGGGAGCTTCGCTGGCCAGCCATTCGTCCCACATCCGCGGTTCCGGCTTGGACTGGAGAAATCGCACCAACACGCCGCGATGCTCCAGGTCCAGACTCGTGTCGGCGGGTTTCTTCGGATACCCGAGCGCAGAGGCGATGTCGCGGCCCTTCTGCGCCAGAACGTCCGGCGGGAAATCAAGCGAGCCGTGCATCATCGTGTTCCCGGACTGCCGGAGCGCGGGCGCCGAGCACACTGAGGCCAACACGACAAGGAAGCACGGAATCGAGTACTTCAGCGCCATCCCCTCGGTTTTTCCCGCCGCCGCGACTAACTCGGGCGATGGCGTTTCGCCCGCCGCCAAAGCCGCTGCCAAGGGATCGCCTCCGGGTAGCGACGCCGCCACGGCCAACGCGCTCGAAGGCCTTTTCAATGGATCGGGATCGAGGCAGCGCCGGATCGCTTTTTCGACCGCGGGATCGACGTCCGCCACCAGCGACGTCATGCTGGCCGACTGCGCGGATTCCTGCTGCGAGAGCAACTGCGGGATCGTCTTGGCTTCGTAGGGACGCTTGCCGGTGAACAGCTCGTACAACACCAGACCCAGCGCGAAAATATCGCTGCGCGTGGTGACCTCGGCGCCCTTCAGTTGTTCCGGGGCCATGTACGCGGGCGTGCCGTTGCGCGCCTCCGCGCCGGAAAGCTGATCGGCGATGGCCGCGAGGCCGAAGTCCATGATCACGACTTCACCGCGCTTGTTCATCATGATGTTTTGCGGTTTCAGATCGCGATGGATAATGCCGCGGTCATGCGCCGCCGCCAGTCCCGCGCAGATCTTCCGCGCCGTCTGGATGGCTTTGTCCGCGGGCAGCCGGCCGATGCGGGTTAACAGCGAAGAAAGATCCTCGCCATCGACGTATTCCATCGAAATGAACGGAGCGCCGTCGACCTCGCCCAGATCGTACACGCGGCACACATTCGGATGCGACACCTGCCTGGCGACGCGCACTTCGCCTGCGAAGCGTTCGAGCAGACGGTTGTTTCCCGCCGCCTCCATGGGCAAAAATTTCAGCGCGACCGATTGACCGAGCGTCAGGTCCGTGGCGCGATAAACCTCGCCCATGCCCCCCTGTCCCAGCAGACCGATGATGCGATAACGCCCGCCCAGCAAGGTTCCGGCGATGAACCGCCCCTCTTCGGCCGAACTGGTCGAGGAGATCCCCGCGAGACCCGATGGATGGGCCACGGTTTCGATGAGCGAGGGATCGGTGGTCCGGCGGTCCATGGCCTAATATTCTACTCCTGCGATAAATATTAGTATTGACTTATATAAGTAACAGCTTTATTATAAATCGTGCCCGGATTCGCCGCCTTAGCCGACCCCACCCGCTGCCGCATCGTCGAAATGCTGGCCTCCGGCGAACTTCCCGTCAGCGAAATCGCGGGGCGTTTCGACGTCAGCCAGCCGGCGATCTCCCAGCACCTGAAAGTGCTTCGCGATGCTCGTCTGGTCCGTGTCCGGGTGGACGCGCAAAAACGGATTTATCAGTTGGACCCCGCGGGCCTGGCGGAAATCGACCGCTGGCTGGCGCGCGTACGCCGTTTCTGGACCGGCCGCCTGGACGCCTTAGAACGTGAATTGAGGAAAAGAAAATGAGCAGAACAGGAAAACTGATCGGCGACGATACTGTGCAGTTCGAGCGCCTTCTTCCAGCGCCGATTGACGTCGTCTGGGAGTATCTGACCGTTCCGGAGCGAGTGGCAAGTTGGCTCGCACACGCCGCGATCGAGCCGCGCACGGGTGGTTCGGCCAGCCTCCGGTGGGATGAATGGTCGACCGACGAGCCGCCGCCCAACGGCGAGCTGTATTGGACGGCAAAAGGCGTCGTCACACGTTGGGATCCGCCGCGCGCGCTGGCCTATACCTGGAACCAGCCCGGCCTCCCGGAATCGGAGCTCACCTTCGAGCTAACACCGCAGGGCGATGAGACCCTCCTGGTCCTGACCCATCGCCGGATCGCGAAAGAGCGCCACATGTTCGCCGCGGGCTGGCACGCCCATCTCGACCTGTTCGCTGCGCGCCTGAAGGGCGGCGAACGAGGGGACTTTATCGGGCGGTACAAATCACTGCTCAAGGAGTATCCACCGCCGGCGCGCGATGTATAACATACATCGTGAGGCGGACGCAGCTTTATCTCGATGACGACCTTTGGCAAGCACTGCGGTTGCGTGCACGCCAGTTTCACGCAAGCCATGCAGTGGAGCTCGGCGGCGCGTTGATCGCAGCGACCGCATCGGTGCACACGCTACGTCTGTGGACCCGCAACCGGAAGCATTTTCCAATGCGGGATGCGCATCATTTTTAGTCCGGTCGCGGCTCGCTAAACTGAGATCTTGAAGTGGCTCCTTGTCATCATCGCGGAAGTGCTCGAAGCGCAGTCGATCAATCTCGACACCCAAGTGACGGCCGCAACGCTGACGGAGGAGTTGCCGGAACCGTGAAGCGATTGCTTCTCATTCTCGCAATGGAGCTGCACGCGCAGCCGATAACGCCGGATACGCAAGCACTCTTATCTAAACTGATTTCTTTCCGGGATTACAAACAACTTCCGGCAAAGGAGTTCGCCGACATCCAGGCGCAGGCTATCGCCTGGGTCGACAAGCGTATTCGAGCTCGCCTGACTGCCGATGAATTGAATGCGGAACTCGCCGCCGCGCGAATTCTCCGGCCCGAGCGGCCGGAAGCCTCTGACGGCGACGTTATGTATAACGCCATAGGTTTTCTTGACAAGGTGGTCCTGAACCCGATTTCTGGAGCGGACGATTTGACTGGCGTTACGCTTGGAATCGGCCTGATGTGCGGCATGGATCAGACTATCTTGATCTATCGGCGGGACTCGCTGAGGAGCGTCGGCCGGTTGGACCACCATGACCCCAGGTTCCAGTTCGGTTTGGGATTCTCCTCCGTTATCGGTGGCGAAACCAGTGACGGCCGGAAGCTCCTCGCCAGCGGAAGCTATTCTGAGTGGTGCACCAGCACCTTGATTGGTGTAGGGCTCCGCATCGACAGCATCGAAAATGGCTCGCTACATAACCTTTTGAACCAAAACAGATCTGCGAGGTTCTTCGACGATCCGGAAAAGCTCGTCCGGCCGTCTATCCAAGACGATGTGGTCACGTTTCGATACACTGCGAACCTGGGCGACGCCGACCTTATGGCTCGCCCGGCGATTGCGCGATACACCATTACCAGCCAAGGTGCCGTCCGTATTGCTCCGATAGCGCTTAGCCGCGTAGGCTTTGTCGACGAATGGTTGAACATGGATCGCCGCGAAGCCGCGAGATGGAGTACCCCGCAAGCGGCGGCTCAGCACGATGCCGTCACGGCTTGGTTCAAAAGGCAAGCGATGAAGTTCGCAGGCATTAGTCACTGTCCCGGCCTGACGTCGGTTTGGGAGATCGGGATAGCCCGATTAACGCTCCACGACGAACCCACTAAAAAGTGGTTTTTCGTGATGAGCGAAGCCGGAGCCAGCCAGATGCGGATGCTTGGCATCGGGACGAGTCCAAGGCCCGGCTGTATCGTGGTCAGCGAAAAACCCTTCGAGGTTCTCGCCGAGGAGCTCTCAAAATGAGAATTTATCGGTCGAGATTAACTACTTATCTTGCACCCCACGCGCGCCAAATCCGACCCCCAATCCGCGCACGCCGCGATTGAGCGGTTCCTTCAATCCAGCCGCCAGCCCGTGCTCTTCGAACCTGGAGACGATCCTCTCGCCCTAACCTCGACGAATTTCTCCTTGACCGCCCGCGGGAGCATCGTGACCATCGAGTGCTGGAACGACACGCGCAATCTGGTGCGAAGGATCCGCGGTATTCATAGTGAACGCCGCGGGCGGCTGGAGGTTGAAATTGAGCGTTTCGGCGCGCTCGCTGGAACTTTGACGCTGCTCGACTTGGCTGATCCTTCGAATCGCGATGCGGATCGCCGTGGAGCGCGGCTCAAATATCGCGAGCGTTTTCGCCGTTCCTTGCAGCGCCAATTCACCGGATACCGTATCGCGGAGCTCAGCACGGAGCAGGATCTTCAACACACTTTGTCCCCCAGCTACCCGCGAGCGTTGCTGCGCCGCGGAACCACCGGAATCGCCGCCATCGGCGCGTCCGAGGAGGCATTCTCGCCCAGCGATGCGCTCAGCTTTGGGCTTATCTGGCTCGACCATCTGCGGCGGCGCGAGCCCAAGGTCACGCTCGACACGCTGGCAATTTTTCTCCCCTCCGGATTGGAGCCGGCCACCTGCCATCGCGTCCGGCACTTGAGCACAACCGCCGCGCGATACATAATTTTCGTCCATCAGGGCAATAACGAAGCGCAAGTCGATCCGCGCGATTATCAAAACTTCGATACGCGCCTTCCCATCGCGATGCAGGCTCTCTCCGGCGCATCGCGGCGCACGCTCGAATGGGTGAAGCGTTTGACCGCCATCGACGGCGTCGCGCGTCGCGACCGGCCGGATGGCTCGGTTAGCCTTGCGGTCCGGGGACTCGAATTCGGCCGCGTCGCCGGCGACGAGCTGCTGTTCGGATTCGATCATCGACACGCCGCCGGCAGCGAAGCCCATATCGCAGAGGCCGAACGCATCGCCCAGGAAATCGCCCGCATGCGCCATCCTCAGGCGATCGACCGCGGCAATCCTCTCTATCTGCGTCATCCCGAAGCGTGGCTCGAATCGCAGGTACGCTCGCAGATCGAAACGCTCGATGCGATGATTTATCCGCATCCGATTTACGGCCAGGTTCCGCAATTCGCGGCGGGGGAGCGCGGGATCATCGATTTGTTAGGTGTGGATCGCAACGGCAGGCTCGCGGTGATCGAACTGAAGGCCAGCCAGGATATTCATCTGCCCATGCAAGCGCTCGATTATTGGATGCGGGTGAAATGGCACCTCGATCGTCAGGAATTTTCCGGACGCGGATATTTTCCGGGAACCGCCCTTTCGAACCTGGTGCCCAGGCTGCTTCTCGTCGCGCCCTCGCTCGAGTACCATCCCTCGAATGAAACTATTTTAAAGTACTTTTCCGAAGATGTACCGGTGGAAAGGGTCGGCGTCGGGTTAGAATGGAGACAGGAACTCCGGGTAATGTTCCGGTTCCTATCTGCATCATGGCACTTGCTGTCCTCCGCCAAATTAAAGGGGCACTCTCCAGCCTGAACCCAAAGGCCGTGCGGGAGGACGCGGACAGGCAAGTCCGGGTCTGCCTGGTCACGGCGTCGCCCGAATCTCTGGGCCGGATGGAGACGTTCTTCGCTCCGCCTCATTTTTCGATGGAACGGCGCGCCGAAGCCGTCCGTTTACTGGTCCGCGGTCCCGCGCTGGGCTGCGATCTGGAGGTTTACGATTCCTCCCTGCTGCGCCCTAGCCGGGGTTTCGCTCTCGATCTCGATTCGCCGGACGATTGTATCCGCCGGATCCTCAAAAAACGCGAAGATCTGATGTTGCCCCTGGCGCGCAGCCTGTATCCGTTCCGGAAGCCCGCCGCGCATAAGATCATCCGCGCCGTCGCCAAAGAAAACGCGATGTTCAGCCTCGCCACCGCGCTGCCGGACATCGTGCCAAGCCTAGCCTCGATCCCGTGGGCCGTAGGCGAGTTCAGCTCCGATACGGCTTTTCTGACGATGAACCAGATCCGCATGGCGTTCCAACTCGCCGCGGTCAGCGACCGTCCCATTGGATATCGCGAGCAGAAGTCGGAAGTAGCCTCAATCATCGCAGGCGCATTCGGCTGGCGAGCGCTAGCACGCGAATTAGTCGGCAAAGTGCCTTTTGGCGGCGGATTAATCCCCAAAGCCGGTATCGCCTACGCCGCGACCTTCGCCGTGGGCCTATCGCTCGAGAGACTGTACCGGCTAGGCTACGGCTTCACCCGCGATGAGCGCAAAGCTGTTTACGAAGAAGCCTTAGAGCACGGCAAGCAAATCGCAGGGATGCTGCTCGACTCAGTGCGGCAGCGTAAAGCGGTTTAGAAGCCTCCCGACGCAGATCGAGAGACTGAATTTTGTTTTGTGGTTTCAATCAGCGTTTATCAGCGGCCAATTATTGCCTTTGCCTTTCGCACAGGGGTGAACTCAGATTACGACGATGATGCAATACCCGGTAAATCTGGTCCGCGAAGGCTTGAAGTTCCTGGTATTTTTTCCTGATTTCCCAAACGTCCACACCTTCGGCGACGAAGAAGAGGCGCGGGTCCGCGCGGTAGACGCGCTTATGCTCATGGCCATGATCGAGGACCGTAAGGATATCCCCTATAACCAAGCCGCGCCAAGCGAGGTCAAAACACAATAATGCTGCCCGCTCTGACTGAGGCGAAGATCGAATTGTACCGGCAGATGCGTGCTTCGCGAGTCGGGGAAGGCAGAGCTGGCGCGGCGCCTTCATTGCCCCCTCCCGCAAATCGCCCGCCTGCTCGACCTCCATCACGGATCTCGTCTCGACCAGATCGAGCAAGCTCTGTGGGCGGTGGGAAAACGGTTGACGATTTCGTTCGAGGATGCCGCGTGATGGGGGACCAAGTAACATCAACGAGCGGCCAAAATCTAGGGGTATCGATAGGTCGACTCAAAATAGTGGAAGGATTCTTTAAGCCTGAACTTTTTATCCATCAACTCGATGAACGACGAGCCAATTCTTTTATTAAGAGTTGTGGCGAGCCCATCCGACATGTGACGAAACGCGTCGTCTAAGATTTTCCTCTTGCCCAGCCACTCATCACCGAACGCAGCCTCCGAAGGCTGAAGAAATGGCAATAGCCGAGTGATTATCCAACCGATCTCGGCACTACGGTTTTGATAAATTGCGTAACCCTCTTCCGTCGTCGAAGGTCCAAACCTCGGGGCCATCTCCCCTTGAATAAGGGCCTTCATCTCATGGGTCCATGTCAGAGAAGCGTTGTGCACTTCGAGGTTGAACGAGTCGTCCCACCGCTTAAGGTCATCCATTGCCTCTTTAGATAGGCCAGAGCTCTTTCCAATGAACTCCTGGGTAATCCGGTTATCGACTTTCCTTCTGTTTTCGGCCGTCTTTTCTCCGAAATCCTTCTGGCTCGGACTCAGCCCCTCCTTCAATCCCAAACTGTCCAGGAAGGTCATCCTATTGAGCGCCACGGCCGCCATCATGAAGGCCCGATCCTTCAGGTCCCGCATGAGCGCATAACCGTCTAACGGATAGGCTCTGCTGTAGAGGATCTCACAAGCCCGAAAACGGCGGAACAAATTGGCGAAACCCACGAAGGCCACCGGGTAGTGGGGGGCAATCTTTAGGCCAACCTTCTTTGGCGACCAATTCAACTGCGAGGTTCAAAGTGCGAACGAAAAGGCTTTGAAAGGACTCCATCAGCACGCCTTGTCCGGGGAACCTAGTCCTGATCTCTCTGCCCACGTTCTCCTCGGCCTCCAACACCGGCAACATTTGGCTACCGACAAAAGAGGCAGGGAAGGCGTTCTTAAGCGCTCCAAGCCACTCTTCCTTCCTCAATGCCATGGAGCCATTTTATTTCTTCGAAAAGTCACGCCTTCGTCGGTGACCGGCGCACCCCGCGGGCGACTCGCGCCACGGTCCCTGTGGCAAGTTTACCAGCGGCCTGGGCTTGCTCGAATCGGTCTGCGATCGAGTTCTGGTTTTTCGCCCACCAATCGGCCTCTTGCGCCTCAGTCTTGAACGGTGGCTGTTTTTTGGGCATCGTGGTTTGTAGTTATCCGCCATCCCCACGCTCATGCGTGGGGCTTTAACTCCGGGGATTCTCGATCACAGAACCGATCCCCTAAACTGAAACAGTGCAGCCGGTCGCTCTCATCACCGGCGCGAGCCGGGGGATTGGCCGCGCCATCGCCATTGAACTCTCCTCCACCCATCAAGTCCTCGCCACCTATCGAGGCAGAAAAGACGCCGCCGACTCCCTGCGCTCCGAGACCGGCACCGAGATCTTCCCCTGCGACATCGGCTCAGCTAGCGACCGCGCGGCGCTCCTGGCCTTCGCCCGGGAACGCTTCCAAAATATCGACCTCCTGGTCAACAACGCCGGCATGGCTCCCCGCGAACGCCGCGACCTCCTCGATGCAACGGAAGAAAGTTTCGACGAACTGATCAACGTTAATCTCAAAGGTCCGCACTTCCTCACCCAGCAGGTCGCGCGCGACATGATCCGGCGTGGCAGCGGTCGAATCGTCTTCGTCACTTCCATCTCCGCCTACACCGCCTCCGTCAATCGAGGCGAATACTGCATCTCGAAAGCCGGTCTCAGCATGGCGGTCGCCTTGTGGGCCGCGCGCCTCGCCCCGCATAACATCGGCGTCTTCGAAATCCGCCCCGGGATTATCCGCACCGACATGATCTCCGCCGTCGAGGACGTCTATGAAAAGCGCATCGCCGACGGCCTTCTGCCCCAGCGCCGCATGGGCGAAGGCTCCGACATCGCCCGCGCCGTTCGAGCCATCGCCGAAGGATCGCTCGACTATTCCACCGGCCAGGTAATCAACGTGGACGGCGGATTCCACCTACGGACCCTTTGATATGCAACACCCTTTTTCTAACGCAGGCGGAACCGGTGGGGCAGGCGGTTTCGCCTGCCATGCATCCCAATGAAAACCGAATTCAGAAAAGCCATCCTGCCCCAGGAAATCGGAGCCCTCCTCGCCTTTGACCGCAAGGTGTTCCCCGAACCCGACCGCTTCGACCGCGCCTATTGGCAAACCTGCGAATCCCACTGGCTCATCGTCGGCAAGACCAAAGTCGGCTGCTGCGCCTTCGAAAAGCGCCGGCGATCTCTCTACATCAGCACCACCGGAATCCTCCCGCGTTTCCAGAAGAAAGGCTTCGGCGCCCTCCTCAAATCCTGGGAGATCGCCTATGCCCGCTATCATGGATTTAATCGCATTATTACCAACTGCCGGAAACGCAATGCGCGCATGATTGCCCTGAACCGGCGCTTCGGGTTTCGGATTGTCCGCACAATCCCCCGATATTACGCGGAGCCGGCGGATTCCTCCGTGCTTATGGAACTTTTACTCGACCATGCAAACTAACTCACTCGATAAGAGCAAGATCAAAATCGTTCTCCTCGAAGGCGTTCATCCCACCGGCGTCGACGTCTTGAAAAACGACGGCTACACCGGCATCGATTACCACCCGAAATCCCTCCGCGAGACCAAGCTGATCGACGCGCTGAAGGACGCCTACTTCATCGGCATCCGTTCCCAGACCCAGTTGACCGCCAAGGTCATCAATAGCGCCGAAAAGCTCATGGCCATTGGCTGTTTCTGCATCGGGACCAATCAGGTCGATCTCGACGCCGCCCAGCAGCGCGGCATCCCCGTGTTTAACGCGCCGTTTTCGAACACCCGCAGCGTTGCCGAACTGGTGCTAGCCGAAACGATCTTTCTGATGCGCGGCATCCCCTTCCGCAATTTCCACACCCATCGCGGAGGATGGATGAAGACCGCCGACGGTTCCCAGGAAGTGCGCGGCAAAACCCTCGGCATCGTCGGCTATGGCCACATCGGCACGCAGATCGGCGTGCTGGCCGAATCGCTGGGTATGAAGGTCGTCTTCTACGATATTGAGGCCAAACTCGCCCTCGGCAACGCCCACTCCGTGCCGAGCCTCAACGCGCTCCTCGAAATGTCCGACGTCGTGACCCTTCACGTTCCCGAAACCGCGCAGACCCTCAACATGATCGGCGCCGAGCAGCTAGCCCGCATGAAGCAGGGCGCGAAGCTCATCAACGCCGCCCGAGGCACCGTGGTCGATATCGATGCCCTCGCCGAGGCCCTTAAGTCCCATCACCTCTCCGGCGCAGCCATCGACGTTTTTCCCATCGAGCCGAAAACCGACGGCGACGAATTCGTGTCCCCCCTGCGCGGCATGGAAAACGTGATCCTCACGCCGCACGTCGGCGGCAGCACGGAGGAAGCGCAGCAGAACATCGGCATCGAAGTCGCCGAAAAGCTGGTCAAATACAGCAATAACGGCTCCACCCTCACCGCCGTAAACTTCCCCGAAGTCTCGCTCCCCGAACATCCCGGCAAGCATCGCCTGCTCCACACCCATCACAACCAGCCCGGCGTGCTCTCCGCCATCAACGCCGTCTTCTCGAAAAAGAGAATCAACATCACCGGCCAATACCTGCAAACCAACCCGCAGATCGGCTACGTCGTGATCGATGTCGAGACCGAAACCCGGGAAGCCTCGCTCGACGTCAAGCACGCGCTAGAAAAAGTCCCCGGCACCATCCGCACGCGGATTCTCTATTGAGCCAACTCCGAAACGAACAGCTCCCTTAGTCGTGGCTCCATTTCCGCACGCTTGGAGCCGCGACTTCAGGAATAGTCTGCTGCGAGCAGACTACGGACGTCCCTTCCCTGGACCAGCCGCGGGCGCAGTGGCCACCGGCGCGCTTAGCCATGGCGAAGCGCTCACCGCCGTCCCGCACCCCGTGCTCCCCGGACCGCCCGCGCAGCCGAAAAAGTTCAGCGTCGCGTCGATGAACCCCGTCCCCAGGTTCGCTACTCCGGTCGTCCCGCCCATGATGTTGTTCATGTGCACTTCCATCGACCCTGGATTATTCATCACCACGCCCACCGCTTCATTCACGATCGTGTTCTGCGAAATGACCGTCCCGTAAATCCCCGCCACCCCGTAAATATTGATCCCCGTTGGTCCTGCCGTCGCCGCGTCTTCCGTATCCGCCGCGTTGCCCGAAATGTAATTGCCCACAATCATCGTATCGTTCAAATTGATGCCGGGCGCTCCCGGGACCGACGCATGATTGTGCACCGTCACCCCCGGCAGCCCGTTGTTGGTGATTACGTTCCCGATCACCTTATTCCCGAACGTCACATTTCCAGGACCTGCAGCGTAAATTCCAACCCCCGCGCCGGCGCCCACCAGTCCGTTCCTGGACGCAGTGTTCCCGCTGACCGTGTTGTTGAAAACTCCATACGGCAATTTCGAAGCAGCCGCCGGCGAAGGCGCGTGGGATGCGATGGTGATCCCGCAATCCAGGGCGTTGTCATGCACCGAATTGCCCGTGATCAGATTGTCATGTGTCATCCCCGTTTCGTCGCTCAACAAAATTCCACCGGCGTTCAGGTCTATCTCGGTGTTCGATACATTTGCGTGGTCCACGCCGATCAGATGAATCCCTTCGCCGCAGTCGTCGCCCTCATTGGTTTCGAACGCCGGCTGCCCGGCGCAAGTCGACGCGGCATAGTTCAGGCTCTGGTCGTTGCTCGCCACATGGCTGTTTGAGATCACGATATACGAGGTGTTGGTCACCAGGATGCCCTCAAAATTCGCATTCAGCACCGTGATGCCGGTGATCAGCACGTTCGCCAATCCGCCATTATCTAACCCGTCGACATAAATCCCGTTTGCCAGCCCCTTCGCATTGATAATCGTCGAGCCCGCTCCCGCGCCGATCAGCGACAGGGGCTTGTTCACCACCACATCCTCGGCGTATTGGCCCGCGCCAATCTTGATCTGGTCCCCGGCCTTCGCGGCGGAAACCGCGGCGCCGATCGTCGCCATGCAGCCCGAGCTGCCGGCCGGGTTGACGCACAGCGTCGCGCCCATCGACAGGCTTCCTACGAATCCGAACACACAGACAGTATGTCTCAAACTTTGCATCGATCCCCCAACGGTTAGATTTTCTTGCTGCGAATCTAGTCTAGATCATTGCCGCCGATGCCGCACTCTTTTCGTCCGCTCCTCTAGTCCGTGCGAAAATAACCCTCAATGGCCATTGTTGAACCCGGCGCCGCCACTAATCCGTTCACCGGCGCCTGGTATAAAGAACTCACCCGCTATCATTGGTTCGTTCTCCTCGTCGCATCCCTGGGCTGGCTGTTCGACACCATGGACCAGCAACTCTTCACGCTGGCCCGCCGTCCCGCGATGCTCGAATTGCTCCACGTCCACGCGGGCGACCCTAATTCCGCCGGCCTTGTTGCCACCTACGCCGGCTATTCCACTTCGATCTTCATGATCGGTTGGGCCGTCGGAGGAGTCCTCTTCGGCATCCTGGGGGACCGCATCGGCCGCGTCAAAACCATGCTGATCAGCATCTTGAGTTATTCCGCCTTCACCGGCCTGAGCGTGCTCTCGACCGGCGTGTGGGACTTCTCCGCGTACCGCTTCCTAACCGGCTTAGGGGTCGGCGGCGAATTCGCCGTCGGCGTCGCGCTGGTCGCCGAAGTGATGCCGAATCGCGCGCGGCCCTATGCCCTGGGCTTGTTGCAGGCGTCCTCCACGGTCGGCAACGTCAGTGCCGCGCTCATCGGAATTTTTCTCGGACGCCTCCAGGCCTCGGGAGCCATCGTAACCAGCCCCTGGCGCTGGATGTTCATCATCGGCACCCTCCCCGCGCTTCTTGTGCTGGTCATCATGCGCCGCCTCAAGGAACCCGAAGGCTGGCAAAAAGCGAAGGATAAACACGCCAAACTCGGCTCCGTCAGTGAACTGTTCTCGCCTCGCTACCGCCGCAGCACGCTGGTCGGGATGACGCTCGCCTTCTCCGGCGTAGTCGGCCTGTGGGGCATCGGATTCTTCGCGCCGGATCTGCTCAGCTCCGTGCTCGATAAAACCTTTCGCGCGCAAGGCATGCCGGAATCCATGATCGCCTCGCAGAAAACCTTGTGGACCGGTATCAACTCCCTGCTCCAGAACCTCGGCTCGTTTTTCGGAATTTACGCGTTCACCTATTTCACCGCCCGCGTAGGACGACGGCCCGCCTTCGCCGCCGGATTCATCGCCGCCATGTGCGCCACGGCGTTCACGTTCTGGAAACTCCAAAACTTCAGCGATATTTTCTGGATGACGCCATTAATGGGTTTCTGCCAGCTTTCCCTCTTCGGCGGCTTCGCGATCTATTTCCCCGAACTGTTCCCCACGCGTCTCCGCTCCACCGGCACTTCGTTCTGCTACAACGTAGGCCGCCTGATCGCCGCCGTAGGTCCCTTCGCGCTAGCCCTGCTCACCAGCCGCGTCTACGCCGGCACACCGGAGCCCATGCGCTACGCCGGCATCACCATGTGCGCCGTGTTCCTGCTGGGCCTGGCCGTGCTCCCGTGGGCCCCCGAAACCATGGGCAAACCGCTCCCCGAATAGCGCAGCCGCCTGAATTTACCGGCTCGCGCGCACTTCCGCAAGCCGCCCGCGCAAGGCTTCCGGCAGCCCCGCCTCAATCTCCGGAGTAATCAGCCGCGCCGAATCGAGGTCCTTCAAATGAAGCTGATCTTTCATTCGAAAGCTAGTAAGCTTCATCTTCACCAGATCAGCCACCGGAGCCAGCAGAATCCCCTCCTCGGTACGAGTAGGCTCCGAAAACCCCGGAACCGCCTCCAGATACTCCGCGCGCACTTTTTCATTAATGAAGACCATATGGACAGCCGTGCTAGCCCGAGGAGCATCCGCGTCGACCAGCATGTCAACGCCCGCCACGTGGCGATACCGGAACCCAAACTTCTCCGCGGCCTTCGCGATCTGTTCGAGTTCCTTGCGGTCAATCGCAATATCAACATCCTCCGTCGACCGCCCGCGCCCCGGCCTGCGCAGCGAGACTTGAAAGAAAACCGCCAGCCCGCCGATCACACGATACTCAATACCAGCCGAATCAAGCGCGGCATGAACCCGCCTGATCCGCTCAAAAAGCTGGTCCATGTGAGTATCGTAGGCCCGCGCAGTAATCATTATCAGTCTTATTTTCACATGGCCAAGCAGATTTTGTTCACCAATCGATTCGTCCGGAGACCGCCGCGTCAGCAATTGTCGAGCGATAACTGAAACGGTTGACGCCGCGATCACACGTAGCAAGCCGATGCTCGAGAGGTAGAATAAATATCGATGACCGGCAAAGTCAGCGTCGTAATCGAGCAGGACCAGCAGGGCTGCTACGCGTGGTGCCCGGAGCTGAAAGGCTGCCAATCCCAAGGCCAGACTATCGAGGAGACGCTTGCTAATATCCGCGAAGCAATCGATCTCTTCCTCGAAACCCTCACCGACGAAGAACGCTCCGCGGCGCTGAGCCGGGAAATCCTTACTACCGCAATCGAAGTTCATGCCTAAGCTGCCGCGCCTGACGGCTGCGGAAGCGGAAGCCTTGCCTTTTAAATCTGGATTTGCCTGGCTGCGCTCAAAGGGCAGTCACCGGATCTACGCAAAAGGCGGCCGCCGGGTTATCGTCCCTTTTCACAGCACCGCGACGCTGCACCCGAAGATCGTAAAGCAAGTCTTTGAGGCCATCGAGGAATCCTAGTGGTGCTTAAATAAACTGATGCCGAGCCTCCTCCGCCGTCTCAACCTCTTCGACGCCGTGATGCTCGTCATGGGAGGCATCGTCGGCTCCGGCATTTTTATCAACCCCTACGTCGTAGCCCAGCAAGTTCACACGCCGTTCTTAATCCTCGGAGCGTGGGCCGCCGGAGGTGCCGTCGCGCTCGCCGGAGCTTTCATCTACGCCGAACTAGCCGCGCGCCGTCCCCAGGTCGGAGGCCAATACGCGTACCTCCGCGAAGCCTTCCATCCCTCCGTCGCCTTCGTCTACGGATGGGTCCTGCTGCTGGTCACCCAAACCGGAGGCATGGCCGCCGTCTCCGTAACCTTCTCCCGCTATTTTCTCGAAATCACCAACTCGCCAATCCCCGAAGGCGTAGTCGCCGCGGCCGCTCTGGCGCTCCTTACCGTCGTGAACTGCTTCGGAGTCCGCGCCGGATCCACCGTGCAAAGTACGCTGATGGTTCTGAAAATCGCAGCCATCGCCGCGCTGGTCCTGGCCGGATTCCTCTTCGTAAAACCCGCGGGCCACTCCGAAGGCCTGTTGGACCGCCCCCTCTCGTTAAACCTCCTCACCGCATTCGGAGCCGCCATGACCCCGGTCCTCTTCGCCTACGGAGGCTGGCAAACCTCCAGCTTCGTGGCCGGAGAAATGAAAAACCCGTCCCGCGATTTACCCCGCGCCCTCCTGATCGGCGTCATCGCGGTGATCGTCCTCTACATGTCCGTAACCTACGTCTGCCTCCGTGTCCTCGGAGCCGACCAGCTCGCCGCAACCAAAACCCCCGCCTCCGCCGTCATGCGAGCCGCGCTAGGCGAACGCGGAGCAACCTTCATCGCACTGGGAATCGCGATCTCGACACTGGGATTCTTAAGCCAGGGAATGCTAACCGCGCCGCGCGTCTACTTCGCCATGGCGCAGGATGGATTGTTCTTCCGCAGCGTAGCCTGGCTCGATCCGCGCACCGCCGCGCCAGTGGTCGCGATCGCGCTCCAAGGAGTCGTCGCCGTCATCATCGCCCTCTCCGGCCGCTATGAACAAATTCTCAACTACGTGATCTCGGTCGATTTCATTTCCTTCGGCATGACCGGCGTCGCGCTCCTAATCCTACGCCGCCGCGAGCCCGCCTCCATCGGTTTCCGCGCGCCCGGCCATCCCTTCACCACTCTCTTTTTCATCGCATCCAGCTTCGCCGTCGTGCTGAGCACCATCGCCAAATATCCCGCCAACAGCGCCATCGGACTGGCAATCCTCCTCACCGGCGTGCCAGTCTATTTTCTTTGGAGAAAAAATTGAGCACTCAGTACATGCCTTGGGCCAAGCGCCGCTCCCACGCGAAATACAACCTCGCCACCAGCGGCGTCGCGCATTGGAAGCTGCGCGACCTGCCTATAAAAATCGAGGACCTCGAAATCAGCGGCCCCAGCTTCTACGGATTCGAGCCGCTCCAAAACGCCCTGTCCAAACATTGCGGCGTTCCGGCCAACCGGATCGTCGCGGCCACCGGAACGTCGATGGCGAATTATCTGGCGATGGCGTCGGTCCTGAAACCCGGCGACGAAGTTCTGATCGAGCATCCCACCTACGAGTTAATTGTCGACGTCGCCTTGCAGATTGGGGTCAAAATAAGGCGATTTAAGCGCTCGGCGAGCGCCTTCCAGATCGATTTATCGTCAATTAAGGACTCGCTAACGCCCGCAACCAAGCTGATCGTGCTCTCGAACCTCCATAATCCGACCAGCGCTTTGACCGACGAAACCACGCTTCGGGAACTCGGCAACCTGGGCGTTCGGGTCATGGTTGATGAAGTGTACCTCGACGCCGCTTTTGAGCAAAAACCAATCTCGGCCGGTCTGCTCGGCGATCAGTTCATCGTAACCTCAAGCCTGACCAAGGTTTACGGCCTGAGCGGCCTTCGCTGCGGGTGGATTCTCGCCGAGCCCGCTCTCGCCGAGCAAATGTGGCAACTCAATGATAAATTTGGCAATATCCCCGCCCACATGGCCGAACTAGCCAGCGTAATCGCCTTAGGCGAACTCCCCCGCATCGCTAAGGTTGTGAAAACACGGCTCGATGCCAATCGAGCCGCCCTCTGGAAGTTTCTGGACAGCCGCGGAGACCTCGAAGTTTTCCGGCCTCCGTACGGTACGATTGTCTTTCCCCGCCTGAAGCGGGGAAGCGTTGATCAAATGTGCGATCTATTGAGAACAAAGTATGAAACGACCGTGGTGCCGGGCAAATTCTTTGACATGCCAGATCATTTTCGAGTCGGAATCGGCGGAGATCTGGAACCGCTCGAAGAAGGATTGCGAAGACTAGCCTTAGCTTTGGACGAATTATGATTCCCTTTTTGATGCTGTGCGCGGATTTAGTGCTGCGCAATGGAAAAATCGTGACCTTGGACGCCGCCCACCCGCAAGCGGAAGCCATCGCAATCACTTCCGGAAAGATCCTAGCTGTCGGTTCTAACGCGCAGATAACACGGCAGATCACTCCCACAACCAAGGTCATCGACCTGAACGGTCACCTGGCGATTCCCGGCTTCATCGAAGGCCACGGCCATTTTATGGGCCTGGGCGAATCGAAAATGATGCTAAACCTGCGCGACGTCAAAAACTGGGATCAAATTGTCGCCATGGTAGCTGCGGCAGCGAAGGAAGCCAAGCCAGGCGAATGGATCGTCGGCCGCGGCTGGCATCAGGAGAAATGGGACGCGAGGCCCCAGCCCAACGTCAACGGATTCCCGGTAAATACCTCATTAAACGCGGTTTCGCCGAACAACCCGGTATTTCTTGAACATGTCAGCGGACACGCCGCGTTCGTCAACGACGCCGCCCTCAAAACCGCCGGAATCACCCGCGACACTCCCAATCCGCCCGGAGGCGAGATCACCAAAGACGCCTCCGGGAAACCAATCGGCCTGCTGAACGAACGCGCGCAAGGCCTGGTAAAAGTGGAGCAGGAAGGCCAAGCCGAAAAAGCCATCGACCTGGCCACCGCGGAGTGTATCTCCAAAGGGATCACAACCTTCGAAGATGCCGGTTCACCTCCGGATGTGGTCGATCGCTTGAAGAAAAGAGCGCCGTCCATGCCCCTTCGCCTGTGGGTAATGCTCCGCGGACCGAATACGCTGATGACGACGCCCCTGATCGGTTATGGCGACAATCATCTCACGGTAAGAGCGATTAAGAAGTACATGGACGGGGCCCTGGGATCACGAGGGGCCTGGATGCTGGAGCCTTATTCCGATCTGCCCTCAACCAGCGGTCTAGCGACGGAAACCCCTGAGGAGATTGAACAAACGGCGCGGGTAGCGCTGGCCCACGGTTATCAACTTTGCGTTCACGCGATCGGGGATCGCGCAAATCGGGAAGTGCTGAACATTGACGAAAAAGTCCTTGCGGGCAAGCGCGATTTGCGGTGGCGAATCGAGCACGCGCAACATATCGATCCTGCCGATATTCCGCGGTTTGCGAAGCTCGGAGTGTTTGCGATGATACAGGGAATTCATTGCACCTCGGATGCCCCGATGGTGATTCCGCGATTGGGACCGAAGAGGGCGGAAGAAGGCGCTTATGTATGGCAAAGCCTCATCAAATCAGGGGCGCACGTCGGCAACGGAACCGATACGCCGGTGGAAGACGTGAATCCGATTGCCTGTTACTACGCGAGTGTCACACGCAAGCTGAAGGACGGAACCTCTTTCTTTCCAGCCCAGAAAATGACTCGCATGCAGGCGCTGCGCTCGTACACGGTCGAGAATGCTTATGCGGCTTTTGAGGAGACTCTGAAGGGCACGCTCGAAGTCGGAAAGCTTGGGGATATTACGGTTTTGTCGCAGGATATTCTGACGGTGCCGGACGATCAGATTTTGAACGCGCAAGTGGAGTACACAATTGTCGGCGGCAAGGTTGTTTATCAGAAATGATCGAGCTGATTCGCGAGGCCGGGCAGTTTTTGGAAGGGAAAATTCGAAGGACTCCCATGGAGTATTCTCCGGGGCTTTCTGAAATTTTGGGCGTGCCGGTTTGGCTGAAGCTCGAGTCGATGCAGTTGACGGGGTCGTTTAAGATTCGCGGGGCGATGTTTGCGATTTCCCGGCTGAAAGAAGATGTGATCACTTGTTCGGCTGGGAATCATGGGAAGGCCGTCGCTTATGTGGCGCGCGGGGCTACGATCTGTGTGCCGCGGTCAGTAGATCAATCGAAGCTCTCCGCGATGGTCGCGATGGGAGCGGATGTGCGGGTTTCCGAGTTCGACGGCTACGACGAGACACAGGATTGGGCGATGGAGATGGCAGCGCGGGAGAAGAAATATTTTCTTTCCCCGTTCGACGACGATGCGGTGATGGCCGCGAACGGCGGGACGGTGGCGATGGAGGTTTTGGAAGATGGGCCGGAGGCTCGCACGTTCGTTTTGCCCGTGGGCGGAGGGGGCCTCTCGGCGGGATTCGCTGTTTGGGCGAAGGATCGATTGCCGGACGCAAGGATCGTTGGATGTCAGCATGTTTTGTCGCCTGCTTTGAAGATGTCGCTCGATTCGGGGCAAGCAGTGACTCGGCTTCCGGCTGTGGAGACTTTGGCAGGAGGGGTTGAGGGCGGGATTGGGGCTCGGACGTTTGCGGTTTTGCAGCCTTTGGTGGACCAGGTTGCGCTGGTGACGGAAGATGAAATTTTGGATGGGGTGCGGTGGATGATTGCGCATCATCAGTATTTGATTGAGCCTACTGCGGCGGTTACGATTGCTGCTTGTATCGGCGGGAAGGTTCGGGCTACTGAGCCGGTTGTTGTGGTGGTTTCGGGGCGTAATGTTGGTGAGAGGACGGTTAAGAAGATTTTGGAAAGGGTCATTTAGCGCGCGCCACCATGCGCATTTTGGATTTGGAACAGATACGGAGGCTGATTGACGATGGCGCTGTCATCCTCAAGATGCGGGAAGCGCTGATCGCGCAGGCTCGAGGGGAATGCTCTACGCCAATGCCGATGCATCTCGATACGGCGAATGGCGGAGAGGTGCATATGAAGTCCAGCTACCGGCGCGGAGGGAAATATTTTGCGCTGAAGATGGCTTCTACGTTTCATGGCAAAGGGAATGGAATGATAATGCTGTGCTCGGCGGAGACGGGTGAGCCGGTCGCTTATCTTGCCGACGAAGGGCATTTAACCGACGTTCGGACAGCGGCGGTGGCGGCGATGGTCGCGAAGGAATTGGGTCGGCAGGATACCTCGATTGGGATTTTGGGGACGGGCATTCAGGCTCGGCTGACGGCTCGGTTTCATCGGCAGGCGCTGCCGATCGAGAAGGTTTTTATTTGGGGCCGGGACCCGGAGAAGGCTTCGCTTTGCGCCGCTGAGATCGGCGCTACTGTCGTGAGCTCGGCGGCGGAGTTGGCGGCCTCGACCCGGTTCATTGTTACTTGCACGGCTTCGCGGGCGCCTTTGTTGTTTGCCCGGGATTTGCAGGCGGGGACGCATATTTCGGCGGTTGGGGCGGATTCGGTGGGGAAGCAGGAGCTGGATCCTTCGATATTGCGGTCCGCGGATTTACTGCTGCTTGATTCGCGCGGGCAGTGTGAAAAGCTTGGTGAGTTGCAGCATGCTTCGGACGTGGGCTCGGTGGAGATTGGGGAGTACTGTCAGCAGCCACGAACGGCTGATTCATCGGTGGCGGATTTTACCGGGCTTGGGGTGGAAGATTTGTTTATTGCACAGATGATTTTTGAAGGTTCATTAGCCGCCGATGAACGCGGATGAACGCCGATAAGGACTATTTCTTTTATGAAACTTGAAGTTTTTCAGATGGAACGGATGCAGTCGACTTACGAGAATCTTGTCGCTTATGACATGAGCGAGAGTGGCGTTCTTCCGCTGACTTTGCGGGAACTGGTTGCGATGGGGTTCGATCTCGAGAAGTTTCTGGATGTGCCGCTGGGATATAGCCAGTCGAATGGGACGCTTGGACTGCGCGAGGCGCTGACGACTATTTATCCGGGGACTACGGTCGAGAATTTTCAGGTTACGAATGGGACTTCGGAAGCCAATTACATGGCGGCGCTGAGTCAACTGCGGGAGGGCGATATTTTTGCGCTGGAAACCCCGAATTATATGCAGTTGTGGGGTGTGCCGCGGAGTCTGGGCGCGGAGACGCGGACGTTTAACCTGAGGCTCGATCAGGGGTGGGAGCCGGATTGGGAGGAATTTGAAAAAGCCGTCGTGCCGGGAACCCGAATGGTTTACGTGTCGAATCCTAACAATCCTACGGGGGCGGTTTTATCGGATGCGGCAATGAAGCGGATTGTCGAGCGGTGCGATTCCGTTGGCGCTTATCTGATCGCCGACGAGGTTTACTTGGGCGCCGAGATTTCGCGGCCTCGGACGAAGAGTTTTTGGGGGATGAGTCCGCGGGTGATCGTGACCAGCGGGCTTTCGAAGGCTTACGGAATTCCGGGGGTGCGGATCGGATGGATTGTGGGGCCGAAGGAGATGATCGCGGAGTGCTGGACGCAGCATGATTACGTCACGATTTGTCCGAACAAAATGTCGGATGAGATCGCCCGCGTTGCGGTCCTGAATCGGGACCGGTGTTATACGCGGACTCGGGAGCTTCTCAAGAAGAACCTGGGGATTGGGCGCGAGTGGGTGGCTTCGTTCGACGGATTCCTGGAGTGGAGAGAGCCCGAGGCGGGGGCGATTGCGCTCGTGAAGTATCACTCCGATGTGCCGTCGGCGGAGTTGTGCGAGCGGATGAGGGTGGAGCAGAGCACGCTGGTGGTTCCAGGGGCCTACGTGGGGCTGGAGGGGTATTTGCGGATCTGGCTGGGTGGACGAGAGGAGTATTTGCGGGAGGGGTTGCGGAGGATTGGGGAGGAGCTTAAGAAGGAGCCGGCCAAGAAGGAGCCAGTGGCCAGCAGCAAGTAGCCAGAATAGGGCTCTGGTGGCACTGGGGATTGAGTGGGTGGTATTTTTAAAACAACTCACCTTCCTGAATGACTACCCTTTGTTTTCTCTGGCACATGCATCAGCCGTTCTACAAGGATTTGTGGACGGGCGAATATAGGCTTCCCTGGACTCGATTCCACGCGTTAAAGGATTACGCCGGCATGGTGGAGATTCTCGGCGAGTTTCCGCGCATTCATCAGACGTTTAACCTGGTGCCTTCGATGTTGGTGCAGATTGAGGAGTATGCGGCGGGAACGGCTTCCGATCCGTTCCTGGATTGCGCGCTCGCTCCAGCGGAGACATTGACGGAGGCGCAGAGAAGTTTCATCGCTAAATACTTTTTTCAGGCGAATGTGGAGCGGATTATCTCTCGTTATCCGCGGTATCGGGAGTTGTATGACAAGAGGACGCGGCGGTTTTCTGTCGAGGAATTGCGCGATTTGCAGATTTTGAGCCAGATTGCGTGGTTCGATGAGGATCTACTGGCCCGGGATGAGGAATTGAAGGCGTTGATCCGGAAGGGTAGGGATTTCTCGCGCGCGGATCAGGAACTGATGGCGCGGAAGCAAAGCGAGGCGCTGAAGCGCGTGCTGCCGGTTTATCGTGAATATGCGGCGAAGGGGCAGATCGAGATTTCGACGACCCCGTTCTATCATCCGATTTTGCCGCTGTTGTGCGATTCGGATATTGCGGCGGTTGCTCATCCAGGCGTGCGTTTGCCTCCGAGGTTTCAATATAAGGTGGACGCGCGGGTGCAACTGGAGCGGGCGCGATCGTATATGACTGACAAGTTCGGGGCCGCTCCGTTGGGATTGTGGCCAAGCGAAGGTTCGGTTTCCGATGAGGTTCTGGCGCTGGCGGCGGAGTGCGGATTCACCTGGTCCGGTACGGATAACGGAGTGCTGGCGCGGACGCTGGGGCACGGGGCGGGGGCGTACGAAACGTATCGGGCGTATTCCTGGAGGCAGACCGGGCACGAGATGCGCATGGTGTTTCGCGATCATTATCTGAGCGATTTGATCGGGTTCACGTATCAGCGCATGGGTGCGGCCGAGGCGGCGGAACATTTTCTGAATCAGATCCGGCAGAATGCGGCGGGCAGAGAGGCGCTGGTGCCGATCATCCTCGACGGCGAAAATGCGTGGGAGTGGTATGAGGCGAACGGGCGCCCGTTTTTGCGGGAGTTGTACCGGCGCATTTCGGAGGACAAGGGGCTGGAGGCGCTGACGGTTTCCGAGGCGCTTCTGAAATTCAAGACTGAGCCGCTCCAAGGGATTTTTCCGGGGTCGTGGATCAATGCGAATTTCGATATTTGGATCGGTGCGGAAGAAGATAATCTCTCGTGGGAGTATTTGCTGGCGGCCCGCAAGGCTTACGATGCGGCGAAGGATGTTCCGGAGGACAAGCGGGCGCTGGCTTATGAGGAATTGCTGATCGCGGAGGGAAGCGATTGGAATTGGTGGTACGGGCCGGAGCATGGGTCAGACAATCGGCCGGAGTTCGATGAATTGTATCGCTCGCATTTAAAGAATGTGTATCGGGCGCTGGGACAGACGCCTCCGATAGAGCTTTCGAGGCCGATTTTAAAGGGGTTGGGAGAAGGCGAGCATCATGAGGCTCCGGCGAACTTTATTCACGCGGTGCTGGATGGCGAGGTGACTTCGCATTTCGAGTGGTTGGGGGCGGGCAGATATCGGCCGGATCTGCGGTCGGGGGCGATGCACGGAGGGTCGGTGGCTGCGCAGGAGTTGTTTTACGGGTGGGACGAGACGAGTTTATATATCCGGCTGGATGGGACGGAGGGAGATGAGTTTGAGGTGGAAGACGAGAAGGGCGTTCTGGCGGCGCAGGTGGCGAAGGGGCGGATTGTGGAGATCAAGGTTCCGCGGCCGGCGAAGATGTTTCGGGTGGTGGTGAAGAAAGGCGGGCTGGTGGTGGGGACGCTGCCGGCGCAGGGGTGGATTGGAGTTTAGGGTAAGATAGAGGTACCCCGATTCGAAGGGGACCAAGAAGTCACGATCCAGAAGTCAAACATGTTCGACGCGACGAGGGGAGCTTAACGGCTCCCCTCTCGTTTTTGTGCGTATCCTTTCGCGAGAAGCGGCGTATTAGTTTCTATGGACCTGAAATACGCTCTTCGCTCTCTGCTCAAGAATCCTGGATTCACCGCGCTCGCGGTGATTGTGATGGCGCTGGGCATCGGGGCCAATACGGCGGTGTTCAGCGTGGTCAACGCGGTGCTGCTGCGGCCCTTGGCTTATAAGAATCCCGAGAGGATCGTCACTCTATCGCCGTTATGGACGAAAACGGGCCGATCCGGAGGGACTTCGTCGGCGCCGGATTTTCATGACTGGCACGATCAATCGACGGCGTTCGATGCGATGGCGTATTACATGGAGGGCCAGGCGCCGGTGGGGTTGGGTTCGACGGCGGAGTATGGACACGTGTCGCCGGTTTCGCGCGAGTTTTTCGACGTGTTTCAGGCGGCTCCGGTGATCGGGAGGGGGTTCGCAGAGGAGGATTGGAAGGACGGGCGGGCGGCGCTGATCAGCTATGCGTTCTGGCAATCGCATTTTGGGGGGAACGCGGACACGCTGGGGAAACCGATGCACATGTTCGATCATTCCTATCAGGTGGTGGGAGTGATGCCTGCGGGGTTCCGGTTTCCGGGCGAGAGCGACATCTGGATCGCTGCCGGGACGCTGTTTCCGGAGACGGAATCGAGGTCGGCGCATAATTACCGGGTGGTGGGGCGGCTGAAGGAGGGGATTTCGATCCAGCAGGCGCAGGCGCAGATGACACCGATCGGGGAGCGGCTGGAGCATCAGTATCCGGACAGCAATCAGAACAAGAGTGTCGCGGTGACGGGGATGAGGGATCGGCTGGTGCGCGATGTGCGGACGACGCTCTATCTGCTGTTGGGCGCGGTCGGCGTGGTACTGCTGATTTCGTGCGCGAATATGGCGAATCTACTGCTGGCCCGGGCGACGTCGCGAACCAGGGAGATCGCGATCCGGGCGGCGGTGGGCGCGGGGCGCGGACGGATCGTGAGGCAGTTGATTACGGAGAGCGTGGTCCTCGCGCTGGTGGCCGGAGTGTTAGGATTGCTGCTCGCGATTTGGGGTGCACAAACGCTGGTGGCGATCGCGCCTGCGAACATTCCTCGTCTGAATGAAGGCGGCATTATCGATAAGTGGGTCCTGGCGTTTACGTTCGGGATTTCACTGGCTGCGAGTCTGCTGTTCGGGCTGGCCCCGGCGCTGACGGCTTCCCGGATCGATTTGAACGATGCGCTGAAGCTCGGGGCTGCGCGGTCAGTGATCGGCGGAGGGGCGGGGCGGCTGCGCAGTGCGCTGGTGGTGGCGGAGATTGCGCTTTCGGTAGTGCTGTTGGCGGGCGCGGGATTGCTGGCGCGGAGTTTTATCGCGCTGAATAATGTCGCAATGGGGTTTCGGCCGGAAAAGCTGCTGCTAATGGAGACGTTCGTTCCGGCGGAGGGATTGGAGGCGTCGAAGAAAGCGTCGCAATTCTACAAAGGGCTGGTGGAGGAGATTCGCCAGCTGCCATCGGTAGCATCGGCGGGGGCGACGCTCGGGTTGCCGGGGGATCCACGGTCGAACGGAGGGTATTGGGTCGATCAGTTGCCGTCGCATCCCGGCGTGAGTGCGCCGCAGGCTGTGTTCTCGGTGGTGACTCCTGGATTGATCGGAACGCTCGGGATTCCGGTGAAGATCGGGCGGGATTTCAACGACGGCGATACGTACGATGCTCCGTTCACGGCGATGATCAATGAAGCTCTGGCGAAGAAATCGTTCCCCGGGCAGGACCCGATCGGACGGATGATTCTGTGCGGGCTTGATTCGCCGAAGCCGATGAGGATCGTCGGGGTGGTGGGCGATGTGCGGCAGATGGGGCCGGCATCGGAGCCTTGGCCGGAGATTATTATGCCGTACGAGCAGCATCCTTACTATTCACGGGCGCTGTTTGTGACGATGCGCACGAGCGGCGATACGACGGCGTTATCCGAGGTTCTGCGCAGGAAAGTTCGGGAGCGGTCGCCGGATGTGCCGGTGAAATTCACGACTATGGAAGCTTCGCTGGCCGAAAACGTCGCTGCGCCGAGGTTCCGCACGCTGCTGTTCCTGGTGTTCGCGGGACTGGCAGTCTGCCTGGCGATGGCCGGAGTTTACGGCGTGATGGCCTACGTCGTCGGGCAGAGGCTGAACGAGATCGGGCTGCGGATGGCCCTGGGGGCGAGCCAGGGCGACGTGCTCGGGATGGTCCTGAAACAAGCCCTGACGCTGGCTGGCGCGGGAGTGGTGCTGGGCTTGGCGGGCGCGGTGGCGGCGACGCGGCTGCTTACGTCGTTTCTATTCGAGGTGAAGGCCGGCGATCCGATCACGTACCTGGGAGTTGCGGTCCTGCTGTCGGTGGTCGCGATGGCGGCTAGTTATCTGCCGGCGAGGCGGGCGACCAAGGTGGATCCGCTGGCCGCCCTCCGGCAGGAGTGATGTGGCATAGTAAAAGCCGGTGCACACGCGGCGAGTTTCGACTTTCCTGTTGGGCGGTTGGATGGGATGCAGCTTCTTCATGGCCTTCGTGGTCCTGCAAAACCTCCATTCCGTGGCGCCGCTGCTGAGTTCTCCCGCGCCGGCGGTGACCAGCATGGTCAAAACTCTCGGGTTGGAGCAGATGACGCTGCTGCTTCAACATCAGGCTGCGGAACAAAGCCGCAACATCATGTACGGCTGGGAGCAGGCGCAGATTGTACTGGGCCTGGTACTGGGTGGATGCCTGTACTTCGCTACGCAGAAACGGCTCCTCTCTCTGGTCCTGTGCGGGATCATGCTATCGCTGGTGCTGTTCCAGTTCTGGGCGGTCACGCCGGAGATGGCTTATCGCGGCCGCGAAACGGATTTTGCGCCGGGCACCGCGAACGCCAGTATGCTGCGCGCTTTGGTTCTGTATCAGATGCTGGTGGTCACGGAGGCCATGAAGCTGGTAGTGGGCGGTATCCTCGCCAGCTACCTGTTCGCGTTCCGGACTTCGCGGAAGCGGAGCGGCCGGCATGAGATGGAGGCCCTCGAGCGGGCGGATCACAGCCCGATTAACCGGCGGGTGGGCGCATCGGATTGATCTGTGAGTGGCGGGCGGAACCGCCTGCCCCATCACGACAAAGCAACAGAACGGTGGGACAGGCGGTTTCGCCTGTCGAACGGCTTTTCGCGTAAAACGGGATGCGGCAGGCGGCTAGTAGACGCCGCGGACTTTTAGGGCTTCATCGATTACCGACAGAAGCTGCTCGCGCGTGATCTCGATTTTTTCGCTGGGCTCCGGCATATCCTCCGCCGCCAGCGGCGCTCCCTGATCGAACCCGTTGTTCGAATCGACGCAATAGCGCTTGCGGGAATCGAAGAGTTTCTGAATTTCGGCGCGGGGCAAAACTTTCGGACCGCCGAGCAGTTCCGCCACTAAGGCGATACGCGCGAAATGCTCCACGGTTTCCATCTTGAAATAGGCGTCGAATACGTCCGTTCCGTACGAAACGACACCGTGATTGGCCATCAGCAGGGCTTCGTATTTCGGAATATACGGCAGCATGCCTTCGGTGAGCGCGGGCGTGCCGGGCAATCCGTAATCGGTGAGTGGCACGGAGCCTAGGCGGATCACGATTTCCGGGAGCAGGCCCAGATTCAGAGCGCGACCCGCGGTTGCGAATCCAGTGGCGACCGGAGGATGGGCATGGACGATGCCGCGAATATCGGGCCGCAGCTTATAGATGGTAAGGTGCATCGCCATCTCCGACGTCCGTTCCCGTTCACCGGCGATTTTGTTCCCTTCCAGGTCGCACAGGATCAAATCCTCCGGATTCATCATGCCCTTGCAAATATTAGTGGGCGTGGCGAGGATGAGGTTTTCCTCCACACGGATGGTGATGTTGCCGTCGTTGGCAGCGATCCATCCTTTGTCGAAAATCAGCCGCCCGACCCGGATGATGTCGTCACGAAGCTGTTGCTCGGTCTTCGGCATTCGGACCTTTGATTGTACCGCAGGATGAAGAACCCGGAGGGACCTCGCTACAATGAAAGCCGAGGGTCTCAGCGATGGTTAATAGCGTGGTTCGTCTAGATGGATAAACGCCGGATGTGCCCCAACTGCCGGGCCTTCATCACGACAGACGACAAGGTCTGTCCCTACTGTCAGTTTACCGTAGGACCGAAGGCCGTGGACCGGCGGAATCCCGCCGATGCGCTGGGTGGGCTGATCCCGCACGCGCGATTTACCACCATGTTGATCATGCTGATCAACACCGGAATTTACGTCGCTATGGTGATCCATATGCAAGCGGGCGGACAAGGAATGGCGTTCGATTTCGACGGCAGGACGCTGGTCGATTTCGGGGCCAAGTACGGTCCTCTGATGATGCAAGGGGAATGGTGGCGCCTGGTGACGGCTAACTGGGTGCACGGAGGCATTCTTCACATCCTGATGAACATGTGGGTGTTGTTCGATCTGGGCGCGCAGAGCGAGGAGAGCTACGGTACCAGCAGGTTCCTGGCGATCTACTTCGTCGCTGGTGTCACCGGATTCCTTGCGAGTTTCTATTGGGCTCCGGGAGTGCCCTCGGTCGGCGCGTCGGCGGGAATTTGTGGGTTGATCGGCGCGATGATCGCATTGGGCGTCCGCGACCGTTCGTCGTGGGGCGCGGAGATCCGCAGGTTCTACGTCCGCTGGGTGATCTACCTGCTCGCATTCGGCCTGCTGTTCCCGGCGACCGATAACGCAGCCCACATCGGCGGACTGGCGGGAGGATTCGCGGTGGGTTATGTCGCGGGCACGCCAGGCTATTCGCAAGCGGTCGAGCGGATATGGCAGGTTGTGGCAGGCATGGCGGTGGCGTTGACCGCGTATTCCTTCTTCAGGATGTTCATGGCGCTTGTGGCGACCAAGGTGGAGTAGCGAAACACAGACTAAAGTCTGTGCAACCTCCTGCATGTCATGTGGCGCGCCCCTAGGCGTGCCGGTTGATTTCCTAGTTTGTGTCCCGCGAATAGTATCCGGTTTTCGTGCGCACGGTGAATCCCGGCTGCTTCACCCGAATTACTATTTTGTGAAAGGTGCCGTCGGCGAGGCCGTTAGCGTGATAGGCCAGCTCGTAGGACGATCGTAATTGCTCGCCGATCTCACGGAACGATGTCCGCAAATCGGCTGCCTGGGCGTCGAAATCCGACCCTCCCGTATCGCGCGAGATGCGCGCCATCACCGAGGCTCCATACTTATTCCGGGCCGTCCACTCACCGCCCTTTCTGGTTTCGGTGTAGCGGATACCGAACAACACCACATTCTCAGTTTGCGCGGCCTCAATCGTGTCCATCATGTTATGGGCGCTCGAATTGTCTTCGCCGTCGCTGAAGATGATGAGCGCTTTCCGTCCCTCGTCGATTTTCGCGAGCTTTAGAGTGGTCGCATGGTAGATTGCATCGTAAAAGGCCGTCCCGCCGAAGCGTAACTCGTGCGGGCCGATTACCGGTACCTCTCTCTTCTCCAACTTCTTGAGGCCATCGATTAATTCGGAGCTGTCGGCGGAGAAATCGGAGGCCAGCCGCAGGCGATTGCCGAAGCAGATCAGAAACGCCCGGTCGCGAGCGGTCAGAACGTCCTTAAGGAAGGTGCGGAGATCGTGCTCATGCTGCTTCACGAAATGTTCCTGGCTGCCGCTGAAATCGACGATCAGGCCGAGAGTGAGCGGCAGATCCTCGCCTCGCGCGAAAAAGGAAATGGGCTGCTGCTGGCCGTCGTCGAATACTTCAAAATCGTCTTTAGTCAGATTGGTGACCAGCTTTCCGCCGGCGTCACGAACGGTGAATGCGACGTTGACCAGGCGGACGTTGACGCGGATCGCATCCAGCGTCTGGGAGAAACAGAGCGGCAGAAGAGCCAGGAATGCGATGCACACTTTCACGTGGATAAATACGCGGCCGGAATTGCGCGGGGACGCAAAATTAGCTGATACAGTAACGGTATGTTGCGCCGGACCGTGTGGGGAGTCGTCTCGGTGTTGGGTTCATTGATCGCAATCGTGCTTCTGCTGTACCTGTACGGAACCCGCGTCGATTGGTACGGCAACGTGACTAACCCGAAGATCAAGAACATCGCGCGCCAAAATGCGCGGGTCGAGGAAAGCCGCGCCGCGCAGAAGACCGAAGCTCTGTCGCCTACGGTGCCGGTCGAGAAAACGGCGGACGCGCCCGCGCTATCCGTTGCGCCCGTCAAGCTGGTCAAGGCTTCCTATTGGACCGACTTTCGCGGGCCCAATCGCGCCGGAGAGTACGCCGAGTCGCCGATCAATTCGGAGTGGCCCGCAGCCGGCCTGCCCCGGTTGTGGAAGCAGCCCATCGGCGGAGGATACGCGTCGTTCACGGTCGGCGAGGGCCGGGCCTACACCATCGAGCAGCGGCGCGACAAAGAAGCGGTGACGGCGTACAACATCGAGACCGGTCGGGAATTGTGGGCGTTTTCCTATCCCGCGTCGTTCGATGAAGTGCTGGGCGGACCGGGGCCGAGGGCGACCCCTGTATATCATGAGGGACTCGTTTATTCGCTCGGCGCGATGGGCGATCTCTACTGTCTGTCGGCGGCGACGGGCAAGCCGAAATGGTCGAAAAATATTCTTGCGGACAACGACGCGAAGAACATCCATTGGGCCATGGCGGGTGCTCCTTTGATCGTGGATGACATGGTGATCGTGACGCCGGGTGGAGCGAATGGAAAGAGCATCGTGGCGTACGACCGGCTAACGGGCGCTCCCCTATGGAAGTCGCTCAACGATCGGGCGGCGTACACGTCGCCGATTCTCGCAACGCTCGCGGGCAAGCGGCAGCTTGTGTGGATCAGCGGGGAGCGCGCCGTGGGTCTCGGCATCGAAGACGGCAAGCTGCTGTGGGAATATCCGTTCCCCGCGCAGATGGACATGAACTGCTCCCAACCGGTAGTGATCGACGAAGCGGACGTGCTGCTCAGCTCGGCGCAAGGTCCGGGCGCGGCCCTGCTAAAGATCGCGAAAGAGGGAGATGCGTTCACCGCTCAGCCGGTTTGGAAGAATAATCGGCTCAAGAATAAATTCAATTCGTCCGTGCTTTATCAGGGCTATATTTACGGATTTGATGAGGCGATTTTGGAGTGTCTCGATCCAAAAACGGGCGAAGTGAAATGGAAGGGCGGCCGTTACGGATACGGGCAGGTGCTGCTGGCCGGTGGGTTTCTGGTGATCACCACGGAGCAGGGCGAGCTTGTGCTGGTCCGCGCGACACCCGAAAATCATCAGGAATTGGCGCGATTTCAAGCGATCGAAGGAAAGACCTGGAACATCCCGGCAATCGACAACGGCCTGCTGCTGGTCCGCAATACCGAGGAGATGGCCTGCTTCCGCCTTGGGCGCTAACGCAATCGTACTAATTATATAGTATGATCGTTCCAAGTATGCGCTCGATTCTCTTTTCTATTGCAATTGGGCTTCTGGGACAGGTGTCGTCCGTGGATATCGACGCCCTTCTGAAAACCGCTCACGCCGCGTATCGGAAGGCCGACTATGCGGCGGCGCGAAAGGCGTATGAAGATGCATGGACCGCGGCCGGCGAGCTGCCGCAGAGCGATCCCAAGCGTTACGAGATCCTGAAAGAGCTCTCCGGCGTGGTGAGCGCGGCCGGCGATCAGGATGCCGCGGAAAATTACATCGAGCTCGCCATTAACTGGCGCGAGACCGTAGTGGGACGCGAAGATCCATTGATTGCCGCCGATTTGATCGAGCTCGCCACGATCTGCGAGCGCCGCAAGGATTTCGATCGCGCCATCGCGATTCTGCAAAGGGTGGTCGGAATCCATACCAAATCAAAAGGAAGTTTTGAGAACATCGATGTCGCGGACGATTTCAGCCGCATTGCGCTGGTTCACATGGGGGAGAACAAGCCCGAAGCGGCGATTCCGTCACTACAAACTGCGATCGGAATTCGTGAAAAGGTTTTAGGAGCTGATTCGCCCGGCCTGCTGTCCGATCTCGACCGGCTGGGAGGGGCGCAGATCACGACGCGCGTCTATGAAGATGCGGAAACCACGTTCCGGAGGGCCCTGGTGATTCGCGAGCGTATTGAAGGCACGCAGTCGCCGGATTTGTTGACGACGCTCGACGGCCTGGCCTACGCGCTATTCGGGCAGAAGAAGTACGACGATGCGGAGGTGTTCTACAAACGGCTGCTGAACCTCTGGCTCCTGATCGGTAATTTGCCGATGATCGCGGACACCGACGAGAAAATCGCCGTGTTTTATCGCGAGCAAAAAAAATGGGATGAGGGAACCGCGGCGGCCTCGAACGCAATCGCGCTGCGTGCGCTGGTTTCGGCGGTCGGGCTTTCGACCGAGGCGACCGCGTGGATTTCCCACGGCGATAAGGCCCACGCGGTCGAGCTCTATCATAAGGCGCTCACGCTGCTCGATCCGAATCGCCAGGATCATGACGGATTGCGGCAGCAGATCGAGCACGTTCTCGCCGACCTGGATCCTCCCAAGGCCACGAAAACGGCGCCGCGAAAGAAACAGCCTTAATTCCGCGGCTTGGCGTAAATTTCGATCCACTGGCCGCCGCGCTCCCAACGGTGAACCGGAATCAAACCTGCGCCTTCTCGAATTTCCGCTTCGGTCGCCTGCGGATGGTAGTCCTTGTATTGGCGGATGATGGGACGCAGCAGATTGTTCTCGAACGCGTGCCCTTCGAACGTCCAGAATTTTTCGTAGACCACCAGCAGATCGTAGGAATTGGGATCGAAGTACTTGATCTCATCCAGATGAAATGTGTACCCCGGCAATTCGATGCTGGTGAGCGGCGTCTCCACGTAGCCGAGGTAAGGATGCTGGACGGCCCCTGTGAATGGCCATGAACTGAGGATCCGCTTGTCGGGCGCGTAAGCCTCCAGGTAATTCGCGGCCTCTTTTTGGAGCGCGACAAAGTCCGTCCACGCGAGATTGTTTTCATAGGAAAACGGATACGGCGGATTCCAGAACCACCCGGCGACCAGCATGGCCAGCATCGCCGTGTGCGAAAACCACCGCCAACTGGTGGGATAGACAGTCGCCGCGGCGGCGATGGCCGCGTAGAGGATCGGTAAGACAGGAATCAGGTAGCGTTCCAGCATCGCGCCCCCGAACACGGTGACCACCACCACTTGCGCCAGGGCGACGAGACCCGCAATTTGCCAGTATTTCCCGCGCAACATCCGAAACCCGGCAAACAGCGCGATCGCGCCTATAAAGCGTCCGTCAGCGATGAACAGGAAATGAAAGCGTCCCAGGAATCCGAGCAAAATATGCATCGGGCTCAGCGATTCACTCACGTTGTACCGGGCAAATTCCTCGTTGCCCAGCCAGTGCCCGGTCTTATGATGCAGCAACACCAGCCACGCGCCCAAAGCGATAGCGGGTGCAAAAAAATAAAACGCTTCGCGAATCTTCTTTTCGCGAAACAGCAGCCACGCACCGAACACCATCGGAGTAGTGATCGACGTCTCCTTGATCAGCACCAGCGCGGTGCACGCCGCCGCGCACGCCATATAGCGCTCATCGAGGAACAAGAGAAGCGCCAGCGCCGTGAACGTCATCGCCGGCATGTCCAGAAGAATCATTTCCGACTGCGAGAAAAAAATCGGCGAGGCCATCAGAAATAAAACGGCGGCAAAGGCCGGCGCACCCACAGTTCCGCGGCAGAGCCGGATCGCCAGCAGGAATGAAAATAATAATCCCGCCGACGCCACCACCAGCATGGCGACGCGCGCCGCAGCCACGGAGAATCCGAAGATGCGCCAGGTGAGCGCGACGATCGCCATCACCCCCGGCGGATGAATGTTGGGCAGCGTCGAATGCGGCACCAGCGATCCGTCCTGATACAGATCCAGCGACGCGGGAGCGAATTGGCCCAGTTCGTCCCAATGAAACGGGAATTTCAACAGCGGCAGATGCAGCGCGATCATCAGCGCCAGAAAGGCAAGGAAGAAAAGCAGCGAGGACGCGCGCCGGGAATACGCCACGTTCGCGCTACTGGATCACGGCGCCAGCGGCGTGCGGAGCTAGCTTGATTTCGCCGAACGCCGACTCGTATTGCTGGATATTCTGATTCAGTACGTTCGCCAGAGCCTTGGCCTGCTGCGGGCTCAAGAAAAGGCCCTGAAAATTAGAGATCGACACTTTGTCGGGCGCGCTCTGATTGATCGTCCCGAACAACAGAAAGAAGTCCCACAGGCTGACGCGCACCTGCACGCTGTTCGCGTACGATTCGCGGTAATCGGCGGTGTGGGCGAGGGTAATCTCCGTTTGCGGTTGTTGCGGGTTCATGGCTCCAGGATACCCTCATTCCAGGCTCATTCCACACCCAGAGCATTCAAAATGAATGCATAGTCGAACGCCGTCTCTTTGATGTACTCGTAACGTCCCGAAGACCCGAAGTGTCCGCTGCCCATATTCGTTTTGAGCAGCAGCAAATGGCGATCCTTTTTCATAGCACGAAGCTTCGCCGCCCACTTCGCGGGCTCCCAATAGGACACGCGAGGATCGTTCAGTCCCGCCGTGATCAGCATTGTCGGATACTCCTTCGCGGCGACGTTCTCATAGGGTGCGTAAGACTTGATGTAATCGTAATATTGCTTCTCGTTGGGGTTGCCCCACTCCTCATACTCCCCCACCGTCAACGGAAGCGATGCGTCCAGCATCGTGTTCAGCGCGTCGACGAAGGGCACTTTCGCCACCACTACCGCGAACAGATCAGGCCGCATGTTGGTCACCGCGCCCATCAGCAAACCGCCCGCGCTTCCGCCCATGATCGCGAGTCTTTCCGGAGACGTGTACTTCTCCGCGATCAGATGCTCAGCGGACGCGATGAAATCGGTGAACGTATTGTTCTTCTTAAGAATGCGCCCGTCCTCATGCCACGGCTTGCCCAGATCCGCTCCGCCGCGGATGTGCGCGATCGCGTAAACGAAACCCCGATCCAGCAAGCTCAGCCGGTCCGAACTGAACGTCGGATCCATGCTGATCCCGTACGCGCCATAACCGTAAAGCAACATCGGCGCCTTCCCGTTCTGCACCAGCCCTTTCTTATAGACCAAGGAGATCGGCACTTTGACGCTGTCAGGAGCCGTTGCGTAGATGCGCTCCGATTGGTATTTCGAAGGATCGTAACCACCCAGCACCGGCTGCTGCTTTTTCAACTCCCTCGCGCGCGTCTCCATGTTGTAATCGATCACGGAATTGGGAGTCACCAGGGACGTGTAGTTGAAGCGCAGCAGTTTCGTATCGTACTCGGCGTTCGCGCCCAGGCTCGCCGTATAAACCGGCTCCGTAAAATCGATGTAGTGTACGTGGCCGGTCGAGAACTTCTGAATGCGAATCTTAATGAGCCCGCGATCCCTCTCCTCGGTCACCAGATCGTCTTTAAACGCAGTGACACTCTCAATCGTCGCCTCCGGTCGCGCCGCCATCACTTCTTTCCAATTCGCCCTCGAAGGATCCTTCACCGGAGCCTCAATCAGCCGGAAAGTCTTCGCGCCGTCATTGGTGCGGATGAACCACGAATCGCCGTGATGCGCGACATCGTATTCCGTCTCATGCACGCGCGGCAGAAGAATCGCAAATTTGCCCTTCGGCCGATCCGCTTTGATATACCGAACTTCAGACGTCAGCGAACTCCCGATGTTGATCAGGATGTAAGCGCGGCTCCGCGTCTTCTCAAGTTCCACCGTAAATCGCTCGTCCGTCTCATGGCACACCAGCGTATTTTTCTTCACCCCAAGCGTGTGGCGATACACTTTGAAAGGCCGCTTCGCCGCGTCCAGGATGGTATAGAAAAACGTCGCGTTATCATTCGCCCATTCCAGCGAATAATAGGTATTCGGAATCGTATCGTCCAGCAGTTTCCCGGTCGTCAAATCCTTGACGTGAATCGTATACGCTTCATCGCCTTCATAATCTACCGAATATGCCAGCAGCTTATGATTCGGACTCGGCGCAAAATTTCCGACGCGGAAATACTTCTTCCCTTCCGCCATGGCGTTCCCGTCCAGCAGGACTTCTTCTTTCGCGTCCACCGACCCGTGCTTGCGGCAATAAATCGCGTACTGCTTCCCTTCCTCCGTTCGCGTGTAATAAAAATAATCGCCGCGCTTCGTGGGAACGCTCAAGTCGGTCTGCTGGATGCGGCCCAGAATCTCCGAATATAATTTCGATTGAAGCGCATCGGTATGCTTCATCTCCGCCTTGGTGTACTCGTTTTCCGCCTCCAGATACTTGATCGTGTCCGGATTGTTGCGATCGCGGAGCCAAAAATAGTTGTCGATGCGCGTCTCACCGAGCGTGGTCGACGTCTGCGGAACGATTTTAGCGACGGGCGGCTGAACAGCTTCGTCTACGGAAACAATTAAAGTCATGAGTGCGAGATAAACGGGCAGATACATCTGCATTCCTATTCTAGCGGTCGCTACAATAGAAACTCATCCATGTCCCGCCAGTTTGATCTCACCCCGCGCCCTGTCGCGCGCGTGAACACCGCGTTGCGTCAGATCGTCACGCCGCTGCCCGTGCCCGAATCTCTGCCGATCCTCGAAAGCCTCCATCGTCATGAGCCGGTCTCCATGCAAGGCCAGCCGCCCATCGTTTGGGATCGCGCCGAGGGATTCCAAGTCTCCGATGCCTGGGGTAATCGCTGGATCGATTGGTCCAGCGGAGTGCTCGTCGCCAACGCCGGCCATGGCCGCCGTGAAATGATTGACGCGATCACCGCGCAGGCCGCCTCCGGATTGCTGCACAATTATTGTTTCCCCAGCGCGATCCGCGCGCAGACCGTCGAGAAACTCGCCTCGCTTCTACCTCTGTCGCTCGACCGCGTTTTCCTGCTGACCACGGGATCGGAAACCGTAGAGTGCGCTATCAAGTTGTGCCGCACCCACGGCGTAAGAATGGGCGGACGCGACAAGCACGTCATCGTCTCCTTCGAGATGGCGTTTCATGGACGCACGCTAGGCTCGCAGTTGGCGGGCGGCATCCCCGCGCTGAAACAATGGATCGTGAGTCAGGACCGCGGATTCGCCCAGGTGCCGTTTCCCGATGGTTTCCGCACCCCCGATACGTCCTTCGATTTCTTCATGCAATCGTTGTCCGAAACCGGGGTCGATCCACAAAACGTTTGCGGAGTGATTCTCGAAACCTATCAGGGCGGAAGCGCCGCGTTCGCTCCGCCCGAATACATGCACGCCCTCAGGGACTGGTGCTCCGGCCACCGGATTCTGCTGGTCTGCGACGAGGTGCAGGCCGGTTTCGGCCGCACTGGAACCATGTGGGGATTCGAACATTACGGAATCGTTCCGGACCTGGCTCTGTTCGGAAAAGGCATCAGCAGCTCCCTGCCTCTGGCCGCTGTAGCGGGCCGCGCCGGGGTCATGGATTTGCAACCGCCCGGCAGCATGACCTCGACGCATACCGGCAATCCCATCGCTTGCGCCGCAGCCATGGCGTCCATGGATCTGATCGTGAATGAGGGGCTGGTGGAGAACGCCGGGCGCTTAGGCGAACTGCTTCACGCGCGTCTGCGGACCATGAAGTCGCGCTATCCGCAAATCGGCGATGTTGCCGGAAAAGGCCTGGTTGCGGGCGTGGCCATCGTCCGCCCCGGGTCTAAGGAGCCCGATCCCGACGCCGCGTTCGATCTTGTTTGGCGCACCATTCAAAACGGCGTTCTGATGTTTGCGCCTGTAGGATTCGGCGGAGCGACGGTCAAAATCTGTCCCCCGCTTTCCATCACCGCAGCCGCACTGGAAGAAAGTCTGAACGCTTTCGAAGAGGCCGCGTCGGAAATTCTCGTCGCGCGTAAAGTCGCGTGAACGCCGTCGTAATCGGCGGAGGAATGATCACCCACGATCAACTCCTGCCGTCGCTCTATCAGTTGCAGCGGCTCGGCCGCATCGGAAACATCCGCGTATGCGCACGCAATCCTGCGACGCTGGAAAAACTGGCGGCGTCGGACGCGATTCGCAAGGCGTTTCCGGAGCAGACCTTCGAATCGACGACCGAGCCGTACGAGAAAGTCCTGAAATCGATGGCCCCCAGGCAACTCGCCGTCGTCGCCGTCCCCGATCCTCTGCATAGCGATGTGATTCTCGCGGCTCTGCGATCCGATCTGCACGTCTGCGCCGTGAAGCCTCTGGTCATGACCGTCGCCGACTCCATCCAAATCGAAGAGGAATCAAAGCGCCGGGGCCTCTTCGTCGGAATCGATTATCACAAGCGTTTCGACGACCGCAACCTGATGGCCCGCCGCGCCTATCGCGAAGGAAAGTTCGGCGAATTCCGGCTCGGCAATGCATGCCTGCATGAGAAGTGGAACTATCGCCACTCCAATTTTCAGAACTGGTGCACCAGCGAAAATTCCGACGCGTTCTGCTATATCGGCTGCCATTATGTGGACCTCGTGCACTTCATCACCGGCCTGGAGCCGGTCGCAGTCAGTGTCTGCGGACTTCGCGATCGCTACCCCAATGGCAACGAGGGATTTTTATGGACCGACGGGCGCGTCCGCTGGTCGAACGGCGCGATTCTCAACGTGCAGAACAGCCTCGGTTATCCCGAAGAAGGCCCCGGATCGAACATGCAGGGCTTAACCATGTGGTGCTCCGGAAATAGCGGCGGCGCGATGATCCGCCATTCCGATCAATATCGCGGTATCGAATACTCATTCCTCGGCGGACCCTATAGCGAACCCAGCTCCGACTATTTTCAATACGTCCCGTTTCAAGGCGTGGTCGGCTACGGCTATCGTTCGATCGAGCGCATCGTCGAGGCGTGCCGAAAGGGTTCCGATGACGAAGGCCTCATCGCGACACCCGAAAATAGCCGCCATAATGAACGAGTGATCGAAGCCGCGCGCAAATCGATTCTCAACGGAGGACCGGAAATCAATCTATGAGGCAAGCCCGCATCGCCATCGGTCTCTTACTCGCCGCTCTACTGCTGCTCGCCGGCGGCCCCGGTTTCCGCTCCCGCAAGCAGTTCGACGAGCATTACGCCAAACACGGGCGCGAGTTCGGCAGCATCTCCCAGGACGAGTATTTACATCGCGCACAGGAATTACGAGACGCCCCCGCGGGCGGTCCGATTTTAGAAATCGTCAAACCGGACGGCGTAATCACCCGCTTCGACAAGCGCTCCGGAGCGTTCGGAGCCTACAATCGCGACCGCACCATTCGCACGTTTTTCAAACCCAACGACGGCGAGCGTTACTTCCACCGTCAGGCGGAACGGCCATGACCGTCGAGGAGTATCTTCGCGAAAACGGTTACCCGGAGCACGTAGTTCGCGAAGGCCGCGCTGGCTTGATTCGAAAATGGCATGAGTTCGTCGAGCAAGTAGAGCGCGGCTACCAGCTAGGCCTGGAAGATTATCGTAACGACCTGGATGTGCGCGCAATCCTGGCGCAAGCGGATGCGGAAGACGACGAAATCCTGGCTCTGGATGAGCGCATGAAAAAACTCCTGATCGAATGCGACAAACGTGTCTGGGAAAGCGCCCCAGGCAACCCCTTCTGGGACTTCGGCTATCCCAGCAACGCCGGCCCCGATCTTTTGGAAGACCTCGACGTGACCTGAACAAGTGTCTTGGGTGTACCTCGTCTTGTGGGCGGCCAATGTTGGCGGCAGCCGCCTATTCAGGGCGGCTTGTTGCTGGCGATTTTCGAGAGTGTCGACGTTCCCACATCTAACCCGCGGCCTCCCGAATATGCACCAAATCCTCCCGGCAAGCCCGGTAAATCCCATGCATCCCCTCGAACGGACATGGGATCGGCTGCCCCTCAACCCTAAAATAAGGACACCGTCCATAATTCTTCGCTCGCCGCTCCCGCTCCACCGCGATCTCCGGCAAACGCCCCAGTGCCGTTAGTGCCGTGACGCTGCGCCCCGCCATCGAATACGGACCCTCCGCCTGCGCCCTCGCGACCCCCAGCATCGTCTGAAAACATCCATCCGCAATCGAGCGTCGAATTTTGTCCCGATCCATCCCCATCGCCTCACAAAACTCGTACGTTCCGTTCAGGTGATCCTCATCGGCTGGATATACCGGCATCACCGCCGCATTGACGATCCCGTTGAGAAATTCCTCCTGCGCCTTCGGCAGCGCCGCGTCGCCGCCCTCAGGCTCCGCGCGCAGTTGCCCCAACTGCCGGTCGATCTGCGCCGCGGCCCGCTCCATGCCGTAAATTTTTTCGTTGTCTTCGAGCGATATGGCGCGCGCCGCAATCTTGCGCAGCGAATCGTAAGCGTCCGGCTCGTCCTCGGTCTGCCTGATATTCAGCGCGCCCACTAGAAATAAATCCGGCTCGCGATGCCGCCGCACCAGTTCATCGCGCCATCGCCCCTGCCCCATAGTCGAATCAAGGTGATCCACCTGCACCTCCCGCAGCACCTCGAAAGCCGGAATAAACGGCAGATTGTCGAACATCCCCCCGTCGCCGTAAAACACATCGCGACGCCCCACGCCGGGATAAAGCGCGCTCGCCCTTCGCGGAGCGAATGCCATCGGAAACGCGCTCGAAGCCAGCAGCGCCTCGATCAGATCGTACCGGTCCGCCGTCAGCTGCGACCCCAGAATCGTGATCCACTCCGTTACCAGGTTCACCGCCGTCGCAAAAAACGCGATCCGGCTGTGCTCCAGAAATGGCTGCACATCCTGCGAAACATCGCCCAGCACCAGCCTCGTCTCTCGCTCCAATAGTGACGACCCGATCAGCGCATCATGAATCCCCAGCCGGTCGATGGTCTCCGTTTTGATCTGCGTCCAAAATGTGTGTGTCGCCCGCGTCACGTGGCCTGCGACGAACTCCGCCGCAATCCGAGCCGTGGCCCGATAAGGAATCAGAAATAGATCGGAGATCGCATCGATCAGCGCCGGTGGAGCTCCAGTGATCGCGCTGCCCGGATCCTGCCGCGTGCCCGCGCGCACCATTTTTCGAAGCACATTCGGCGATAGATTCATGCTCGCCCCGCGGCTCCGGATGCCCAGATCTTTAAGCGCCCCTTTTAACGTCTTGGTCAGCGCGATCCTTCGGTCCGCCTCCACAAACAGGTCCGTCAACCGCCGCAGCTTCACGCGCGCTTGCTGTCCGCTCGAGGAGTACATCGCCCCCAACGCCGCGCCCAACAGCGTCCCCACTGATGCCCCGACGATCATGTCCGGCCTCAATCCCGTCGCATGCATCGCGCCGATCATGCCCACGTGAAACGAGCCGCGGAACACGCCTCCGCTCGCAACAAAAACAATGCGGGGCCGATCCCCGGCCAGCTCCGGAAACCGCGTGGCTAAATCTCCCGCCGCCGCGCGAAAATTAACAGGTAGTAGGCCGTCTACAGGCTTGACCGCCGCATGCAGCGTGCGCGGACAATGCCGGCACACCTCGCTCAACCCCGGCGTCCCGAAGCGATCGGAAATGCGCCAGTCGCGGTTCGGCGCGATCTGTCGCAGCAGCGCGTTGCAATCCACTGTCTCGCCCTTCCCGAACCCCGTAATCTCATGCCGGTACAAAACCGAGAGGGTCTGCCGGCATCCCGCCGCGATGTGCGTCAGAATCTCCGTCTCCGTCGGTTGCAGCGTATTGGCCAGTGTCAGTTCTTCCTCGGGCGCGATCTCCTCCACCGTAATCGTGTCCACGTCGGGCGAACTTACGTCGCCGGTAGCCGCGCGCAGCACGCGCTCCAGCTCCGTCACGTAATTCGTCCGCACCACTTCCAGGCGGCTGTCGCGTCGCCGCTCCAGCCGGTTGCTCGCGAACCCCGTCTCGACGATATTCGGCAGCAGCGGCTCCTGCCCGTCCCCTTGGCCTCCCGCCGCCGGCGGCAGCGGCTTCGGCTGAATCGGAATATCGTAAACCAGATGCACCCGGCTTCGCGGCTTCGACAATAGCTCCGCGACCTCGGAATTTTGCGGCTGCGAAAGAAAATTCACCAGCGCCGGCAATGGATTGTGCCGCACTACGGACCCGTCCACCAGGTCCAGTCTCTCCGGCAGCTTGCTCGCGCCCACCCAGCTCGCCAGATTCTTCCCCGTCACCACCGTCGGCGAAAATAATCGTGGAATCGCCAGACTAGTCCGCAGCGCATCGACAATCGAGATGTCGCTCCGCACCCCCGGCCAAAGCTGGCTTGGCGACGAATCGATAATCTGTAAAGGCGCCGCGACCATCAGCACCGGAAACGTCAGGTCCTTCATCACCGGCGTCGCGCCATGATCCTCAAACAGCCGGAACAACTTCAGCCGCAAATAAAAATCGTCGATCAACGACGTCCGGATCCCCAGGTGCATCAGGATTTTTTTAAATCCCCAATTGTTCGTCCGGCCCATCCATCGGCGCAGGAAAATTGGCACCAGCGGCACGCACGTAAATCCCAGCACCAGGCCGAAATGAAAAACATGCGTCGTCTTCTGCCGGAATATCTCCTCCAGCACGATCCAGAGATTCACGATCCACAAAGCGATCGTCGCCGACCCCAGCAACAGCGTCGCCAGCCACAGCTTCCATCCGAATAAGGGCCGCAGCGGAAAATGCGAGATCATTTTCCCCGCCGCCCGGAACTGCCACTCCGGAAAAAACTGCGGCCTCAAGATGATCTGCAACAGCACCGCCCATTCCACGAACAACACCCGCGTCCACAAAGCCACCGCGTTCCACCATTGATCGATCCGTACCGTCTGGCTCTGTTCGCGATGCCGCGCGTACCGCACCATGATCCACCCGGCGGAGCTCACCGTGACCGGCAGATGGGAGCACCATCGTCCGAACCGCGCAATGATATGCAGCTTCCGGCGCGCCTTCGCTTCGCGCACTTCCCACTCCGGATCGGGAGGAAGCCCCGTCTCGGCCACCGGCGGCAGATCGGCGACGAAATCCGACGGGTTCGGAATCGCGTGCCACGCCACATCATAGGGACGATCCAGGAGAAATGAGAGATATCGCCGCAGCCACGTCCACCGCGCCGCCTCCGTGCGCGACTCACGCAGATCCCGGTAGCACCGTTCCATCACCGCCGCAGTCAGCGCGCCGACGGAAATCCCCGCAGTGATTTTAGGAGGAGTGCGGTCTGATGCCAGATACGCATGAACCGTGCCCGCGCCAAAGGAAACTCCATGCAAGCCCGCGGTAAAGCAAACCGCATCGTCGCGCTGAATGCTGAAATCCGAGCCCTGCTGATCGATCGCTTCCTGCAACGGTTCCGATCATACCAAGTCGAGATTACCTAAAAAACGGATTAGCCGCCGATAAATGCTGATGAACGCAGATAAGCCAGAGGACGATTCTGTTCCTCTATCAGCGTTCATCGGCGGCTAAAATTTCTTTGCTTTTCTACGGCTGCTTCTTAGGAGCCACCGGCGGAGTCGCCGGAGCCGCCGGCTTGGTCACCGGAGCCGCAGTCGGCTTCGTCCCCGGACCGCCCGGATTCATCTTGTCGTACAGGTCGATAATATCCTTCGTCACATCGATCGCCGTCGAGATCCAGATCACGTTCGTGTTCTGGTTGCTCACATCCAGCAGCACCGTGTAATTATTGGCCTGCGCGTACTTTTCGATCACCACCTGCATCTTGCCGCTCAGCTCTTCCAGCATCTTGCGCTCTTCGCCCTGGAACTCCGCCTGCGCGTCTTCCATGTCGCGGTTGTAGCTCTTGGTCTTCGTGTCGATGTTGCGCGCCAGTTCGTCCTTGGCCGCCTGCGCCATCGCGTTCCCGCCCTTGCTCAACTTGTCCTGAAGCTCCTGGATCTCCGCGCGCTTCCGCTCCATTTCCTTCTGTTTCGGCGCCATCTTGCTTTGGAACTCCGCGACCGCCTTTTGGCCGTCCTTGGTCCCCGTCAACGCCGCCTGCACCTGAATCACGCCAACTTTAGTCGGGGGAGGCCCCTGTGCTCCGGCGATGGCGGCCGCAAAAAGGGCCAGACACGGCAGCGCGAGAATTTGATTTTTCACGATAAACTCCTATTTTCTTCAGCTATGTTAACACGCCGTCCTAGAATGTCCGTCCGATAGTGAACCGGAATTGGGAGGGCTTTTCGAAAAACGGATACGCTTGTCCTACCTGCGCAATGGAGTTAAAGAACGACGCTGCGTTCGGAAAATAACTCCGGTCCGCCACAATCGGCTGTTGCAAATACTCTTCGACTCTTAATGGATTGTACGCCCAGTAGACGCGGAACGGCGCATTCACCACCGGCAGCATCACCTGAAGTTCCAGTCCCGTCGACATGCGGACCTTCTGTGTGCCGGCCGCAATCACCGCTCGATCCGGAAACGCCGCTTCCGGGAACTGAGTATCCAATTGCGTCACCCGGTCTGAATTCAGCTTCAACTGTTTGCTCAACACCAGCCGGTCGATGCCCGTATCCAGAAATGCCGCCAGAATTACCGGCCCAAAAATCGGGATGCGATATTCGAAGTTCGAAACCGCCTCCAGATCGCCGCCCGGCGTCACGAGCTGGTAACTGGGAATCGTTTGCGTCACGTTCACGAAAGTCGTAGCGCCGTTCACAACCACCCTCTGCTGTCGTGGTGTCCCGTCGTTGTTCAGCAGATCCACCGTCGCCGACGTCGGAATGTACGCCACCGGACTGATGCCCCAGATGTCGAATCCTCGAATGTCGTTCTCGCCGCCCATATAGAACCGGTTCAGCGGAGGCGCCACCTTGCCTCCATATCCCGTCACGAACTTGCCCAGGATATGCGCTCCGATGACGTGCTTGTGATTAATCGGCGACCGGTGGAAATATTTCCCGTCCACCGTCGGCAGGATCTGGTTCACGTTGCCGCCCAGGAAACTGCCCGCGAACTGCACCGAAACGGCCAGACTCTTTCCGGCCGTCGGCGTAATCGGATGGTTCACCGAATTGTAGGTGAAGCTCGGAATAATACTCGATTGTTTGATGCCGTCCAGTGGATTCGGCCCGTTAATACGCAGGAAGTCGATATACGTGTAATACGCTGTGGCTGCGTTGGTCAGCGTCGTCACGTTCTGAATCGAGTAGCCGTAGCTCAACCCTACACGCGCGAAACTTCGTCGCAGAGGCTTGCTGATGAACGCCGTGAATCCTCGCGAATTGCTCACATAATTGAGCAGATTCTGCGACCCTAGTTCGTTGAACAGCGGCGTCAGGTTCTGGCCTGCCAGAATCGACGCTTCCCGCGCCTGGTTGTAATCGAATCGGGTGTAGAACACCGTCACGCCTACCTGAATCGGTTTATCCAGGAAGTAAGGCTCCGTGAACCCTATGGTCACGTTGTCCTGCCGCGTGCCCAACTGGGAGTTCAAGCTGAGCGTCTCGCCCAATCCCAGCAGGTTGTTCGTCGAGTAGGAAAATCCGATGAAGCTGCCCGCAATACCCGAAACTCCGCCGTTTAATTGAATCGAGTTCTTGCCGCGCTCCTTCACCTTCAACGTGATGTCCACAGTGTCCGTTTTCGTGTCCCGCTTGATGTCCACCGCGTCTTCCATCTTCAGCACTTCGAAATAGCCCAACTGGTTCAGGCGCAGCAGGCTGACTTCCATCAGCTTGGTGTTGTAGATGTCGCCTTCGTCCACCAGGAACTCGCGGCGGATAATCTTGTCGCGCGTCGTCACGTTCCCCGAAAAATCGATGCGCCGCACAAAGAACTGCTTGCCTTCGTCGAAATTCAGCGTCAAATCCACCTTGTCGGTGTTCGGCACCGGCTCGATATTCGGCTCGGCCACGAAATCGATGTAGCCGAAATTTCCATACAGCTTGCGCAGCTCCTCAAACCCCTTGCGCAGCTTCGAAGTCGAGAACACGTCGCCGGAGCTCATCTGGAACACCGGCCTCATCAGCGTCTCCGGCGTACGGAACAGCTTCACGCCCACGAAGTTGATGTTGTTCAAGTGATACAGCCGGCCTTCCTCAATGCTGATGTGGATGTTCGCGCCCTTGCCCTTCGAGCCCGAAAAAATCAGCGGAATCCGGAAATGTCCCGCGCCCGTATCCACCACCGTCACCTTAGCGCCTGTTGTATGCGCAGCGAAATAACCGTGGTCTTTATAAAATTCCTCAATCCGCTGCTGATCTTCTTCGAGCTTGGTCGAATCGTACGTCTTCGAGAAAATATCCTCGGCATAGATCGAATAAGGAATCCCGATCCCATGCAGGTTCTTCATCGCCCGCTTCAGAATTAGATCGCTATAGATATTGTTGCCGTCGAAGGTGATCTCATGCACCTTCACCTTCGGTCCTTCGTTCACCTTGAACGTCAGTTCCAGAGACGACGGAGGCACCTGGCGAATCTCCGGATCCACCGTCGCGAACTGCCGTCCGCGCTCCGCCAGATATTCCTGCAATACGTTTCGCGCGCGCTGAATTTTGTTCGGATCATATTGCGATTCCACGCTCAATCCGACCTTGCGTTCTTTAAAACGGTCCAGAATTTCCGACTGCGTGATGGACTTCAACCCGTCATACTTGATCGACCGTACGATTCTTCGCTCCACGACTGTGAAGCGCACGATCCAACCCGTTTTTCCTACTTCGCGCTCCATCCGGATATCGTCGAAGCGGGCCGTGTTCCATAACGCCATGAAGTCGCGATGCAGTGACTCCTCGTCGTAAGGATCGCCCTTTTTGGTGATGATCATCGCGCGCAGCGTGTCCTGCGGCACCCGCCTCGCGCCTCGAAATTCGATCAGTTCGATGGTGTCGGTAGGCGGCCGGTCGGCGTTTACCTGCGCTTCCGGCGTCGGCACAGCCGGTTTCGCCGGCTGCTCCGGTGCCTGCGGAACCGTCTCGAAAGGATTCGCTTTTTTCTGCTGGGGTGGCGTCTGAGTAGGAGGTTGCGTAGGGGGCTGCGTCGGCGGAGGCTGCTGGGGCGGCTGCGCCGGAGGCTGTTGCTGCTGTGCGAATAGGCCGACTCCGCTAATCAGACAAACAGCAAGAGTGCGCAGGCATCCAGGCCTGAAAAACGTCATCTAAAAACGGTTCCTTTCCACTCTGCGCCTCACTCCAGACGTTCCCACTCTATTCGCGGTTTCCCGATAATTCTCGCCGATCGTCAGGACCGGGGACGGTATCCATAAGGGGCATGAGGCTCAACGCAGAAGCGAATCTACGATTCTACCGCATCCGAGGGGCCACTTGTCGCGGAAGAAATGCCCGGCGCCGTTCCCGCATACCCCAGGCACGCCCCAAACAGCACGTGCGAAAGGACCGCCGCCGGTTCCGGCCAATAGAACGGAACCATCGGATTGATGCGGGGCCATACCAATGCGTTCGCCAGGAAGAACCAGCCTACCCCTACCAGCGTGCCTAAAAGGATCAACCTGTGCCGCGAGCGCACATTTCCACAGATCACCCCGAAGATCGCGCCCACCGCGCCGCTCATCGTTAATTGCAGCGCTCCGCCTGCCAGCGTCGCCCGCCCCGGCCCCGAATAGAAGGCCCTCGAATGATAAAAAGTGGATCCCAGAAGATTCGGAATCTCCCACCACGCCTGCCGGTGCCACATGGATGCGGCCGCAAGCATTCCAAGCATCGCCACTCCGCCGACGATCCCCGCCTCGATGCCATGGAGCAAGCGTTTCAATAGGGCCATGCAGGTTTGCTGAACAGCCCTCCGTCCACCCATAAGGTCTGCCCAGTGATAAAGGCCGCCGCGTCGCTCGCAAAAAACACGATCGCCCGGGCGACATCTTCCGGAGTCCCAATGCGCCCCAAAGGAGTCAGCTCCGACCATGTGCCCGCGTAATCCGGCGCTTCCAGTTTCGTGCGCTCCGTTTCGATCGCCCCTGGAGCCACGCAATTCACCGTGATTCCATAAGCTCCCAACTCGGCCGCGGCGACCTTGGTCAACATCTCGATTCCCCCTTTGCTCGCCGTATAACTCGAAAGCCTCGGAAACGCGGTCTTGTTGCAGCCCGAACCCAGATTAATGATCCGCCCGCCGCCATTCCGCTTCATCATTCGCCCCACGCGCTGTGTGCACAGGAAGCACCCTTTCAAATTCGTGCGAATCACCCGGTCCCAATCCGCTTCCGGTAAATCGAGCAAAGGACTGAACGTCTGAATGCCTGTGTTGTTCACCAGAATATCGATCGCGGAAAATCCCCCGATCATGTCCTCGACGTCGCGCGCATCGCCGATGTCCGCATACACCGCCGTCCCTCCGATCGAACTCGCCAGTTCTTCCGCTCGAGCGCGGTCTTCGAAATAATTCACAATCACGTGCGCGCCCTCTCGAGCGAGCATCCTGCAAATGACCGTCCCGATCGCACCATTGGCTCCGGTGACCAGCGCCGTTTTCCCAGCCAGCATCCGCTCATTGTAACGTTGAATAAGGATGAATAAGGCTATTCTGAGCGTCTTACTGAGCACTTTATGCCCGATTAAGGCGCAGATATGGACGCCCCAAACCAGCAACACCACCGCTTCGCTGCGCGGTGTGAGCGTCGTAAACGCCAAAGTAGTCTGGGCCAGCGGCAGCAAGGGAACATTTTTAATCACTACTGACGGAGGCGCAACATGGAAGCCGGGGACAGTCCAAGGCGCGGCCGACATGGATTTCCGGGCCGTACGCGCCTTCGACGACAAAACCGCCATTCTAATGAGCATCGGAAGTGGTGAAAAATCAAGGATTTACAAAACCAAAGACGGTGGAGGTACCTGGGAAGCCGTATACACCAACCCCGACCCGAAAGGCTTTTTCGACGCCATAGCCTTCTGGGACGCTACCCACGGAATTCTTCTGGGAGACCCGGTAGACGGCCATTTTCTAGTAATGACCACCGACGACGGGGGCGATTCTTGGAAGCGTGAAAAAACCCCCGCCGCCCAGCCAAATGAAGGAGCGTTCGCCGCCAGTAATAGTTGTATGTTCTTGATTGGATTGCACGAAGTCTGGTTCGGAACCGGCGGCGCAAGGGTCTTTCATTCCATCGACGGGGGTAAGAAATGGACCGTTTCGCAAACTCCCATCCGCCACGACGTGCCCAGTGCCGGGATTTTTTCGGTCGCGTTCCTGAACCCCCTCCGTGGGATAGCGGTGGGAGGCGATTACTCGAAACCGGCGGACCCGGCGCACAATATCGCCATCACCGAAGACGGCGGCAAAAAATGGACCGCCCCCGAAGGCAGCCCAACTGGTTTCCGTTCAGCAGTTACGTATCTCCCCGACAGGAAAATGTGGATCGCCACCGGCACCTCCGGCTCCGACGCATCAATCGACAAAGGCAAAACCTGGAAGCAGTTCGACAAAGGCGACTATAACGCGATGAGCTTTTTATTAAGCTACGCCGGCTGGGCAGTAGGCCCCAAAGGCGCAATAGCGCGTTTCAGCGTGGAATGATTCCGTCATTTCCCCGCGATTACGTCAGTCGCCGTCTTGGCAATTTCGGGCTCGACATCGGTTGCGAGCGTCTTAAGCAGCGGACACGTGATGTTCTTTCCCGCCCTCAGATCGTAGATCAACGTCAAGCGCTCCGGCGCGCTCAACTTGGTTAAATCGAGCGCCGCAAGCTGCTCCGCGGACCACTCTGTCCGATAGTAGCCGCTGCCGCCGGAGTTCATATAAATCCACGCGGGACACGACTTCACCGTCATTTCTCCGCGACCCGAAAGAACCGTGCAACTCGACGCAACTCCTTCACCGCGCCAGCACACCGGGACATTCCAGTTGCGCGAAGCATTAGTCTGCTCGACTACGAGGCGCGCATCCTCGCACCTCGCCCGAATCGAAGGGATGCCGGTCTGGTTGAGAAAACTGTCCAGCACCGGCTTGGAGCCGTTGAGGGATGCCTCGAGGTCGGCAGTGGATGCGTTCCCGAATTTGTGAGCCGTCAAATATCTGCGCAGTCCGTCGCGCACCCGATCTTCACCCAGCCAGCCGTCGAGCATCACCAGGATCGCCGCGCCTTTCTGATACACGATCTGGCTATACACGCCATCCGTATCTTTGCGGCTATTCATTTCCAGGCGCACCGGACGCGTCTTCGGTCCTGCGTCGGTGGCCATGATGCGCTCCCGCGCTGCGACCGATGCCAGCAGTTTGCGCGCCGGAGGCTGTTCCTGATCCATCACTTTCGCAGAGAACCATGTAGCGAATCCTTCACTGAGCCACACGTCGTCCCAAGTCGCCTGCGTGACCATGTCGCCGAACCATTGATGACCCACTTCATGCGCCTGAAGCGACCGGATGCGCCGCGACTTTTCCGTCTCGTTATCGACCGGCGATTGCAGCAGCGCGCTGGCCTTATAAGTAATGAGGCCGGGATTCTCCACCGCGCCGAACTTAAACTCCGGCACCGCGACGTGATCGAGTTTTCCGTATGGATAAGGGATTCCGGTATAAGCTTCCAGACGAGGCAGCACATCGACGGTAGCCTGCGCGGCGAGTTTCGATTGCTCGCGCTGCCCCCTCGCGGAAATAATGCGGATCGGCGTCCCATGCCCAGCCGCCGCTCCTTCATAAACATCGAACGGCCCCACGCAGAACGCAACCACTTCCGCCGCCAGTGGCACGGTGGGCGCGAAGTGAACCAGCTTCATCCCATTCGGTTCGTCCTTTTCGCTCACTTGAGCAGCGTTCGAAAACGCCTTGTCGGTTGACTTGATCCGAATCGACAATTCCCACGGCGTTTTGAAACGCGGCTCGTCGAAGCACGGAAACGCGCGGCGCGCATCGATGGGCGTGAAGGTAGTAAATGCATACCAATCGTTGCCGACTTTGTTGCGATAAGGACCGGCGACGGCCGTTTCTTCCAGCTTCCCTCGATAGCGAATTGAAATGGACGCGACGCCGGGGCCGACCGGAGCATCGACCTCCAGCCCGATAAACTCGTCGCCCGCTGTGGATGCTCGTGCGGAAAGCGTGCGCCCCTTCCACGATACCGACGATTCCTCAGGCGTTAGATTTTTTGCATTGACCCACAGCACGCTGGTCGATTTGCTCAACTCGACTTCAATGCGAGCCCAACCGCTAAACGAGTCCAGGCTGGGGTCGACCGTTAACTCGACGGTATGCTTTTTAGGGATGACGCCATCAGGAAGCAGGAACGACGGCGGGGGAGGCGCAGCGCACAGAATCGCGGCGCAGCCCAACAAAAAGACTACGGATTTTTGCACTCTCCGATTATGAGCACAAAATGTTTACTTTAGCGTTTCCACGCCTTCTCTTTGCCCTCGCTATAGTCGCGGAAAGCCGTTTTAAGACCCGTAAGCACTTCCGCCGTAGTCTCCAGTAATGCCTGGAACCGAGGCTCTTGGACATACTCGATATCCTTTCGCGAATGAGCAATCATATCCTCCAGCATTTCTTGGATATGCTGCGAATGAACCTTCGGATCGGCCGAATCGATCACTGTCGTATTCATATGGCCTCCTCGGTTTTGAGTCACCTCAACTCGGAAAGGTTTCAGCTCCAGGATACTATTGACAAACGCGCGGCAGCGGTGCATATTTTGATTGGATCTGAGATTTACTGAAGTGAAAGGAGGCCTTTGGATAATCCACCTTACCTAAGTCAAAGGGCGGCGAAGCCCCCAGCCTCTTCACAGCAGTAAGGATCGCGAACGACCGGATAAACCTGATACCTAGCGCTTTTTGCGCATAACGATGGCGTCAACGTAAGATCCAAGTGAACGGCCCGGATGCCCGCCGCCCTTTTTCAATGCGCTAATCCCCCTAATCGGCCCGCCGCGAACAGTCTCTTATCCATAGGTGCCACTCTCCGTAGCACGTTAGAACTAACCAAAGGCGTGTGTTTGATCTCACACAGGTAATTCGGCACCACCCAAACGTCCTCCTCCGAAGTCATCCAACCGTCCGGATCGAATTGCCGAAGATTCACCGGCCTCGAATACCCACGCAGCGTTTTTTCCCCCGCCGGATTGAAATAATGCTCGAAGTAGCTCATCGCCAGCTCGCGGATGTTGCGGTACACGGGCTCCCGGGAGCGCAGCCCGGAATAGTCGGATTTCGCCAATGCCCCCCAATATCCATTGACGCGATAAACCGCCAGCACATGATCGGTATCGCGGACCGCTTCGAGATCGACCAGCAATGGCGGATGCCCCAGCATCCTCAAAGCCGCCGCCGCCAGCATCGCGCCCTCCATGCAATGCGCCACTCTTTGGCGAAGCACCGTGCGAGGCGAATAGCAGGTGTCGCCGTCCGGCTCCAGATTGTATTGAATCTCGTTGTCGAGGAACTGCTGAATTCGCGCCGGAGTTCGCAGCGCGCCGAGGATCGTCCTCTCTCTTCGATCGAACATGCTCGTTCAGGTTACCGCATTGTTGTTATACTCACGAATGTCGTATGCGAGAACTGCGATTAGGCGACATTATCGACGACTTTTGCGTGAAATGCCGCCGCTTAACCAACCATGCGATCGTTTCCCTCATGAATGGGGCTGCCGCCAAAGTGCGTTGCCGCACCTGTTACAGCGATCATGACTATCGAAATGAGATCGCCCCTCCCACCAAGAAAGAGTTGTTGAAGCAGAAGGAACTGTACGAAGCCGTGCTGGCCGGCGTTGCGCCCGTGGAGGCCCCAGTGAAGGAAGAAGCGCCATTAGTCGAGGCCGCCGCCACTCCGGCTCCGAAGAAGAAGAAAGCCAGGAGCTCTTAATCGTTTTTCAACTCTTCCGCAGCTCTTTCTGAATCTCGCCGATCACCGTGTCATGCCCGTCGTTGGTCAGGTCCTTATGCAACCTCCGCAGCGCCACCCCCACCACATCGCGATGATGCAGCCGTGAGCCCAGTGCGTCCGACGCTGCCAGGCGCAGCCAGATTTCATGCAGCAGATCCACATCTTCCGGCCACATCCGCGGCGGATGAGGACCCAGATTCACATACGTAGACGGACGGTCCGGACTGATTACTTCGAGCGAAAAAGGATGTCTCGGTTCCGGCAGATTCTCCCAAGCCAGGCCCAATTGCCGCGCCAATTCGTCCGATTCCATGCGCGCGCTCACGCCCGTCACCAGCCGCGATGCCTTCAGTCCATTCGCCGCTTGCGCCAGCGCATCGAACGGATTCACCGCCGGCACCACCAGCAATTCCACCGGTTTCCCTTCTTTTTCCGCCATCTCGACGACGTGGCTGAACAGCTCCTTCTCGTAATCGCTGAACAGTTGCGCTTCGGATAGCTCGTACTCGCCCGCTCCCGTCGAAATCGGACGCACCGTCATCACCACAATGTCGTGGCGCCGCAGGTTGGTTTTATCCAGAACGCGCTTCAGGTGCTCCATGCGATGGTAATCCCGCACCGCCACCAGCACGCAGCCCGGACGCGCATGCAGACTCGACGCGTCGATCTGCGCCTGATGTTCTAAGTTGAACTGCTCCAGCCCCTTTTTCTCCGAATCGTGATTCCTCTGGTTGATCTTTTCGGAAATTTCGAAAATGACGAAAAACGCAATCGTGAACGCCACGCCGTATTTGGTCGCCACCTGCTTCGAGAAAAGGTTCGCGATCGCCACCAGACCCAGCACCAGGGTCGTCAGGCCCAGGCCGATCGGAATCTCCACTCCCCGAATATGAATGTTGAACGGAAATTTGTACTCCTGGTCGGTACGGTGAAACCGCAGCACCATCACGCCCAGGGATTTCATGAAGAAGCTCCACACCACGCCGAACGCGTACGCTTCGGCCAGCACCGTCATATCGCCGCGGCTACCGATAATCGTAGCGATCTGCATCAGCGCGATCAGGTTGATGATGCGCGACGTGGTTCCGAACTTCTTGTGCGGCTTGCGGAACCACGGCAGCAGCACCCCGTCCTCGGCCACGCGATTCAGCACGCCGTTGGCGCCGATAATCGAGGTGTTCACGGCGCCCGCCAGAATTAAACCACCCACCGCAACCACAAAAATATGGAATCCGAGCCGCAGCAAGTACGGCCCGCTCAGGCTCATCGCTAATCCGCCGATCAGATTGTCGAAGTACTTCGGACGATCCGCGTCCGGAATAATCATCCCTGCGAAAACCGTCACCACACCGGTGCAGATCACCGCGTACCAGCACACGATGTTGGCCGTAATTCTCAAGTTCTTCAGCTTCGGATAAGCGATTTCGCGGTACACCTGCGCCAGCGTTTCGAACCCGCTCATCGAAAGCAGGGAGTGTCCGAACGCGATGATGATCGCCACCATCGGAATCTGAATCCAGAACGTCCCTTTGAACCAGCCTTGCGCCTCCGGTGAAAAATTGAGATTCGACGCGATCGGCGGAGGCGGAATGTTGTGCCAGCGATCCTTCAGCAGAATCGTCAACGGACACCAGATCATCAGGATCACCACCATCACGGTGGTGATCTGCATGATGCGCAGCGCCTTGCCGCTCGATTCGTGGACGCCCTTCAGGTTTTGCCACCAGAAATAAATGGTCACCAGCACCGCGGAGGCAGCGGCGAAAATGTTCACGTTGATTCGATAACTGGAATGCAGCAGCTCGCTGATCTCGTTGAGCAGCGCCGCCAGGTACAAGCCCGCGCTCACCACGCTGATCGGCCCGGTGAGTATGTAATCGAATACCAAAGAGGAGACCGAAAACTTCGCCAGGATCGGCCCCATGCTATCGCGTACGACAACGTACACGCCGCCGCGCACGAACATGCTACAGCTTTCCATGTACACGCTGCGCACGGCGAAGCTGAACAGCATCACTCCCAGCACGAACCACGGAGCCGATTTGCCCACGGCTTGTTCCGCTGCGCCTCCGGCATAAAACGCGGAGGAGGCGAGGTCGCTCAAAACAATGGAAGCGCCACGCCAGAAACTGATAAAGGAAAGGGCTACCGTCGTCGCCACCACAACCTTAGGGGCGAGCGACGGCAGACGACCGTCGGTTGATGACATTCTCTGACTCAGTGTAAGCTTTTCGAAGGCAAGCGCGGCTCCCCTTGTTTCAATGAATCCCCAAAGCCTGAAACAGAGCCGCGACTAGCAGGAGTGGTCAGCACCGGGGTTGCCTCTCAGCCCGGTGATTTCGTTGGCCCACAAATCCCCAGGCTCATTGGCAGGGGGAACCGCCTGTGGGACAAGCGGTTTCGCCTGTCGAGCGACTTTTCACGCCAGGGGTTTCACTGGCCTCTTACCGAGCCCCGTCCGTCTGGGAGGGGACCATCGAGCATCGCTACACCCCACTCATCAACCGCGCCGCCAGCGACTCCGGCAACCCCGCCGCGCGAATCTTTCCCGCCGCTGCGGCCGCATCGTACGCGACGCGTCGAAACTCGACGACGCGCTCTTTTGGCCAATAAAGGACATAAGCTGCATGCGGATCTCCATCCCGTGGCTGGCCCACCGACCCTGGATTCACCAAATAAGTGTGATGTTTCTCCAGCTCCAGCACGCGGTGCCGGTCGATCGGTTTCACGCTGCTGCGGGCAATCAGGAATCCGCCTTGCAAATGCGTGTGGCCAAAAAAAGAGAGCGGGGACTCAATCTCATTACGGATCGCCGCAACGTCGCCGATGCTCATCAGGTACTCATCCTCGTCGCGGGGCGATCCATGCACCAGGTCGAATCCTTCGTAGGGCAAAGGTCCGCGCGGAAGCCTTTCGAGGTAGGTTCGATTCTCAGCCGTCAGCGCGTTCACCGTCCACTCCGCGGCAGTGCGAGCGGCGGGCCGGTAGGAGTAAAACGATTCAAGACCCGCGCACAACTTATCGTGATTGCCGCGCACGATAGCGGCGACATCGGCGCGCGCCCAGTCGACGGCGAAATTCGGATCTGCGCCGTAGCCGGCCAGGTCGCCCAGACAGACGATCCGGTCGTACTGACCGCGCGCGTCGGCCAGTACCGCCTCCAGCGCTTCGCGATTGGCGTGAATGTCGCTGAGGATCAGGAACGGCACAGGCGCAGCAGCGCAACCTCCGGAGGAGCGCCCAGCCGCGCCGGCAGCCCAATGGTTCCGATTCCTCGCGAAACGAAAATAGAACGCCCGTCCTTGCCGTACAAACCGTCCACGTAACGCGTGAAGAATCGCGCGATGTTCAGATCCTCCCGCAGAATCTCGACGCGCACCTGTCCGCCGTGGGTGTGCCCGGCGATGGTCAGATCGTAGCCCTGCCGCGCGGCGACTGGAAAAACATCCGGATTGTGCGACAGCATCACGTTCAACATCCGGGGCTCCACCAGCTTCTCTGCCCCTTTTAGATACGGCCTGTGGAAGCGCTGATAATCCACCCCAGCCATATTCAGCATCGCGCCGCCGAATTTCAATCGCACCGCTTCTGAGCGCAGATAGCGAATGCCGAGCCGCGCGCCTTGTTCCGTGGCATAATCCTCCGCGCCCGCGTAGATCTCATGGTTGCCGAGACAGCCGAAAATGCCGCCCTCGGCGCGCAAGCCGGCCAGCAGATTCAAGCACGCATCCAGAGGATCGCCGCCGTGGGTGATCATGTCGCCGGTCACCAGGGCCAGATGCGCGGTCGTCTCATTTGCCATCGCCACGGCGTGCGCCAGTTCCTTCTCGCTCAAAAACGGACTGAGATGGATATCGGTCAACTGAACAATACGGAGACCATTGAGGTCCTCGGCCAGTCCGGGGATCGGGATGTTTTGTTCCCGGATCCGGATGTTGTGCCTCTGCACGAAGATTCCGTAGCCTGCCACCGCCAGCGGAGCGGCAAAAAGCGCGGCGCCCGATGCTTTGAGAAATACTCGCCGGGCCGGCGATTGCTCCGGCTTCACGATCGCCGCCAAGGCTCGCCAGACCAGCCACGCCGCGACGAACAGCACGGAGAGCATCGCCCAAATCATCGCCGCCCCGCGGATCCAGCTCGCCGTCCAGTCGTTGAAATGACGGTAGACCCGGAGAAATAGCAGCAGGAACCCCACAATTAGTAAAAGCAGGGACGCTCCGGCGGACCCGAGAATCAACCGGCGGACCCATCTCCGGCTCTGCGCCATCCGGCTGCGCAACAGTAAGTAAACCGCGAACGCCTGCGCCAGCAACACCGGAATCAGTACCGCCATGTCGACCAGGTTCCGCGTCACTGCCGATTTTAGTAAGGAAAGCACTGCTCTTATCTTATCGGCCACGGGGTTCCGGCTACAATCTAGGAATGTCTCTAGTTGTCGTTGGTTCCGTCGCCTATGACGGCGTCGAAACCCCCCACGGTCGCGTGGACCGCATGCTGGGCGGAGCCGCAACTTATATTTCGCTCTCCTCCAGCTTCTTTACGAAAACCAATCTCGTCGGTATCGTTGGCGACGATTTTGCCCAGGAAGACACAGACCTGTTGGTCCGCCATGGCATCGATCTCGAAGGTCTGGAGCGTGTGCCCGGGAAAACGTTCTTCTGGGCCGGGAAGTATTCCGACGATATGAACGACCGCACCACGCTTCAGACCGATCTCAACGTCTTCGCGGACTTCAATCCCAAAATTCCCGCCAGTTACAAGTCGGCTCCCTATCTCCTGCTGGGCAATATTCAGCCCGCGCTTCAGGCATCGGTCAGGAACCAGATGAACGGCTTGCGCCTCGCCGGCGGCGACACCATGAATTACTGGATCGCCGATTTCCGCGATGAGTTGCTGGCCACCATCCGCAACTGGGACTTTCTGCTGATCAACGATAGCGAAGCGAAAATGCTCTCCGGCCAGTCTAATCTTCGCAAAGCCGCGCAAGTGATTCTTGGGATGGGTCCGCACACGCTGGTGATCAAGCGCGGCGAATACGGAGCCATGTTATTCCGCCGTGACTCGTTCTTCGTCGTCCCCGGTTATCTTTTAGAAGACGTGTTCGATCCCACCGGCGCGGGTGATTGCTTCGCCGGCGGATTCATCGGCTACCTCGCCGAACAAGGCTTCGACCTCAAGTCCGAACACGTCACTCTCGGCGAGTTAAGCCGCGCGGTAATCTACGGCTCCGTAATGGGGAGCTTCTGTTGCGAAAGCTTTGGCGTGGAGCGATTCCGCACCCTCACGCGAGCCGAAATCGATGCCCGTTTCGAAGAGTTTCGCCGATTCACGTATTTTTAAGGCCATCGCGTTTGCCTGCGCGGTTCTGATCGCTTGCGCTATCGCCGTCACCGCCGCCCGCTGGACCTTCGCGCACGGTTACACGCTGTATTACGGCGATGCCGAGTCGCATTTCGACATCGCCCGCCGCATCCTCGATTCCCGAACTCCTGGACCGGAACAGGTCGGAACCGGCTGGCTCCCATTGCTCCACATCGTTCTGATTCCCTTCGTGATGCACGGAAACTGGTGGCAGACCGCCTTCGGAGGAACGGTTCCATCCGCGGCCTGTTTCGCGATCGCGGCGATTTTTCTCTTCGCCGCAGCGGATCGCGCCTTCCGCTCGCAACCCGCCGCCTTCGCCGTGATGCTGGTGTTTCTGTTGAACCCCAACATGCTGTATCTTTCGACGACGCCGATGACGGAGCCTCTCTTCGCCGCCTCCGTCGCCGCTCTGCTATTCGCGACCTTATGGTTTCGAGACTCTCAGTCAATATGGGCGCTCCTGCTAGCCGCCGCCGCATCGAATGCCGCATCGCTCACCCGCTATGAGGGCTGGTTCCTGATCCCCTTCGCCGCCCTTTACATCCTGATCGTCGCGAAAAATAAGTGGCTTGCGATTCTCTTCGGAGCCCTCCTCTCACTCGCGCCGCTGTCCTGGCTCGCGCATAATCGCTTCTATGACGGTGATGCTCTGGAGTTTTACCGCGGCCAATGGTCCGCGCTCGGCATCTACAAACGCCAGCTCGCCCAAGGGATGTTGCCCTACCCCGGCGATCACGACTGGAAGAAGGCGTTCGAGTATTATTCCACCGCCGTCCAACTCGCCATCGGATGGCCCGCCCTGATCCTCGCCGCAGCGGGCATTTTTGCCACACTCTGGAAGCGAGCCTGGTGGCCCTTGCTTCTCCTCGCTCTCTCGCCCATCTTTTACGTGATGGGCATGCACTCCACCGGCAATCCGATCTTCGTCCCGACTCTCTATCCACATTCCTGGTACAACACCCGCTACGCGCTCGCCGCCTTGCCTCTCACCGCCGTCTGCGCCGGAGCCTTGGTCGCACTGATTCCCAAATGGTGGGAATGGCCCGCCGCGCTGATTGTCGCCGCGATCCCAGCCGTCGCCTGGGCGCGTCATCCCGAATCCATCTGCTGGAAGGAATCCGAGGTCAACTCCATCACCCGCCGTCAATGGACCCATCAGGCCGCGTCTTTTCTAGCCGCCAACTATCAGCACGGCGACGGAATCATCTTCCCGTTCGGAGACATGACCGGAGTCCTCCGCGAAGCCGGCATTCCTATTCGCGAAGGCCTCTACGACGGTAACGGAGCCGCCTATGACATGGCGCTCGACCGTCCGAACCTGTTCCTCCAGCCGCGCTGGGCTCTGGCTTTTTCCGGCGACCGCATCGCGACCGCCATCCTGAGAGCGGCCAAGCGTGGTCCGCACTACGATCTGGTGGCGACAATCATCGTGAAAGGAGCGCCGGTGGTCGAGATCTATCATCGCGACCGGGGCGCATTGCGCCCGCCTCCGATCTGCCAGGAATATATAGGTCAGACCTGTGCTCCGAAGGAGGAGCCGGAAACAAGATGAATATCCCATTCACCAAAGCCCATGGCGCGCGCAACGATTTCCTGTTGACGTGGCGCGACCAGCTACCCTCCGGATTCGACTCCCCCGCGGCCGCGATCGCCATCTGCAATCGCCACACGGGAGCAGGCGCGGACGGTTGGCTGCTGGTCTCCGAAACTCCCTCCATCGAGCTCTGGAACTCCGATGGCAGCCGCTCCGAAATATCCGGCAACGGCACTCGCTGCGCCGCCGCGTTTCTGGTCGAAGCCGGCCGCGCCTCAAACGACGTGCAAATTCTGACCGGAGCCGGCCCGAAACACCTTCGCCTGCTCGCTCGCGACGGCCGCCGATTCTCTTTCGAGATGAACATGGGCGCGGCTGTCATCGAACAGCTTCGCACCACCATCCTCGATTACGACGCGACCATCCTCAACGTCGGCAACCCGCAATGCGCCGTTTTCGTGGAGCATTTCGACTTCGACTGGAGGTCCCTGGGCGCGGAAATCGAGCGCCATTGGCAATTTCCCAACCGCACAAATGTCTCATTTATCAAGAGGATGGACGAGCATACGCTCGACGTCCGCTTTTTCGAGCGGGGTGCCGGCGAGACCATGAGCTCGGGAACCGGTTCCACCGGAGCGGCCGCCGCGGCGCATGCTCGCGGGCTAGTACTAAACCCCGTTCGGGTTCTTACGCCCGCCGGTCCTCTCGATTTACGATGGGAAAATCGCGACATCCTTCTTGCCGGACCAGCCGAGATAGTGGCGTCGGGCGAGTTTTACTGGGATGCTTAAGTATTCGGAGGAATTTTGACTCACTCAGAACAACTGCGCCAGAAGATCGAAACCCGCAAGGCACACACCGGAGTCGTAGGCTTGGGCTACGTCGGACTGCCTTTGGCGGTGGAACTGGCGCACGCCGGATTTTCCGTTGTCGGCATCGATATCGACCAGGCCAAAGTGGATAGCCTCAATCGCGGCGAATCCTATATTCAGGACATCCCGACCTCGGTACTAAAACCCCTGGTCGATGCAGGCAAAATCAGGGCGACCACCGATTTTGCCTCGGTAGCCGATCTCGACACCATCAATATCTGCGTCCCAACTCCTTTGCGCAAAACCAAGGACCCGGACATGAGCTACATCGTCAGCTCCTGCCAGTCCATCGCCAAATATTTTCATCCTGGGATGCTGGTAATCCTCGAATCCACCACCTATCCGGGCACCACCGACGAGCTGATGCTCCCTATGTTCGAACGCGACGACCTCAAGGTCGGCGAGCATTTCTTTCTCTGCTTCTCGCCGGAGCGCGTCGATCCCGGCAACGAAAAATATCAGACCAAAAACATTCCCAAGGTCGTCGGCGGCATCACTCCGACGTGCACCGAAGTGGGCGCGCTGTTCTATCGCCAGTCGCTCGATACCGTCGTTCCGGTGGGCTCCACGCGGGTCGCCGAAATGGTGAAGCTGCTCGAAAATACGTTCCGCATGATCAACATCGCGATGGTGAACGAAATCGCGCTGATGTGCGACCGCATGGAGATTAACGTCTGGGAAGTTATCGACGCTGCGGCCACCAAGCCTTTCGGATACATGCCTTTCTATCCAGGTCCCGGCCTGGGCGGCCACTGTATCCCGATCGACCCGTTCTACCTGTCTTGGAAGACCAAGCAGGCCGGCATCGAGGCGCGCTTTATCGAGCTTGCCGGTTACATCAACGGCTCCATGCCGCATTTCGTGGTCGACAAAATTCAGAACGCGCTGAACGATCATTCGAAGCCTCTGAAAGGCTCGCGCGTCCACGTATTGGGCGTCGCTTATAAACGCGATATCGATGATGTGCGCGAATCGCCGGCGCTCGATATCATCCATTTGCTGGGCAAACGCGGAGCGACCGTCAGCTATAGCGATCCCTTCGTCGCGGGCCTGCGCGCCGACGGAGTGGTCCCTGCGATGGCCTCAATCGACCCCGAAAAAGCCGCCGCGGAATCCGACTGCGTGGTGATTGTGACCGATCACAAAGGCTTCGACTATTCGAAAATCGTAGCCAGCGCCAAACTGATCGTCGACACCAGAAACGCCCTAAAAGGCCAAGTCTCCGAAAAAATCGTTCGCCTCTGAGTAGGACAGGTCCCCGACCTGTCCAGCGCGTTCCAACCGAACAGTCTTTGCAAACCGCAGCCTCCAGCGTTTGAAAAGGGGGTACTGCTGCGTTGGTTGGGAAGGCCGGCTTCTTCCGGGAAAAAAGAAAAGAATAAATAGCCGCCGATAAACGCTGATCAAGAAAGCTACTATGCCAGTCCGATACGATTCAACAAACGGGTGAAGCGGGGATCCTCGCGCAACGGATCGTAACGCGGCTCTACTTTGAGCCAGACCAGCCAGGCCTCGCGGTGCTCACAGGCTTCGTGAAGCGAATCGAAGGCAGCGTCCGCTTCGCCCAGCGCGGTATTGACGATCGCGAGCCAATAGCAGGACACGGTGCGCGTGGTTTTGAGCTGCTCCAGTAACATTTCCGCTTCAGCTCGTCTGCCGGCGATGGCCAGAGCATGCGCGAGCGCCGCACGCGCCGAGGGGTGGTCTCCGGAGCAGGCGCGCGCATTATCCAACTCCACGATCGCTTCCTCGATCATGCCCAGTTGCTGATAAGCGAGTCCCAGCGTGTTTTGCGCGGGTGCGAAACGGGGCTCCATGGCGAGAGTCTTCCAGGATTGTTCGGCTGCTCCCTGGAAATCGCGCGCGGTATAGAGAATCCAAGCCATCTCCATGTTAATAACCAGTGACAACGGATCCAGGTCGTGTGCCGTACCGATCTCCCTTAGCGCTTCTTCGGAACGGCCCATGGTGGAGAGGTAATCGGCATAGAAGCGATGGGCGCGAGCATCGTTGCCATTCAACTCCAGCGCCAGGCGATAGGCAACCTCGGCGCCGGACCAGTCCCACTCGCAATAGCGTTTCACTCCGGCGAGCGAAGTGTGCGCCTCTGCCAGACGGTCATCGATTCGTAATGCAGCGTGAGCGAACTTCTTCGCGTGCGCAAACGACTCCTGCGCCGGAAGCATGCCTTGAAACGCGAACTGAATATACGTATCGGCCAAGCCGGTGTAGGCCAAAGCGTAGTCCGGATCGCGGGCGAGGGCCGATTCGAAGTGGGCTAAGCTCTTGTGCAGATCCTCCGCGGTCAGCTTATTGGAGAAATATCGGCCTTTAAGATAATCCCGATGCGCCTCCGTGCTGCGGCGCGGGGAGCGCGCGTCGACCGGGGCCGGCCCGGTTTGAACGTGCTCAACTTGCGCGATGAATCGATATCCTAAACCCTGCCGGGATTCGATGAAGCGCGGGTTTCTCCCGGTATCGCCCAGCGCGCGCCGAAGGGCGTTGACGGCGGTATTCAAACTACGGTCAAAGAGCACATGGAGGTCCGGCCACAGGACCCGAGCGAGTTCCTCCCTACTGACAAACTCCGTTGGAGTTTCGAGCAACCGATGGAGGATTTGAAACGGTTTTTGTTGCAGCTTAACGCGCAGTCCGAACTTACGCAGCTCGCGTTCGCGGAGGTTCACTTCGAAAACGCCGAACTGAATTCGCATGGAAATCACTGCGCTGCTTAACTCGTCCCGTGTGTTCAGGTTAGACCCTGACAACAAATTGATTTCCTGCTGAGATGCGATCCGCTGCATTGTTCGTCTTCTAGATTGACGAAGCAAGAGACCGAAAGGTTCGAAAGAACCCGAGTATAAGGAGAATTAGCGATGTTGAATATGAAGTGGACCATGACTGCCGTAATGTTGGCAGCGGCATTTGCAGGAACTGCACGGCAGGCAAGCGCACAGACGTCTCAGAACTACCGCGGCAAGTTCGAGCTGCCCTTTGAAGCGCGCTTCGGCAACGTCGTGTTGCCGCCCGGCAGCTACACGGTTACAACGCTCGAAGGAGCGAAGGGAATCCGCATTTATGGCGATCGAGCTCATGTTGCGATTCTCGCCGCGGGCTACGACGTCGAGCCTGAGACCAAGAACGCCAAGCTGATTTTGGTGGACACCCAGGGGATGTACACGCTTCAGAGCTTCGAATCCGGAGTGATGGGAAAAGCGCTGCATTTCGTGGTGACGAAGAATCCGCGCGGAACGGTCGAGCGGGCAGCGGCGGTTAAGCCGACGGTTGAATTGGGATTGCAATAAAACGGCTCATCAAGGTCGGATGGAGTTTTTCCGGGACCGCTCACATCATGCGTCTGGAGGCGCTGGATGTGAGCGGTATTTTTATTTGAAGGGACCAGCCGGCGTTCTTATCCGCACCGCCGCCCGCAAAGCCAACCCCCGAGCCACCGAAGTAAACTCATCCCCCGCCGTCACTCTCTCCGCGCCAAACCGCTGCTCGAAAATCCGCCGCACCGCCGGCACCAGCGACGATCCTCCAGTCAAAAACACACGATCCACCTTCCCTGCCTCGGTTCGGCCATCCTTCAACACCTTATCTACGGAATCCGAGATCGCCGACAACTCCGGCTCGATCCAATCCTCAAAATCCCCGCGCGTAACCAACTGCTGGATCGAAACGCACGGATCTTCATAAACGAACTCGCTCTGCTGCCGCGATGACAGTTCCACCTTGGTCCGCTGCACGGACCGGTGCAGACGATATCCAGCGTCATTCTCGATCAGATGGATGAGCGCCTCGATCTTCGCAGGTTGTTCCGCTTGCACTTCCAGACTCCGCAGCATCCGCAGGGTGTCCTGATTTTTCAGGAACGACAGGTGATGCCATTTTTCCAGTTTTAGATACACCGATGAAGGCATCGGCAGCATCTTGTCGAGCGATCGATACTCGCTCCCCAACCCCAGCATCGGCGACACCACGTGCCGCACAATCTTCGCGTCGAAAGCGTCTCCCGCAAATGGCAATCCGGCCGTCGAGAGAATTCTGCGCCGCTTACCCACTTTCAATAACGAAAAATCGCTGGTACCTCCGCCGAAATCACCGATCAGGATCCGCTCATCGTGATCGAGCGTGCTCTCGTAGAAATAAGCGGCGCCTACCGGCTCGAACTCAAATATAATTTCCTCGAACCCCGCCCGCCGGAACGCCTGTTCCAATCTCGATACCGCGAGCGCATCGGCTTCTTTTGTGTCACCGCCCACGAAGCGCACCGGACGCCCCAGCACCACGCGCTTGCCCAAATCTCCGAACTGCTTCTCCGCTTCCTCGCGCAGCGACAATGCCATCGACGCCGTCAGGTCCTCCACTGAATAGCGTTCGCTCCCCACCCACGTTTCCCGAAACAGCGCGCTCGAAAGAAACGACTTTAACGACTGAATCAATCGCCCCGGAGTCTCCCTCACAAGGTACGCGTCGATCGCCGCCGGGCCGGCCAGAGGCCTCTTCCGCCCCCGCGTTTGCAAGCCGTCGAAATAGAGGACAGAGCGGAACGTCTCCGTCGCCTGTGCGCCAAAGCGCGCCATCTCGACCACTCCATCCCGCGCCACAGCCACCGCGCAATTGGTGGTCCCAAAGTCAATGCCGACAGCTCTCAAGATCCTATAATCGCTTATGGGATCAATCTCAGTCGCTTGTTACCGCCCGAAGCCCGGCTGTGAACAGGAACTTCTGGAGCTGGTTCGCAATCACCTTCCGCCACTCCGCTCGGAGGGCCTCGTAACCGATCGCGCATCCATCGTAATGCGCGCCGCGGACGGAACCATCGTCGAGATCTTCGAATGGGTTTCCCAGGAAGCGATCGCCGGCGCCCACCGTAACCCCGCGGTCATCGCTCTATGGGCCCGTTTCGAAAAAGTCTGCACCTACGAGAAGCCCGCGAGTCTGCCCGAATTCCAAGCCCTGTTCGCCCACTTCGAGCCAATTGGGCCTTGAGTGGCGCAGGTTTCCGACCTGCGCGCTTCTGAGCTACCGCAACGCCACCACCCCCGAAGCTCTTCCCATCGACTTAGGCTCAACCCGAGCCACCTGCACGTCCGTCTCCCGATGCCTCCGCGCCGCCGCAATCGCGAACCGCACAGCCTCATAACTCCGCCAGTAAGAATTGTTCCGGATCAATTCATTCCGCATGCTCAAAATCTCTCTCCGCGCAAACCGTTCCATCATCTTCCCGTGCCGTGGCAGCTCCGTCGCTCCGAATCCGACCACAAACTGCGCCGCCGGACGAGATACCAGAAGAAGCACCGCGATCCGGCCGTCGGTCGTCATCCGGTCTCCCGTCGCATTCCGCATCTCGTGGCTCACCTCCGGCCGTTCCACCAGATCCGCAAGGTCCACACACGATTCAAACTCCAGGTCATGAACCACTTTGTCGCGCTCGCGATCGATGTCCGGCGCAATGCGATGCGTCACCGGCATTCCGGGCCGCAGAAAGGCAAAGTTCACGTCGTGCGTCGCCGCGCCCACCCAGATCTCCTGCCCGTTCCACCTGTCCGCGCGCTTCCAGATCCGGATATGATGCCGCTTCGCGACGTCGTTCAGGCCTTTCTGCCACATCATGTCCGGAACCTCGCCATCGACCAGCAGGGTAGACATCGGCGCCGCCTGATTCCCCGTGTTTTCCATAATCGCCCGGATATTCCGCAGGTGCGAACCGAAGGTCGCATGGGGAGTCTCAGACCATCCTGCCGCCAGGAACGCGGCTTCCAACTGCTCCCTTGACCCGATAAACATCACATTGATTAAGTCCGACTGATGATGGGACCGGTTCGCCGTCCGCTCCGGCAATCCCGCAACCACCTGATCGAGCGTCGCCACCTCCTCCATCGTCAACGCGCGCGGCGAGTCGTCCGTGGACGCGTGAGCCGGAACCGTCGCGGATTCGTTCAAAGCCAGCGTAAGGTCCGTTCCCGCCGGATAGTAAATCTCCGGCTCTGGAACATCCACCACTAAACTTTTCACCGCCCAAATGCCGAGTTGCGCATGAAGGTTCAATCCCACCGCCATCCTGACGTAGCCGGTGGCCCGATTCGCCATGCTGCCAGTCGATCGCTCCGCCGAGATAAGCCCGCCGCTTCCGACGCTCTCCCGCGCATTGTCGACTTCGATGACCCGCGCGGAAATCGGATACGCCGAAAAATCCGGCAACGTAATGCGAGTGAATTCAATCTCGATCGCCGAAGTCTCATGAACGATGCCGAAGCCGACCCGCCGCACCGCGGTCACTTCCCCCGACAGCATACTTCCCACGGGCAGTTCCGATGCCTGAGCCGTCAGCACCGCCGAAACCGGCGACCCAACCTTGCTCGCATAAGTCCCGACGGGAGTGGTCAACCGGATCTCCAGCCGCGTTCCCGCAGGAATTTCACGCACCGGAAGCAGCATCATGAAGATCGATAAGTAGCCCATTCTGCTGTAGATTGGGCGTAACAAAAACATCCAGATTGGTTGCAAAAGGAAGACGGCTAACCGAGCCGCGACCGCAGGAAGCGATCTCCTCGAACCTCGCCAGCCACCAATGAACGCGGGTCGAAAATAAGAAGGTCCCCGCGCGGCCGATCAGCGTTCATCAGCGTTTATCAGCGGCCAATAAGTCTTTATGGCCGGCGTCGGCTTCTGCCGCGCGCAGAAGCCGATCCCAGCCCGTGCCCATTTAGAAGAAGGACAAGATCAACCCGAACAGTGACGAAGAAATCGTCACCGTCGTGCTGTCCGCCGTCGAGAATCGCGGAATCGGTGACGTCGCCGGTTCCGCAACCGTCGCGCTAGCCGCCGTATAGAACGGCGCGAGATTCGCCGTTACCGTCGCCGACGAGAAGAATCCCGGCAGAGTGCACTCGATGTCCGCATACTCCACCTCGAACGGATTCGCGTAGAGCACTTCGTAAACTGCGATGCCCCCGTTGTGAATCGTGGTGCTCGCGCCAGGAGTAAATGCGCCTGCGCCCGCCGCGTCGGTCGAGGTCAGGACCATAACTCCCGTCGTCGTGCTCGGACTCCCCACGAGATGAAGGTACACCACCTGGGGAACCGTCACTTCCGACGCGGCCGTTTTAAAGGTGAGCGCAATCCGGGTGCCCGCGCTCGAAACACCGTCGGCGCTGATTCCCGTGTTCACCCCGCCGAATCCGATGGAATTCAACGGATAATTCGTGCTGCCCGCGAAGTAGCCGGCCTGGGCAAAACCAGCCGGTGGATTCGGGCTCGGGGGCGCGTTGGTCGTATTGTTCTGCCATTGAAATCCGTCCTCGGTGAAAAAGGAAATCCCCGGCACGTTTTGAGCCGCCTGCGCGGGGTCGCTCTGATCGGGCGAATGGTAAACGTAATTGCCCGCGCTAAAAACCGCATTCGCCAGCGTGTTGGCGATGTTGCGCGGTTTCCAGGAAACGGCAAATCCCTCCTCGACGCGCACCGTCAACAGTTGCGGCGTGCTCGCCGCCAGACCCTTCACCGTAAAGCCGACCTCGATCGGCTGCGTGCTGCTCCCGCCTGGCGGGAAAGTAATCGCGGAGCCCGGACCGCCGCTGATCGAGACCATGGCATTGATCGGAGTCCCGGCCGTCAGCAGCGCGGCGTCGGAGCGGAGATTCGTGATTCGCAGGATACGCGTCCCCCCGCCCGGCGGGTCGAACGGGACCCCATAGAAGACCACCACATTGGGGCTGAACATCCGGCCCTGAAACGCATTCGGCCGCCCACATCCATAATTGTTTACGATGCCGCCGGTAACATTCGAAGTGCATGTGCTGGCGCCGTTCGCGAACGGAGTCCCATCGTAGGTTTGTGTCGGAACTCCCGTGCTGACCGTCGAGCATACGGCCGGCCCCGAAGGTCCTTTGTCCGGCGCCCCGTTCTGCCCGCAGTTCAGCAGAGGGTGCGATTGGCCGCCGACAGAAGCGACTTGGACCAGGCGATTCGGCTCATCCACCAGCATTAGCGCCTCACTGAAGTTCGTGGCTCCTGAAGCAGCCGTGATTTTGCTGGTCACATTGGTGTTGAGGTCGACCGTGAAATTGATTTGCGGCACCACCTCGCCGGCCGGAGTCGGCGTTCCTCCGGTGCAGATCAGGATAATATCGCCCAGCAGTTCGGTGTTTCCCTCGGCCCGAGCCAGCGGCATAGTTCCGGCGCTTGCCGTACAGGTGACTTGAGCATGAAGCCCGGTTGCTAAGATCGCGGCCGCGGGCAAGAATTTGAATTTTTTCCAAAATGAAATCATTTTGTCCTCCTGCCGGGTATAGGCGCGAACAGGGCTTAAATTCGGTGATCTAAGGTCTTTTAAGGGTTCTCGGTGAGCCTGATTGTGTCGTTTAACCGCGTATAAGAGCATGGATGACGCTCCGCGAATGGTTTTTACGCAATGCGCAGTGTAGGCCGGCCATATTGCTTGAATGAAAGTCAGGGCCGGTGTATACTGGCGCGGAGCCGTCTCTACGCCTTGGGAACCATCATGCGAACAACAACTCTGATTGCCTTAATAATCATGGGGATGCCCTTCGCGGCCTACGCCCAGAACAAGGCCGCGATCGAAAAAAAGCTGGTATCGGAGTATGCCCTGACCCAGGCAACCGCCGACCAGACCGATATCGTGACGGCGGGCGCGATTTTAGTGTTAAAAAAAGGCAATATTATCATGGCCCCGGTTTCCGGGTCGAACTTCTACCAGAACACTTATAAAGAGGGCAAAATCAGCCAGAACGCGCTGGGCAAACTCAACAACGGCCTGAACCGCTTCAGTCATCTGCCCGGAGCCTCCGCTCCGGCAGCTCCGGCGACGCGGACTTTTGTGCCGGGTGAGAAAGTCTGGGTCACCAAGATCGAATGCAAGGACGACGGAGTGGTGTTCGATTTATTCACGGATGCGTACGCGGAGGTCCGTTACAAAGCGGCGTTGAAGTTCTATTTCAATCCGAAGGGACCGATTCCCTCCGTCGATGAAATGGACAAGCTGGTGGCCGAAGTATTCAAGATTCAGCCCGCGGAAGATAAGGCCGCTCCGACGGGCGACCAGCAACAGCAGCAGGCTGCGCCGGCAGCTCCCGCGGCTCCTCCGGCACAGGCGGCAGCCGATCCCGCGCTGGCGCCGATTGCTCCCCCGCCTCCTCCACCCGATGAGCCGGCGGCTCCTCCAAAGGAATTGAAGATGGGGCAGACGAAGGATGAAGTGATCGCCAACTTCGGGCAACCGGAGAAGGTGGTCAAGCTGGGCACGAAAGAGATTTATTATTACAAGGATCTGGGCAAGGTGACGTTCGTGAATGGCAAAGTCACCGATGTCCAATAGGTACAAGGAGATTTCCATGAACGCGCACCGATATTCCACGGGCATGATCGCTGTCTTGCTGTTCGGTTCTTCAATGGTCTACGGCCAGGCGAAGAAGCCGGCGACGCCGGCGCCCGCAGCCAAAGCGGCACCAGCGGCCAAAGCTCCTGCTGCTGGCGCGAGCAAAGCCCCATCGACCGGTGCGAGTGCAGCATCGAAAGGTCCCACGACCGCAAGCAAGGGTCCCACGACCGCGAGTAAAGCTCCGACCACCGCTGGGCGAGGTCCATCGACGGCGAGTAAAGCTCCCACGACTGCCGGCAGAGGTCCCGCGACGGCTGGTAAAGGTCCGGCGACTGCGGGCCGAGGGCCTGCGGGTGGTGGCGCCAAGGGAGGTGCGGTTGCCGGGAACAGGGGCGGCGGGCGCGAAGCCGCGGGCAGCCACACGGTCCATACCGCGAATGGCAGCTCCGTCCGGACGCGCGCGGATGGCCATCGAGCCGATGTGCACGATGCCAAGCGCGGCATGGATATTCATCACGGGTTGAATGGAAACCGGCGCGTGGCGACGGAGCGCGCGGATCACTCCCGCATTGTTTCCGAACGCGGCGGACGGGGATATTATCAGGGCCGCCCTTATGCCTATCGAGGGCACGAATATGCGCGCCGCCAATACTACGCAGGCGGGCGTGCTTACGACCGTTTCTATAATCGCTACTCTTATCACGGCGTTTTCGTTTACGGGTATGCTCCGGCGTTTTACTACGCTCCAGCGTTTTATGGATGGGCTTACAATCCGTGGGTTGCTCCGGTGCCTTATGCCTGGGGCTTCGTGGGCAATCCCTGGTACGGTGTTTACGGCGCGTATTTTACGCCCTTCCCGGTTTATCCCAGCGCCTCGGTGTGGCTGGCGGATTATCTGATCTCGCAAAGTCTGGCCGCGAATTATGCGGCGCAACAAGCGGCGCCTGCGGCTGAACAGCAACAGGCGCTGGCTCCGGATGCTGCTCCTCTGACTCCTGAAGTCAAGAACCTGATCGCGGAAGAAGTGAAGCGGCAGCTTGCGCTCGAAAATCAGGAAGCGCAGGTCACGGCGGCCAAGAATGTTCCGGATCCGGCGGGCAGCGGGATCGCGCGCATGTTGAGCGACAACGTGCAACACGTTTTCGTAGCCGGCGCCGACCTCGACGTGATCGATGCGACGGGAACGGAATGCGCGGTGAGCGAAGGCGACGCGCTGCAACTTGCCGGTCCTCCGGCAGCCGACGCGACCGCAGCCGACCTGGTGGTGCTGTCGAGCAAAGGCGGCAAGGAATGCCACAAGGGAGCCAAGGTTTCGGTTGCCATAGCGGACCTCCAGGAAATGCAAAACCATATGCGCGAAACCATCGACACGGGCATGGGCGATCTGCAATCTAAAGGCGGACAGGGCGGTTTACCCGCGGTTCCCGCTTCCGCGAAGGCTGCTCCTGCAAAGGCTGAGTTCGCGGCCGTAGCTCCTCCGCCCGACCCGAACGCGCAGGCCGAGATCCAGAAGCAGGCCAAAGAAGCGGACGCGGCGGAACAGGAAGTGGCCGGTCAGGCTACCGATGGAGCCGGCGGTCCATCGGCTGGAGCCGCTGCCGTCTCCACCGCAGCGCCGGCTGAAATCAGCCTCGGCCAGACCATTGAGCAGGTCACGCAGATTCTCGGGCAACCGAAGACTGTGGTCGACCTCGGTAACAAGAAAACCTACGTCTATAAAGATATGAAGGTTGTCTTCGTTGGCGGCAAAGTAACCGACGTTCAGTAAGAGGGGGCAAGATGGCTGCCCCCTTTTGTACCGCGTGCGGCGCGGCGGTTGCCGAGGGTACGCGGTTTTGCGTGAAGTGCGGCCAACCCGTGGGGCAAGCGGTGCCGCCGATCGCGCAAACGACGGTCTTTACGCCGATGGTGATTACCGATCCGCCACCGGCAGCTCCGCCGCCTCCTCCTCCGGTAGCAGCGCCAGCACAAACTTGGACGCCACCACCGCCGCCTCCGCTGGTAACGCAGCAGCCACAGACGTGGACGCCGCCTCCGCCCCCGCCGCCTTCGGTCAGTCCGCAGCCTGCTAAAGAGGGCCCCGGCGCCGGACTTTGGATCGGGATCTTCGGGATCCTGCTGCTTCTGGGCGGCGCGGGCCTATGGTTCTACACCACCCGCATGTCGGGAGCGCATGCGGTTTCAACCGTTCAAGTCGCCGCCGCGCCCTCGGAAACCACGCCGCCGCCACCGGCACCCACGCCTACTCCCGCATCTACATTTGTGCCCGCGCCGACGCCGACCGCGGAGACCGAACCGGTCCCCCCGAATCCGGATCAGCCGCAGAAGGACGCGCAACCGCCGTCGGCTCCCAGGCAAACGGCGCCCATCGCAACTGAGCCGGTGAGACCGAGACCTGCTGTGGCTCCGCCTCCGTCCGATCCAGCACCTCCGCCCCCCGCGCGGGCCGCGCGCCAGACCTCAGGTGTTCTGCACGCAGCCGTCGAAGTGGCGCAAAACGGTGAGGTAGTTTTCGAGAATCTACCAGCCGCGCGATTGAAGTTCACCTTCGATCACGCCGCGTGGCAGCCAACGATCTCCCGCCAAGCGAACGGGACGCAGACGCTGGTGATGCGGTCGCTGAAGCCGGGAATTCAGAGGGTCTGCGATGTGCGGTGGGAAATCGTCGAGTAGGAAACCGCGCGTGAGAGTCTGTGTGAAAAGTCGCGGGGATCTTTGATTGGCAGGCGGAACCGCCTGCCCCACCGCGACAAAGCAAGCAGTTACAGAACGGTGGGACAGGCAGCCTGGCGATCTGGAGCGCTAAGAACTAGTTGATGGATTGTCCTTCCGAAAGAGATTTGACCATCGCTTCCAGACTCTTTCGGTTCAGGTCATCCGGTGCTTGCGGCAGTGCTTTCTTCGCATGCTCCAGTGCGAGCTTATTATCGCCGACCGCTGCGTAGCCTCTCGCCAATCCGACATGGACCGGCCAAGCGTCGCCATTCCGCTCCGCATTGTATTTGAAGACCTCCAGCGCCTCCGTATTCTTTTTCATGGTCAGGAGCTGCCGGCCGTATTGATGGATCTCAAGCGGAGTCGTCGCCGGAAGATGCAGCGCCGTTTGCATCAGAGCCGAGGCATCCGGATTCTTCCCCATCGCCGAAAGAACAAGAGCCTTGGTACTGAGAGTGGCGAAGTTCGTCTGTCCAACTCCGGGCATACTTACCGCGGCGTCCGCCCATTGCAAGGCCTGATCCAGATTGGTCTTCGACTGCAACAGGAACTGCGCCGCCGCGTCGTAGGATTTGTAATCGAATCCCGGAACGCTGGTCAACTCCTCCTTCAGCTTCGAGATATAAATATCGTTGGCATTTTCGACCTTGATTTTCCACGGCACCGAAAGATCTTCCCATTGGAGCTCCGCGGTCGCCTCCGTGGGACGCCTTTCCGTGAACTCATAGCTTAGCCATTCGCGATATTCATTCTTGTGCGGCTTCACTTGAACGCGCAGCGCATCGTGATTCTCGTCGTAAAAGAAGCTGCCCCAGGAGCCTGTGTCTTTCGAGAAAATAACGGTCCACTCGTCGGCGGTGGGGATCATATGCAGCCCGTAGTGTCCGGCAGGCAGCGTTTTCCCTTCGATGGTCACGGGATAGGACACGGAAAACAAAGTGTTTTCATTCGCGCCCGCGCGCCAAGGGCTGGGCTTACCGCTTCCGAATCCGAGATTCACCGTGCCGTAAGGCACCAGCTTGCCCCAGATCTGACCGCGACGATCCTTGCCGTCCGGCCCGTGGACGGAGGGACTCGAATATTCGATCGTGACCTTAACCGGCCCTATAAATTGACTGACGGACGCCTTCTGGTTATTCCCGCTGGGCGGCAGCGTCAATCCCGCAACTTGGCCGAAGACGGCTCCGGCATAGAGAGTGAGAAGCAAAATTCGAGAGACTAACATGCGGGAATAGACGGGGCTGGTTGAAAAGCGTTTGGCACTCTTCGGATCTGCTTAGTGGCTACGGAGTTTTCGGCGTGCGATAAACTTTTAGCGCTTGTTCCGTCCCGGTATAAATTCCTTTGGTATTCTCCTCGGTGTAATTTTGCGTGCGGATGATGTGTGGAATCAGCGCGATCATTAGCTCGTTCCCGAGTTTATTTTTGGTCGAGCTGCCGAACAGGAACTGGCCCAGGATCGGAATATTCGTTAATCCAGGCAGCCCGGCCACCGTGGTTCCATCGGAAGTCTGGCTCAGACCGCTGAGTATATTCACTTCGCCTTCGCGCAGACGAATATCCGCCGTGTTCTTGGTCTGCCCGATCACCGGCTGAGAGATTCCTCCGATGTTGACGTAGGTATCCACAGCCGACACCTCCACTTCGATATGCAGCGTGACCTCATGCGCCGGATGAACCTGCGGCGTGATGCTGAGCTTCAAGCCGACGTCGGAATACTGGAACTGGGTCGACACCAGAGGGCTGACGCTGCTGCTCACCGACACGCCGGAGGAAAAACTGCCGGTGGCAAAGGGGATACGCTCGCCGATGATGAGATCGACCTTCATGCCGTCCGAAGCACGCACCTGCGGTTTGTTCATCGTCTTGGTGCGCGCGTCCGACATCACCGCATTCACGATCGCGCTGGGCAGCGACGTAGAAAACTGGTTGATCGAAAGGTGCGGGACCTGGCTCAAAGGCACCGTTCCATTGGTTGTTGTTCCGTTGGTGGTGGTCTGCAAAAAACCGATCGATTGCTGCAATCCGGTGGTCCCGGCCGAGGAAAGAGTCGCCGCCAGGCTGTGCGAATACTGGCTGTTCACCTGCATCACGATCACGTCGATCAACACCTCCGACTTGGGTTTGTCGAGATCGCGAAGCAGCTTCTCGGCCAGCGCCACCTGGTCGGTTGTGCCGCGGACCAGCAAAATTTTCTGCGCCACGATCGGAAACACTCGCCGAATATCCGCCAGCGTCCGGACCGCGGTAGCGATCTCTTGAATCTCCTGCGGAGATGTCGCATTAGACAAGTAGAACGTCTTCATCACCTCGTCTTCGTAGTCGTGGCGCTTAGCGGCGCTGTCCTCGGTGACGAAAATCGTATTCGTCGTGATCGGCTTCCAGTAGGTTTTCGTCAGAATCGCCAGGTAATCGAACGCCTGCTCGATCGGCATGTTGGCGATATCGACGTTCGCATTGCGAGGCTGCGCCGGATACTGCGAATCGAATACCACGTTGACGCCCGCCATTTTCCCGATGGTTTCGTACAGCACCTTGGGAGGTTGATTGTTGATCTTGAGTGTCTGAATCACGCCGACGATCGGCTTCAGATCGGGAGGTCCCCCGATCGGCGCGGGCATGTCTTCCGCCTTCTTGCCCTCCGGCTTTTCGTCGAGCATTGCTTGGGTGCGCTTGATCTCCTGAATCGCAATCGCCGACGCGGGGTCGGCAAGGAGAGCCTTCTGAAATTCTCCCAGCGCCTCCACCGTCTTGCCGTCCGCGCGCATTTTCTGGCCCTGATTCACGTGTAGTTGGGCGGATTGAAAACGCATACGCCGCATGCCGATCATAAAAACCGGATTGCCCGGATTCTTATCGAGCGCGGACATGTACGCTTTGAGCGCGCGATCCCAATCCTCGTGGCTCTCCGCCGCTTTCGCTTCCTTATAATCGGCGTCACCCTTGTCTTTGGCGTCGAGCGAGAAAACAAGGACGATCAGAATCGCCAGGGCGCGGATATAGTTTCTCTTCATGATCAGCCGGGCTGATTTTCAGTCTCATTGGCTTGACGAAACTACGGCGGCGGATGTGGAGTGAAAAAAATATCCGCGCGTACTAGTTGATTCGCACCGTCGCCGGAGCGCTCTGGATTCCGCCCACCGTAACGATCACTGGCTGCGCGCCCGACGCGATTCCGCTGGGGACCGTCACATTGATCTGCGTCACGCCCACCAATCCCGCGGGGATGCCGATGAAGTCGATGGTCGCGTTGGCTCCGCCGATGGTCACGGTGGTCGCCTGCACGGGCATCGGAAGATTGGCGAGTGCAGTGGATGAGGCGGGCGCGGCGCCAGTGGAGATCGCGGGCGAGACCGCTCCGGCGCCGGTGATGTAGAACCCAATCTCCTGGCCCGTCGACGCACTCGCTGTCGGAACCAGCGCGCCGGTGGAATCTGTGAAAATCCCGGGTGATGCCGCGGCCACCTGGAACGACTGCGTGGTGACCTGCCCGTTGTTGTTGACGCTCACCACTGCAGTGCTGTTCGCGGGAGTCTCATAAGGGATCTGTACGTTCAACTGGCCCGGACCTACGTAATAGAGAGGCGCGGCAATTCCATTCACCAGCACTTCCACGCCCAGGGTCGAAATCGGCAGGGGTACTGCCGACGCGGCTTGCGCGGAGGGCGAGAGCTGCGATCCGAACACGCTTAGAATGGACCCCGGCGCGAAGGTCGATTTGAAGCTCGCTCCATTGGCCACGCCGCTGATCGCCGGTGTGCTGGTTGCGCCCGATCCGGACGCAGTGACGCTTACCGAGACCGATGCGCTGCTCGAATTGTTATAGCTCGCGGCAAAGGTTCCCGCGCCCAGCGGTAACTGCGAGCTGTTCACCGCCAGCGTCGCCGTGGCCGTTCCCGCTGATCCGGTCAGCGCGGCCGTGCCGAGCGAGGTCCCGTCGATCGAAAAAGAAACCGATCCTTGCGGCGTCGTTCCGTCGGTTGAGGTCAGCGTCGCCGTCAGATACACGACTTCGTTCGGGGAGACCGCACTCAAATTGCTATGCAGCGTGAGGCTGGTGACAGGGTTTGTGGGCGGTGTGCTGCTGCCGCCGCTCCATCCGCTAATGAGCTTGTATGCGTCCACCGTGCCGAGCCCAGTGGTCTGATCGTAGCCCGGACCCGCGGAGAATCCGACCGCCGTGGTGCCGCAATTCGGCGATCTTCGAGGGCACGGCACCGTGACGATGTTGTTGCCGGTAGTGATGTCGTGAAACATCCCGGAAGACCAGCCCGCGGGCGCGAGCGCGTAGAGGTTCGGATTGATGTTGCCCAGGCCGCCGGAACCCTGCGCTTGATTGAGCAGCGCCGCGATCCCTGCGAAAGAGGGCGCGTCAACCGACGTTCCTCCGTAAACCTGGAGGCTGCCGCCCGTATAAACGAAGTAGCCGTCATGGTCGGCCGATGCGGACAGCGCCACATCCGGCACGTGACGCGCGTTGTCGCCCGGAACTCCGGCAACGTTCTGCCAGGACGGCTTGGTGAAAAAAAGGCTCGCGCCGCCGCCGCTTGCCGAGGGCGTTCCGTCTTCGACGCTGTCGTTCCACGTCGTTTCCGGAATATAAGAGAGGGCCGACGCGCCGTTGGCGCTGTTGGTGGTGCCCCAGTAAGTACCGGAGCCTTCGATGAACTCCGTGCCGCCCACGCTGGTCACGCCCGGCACCGCGCCGGGAACATCGACAGAGAGGCCCGGGTTTTGCGTATCGCCGCAATCAGCTCCGCCGTCGTCGCCCGAAGGAGCGAACCAGGTCATCCCCTGCGCGTTGGCTTGCTGCGCCCATTGCGTAAACGAAGCAATCTCCGACGACGGCGTCTCCGGCTCGCAAGAGCCGTAGCTGACGCTCACGACCTGTGCCAGTTTCTGGTCGATGGCGTACTGCACCGAGGTCAGCGCGTCACTCGAATAGACGAAAATAAGAGTCGCGTTCCGCGCCACCGCGCCAGCCCATTCCAGGTCCAGATCGGATTCCGCCAGGTCGCCCGACTGCGATTGGATTCCCGGGTTTCGCGATCCCGGCACCAGCAGCGTTTGCGGATTATTGACCGGAAGATTGTACGTGCTGCGGAAGGTGGAAATATCCGAAATATTGATCTCGGTCTGTCCCGCGATCGCGATCTTCTGGCCGGTTCCATTAGTTCCGGCGTTATATAAAGGCGTGATGTCGTAAATGGTCGCCTGATCGTCGGGCGCGATGTTGTGGACGCCTCTCGCCGAAGTGTATTTCGGCTTGGCGCGCGCCTTCAGGCGGAAATCGTTCAATCCGCGAATGCTTGTCACCACGGAACCGAACGCGGCGGGCACGGACGGCTCGCTCGCATTCGCGTAGTGCGTCTCTCCGTCGACGGCGTAGGTATGAATCTCGGTTTGAAACGCCGCTTCCACCTGCGCCGCCGTTCCGCTGGCCGCGATATAGTTCTTCGCCCGCGCCACGGAAAGGACCTTCAATCCCTGTCCTTGAAGCCACTGGGTGATTTTCGCGATGTCGGCGTCGCTCACCCCGAAGCGCTGCGCATATTCCTCCGGGGTAAGCCATTTCTGATAGTCCGGCGAGCCCTTCGTCTGCTGGCCCGCGAGTAGTTTATCGAGGTCGGCCTGCTGGCTCGCGGACGGCGCGAGCGTCAGGGTGATGTACGACATCTCAAGCGACGGCGTTACGCGTCCCTGGTCGACACCGGCCCGAATCTTCGGATGCAGATGTCCCGTAAGCACCGTGCGCTTACTGTTGTCGACCGTCTGCGCAATGCGGCTGGTCTGCGCCATCGCAGTGATTGAGCAGAGGAGAGTTCCAACGACAAGATACTTCGGGCTCATGCAAACTCCAGGAAAGAAAAAGACGCGGACGAACGATGTGGACAGTGCCCCCAATAGGCACTAACACTGTGATGGCTCCGGAGTCGCTCTCGTTACGCGATTTTGCAAACCCTTGATGAATATCGCCTTACCTCGGTAATAGAGCTGGCTAGGCGAAACCGCCAGCCCCACCTACAAGGTGAATCTTTTTTGGTGGCGCAGGCGGTTTCGCCTGCGAACAGCCCGGACCGACCTGCGTATGATTGAAAGGGCATGCTCGAAGTCACAGGATTACGGAAGCGCTACGGCGCTCTGGTCGCCGTCGACGGAGTCTCCCTCCGCGCCGGCAAAGGCGAAACCATCGGCCTCCTGGGTCCCAACGGCGCTGGAAAGACCACCACGGTATCGATCATTGCGGGCTTAGTCCAACCTGACGCCGGCGAGGTGCGCATCGACGGCCGCGTTCTGATCAGCGACACAGATCCGGCCAAACGCGACATCGGCCTGGTGCCTCAGGACCTCGGCCTGTACGACGAGATGTCCGCGCGTGAAAATCTGCGTCTGTTCGGCGCTCTCTACAATCTCGAAGGCGCGAAGTTAAGACGCTCCATGGACGAAGCGCTGGACCTGGTGGGGTTGAAGGAACGCGAAAAGGACAAGGTCTTGAACTTCAGCGGAGGAATGAAGCGCCGGCTCAATCTTGCCGCCGCGCTGTTGCACGATCCGCAATTGCTGCTGCTCGATGAACCCACCGTAGGCGTCGATCCGCAGAGCCGCAACGCGATCTTCGATAATCTGGAAGTCCTGAAGAAGCGCGGCAAGACGCTGCTCTACACCACTCACTACATGGAAGAAGCGGAACGTTTGTGCGACCGCCTGGTGATTATCGACTGTGGGAAAGTGATCGCCGACGACACTTTGCAAGGCCTCTATCGCATGGTGCCCGCGGCCAACGTTCTCGAAATCGAACTGGAAGACGGCAAAATGAACGGTCTCCGCGTGGAAGATTTGCGGTCGGTGACCGGAGTGGCTTCCGTCGAACTGCGCGGCGAAACACTCCGCATCGGCGTCAGCGATTTGTCCGCGAACTCGGCTGGAATTCTCGAATGGCTGGTAGAGAAAGGGCATCCCTTCCAGCACCTGGCGAGTGAGCGGGCCAGTCTCGAAACCGTGTTTCTCAATCTCACCGGAAGGAGCCTTAGAGACTGATGCTGATCCCGTTTTTGGCCCTGATGCGCAAGGATTTGAGGCTTTTTTTGTCGGACCGCCGCGCGGTGTTGATGAGTGTGGTCGCGCCCATCTTCATCGCGTCGTTCTTCGGGTATATTTTCGGCGGAGGCGCCGGCAACCCCGACACCAGCCCGATCGCAGTTCTGGTAAGCGACGAGGACGGCAGCCGGTTCAGCCAGGAAATTGTGACCCGTTTGAAGGCAGAGACATCGTTGGACGTCACGCCCGCCACTCCGGAATCGGCTCGCGACGCGGTGCGCCGAGGCAAGGCGACGGCCGCGGTGCTGATCCCGAAGAATTTCAGCGTCGAGGCGGCGCGGGCATTTTTATTCGGAGGAGCGAAGCCGGAAATCGGCATGCTGTACGATCCTTCGCACGGGCTCGAAATGAGAATGATCCAAGGAATTATGGCCGGCGCCGTGATGGAGACGGCCGGGAAACAAATGCTCAGCGGACGAGGTTCTACTCAAAGCGGCCTGACGCTGCCGTTTCGCATGAGTCCCGAAGGCGTGACGTCGGGCCGCGGAGTCCAGTACAACGGCTACGCGCATTCATTCGGAGGCATGGGCATTCAGTTTTTGCTGATGGTGGGAGTCGACGTCGGAATCGCGCTCCTCCTGCTACGGGAACGCGGCGTTTGGAAGCGGATGCGCGCCGCCCCTCTTTCGCGAGGGGCCCTGCTGGGCAGCCGCGCCGCCAGTTCGTCCGTCACGTCCATGGCGACCCTAATCATCCTGTTCGCGTTCGCGAGGGTTGTCTTCGGCGTGCGGATTCAAGGCAGCATGATCGGTTTCCTGGGCGTGTGCGCGGCGTTTTCGATGATGACCGCGGCCTTCGGACTGTTGATCGCCACGCTGGGCAAGACGGCAGAGGCGACGCGTGGCATCGCGATCCTGGCGACTCTGCTAATGGTGATGCTCGGCGGCGCGTGGGTTCCGACGTTCGTTTTCCCCAAGTGGCTGCAAGCCATTGCCGTGGTGTTCCCGACGCGCTGGGCCATGGATGGACTCGATGCGGTAACGTGGCGCGGACTGGGCTTTTCCGCCGTGGCCCTCCCCATCGCATTGCTGTTCGGGTGCGCCCTGGTGTTCGGAGCGTTAGCAGTAATGCGCTTTCGCTGGGAAGCGGATTAGTTACTTGTGCGCGGGTAAGTAGTGGAACCGCACTAAATAAATATTCTCTCCGCTGCCGTGCTTCGCGACTTTCAGCAGATCGATCACGCCCAGGAATCCCGACTCCCGCGCGAGCATCGGAGTGATGTCCTGGAATCCGATTTGTTCGATCGAGTCGATCTCGATCTCGCCTTCTTCCATGCTGTACCGGTTGCCCACCTTCACGCGGGGACTCTTCCAGATCCTGACGCTGCAAGTAATTTCTCCGCGGCGAACTCCTTCCCGGAGCCTCTTCGTGAACACCATCAGGTACAGATTACCGAATCGGCTGACTCGCGCTGATCCAGGCGCGGAATTTCCTGAGATTCCGACTCCTCAAGGTGAATAAAGTCCGCCTCTGCCCGCGAAACAAACTTGCGGTAGAGCGCCAGGGAAACGACCACGGCTGCCGTCGCCACCCAGATCAAGCTGTGGATCGTCAACGTCGACTGCATTTGGAAACCCTCCAGAGCATCCCAAGGCACGGCGATCGCCATAATTTCTTCTAGTTTTCTTAACAAAAACAGCAAAGGCTGCGCGGCTTCACGCACGCAAGAAGCGCGATTTAACGTAGCCGCGCTCTAAGCAGAGTTACGTACTCACTGATGTCCGGAACCGCCAGGTTTTTCACCTTTGCCGCATCGTCCCAGCGCCGCAGCGCGACCGCATCTTCGAAATGCGGGTTCCGCTCAAAATCGCGAGCCTGATCCGCGGTAAAGGGACCGCCTTGCAGCTTCAGGCTGTGGAGCGAGGAAGGGGAAAGTTCCGCCAGGTATGCGGGCTCGACCGAGCAGAGATATCGTTTCGCGTCCACGTGCAGGCGAACCGGCTCGCTGACTTCGGGTCCGAAGCGCGAGCGTAGCCAAGCCTCACCGACCACTTCGTGCCTCCCGTCGATGGCGTGTTGCGCGATGTCTTCCGGCAATCCGTGCAGCAGATGGCCGACGTCGTGGAGAAGCGCAGCGACCACCAGATGCGGTTGGGCGCCGGATTCCCGGGCGAACCAGGCGGCTTGCAGGGAATGCTCCAGAATGGAGACGCTTTCGCCGAAATAGGCTTCGCGGCCGCGCCGCTGAAAGAGATCCACAACCTCGTCGCTCACGGTCATACGCCGAGTTTACGATAATGGACAAACCAATGGCCTCAAAAGCGCGGGTTGCCGTGGTTGGCGGTGGGATTCTGGGACTCGCTCACGCATATGTGTTGTTTCGGCGGGGATACAAGGTGACGCTGTTCGAGAGGGGCGTCCAGGCTTCCGGCGCATCCATTCGAAACTTCGGGATGATCTGGCCGGTAGGTCAGCCCGCGGGCGAAATGCATTCGATCGCGCTGCGCAGCCGGGAGATCTGGCTCGAAGCATTGGCCGAAGCGAGGCTGCCGTTTCTCAATACCGGCTCCCTTCACGTCGCTTATCACGATGACGAAGCGGACGTGCTGCGGGAGTTTGCCGAGATCGGACCGGCGGCAGGTTATGCGTGCGAATGGCTGGAGCCGGCGAGTTTGCTGGAGAAATCGCAAGCCGTCTATGCCCAAGGACTGCTGGGCGGGATCTGGAGCGCTACGGAGTTGACGGTCGATCCGCGGCGAGTGGTCGCCGGGTTGTCCGAATATCTGCAATCGATGGGCGTGGAGATCCACTTCGGCACCCCGGTGCGGAGAATTGTTTTGCCGGTGGTGGAGACCGCGACGGGGGAGTGGAATGTGGATGCGGCGATCGTCTGCGGCGGCGACGATTTCGAGACCCTGTTTCCGGATGTATTCGCAGGAAGCGGCCTGACGCGCTGCAAACTGCAAATGATGCGGACGGCCCCGCAGCCCGGAGGATGGCAGTTGGGTCCGGCATTGGCGGCGGGGCTTACCTTGCGGTTTCATAAGTCGTTTCAGATTTGCTCGACGCTCCCGCGATTGCGGGAGAGGATCGCGCGGGAGAAACCGGAGTATGACTGCTGGGGCATCCATGTTCTGGCATCGCAGACGGTGGATGGAGCGATTACCTTGGGCGATTCGCACGAGTACGGTCCGGCAGTGGACATTTTCGACAAGGCGGAGATCGACGATTTGATTTTGCGGGAGGCTGAGACATTTCTTCGTTTGCCGGATCCTCGGATTGTCCAGCGGTGGCACGGTGTTTATTCATTGCATCCTAGCCGTTCGGTTTTCGAGGCGGAGCCTTCGAGGGGAGTGAGCATCGTGACGGCGACGGGAGGGTCGGGGATGACCCTGTCTTTTGGGCTGGCGGAGCGGACGGCGGCGCGGGCCGGGTTGGAGTAGCGCGTGAAACTTCGGGGAGTTATTTTCGCTTTGGACGACCCGCAGTGAACAGGTCCTTCTTTTGGCGAAGCGTCACATTGGTGCTGCTGATTGCCGGGTATGCGGGCTACTATCTGTGCCGGTCGAATTTTTCCGTCGCGGTGCCGATGCTGATTCAGGAGATGGGGGCGCGAGGAATCCCCGCGAATGTCGCGACAGTACAGCTTGGTGCGATCGCGTCCTGGGGAGTGCTGGCGTATGCGCTGGGCAAATTTCCCAGCGGCTGGATTGCGGATTTTCTGGGAGGGCGGCGGAATTTTCTTTATGGGATGGGCGGGTCGATTTTATTCACGGTGATTTTCGCGTTGGGCGGAGGAATGCCGATCTTCACTTTGGCGTGGTTCGGCAACCGGCTGGTGCAATCCCTGGGCTGGGCGGGGATGGTCAAGATTTCGTCGCGGTGGTTTTCATACTCCACGTATGGAACCGTGATGGGGTTGATCAGCTTGAGCTATCTGTTTGGCGATGCGGCGGCGCGGCAGTTCATGTCGGTGCTGATCGGGCATGGGCTGGGATGGCGAGGAGTTTTTTTCGCAGCGGCTGGTGTTCTGGGTGTCTTGTGGATCCTGAATTTTGTCTTCTTGCGGGAAACTCCGCAGAGCAGAGGCTTGGAAGAGCCCGACGCGAATCCTCTTAATTTGTTTCATGCTGAGGGCGATGCGCCGCGTCCGAAGGATTTGCGCGCGCTGTTGAAGACGTTCGCGGCGAGTCCTATGTTCTGGCTGGTTTGCCTGATCTCGGTGGGAGTTACGCTGATGCGGGAGACTTTTAATTTGTGGACGCCTGCTTACTTCACGCAGGCTCTTGGTCTGACCAACGCCGATGCCGCGCAGAAAAGCGCTCTGTTTCCTTTGTTTGGCGGACTGTCGGTGGTACTGGCGGGATTTCTGAGCGACCGGCTGGGGCCGAAAGGGCGGGCGCTGATTATCCTTGTCGGGCTGCTGCTTACGAGCGGCGTGTTGGTCGAACTGGCGATGTTGAGCACCGGGGGGTCGGCGGATCTGCGGGTGTGGATGGTTGCACTGGTCGCGTTTCTGATGCTGGGACCTTATTCATATTTCGCAGGGGCGATTTCGTTGGACTTCGGAGGGAAGCAGGGGAGCGCGACGGCTTCAGGATGGATCGACGGGTTGAGCTACCTGGGAGGCGTTATGGCGGGGAGCAGCATGGCGAATGTTACGGTGAGCTGGGGATGGCGAGGGACATTCCTGGTGCTGGCCGCGATTTCTCTGGTTTCGAGCGGGGCGGCGGGGGTGTATTTTTATTCTCAGGGAGACAGGAAATCTAGCCTATGACAGACTGGTTCGCGCGTGCGGTCCTACACGTGAGGGACGTTGAGGCCTCGCTCCGTTTTTACGTTGACCAGCTCGGCCTCACGAGTCCCTGGCGCTACGACGAGGACGGCCGAGTATACGTCGCACAGGTGGAACGGGAGGGCTGCGCACTTATCCTGGCGGACACATGGCCGGAGAAGGTTGGCAAGGGGCTGATGTTCATTTCCGTGAACCTCGATCGAGAGGCCCAGATTGCCGCGTTGGACGCGTTGCGCGCGGAGCTGGAGGCCAAAGGCGTTGCGGTCAAGGAGGGTTCATGGGGCTACCGCCTCCTGGTGATCGATGATCCCGACGGCAATCAGCTTTTCTTCAACTATCCTGCATCCGGCTAGCGGGTGGCGGCTTTCGCGATCGCGGGGACTGGATGCTGCTCGGTTCGATGCTGGTGGAGCTCAAAGGCGATATGCGCCTGGCGTTTGCGGCTGCGGAGCACTTCCTGATCGAGCTGGTCCTTGCTCGAAGTATCGGTGTGACGCCAACCAATTAACTCGAATCGCTGCTTGATGGTTGCGTTCGCCTCGGCTTCGCATTCCTGATTGTGTTCCCGATTCAGAGCCGCGCAGACAGGGCATTGCATAGCTTACTTAGTTTAGAGGAATTTTACGACCATTTGGAGCCACACAGGCCAATCGTGATCTGCGCCGTTACCCCAGATGTCTAAGATGTGCGGGATTCCCTTCGCTGTCATGATGCCCGCGAGGCGCTCATTCTCCGAACGGCAGATATCGTTCTCCCCGGTGGCGAGAACGATCTTCATACGGTTCACAGCCGGGTCGTTGAGGTTGGGCAGGAAATCGGGAGGGCAGTTGAAATAGCAATTGTCGTCGTAATAGCCGTCGAGGAACTGATGGATGTCGAACGCTCCGCCCATGCTGATGCATTGGGTTACCAGTTGGGGGTGCTTCAGGGCAAAATTCACGGAATGGTAGCCGCCGAAGCTGCACCCGGTGACGGCGAGCTCCGGTGACGCGTTGCGGGAGCGGACGAATGGGACTACTTCATTCAGCAAATAGTTGTCATATTGGACGTGACGCAGGGCCCGCAAGGCGGGATGGACGGACTTGTTGTACCAGCTCTCCGCATCGACGGAATCGACGCAGAAGGCTTGCATCTGGCCGTGTTCATACTGATCGCCGATGATGCCGATCATGTTGCGGTTCTCGTAGTCGAAAAAGCGTCCCATCGAGGTGGGAAATACCATGACGGGCAGTCCGGCGTGGCCGAAGACCAGTAACTCCATATCGCGGCCGAGGCTGGGGCTGTACCACTTGTGATATTCGCGATTCATTCGTCATTCGATGATAGCTTGGCAGGGCATGGCGCCGCCCCACATCGGGAAACTATTCGATTTTCAAAGAACTTAGTATCGGGAGCGCTCCCTTTAGCTGCTAGTTTCTGTTCCCACAGCGGAGAAGCTCGCTTCGTAACCCGCAACGAGCTGGGGCCAGACATTGACTGGCGGCAATCCAACGCACACAGACCCGTATCGACGAGGTTGCTAGCATTTCCCCTACTGGTCGATCCCGCTCTCCGTTGGAAGAGCGCCTGGACTCCTTTCTGATTCGAGATTACGCGAGGTTTTTTGGGGCTGAGCTGGGTGAAAACGGTAAGTCTCAGATTTAAAGACGAATCCAGCGCTTTGATTTGGCTTCATAACGCGGGAGAGAGCCGTCGGGTACGGTGGAGACGGGGATGCGGAGGGAGAATGCGTTGGTTAGCGCGGCTTCCAGGTGATGGGTTGGAATTGGGCTTTCGACTTGGATGCTGAGTTCTGTTAGCGCGCGTTCCGTGCGGACTTCCACTCGGTATTCGGTCACGCCTTCGGAGCGGAGAACTTCTTCGATGGCGGTGGGATAGATGTTGACCCCGCGGACGACGACCATGTCGTCGGTGCGGCCGAGAATACCGCCTTCGAGGGCGAGGTCGGTCGAGCCGCAGGCGCAGGTTCCGCGAACGGCTTTTACGAGATCGCCGGTGCGATAGCGAATTAGCGGAGAGCCGAGGCGGCCGAGGTTGGTGAGGATCAGCTCATTATCGATGACTTCGGCGATGTAGGAAGATTCGATGACATGCAGGGTGCCGGGACGTTCGGGGCAGCCGTAGCTGACCGGGCCGGTTTCGGTCATGCCGTGATGGTCGATCACTTTGGCGCCGGGCCAGAGCTTTTCGATGTGGGCACGGGTGGAAGGGATGCTGCCTCCGGGCTCACCGGCTACGATGATGCGGCGGACGTTCGAAGTTTCGAGATCGAGTTTTTCTTCCACGGCAGCTTCGGCGAGGCGGATCGCGTAGGTGGGCGTGCAGCAGAGGACGGTTGCGCGGGTATCGAGGATGGTGCGCAGGCGGAGGGAACTGCGCATGCCTCCTCCGGGGATGGCGAGGGCGCCCATGCGGGTGGCGGCTTCGAAGGCGGTCCAGAATCCGAGGAAGGGTCCGAAGGAGAAGGCGAAAAAGATGTGATCCTTCGGGGTGACATTTGCCGCTTGATAGACGCGGTCCCAGTTGCCGAGCATCCAGTTCCAGCTTTCGTTGGTGTCGAGCCAGAGGAGGGGATGGCCGGAGGTTCCGCTGGTTTGGCAGAAGCGGGTGTAGCGGTCGAGGGGGAAGGTTAGATTGGTGCCGTAGGGAGGGTTTTGCGCCTGGTCGTCGATTAGTTCTTGTTTGGTGGTGAAGAGCTCGGTTAAGGAGGTTTTGTCGAGTTTACGGGCGTAGAATTTGTTGGCGGGGAGGATTTGGTCTAGGAGGGTTTTCATTTGGAAAGCGGAAAAAGGGGACAGACCCCTCTGTCCACGGCCCTTAAGGCGAGCGGAAAAACTGCGGGTGACCTGGGAACAGAGTGGTCAGTCCCCTTTTTCCGCGACATTTTATTAACTTCCTGCGACGGACGCGGGCTGGTGTTCGAGAAGAGGGGCGCCGTGTGTCAGGGGATCGGGGAGATTGGCGTGTTTTTTCATTCCCTCGTACATCGGTTTGAAGTCGTAGGTCAGGTTGCCGATCAGACAGTCGGTTACGTCGCCTTTCATGGCGGGGAACTCTTTCAAGTATTCGCGGAAACTGAAGCTGTGATCGTAGAAGGCGTAGACCAAAGCGCGCATCGATTCGATGCTTTTGCAGAGGTCGGTTCCGTATTTGACGAAACGTTCGGCCGAGTAGTCCCGATCGGTGAGGCAGGCGTCGGCGAAGTTGGCCCCCATTTCTCCGCTGTAGAGCGCGAGGAATACGCCCGATGAGAAGACGGGATCGAGGAACGCGAACGCGTCGCCAGTGAGGATCAGGCCTTTGGCTCCGCAATGGCGGGAACGATAGGAATATTCGCCGGTGACGCGATAAGGTCCGGTCTGCTGGCCGACGGCGAGATGGTCCTTGATCCAGACGTTCTGCTCGACCTGCTGGTCGAAGATTTCCTTGAGATCCTTCGAGGTTTTGTAGAGATAGTCTTTTTCGGCGACTACGCCGACGCTGACCATATCGTTGGCTTGAGGGATATACCAGAACCAGCCTTTATCGGGAACGTAAGCGACGGTAGTGGCTCCTTCGTCATAGCCGGTATCGCGCTTCGCGCCTTTGTAATAGGTCCAGACGGCGATCTTGTCCAGATACGGGTCGCGAATTTTCCAGCCTCCGCGGGAGATGAAGAATGCGTCGCGTCCTGTGGCGTCGATGGTGATGGGGGCGCGGAATTCGTGGGTCAAACCATCTTTGGAGACAGCCTTCACTCCCACGACGCCTCCGTTTTCCCAGATTCCTTCGCGGACGGTGGTCTCTTCGTGAACGACTGCGCCTTTTTCGCGGGCGTTGTCGAGCAAGAGCTGATCGAACTCGCTACGCAGGACCTGCCAGGTTTGCGCGGCATCGTGTTTCAGGTGCGTATGGAAATAGAACGGGACAGAGGCGCGGCCATCCTGGCTGATGAACTGGACGCTGTATTTTTTCGTGAAGGACGAGTTCTTCATCTTGTCGAGCACGCCGATGCGCTCCATGATGAAGTAGCTATAGGGCAGCAGCGATTCGCCGATGTGATAGCGCGGGAACTTTTCTTTTTCGAGCAGGACGACCTTGCGTCCTTTGAGGGCCAGCGTGGCCGCAGCGGTAGAGCCGGCGGGTCCGCCTCCGATGACGATTGCGTCGTAATTATTCATGATGACCTTTTGCGGGGGGAAGGATTTCCAGAACCTGCGCCAATTTCCGTCCGGTGCTGTTGCCGAGAACGTTGCGGCGGCCGTACAGCTTCACGGGGCCGGTGATTGCAAGCGCGAGGCACATGGAGGAATCGGCGTCGACCTCGAAAAACGCGTCGGGACGGCTGAAATGTTTGATGGCCTGCGACTCGAGAATCGTGCCCAGAGGCAATTTGCGTTCGAGGACGAGATCGCGCGCGGCGGTGGGGAATTCGTCGAGAAAGATTTTGATCGCGCCGAAGACCACGGGCGAATCGCAGCCTTCCGGGATGAGGAGGATCTGCCGCGAGAAGACTTCCTGGTCGAGTGCATATTTCAGCACACGCAGATTCATTTTTCGATCATAAGCGGCTTCAAGCGTTGGCGTCATATCGCGGTCGTGGACCAGGAGTCGGCGATACGGCTCCGGCATTTCGCGGCCATTGATGCGCGTGGCGGAGGGAAGCGCGAGACCCGCTTCCTCATAAAATTCGTTAAGCGGATAAAGAAGGTCTAACGTGGTATCGATCAGTTCAGGCATAGCGGGCCGTCCGGTGCTGAGGCAAGAAGAAGTCGTGTAGCAGCCGGTCGACCTGGAGCAGCCCGTCGCGATGGAGAAGCAGCGTGCCTTGGTCCGTCGCGAGCAGGCCGCGGTCTTTTAAGTTTTGCAGGGGTTCGTGGAAGCGGCTCTCGACGTCGACGCCGAATTTCTTTTGGAAGTACGCGCTCTCGACATGGCCGAGCTTCATTTGCAGAACGAACTCGCGGATCATGCGCTCTTCCGGATTTGGCGTTAGGGCGCGATAGATGGGCAGTTCGCCGCGATTGATGGCGGCGAGATATGGTTCCCAATCATGCTGATTCTGGAAGTGCGTGCCGCCGACGTGCGAGAAGGAGGCGACGCCTGCTCCGATAAGGTCGGCTCCAGCCCAGAGGAGGTCGCGATAGAGGAATTTCGCTTTGGAAGTTTTCTTGACGGCGGTGTAGGCGCTGGCGATGGAGTATCCGGATTGTTCGAGGGCTGCGAACGCTTCCTTGACCCAACGGCGTTTCGTCTTCCAATCGGCGACCGGTGCGGTGGTTTGGCCGAGGATTTTCATTTCCTTGAAAATTCCGGTGTTGTAGGGGACCTCCATCTGATAGATGGTGACGGAATCGGGTTGCAAGGCGATGGTTTTTTGGATGCAATCCTGCCAATTCGCTTCGGTTTCGCCCATCATCCCGGCGATGAGATCGATATTGATCTGCGGGAAGCCGATGGAGCGGGCGAAATCGTAGGAACGCGCGACTTCCTTCGAGCGATGCGCGCGGCCGTTGATTTCTAAGATGTGGTCGTCGAAATTTTCGATACCGAGGCTCAGGCGCGTGACGCCCTGCTCCTTAATCGTTTGAAGTTTGCCCTCGGTGAGCGTGCCGGGTTCGCATTCGAACGCGACTTCCTCGACTTCGTCCCAAGGGAGAGCGCGCTTCATCGCGTCGACCGTGGCGGCGAGCTGCTTCGACGATATATAGGATGGAGTGCCTCCGCCGAAATAGATGAATTTCGGTTTACGGCCGCCGATAAAGGCCTTTCTCGAATAAATTTCGAGCTCCTTCATCGCGGCGTCCATATAGCCTTCAATTTCGGACGCGTTTTTATCGGTGTAGACCTTGAAATAGCAAAAAGTGCACCGTTTGCGGCAGAAAGGGATGTGCAGATATACGCCAAGCGGCGTACCGGGAGCTGGTGGACGATCGATGGCGGAGTGCGCGTCGGCTATATTGGCCTCGCTCCAAAAGGAATAGGGAGGATAATTCGAGACGAAGTAGTTCCCGGCGGTTGTTTCTTCGTCAAGAACCAGATTCGAATCGAGGGCCATGGTGGTAAGACGCTTTCAGAGTGCCGAAGGTCACAGTTTTAACAGGGCCCGCAGGCGTTTCGTTTGGACGCGGCTAACGGGGATCTCGGTTTGTTTCTTATCGTCCATGCGGAGCTGGAAGCTGGATTTGAACCAGGGGATAACCTCTTTGATGCGATGGATGTTGACGAGGTAGGAGCGGTGGACGCGCCAGAACATGTCGGGATCGAGGTTCGATTGCAGCTCCTCAATGGTCCGGTAATTCGACTGGCCTTCTAAAGAGGAGGCAACCACGGTGATCAAGCCGTCTTCGATGGTGGCGTACACGACATCCTGCGCGTCGACGATAAAATTGCGCTGATTATTCTTGACCAGCAGCTTGGTGCGCTGGAGGGAAGGCTTCGGAGGAGGCAGCTCCGCCGGTGCGACTTTCTGCTTTTCGGCGATGCCCTTGCGCGCCCTGTCGATGGCTTGGGCAAGCCGGTCTTTTTCGACCGGTTTCAAAATGTAGTCGAGCGCTTCCCACTTGAAGGCTTCGACCGCGTACTGATCGTAGGCGGTGGCCATGACGAAGTAGGGCAAGGGGATTTCCTTCTCATGAAGCTTGCGAATGACGCCCATGCCGTCGAGTCCGGGCATTTGCATGTCGAGGAAAACCAGGTCGGGCTCGAGGTCCAGGATCAGTTGGACGGCTTCGAGACCGTTAGAGGCGGTCGCCACGATTTCGACGTCGGAAAACTCTTTTAATTGATAGGCGAGCTCGTCGGAGGCGAGTTTTTCGTCGTCGACTACAATCGCGGAAATGGCGACAGAAACGACCGCGGCAGTCGCGCGATTGGGCATAAAATGTTAGTATATCTTAAGCAATCCCGCGCCTAGTAAATGTCACGCTCGGCGGCGGGTTCACTTCTTAAGGAGTTCAACGATTTGTCCCTTAATGACAACGTCAAGATTGCGCCTGCGGATGGCAAACTTGGCGTATTGATTCCCGGAATTGGCGCGGTTTCAACGACGTTCATGGCGGGCGTCGAGGCGATCAAGCGCGGTATGGCTGTGCCGGTGGGATCGCTGACGCAGCTCGCGACGATCAGGCTTGGCAAGCGCACCGATAATCGCACGCCGATGATCAAGGATTTTGTTCCATTGGCGGGATTGAACGACCTGGTTTTCGGCGGCTGGGATATTTTCGAAGACAGCGCGTACGAGGCGGCAGCGAATGCGCGGGTGCTGGACGCTCCGCAGCTCGAAAAACTGAAGGAACCGCTTTCGGCGATCAAGCCGATGAAGGCGGTGTTCGATCACGAGTACGTGAAGCGCATCAACGGTCCGAACGTTAAAGATACCGGCTCGAAAATGGATAAGGCCGAGATGTTGATGGAAGACATCCGGCAGTTTCAGGAAGCGAATGGGGTTTCCCGATCGGTGATGATCTGGTGCGCGTCGACCGAAGTGTTCCATAAACCCGGCGCGGTGCATCAGACGCTGAAGGATTTCGAGTGCGGATTGATGAAGAACGATCCGGACATCGCGCCCAGTCAGATTTATGCCTATGCGGCATTGAAGAGCGGGATTCCGTTCGCGAATGGAGCACCGAACTTAACCACAGATATGCCCGCGATGCTGGAACTGGCGCGCGAACGCAATATTCCGGTGTGCGGGAAAGATTTTAAGACCGGGCAGACGTTCATGAAGACGCTGATCGCTCCGGGGCTAAAGGCTCGCATGCTGGGGCTGAGCGGGTGGTTCTCGACAAATATTCTGGGCAATCGCGACGGCGAGGTGCTGGAAGATCCGGGGTCGTTCAAGAGCAAGGAAGAAACCAAGCTCAGCGTGCTGGACCAGATCCTGCAGCCGAAGCTGCATCCGGAGTTGTACAAGGATTTTTACCACGCGGTGCGCATCAACTACTATCCTCCGCGCGGCGACGCGAAAGAGGGTTGGGATAACATCGATATTTTCGGATGGCTGGGCTATCCGATGCAGATCAAGATCGATTTTCTGTGCCGCGATTCTATTTTAGCGGCCCCGCTGGTGCTGGACCTGGTGCTGTTCATGGATCTGGCGCAGCGTTCCGGCATGCGCGGCATTCAGGAATGGCTGTCGTTCTACTTCAAAGCGCCGATGCACGCGCCGAGCCTGTATCCGGAGCACGATATCTTCATTCAGCTCATGAAGCTGAAGAATACTCTCCGGTGGATGCGCGGCGAGGATTTAATCACTCACTTGGGCCAGGAGTATTACGACTGATCCCCGAAATTGATTCGACGACTCGCGCATGAATTGCCTTGTCATTGGTGGAACACGGTTCATCGGCAGGATGCTGGTGGGCGAGCTTTTGAAGGCGGATCATTCCGTAACGGTGCTCCATCGCCGTCCACGGCACGATCTGGGCCGGCGGGTGAAGAATATCGTTGCGGACCGCAACGACGGTCAAGCGATGAAGGCCGCGCTCGCGGGGAAGAAGTTCGACATTGTCTTCGATAATGTCTACGACTGGGAACGCGGGACGACCGCGGGCCATGTGGAATCTTCGGTGCGGGCGCTGGGCGGCGGCGGATTGCAGCGTTATATTTTCATGTCGAGCGTCGCGGCGTATGGCGATGGCTTGAATCATCATGAAGGCGATGCGCTGGCTCCGGACGATGCGCCGGAGCTTTATACGCGCAACAAAGCGATGAGCGAACGCGCTCTGTTCCGTTTGCATCAGCGAATCGGGCTGCCGGTGGTGACGCTGCGTCCTCCATTCGTGTATGGCCCGGGCAACAATCTTTATCGCGAAGCGTTTTTCTGGGATCGCCTGCGCGGCAACCGCCCGATCATCCTTCCCGGCGACGGGCGGAGGCTCGCGCAGTTCATTTACGTGAAGGATCTGGTGAAGGCGTGCATCAAAGTGATGGACGAACCGGCCGCGATCGGACATGCGTTCAACATTGCGAATGCGCGTCCTCTATCGCAGGCGGAGGTGGTGGAGGCGTTCGCCAAGGTTTGCAAAAAGCCGGTGAAGTTTGTTCGCATCCCTCGCGAATATATTTTGCGGGCCGGTGGGCATCCGATGGGTCCGAAGCTGTACTTCGGAAATTACGTGGATGTTCCGCCGATCACGCAGGTCACTGCGAAGGCGCAGCGGGTGCTGAAGTTCAAACCCACAGATTTTGCCGCTGGCCTGAAAGAGACATATAAGTGGTATCTGCGGCACAACACGTTTCCGAAGCCGGATTACGCGTTTGAGGATCAGTTGCTGGCAACCGCGCCCGTATTGGTCCCGGCGAAGGTCTGAACCTCACCTTACCGAGCCGCGACCACAGGGAGCCTCTCTTGCAGTTGTTTTTCGTCGACTTCTAAAGCGTGTGCCATCTTTGCGAACGGTATAGACTCAGAAATATCGTGCGTAAAGGATTGCTCGCATTCGCCATTCTTGCATCGCGGCTGACGGCACAAGAGTGGCCCGCGACGTCCGGCGATCCTGGCGGTAACAAGTATTCGCCGCTAAAAGACATCAATCGCAGTAATGTCACGCGCCTGAAGGTCGCCTGGACTTATCACACCGGCGACGTGAGCGACGGCCGCACGCTGACTACGCGCAGCGCTTTCGAGGCCACGCCCCTGATGGTCGACGGAGTGATGTATTTTACGACTCCATTCAGCCGTCTGATCGCGCTCGATCCGGAAACGGGCAAGGAACTGTGGACGTTCGATCCGAAGCTGGACAAGGCTCGCGCTTATAATCTGTTCATCAACCGCGGCGCCGCGTTCTGGACCGATGGGACAACGAAGCGCATTCTACTTGGGACGCTGGACGGACGGCTTTATTCCGTCGACGCATCGAACGGCAAGCAGGACGATAGTTTCGGCAACGCCGGTTGGGTCGACTTGCGGAAAGGAGTTGCTGATAAGTTTCCCGATCGCGGCTATGGCATGACTTCGCCGCCGGCCGTTTACAAAAATCTGGTGATCTGCGGTTCACTGACGGCGGACGGCGAGCCGCAGGGTCCGTTCGGCGATGTTCGCGCCTTCGACGTGCGCACGGGCAAACAAGCCTGGGTGTTTCACACCGTCGCGCAGAAGGGTGAGTACGGCAATGACACGTGGGAAGGCGAGTCGTGGAAGGATCGAGCCGCCGTGAATCCGTGGTCCTTGCTCAGTATCGATATCGCGCGGGGCATCGTGTTCCTTCCACTCACTTCGCCCGCCACCGATTTTTACGGAGGCGATCGGAAGGGCGCGGGATTGTTCGGAGACTCGCTGGTTGCGCTCGATGCGGCGACTGGCAAGCGGTTGTGGCATTTTCAGACGATTCATCACGATCTTTGGGATTACGATCTGCCGGCGCAACCGAATCTTGTTACTGTCCGGCATGATGGCAAGGACATTCCGGCGGTTGCGCAAGTCACGAAGACCGGATTTACTTTTATCTTCGATCGTGTGACCGGCAAACCTCTGTATGACATACAAGAGGTTCCGGTTCCAAAGAGCGAAATTCCCGGAGAGCAGGCGTGGCCCACACAACCGAAGCCGGTCGCGCCGCCGCCTTATGCGCGCCAGAGCATGCGTCCGGAAGAACTGGCGAACGTCTCGCCGGAGTCGCACGCCTATTGCGAGAAGCTGATTGAAGGCGCCGTGTTCGGAGAGATTTTTACGCCCATCGGCTTCAAACCAACGGTGTTATTCCCCGGAACCAACGGCGGCGCCAATTGGGGAGGCTCCTCATACGATCCGGAAACGCACACGCTGTACGTAAATTCCATGGACGTCGGCATGCTTTATCACATGGAGAAACGGCCGGAGGGTTCGAAGATCCCTTATCGGCCGCAGGGTTCCGGCACCCCCAACTCACGGTTCTGGGATCCGAATTTGTATCCTTGCCAGGCGCCTCCGTGGGGATCGTTGACCGCCATCGATCTCGATCGAGGAGTGTTCCGCTGGCGCTCCGTACTGGGCGTCGTCGATGCGCTGGTCGAGAAAGGCGTACCTCCGACGGGCGCGCCGAATATCGGAGGGTCCATCGTCACGGCCGGCGGATTGATTTTCATCGGCGCGACGGATGACGCGCGGTTCCGGGCGTTCGACAAGGATTCAGGCGCGGAGTTGTGGGTGACTCGCTTACCGGCGAGTGCGCTGGCCACTCCGATGACGTTCCTGGGCAAGAAGACAAAAAAGCAATACGTGGTGATCGCCGCGGGAGGCGGCAACAAGTACGACAACAAGTACTCCGATTCGCTGGTAGCTTTTTCGTTGCCTTAGCGCTGCGGGGCGAGCAGATCGAGTTCCATCCGCGGCACGCCGCGCTGAAGTTGAAGTGCGTTTACTGCCATACCACTGCCGAAACGGCCGAGCGCGCGACGTTCCCGGCCGCCTTGAAATGCAAGACTTGTCACACCACAATGGATCTGGCCTCGGACGCGAAGGTGACTCCTGCGAAACCCGTTTATGTGCTGCCCGATTTTGTATTTTTCAGTCATGCGAAGCACGCGGCCGCGAAGGTCGGCTGCGAAAACTGCCACGGAGATGTTTGGAAGCAGGCGACGATGAAGCCGGTGTTGCCGATGAAAATGGGGGCGTGCGTGGATTGCCATAAGGCTCGGAAGGCCACGATTGCTTGTAACAAGTGTCACGAGTTGAGCCAGTGAAAAACCGCAGGCTGAAGCCTGTGCCAACAATCGAAGAGATCGCTCCCTGTGGTCGCGGCTCGGTTGAATTTTTCGTTTAATGCGCAGGAAGCGATCTGCCGGATCTTTTTCAGCAATCTCTGTAAAGCCGGTGCAACCTCTGGCTGCATAGTGGCACAGACTTTAGTTTCCTCGCCTTATCGCAGCCTCAGGATCGCTGTTCGCTCACTGACCGCTCCGCCAAATCGCCGATAATCGGCAATTTGTAATTTTCGTGCTGGCTCACCTTGATCAGCATGAAAATCCAGGCCACGAACACGGCGAGTTGGAGAAGGCTCGCTCCCGCGCGATGGAAAGGCAACCCAATCAGGAAGCCGGATGCGAAAAGAAAGGGCGAAACCACCCATTCAACCATCAACCAGGCCACAAAAATGTAAAGCCCCTGAAAAGCGTGGAAGCGGACCTGTGCATCAGTACGGAACCGATGACTGGCTAGTACTATGATCGCGGCGATCCATCCGACCCAGGGAATGTAGCACAGCAGGGAAGCGTTCTTGCCGCTGATCCCGGAAAACGGATCGGCTTGGGGTCCAGCCGAGAACTTTCCGGTTGCGACCTTTTGCCGGGCGCCGCATTTGGCGCAAAACTGATCCGCATCGGCCACCTTGTTCCCGCATTGTACGCAAAAAGCCATTGCTGGTATGTAATACGATACTGTAACACTCAAGGTTCCCGACGCATGTTAGGATCGTTCACGTGCGCGCATTAATCTTCTTTCTCCTGTTCGCAGCCGCTGCGCAGGCCGCGAAAAACCTGGAAATTTTCTTCATCGACACCGAAGGTGGGCAAGCCACCTTAGTCGCTTCCCCCTCCGGCCAAGCGATCCTGATCGACACAGGGTACACCGGTTTCGGCGGACGCGACGCCAACCGGATCGCGGAGGCGGCCAAGCTCGCACACGTCAAAAGAATCAACGTATTGTTCCTGACGCATTATCACGCGGACCACGCCGGCGGCGTTAAGAATCTTCTCGAAGTGTTGCCGGTAGAATCGTTCTACGATCACGGACCCAAGGTCACCGACGAGAAAGCGAACTCGCAGGACTACGATAAGGCGAGGGGCAATTCTCCGCATTTCGTCTACAAGCCGGGCGATAAGATCCCCATCAAGGATCTCGACATCACCGTGGTGGTCGCCGCACAGAAGCATATTGAGACCCCGCTTCACAGCGGGGGCCAGCCGAATCCTTTCTGCGCGGGTCTCGCTCCGAAAGATGGCGAAGCGGGCGAGAATCCCCAATCCGGCGGCCTGGTCGTCGAGTTCGGAAAGTTTCGCTTCGCCGACCTCGGCGATATCATCTGGAACGAGGAACTTGCTCTCCTCTGCCCTGAAAACCGCGTCGGCAAGCTGGATCTGCTACTGACGCCTCATCACGGCACCCACGTTTCGCCGAAGTCCGATTATGCGATGGCTCCGCGCGTGGTCATCATGAACAATGGCCCGAAGAAGGGCGGCAACCCGGAGGCGTACCAAATGTGGGAAGGAATGAAAGGCCTCGAAGACCTGTGGGAGCTCCATTTCGCACTGGCTGGCGGCAAGGACGGCAATTCGGCCGACACCTTTATCGCCAACATCGACGAAAAGTGCGAAGGCAAGTATCTCAAAGTCACCGCCCACGAAGATGGATCGTTTATCGTGTACAATTCGCGTAACAAATACACCAAAACCTACGGCGCAAAGTAGCTCCCGGTTACCTTTCTCGCGGCACGAGCGTCCTTAATCATCAACGATATGCAACGCGCTTTCGCCTTGGTTTTCCTGACGGCCGCCGCCCTCCCGGCTCAGTACAAGATGCCGAATCCTCAGGTGGAGAAGATCGTCTCGGAGGTTTCCGAGAAGAATATCACCGAAATTCTCCAGAAGCTGGAATCCTTCGGCACCCGCAACATACTATCGACGCAGGATAATCCCACACGAGGCGTCGGCGCGGCCCGCAAATGGATCTACGAGCAGTTCCGCAGCTATAGTCCGAAGCTTGAAGTGAGTTTCGATCAATACCGGCTTAAGAAAATCGAAGGACGCGCCTCGCGTGTGCCTCGCGACGTGGATCTCTATAACGTCGTCGCGGTTCTTCCCGGCACTACGAACAAGGAGCAGCGCATCATCATCAGCGGCCATTACGACTCCATCGTGATGGGTCGTCCTACTGGCGCGGCTGCACCCACGCCAGGCGAAGCGCCTCCGATGCGCGATCCCGATCTGGACGCCCCCGGCGTCACCGACGACGGCAGCGGCACGGCCTGCGTCATGGAACTCGCCCGCGTGCTCAGCCATTACGAATTTGAAAAGACGCTGGTATTCGTGACCTTCGCCGGAGAAGAAGAAGGATTGCTCGGCAGCTCGCTTTACGCCGAGAAAGCGCAAGCCGCGCATCAGAAAATCGAAGCCGTGCTGAACAACGACATCATCGGCAGCGATATCTCCGGCTCCGGCCGCATGGACAATCGCCGCGTCAGTGTCTTTAGCGAAGATCCCGACGATTCGCCTTCGCGCGAGCTCGCCCGCTATATAAGGGATATCGGCGAGCGTTATCTTCCCGCCATGCGCGTCGATCCGGTTTTCCGCGCAGATCGGTTCGGCCGCGGTGGCGATCATACGGGCTTCAATCAGGAAGGTTTCACGGCCGTCCGCCTCTCTTCGCCCGAAGAGAATTTCGCGAATCAGCACACGGTGACCGATACGTTCGCCAACACGTCCGTCCCCTACATCACATTAGTAACGAAAGTGAACGGCGCAGCCGCAGCATCTCTGGCGTGGGCTCCGAAGCCCCCGATCACTTCTGAAGTCACGGAACGCAATGGCCAAAAAGTCACGACCCTCTTTCTGACGCGCGGCAAATCCCGCTACGACGCAGCGTTGAAATGGAAGCAGGAAAATCCGGAAGCCGACTTGGCTGGTTACGTCGTGATGTACCGATCCACCACGGCGCCTTACTGGGATCACGAGGTCTTCGTCGGCAAAGTGACCGAATATACGCTCCCGGACGTCTCGATCGACGACCTGGTCTTCGGCGTGAAGGCCATCGACAAGGACGGCAACGAAAGCCTGGTGAGTCCTTATGTCCAAGCCCCGAGAGTAAAGCGAAAAATCGAAACCTATCCGTGAGCCATATCGCCTCGGTAGCATATTTTTGAACGATCGCTTCTAGCTAGTATTCTAGTTATTGCTTCTCTCCTCGCCGACCTACTTCATCTTCCTGGCCGCGATCTTTTTCCTCTATTGGCCGCTGTCCCGCGTGCGATCCCTCGCCCTCGCCGTCCTTCTATTTGCCAACTATTTTTTCTACGCCAAATGGGACATGATCTACCTCGTGCTGATTCCCGCCGCGGGAACTTGCGACTACTTCTTCGGCCTCGGCCTCCAATATTCGAAGAACCAAATCGGCCGCCGCATCCTGGTCGGCCTCAGCATTCTGATGAACCTCGGCATGCTCGCGTTCTTCAAGTACATGCCGTTTATTCTGGAAAACTGGAGCCGTGCCACGCGCCGTGAAGTTCCCGAGTGGCACTGGGCCCTCCCCATCACCCTATCGTTCTACGTCTTCCAAGCGCTGACCTACACCATCGACATCTATCGCCGCGACGCCAAGGGCACCAAGAGCTATCTCGCTTACCTCGCCGCAGTTTCGTTTTTCCCCACCACCCTGGCCGGTCCCATCACACGTGTCTCATCGCTCCTCGACCAATTCGAAAAGCCCCACAAGCTCGAGTCGGCCGACGGTGGACGCGCCCTCTTCCTGATCGGCATGGGACTCACGAAAAAACTCCTCATCGCCGACTTCTTAGGCGCCAACCTGGTCAACCGCGTATTCGATTTTCCGGCGCTCTATTCCGGCTCGGAGGTTCTAATCGCCGTCTACGCCTACGCGCTGCAAATTTACTTCGATTTTTCCGGCTACACCGATATCGCCATCGGCTCCGCTCTACTGCTCGGCCTCAAGCTGCCTCCGAATTTCAATGCTCCTTACTCGGCCATAAACATCGCCGACTTCTGGCGCCGCTGGCACATTACTCTCTCGAACTGGCTGCGCGATTATCTTTACTTCTCGCTCCCCGGCCTGCGCTCCAAATGGAAAATTTTCACTTATTGGAATCTGTTCATCACCATGGTCATCGGAGGATTGTGGCACGGCGCAAGCTGGACCTTCGTGGTCTGGGGAGCCATCCACGGTCTGGGATTGGCCGCCCAGCATTTCTGGCGTACCATGCGTGGAAATAAGAAAGCGGAAGGCGCATGGAAGTATTTCAATATTTTCCTGACCATCCAATACGTCTGCTTCGCCTGGATTTTCTTTCGGGCCGCGAGCCTTGAAAACGCCTACGCCATCCTTTCGCGCATCGGCTCGCTCAGCTTTTCTCTGCTCAATATTTCCCCGGCGTTAGGCCTCATTATGGCCATCGCAGTTCTGGCGCATTACTGCCCCAGGAAATGGTACGACTTCAGCGTCAGCCTCTATTCGCGCGCGCCTTTTTTCGTACAAGCCGCAGCCTTGGCGCTGCTGGTGATCGGCTTGCAATACGTCGCGCAAACCGGCGCGACCCCATTCATCTATAACAAGTTTTGAGGAGGCTGCATGAGTCTGTTCTGCCTCGTTCATGGATCGACGCAAAACCCTTCCGGGTGGAACCTGCTGGTTCCCGAGCTACAGAAATTAGGCCACGAAACTATACTCGTCGATCTCCCGACTGATCAGCCCAATGCGAGCGCGACCGTTTACGCAAGTTGCATCGCCGATTCTGTCGCCAACGACGCCGCGATCGTCGAAGCGCATTCCGCCAGCGGCCTGTTTCTTCCCCTCGTCCCAGCGAAGCGCCGCGTCGCAAGGATCGTCTTCCTCGCGGCCGTGATTCCACAAATTGGAAAAAGCCTGGTCGACCAAGTCCACTCTGAACCCGACATGATGAATCCGGACTGGCGCGGCAAGAATCCGATCGAAGACGACAGCATCGCGAATTTTTGTTTCACGATTGCGAGCCTCAAGTCGTTAGTTGGGCGATGACTACCCGGCGCCTCGTGATGGCCCGGCAGGCGATGCTCGAAATCTGCCCACTCGATCGATGGCCGCCGGTGCCGTGCTCCTCCATTGTCTGCACCGCCGATCGAACTATCAGCCGCTATGGAGCCGCCGCGTGGCCCGCGAACGTCTCGGCGTCGAACCGATCGAGCTAGACGGCGGCCACTGCCCGCACGTTTCGCGGCCTGGCGGCTCGCGCAAGTCCTCCACCGGATTTCGGTATCCTGATTCTGTGGTGGCGCAGGCGGTTTCGCCTGCGGTTTTCCACAACGCATTAAGCCAGAGAATTAATAAAGCCATGCCGATTAAGACGGGACTCGCGGTACTCACCTTCATCGGTCTCCTCCTGTTGCCGCAGTACGTCCCTGCGCTCCAAAAATATAAATCCTTCGACCCGGCGACCATCCCTCTGGTAGTCGATCTCCCTATTAAAGGTCCGCCCACGGAAGCGGTAGCCGAAGCGAAGGATCCCGCGCTTCGCGCTGCCCACCTCGAAGCCGCCGCGCCGAAAAATCTGATCGATCCCACGCATGAGCTCGATCACTTTTACGCCGCGCTCCTCAAGGGCGGCACCACGCGCATCCTTCATTACGGTGATTCGCCCACCACCGGCGATCTGATCACCGCCGACGCTCGCGCCGCCTTACAGAAGCAATTCGGAGACGCCGGCAGCGGCTTCGCGCTCATCGCTCGCCCCTGGGCCTGGTACAACCATCGCGGACTGGAAATGGAAGGCTCCGGCTGGGGTATCGATATTGCCGGAGCCACCGAAGTGAAAGACGGCATGCATGGACTCGGAGGCGCAAGCTTTCGGGGTTCGTCTGGCGCTACCGCTCATTACACGTTAAAGGTCCCGCACAACAACGTCGAGATCGCCTATCTCTCTCAGCCTGACGGCGGCGATTTTACGGTGGAAGCCGACGGCAACGTGCTCGGCACTGTGGAAACCGCGGCCGATTCGAAAACGCCCGGATTCGCGCCGTTCGACATTCCCAATGGCGCGAAGAAGTTCACGGTGCGCGTCACGCGCGGTTCGGTCCGCCTTTACGGCATCAATTTTCGCCGCACCGGACCCGGCGTCGTCTATCACAGCCTCGGCGTCAACGGCGCCAACGTTACTCTGCTATCAAAATCTTTCAACGGCCCACACTGGACGGCGGAACTGCGCCATTACAAACCCGACCTGGTGATCATCAATTACGGCACCAATGAGAGCGGCTACCCGAGCTTCGTCGAAGGCACTTGGGGGCAGGAGGTGAAAAGCGCCGTAAAACGCGTGCAGGCCGCGCTTCCCGACGCCTCCGTGCTGCTGATGAGTCCCATGGATCGCGGCGAGCGCAAACACGACGGCAAAATCGACACCATCACCGCCATGCCCAGCCTGGTCAAAATCGAAGCCGGCATCGGACAGGAAACAGGCGTGGCTTTTTTCAATACATTTCAGGCCATGGGAGGCCCCGGCACCATGGGCCGCTGGTATTCATCCGAGCCTCGTTTGGTGGGCGCGGATTTCATTCATCCCATGCCAGCCGGAGCCAAGATCGTAGGGGAACTTCTCTATAGCGCCCTACGCGATGGATATAACGACTATAAACTGCGACAATTAAACAAGGCATCTGTGCAGACTGCCTCTAAAGAATGATGTTTTTGCCCAGGGTCGGACTTGCCGCACTCCTAGCCGTAGGCGTGTGTCTGGGCGCAACGGTCGCCCCCGCCAAGAAAACCACCGCGCCCTCCACGGTATTGAAAAAGAAAAAATACCGCTCGAGCATCGGCAAGCCCGTGCCCAAGACCGCTGCCAGCATTAAAAAAACTCCCGTAAAAACGGCAACCAAGAAAGTCGTGACCGCCGTCCATCGACGCGTCCCCCCGCGCGCGCCCCGGGTCAGCGCGGCTGCCCGTATGGAAGCCAATGAGGGAGTCTTTCAAAAAGTCTCCACCGCGGCGATCCTCCCGATTGAAAACGCCGGCACGCTAATTCCATTTTTCGAGCAGCTCTACCGGCATCAGAAGGGCGATATCCCGGGTCCCCTTCGCATCCTTCAATACGGCGATTCGCACACTGCCGCTGATGAATGGACAGCCGACATCCGAAATCGTTTCCAGGAAAAATTCGGCGACGGAGGCAGCGGATATTCTCTCATCGGCCGCCCCTATGCCGGCTATCGCCGCTTCGACGTCCGCAGCGGATCGACCAAAGGCTGGCACACCGAAGGACTGGTCGGTAAAACTCCGGGCGACGGAATCTACGGGCTCGGCGGCATCAGCATGTCCACCCGCTCTCCCCGCGAATCTGTCTATCTGCTCGCCGACGGGCAGCAGTTCGAGCTTTTCTATCTCCAGCAGCCCGGCGGCGGCGCGATCCAGATCTACGACAACGGCACTCCGATCGAGCGTATTTCCACCGAAGGCGTCCCGGCCCCCGGCTATTACCACTACGAAGGCGTTCCTGGCCAACACAAATTCGAAGTCGAGACGCTGGACCGCGCTCCCGTCCGCCTGTTCGGATGGGTCGCCGAAAATTCGCGCGGCGTGACCTACGAAGAACTCGGCATCAACGGAGCCACCGCGACCACGCCTCTCGCCTGGGACCCCGAAACCATTCGCTCTAACATCGAGCGCCGCAATCCCGCGCTGATCGTCCTCGCCTACGGAACTAACGAGGCCGGACGCAAGGATTGGACCGTCGAGTCCTATCGCGATACCTTCATAGACCTGATCGGCCGCTTCCGTAAAGCCGCGCCCACCGCCACGATTCTGATCATCGGTCCGCCCGATCGCTATATCCGCACCCGGTCCAAGGGCTGGGTTCCCATGGATAACATCGACCTGATCGTCGAAGCACAGCATCAGGCCGCCGCCGCGACAGGTTGCGCCTTCTGGGACCTGCGCGCGAAAATGGGTGGAAAAGGCGCCATGCGCGAATGGGTCCTGGCCGGGATGGCGCAAGCCGACTACGTGCATTTCACCGGCCCCGGATACCGCATGATCGGCGACGCCGTATTTCGCGACCTGATGGGCCAGTACGACATATTTCTGAAAGCCCGCGAAAGCCTGGCCGCCGCGGCATCGGACGCACTTAGACTCCAGTGACCGATGGAAAAACACGCGAACCCAGAGTTCTATTGCCCCCGCTGTCAAAAACCCGTCAGCGACCCGCTGGCCTGCGGCGACTGCGGCTCCCTGATCTGCCGCCAATGCGGTTCGCCTTTAGAGCAAGTCGACGAATTGGGCATCGGCTAGCCATCGCTTTATTTCTAGCCCTAACCGCCTGCACCTCCCATCCCCCTCAACAACCCTCCTCCGGAATAGCCTACGTCGGACCCTTGACGCTCAATCTGAGAAAAGATCTCGCCTCCAAATCCGCCACCGTCGCCGCCGTCAAGCATGGCGATAAACTCGATGTCATCGAACTCCGCCGCCGCTTCATCAGAGTCCGCACCTCCCAGGGGATCGAAGGCTGGACCGATTCCAATCTCCTCCTCACCGACCAGCAAATGGACGACCTGCGCCACCTCGCCGACGACGCCTCCAAACTCGCCTCGCAAGGAAAGGCGACCCCCTTCGACACGCTCAACATGCACAGCGCCCCCGCGCGCCAATCCCCCAGCTTTTTCCAAATCGCCGAAAACGAATCGGTCGAAGTCATCGGCCACCGTCTCGCGCCCCACACCGCCCCTCCCGAAACCGTCCACCTGCCCACACCCGCAAAACGTTCCGTCCCCAAGAAGCCCAAATCCAAGGACGCCCGATCCGCCCAGGCTCCTCCCATGCCAACTCCGCCCGCTCCCCCGCGCAATTGGCAGGACCTCTCGAAGCCTCGCGTTGCCAATCTTCCCGGCTCAGCCCACCCAGCTCCGATAGCATCTTCCGCACCCCAATTCGACGACTGGAACCTGATCCGCACCCGCGACGGCAAAGTCGGCTGGGTGCTCGCCCGCATGTTGACCATGTCCATTCCCGACGAAGTCGCCCAATACGCCGAAGGCCATCGCATCACCGCCTATCTTCCCCTTGGCGAAGTGAAAGATAAAGAGGATAAAGAATCGAAACATAATTGGCTCTGGACCACCTCCTCCGCCGGCCAGCACCCTTTCGAATTTGACAGCTTCCGCGTCTTCGTTTGGAGCACCAAGCGCCACCATTATGAGACCGCCTATATCGAGCGCAATGTCCAGGGATTCTATCCTATTGAAGCCACGCCCCTTCCCGGCCAGGAAGAGAAGGCATTCTCGATCGTACTGCGTGAAAAAGACGGGAAACTATACAAACGAACCTACGGATTCTCCGGCTATCACGTCCGTATGATCTCGAAAATCCCCTACAACTCTCCCCCGGACCTTCCCGAAGTCCGAGCCTCCCGAAACTTCGATCCCCCTCCTCCACCAGTCCCAGTGTCCATCAGCCTGAGCCAAAGACTATCCGACCTACGCAAAAAGTGGTTTAGCCATCAATAGGTTGCAAGCTAATCTCCATCGATCCGCTTGACGGAGAAGCACAATCATACTATTCTAGATTGACAATGTACATAATCGCGCGCTGTCGACCCCTCCTCTGATCTCCCTCGCAACCATTTTCAGGAGGTTAAACATGTTCCGCTTCGCCCTAGTCTTTGCTGTGCTACTTCCGCTCACCGCCCAAACCGAGGCCACCATCATCGGCACCGTTCGCGACGCGTCAGGAGGGGCACTCCCTTCCGCCGCGATCATCATCAAAAACCTCGAAACCGGAGCCACCCGCCACATCCTGGCCGACCCCGATGGCCGCTATGCCGCTCCCTCTCTTGCCATCGGACGATATGAGCTTTCGGCCGGCCGGACCGGCTTCGCCCAGGAAACTAAGACCGGAATCACCCTGGTGGTTGGCCAGCAGATCAGCATCGATTTCATCCTTCAAGTCGGCGAACTTCAGCAAGCCGTCAAGGTCGAGGAAAGCCTCACGCCCGTGAACCTCTCCACTCAGCAGACTTCGGGCCTGGTGGGCGAGCAGCAGGTCAAGGATCTCCCCCTCAACGGCCGAAGCTACGACGAACTTCTCGCCCTCAACCCGAGCATCGTCAATTACTCCAATGGCCGCTCCGGGGGCGTCGGCACCTCGAACTCCGCGGTCGGCAACATGTTCGCCATAGCCGGCCGCCGCCCGCAGGAAAATCTCTTCTTGTTGAACGGCATCGAATACACCGGAGCCTCCGTTATCAACGACACCCCCGGAGGCACCAGCGGCCAGCTCTTAGGCGTAGACGCGGTCCGCGAATTCAATGTAGTAACCGACGCCTATGGAGCGGAATACGGCAAGCGCCCCGGCGCGCAAATCAGTATCGTCACCGCCGGGGGCACCAATGCGCTCCACGGCTCTCTCTACGAATTCATCCGCAACAGCGACCTCGACGCGAGAAATTTTTTCGACCAGGGCCACATCCCCCAATTCCAGCGCAACAATTTCGGAGGAGCGCTGGGCGGGCCGATTCAGAAGGACAAGACGTTCGTATTCGGCAACTATGAAGGCTATCGCCAGCACCTCGGCCTAAGCGATGTGACTTTGGTCCCCGATTCGAACGCGCGCCAGGGAATTATCGGCAGCACGAACGTCGGCATCACGAGAGCTTCGCAAGCCCTGTTAGCCCTCTGGCCCGCGGCGAATGGACCCGACCTTGGCAGCGGCATCGCCGAAGCCTTCAGCCATCCTCTCCAGACAGTACGCGAAGATTTCGGGACCACCCGCTTCGATCATCTCTTCTCCGATCGCGACTCCCTCTTCGGCGTCTATACCATTGACGACAGCGCGGACGTGACGCCCTCGGCAAACCCACTCAGTGGCGTAGTGGAAAGCCTCCGTGAACAGGTCGCGAGTCTTCAGGAAACCCACGTCTTCTCCGCCACCGCGCTCAACACGGCCCGCTTCGGATTTTCGCGCGCGAGCTATTACTTCACCGGCACAACTCCCGTCGATCTTCCTGGCTGGATCGTCGGAGATCCCATCGGCGCCGTAGTCATCGGCGGAGGCACCGCGCTAAACGCTGCGTCTCAGATTACAGCCGCAGGCACCAACGCCGGAAGCAACCAGCTAGCCGCGAGAAATCTCTTCACCTTCGAAGATCACGTGAGCCTGACCCACGGAATCCATCACGTCGACTTCGGCTTCTGGGCGCAGCGCATTCAAGCGAACGACGATTTAGCGCAGGATCAATACGGCCAGGCCAGTTTCAGCAGCCTGACAACTTTCCTGCAAGGAACCATCGGAACCTTCACGGTGGTCCCACAGTCCACTCCTCTAAGTTGGCGCTCCACGGAACTAGCCGGCTTCGTTCAGGACGCCATCAAACTGCGTCCGAATCTCGAAGTGACCATCGGCCTTCGAATAGAGGGCACCAACGGAATGAACGAAGCCCATGGACGCGCGTCCAACTATCTTTTCGATCAAAACGGAGTGATCGAAACGCAGCCGCACATTGGCTCGAATGTTTTCACCACCAACAACGCAAAATTCCTGCCCGAACCCCGCATCGGCATCGCCTGGGACCCCTTCGGCCACCAGAAAACCGTGATCCATGCCGGCTTTGGGCTCTATCACGCCCTGCTCGACAACCTGAGTTATCGCCTGGATCAAAACGCCCCTTTCAACACGACGCTCGCCATCAAAAATCTGCCTCTAGCCGGACTAAACGGGCTGGCATTGCCCGCAGGCGCCTTAGTCTCGCCGAGCGGCATCCAACCGAACGCAGACACGCCAACGGTGGAATCCTACACGCTGCGTATTGAGCAGCAACTCACTAAGAATCTGTCTTTGGCCGTCGGCTATGTAGGCTCGCGAGGCTATCACGAAATCATTTCGATCGACGCCAACCTGCCGGTGCCGACGTTCGTAAACGGCAATATCTTCTACCCATCCGGATCGCCCCTGGCGAATCCGCAAGTAGCGAACAGCACCACCTGGTGGTCCAGCGGCGAGAGCAATTACAACGCGCTCCAAGTGGATGTGAACCATCGCCTGGCTCATGGCTTACAAATCCGCGGCGTCTATACGTATTCGAAAAGCCTCGACGACGGCACCGCCTGGAACTCCAGCGTCGGCACCAACGCGCCCGGTTTTGTCATGTTCCCGCCGAATCCAAAAATCGATTGGGGCCTCTCCACTTACGACGTCCGCAACGCAACGGTTATCAACGGCACATATGAAATTCCCTATCGCAACAAAATCTGGGGCAACTGGTCGGTGAGCGCAATAGAAACGCTACAATCCGGCTTCCCCTTCACCCCGCAATTAGGCTACAACCCTTCGGGCGACGGCGACAGCCGCAATCCGGTACGTCCCAGCTTCAATCCCGCATTCAGCGGCCCGATCATTATCGGAGGCCCGAACGAATATTTCAACCCCGCAGCCTTCGCGACCCCCGCGACCGGAACCTACGGCAACGTAGGCCGAGACACGCTGATCGGCCCAGGAATCGCTGAGCTGGATTTATCCGCCCTGAAAAAGACCGCCCTGTCCGAAAGAGTCACACTGCAATTCCGAGCCGAGTTTTTCAACATCCTGAACCGAGCCAACTTCGGAACCCCCAACGCCGTAGTCTTCTCGAGCGCAACCTCAGGAATCTCCCCCACCGCCGGAGTGATCACGAGCACCTCTACCACCTCCCGGCAAATCCAATTCGGCCTAAAACTAATCTGGTGACGACTGTCCCTGTGAGTGGGGCAGGTTCCCGACCTGCCCTCTCTCGAGCCTCCGCCACTCCTCCGCTTGCGAAGCCAGATCCTTCATACCGGCCTAATAAAATTCCATTCATGTCTCGTGAGCTAACATACACTTCATGATTCCCTCGTGCCTTCTGGCGCTCCTGCTAGCACAAGACCCCATTGCTCCTCATTCCGCATCGGAACCCACCGCCGCGAAAGCCGCGGCATCGCTGACCGCCAGCACCAAGGATTCTCCGCAGAGCCTGCTCACCACCGGCGAAAAATCCGGCTGGAATGAAACCGCGCCGTATGCGGAAGCCGTCGAAATTTCACACCGCCTGGAACGCGCTTCAAAATTCGTCAAGGTGATGGACATCGGCACCACCCCCGAGGGCCGGACGATGATCGCTTTGGTAGTTTCGAAGGATCGCGCGTTCACTCCCGAAGCAGCCGCGAAAACGAATAAAGCCGTGATCATGATCCAAAGCGGCATCCATGCCGGAGAGATCGAAGGCAAAGATACAGTGCTGATGCTGATTCGCGATATGACGGTCAGCAAGAAATTCGCGGCGTGGCTGGATCACGCAATCTTCGTCGTCATTCCCGTTTTCAACGTTGACGGCCACGAATACTTCAGCGCCTATCATCGCCCCAGCCAGCAGGGTCCGAATTCGACCGGCCTCCGCGCGACCGCGCAACGCTTGAATCTGAATCGCGATTACATGAAGGCCGACACGCCTGAAATGAAGGCGTGGCTGCGTGTCTTCAACACCTGGATGCCGGATTTCCTGATCGACAACCACGTGACGGACGGCTCCGACATGCAGTACGACGTCACCTGGGATATGGCGCGCAATCAGGATATCGCGGAACCGGCCGGCGCCTGGGTCCGCGAAAAATATGTCCCCGAACTTAACAAGCGAATGGAATCGGACGGCCACCTGGTCGCTCCCTACGGCGCCTTGCGCAATCGCGAATTCTTCATGGAAGTATTCTCCCCGCGCTATTCGCACTTGTACTCCGCGGTGCAGAATCGCCCGTCGTTATTGGTCGAAACGCACAGCCTCAAAACCGCGCGCACCCGGGCCTGGGCCAATTACGACATCATGCGCCACACCTTCGACATCATCACTGCCGACGCCGAATCGTTGCGTGAAGCCGTTCGCGAAGCGGATCGAGGCATGTCCGAACGCGCCGGCAATCGCAACGCCGAGCCCGTTTACCTTGCCGGAAAAGTTAGCGACAAAAGCCACCCGGTGGTTTACCACGCCCTCAAAAACGCCCCTTTCAAAAGCGAAGTAACCGGAGCGAACGTAACCCGGTACACTGGCGAAGTCGACGACATCCAAACCGTGATTCACGACCAGATCGACACGACGCTAGCGGCGCAAATGCCTCTCGGCTACCTGATCCCCGCCGCGTTCAGCAGCGCCGCCGACCTGCTGAAAGTTCACGGCGTAGAAATGCAGCGCACCGAAAAACCTCTCGACCAGGTTTTCGAAACCTACCGGTTCACCAGTACAAAATTCGCGACCGGCGCCAGCGAGGGCCACGTCATGCTGACCGTCGAACCGCGCGTAGTGAAGGAGAAAATTTTCATCCCCGCCGGTTCTTACTGGGTTCCGATGAAGCAGCGCCGCGCACGCCTCATCCTCTCCCTTTTAGAACCCAACGCCCCCGATTCCATCGCAGCTTGGGGACTGCTGGATTCGGTTTTTGAAGCCGGCGGCGGAAGAGGTGGGCGCGGAGGCGGTGTGGGCGAATATTTATCCGAGCCGATCGCCCGGCGAATGATGGCAGATCAGCCCGATTTGCGCAAACAGTTCGAGCAAAAACTCGCCTCGGATCAACAGTTTGCCGCCGATCCACGGGCAAGGCTCCAATGGTGGTTTGAGCAGTCGAAGTATCAACCGGAAGACGCCGGAAGGTATCCGATCGTACGTGTTTGGGAGAAAAACTGGTAGTGCGAAATTATGGTCATTTAAGGACTTGCGGAGCTCCTTAAACGCGCATTTATGGTCGTTTAACCCACGCCATTCCGTCCGGATTCTTGCCCGCATCCAGGTGAGAAGTCACTTCCAGAGTCTTCAAGTCGACCACCACCACGTAGCTGTCGGGCGTGCAGGCGACGTAGGCTTTGGAGCCATCCGGGTTCATTTCGATCCCAGCCGCGCCGTGGCCGATCGGGACTTTCTTTTTAAGCGTCCTGGTCGCGACGTCGAAAATCGACAAGTCCGCGCCGTTCAGAACGGAGACCAGGGCGAGTTTCCCGTCGGGTGTAAACTTTAGACGATTCGCGCTGTTGACGTTAGCATTGAGCGTCTGCGTCACTTTCTTCTGGGCCAGATCCATGATGGAAATCGTTCCGTCCTGCGCGTTGGCGGCCCACAATTCATTGCCGCGAACATCGAATCCTTCGGCGCCCCGGCCCACAGGAACGTGGACTTCATCCCAATTGGGACCGCCGCGGCCGCCTGCACTTTTATCGAGGATGGTCATTGTTGCGGAGGCGACATCGGAGGTAATGATGCGCTTCAAGTCGTCGGTAACGTAGACCATATGAGTTCTGTTTTGTCCGGTACCGAGGACCAGGTCAATCTGTTTGGTTGCGGGATCGTAGCTGCCGACTACTTTTGCGCCTTCGGCGGTGAACCACAATTTTCCGCCGACGAACATCAGGCCGTGCGGGCCGTTTAAGGCGCCCAGGTCGATGGTGCCGGTGGTTTTTTGCGCGATCAGGTCGACCACCGTGATGGTGTGATACGCGCCTCCGCCGTAGTTCGAAATGTAGGCAGTCTTGCCGTCGGCCGACGCTATTACTTCGTGCGGGTCCGGACCGGAAGGCATGCGCGCGATTACTTTCAGCGTGGAGGGATCGACGATCGCGAGTGTCAGGTCGCCTTTCGAGAGCACCAGAAGAGTGTCAGCCCGCAGCAGGCCGATTGCGAGGAACAGAGTTGAGATGGTTTTCATGGATGTTTCTTGGTCAGGTTTTCGAACAGGAATAAACCGCTTTTGCCGGCCGTGACGATGTCGAGATCGCCATCGCCATCGATATCGACTACGGGAATTTGAAGGCCCCCGCCGGTCCGAGTGCTGTAATCGATGACGTGGCGGAACCACACGATGCTTTTGCCATCGTCGCTCTTCGTGTATTGATACCAGTAAACGCCGAGGGGCTCGCGCTCACCGGGGTCGCGGCCGTTATGGGCCATGTAGCGCTTGCCGGTGACGAAATCCATTTTGCCGTCGTGATTCAGGTCGACCATGGTCATGGAATGCGCTTGCGACCAGCTTTCATCGATGATGTGTTTGGTCCACTGGCCGCCTTCGCCTTGTTCCATCCAGAAGACGCCGTAGTTGTGGGCCATTGACGTGACGATGTCGTTTCGTCCGTCGCCATTTATGTCGATGATGTACATGAATCCGACGGAGCCGAGATCGAAATCGGGATGCCATTTCCACGTTCCGGTACGCGGATCGGGAGGCGCTTCGAACCAGCCTTTCGGAGTCAGAATATCGTTGCGGCCATCGCCGTTGACGTCGCCGACGCCGATGCCGTGGCCGAAACTGGTAGGGCTGACGACGTGTTTAACGAAGGCTCCATTCTGAACTTCGTACCAGGCGAGAGGCGCGTCGGCTTTATCGTATTCGGGAAGAATTTCGCGCTTCTTTCCATCATTGATAAGGTCGACCTGGAGGGCGAACTCTACCGGATAGCCGGAATCGATGAGATGTTCCCTCCATTCACCTTTGTTGCCCGGATTCTCCATCCAATAGAGTTTGCGGCCGAAGTAGGCTCCGGTCACGATGTCGATGCGGCCGTCGCCATTGACGTCCACGATCATGTCGCTGAAATCGTCGACGTAGTTGTCCTGAAAATTCAGCGTGCGAAATTTGTGTTTCGTCCAGGATGGAGCCTGATACCAGTTCTCGCCGGAGATGATATCGAGCTTGCCGTCACCATTGATGTCGGCGACGGCGGCGGCTTCGCTGGCTCCCAGGTCGATGGTGTGTTTTTCGAAGGGGATGTCGTCGGGGCGGGTGACGGTCCAGGCCGCGGAGGCGCAGAGTAACGTGGCGAGGACCAGCCGAAATCTCATCGTCGACTATGTTCTCATTTTCGTGGGCGCGTTTTAGCGGCTTAGTTTTTCCTGGTGTTCCAGGCAATAGGGCGTCCAGGGGATTGCTTCGAGACGGGCTGCGGAGATAGGGCGTCCGCAGACGACGCATTTTCCGTAGGTGCCGGCGGCGACTCTTTTGAGCGCGTCTTCCACTTGTTCGAGCGTTTCCGACGCATTCGTAATTTCCTGGACTGTTTCGCCGGTGCTCTCGTCAGCGGCGGCCTCGTCGGTTTCGTCTTGTACGTCGGGCTCGCCATCCCCGCGAGCTTCGGCTCTTAAGCGAGCGATCTCAGACTGCAACTCTTTCTGCTTCTGGCGCAATACGGCGGCGGGGTCACTCATAGCTTTTATTCTACTGCGCGTAGTATCCGTCTCTGGTAGTAACCACCAGATTGCGATCCTTGGTTTTGAGTTTGATCTTGCGATACTTTCCATCGCCGGTCGGACGCAGCGGAGTGTAGCCGATGCTGTATTGGTTGCGCAGCGCATTCTCGATCCGCGAGTAGATTTGTTCGATGGTTTCGCTATTTCTGACCTCGTAGGAAGCGCCGCCGGTCTCACGGGCCATGCGTTCAAGACCCTCCTTGCCGCGTTCCTTCGCAATCCCCATTACTGCGCTTCTGATCGGTCGAAACATCGGCGTGCGATCGGAATAGCGGATGGAATAAACGATGGCGTCCGCGCGCTGCGCGAATTCGATTGCGGCGCCGATGGACACTGGATCGCGAAAGGCTACGCCGTCCGTCAGTAAAATAACAGCTTTGCGGCCGGCCTGTTTCCGCAGGATGTTTTCTGAAGAATCGCGGATTGCGCTGAAAATCAGCGTGGCAAATTGTCCCGGAATCTGCAGACGGTCGAGCGCTGCCTCGAGCTCTTTTTTCGAGGAGGTGAGCCCCTGAAGGATTGCGACGTTCACATCAAACGACACAACGAAGGCCTTGTCTTTGTCCTCTCGCAGCACCTGGTCGAGAAACGTTAAGCTGGCGCGGCGTTCCGTTTCGAGCACCCCCTCCTGACTGCGGCTGGTATCGACCAGGAGTCCGATGGTAAGAGGAAGATCGGATTCGCGCGAGAAGTAGCGGATGGTCTGCGGCTTTCCATCCTCTTCGAGAACGAAATCGTCCTGGATCAGGTTGTTGACGATTTTGCCATCTTTATCTCTTACGGTGGCGAGCAGCGAGACGACTTTTACGTTCGTGGAAAAGATGGACGCTTCCTGGCTCCACGCTTTGGCAGCAATCGCGAGAATTAGGTTACGCCGTGAGATTTCCATGATGGAGTCAGGCTAGTAGACTGTTTCGGCGCCATTGTTAGCGGTTCGGAAATCCCGAAAGCCCCGCCCTGACGGGGTTATAACCACTGGCGTAAGCCTGGGATCGTTTGCTGTAAGGAAATGAGAGAAACGCAGCGTCGGAGCTAACCGCTCCCCAGCGAAAACCGAAAACCACCACGGCGGTGCTATTCTTCGTCGACGCGCGTCCAGGTCTTATCGGGCGCGTAGGTCTTCACGGGCGGCGTCAGGTTCGACGCTGGCGTGCCCAGATCCTTTTCGTAGACGATGCCGTCTTTATTCACGACGAAGGTGTGAATGCCGGTGACGCCGTATTGCGACGGCCAAGCTACCAGCGCGAAGCCGCCCATCATGTGCTTGCCTTGCACCAGATAATTGACGTGTGTGCCGCCGCGGTCGGAGGCGAGTTGGCTGGTGAGGATGTGAAAATAGTAGCCGTGATAGGGAACGGGCTTGGCCCGGCCCGGCCGCACTTCGGCTTCGGCCAGAGCCTTCGGAATCAGCGGTGAGCTTGCCGCGTATAATCCATCTTCTTTGCCCGGCTCGCTCATCAGGAACTCGGCGTATTCGAGAATCCCGTCTTTATCCCGATCGGCCTCGGCGTACTGCTGCTGCGCCTGCACGAAGCCAGCGGACATGTCGATGACGTCGATCTCATTGGCGCCGATGCGGCGGGCGCGCACCTCAAGTTCGCCCTGCGCGGGCTCGAAACTCCATTTGCCGTCTTTCTCGACGATCGGCACCGGGAAAGGCCAATTCTCCGGTCCCACGTCGAGCATCACGCGATGGAGATTCATCGGATCCTTCTCGATCTGATATTTTGCGCGGGCCACGCGGGCGAACTCCGCGCGTTCCTGGGCGTCTTGCTTGGGATCTCCGGAGGTCAGGATCGCTTTGCTGTTCGCTCCGAAGATCGCATTGAGTGCAGCCACGTCGTTCTTTTCGGCCGCGGCAATCACAGCCTGCGCCGCCGCCTCCGGCGTATCGAAAGTCTTGAGCTGCGCGGAAAGTGTGAGCACCGCTAGAAAAGGTAATAGTTTTTTCATGACGTTATCTCCTGCCTCCGCCTGCATGACCGCCGCCGCCTCCGCCGCGGAAGCCTCCTCCACCTCCGCCACCGTGAAACGCCGGAGCGGTTCTAGCGGAGCCCATGCTCGAGAATCCGTGATCGCTCTGTTCGCGGGCCCGGCTTCCATTATTTGTGCCGCCAAAGGCACTGTGATTGTTGGGACGCGCCTCGTTGGCGCCGCGCGCTTCGGATCGCGCGAAGTCGGATCGCACTGCCGCCGCATTAGGACGCGCCTCGCCACGCGCCGCCCCGCCGTAGCGCCCCGCAACTCCTCTCGGATAAGGAACACCACCGCGATGCCCGGGATCATGCGCCCACGCGGACCGTCCATAGGCGCCGCCATGGAAATCGTGGAATCCGTAGCGGTGGAAGAAGGGGCCGTTCACGAAAATTCCGCCGCCGAACCACCCGAAACCCCATCCCCATCCGCCCCACCCGCAGCATCCAGGGAAGAAAAATCCCAGACTGATTCCAGGGCCCCAGCCCCAGCCGATGCCGATTCCGGGATAGAACAGGCCCGGCCACGGATAAACCGGCGGACCCCAAAAGTAGGCCGGATTATAAGTCGGCACATAGACGACCTGCGGGTCAGTCGGCTGAATCTCAATCGCCGATTGTCCATTTTGATCCTCGGTGACGACCTTCGCTTGTGGCGTATCAGTCAGCTTGCCGGAAGCCTTGGCGCTGGCGCGCAACCTCTGCACAGCGGCCATCACATCTGCCTGCTGCGCGAGGAATGCGTTACCGAGATCGGTGGTCCAGCGAATGTCGGAGTTCAGCCGCTTCAAGACGTCAGGAAACGCGACCAGAGCCTGGATGCTGGGATCCCAGTTTTCTTTCTTTGCGGCATCGACCACCTTGGGACCGGTCAGAGTCTTATTTTGATCGAGCCATTGCTGCGCCTCAACCACTTCGAGCGGATAGGTGCTGGCGACCAACACCTGGCTCAGCAACGTGTCCGGGTACAAGGCGATGGGCGCAACCATGCTTTCGAGCTGTTGAGCGTTCAGTGTCTGCTGTTCGGCAGGTGCAGCGGGTTGGGCAGCTGTGGCCGCCTGGGCGGGCGGATCCTGGGGGTCCGCACCAGCGCCTGCCGGAAACAAAACCATGGCGCTGATCATCACAATACAGACCGCAATACGACGCATCGAATCTTTCATAGAATCGGCTCTCTTTTTGCGGGAATTTACAACATCCGCATAACGTTAGATACCTCCGAACAGCTATGAGTTGCGTAATATTTAGAGCAGTCAATTCAGAAAATCATAAATGTTTCGTAACGTGCGGATGTAAATCGCATTGCCGGAGATTGCGGGCGTCGCGACCATATCCTCGCCGAGCTCATTTCGCGCCAAGACCTTAAGTTGTTCGGAATCGGCTGAAATTATGGTTACAACTCCCTCCGACGATGCAAAATAAACACGTCCAGCGGCCGCGATAGGGGACGCGAAATAAGCTCCGGGAGCGCCGATTCGTGCGCGGAAAATCACTTTACCCGTGCCGGCGTCGAGACATGTCGCGACACCCCCATTGCGCACCATAAACAAACGGCCTTTGTAAAGTAACGGCGAAGGCACTTCAGGAATCGAGGTATTTTCGCGCCAAATGATTTCCGGTTTGTCTTCTTTGACCCGGATGGCGAGCAAGCCGTGATCCGTGGCCATGGCGCTGACTCGATTGCGAAACGCTTCCCACTCGGCCTGGTCGATCTTCCCATCCCTGTTGCGGTCCACGGTGCGGAAGAAGACGTAGTTCTGCGAATTGGGAATCGTCTCCAGGCCCGGCCGCGCGGTAAAGAGGATTTTTTCCGGAAACTCCAATCCGTCAATGGCTCCGTCGCCGTTTTTGTCGTAAAGTTTGAGCAGCGCCGGGAAATCCGGCAGCGCCGGACGCTGATCCTCTTCCCCCAGGTTGTTCCAGGTGCTGACGTAAATCACGTCGTCGGAGGCGACCGGCGTGCTGGCTCCCGAAGTATTTTCGGGCAGCGACCAAAGACGCGCGCCGTTCGTTATGCGATAGCTTTCGATCACGCCCGCGCGGTGCAGGATCAATTGATCGTGCCAGACGATGGGGGTGGAGTAACTTTCCACTCGTCCGGACGCGGGATAAGGCTGCTTCCAGGCCTGGGTGCCGCTATCGCGATTCAATGCGAGCAAGTATCCGCCCTGCATCGCGTCGTGATTAAGGATCACCAGATCGCCGGCCAGAACGGGCGATGCTCCACTGCCGTGATGGGTCTTCGGCATGGGGACCGGCGCGGTCCACTGCGGCTCGCCTTGATGGTCGAAAGCCATTATTCCGTAAGAGGAAAAGTACGCGTAGACGCGTTTCTCATCCACCGCAGGCGACGCCGTGGCGGGATTGCTGACCACGTGCGTTTCCTCGATCTGCGGCGCGGGCGCGACGTGCCTCCACTGGATGGCTCCGGTTTTGGCAGAGGCGCACAACACTTCCAGTTTCTTGGAATCAGGATCAAAAGACGTCAGGAAAATTCGATCGCCCCAGACAGAGGGCGAGGAATGTCCAACGGGGAGCGCGGTTTTCCACTTTGCCGCGCCGAACTTTACAGGAGGCTCGGCATCGGGAGCCGCGACGCCGCTGCCGTTCGGTCCGCGAAATTGCGGCCAGTCGGCTGCGAAAACGATGGAGACGGCAAGGAGGAGTCCGAGGGCTCGCATTGCCGGATTGTACCGTACTAATTCTCGGTAGGCACCTGATTGACGTGATCGATCACAACGACGGGCCCCGGCCTCCTTTGCGTTTCCACCTTCAGGCCCAGTTGCCGGTCGATCGCTTCAAAAACGGTGACGCCGGTGGGATCGGCCGGCAGAGGGGTCGAACCGTTCGCAGGAGCCGCCGGAGCCGCGGCAGGAGGCGCGCCGCCGGGAATATTCTGTTTCGGCGTCCAAGAAACGGTGAAATTATAGGAGCCTGTTAGCTCCGTTGCATCCACCAGCGGATGATTAAAATAGCCGCCGGCGAAGCGATGGATCTGTTCGACAAACTCCGCCATGGTGGTCCTTTTGCAAGTGACCGTCAGCATCCCTTTGTCGAAACTCGGATTGCATCCTGTGCGTTCGGTCCCCGCCGCTTCGTCGAGCTTCGGGTGCTTTCCCGCCACTAGCGCAAACACCTGGATGGGCTGTTTTTCAATATGAACCACCAGCTTGAACCGATCCGCCAGCAGCTTCTGGAGCATCACTCGCAACGCGTCGATCGGGACGGCCCGTGACGCTTTCGCGATGACGTCGAAATGGTCCGAATCCAGCCATTTTGGTTCCCCTGCGAAGGCATTGTCGTCGAAATTATCGTAAGCGAGTTGCAGCAGAAACTTAAGCGACACCGCTTGCGCGTCGAGCCGCCCGTTAGGCTGCATTCTTATGTTCATTTTCTCGTCCGGCCTGCTCGGTTTCACGTCCGCGACCTCAAACTCGGTCGGCGTGTCGGGTAGTTTTTCCGTTACGCCCGGGGCATTCGGCGTCGGAATTTTTTCCACGCTATCGATCACCATGGCGGGCAAAGGCTGAGTCCCGGCCACCAGCTTCAGACCCATCTGCCTTTCCACGGCGTCGAAAGCGGAGATCGCGTCGGGCGTCGATTCCAGAGCGCCGCGGCCCACCCAATGTAGCGTGAAATCGTAGCCGCCCTTGAGTCCTGTTTGATCCACCACGGGGTGAGTCACATACGCGCCCGCCCATTGATGGATCTTCTCCGCGAACTCTGCCATGGTTGTGTTCTTGCACACGAACGTGAGCCACGGGGGATCCATTTTGGGCTCGCACGACCCGTCTTCGGCCCCCTCCGCCGGTTTTAGCACCGACTTCTTGCCCACGGTCATCACAAACGCCGGCCGCGGTTTGTCCTCGATGTGATACACCAGCTTGAAACGGTCCGCGAGCAGTCCCCGCAGCATCACCCTGGACTTGTCGTCGGAGGTGCCTCGCGGAGCTTTCGCGATCACGTCGAAGCGTTCTGTGCCGAGCCAGACCGGTCCTCCCACGATCATGTCGTCGTCGACGCCGAAGGCGAACCGGACCAGATCCACCATGGTGAATCCGTGCAGCTCAAACCCTCCGCCAGGGAAAGGCGCTCCGGTGGGCGATGCGCCCGGTTTCGACACGTGGACGTCCGCAACTTCAAAGGAAGGGGTTTGCGCGAAGGCCACGCAGGAGACCAGCAGCAGCAGCGTCAGTTTCATAAGGTTGGTCGAGTCTTAGCAGTTTAGACGCCACCGTATCCGCTTTTGTTCGGGGATTCGCCAAAAAAATCCGTGCCTTGGAGTCACATCTGTGCAATTCCGCTTAACATGAAATATTGTTGAAGCTTTTTTCCAGTGCGTTCGCCGTGGCTTCCTGCTACGGGGCGGTGATCGGCACGAGCGTCCCAGCGCAATCGATCACGATGGAGCGGATCGCTCAATTGCCGAAGTCGCAGCAAACGGCGTGGAAAGAATACTTGGATCGATCGGCCCGTCAAAAGGAGGCCGATCGCGCGCTTCTTTCAGCCGAGTTGAAAGCTGCCGGCCTTTCCGAGGCCTTGATCCCTCCCAACGGATCTACGGCGAAAAGCATGCCTCTGACGCGTCCCGCCGATTGGTACGGCAGCCGGGAAGCGCGGCGCATCGCGGACGCGATCGCGTCCTTCCAGACTCCTGCGGGAGGTTGGAGCAAAAATCTCAACGTCGCTGACCACCCGCGCCGCAAAGGGGAAAGCTTCGCGCCCAATAATCTTTCTCATTATCTAGGCCCGGACGACTTCGACACTCCGGCTGATCTGCACTGGAACTACGTCGGTACTCTGGACAACGATGCGACCACCACGGAGCTGCAATTTCTCGCCAAGGTGATCAACGCGGCCAAAGAGAATGCCACTTACCGCGCGAGTTTCCTGCGCGGGATCGAATATTTGTTGAACGCGCAATTTCCCAACGGAGGCTGGCCGCAGGTCTGGCCTCTCGAAGGCGGCTATCACGACGCGATCACTTATAACGACGGCGCGGTCACGGAAACGCTGGAACTGCTGGAAGGTGTCGCCGATCGGTACGGGGTGTTCGCATTCGTCCCGCCCGAAGTTGCAAGCCGGGCCAGGAAAAGCATGGCGCGCGGAATCGATTGCATCCTCGCAACGCAGATCATCGAAAACGGACGGCGTACCGTCTGGGGCCAGCAGTATGACGCGCTGACGCTAAAGCCGGTCGCGGGCCGGAATTACGAACCGGCCGCGGAGTGCAGTTCAGAAAGCGCCGCGATGATCCTGTTCCTGATGAAACTGCCCGATCCGTCGCCGGAGGTCATGGCTGCGGCAGGCGCCGCCGTCGAATGGCTGAAGCAGACGGCGATTCACGGGAAAGCTTATCTAAGAACATCCGAAGGCGCCGTCCTCATCGATCGTGCCGGAGCCAAGCCCATCTGGGCCCGCTATTACAAAATCGGAACGCTGAGCCCCATATTCGGTGATCGTGATAAATCGATCCACGATGACGTCAAGGAAATTTCAGCAGAGCGGCAAAGGGGATATAGCTGGTACAACGAGGTCCCGCAAGCCGCGCTCGACCGTTACGCCGAGTGGCTGCCATAAGTGGGGCTAGCGTCTACCCGCATGCTTACAAATGGCGGCTCAGTCAGAACCGCCATGCGTAAGCGGACAGCCGCGATGTTTCCGACGTACAGCCGCGACCGAGTAGGACAGGTCCCCGACCTGTCCATCGCAAGTGAGGCCGGTTCCCGACCTGCTATCTCCACTGGGCCACAGTAGGGTAAGTCTTAAGAGGGTATTGAAAAACTCGATGGCAGACTGGTCCTTCTGTGTTCGCGGGGCTTGAACGCGGTTACGGCTGAAGCGCCAGAGTAGCTTTCCCCGATGGACCCGCGTACATCAACTCAATCGAATGAATCCCTGAAGGCTTGCCGCCGTACTTGAAGAACAGCAGACCCGCCTGCGGCAGGGCGCGGTCTCCTTCCGGGAACGCCTCTTTCTGCATACGCAGATTCCACTCGCGCTGCAGCTTGAAAGGCGGCTTGGGCACGACGGGGGGGCCGCCGTCCGCACCCTTGCCCCCGGCACCGCTGGAATTGATGCTGGTTTTCGACGCTTTGTCCACCGGAACATCCGGCTCCCACTCCGGATCTTTCAGGGATTTGAATACCGCCACGTACGCCTCGCTTTGCAGCGTCTTTTTCCCGTTAATGCGTAACGAGAAATCGGCCGGGTTAAGCGTTGTGCGCGCGCCCGGAGGCCCGAATACTCCCGCTTCGACCACCACGTAATCTTCCGTGACAAGAAGCCCGGCGGGAGACGGCACCGAATGTTGCATGAACTCCGCGCCAATCGACAGCGGGCCGGCCGCTCCGTGCGCCAGATAGTCGTTCGGAGTGGCCCGCGCCGGCATTCCTCTCGTCTGGCTGGCCTGCGCGTCGCTGTTATCGGCCGGCGCCGCCGGTGGTTGCTGCGCGAACAGACTCCCGGCGATGAGGGTACTGAGGGTGAAGAAAAATCGCATTGCTGCTCACAAGCTATCATACCCGGGCTTGTTTCCGCGAGGAGTGCGTGCGCCATAGTATATACTTCCCAAATGCTCAAAAATGGATCGCGAATTTCCAGCGATTTAATTTCATTTAGGTTACTTCCGGCGCTATTATTCAGCGCGGCCCTGTTAACGGCCGCTCCGCCGAGCCGTATTACCCGGCCGATGAACAACGCGCGGACTTCGATCGTTCCTGGCCATGTTCATCGATTGGCGCAGCCGGCGTTCGACCGCGGCCCCGTCGATCCGGCCAAAAAATTGAGTTACATGGTGCTTCTCGTGAAACCGTCGGCGGCCCAGCAATCGGATCTCGACGGGCTGCTGTTCGACCAGCAAAACCCCGCGTCGCCAAGCTTTCGCAACTGGTTGACACCGGAGCAATTCGGCAACCGCTTCGGCCTCAATTCCAGCGATCAATCGAAAGTCGTCGCCTGGCTCACATCCCAGGGTTTCGCCATCGATCACTCCGCTCGCAGCGCAAACTGGATCGCCTTCAGCGGCACCGCCGCGCAAGTTTCGAACGCCCTGCACACGCCGATCCATCAGTTCGAAGTCAACGGCGTAACGCACTTTGCGAACACCGCGATCCCCTCCGTGCCGGAGGCTCTATCGGACATCGTGGGCGGAATCCTCGGCCTGCACGATTTTTATCCGGTCTCCAACGCCATCAAGAGCCAACCCGATTTCACCACCGGCACTGCTCACTATATGGCCCCGGCGGATTTCTCGACCATCTACGACGTGGGCGCGCTCTATACCGCGGGAATCGACGGAACCGGCCAAAACATCGTGGTAGTAGGCGAATCCGATGTCCTGCTGAGCGACATCACCAAGTTCCGCAGTACCTATGGACTTCCCGCGAATAACCCCAAAATGATCCTCTACGGCGGTGCCGACCCGGGCCTCACCGGCGCGCAATTTGAAGGCAATCTGGATATCGAATGGTCCGGCGCAGTCGCCCCGAAGGCAACCATTTATTATGTCTACGGCCAGGACGCGTTTACCGCCATCATCGCGTCCGTGGAGCTGGGCTTGGCTCCGATCATTAGCGCGAGTTACTCCACCTGCGAAGTGGATGGCGATCCCTCCTATCGCGCCATCGTGCAGCAGGGGAATGCGCAGGGGATCACGATCCTGACCGCATCGGGCGACGCCGGAGCCGCCGCTTGCGATTCGCAAGGCGCGGAGCCGTTCGCAACCCGCGGCCGCGCCGTGAATTTTCCGGCCGTGCTGCCTGAGGTCACCGGCGTCGGAGGAACGCAGTTCGTCGAAGGAAACGGCACGTTTTGGAACCCTACCAATGCGGCCACAACTAACGGCTCCGCGATTTCCTATATTCCGGAAGCCGCCTGGAATGAGTCCAACACGTCGGGCATCGACTCGACCGGCGGAGGCGCCAGCGTTTATTACTCCAAACCCGCCTGGCAGAGCGGACCCGGCGTGCCGGGCGACAACGCCCGCGACGTCCCCGACATTTCTCTCAGCGCCGCGCTTCACGATGGGTATCTGGTCACTTACGAGGGGGGGACCTACATATCCGGCGGAACGTCCTGTTCCACGCCGTCGATGGCCGCAATCCTCGCCCTCCTGAATCACTATCAGGTCACCAATAAGATTCAGAAAACCGCCGGACTCGGCAACGTGAATCCGCAGCTCTACCGGCTGGCGCAAAGCGCTCCGACGGCGTTTCACGACGTCATCAACGGGAATAATATCGTGCAATGCGCACAGGGCAGTCCCGATTGTCTGACCGGCTCATTCGGCTATACGGCCAGCGTCGCCTACGATCTGACCACCGGCCTCGGCTCAGTGGACGCTAACAATCTGGTCACCATGTGGAACACCGCCGTCAACGCAACGACCCTCACGCTATCCGCTAACGTCACCAAAGCGACCTTGAACGATACCATTCAGTTGACTGCGACCGTGGGTCCCGCCGCTGCCACCGGAACCGTAAGTTTCAACTACTACACCACTCCTCTGGGAAGCGCGACGCTTTCCGCCGGCAGCGCCACGATTAGCGTCCCCTTATATCAGATCGGCTTCGCTGGATCGATCGCGTTTTCCGCCCAATACTCCGGCGACGCGTCCTATAGTCCCAGCGGGGCGACCAGAACGATCCAGGTCACGACCCCGTCCGGCGTCACCTCGATCGTGCCCTCGGCGCCCACCACCGTTTTCCCCCAACCCGCTGACGCCCAGGGCTTGAGCTGGCAGACCAGCGTCTCGCTCATCGAAGTCGCCGGCGTCCCCGCCCTCATCACCGGACTCACCATCGATGGCGCCGCTCAATCGCTCTCCCAATATTTCCCGTCGCCGCAGATTGCGCCCAAAGGCACTGTGACCGCGAACTTCGTTTTCCGAGGGCTCGCCGCGCCCGTGATCAAGACCTTCGTGTTCACCGGCACCGATCCCACAGGCCTGGTCTGGACCCGTCAGGTCGCCGTGAATTTCGCGACCCTGCCGACCTACGATTACGGGAACTTTAACGCAACGCCTTTGACCGTAGCCCAGAATCCCGCCAATGCCGCCTGCCCCTGGTCCGTGCAGCTTAACCTCGACGACCAGGGCGGCTTCGGCGTGAACATTATCACCGATCTTCAGGCCGGCAGCGTGGACTACGCGACCAGTATCGCGTCGATCTTCGGAACCACGCGCCTCGATGCCTACGGCAGCATCGCCGGGACCCTCTGCTTCTCCGGTATCACTCCTCCCGCGATCGATTCAATTTTCATCGAATTGAGTGATGGAGGAACCCAAAACCTCACCGTTTCCTTCGTCGGCCCACCGGCCAACCCGGGAACTCTTTCCGCCGCACCCGCCACCCTCAGCCTCGCCGCATCCGCTCAGCCGGTAACCGCCACACTAGGGGTGAATCTTTCCGATAAGACCCAGCAGTGGACCGCCTCGATCTATCCCGCTAATCGCACTTCCTCCTGGCTCACCGCTTCTCAACTCTCCGGAACCGGCAGCGGCGCCATCACTCTCACCGCCAACCCCGCAGGATTCGAGCCCGGAGCCTATCGCGCCATCATCGTCCTGCAATCTCAAAACTCCGTGCCCCAATACATCAACGTCCCAGTGATGTTCGTCATCAGCGGCAGCGCGCTGTCGCTCTCTCAAAACGCCGCAACCACAATATCCGCCGTCGCCAACTCCGCATCGTTTAAAACCCAGGTCAGCCCAGGGATGCTGATGAGCGTCTTCGGCGCCGGGCTTGCCAATTCGGTCGCCACCAATTCCGGCAGTCCTCTACCCTATTCGCTCGCCGGAGTCTCCGCCACCGTCGATGGACTCGCCGCCCCCGTGATCTACGCCTCCCCCACCATGCTCAACATCCAGGTCCCGTTCGCAGCCGGTGCCGGACCCGCGGTTTTAGGCGTCAATAACAACGGACAGGTCGCCGGATTCCAGTTCCAGATGTCCCCGTCATCCCCCGGAGTTTTCGCCGACGCGAACGGCAACGTGCTCCCCACGCCGACCGTAAAGGCCGGAACGGCGCTGGCGCTCTACGTCACTGGAACCGGCGACGTCGCCCCGGCTCTCAAGACCGCCTATTCGCCCGCATCCGGAACCGCGCTGGCGAATCTCCCCGTCCCCGTCCTCCCGCTATCCGTCACCATCGGAGGCCAGCCCGCGTTCTTAGAATTCGCCGGAATCACCCCCGGCTTGATCGGCGTAACGCAGGTCAATATCCTGGTCCCATCGACCATTCCCCTCGGCAACGAGCCGATCGTAGTAACCGTCGGTGGAGTCTCCAGCGTCCCCGTAAACGTAGTTGTCCAGTGACTCTAATGCCGCTCCAGTGCATTCCGCCGCCGTGTGGGGCAGCCAATATTGGCGGCGGCCCCCCTTTCAGGCGGCTCTTCATTGCGTTGCTACTAGCGACCTCAGCCCAAGCCGCGACCTGCGACGAACTGAAGTCCCTCCACCTCCCCGACACCACCATCACCGATGCGAAGCGAATCGACGACGCTCCCGCCCACTGCGAAGTCTCCGCAACCCTCCGCCCCTCCCCCGACTCCGATATCAATATGGAAGTCTGGCTCCCCGTCAACTGGAACGGCAAATATCAAGCCGTCGGCAACGGAGGATGGTCGGGCGACATCAGCCGGTCCGCCATGCAGCCCGCCCTCCGCAAAGGCTACGCCACCAGTTCCACCGATACCGGCCATCAGGGCGGCAGTGCCAGCTTCGCCCTCGGTCATCCCGAAAAGCTGATCGATTACGCCTGGCGATCCGAACATGAGATGACCGTGAAAGCCAAAGCGATCATCGCCGCGTTCTACGGAAAAACCCCGCAGCTCTCGTATTGGAACGGCTGCTCCGCCGGCGGCAAGCAAGCCATGAAGGAAGCCCAGCGCTTCCCCGACGATTTCGACGGTATCGTCGCCGGCGCTCCCGGGCTCGATTGGACCGCCCGCGCGACTCTCTCCATGTGGGTCGCCCAAGCCGTGCACAAGGACGAGGCAAGTTACATTCCGCCCCGGAAATTCCCTTTCCTTCACGACGCTGCGCTCAATGCATGCGACGCCGCCGACGGCCTGGCCGATAATGTCATCGAAGATCCTACCCGCTGCGCCTTCGATCCGAAAACCATCGAGTGCAAAGGCGCCGACGAGTCTACTTGCCTCACCGCCCCGCAAGTCGAAGCCGCCAGGAAGATTTACGCCGGTCCCGGCCCAGGCATCGCCCCCGGCCTCGAACGCGGCAGCGAGCTTGGCTGGGGAACCTTCGCCGGCCCGAACCCTTTCGCCATCGGCTTCGACTATTTCAAATACGTCGTCTTCGAAGACCCCAACTGGAACTTCCGCTCGCTCAATTTCGATAGCGACATCGTCCGCGCCCGAAAACTGGACGCCGATCGCATCAACGCCACTGACCCCGACCTCAGCGCCTTCCGAAAACACGGCGGCAAACTGATTCAATACCACGGCTGGAGCGATCCCCAGATCCCTCCCGCCTCGAGCGTCGCGTATTACCAATCGGTACTGAAGAAAATGGGCCCGTCCATCCCCGATTTCTACCGCCTCTTCATGGTCCCCGGCATGGCCCACTGCGGCGGAGGCGACGGCGTCAACACGTTCGATATGGTCGACGCGTTGGAGCAATGGGTCGAGCACAAAAACCCTCCCGCCCGAATCCTGGCGTCCCGTAAAGATCGTACGCGTCCTCTGTGCCCCTTCCCCGAAGTCGCCCGTTATAAAGGAACCGGCAACCCCAACGAAGCCGCCAACTTCACCTGCTCCAACTCCCGCTAATTAGTGGGGCAGGTTCCCGACCTGCCCTCCGGAAGCGTTTCCCTAATTCCCCGAAGGCCTCTCCACATGGTCGATCACCAGCACCTCCACCGGCCCCTTCGTCGATTCCAGCTTCAACCCCAACTGCTCCTGCACCGCAACAAAAATCGAAGGGCTGCCTCCCTCGCTCGCCGCAACGGGAGGATGCGGCAGGCCGTCAATCGCATCGTCCATCGCGAATTCCAGGTGGACGTCGAACATTCCCGCGAACTCGGTCCGATCGATCACGGTGCGCCCCAGCACGTTCGAGAGAATCCTGATCAACTCTCCCATGGATATCTTCCCGCCGTGAATTTTCACGCCCCCGAACCTCGATATCGCAACCATCGCCCGCCCGCATGGCCCCGGCAAATCCGAAGCAGGCGGCCGTGGCGGCGCATCTGCATCGGCAGTGTCGCAATTCCCGTCCTTCGGTTCTGGAAGTCTGAATCCGCCCTTCGCCGCAGTCAACGCGTAAACGGGCAGCTCCTTCGTCTCACGATGGCTTTTCATTTTGAACCGGTCTTCGAGCAGCGCCTGCATCATGCGCCGCATCTCCTCCGGACCCGGATCGCCCTCCGCCTTCGCCTCGATGTCGTAGCCCTCGGAATTGATCCAGTCCGGTGCTCCTGAAATCTGGAACGGCCTGACGTTGTAAGCGTTCTGAATAAAGAATCGCAGCAAAACCCTCTGCGCGCTAAGCCGCCCACCCGGAAGCACCTGTAGATTCCCCGTGGAAACGCCTCCCGGCGGATCAGGCTTGATTGACGCAACCTCAAACGCTTGCGCATGCAAGATCGCCCCCGCCAGCAGCAATTCCCAACGAAAGCCCATCGCCCCAAGTGTACCCAAGTAGGACAGGTCCCCGACGTGTCCTTTGCTGCGCCCGCAGTGAGGCAGGTCCCCGACCTGCCCGCCGCCCGGCTCATCTTGCCCCCAGCTGTGGCGCACGCACTCGTGCGTGCCGCGTTGACACTCGTGTCTACGCCCCCTGTGCGTCCGCTTTAACTCCTACTTTAATTCCCCGAAGGCTTCTCCGCCCGATCGATCACCAGAATCTCCACCGGCCCCTTCGTCGATTCCAACTTCAGCCCCAGCTGTTCCTGCAACGCGGTAAAAATCGAAGGACTCGAACTATCGGCAGGTAGAGGCACCTCCACGCCGTCGACTTTCTTCCTCGGCTCGCCCTCTCCTGGAACCCATTCCAGCGAGAAATCATACTGCCCGTGAAGTCCCGTGCTGTCAACCACCGTCTGCCCCAGCCGCTGCGACAGAAATTGCGCCAGCAGTTGCATAGACACCTTCTTGAAGAGCGTCCGCCCTTTGCCCCCGCTCGAAATCCCCATGTCCCCCGCCTCAGATTCGTGTAATTTTGGTCCACCCTTCCCGGCCACCAGGGAATATATCGAAAAATCCTTAGTCTCTCGATGAAGAGCCAGCTTGAATCGATCCGCGAGGAGCCGCTGAACCATCAGTCGAAGGTCTTCTGTCCGCGAATCCCCGCCCTCCGCCTTCGCAACAATATCGAAACCATCCGACGCCAGCCAGTTAGGCCCTCCCGAAATCTGATGATCCCGAACGTCGTAAGCAAATCCGATCAGAGTCTTTAGGCTGGTATTGGTAGTTACGAATCTCCCGCCCGGCAGCCGGTTGAGACCCATTCCGCTTCCTGTCTCCGCCGTAGGCTTGACGCTCGCCACCTCAAATGCTTGAGGCGACCACATCGCCTTTCTAAAAAACGCCTGCTCATTTCCCGTCGGCCTCTCCACACGCTCCACTACCAGCACATCCACCGGCCCCTTCTCCGATACCAGTTTTAACCCCAGCGCCTCGACCGCACCGAAAATCCCCGGTGTCATCCCAAATCCGCGGAACACTTGCCCGGGCTGTGGCATCTGCGCCTCCGGCTCCATCTCGACCTTGAACGTTATATCGAAGACACCGGTGAGCCCCGTCTTGTCCAGCACAGGATGGTCGAGGAACATCGGGAGGATCTCCGCCATTCGAGCCAGGTTTGTCACCATGTGATAAATCATGAAGCCGCCGTCGCGATCCATGTGGAACCCCTTGACCTCTTCAGGAACCTCGCGAAGCTTCGGGCCACCCTTAGCCACCACTAACGAATACAAAGGACGCTGCTCCGTCGTCTTCCGGATCGCCAATTTAAATCTCTCCGCAAGCAGCGCTCGCAGCATCGCGCGCATCTCGTCCTGGGTAGCGGACTCTTCAGCCTTGGCTGTGACGTCGTACTCCTCTGAATCGATCCACTCCGGCCCAGTGATTTGGCTGGCCGTAGTCAAACCGTACGCCCACTTAATGCACTCTCGCAGCGTTTGCTGCTGCATCGTTAACGTTCCGTGGCCCACCGTAATTTTCCGATTCTCAGGCCGCGATCCCCGCTTAAAGACCTTGACAGATGCCACATCGAATTCCTCGTGAGATTGCGCCAGACCAAGCGGTGCGTTCAAAACACCAACCACCACCGGCCCAATCGCCACTCCAATCGCAGCCCCGACAAGCAGAACCTTCTTAAAAACGCCCACCCGCGCCGAGCGCCGATTCGCCATGATGCTCTCAATTCTTTTCTTCAGATCGGAGCCCGTCACTCCGGATACACAAGCCAGCGGCGACTCCAGATAGAGCTTGCAAGCCTCCAGAATGCCCTCCGCATAAACCTCAGCCTCATTCCCGAGCCGCAGCACCTCTTCATCGCAAGCCCTCTCACGCTCGTCGATCAGCCGCGCCCGGATCCACCACACCAGCGGATGAAACCAGAAAATCGTTTCCACCACCATATGAATCGCAGCCGTCAGATTGTCGCGCCGCCGCACGTGGCACAACTCATGCGCCACAATCGCCTCCAACTGCGCCGGAGTCAACCGCTCCGCAATCCCCTCCGGCAGCAACAAAACCGGCCGAAAAATCCCAAACACCCCCGGCTCCATCCGCGCAGAAGAAATCCTGACCGCAAGTGGGGCAGGTTCCCGACCTGCCCTCTTCGCTCTACCGAGCCGCGACCACAGGGAGCGATCCTCCTGATGGGGCAAGCGGTTCCGCCTGCCAGCATCCACAGAGTTCCGCACCATCGCGCGAATCCGCACCCACCACCGCATCCACAAAACAACTCCGATTGCGAACCCACAAAACCAAATCCCAATCAATAAAGGAACAAAATTGAAACCCGGCGCAGCCGTTGCAACCGCGACCGGAGCAACGGACGCGCGCCCCATCTCTTCCATCACAAATGAAATGTGAGGCTGACTCGCCAACGGCGCTGCGGTCCGCCATTCGAACAAACTCCCCAAGCGAACCAGCAAGGAAAAAGGAATTAAAAACTTCACCGACGCCGCCAGCCACAACCAATACCGCACCGCCGCGCGATTGCTCTTCAGCACCAGCGTCAACACCCAAACCGCGAACACCAACAAACTCGATTGCCACAAATGGTTCAGGATCACGGCTTCTTCTCCTTTCGAAGCGCCTTCTCCGCTTCCTTCACGTCCTCCAAAGTCAGCTCGCCCGACTCCACCAGATGCGCCATCACCAGCTTGCCCTTGCCTCCCAGCAGCGCCAGTAGTTCGTCAATCAACTTCCGCTGCGCCTCGTTCCGCGAAATCGCCGCTTCGAAAATATTTGCGTTGCTGATCCGCTTCACCACCCGCAAAGCCTTCTTCCGCTCCAGCCGGTACACCGTCGTCTGCACCGTCGTATACGCCGGCCGAGCCGCTTCGGGAAACGTCTCCTGAATCTCGCGAACCGAGCACGCGCCCTTCTGCCACAGCGCTTCCATCACCTGTAATTCGAGTTTCGTCAGCTTGGGATTTGGCATTTTTGAACTGTTTGTGCGTTTAGTCTACTATCATGATAGTCCGATTGCAAGCGAATTTATGGTCAAATAAGGATTCGCCGCGCGACGTTTTTGGTCATTTAGGACTCTATAAGGTACGCTCAAACTATGCCAGAATGTACTCACCTCAACCAGATCCACAACGTAAAGCCGAAAACCAACGGCTGCGAAGAATGTCTGAAGATGGGCGACACCTGGGTCCATCTACGGCTTTGCCTGACCTGCGGCCACGTCGGCTGTTGCGATTCCTCTAAGAATAAGCACGCCACCAAGCACTTTCACGCGACCAACCACCCGATCATCCGGTCGCTGGAGCCTGGCGAGCACTGGAAGTGGTGCTATATCGATGAAATTGTTATGGATTAGCGATGCCGGAACCGGATCCTAAATTTCCACCGCTCTCGGAGGAGCAGATCGCGCGGTTGACGCCCCATGGCGAAACCAGGCACGTCGAACCGGGGGAAATCCTTTACGATCAAGGAGATGAGTCTCACGGCGTCTTTCTCGTTCTCGACGGCAGCCTGGAGGTCGCCGCCGTTTCCCAGATCCTGACCAGGGGAATGTTCACCGGCGAAGTGAATCAACTCTCCGGGCGGCGCAGTCTGGTGCAGTGCAAAGCGAGAGAAGCCGGTACCGTGGTCGAAATCAGCCGCGCAAATCTGCGGCATGTTATTGAAGACGATGCTGAATTGTCTGAAATATTCCTGCGCGCCTTCTTGACGCGCCGGGTCTTTCTGATCCGCAACTCGGTGGGCGACGCGATCCTGATCGGGTCCAGCAACTCGGCAGATACCCTGCGTTTGCAAGGATTTCTGTCGCGAAACGGCCATCCCCACACTTATTTAGATGTGGAAAGCGATCCCGATACGCAAACCGTCCTCGATCAGTTTGGCATTAAAATCAACGACATCCCGGTGCTGATCTGCCGCGGGACGCTGGTCTTGCGAAATCCTACCAACGCCCAAGCCGCGGAATGCTTCGGCCTCAACGCCGGAATCGACGAGGACAACGTGTACGACCTGATGGTCGTCGGCGCGGGACCAAGTGGTTTGGCGGCAGCAGTTTACGGAGCCTCCGAAGGTCTCAGCGTGCTGGTGATCGAAACCAACGCCCCCGGAGGCCAGGCTGGATCGAGTTCCCGGATCGAGAATTATCTCGGTTTCCCCGCTGGAATTTCCGGCCAGGAATTGGCAGGACGCGCTTTTGTACAGGCGGAGAAGTTCGGCGCAAAGGTCGCGGTCGCCCGATCCGCCAACGCACTGGAATGCGCCAAAAAACCGTATGGCATCGCGCTCGATGATGGTAAGTCGATCAAAAGCCGGACAGTTATCATCGCCTCCGGAGCCCAGTATCGCAAGCCGGATCTTCAAAATCTCACCAAGTTCGAAGGCGTCGGAGTTTATTACGGCGCAACCACCATCGAAGCCGGGATTTGCCGCGATCAAAATATCGCGATCGTCGGCGGAGGCAATTCCGCCGGCCAGGCAGCGGTCTTCCTCGCCAATCACGCTAAACGTGTGTATCTAATGGTGCGAGGGCCTGGCCTCGCGTCGACCATGTCGCGTTATCTGATCTCCCGTATCGAAGCGTGCCCGGAGATCACTTTAATGAGCTGGACGGAAGTCGAAGCGCTGGAAGGCGACGACCATTTAAAATGTGTTCGTTGGCGGAATAAACAGACCGGTGAAACCGGTACGTATGAGATTCCACACTTATTTATGATGACGGGTGCCACCCCCAACACGGGATGGCTGAACGGATGCCTCCAACTGGACGACAAACAGTTCATCAAAACCGGCACAGATATCGGCACCGGCTGGCCGCTTAAGCGCAGCCCCTATTTATTAGAAACCAGCCGACCCGGAGTTTTCGCGGTAGGCGACGTGAGGTCAGGAAGCATGAAACGGGTCGCAGCGGCAGTGGGCGAGGGATCGATGGCGGTCCAATTCGTCCACAAAGTTCTTGCGGAGTAGAATTATCACGCATCTTTGAGCCGAATTGCGCGGAGAACCTGCGGATTTCTTGGGATGAGAGCGCAGGGGATTCTAAGATTCGGGGATTTTGAACTGGACGTTTCGGAGCGGACCTTGACGCGCGCCGGAGCTCCGGTGACGCTCTCGCCCAAAGCCTTCGACTTACTGGCGCTACTCGCGGAGCAGCCCGGGAAGCTGCGGACCAAACAGGAGTTGTTGGACGCTATCTGGCCCGATACATCTGTGGAAGAGGCTACGCTGGGCCGCCACATGTCGGATCTGAGGCGGGCGCTTGGACGGGACCAACGCTATATCGAGACGGTGACACGCCATGGGTACCGGTTCTTGGGCGCGGTCGAGAAAAACGCTCGTGAGCCGTGGTTAAAAAGGCTTCCGGCCGTCGACGCCTCACGCCCTGAGGTCCACGCCACCCAGAGACGGGTACTACTCGTTATTGGGGTCTGTTTGCTGATTTATTTGGGGATCCGGCTGATCCCAGCACGCAGCGCTTCCGCGAAGGCTCCCGTGGATCCGGATGTGATTCGATTGACGAACAATGTCGCTTCCGACGGGCAGCCGGATTGGTCGCCTGACGGAACCAAGGTGGTGTTCGTCAGCAACCGGGACGGGCTTCCCGCCGTTTGGATGATGGGCGCGGACGGCTCCAATCCGCGCAACTTGACGGGGCGGCTGGGATGGGCCGATAGTCCGGCTTGGTCGCCTGATGGGACGCGGATCGCATTTCAGCGTAAGAGGGGAAAGCAGCCGGAGATTTTTGTGATGAACATCGAAGGCGGCGAGACTCGGGCGCTGGGCGTGTTCGGCGCGAGGGCGGCTTGGGCGCCGGATTCAACGAAGATCGCGTTTCAGTGCTTCGACGGTCACTACGAGCAGATTTGCTCCGTCGGGTCCGACGGATCGAACTTCCGGATACTGACGCATTTCGATTCCTTTTCAGGCGACCCCAATTGGTCGCCGGATGGGAAGGCAATTGTATTCACGTACCGTGCGGACGGGCATTTGACGATCTGGCGAATGGACGCGAATGGAGAGAACGCGCGGCTGGTTCATGCCGGGCCGGGAGACAATTCGGTTCCCGCGTGGGCACCCGACGGTTCGCGGATTGCGTTTGTGAGCGACCGGTCGGCGAAGGATCAGATTTATATTATGGATGCCGACGGGACGAACGTTCGGGGCATCAAGAGCGGGCCGGGGAGGGCGGCGGAACCGGCTTGGTCGCCGGACGGATCGCGGATCGCGTTTGAAACCGATCGGGACGGCAACGACGAGATCTACGTCGCGAGCGTCGAGGCGGAACTACCGCTGCGGTGGACCAATCATATTGCCGATGACGATCGCGCGGTGTGGTCGCCTGACGGGTCGCGGATTGCGTTTGAGAGCAATCGAAACGGGAAACGCGATATTTTCGTTCTGTACCACGCGGGTGGGACTCCGCGGAATCTGACGGACAATCCGGCGGACGACTTTGAAGCGGCATGGTCGCCGGACGGCGCGAAAATCGCGTTTATCAGTGATCGTGACGGGAATCGGAAGCTTTATGTAATGGGTGCGCAAGGAGGTCCGGCGACGCGCTGGAACGGGTCGCCCGGGGACTGCTCGGAGCCGGTGTGGTCGCCGGACGGGCAGTGGATTGCGTTAGCCAGCGGGCGGCACATCTGGATTCTCGGACCGAGTGGAGCGAAACAGATTACCTTCGGTCCCAGCAAGGACGAGTCTCCGGCCTGGTCTCCGGATGGGAGGAAAATCGCGTTTACCACCGACCGGGAGGGGGCGCGTGAAGTTTACCTGATGGATGCGGACGGGTCGACTCTCGGGAAGCTGGCAGCGGGTCCGGCAGGGAAAGGGAATTTGCGATGGTCTCCAGACGGGAGGCGCATGGTTTTCACGTGCACCAGGACGGGAGATAGCGAGGTGTATGTAATGAAGGCGGATGGGAGCGACTTGAGAAATATCTCTAGGCATCCAGCGGCGGATGTGCATCCTGCGTGGTCGCCGGATGGACGGTGGATTGTGTTTTCAAGCGAGCGGGATGGGAATTTGGAGATTTATAGTTTGCGGGCGGGGCAATAGAGGGGTGGTTCCGGAGCCGTACTCGCCCGAATGATCATTCGTCTATAAAAAGGGCGTGGCATCGCTTCAGACAGAGCTGCGCTTATTTGATTTCTACGATGTCGCTGATCGCGGCCAACTTTGTTTTCCATGGCGTCTTGGGCCACTGCGCGCACAGAATGCCTGCCTGGAGGCGCGTTGATACTCATCGCGACCGTGAAGCCCGTCTTTGCCAGTTGCGAAAAGGTCGCATCTCTGAAACTTAGTTCCAACTCGCTTTGCTTGCCTGCGACGAAGCTACCCTGGTTGTCCAAGACCACCGCCACGATGGTCAATTTCTGCGTGCGTCGGTCCTGCCAAGGCTGAAAATGCAGGTGGCTGATATCGAGTTTTGCGATCATCGTGACGGCAGGTGGTCCCGGCCATTGTTGCCAGGTGAACGAGACCGGCAAATCCGTGACCGCATCCGAGGCCATCAGCTCTCTGTCCGATTTGGTTATAGTCGTGTCATCCGCGGCATTCACCCTGATGGGCGGAGCTTTGTACCGAAAAGGCCGCGATCGCCTGTTTCTTTCCGTTGTCGTAGATTTTGAAGTCGTCTCGCGTCGTCGCGGACGACGACCGGGACTTCCGATAATCCGACCTCACCTCCGCGCGGGAGCGCAGGGACGCCGGATGAAGCTCGCACCACAGTTTGTGGTACATTAAAAAAGGTTGTCGCGGACCCGCGATGATCTTCTAGGATATTTATGCCAAAGTTGAAGACCCATAAGGGTGCGTCCAAGCGGTTCAAGAAAACGGGAACCGGCAAAGTGGTTCGCCACCATGCTTTTGCCCGTCATATTTTGACCTCGAAGTCGCGCTCGCGGAAGCGCCGCCTGGGAAAAAGTGTCGTGGCTGATGAAACCAATCAGGCTGAGCTGCGGCGGATGATTCCGTACTAAGCTTCTGCTGTTAAATGATTTCCCCTCGTGTGGACAGTGCGCATGCACGTGCCTGATCCGCCGTATATATAAGGAGCTAAAACGTGCCGAGAGTTAAACGTGGTACCAAGCGGCGTGAGAGCCGCAAGAAAACACTCGCCCTGGCGAAGGGCTTTTTCCTCACCAAGAGCAAGCTGCATCGCGCCGCGCAGGAAGCGGTCGAGAAGTCGCTTAAATACGGTTACGTCGGACGGAAACTCAAGAAACGCGATTTTCGCGCCTTGTGGATTGTCCGTATCGGAGCCGGTGCGCGGCTTTCCGAGTTGTCGTACAGCCGGTTCATGGACGGGATCAAGAAGGCCGGGATCGATCTGAATCGCAAGATTCTGGCGGACCTCGCCTATAACGATCCGCCGGCGTTCGCGGCGCTCGCCGAGCAGGCGAAGGCTGCGCTGGAAGCGGCTCACCCGAAAACACCCCAAAAGGCCGCATAAATCATGTCCGTTCCCGAAGCGGATTCCTTAGCGCATTTGGAAGATCGCATCCGCCGCGCGGTGGAGTTGGTGGCACAACTGCGCGCGGAAAGAGACGCCGCGGTCGCGGAGCGTGATGCGGCCAGGAGCGGCGCAGGCGCGGCGTTGTCGGAGATGCAGAAGCTTCGCGACGAAGTGGAAGAGATGCGCGGCGAACGCAAACAGGTGCGGATGCGCATCGAAAAGCTGCTGGGGCAGATGGACCAGTTGAGCGGATCGTAGACTTCCTAAAAGGAGGGGCCATGGCTGAACGGAAGACGGTGCGGGTCACCATCTTTAACCAGACCTACTCCCTTGCCGCCACCGACGAAGAGGGAGAAATCGAATCGCTGGCGCATTCGATCGACGAGCTGATGACCAGCATCGCGACGCGGGCCGGCAATGTCGACTCCAATCGCGTGGCGGTGCTGGCGTGTCTGCACATGGCTGACCGTCTGCGGTCGATGGAGCGCGAGCTTACCGATTTGAAAGAGCGGGTGGAGAAGAAATCCAAGCAGTTCTCGGTGCTGCTGGATGATGTGATTCGGTGAAAAGGGCAGGTGGGGAAACCTGCCCCACTTCTATTTCGAGTCGGCGGCGGGTTTGGCGAATTTGGCGTCGTCGATCGGGACGTTTGCCTTCACCTCGGTTAGCTGGATGGTGAAACGGCCGTTGGGGCGCGAGAGGGTCCAGCGGAACGGAGTCTTCACGCGGTCTACTTCGCGATAATCGGCGTAGTCGATTTGCACCGGCATTCGGCCCAGAGGATTCTCGGTATAGCGCACCATTCTCAACAACAATCCCGAATTCGCATCGAAGAAGAATCGCACGGGCGGCAAGCCTTGACGGGTTCCGGTGAGCGTGAGAACGGGGACGTCTCCGATCTTATCGGGACGGCCAGGGCGGAGCTGCGTGAAGATTTCCTTGATGCGAAGGGGCAGGTAAAACTCCGAGTCGAGCGCGGAGCCGACGGCGTCGGCCGGTGACATTTCGCGAGCAGGCCGGCCGGAGGTGCCCATCCAGCCGATGGTTCCGTCAAAGGCGGTGAAGCTATCGGCGTTGGAGTTGTGGGTCACGGTGATGCGTTTATTGGGCGCCTTGGTGAACACTTCGATCGGCGTTTCGGTGCCGCCGGCGGCGATGGAACCTTTGCCGACGCGGCTGGTGATCTTCTTCATCGCATCGGCGCCGCCCATGGCAGTCACATAATTCTCGATGATCGAATCGGCGGTAGGAGGAGTTGAGCCCACGGTCGGCGCGGGCCGCCCTTCCGGTTTAGCGGGTGCATCGGTTTCGATGACCGGAGGGATGGCGACGGGGCGCTCCGATCCGCGATGACAGGAATAGCAGGTGACCTGCGTCTGGCCGTGAAACGCGTTTTTGTTGATCGCCATGGTCATCGCGATCATTTCGCGTGCGGTTTTCTTGGGGCGTTTGTCATCGGCCTCCGGCTTCCCGGCGACGTGGCAGGTGTCGCATTGGACGCCGAGCGAGGTGGCGATGAACTGCATCGCGGGCACGAGCTGATCGGCGGGGATGTCCTTAAGCTCCGTGATGTTCTTGTAGGCCTGCGATGCGGTTTTCGTTTCCTGCCCAAAAAGACTCAATCCAAGCGCGAGCGATGCGATGAAGATTTTTTCCATGGTTCCTCCTTTTCGGACAGACAACGTAAGCATGTTAGCGCGTTACGGATTCTCCGGTTTGACCCAGCGCGGTTTTAGAGAGCGGGGGCACTTTCGTATCGGGGTCCAAAGGCGGACGGCGTTTATGCCAATCGGTAGCTTGCTGATAGGCGTGCGCCAGGGCGAGGACGTTACCTTCGCCGAGATTCGGACCGCTGATTTGGAGACCAACCGGTAGTCCGGCTTTGGAAAATCCGCAAGGGACAGTGATGGTCGGCAGGCCGTAGTCGTCGAGGGCGCGGGTATTGCCGGGTTCGGGATGACGGGCGCGGGTATCGGCGGCGCGGCTGAGTTCGTCTTCGATGGTCCAGGGCAGATGGCGGATGGTGGGGGTGATGAGCAGGTCCACGTTTTGCTTTTGGAACACCTCGTCGTCGACGGTGCGGCGGATCAAGCGAAGCTGGCGCCATTCGCGGATGTAGTCGACGGCGCGCGCGCCTCCGCCGAATCCTCCTCCGCCCGCGCCGCCCGGAGCCGCGGTTTCGGCGCCGACAAAGCCGTTGCCGAGAGCCTCGCGATAGACTCCGCCTTCGCTGTTGGCCCCGGTGCCGAGGATCGAGGGCATTTCGATTTCGCGCGATCCCTTGGTTAATTTGTTGAGCAGCGCGATGGCTTCGTCCATCGCCGTAGAGACTTCGCCGTCGAGATCGTCATAGAACATCGGAGGGATGCCCAGGCGGAAGTGCGAGACGGGAGCGCCGATCGCTTTCGAATAGTCGGGGACGGGATAATCGATGCTTTGGAGATCGAGCAGATCGTAGCCGGCGATATGCTGTAATACCATCGCGGTATCTTCAACAGTGCGCGCAATGGGGCCGCAGTGATCGAGCGACCAGGTCAGGGGCACGATGCCGCGGATGCTGACGCGTCCATAGGTCGCTTTGAAACCGGTGACGCCGCACATCGCGGAAGGAGTGCGGATGGAGCCTCCGGTATCGGTGCCGAGTGCGGCATAACAATTATCCATGGCGACAGCGGCGGCGGAGCCACCGGAGGAACCGCCGGCGATCAGAGCGATATCCCAGGGATTGCGGACGGGCCCAAAATAGCTGACAGCGGAGGTCGCTCCACTGGCGAAGATGTGCATGTTGCACTTGCCGATCACGATCGCGCCGGCGGCGAGGAGTCGGCGGGTGACGTCGGCGTCTTCAGTGGGGACATTACCGGCGAGTGTTTTGCTGCCGGCCGTGGTGCGGGTGCCGGCGATGTCGATATTGTCCTTGAGGCCGATCGGGATGCCGTGGAGCGGGCTGCGGAATTTCCCCGCGGCTTGCTCTTTTTCGAGCACCTTGGCTTGCGCGAGCGCTTGTTCGCGCATCACGGTGATCCAGGCGTTGGTCTTTGGATTATAGGTTTTGATGGTCGCGAGGCAGGCTTCGGTGAGTTCGACGGGCGAGACCTTTTTAGCGCGGATGCGATCGGAGGCTTGCTTCAGCGTTAGCGCGGAGAGATCAGTGGGCGGATCGGCCGCATAGGCTAGCGCGCCTGCGCTGGCGATCAGGAAATCTCGACGGTTAACCACCGGTTTGCTCCGATGCCGATTTTGAGAGCGTTGGAACCTTGGTATCGGGCTGCAAAGGAGGTTTGCGTTTATGCCACTCGGTGGCTTCCTGATAGGCGTGGGCCAGCGCGAGTACATTGACTTCAGCGAAGCGGGGGCCGCTGATTTGAAGGCCGATGGGCAGGCCCTCTTTCGAAAATCCGCAGGGAAGAGTGATGGCCGGCAGGCCGTATCCGTTGAAGGGGCGCGTATTTTCTTCGGGGTCGGAACGCGTCGGAGCGGTCTCCGGCGCGGGTGTTGCGGCGGGAGCGGCACCGCCGCGGCCCCCTCCTCCGCGACCGCCCGCGGGAGTTGTGACCAGGACTTCTTCGATGGTCGGCGCCGCGTGGCGCGCAGTCGGTGCGATTAAGACGTCGACGTTTTGGTCCTGAAAGATTTTCACATCGACGGTGCGCCGGATCAATTGCAATTCGCGCCAGCCGCGGATGTAGTCAACTGCTTTGGTGGCGTCCTGAGCGGTGGGAAATACGCGGGCGGTGCTCGGTTCATAACCGCCTCCGTTCACGCCGCGCAGGTTTTCGTGATACGCGGCGACCTCGCCTGCCGCACCGGCGCGGAGCAAGGAGGGAAGGCTGACGTCGTGCGATCCCTTCGTGATTTTATTGAGAACCGCAATCGCGTCTTCGACTGCGCGCGCCGTTTCGTCGTCGAGGTGATCGAAGAACTGGACTGGGATGCCGATGCGGAACTGCGCGACCGGCGCGCCTATGGCGGACGAATAATCGGGGACTGGTTTATCGACGCTATCGATATCGAGGTGATCGAAGCCGGAGATTTGTTGGAGGAGCATCGCCGCGTCCTCCACCGTTCGCGCGACCGGTCCGCAATGGTCCAGAGACCAGGAGAAAGGGACGATACCGCGCAGGCTGACGCGGCCATAGGTCGGCTTGAAGCCGACGACTCCGCAGTAAGAGGCCGGCGTGCGAATCCCTCCGCCTGCATCGGTTCCCAGCGCCGCGAAACAGTTATTCATCGCGACGGCGGCAGCGGAGCCTCCCGACGCTCCACCGGCTACCCGCTCCAGGTTCCAGGGATTGCGCACAGGACCCCAGTAGCTTACTGCGGACGTCGCGCCCGCGTCGAATTCGTGCATGTTGCACTTGCCGATCAGGATCGCGCCCGCGGCTTTCAGGCGGCGCACCACCTCCGCGTCTTCGGTGGGGAAACGATATTCGTAAACCGCGCTGGCCGCGGTGGTGCGCGTGCCGACGGTGTCGATTGAATCTTTGAGGCCGATAGGAATCCCGTGCAGAGGACTGCGGAAATTGCCGGACTTTTGTTCCTTCTCCAAATCCTTCGCCTGCGCCAGCGCCTTGTCGCGCATAACCGTGATCCAGGCGTTGATTTTAGGGTTGTAAGTCTTGATGCGATCGAGACAGGCTTCGGTCAGTTCGACGGGAGAAACTTTTTTGGAGCGAATCCGGTCGGCGGCTTGCTTCAGTGTGAGCGAGGCCACGTCGTCGGGCGTGTCGGCGAAGGAAAGACGCGCTGCTACCGCCGCAGTGAGACCGGCGGCCAGCCATTCACGCCGTGTGGAGGATTCCATGTGTTGTTTTACCGCGTCGGGAACAGGCGTGTCAATTGAGAGGGCTGTCGCGGTATACTACTGCGTTTAGTAGCAGTGGTCCTCTGGAAACCTCGGCCAAGAGCCGAGGCTGCAAGCTAAAGCTCGCGCCACCCCGAACGCCACTAAGCAGGAACTTTTCATGAAACGACTTCTCTCACTTACTCTTCTTTGCGCTGCGATGGCAATGGCGGAACATTACGATGCTTCGGTGTTTGGCGCGCTTCAATGGCGCAGCATCGGGCCGCAGAGGGGAGGGCGATCCATTACTTCAGCCGGCAGCTCATCGCGGCCCAACGAATATTATTTCGGCGCGGTCGGCGGAGGGTTGTGGAAGACCACCGACGGGGGCACGACGTGGCGCCCCGTGACGGACGGACAGATTCAAAGCTCATCGGTGGGCGCCGTGGCCGTGGCGGAATCGAACCCCGATGTGGTGTACCTCGGCATGGGCGAGACTGAGCTGCGCGGCAATATCATGCAGGGCGACGGTTTGTATAAATCAATCGACGCCGGGAAGACCTGGAAGCACATCGGGCTCGGCGATACGCAGGCGATTTCCCGCATTCGCGTGGATCCTTCGAATGCCGATGTGGTTTACGTCTCTGCGTTGGGGCATCCTTACGCGGCGAACGCGGAGCGCGGAGTGTTTCGCTCTCGCGACGGCGGAAAAACCTGGCAGAAGATTCTTTATAAGAACGACCGCGCGGGTGCAGTGGATCTGTGCATCGATCCGCACAATTCGAAGGTCCTGTTCGCGGCGCTGTGGGATGTGTATCGCACTTCCTGGACGCTTTCGAGCGGAGGGCCTTTGAGCGGTCTCTATAAATCGACGGACGGCGGAGATTCGTGGACGGAGATCACCCGCAAGCCCGGCCTGCCGAACGGGATTATCGGAAAGATCGGCATCGCGGTCGCGAGCGATCCGAATAGGATTTACGCGATGGTGGAAGCCGAGGACGGAGGACTGTTCCGTTCCGAAGACGCGGGCGCGACTTGGGCTCGCGTAAGCGAAGACCGCCGATTGCGCCAGCGCGCATTTTATTATTCCCGCATTTATGCCGATCCAAAAGAGAAGGACACGGTTTACGTTCTGAACACTTCGTTCTTCAAGTCCACCGACGGCGGGAAAACCTTCAAGGTGATTCGCACGCCGCATGGCGATAATCACGATCTGTGGATCGCCTCGAACGATCCGAAGCGGATGATCGAATCGAACGACGGCGGAGCCAATGTGTCGATCAACGGCGGCGAAACGTGGACCGGGCAGGACTATCCGACCGCGCAGCTCTATCACGTGGCCACTACGCGCGATGTTCCGTATCACGTGTGCGGGGCGCAGCAGGATAACACGACGATTTGCGTTTCAAGCGCGATGGCCGGGCGCGGAGGCGGTGGAGGAACGCGCATCGCAGAACTCCAGTACTCGGCCGGCGGGGGCGAGAGCGGCTACATCGCGCCGCATCCGGTGAATCCGAATATTTTTTACGCCGGCAGCCAGGGAGCGCTGCTCACGCGGCTCGATCGCTCCACGGGTCAGATGCGCGATGTGCAGGTGTATCCTTTATTCTTTTCGGGAATGCCGGCGAGCGCATTGAAAGAACGCTGGCAGTGGACGTTTCCGATTGTCTTTTCGCCGCTCGACCCGAAGGTGCTGTATACGTCTTCGCAGCATTTGTGGAAAACCACGAATGAAGGGCAGAGCTGGGAGAGGATCAGTCCTGATCTCACGCGCGCCGATCCGAAAACGCTCGGCGATTCGGGCGGTCCGATTACCAAGGATCAGAACGGCCCCGAAATTTACGGCACCATCTTCAGCATCGCGCCGTCGCGGACGGACGCGCAGACCATCTGGACAGGCTCCGACGACGGCATGGTCTATATCACGCGCGACGCAGGGAAGAATTGGAAGAACATCACGCCTCCGGGTATGCCGGATTTCATCCGCATCAGCCTGATTGACGCATCGCCGCATAAACCAGGAACGGCGTATGTCGCGGCGAAGAATTATCAGGCCGACGACCGGCGTCCTTACGCGTATCGCACCGACGATTACGGCGCGACATGGAACAAGATCGTGAAAGGGATCCCGGAGAACGATTTTGTGCAGGTGGTGCGCGAAGATCCAAAGCGGGCGGGTCTCTTGTACGCGGGAACCGAGCATGGGATTTTTGTTTCATTCGATAACGGCGCGGAATGGCAATCGCTGCGGCTGAATTTGCCGGACACGCAGGTTTCCGATCTAGTGATTGAGGGCGACGACCTGGTGATCGGGACGCATGGACGCGCTTTCTATATCCTCGACGACATCACCCCACTGCGGCAGCTTTCCGCGGGGGTTTTGTCGACTGGCGCGCACCTGTTCACGCCGCATCCGGTGGTGCGATCGGTGAATCGCGCGGGGATCGACTATTGGCTGGCGAAGGAAACGGACACTGTGAAGATCGATATTCTCGACGCGAGTGGAGCAGTGGTGCGCAGCTACGTCGGATCGGCGGATGAAGAGAAAAAGGCTAAGGCTCGGGAGGAGACTGCGTCGGAGGAAGGCGGCGGCGGGCGCGGCGCTGCTCGTCCGCCGGCGCGGAAGCAAGGCGGGAACCGCTTCACCTGGGATCTGCGCTATCCCGGCGCGAAGACTTTCGAAGGATTAATTTTCTGGGGCGCGCAAGCAGACGCGGGTCCAACGGCTGCGCCCGGCCAATACCAGGTTCGCCTGATCGCGAATGGAGTGACGGAGGTCCGGCCCCTGACGGTTTCTAAAGATCCTCGATTAACGGAAGTGAGTGACGCGGATCTGGCGGAGCAGTTCAAGCTCGCGATGCAGGTGCGCGATAAGACCAGCGAGGCGAATGAGATGGTGATTCGCATTCGCGAGATTAAGAAAAACATTGCCGACAGAGTGAAGAAGGATCCGTCCCTGGACGCCGCGGGCGAGCGGCTTTCGACGAAGCTGAGCGCGGTGGAGGAGGATATTTACCAGGTTCGGAATCGCAGCAATCAGGACCCTTTGAATTTCCCGATCAAACTGAACAATCAGATCGCGGCGTTGATGCGGGTGGTGGAGACGGGCGACGCGAAGCCGACGGATCAGAGCTATGAGGTTTTCAAGGAGCTGAACGCCCGGCTGGAGGAGATTCGGAAGAGGTATGAGGAGATTTTGAAGTCGGATACGAACGGGTTCAGTAAGGTCGAAGCGAAGCCGTAAGAGAAATCACAGGCTGAAGCCTGGGCTACCTAAGGCAGTTCTCCAGTATGGTGGCACAGACTTTAGTCTGTGGACCTTGCTAATTCGTCAGGTGCGTCAGGACTTTCTCCACATACTCCGGCGACCCCGTAAAAATGCTGACCGGCAGCGTCCGATACAACAGCATCTTGCGATACAGCACATCTTCGAGATCCGAGTTGATTCCCCATCCCGCCAGATAGCTTAGGCGCAGATCGCCGTCGGCATTCAACGCCGCTCCCGCCGTCCAGGGCGCAAGGTCGGAGGCGTTGCCTGCGTAGGTCGAGAACAGATCCAGCAGCGAATTTACGCCGATTTCCCTAAGCGACTCGCGCACTGCTGCATGATCGTCGCGGTTGATCCGCTCCTGCGCTGCGTCGATGTTGATTTTCAGAGGATCGAGCTGGCCCATAAAGACCATGTCGTATCCCTGGCCGTTTCTGGTGTTCGCCCAAACGGTGCCATAAGGGAACGCTTCGAAAAAAGTCGCGAGTTCGCTCTTGATGGTTGGTTCATCAGTCTCATACAGAGGGACGTAGAGTGTAAACATTCCGCCCGGATTGAGATGACTCTTAACGGCGTCGAAATATTCCTTCGAATAGAGCGCGGCCGTTCCTTTGATAAATACGTCCAGAGGATCGGACGCGATGATGTCGAATTTATCGGTGGTGGTGAGCAGGTAATGGCGAGCGTCGTCGAACACAATGTGCGTGCGTGGATCGAGCGCGACGCGATAATCCGCATCGCCGAAAAAGCGCGTGGAGGCAGGTGGAATCAGCGGCTCAATTTCGCAGATGGTGATTTTTTGAATGCCGGGATAGCGCGTGAAAGTGCCGGCGGAGACTCCGGCGCCGAATCCGATCCCGAGCACGGATTTAGGATTCGGATGCAGCAGCGCGGGAAGATGTCCGACCATCCTTTGCAGCTTCATGTCGTAAATTTCGGTGGTGGCTTCCACGTGGCCGTTCACGTTTACGTAGATCGTATTGTTGGGCCACTCCGTAATCGCGACCGAGGAATTGATCCCTTCGGCAGCGTAAAGCACCTTCGATTGTCCGGCGTTCAGTGCCATGCGGCGGCCGTAGGCGATCAGCTCGCCGGGAACCGGATCGACACTCCACGCCAGGAGACAGGCAACACCGACGGATGCCGCGAGTCCCGCAAGGCCGAGGCCGGAGCGGCGCAGAACTGGCACCAGCACGATGACGCCTCCAATCGCGGACGCTATTAATAAGACACGTTCCGATTGCTGGGAGCCGATCCAGGGGATCAATACGAGGCTGACGGCGAGCGCCCCGACGATGCCGCCGAGGGTATTCGCCGCGTAAATTGCGCCTGCGGTACGGCCCGAATCCTCGCCCGGCTTCGCGATGGCGGCACAGGCGAGCGGGAAGCTCGCGCCCCAAAATAACGTTGGCGGAAGGATCGCCAGGATAACCCGCTTCAGGTCGAGATAGTACATGTGCCACGGATCGAGCGTCGTCAGCGCATTGTCTTTCCAGAACGGCAGCACGTCGACGATCATGTACGCGGTCCAGGCAAAGCCGAACAGAAGCAGGATCTGACACCACCCCAGAGCGAGTTGCGGCCGCACCCGCTTGATCAGCCAGGAGCCTGCGCCGCTTCCAATCGCGAGGCCGATCAGGAAAACCGCGAGGATGATGGAGAAGACGTAAACCGTGCCCAACAGCAGCATGCTGAGCAGGCGCGTCCATACCACTTCGGCTCCCAACGCGGTGGCGCCCGAAAGGCCGATGGCGAGGTAGATCGGCCAGTGCGACCTGTCGACAGGTCCTTCGGGCGATTCCTCGGAGTCGCTGGAACCGGAGAGGCTTGAGGCCAGCAAGAAGCTAACGGCTGCGACCACGACGTTGATCGCCGCGGCAAAATAAGTCGCCGTCGCCATGTTGTAGATGCGCAGCAGGTAGAAACCGGCGAGCAGGCATCCGATGACCGCGCCCGCGATGTTGCCGGTATACAGATATCCCCACCAGGAAACTCCTCGAGCCCATCGAACAATCGAGGGCAGGGAAGCCCCCATGAGAATCGTCGCCGGAAGCATGCAGAGTGCGGCGAGGACTCCGCGCCACAGCATCCCGGGCATGCCGTGTTCGGCACCGGCGATGTAGAGACGATTGAGGGAAGGCAAGCTAAGCTGAACCAGCAACGCGCAAGCGGCGATTCCGAGTTCAAGCACGGCATAGATTTTCAAGGGATGTTCTTGAAGGCGGATGCGGGGAAACCAGATGCTGCCGATGCACAGGCCTCCCATAAAGGTCGCAAGCAGGATTCCGAGGGAGACGGAGGTCGACCCGATCGCCAGTTGCAGCAGCTGGTACCACACGACTTCGTAGATCAGCGCGCACATGCCGCTCGCCGAAAACAGGATCAAAAGGATAATGAGGGGGAAAAGATTGCGGTTTTGAGACAACGATGGCTCCAGGCTCCGAACAGGGTATCGTAGCACACCCGCTAATTTTTCTTGACGGGTTCGCGGAAGGAGCGCTCGACCGCGTCTTTGGGATCGGTCGACACAGGCTGGTCGCGCCACAGCCAGCGCATCATATCCGGAATCAGCGGGCCGCCCATCTTTTGGCCGTGCTTGTTCATCCCCCAGGTGTAGTTGACGTCGTAACCTTTTTCGGTCAGCGCTTTCATCAGGCGGACATTTTGGAAAAACCAGTCACGAGTCTCATCGTAAGTTCCATCGCCGCGAACACCTCGATTATCGTTGCGGCCGTCCTGGAGGAAAATGCGGATCGGCTTTTTGTCGCTTTTGCGAACGATGTCGGCGTAGGCGTGGCCTCCGCGCAGATTTACGAAGCTGCCGACGATGCTCAGGACCTTCCGAAAATCGCCCGGCCGTTCCCAGGCGACGGTAAATGCAGCGATCGCGCCAGAGCTGGCTCCGCCGATTCCATGCCGCTCCGGGTCTTTTGAGATGTTGTAATCCTTATAGAGGACCGGCATGAGTTCATCGACGATCACTTTCGCATAGCGGTCGTCGAGCGAGTTATATTCCGTCGGGCGGTTCGTCGTCCGGTCGCCCCATTCGGCGGGAGTCGGCTCGGGCTGCTCCGGCGTGTGTCCGGGATTGATGAACACGCCGATCATGACCGGAATTTCCCGCCGGTAAATCAGATTGTCCATCACGTTCTGCGCGCGCGCATCGCCGTCCGGATTCATGAACGCCTGGCCGTCGTTGAAAATCATCAGGCTCGCCGGAACTGTTGCGTCATATTGGGCGGGGACATAAATCCAATAGGTGTGAAATGTCCCGGGATAAGCTTTGCTGTCAATCTTGAACGGTCCGCGAATCTCGCCCTTGGGAACACCATCCATCGAAAGCGAGTCGGGTCCGAGCTTGTAAAACGCATCGGGATTCGGAGCTTGGGCGAAGGCGGCTACGGTGAGAAGGAATGGGAAAAATCGCGTCATACGGGTTCGCCAAACATAATACAGCAAAACGTGAATCCTGCCATTCCAGGGCGAGGACGCCTAGTGGTTTCAAACGCAGGCGGACTTACACGAGGGTTTTGTAGAATAAACACGGTGCCAGCTTACCTTGAATCCCCAATCCTCTCCGCCTTCCCTTGGACCACTCACGGGTTCGGCACCCGATCTTCCGCTCCCATTCCCGATAGCGTTTCCACTGTGAAACAAATCCATTCAAATCTGGTACTTCTGGCCGACCACCCGGGACTCATAGGCGAAGGAGATGCGCTGGTGACCGGCCAACCCGGCCTAGCCGTCTCGATTCGAACCGCTGATTGCTATCCGATTCTGCTGGCCGACACCCGGAATCGGGCGGTCGGCGCGATCCATGCCGGATGGCGCGGAACCGCGGCTCAAATTGTCATCAAGACTCTTGAGAAAATGGGGTCCGAGTTCGGGACTTTGCCGAATGACATTTCGGCTGCTATTGGACCGGGAATCGGCGTCTGCTGTTATGAGGTAGGCGAGGAGGTGTCTCGTCAATTTGGATTCGCCACGCGGACACACCTCGACCTTGTGTCGGAAAATCGGAAGCAACTTGAGTCAGCCGGCGTGCCGACTCAAAAAATTGAAGCGCTCGGCGGCTGCACTTTTTGCAGCGCCGAGCGCTTTTTTTCCTACCGGCGGGAGAAGGAGGAGGCTGGCAGGATGACTTCGTTCATCATGCTTCGGACAGAATACCCGGCCGGAAATTAGGCCGCGCTGACCAGCATCTCGTCGAAGTTCTCCGACGCGTCGCCCGCCTGGTTGCGGTCCGCCATTTCCTGGCATCCGATGCAGAAAGGAGTCCACGGCACCGCTGCCAGGCGCTTCGGACTGATGTCCTCTTCGCAGTGCAGGCATACGCCGAAGGTCCCTTCGTCGATGCGGCGCAGCGCCGCTCTCACGTTGCGAAGAAGCTGCGATTCGCGATCCAGATTTCGAATCGCGAGCTCGCGTTCTGCGGCGTGCTGTACCTCGTCCAGTGCGTCCGGGCTCTTCTCGATGGCAATTCCCTCGCGATTCCGCACAAACGCCACCAGTTCTGCCTGTTTCGCCTCCAGAATATTTTTAAATTTGTTTAACTCGTTCTTTGTCATGGCTGCCTCTTGTCTCTTCTTTGTTTTATTTTTTCGTTTCGTCTGTTTTTTCGTTTGTCCGCGTCACATCCTTAGACGCGGGTCCAAGCAAAAAGGTTCAAGCTTCGTACCCGTTTTAACGACGGATTTGCTGCTTTGATCGCGAACTCCCCCATGCGAAAAGGGTTCGCCGTGGATCGCTGGCCGAACGGCCAACTTTGACAGAGATCTTTCAGCCAAGCTTTTCGCCGGGTCTGCCACCGGGCCTCCACCCGCTGGGATCGCTGCTTTCCAAATCTGCTTCGCACAGCTTAACATACTGTTGCCGCTTCCTGCAAGCAATTATGTAGCCAATCTAAATGCCACCTTCCAAGCGGCCTCCGTCCTTCCCTACGCGCTTCAGGTTCCGGATTGTACATCGTATTGCTATCGGTCCACAATACAGAAAACATTACGCTCTAGCGCCCGTTTCGGATCTCCCCCGATGCCTTATACTGTCAGTGGAGCCGGTAAAAATTCTCACCTTCTTCTCCATCGGCGTGAAAAATCTCTCCTCCCGACTCCTTCTCGGCTTCTGTTGCTGCTTGACGATCCTTGCCGGATCTGCCTTTATCCCTTACGCCGGCATCCAGATGGATGAGGCGTTATTCGCCGGCCCATATTACCAGTCCGTGCCAAGAGAATTCCGCCTGCGCTTGTTCCATCACGACATTCCCTTGATGATAATGACCTATATTGGAACGCTAAAAACGCTCCTTTTCTGGCCGCTCATCGCCGTTTTCCGGTCAAGTTTCGAGGCACATCCGCTCCTTGCCGCCTGGGTTTTGCGCCTTCCAACCGTTCTCGCGGGAGCCTTAACTGTCTGTATTTTCTTCTATTTGGCGGACCGATCCGCCGGTCGCCGGACTGCCGTCGTCGCCGTGCTGCTGCTGGCGTCCGACCCGACGTTTCTCCTTACCAACACCTTCGACTGGGGTCCAGTTGCGCTCGAACATCTTTTACTTGTGACCGGATGCATTTATCTGGTGAAATACGCGCAGGATAGAGCAGAAAAGTATCTCCCTCTGGGCTTTTTTTTCCTTGGGCTCGCTCTCTGGAACAAAGCCGTCTTCATCTGGGCTCTCGCCGGACTCATTTGCGCCGCACTGTCCGTATTTGGGCGCGAACTGTCGAAAATGATCACTTGGCGCACTTTCGGCGTCTCCGCCGCCGGATTTTTGATCGGCTCCCTGCCGTTCGTCATTTATAACGGACATCGTCGCGCGGAGACGTTTCGATCCAGCGCCCATCTGGAACCACGCGCGGCGCCCGCCAAGTTCATCCACGTTCGCAGCGCCCTTGGCGGCTATGGACTCTTCGGCTACCTGGTCTCCGAGGAAGCGTCTGATAATCCGAAGCCTCCCGCCTCCCTGCGCGGCCGCGCCGCCGTTTTCATACGCGATCATTTGGGCGAGCACCGCACCGGGGGCATGGAATACGCCGCCGCCCTGGCACTGCTTGCCGTCCCTCTGTGGTGGCGATCCCGCGCTGCCTGGTTCTCCCTGGTATTCTGCGCGGTCGCGTGGTTTTTGATGGCTTCAACGCGCGACGCGGGTGCCTCCCTGCATCACACTGTGCTGCTGTGGCCCTTCCCGCAGCTTTTTGTCGCGGTGGCGGTTTCATCTTTGCCCTGGAAATGGCTGAGCGCTGCGATCTCGCTTCTGCTGGTTGCCATGAACCTCCTGGTGCTATGCCAATATGTCGCGCAATTCGAGCGTAATGGCGCAGCCGGTCCTTTCAGCGACGCGATTTATCCGCTTTCCGTCTCTCTTTCCGACGTTCCGGGCCAGAAGATTTACGTGCTCGACTGGGGTATCCAGTATCCTCTCGATGTCCTGCACAACGGCCGTCTCCATATGACCGGCGGCCACGATCCGTTCATGGCCGACACCCCTTCGGAGTGGGACAAAGGCGCCGCGGCGCGCATGTTTAAGGATCGGGATGCCCTGTTCATCGCGCACACCGGGACCCGCGAGAATTTCGCCGGCGTCCGCAAACGCTTCGATCAGGCCGCCGCCGCATCCGGCTGCCGCGAGGATTCTGCGCGGACAGTTTCCGATTCCAATGAGCGCCCGGTGTTCGAGGTCTTCAAAATCGCCTGCGAAGCCGGAGACCGGTAACGGCATGCGGCTGCTGGAGCGTTGGCTGGAGGATTTCTCCCCTTCCGAAAGAATTCTCGACCTGGGTTGCGGGTCCGGCAGCCTGCCCGCGCAACTGGCGGCACTCAATGTCATCGGCACGGATGTAGATTCCAAGGCACTCTCGAAGAATGCGAATTTTCCCCGGGCCTGCGCGGACAGTCACGGTTTGCCCTTCTCCGACCGCAGCTTCGATCTGGTCATATGCCACCACAGTCTGGAACACTTCCACGACGTTCCCGGCACCGTCCAGGAAATTCGCCGCGTTTTACGGCCCGCAGGACGCTTGTTCGTCACGGTTCCGGACGGCCTGAGTTTCAGCGATCGTCTATACCGGTTCCTGTTATGCGGCGGAGGCCATCTGCAATGCTTCACGTTCCGAAGCATCGTCGACGCCATCGAATCCGGCACGGGATTGCATCTGGCCGGATGGAAGGAACTGTCGACGTCGTTTATTTTCGTCGGCAAACGCAACTTCGTGCCTGCGCCCATGGGCGCATTGCCGGGTCCGCTGCCGCGGAGGATGCGTTGGCTGGGGACGCTCCCCGCCTGGTTTTTCTCCGGGGCCAGAATCTTCCTGAACCTGGCGACGCGGCTCGCGGACCGCTGGTTCTCAACTCGATTTTCCCGCTACGGCTGGGCGCTGGCTTTTACCCCCAACGAAACGTCTCCAATAGAAGAACCCGGAAGCTGGAACGTCTGTATGTTCTGCGGCGCAGGGTTCGATGAACAACCGGAGCGCATCGCCATACTGTTCTATCGATGTCCCTATTGCTCCGGCTTGAATTGTCTGTTTCGCCCGGCGGATCAGCGTGCATCAGCGTTTATCCGCGGCGAATGAATCCGCAAACCGCTTCTTGGGTCCATCTGTCTCAATCGCGTGTCAAAGATCCACAAATTTGCATCCGCTAGTCAGATAAGTCCTTAATTATGAATCATCCAGAACCGGCCCGTAGCGTGCAATTAGGAACCCGAATGCGAACTTCGCTCCATCTCCTGGCTAGCGTAGCCCTGCTTGTCCCCGCAGGCGCCACCACGCTCCTGAAGATGTCGATGGACGATCTCATTCTTCAATCCACGACGATCGTGCGAGCGCGGATTACCGGCACCCGTACCGGCGCCGTCGGAAACGATATTTACACCTATTATCAGTTGCAGGTCTCGGAAACTCTCAAGAAAGGTGCCATCCAGCCGGCTGAATTCGCGGTGCCCGGAGGCGCCTACGGAAGTTTTCGCCAGATCGGGATCGGATCCCCAGTGTTTTCAGAAGGCCGGGAATACGTGTTGTTTCTGTGGACCGGCCGTAACGGAATGACCCAGGTGATTGGCCTTTCGCAAGGCATGTTCAACCTTACCCAGGACGCTTCGGGCGCCACCGTGTTGAATCGTCCGGCAATTGACGAACATATGCTCGACAAATCCGGCAATCCGGTCACCGGCAAGCCAGTGACGATGAAGTGGAGTGAGCTTCGCGAGATGGTCGTAAAAACCCTGCAAAAGTCCGGGACGGCGAAAAAATGAAGTTCGCGAACCGAATTTTGAGCATGGCGGCAGCGCTGACCGCGCTTTCCTCCGTTGCTTCGGGGTATTATCATTTTGTCTATTTCCCCAGCCACAGCGGGCCGTTCACTCCGATCAACTTGCACTTCGATCTGACCCAGCTCACCAATAATACGGTCTATTTTTTCATTTCCGACCAGGGCCCCAACGTTTTCGTTCAGGGGGATAGTTTCACGGCCGTCGTCAGCGAGCTGCAACTGGCGGCGCAGACCTGGAACAGCATACCGACATCCGAAATCAAGCTGGCTTATGGCGGATTCCAGAACGCGGCGACCCAGCAATCGACTCCGGGAATCGAAGTTATCTTTTCCGACGACAACATCGCGCCGGGCATCCTCGCGCAAACCAAAGTCACCACCTATTCGAGCGTCTCGATCAACAGCTCGACGACTTTCCTGCCGATTCTGCATTCGCAGGTCCAGCTTCGCAAGAATCTGACGGTGACCGTTCCCCAGCAAGCGAGTTTTTACGACAGTACCTTCACCACCATGGCGCACGAATTCGGCCACGCGCTGGGACTTCAGCACACCTTGACCTCGGCGTGCATGTCGACGTATATCACCCGCTCCACCAGCAAGTCGATGCCTTTGGGCGCCGACGATATCGCCGGCGTCTCTTTGCTCTATCCGACGCCGACCTATCTTTCCACGGTTGGAAGTATTGCGGGAAGAGTGACCCTGAATGGAAGCGGCGTGAACCTCGCGAGCGTGGTGGCGATTTCGCCGGTCACGGGCACGGCGATCAGTAATCTGACGAATCCCGACGGCAGCTACGAGATCGACGGTATTCCTCCGGGCCCTCCCGGCAATTATTATCTGGTCTATGTTCATCCTCTGCCGCCTCCGGAACAGGGCGAGGCCAGCCCGGATGCCATCGTGCTTCCGTTAGACGCTTCGCAGAATCCTTTCCTCGCCAATACCGGATTCGTCACCCAGTTCGCGCCCGGCACCCGCGATTGGACCCAGGCCACGCAAGTTTTCGTCAACGCTTCGAGCATTCAGACGGTAAATTTCAACGTGCAGGGGAGCCCCGGCCCGGCGATCTCCGGACTGGAGCTGTGGGGTTACATTTACAATACCTACGAGTTCAGCCCGATGCTGCCGGTCAATGGATCGTTCGATCTGTTCTTTTGCGCTCCGGGAACCACTAACGGCTCCAATCAGCTCGCTGCGGGGCTGAACGTGAGCGTCATCGGAGGCACAGCCCCCGCGTCGATCATTCCGAAATATACCAGCTATTACGGAACCTATAATCAAGTGTGCGCTCTGCCTTGGGTGTTGACCGGCGTCTGGACCAGTGCGGTGCAATCGACCACTCCCGTAGCTCTCGCTTTCACAGTCAATAACGATCTCTACGTGCTGCCGGCGGCGTTCTTTGTGGTTCCCTCGGGCCCTCCCACGCTGACCAGTATGATCCCGTCCACCGATGCGAACGGCAACGGCCTGCTGACGGTCTATGGCTCCAACTTATCGTCTGCTTCGTCCGCCCCGACCCAGTTTGTCTTCGATGGCACGCCCGCGACGGGCACCGCGAATAACGACGGATCGTTTACCCTGGCTGTCCCTCCCGCGCCTGGGCCGTACACTTCGTCCGTCGAGGCCCTCAACCCGGACGGCCAAACTTCCGGGCAGGTGAATCCTACCGGACCTCCGCAGAATTTATACAACTATGGCTACGCCAACCAGGCTACGATCTCGCTCGGTTCGTCCCAGGTCACGCCGGGAACCGACACGATGATCCAGATCAACGGCAACTATACGAATTTCCTGAACGGACAGACGACCGTGGGATTCGGAACCAGCGATATCGTGGTGAAGCAGGTCTTTGTGCTCAGCTCAAACTTGCTGTGGGTGAACGTCTCGGTAAATGCGCAGGCGCCCTCCACCTCGACCTCGGTGACCGTCACCACGGGTCTCCAGACCGCGACCCTCCCTCTGGGAATACAGATCGGAACGCCGAACCCGAGCCTGACCAGCTTGCGTGCGCCCATCACCAATGCGCAGACCGGTCTGGCGGGTGTTCCTTCTCCCGGATCTGCCATTATCAACGTCAACACCTTGCCGCAAAACCTGACCGGCTGGAGCCTTACAATTGGCGGACAAACCGCCTCCTCGTTGGCGTACAACGGCTCCGGCCAGTTACAAGCGGGAGTTCCCAGCGGCCTTTCGAACTTGCTCCCCGCGCTGGTGCAGTTGATTCCTCCTTCGGGCCCTCCCATCGCTCCGATCGCGATGAAGATTGACGGCGCGCCCCCGTCGATCGTCTCCGTCACGAATGCCTCCGGCGCCGCCATCACGTCCACCGCCCAAGTCCACCCCGGCGACATGCTCACCATCAGTATGTTCGGACTCTCCGACGGTATCACGCCGGTGATTCAGTCGAACCTCTTCGCGAGTCTAGGCGGCATCGTCGGCGGCCTCGGCGCATTCAGCGCCACCAGCGTTCCGGTCACGCAGTTCAGCAACCCCACCATCCAGGTCCAGATCCCCTACTCGGCTCCCACCGGTGTATCGATCCCGCTTTACGTGGGGATCGGCACGCGCGTTTCCGCACCCGTCTATCTGAACATTCATAATTAAAGTTGGATCAATCCACTGACCTCCGGGCCCAAGCCGCCGCCGCTCACGGGATCGAGCTCTCCTATATCGACATCTGGGGCAAAACCCATCGGACCCCTGACGACGTTCTCGACGCGATTCTAGGCGCCCTCTCACAAGAAGCTCCTGAACCCGACCGGCCCCTTCCCTCGACCATCGTCCTTCGCGACCACGCCGATTCGCTGATCCTCCGCGTTGCCCTCGCCGAATCCAGCTCCATTAAGCTCGAAATCCAGTGGGAAAACGGCGACCTCGAACACCACTGGTTCTGGCTTCCCGAACTCGCCGTTCAAGACGAGGGACGCCGCGTTCCTCTCCCCTCCCTCCGCCTCGGCTACCACACGCTTCGCATTTACCGCATGCGCGATCCGGTTTTAGAAATCCTGACCGAGTCGCATTTCATCGTCTGCCCGAACCGCGCGCTCGCCGTCGAAGGCCGATCCGCCGGCGTCGCCATCAGCCTCTACGGTCTCCGGTCCTCACGCAACTGGGGCTGCGGCGATTTCACAGACCTCCAGGCCGCCGTCGATTCCTTCGCCCGCGCCGGATGCGCCTTCGTGGCCCTCAATCCTCTCCACGCGATCCCCAATCGCCAGCCCTATAACACCAGTCCCTACCTGCCGCAGTGTTCGCTCTATCGCAATTTCATCTACCTCGATGTCGAGCGCACCGGCCCCGTCACCCTCAGCGCTGAAGAAGAACAAGAAAAAGAGTCCCTCCGCGCCTCCGAGTTTGTCGAGTACGAACGCGTCAGCGCTCTAAAGCTCGCCGTGCTCCATCGCGTTTTCGCCGCCTTCCATGGCTCGCCCGATTTCGACGCCTACGTCGCCGAACAGGGCCGCAATCTCCACGATTTCGCCGTGTACTGTGCGCTCGACGCGGAAATGCATCGCCGGAACCCGAACGTCTGGCTGTGGACCGATTGGCCCGTACAATTCCACGACCCCCGCTCGCCCGCCGTTGCGGAATTCGCACAGGAACATCACCAGGAGGTTCTGTTCTATAAGTTCCTCCAGTGGCAAATCGATGTCCAGTTGGCCGAAGTGCAATCCCACGCCCGCGCCGCCGGAATGAAGATCGGCCTCTATCACGACCTCGCCCTCGCCACGGACCGTTTCGGCACCGACCTCTGGGCCAATGGCGAATTCTACGTGAAAGGCGCGCGCGTCGGTTCCCCTCCGGACGACTTTTCGCCCGACGGCCAGGATTGGGCCTTCCCCCCTCCCAATCGCAACGCCCACCGCGCCAACGGCTACGCTCTGTTCGCCCAATCGATCCGCAACAACGCCCGCCATGGAGGAGCCCTGCGCATCGATCACGTCATGCGCTTCTTCCGTCTCTATTGGATCCCCGACGGTATGCCCGCCACGAAAGGCGCCTACGTCCGCGACTATGCCAGCGACCTCCTCGGCGTCCTGGCGTTAGAAAGCGTGCGTGGCAATTTCATCGTGATCGGCGAAGACCTCGGGACGGTGACCGGCGAAGTCCGCCAATCGCTGGCCGAAACCGGCATCCTCAGCTATCGCCTCTTGTGGTTCGAGCGCGACCGCTCCGGCAACTTCCGCCGCCCCGAAGAATATCCCGTCCAAGCCGCCGTCTCCACCACCACCCACGACTTGCCTACGCTAGCCGGCTTCGACTCCGGCCGCGATATCGAAGCCCGCCGCGAAGCCGGATTAATCGACGAAGAAGCCTACCGTTTCCAGCGCGCCGCCCGAGCCGACGAAGTAGCGCGCCTACACTCGGTTCTGTTAGCCACCGGATTCACCGCGGACCCCATCGGCTTCCTTCTCTCGACACCCTGCGTCCTGGCCGTCGTCAATCAAGAGGACCTGACCGGCGAAACCGAACAGCAAAACCTCCCCGGCAGCACCTGGCAACATCCCAACTGGCGCAGAAAAATGAAAGTCGCCGTCGAAGACTTCGCCCAAATCGAATCGCGCCTTTCGGCAGCTCTAATCCGTAGCGGCCGCCGTTAGCTTTACTCCGGGAACTCTGCGTCTCTGCGTGAAATGCCTTTTCTCGGCGAGCTTAGCGCCTTGCGAGAGATGTCTTATCCGCAATCGCAGCAACTCCCACAATCGCCGCAATCGCAGGAATCACAGCAATCTCCGCAGCTGTCACAATCGCAGCAACCGCTAAACTTCGCCGATTTCTTTCCCGGCGATTCCGGCATCTCCGGCACCGGAACCGTGGCGAATATCGCCCCCACCGCCATCAGATTCATCACCAGCCCAAAGCAGTGCCGCCACGATTCCGCCCCTCGGATCTGATGCGGCACAAGAAACGCCAGCACCGAAACCGTTCCCAGCACCGCCGCTCCCTTCAGAAAGCCCGCCCTCTCCCGCTCCCTCATCGATCGCGCAAACTCGACCGCGCTTCTCCATCGCTCCCCGGCCGATTTCCTGCAAACTCCATGCAGCACCCGCATCCGCATTCCCAGCCTCTCCTCGACATTCGTCCTCAGCCGGGCTGCCAGATCCGGGGACAAATCCTTCTCCAGGGACGCGACCGCAGCCAAAATTTCCGCCCGCCCATCGACCTCCGGAAACGCAATCAGAGCGTTAAAGTCCCCCGATTTCCTGTCCCTCTCCCGATCCTCCCAGGCGTCCAGCACGTACACCAAATACCCAAACCTCCTCCCGATCCACCCCAATGATAGTGGCGCGCACGTCAGCGTAAGCTTCTCCCCATACGAAAAAACCATCTCCGCCGCCCGAGCCGTAGGCTCCGCCACATCCGCTAGCGACACCCTCCGAGCCTCCCGGTCACCTTGACTGGCCAGCAATTCCTTCATCTCCGAAAGCGGAAATCCCCAATCCCGCATCCGGCGCGCAGCTCTCCGGTAAGCTGGAGAAAAGAAATGCCTTACGGACCCCCACAGCCATCCTCTCCCATCCAGGATCTGATCCTCGATCTGAAAATGCGCGAGCACCACCGCCGCCGTCGCCGCATATTCCAGCGCGAAAGGATGCTCCCGCGGCATCGACATACAGTTGAAGGACCGGTGAGCCGCGGACCATTCCGGTTCACCTGAAATTTCCATCAATAACTCCGCCAGAAACACCGTGTCATGATTCAGCACCAGCCGCGCTCTGTGCCCATAAAGCGCCCCCATTGTCTTGCAGGAGCCGCAATAAGCCATTCGTCCGGCCCGTTTCATGAGTCCAAACATGGGGCCAATTGTACCTTTTTTTGTCTAAGGACATTATTTTTGTTGCAGTCAGCCGCTTGTTTTGTGCTAATATGCTTAAAGCTTTTGAAAACTTGGCACTTCGCTTTGATCCTCACCGCTCAACACCTGTTGCAAGCCTCCTGTATCAATCGATTTTTCCAAACTTTCCATTGCCGGCCGTACAGAAGCGGGTAGCCGCTTTCGTCGTGCGGTTTGTTATTTAGAGATTTAAGGAGATAACTATGAAAGAGACCGGAACGGTCAAGTGGTTTAACGCCGCAAAAGGATTTGGATTTCTCGCTCGCGAGAACGGCGAAGACGTGTTTGTGCATTTCTCGGCGATTGAGGCGACCGGATACCGTTCGCTCGACGAGGGCGCGCGCGTCCAATTCGTTGTGAAGCAGGGCCCGAAAGGGTTGCAGGCCGAACAAGTCAGTTTGGCCTAGATGTCAAAAACCTGCGGCGATACTGCCCGTTTCAACAGGCTTCGGAAGCAAAAAATTGCATTGCGGCTGAAAACCCGCACCCTGCGCGCGGAACTAAACGCCGCCGCAGCCAAGCCTGCCAGTACCAAATAACCCACAAGCAAAGGTTGTGTGCGGCAGCATAAAAAACTCCGCACACAAAACCGAACCGCCATGCGCAAGCATGCGGATAGGTCTAGCGCAACTCAATCGGATTCGTCGAGCAAGCCATTTTTCCTTCGATTTCCTCCACCACTTCGCGTAGCGTGTACATCCCCACAGGCGCTTGTAAAGTAAGCTTCGCATTGAGCCCGCTTTTTGCGAAGCGAGTGTAGGTTTCCTCCTTCAACGCCAATTCCATGGTCGCCTCCTTGGCCGCGACAATCGCTCCCTGTGCATCCACCAGCGCGGTCACAAATCGGATTCTTTGAGTTCTCCGGCCTTTTTGCGTCCCGAAATTCAACTTCGAAATATCCACGTTGGCCACCACGGAAACCGTCATCTCCCCGCTCGCAAGCTTGCCCTCGCTGGCGCTGAGTTGCACCGGAAAGTCCTCCAGTGTGTCCGCCGCCAGCACTTCCTTGTCGAACTTCGATTGCGAGTGATCCCCCTCCGCCGCCTTCCGCGCCGGCACGAAATATCCCGGCCTGGATTGAACGGATTTGTACCGAGCATTCACCACCTTCACCACGAGCTTGTGATAACTGTCCGCCGCCGCGTCTTCCGGCAGCCGGAAGCTAAGCCGGTAAGCGACCTCAGGCGGAGCCGAGAGTTCCCGAAAACCCGCTTCCAGGTTGTTGCTGTCGTGAAAAAAAATGCCGCCGGTTCCCTCGGCCAGCCCGGCCAGTGGTTCATTCATCGCTTCGAGCCTTAGCCCCACTTCCATCTCCTCGAACTTCTGGTGCGCCAAGCCCGCAGGTACCTTCGTGCCGGTCAGAGGAACCGTCGGCTCCACCGGCCTCCAGCCATCGAGCCCCTTCGAGTCCAGCGTGTTGATCACCACGCCCGCATGCAGCGCCCGGCTGACGATTGAGTCCCTCTGTTGTTCGAGCGTGGCTGTAAGAAAACCCGACGACGCCAGCAGCAGCACGCGCGTCCCCGGCATCGCCGCCAATCGATCCGCCACGCGACTGATGGATTCCAGAGTCTCGTTCGAAAGCTCGCGCGCCCGCCGCCAGGTCTCCGCCGCCTGCGCCTTGATCACTTCTTCCGATCCCCTGCACTGGTAGGCTACTTCGCTCGCGGCCTGGGTATCGCGGCGAACCGCGATCAGGTACGCGATATAAGGAGAAACCGAACGGCAGACCGATGCGCCCTCTTCTGACAATCGTCCGTGCGCGCGCACGCTTCCGATCGCCTCCGTCACCTTGGAAAGCTCGCCGGTAAAATCGAGGGCTGGCGCGCCGGACGCCGTAAAAACACCTATTTTGACGCCCGGCTGGAAGGCATCCTGGACGAATTTCGTCGCCGCTTCGCCAGTCAGCTTCAGGTCATTCGCATGCTGCGCGTCTTTGGAATTGACGTCGTCGAAATACAGAGCGATAAACCGCGCCCGCGTCGCCTGCTCAGACTTCTTCTCACCCAGTGGCGTGGACGCGTTGGAATCGACCGCGAAGTCCGTAACCTCCCGTTCCTTCCCGTTGTCGTGAACCTGAAAATTGTTCTTCGTCAACCCGGAGACGGCGTGCCCGTTGTTATCGCGCACCACTACCCCGATCTCCACCAGATTCGTCTCGACATGAAGCGCCGCGGGGCGCGGCAGATAGGTCTGGCTCTTGACGCGTATTTCGTCAGAACCAGCCTGCGCAAGCAGCAGTGCGGCAACACTGAAAAGCGATGCAGTCACCAAACCTCCGCAAGTGCTCTACAATCGAAAGCCCCCGGCTCTACCGAAAGCTAAGCTTCTCTTCCGGCCGGCTTCGCAGTTTGGTCTTCGCGCCCAGGAGACCATTTGTCTTTCGAAACCTTGATCGACGCAATCGGCAAAATATCGGCGCCATTCACGATCTGCTCCGCCGCAAACTCGGGCGCAGACGGAAGCACAACGTGGAACCCATCCTCATCGCGACGCACCGCATCTGCAAAAGACCCGGCGTTTGGAGAGTCCCTTTGGAGTCTAGAAAACAGTCCTGGTCCAGCTGTCATTTCGCGCCGCCGTCCAGTTTTTCGACGCGGCTACGTATCTGGCCTATCTCCTGGATCCGCTTTTCGAGCGAGACATCCACTTTTTCGGACCAAGCGATCATCCGGTTCGTCCACCGGGCACCCGTTTGGAGCATCGCCGCCTGCCGGTCCAATCTCATCGCCTGCGCATCGAAACGGCTTGATACATTTTCGATCTGGCGCTCCAAGCTTTCCTTCACATCGGTCAATAACGTGACCATCCGGTTGTCCATCCGCGATTCCATCGCCTCAAGATACTGTCTAAGTTCTTGGTCCATGCCAACTACAGTCTACATGAAGTAATCTTTGACCTTGTCGAAAATGCCCTTCTCCGATGGATCGTTTTCCGCCGGCAGCATTTCCCGCAACTGCTCGAATAACTTCCTCTGCTCGCGCGTCAGCTTGGTTGGCACCTTCACATCCAGATGCACGTACAAATCGCCGCGAGCGTTCGAATTCAGTAGCGGCACTCCCAATCCTTTGATCCGCAAACGGCTCCCCGCCTGCGAACCCTCGGGAACCTTGATCGTCTGCAACCCGTCGAAGGTCAGAATATCGATCGAAGCGCCCAGCGCCGCCTGCCCGATGTTGATCGGAACCGTGCAATGCAGATCGCTCTCATGCCGCTCAAAAATCGGATGCTCGGCGACCTTCAGCACTACATACAAATCCCCTGGAGGACCGCCATTCGCCCCCGGCTGCCCCTCTTGCGATAAGCGGAGCTGCGTCCCGTTGTCGACGCCCGCCGGAATATTCACCTTCAGTTTGCGCTCGCGCCGCAGATAGCCTTCGCCACGGCACTCCTTGCAAGGACGCCGAATAATCTGCCCGCGCCCGTTGCACTGCGAACAGGTCCTTCGCACCGATAGGAAGGCCTGCTGATAAATTACTTCGCCGCGCCCGCGGCACATCGGACACGTCACCAGGCCGTCTTCCGGTTCCGCACCTTTGCCGTGGCATCGTCCGCACTCTTCCAGGCGCGGAACCTGAATATCCACCGATAATCCGCGCATCGAATCTTCGAATCCAATTTCCAGATCGTAGCGGACGTCATCGCCGCGCTGTGCCCTGGAGCGCTTCTGCTGCGAGCCGCGTCCGAACACGTCTCCGAATCCGAACACGTCGCTCAGAATATCGCCCAGATCCGGAAAACCCGACGCGTCGAATCCGCCGTTGCCCGCCGCCGTCGGCACGCCCTGATGGCCGAACCGGTTGTAGGCCGCGCGTTTCTGCGGATCGCTCAAAACGCTATAAGCTTCGGCCGCTTCTTTAAATTTTTCCTCGGCTTCATGGCTGCCCGGATTGCGGTCGGGATGATATTGCATCGCGAGCCTGCGATAGGCGGTCTTGATCACACCGTCGTCGCATTCGCGCTCCACGCCAAGAATTTCGTAGTAGTCTCGTCTGGTCACGGAACTCATTTCGCCTGCGGCTGAACCGCTACTTTTACCATCGCCGGGCGCAGCATCCGGCCCTTGAAATTGTAACCGCGCTGAAATTCCTCGAGCACAGTATCGGCCGGCGCATCCTCCGTCTCCACCATATCCACGGCATGGTGGATATGCGGATTGAAGGCCTGCCCTGCCGATACAATCGGCTCCAGGCCAAGTTTCTTCAGGCCATCAAAGAACCGCTGGTAAATCAGCTCCATGCCCTTGACGTATTCTTTGTCGGACGATTCCACTTTGAGGGACCGTTCAAAATCGTCGAGCACCGGCAGCAGCGCGCGAACCGCTTCCATGGAAGCGTATTCATACAGCTCGCTGCGTTCTTTTTCGACGCGTTTTTTAAAATTCTGAAATTCCGCTTGCGCGCGCAGCAGGCGGTCCTGCAACTCGGCTTTTTCACCTGCCAGTTGGTCCACTTCTTTCTGCAATTCGCTTGGATCGGGAGTCTGCGTTTCGGTTGTGTACTGATCGCTCATCTGATTCTTAGCCTGAAATTATGGTCAAATAAGGGTTCGCTGGGCGTCTAAAATGGCGTTTTAAGGCCGTTTAAGCATCGCGAAATGCCTGTCCCACATGCTGGACGGCGGACATGACGCGCACATAGTTCATCCGCATCGGGCCCAGGACCGCGATTACCGCCGAGATCCCGCTGGTCAGCGTCACCGGCACGCCGATCAGCGACAACTCGCCCATCGACGGGTGCGTTTCGCCTAAACCGACGTGTACGCCGATTTCGCCGGTCGGATTCTCGAGAAAACGGTCCAAAAGCTCCAAAACTCTTTTCTTTTCTTCGAGAGTGCGGAACAACTCCCGCATCTTCTCTTTAGTGAGATGCAAGTCGAGGCCCACCAGATTGCTCGCACCTTCCATATGAACCTCCGGCGCGGACGGCAGATCGAGCAATCCTTTGGCGTATAACACCGTTAATTTCCGTAAGATGGCGTCATAAGTCGCGCTCGCATGCCGCAGCCGGTCCGCTAGTTCCCGGCGAACGTCTTCAAGCGACCATCCGGAGAAGTTCTGGTTGATATAGTTACGAATCGAATCGAGTTCCTGCCCTGAAACCGGCTCTTCCAAACCCACCACCCGGTTCCGGACTTGCCGGTCGCGCGTGACCACCACCATCAGCACGCGTCGATCGGGAAGTGCAATCAATTCAATTCTTTCGAGAGCCGGACTCGCCTTCGGAATGGCCGCCGCAAGGCCTACGCCATGGGTCATCTCCGTCAACATGCGCGAAGTGCGCTCGATGCGTTCTTCGACAGTATCGAGCCGCCCGAATTCGGATCGCAGCCGTTCAATTTCGGCAGCCGCTAAACGACGCAGGCTCAACGATTCGACATAGCTACGGAACGCTTTTTCCGTCGGAACGCGCCCCGCCGAAGTGTGGGGCTGCGAAAGATAGCCCTGTTCATCGAGATCGGCCATGATGTTGCGGATCGAAGCTCCGCTAAGGCGCTGATTTCGCGCGACTGCGCGCGACGCTACCGGCTCACCGGTGTGAATATAAGCTTCGACGATCTCGTGCAGGAGCTGCCTGCTACGCGGTGTCATCGAGATAGAGTAACTCCCTTTTATATTCTAGCGCTACTGAGCCGTGCAGAAAAGATGGGCCGTCGCGGGCGTTCCCCGAAACGTCACGCGGGAGATCGCGCCGGTATTTTCATCGGCGTAAACCAAGCCGGAGTGGGTCTTGCCGTTGGCCTGGTTGCTGTAGCGATACACAGCAGTTTTCTTGCCGCGGAGGAAGCCCCAATGGTCAAACTCAAAATCGGTGCCGCTCGAAAGAGCGAAAACATCCTGAAGGTAGGTGCGAGTGTCGATACTTGACGGACTTCCGTGCCGGGGTGTCGATGGGTCGACGATTTCGAGAGTTATGGTCCGGGAGTTCGCGGGCCGTTCGACTTCGCTGCACGCGAAGTCCAGGTGTGCCGTGGCGAACTGCTTAATTTTTTCAAGCGACTGCGGTTCGGGAGCGGCGAGCTTCGGGGGCTGCGCCTGCAAGGTAAGAGCGAAAAGGGCCAGGGAGGATGCAAGACTGCGCATGTTTTGATTGTCACATGTTTCTTGAAACTACGACGATTGGGATGGATCTTCAGAGGCATGAGACTGGTGCTGATTGGAGTGATCATTCTCTGTGTTGTAGGAGCGTTCGGGTATACAGGCGGATGGTTGACTCCGGACCGTCTGACGCCAGGGCGCTTCATCGATGGCTTCGAACAAGTGAACGGGCCGCATCCCGGTTTTCGCAGGAACCACGCCAAGGGAGTGTGTGCCAGCGGTTCCTTCGAAGGCAACGGGCAAGGCGTCCGGCTCTCGAAAGCAGTCGTTTTCGAGCCCGGGCGCGTACCGGTGATTGCGCGTTTTGCGCTGGCGGGCGGCCAACCGTATATGCCCGATACGAACGCCAATGTTCGCAGCATGGCGGTGCTGTTCGCTCTACCGAATGGCGAGGAGTGGCGGACCGGGATGAACAACATTCCGGTATTCGCGGTAAACACGCCGGAGGGATTTTATGAGCAGTTGGAGGCCTCGCACGATTCCGGAAAGATGAAGGCCTTTCTCGACAGGCACCCCGAATCCGTCCGGGCGATGGAGGAGATCGGTCGGCGCGCGGTTTCCTCCGGGTTTGAAAACAGCACCTACAACAGCCTGAATGCGTTTCATTTCGTGAATGCGGCCGGAGCCTCCACAGCGGTTCGCTGGTCGATGACTCCGGTGGAACGGTTCGAGGCGGCCACGACGGCTCGGGGTGAGAAGAATTTCCTGTTCGACGCATTGATCGCGCGCGCACGGAAACAACCGTTGCAGTGGCACTTGATCGTTACCTTGGGGCAGCCGGGCGATCCCACCAACGACGCCACCATTGCGTGGCCGGAGGGACGCGAGCAAGTGGATGCCGGCACGTTGACGATTGAGCGCGTGGAAAGCGAAGACGAGGGCCGCTGCCGGGATGTTAATTTCGATCCATTGATTTTGCCCTCCGGAATTTCACCGTCGGACGATCCTCTGCTGAGCGCGCGCTCGGCCGCTTATTCGCAATCGTTCACCAGGCGTGCGGGCGAAAAGAAAGAACCGAGTGCGGTCCAATGAAACGAGCACAATTCACCGTTCTTTCGAGGGTGCTGCATTGGGTGATGGCGGCGATGGTGTTGACCATGTTGTTCATCGGCGTGGGGATGGTGGCGTCGCTCGCGGACTATCATCGGCTGGTCTCCATTCACAGGCCTTTGGGGATCTCGATTTTGATTCTGATCGTCGTGCGGTATGTGAACCGGAGACTCCATCCGCCGCCGGATTTTCTGGACACGATGTCGCCCTTGGAGCGCCGTGCGGCATCCGCTTCGGAACTCTTGTTGTATGCGCTGCTTTTCCTGCTTCCGCTGGTGGGGTGGGCGATGCTTTCGGCGGCGCGGTATCCGATCGTGATGTTCGGAGCATTCCATCTGCCTCCGATTCTTCCCCAGAATGCGGGGCTTTATGCTTTGTTACGCAGGGTTCACACGCTTCTGGCTTATCTGTTGTTCGCGACTTTTATCGCGCATTTTTCGGCGATTTTGTTTCATACGCTGGTGTTGCGGGATGGAATTTTGGATCGGATGGCGTTGTGGAGGGTTGGACGTTGACACGGTGTCGACAACGTCCGGAGGGCAGGTCGGGAACCTGCCCCACTAGCACAGCTTTTCGCTGCGGCAGAAGCGAAAGCTCTCGCTAGAATCGCTGTTTCGGCGATGGGGTCCTAACCCTGGCATAAGAGTCTTCACGAAAACTCGTTCGACCGGCGAAACCGCCGGTCCCACCGTCTAGTAACCACAGATCCCAGCGACTTTTCACACAGACTCATGAGTCACGGCATCGTTTGCGATCCGCTAGAGGCTTAAAGGTGAGAGCGCGGTGAAAATTTGTCACGAACGGTGCGCGATGGCAATAAACGGCTGTTACAATGGACGAAATACATGAGAGCGATCGCCTGGTTGCTGCGCGTTTTCTGTTACCTGTTCCATACGATTCTTTCGCTGGCGCTCCTCGGGCTGGGGGTGGTGGCGATCCAATCGAACATCACGGATATGAAGCTGGAGACGCTGCCGTGGGAGGGAGCTGAGCTGAATCACTGGGTGATCGGACTGGGCGTCGCGGGAATGTTGTGCGTGATTCTGGCGGTGACTGGGAAGATTCGTTTCCTGCTTCCGTTATGGTCGATTGTCGTGCTGGGAGTGCTGGTGCGAGGGGTTTTCTTTAACCCGGCCGTAAGCTTTTCGGGACGCGAGGATTTTCACAATTGGCTGTTGCTGATTGCGGGAGCTTTATTGGCGATGATCGGGAGTTTTACTTTGCTGGGGAGCCGGAAGGCGTACTAGCCGCGTTCGCGGCACGCAGATGGGCAGGTCGGGAACCTGCCCCACTGGGAGCTAGTTCTTCCAGGAGGCGTTCGACGGAGTGGGAGATTTCTACGATCGCCTGATTGAACACCTGCTCATTCGCGCGCGAAGGCTTGCGGTAGCCGCTCACTTTTCGCACGAACTGGAGCGCGGCGGCGGAGATTTCCTCGGGCGTGGCATGCTGGTCTGCGACTCTCAGGACTTTAATGCTGCGGCACATGACTTATTTTAGGACGCAGCGGAATCCGGAGGTCAAGCCGCGTTCCTCGGGGGCGCGGGCGCCGCGAAACGAGGTATGCAGAAATCGCGCGGGACTCTTCCACGATCCTCCACGGGTGATTTTGAGCTTGCCGGTTTCAGCGCCTGGCGGATCCTTTTCCGGTGATTTCGCGTAATAGCCCGGAGAAAACCAGTCGGAGCACCACTGAGAAGCGTTGCCGGCCATGTCGTACAAGTTGAATGCGTTGGGCGCAAAACTTGCGACGGGGCTGGTATAGAGCCACTGATCCTTGCCTTCTTTCGCGCCCTGCTCGTCGGTACCCCCAGTGCCTTCGCCGAAATTGGCGAGTTCGTGCGAGGCGTCGTTGCCCCAGGGAAAAACGGTCTCGCCGGTGCCTCCGCGGGCGGCGTATTCCCATTCGGCTTCGGTGGGCAGACGGGCTCCCGCCCAGGCGCTGAACGCGACGGCGTCGTCCCAATTCACTTCGACCATGGGATGGTCGAGGAGAGTCCAGTTGGGATTGAACTTCGGAGCTTTCGGCATGTCTCGATGCGTGGCCTCGGCGAAGGCTTTATAGGCGGCGACGGTGGTGATGTTCTGCGCCATCCAGAATCCATTGGAGATGGTCACGCGATGCGGCGGCTTGGCATAGCCTCCGCACGTCGCATCGTCGGGAACGCAGCCCATGGTAAAGGCGCCGGGTGGGATCCACACGTATTTCTGGCCATCCTTTTTATTGACGCGGATGGCTCCGGGCTTTACCACGACCGGCGCCTTTTCGAGCGGCACTGGAGTTGGTGCCAGAGTTGGCGATGGAGGCGGAGGTGTCGGGCGGGACTGCTCGATGGGCGGCGCGGCTTTCGCGAATGTGACCGGCGTCTGCTTTACTGACGGAGGTTCACGTTTGTGCAGCACGAAGTAGGTCGCGGCGGCTCCCGCGATGGCGAGAAGAATTGCTGCCGCCGCTGCCCACCAAGCCCGTTTCGAAGAAGGTTTGCGCGGGATCGACGGATAGGCGAGGGTCGCTTGGTTGACGGCAGCGTTCACTTTCGCTTCAAGATCGGCGGCGAAGGCGGAACAGGTGGGATAACGGTTGGCGGGGGATTTCGAAAGAGCCTTCTGAAAGACGGCGTCAACGGCAGGGCCGAATCCGGGTCGGAGGGTGGAGAGCGTCGGAGCCTCTTCGAAAACCACCTGATGGGTGAGAGCGATCATGGAGTCGGCAACAAAAGGCCGGCGGTGGGCGAGCATTTCGTAGGCGACCACGGCGAGAGAGAATTGATCGGTCTTCCCATCGACGGGCGCGCCGCGCAACTGCTCCGGCGCCATGTATCCGGCGGTGCCGACGATGAATCCTCCGGCGGATTCGGTGCGAGTTTGCGAAGTGGTGATTTTGGCGATACCGAAATCGGCGACCTTCACGGCGCCGGTCTCGTCGAGCATGATGTTGGCGGGTTTGATATCGCGATGGACGATGCCCTTTCGATGCGCGTAATCGAGAGCCGCGGCGGTTTCGCGGATAATACGGAGTGCCGCGGTGAGGTCGAGCGGAGCGGCGGAAAGAAGGTCGGCTAGGGTTTGTCCTTCAATGCGCTCCATGACCAGGCTGATCAGATCGCCCTGTTGGACGACATCGTGAATCGTGACGATGCCGGCATGAGAAAGCGCAGCGGCAGCGCGGGCTTCGCGGGCCAGGCGATCGCGGAGGGCATCGCGTTCGGAGGGATTGGAGAAATCGCTGAGCTTGAGGGTTTTGATGGCGACTTGGCGGCCGAGGACCGGATCGTAGGCGCGGAAAACGACGCCCATGCCGCCGCTGCCAAGCTCGCCCAGGATTCGATAACGCCCGATATCGTCCACGCTTGCCCTATTCTCCTATGATCCGGTCGGGGTCGGGGATGCGCGGAGACATACAGAAAGGAGCGGTCCTATTATGATGCGCGGGCTTATGGTTTTGGCGGGCGCTGCGATGCTTCATGCCGGTGCGCCTTCTCGGCAGGCTTTGTGGGTATACCCGGATCAGGGGACGGGCGCGAATACGATGACCGATCCTACGGCTCGCGCGGCGCTGGTGGAGAACGCGGCGGCGAGCGATGTGACGGATTTATACGTGAGCGTGTATCAATCGACGGCGAATAGCGCGGGGCGATTGATGTATCCGGACAGCGACATGGCGGACCTGATCCAGAGGGCGCACGCGCAGCGGTTGAGGGTATGGGCGTCCTATGGGAATCCCGATTGGCCGGCGGATGGCTGCGCGGCGACGAGCGCGCCTTTGAAGGATATGGCCATGGTGGTGGCGTACAACGCCGCCAATCCCACGGCGCATTTCGATGGAGTGGTGCTCGACATCGAGCCGCCGGAACCGCAGAACACGGCCCAGTATCAGGCGCTGCTGGCGATCTATCAATGCATTCAGGCGAGCTTGCCGCAGAAAGCTCATGAGCGGCTGGAAATGGCGGTGTCGATCCAATTCTCGTGGACGACGGCGGTCGCGTATCAAGGAACGACCAAGCCGGTTTACGAACACATCATCGATATGGATCTGGCGAACGTGATCGTCATGGGTTACCGGAATACGGCGGGCACGGATTGCTCTGGTTCCGCGGTGAACGGGATCATCTGCCTGGATGAGCCGATGGTCGCCTACGCGAAGGACGGAATGATCCTGGCGGGCGTCGATACGAATAACTGCGTGCCCGGTTGCGGGCCTAGCGAGGTGACGTTTTTTTCCTCGCCCAATGGGCAAGCGGATTTGAATCAGCAGGTGGGGGTTGTGGCGAACTATTTTGGAGGGAGCTCCGGGTTCGGCGGATTTGCGGTTTACGCCTATGAGCTCTCCTATCTCGGCGGCACTCTGCCGGGATGGCCGTCTGTGAACACGGGGTTTCCGGTTGTGCCTCATTTCCCGATGCGCAGATGAGAAAGCATTGCCGTAAACTTGAGGATTGTGAAACTGCTACCAATCCTCATCCTGGCTGCCGCCGCTGTCGCGCTGGCGGCCGATCAAAAAGATGTCGAGTATGCGCATCCCGGCGGCAAGTCTTTGCTGCTCGACCTTCATGTTCCCGATGGACCTGGCCCGTTTCCCGCCGCAATCCTGATCCACGGCGGAGGGTTCGACGAGGGCAGTAAAAGCACCAACGTCCGCGATCTGTTCGATCCTTTGGCGAATGCCGGGTTCGCGTGGTTCAGCATCGATTACCGGCTGGCGCCGCAGTTTAAATTCGTCGACACGCGCGAGGATGTTACCAGCGCAATTCGCTGGGTAAAGGCGAACGCCAAAAAATATCATCTCGATGTATCGAAGCTCACCATCATCGGCGAATCCGCGGGCGGATTCCTGGTGAACTACGCGGGGACGCATCAGACGCCGGAGACGAAGGTCGCGGCAGTGGTCGATATGTACGGTCCGGTCGATTACGGCAAGCTGGCGCTCCAGCGGCGCGATCATCCGGAGCGCTTCAATATGACCAGCATCAGCCGGCACGCGTCGAACGGCGGAGGGATTCACTTTTTCGGTGTCGAGCAGCTTGACGATGCCGGGCTCGCGAAGCTGTGGTCGCTTGCGCCCATCGCGGCGGTTCGCACGGGGATGCCTCCGTTTCTTTGTATCCATGGAACCAAGGACGATCAAGTGCCTTACGAGCAATCCGTCGCGATGTGCGAAGCGATGCACAAGGTGACCGCATCCTGCGAGTTGATCACCGTCGAAGGTGGAGGCCACGGCACTGGAAGTTGGAAAGCGCCGGAGATGCAGCACTGGAAGCCGGAAATGATCACCTGGCTGAAAACCACTTTGCACGTACAATAAGCGACTTCATGCCGACTCGAATTTTTCTATTGTTCGCGCTAGGGGCCGGGCTCGCCTGCGCCCAGGGAAGCTATGAAATTCAAGTTTACGGATCGGACATGGTGGCTCCCGGGAATACCATGTTCGAGCTGCACAGCAATTTCACGTTCATCGGCGTGAAGGCGGTGGTCGACGGCATGTATCCCACGGAGCATCAACTGCACGAGACGCTGGAGATCACGCACGGATTTACCGATTGGTTCGAGGTGGGATTTTACGTGTTCACCAGCGCCGATACCAGGGTCGGCTGGCAATGGGTGGGCGATCATATCCGGCCGCGGGTGCGGGTTCCGGAGGATTGGCATTGGCCTGTCGGCGTCAGCCTGTCCACTGAGGTCGGCTACCAGCGCGCGGTTTATTCGCCCGATACGTGGACGTGGGAAATTCGCCCGATTGTCGATAAGACGATCGGCAAGCTGTATCTGTGTTTCAACCCCGCTCTGGAGCGCTCGTTTCACGGCCCTAGCGTCCCTGAAGGCATTGTCTTTTCGCCCAATGTGAAGGTGGGCTACGACGTGACGAAGGTGATCAACGCGGGATTCGAATATTACGGGTCCACCGGTCCCGTGACAAATTTTCTTCCGATACCGCAACAGATGCAGCAGATTTTCGCGGTCACCGATCTGAATTTCAGCAAGGATTGGGAATTCAATCTGGGCTTGGGCGTCGGCATGACGGGCGCGACGGATCATCTGATCGTGAAGATGATCATCGGACGGCGCTTCGGCGGCAAGAAGACCTGAATGCTGCTGTGTCCGGTCCGCGACTGCCACCTGGCGCTGGTTCGCGAAGAGCGCAGGGTGGTTTGCGAACGGGGCCACTCCTTCGACGCCGCGCGCAGCGGATATTTTAATTTGCTCCAGCCGCAGGACCGGAAATCGAAACAGCCGGGCGATACGGCGGAGGCAGTCGCGGGGCGCAGGCGTTTGCACGATCTCGGCGTTACGATGCCTTTGCTCGATGCCATCGAAGATTTGGCGGCGGCTACACGCGACGATATCGTTCTCGATACGGGTTGCGGCGACGGATTCTACCTGGGAACAATCGCGGCCCGAAGTGGATGCGAGGGGCACGGAATCGATATTTCGACGGCGGCGATCGATGCGGCGGCCAAGCGCTATCCGCAATGCGAGTGGATCGTGGCCAATGCCGACCGCTTCATTCCGTACGCGGACCGGTCGTTTTCTCTGATTCTTTCGATCACGGCGCGCATGAATGCAAGCGAATTCCGAAGAGTATTGCGCGACGACGGACGGCTGCTGGTGGCGATCCCGGCGCCGGAGGATCTTCTCGAACTGCGTGGAAAAGGGCGCGATCGCGTGGCGCGAACCATCGAAACCTTCGCACCCGACTTCAGGTTGATCGAGCAGCGCCGGATCACGGCCACAGCCGATCTCGATTGGGAGCGGGTGCGCGACCTGCTGCATTCCATTTACCGGCCTATGCAATCGAAAGCGCTGGAGGCCATGCGGGTGACTTTCAGCCTCGATCTTTTATTGTTCCGGCCCGCGTAACTTTTCATCCCTTCGGTCGTATAAAGGGCATGTGGAATCTATGGGGCGATCTGCGCTATGCCTTCCGTTCACTGCGTAAGGCGCCTGTATTCACTGCCGTAGCTATTTTGTCGCTGGCTTTGGGCATCGGCGCGAACACGGCGATTTTCACATTGCTCGACCAGATCCTGCTGCGGCTGCTACCGGTGAAGGACGCGAAGGAACTGACGCTGCTGACCATGCGCGGGCGCCATTACGGCAGCAATTGGGGCGGCAACGCGATCTCCTATCCCATGTATCGCGATTTCAAGGATCGCAATTCGGTTTTCTCCATCATGTTCTGCCGTTTCATCCGCGAGGTAAGCCTCAGCTTCGAAGGCCACACGGAGCTGACGCGCGCGGAGCTGGTTTCGGGCACGTATTTTCCGGGACTCGGCGTGGGCGCTGTGTTGGGGCGCACGTTGAATGAGAACGATGATGTTACGCCGAGCGGGCATCCCGTCGCGGTGTTGAGCTACGACTACTGGAAGGTGCATTTCGCCAGAGATCCCCAGATCGTGGGGAAAAGGATTATCGTCAACGGCAACAATATGACGATCGTGGGGGTCGCGCAGGAGGGTTTTGACGGAGTCGAGCTGGGAAGCGCGGCGAATCTTTTCATTCCGGTGATGATGCAGCCGGACCTGATGCCGCTGAACAAGGAGTTTCTCCGGGATCGGCGAACCCGCTGGGTCAATGCATTCGGACGCTTGAAGCCGGGCGTAACAAAAGAGCAAGCCAAGGCGGCGTTGCAACCGATGATGCACGCGATGCTGGAGCAGGAAGTTAAGGAAGCGGCCTTCAGCAACGCGTCTGCGTTCACGCGGCAGGAATTCCTAAAGTGCACCATCGATGTGCTGCCAGGATCGCAAGGACGATCGTATTTCCGTCAAGCGCTGACCACGCCTCTATGGGTGCTGATGGCGATCACCGGTACCGTGCTGCTGATCGCCTGCGCTAACTTAGCCAATCTCCTGCTGGCGCGCGCCACGGGCCGCTACAAGGAAATGGCGATTCGGCTGGCGATGGGCGCGGGGCGTGGACGCATCATTTCGCAGCTATTAACGGAAAGCCTGCTGCTCGCTTCGCTTGGCGGCGCTGCGGGCATCCTGTTGGCCTTCTGGGCGGATCAGCTTCTGATGGCCGCGTATCTGCCATCCGATTCCCGGGGATTGAAAATCTCGACCGCGCCGGACCTGCGGATTCTGCTATTCACCATCGCGGTGACGATGCTGACCGGTCTACTGTTTGGACTGGCTCCCGCGTTGCAAGCGACCAATCCGGACGTTGCGCCTACGCTCAAGGATCAGGCGGGCGCGGTGGTCGGCGGAGGGAATTCGGCGCTGCGGAAGGCGCTGGTCGCGGCGCAGGTGACACTCTCCTTGCTTTTGCTGATCGGCGCGGGGTTGTTTGTGAAGAGCCTCAGCAATCTGCGGACGCTGGGCCCCGGATTTCCCGCTGAACGCCTGATCGGATTTCAAATCGATCCGGGGATGACCGGCTATACATCGGAGCGCGCGAAACTCTTCTTTCGAAACCTGACGGAGTCATTGGGCGCGCTGCCGGGTGTGCAGTCGGTCGCGTTGGCCAACGTTCGCATTCTGGAGGATAACGAATGGGACAACTCCGCGACGGTGGAAGGATACACGGCGCCGCGCGCGGGCGATCATCCCGAGCCTTACATGAACTCGATCAGTCCGGGTTACTTCGCCACCATGGGCGTTCCTATCGTGGCGGGCCGCGATTTCACGGAGAAAGATACTCAGCGGGTTCTCCATGCCAAGGGCCGTCCTCCGCGCAATGAAGACTTCTATGTGCCCGCGACGATCATCGTAAACGAAACGTTCGCGAAGAAATATTTCGCGGGAAAAAGCCCTCTGGGCCGGCATATCGGAATGGGTATCGATCCTGGAACTAAGCTCGATATGGAGATCATCGGCGTGGTGAAGGACTTCAAGTACACCAACCTTCGCGACGATATTCCGGAGCAGGCGTTCGAGCCTTTTCTCGCGGAACAGAACGTGTTCGGAATGACGGTTTATTTGCGCACGACGGCGGATCCCAATCAACTGTTTTCGAGCGTGCGCGCGAAGGTCCGGGAACTCGATTCCAACGTCCCCATTTACGGTATGCGCACAACCGAAGAACAGATCAGCAACTCACTTTCAGCCGAGAGGTTGATTGCCAGCCTTTCCGCAGTCTTCGGATTCTTAGCCACGCTGCTGGCGACGGTCGGACTCTACGGAGTGATGGCGTACACGGTGGCTCGGCGGACGCGCGAAATCGGAATTCGGATGGCGCTTGGCGCGGCGCAGGGAAATGTGGTGTGGATGGTCATGAAAGAAGTGTTGGTGCTGGTGGCGATCGGCGTTGGCCTGGGCTTGCCCGCCGCGCTGGCACTGACACGCTTGGTGCGCAGCCAGCTTTTCGGTATTGCGCCGAACGATCCGTCGACGCTGGTGATGGCAGCGGCCGGCTTGGTGATCGTTGCGTCGGCTGCGGGTTATATTCCGGCGCTTCGGGCGAGTCGGGTAGACCCCATTCTGGCGTTGCGATATGAATAACGCTAGATTGTCAAAGACCTGCGAACGATTTATCGGGCGCGCCCTTTAGCCAGTTGTGTACCGGCGGACATCCAACGCACGCAGGCCCTCAGAGCAAGCAACTAGTATCGCCCCTCCCGGCCGGTCCCGTTCTCCGTTGGCAGAGCCCATGAACTCCTTGCCTATAAACTACTCGACGTTCGTTCGGGCCACCGTCGGTGAAAGCGCAATGTCGTTGAAAGCGGACGAAATAAAGTCGTGTTATTTTGCGGCGCTGCAACAACTGAGCTTCAGCGCACTCCACTTCGCCATCAACGCAGCGTAAGCAGTCTCCGCTTTGGCGCAGGCTTGCAATTCGGTCGCCGTCGGAGGCATTTCAGCGGCTTGCATCCCTTGCACGGCGGCGATCATTTGCGCCGCGATATTTGAAAGATTCGGCGGAGCTGGGGGCTCCGCGGCAGCGGCCAATCCGCCACCACCGCCTCCTCCTCCGCGCCCTCCACGTCCGCCTCCACTTGGAGCGGCTTCGGCCGGCGCGATATCTTCTACCTTCTTAATCAGCGCGTCGTTTTCGGCGGATTGCGGACGCGCCTTCAGCTTGACCACCTGCTCGCGCGCATCTTTATAGGCGGCAAGAGCTTTCCCCGCGTTATCTTCCATCTTCGTGGTCAGGGTGAAAATCTGTTGCACTTCAGGTGTGATTTTCACGCGCGGATCGAGCTTGATGGTGATCGGCTGCGTCAGCGTCTGGCCGTTCGCCGTCAAGCGTACGGAATAAGTTCCCGGAGCGACCCACGGAGAATTGACGCCCGGATAAGTGCGATGCGGGACAGCTCCATTGCCTCCCCCACCCCCGCGCCCGCCTCCACCGCCGCCCGGAAGAGGATCGTAGTGCATGTCCCAGGTGAATCGATGCATGCCCGCAGTGGCCTTCAAGACCTGCTGAGGAGCAGGCCAATAAAGCGGCAGACCGCAATCCGGCGCCGTCGGAGTTTGCTGGCAGATCTTGTTATATGCCACCGGGTCCGTGGCAGGATCAGGGCTCATCACTTTATCGGTACTCGAATACGTGCGAATCACTTTGCCCTGCGCGTTCAGGAACTCCAGCTTCACTTCGCTGGCCGAGGACGGCAGGTAATAATCGACAATCGCGCCCGGTGGAGGATTCTCTCCCGCCGGCAATTCCGGAGGCCACGGCGTAGGATCGTTGGTCCCGAAGCGGATGCGGATACCGGTGGCAGGCTTGAACAAATAAGCGCTGGTCGCGGCCGCCGCTTCGGCTGCCTGACGCAACGGCGTCACATCGTCGAGAATCCAGAAACCCCGGCCATGAGTTCCGGCCACAAGGTCCGAGCACATGCAGGACGCATCGTCTTTCACCTCGATATCGCGGATGGAAATCGCGGGCATGTTGAGCCGCAGCGAATGCCAGTTGTCTCCATCGTCGAAGGAAACCCAAACCTGCGTGTCGGTCGAGGCGTAGAGAAGACCCTTCTTGCGCGGATCTTCGCGAATGGAGTTGGTAACCGCACCGCCGTCGATGCCTTTATCGATCTCCATCCACGTCTTGCCGCCGTCGTGCGTGCGCCACAGGTGGGGATTCATATCGTCGAGACGCAGAGTGTTCGCTGCCGCGTAGGCCGTCTTCGCATCGAAATGCCCCGCGTCCATATTGAAGATGCGGGTCCACGGCTTCATCTGCGCGGGCGTAACGTTGTTCCACTTCTTCCCGCCATCCATTGTGACTTGAATAAGCCCATCGCCTGTGCCTGCCCACAATACATTCACATCGAGAGGCGACGGCGCGAGCGCGGTGACCGATCCTTGCGCCGCGGGAGTTACCGTCGACGCGTATTTGCCGGCGTTCGTCGGAACATCCCAGTTCTGGCGAGTCAGATCGCCGCTGATCGGCGTCCAGCTATGTCCCGCGTTGGTGGTCTTCCATACACCTGCTGTCGCATAAAACAGAACCGTTGGATCTTTCGGCGACCAATTTAAAGGCTGTGTGCGTACGGTTCGCCCCGGAGGAGCGCCCGGCGGCAATTCCACAACAGCGCCGCCGCGTCCACCGCCCGGAGGCCCGACATTCGCTTTCTGTCCGGTGAGCCGGTTATAGACTGTGACCTTGCCTCCATAAACCAGATCGGGATTCCTCGGATCGGGCGCCGCTTCGCCGTACTCTTCGATCCCTACCGGATGCCAGTCGTGGAACGTGATCTCGCCATCCATGCTGCGGCTTTCGACGCAAGCCGATCCCGAATCCTGCTGCCCGCTGCACAAGCGATACGGAAACGCATTGTCGGCGGTGACGTGATACATCGCCGCGGTCGGCTGGTTGTACCAGTTGCTCCACGATTCGCCGCGATTCGATGAAACCACGCCGCCCTGATCGCTCACCAGTAGGATCACCTGCGGGAAAACCGGATTGACCCAGCTCTTCTGATAATCGTCGCCGCCCGGCGCGCCGCGCACAGCCGACCATGTGAGTCCGCCATCTTCCGTGCGCCAAAACACCGTCGAGCAGCTATACACCACGTTTTCGTTGCTGGGATCGACGGTAATCGTCGGCAGATCGCCGCCGCCGATGCGGCCCAGGGGTCGCGTATCCGGAGGATGCCTCTGCGAGCCCGTCTCGGCAATACGCGGATCGTCCGTCGCCTGAAACCAGTGCTCGCCGGCATCGGTCGATTTGTAAAACGAGATCGCCGCTCCTCCTCCGCCACGTCCTCCGCGTCCACCACCTCGACCGCCCGCCGCGGCGCCCGGAGCAGGACCACCCGGAGCAACCGTGGCATAAATCACTTTAGAATTGCTCGGCGCGACCGCAAGATTCGCTTCAAGTATGGGAGGCAGTCCGTTCGTAAGCTGCTTCCACGTCGTTCCGCCGTCCGTCGATTTGAAAATCCCTCCGTCCGTTCCACCGAACGAACCATTTTCAAAAAATCCTTGCTGCTGCTGCCACATCGCCGCGTAAATCGTGTTGGGATCCTTGGGATCGATGCGCACGTCGTTCCCGCTGGTGTACTCGTCCTTATAAAGGACCTTTTCGAATGTCAGGCCGCCATTGGTCGATCGGAAAATGCCACGCTCGGTATTGGGCCCATAAGGATGCCCTAGCACCGCCACGAAGAGCCGGTTCGGATTCCCCGGATCGACCTCAATATCGGCAATCATCTGCGAATCGCGCAAGGCCTGCGTGTGCGTCCACGTCTTGCCGGCATCCGTCGATTTATAAAACCCGTCGCCGGTCGCCAGATCGGGCCGGATGATTCCCGCGCCGCTGCCTACATAAATGATGTTGGGATTCGATGGCGCCACCGCGATCGCGCCAATGGAGCCCGTGGGCTGATCGTCAAACAGCGGTACCCAGGTCGAACCAAAATCGCTGGAGCGCCACACGCCTCCGTTATCGAAACCGATGTAGAACACGTTGGGCTGGCTCGGCACACCCGCCAGAGCCCTCGCGCGCCCCGCCCTTGGCGGACCGATCGACCTCCAATGCATTTCGGAATACAGCTTAGGATCGATGGATTGCGGGAGCGCAAGCGAAGCGAGCGCGATAGTGATCAATGTTAACCGGGGAATAGACAATGTTGCAGATCTCCTGAATCTCACGAGTGTAAACTATTTCGGCTAGTATTTCAGTTAGGTACCGCGAAGTACATGAAAGAACTACTGACCAAATCCTTCTGGCAAGGCGTGAAAAAAACCTACGACGATGCCCTCAAGGGCGCTCCCGACGACAAGTCCCTACCCGCGCCCACCGAACAATCGAAGGAACCTACTCCCGATTCGCACCCGGAGCCCCCGCTGCCACCGGAGTAATTCCTCCCGCGGCCAGCGTCCGATTGAATGCCGGAACCTCTTTATCCATCAGCGTGCGATATTCCGCCTTCGCCGCCGCCAGATCCTTTTCGATCATGTCTGTCAAGCTGAATGCAGTGTCCGTCGGCTTATAATCCGCCCCGCCCGCGACGTCGCCCGCTCCAGTTCCCACTTCGCCGTTCAGCCAGATCAGGTTGAAATAAATCTTGTACGCGGCGATGAAATATTTGTCGTCGCTGGTGGTCAACGCCTTCGATACCAGCTTGTACTCGACACCCTGCATCTTCTCATCCATCGCTTGCACCGATTTCAACAACTCCGCCTTGGCCTTGTCGGCCTTGAGCATCTTCTGCACGTCGTCGAGCTGTTTCCTCATCCATTCGATCTGGTTCACCATGTCCGACGTCGAGTTAATATCGTCGCGAATCCGCAGTTGCAGACTCACTTGGGAACGTATGTCGGCCTCCGACCCCGTGCTGCTGGGATCTTTGATAATTTCGAGCGGCTGCGTGTACGATTCCCCGTCCACTGTGATGCGCATTTTATAAGATCCGGGCGCGGCCACCGGCCCAACCTCCGCCTGCGCCGCTCCCCAATGCGTGATGGCGCGCGAATCCTGTCCCCGGAATCGAGGCTCCTCAAAAATATGCGGATTCTCCGCCGGGGCCGTCCGCAGCGCGATCAACTTCGGAGGATCGTAATGCAAATCCCACGTCGCGCGATTCAGTCCTTGCCGTCCCGGAGGATTGCGCAGCTCGCGCACCACCTTGCCGTCGTTATCGATAATCGCGGCCTGTACCGGACCCTTGGGTTGATTCTTCAATTGATAATTGACGTAAGCCCGCCCGCCGCCCAAAATCCGCATGGTCGGCCGCGGCGTAAACAACGATACCGATGTGTCCGATCCGACCCCTTTCGCCATCTGCTCCAGCGGCGTAATGTCGTCGAGAATATAAATCCCTCGACCGTAGGTGGAAATCACCAGGTCGTGAGACTGCTTCTGCACTACCGCCCACGACACCGGGGACGAAGGCAAACCGTTTTTCAGATTGGTCCAATGCCCTCCATCGTCGAGCGAATAAAACAAGGAGTTTCCAGTACCCGCAAATAATAATCCTTTGCAGTTCGGATCTTCGGCGACCACGCGCACGTAAGACAACTGATGGCTCGGCAAGCCGCCCGTGATTTTCGTCCACGTTGCGCCGAAATCGGTGGTCTTATAAATGAACGGCTCGCGATTGTCCATCAGGTGATAATCCACCGAAACATAGGCCGTGCCTGCATCGAAAAACGAAGGCTGAATGCTGGTGATCGTCCCCCAGGGCTTCATCCCGACATTCTTCGTCATGTCGTTCCAATTCTTACCGGCGTCCTTGGTGTACCAGATTTTTCCATCGTTCGTGCCCGCCCAAACGAGCCCTTTCTGAACGGTCGACGGCGCGATTGCGAACACTACTTCGCCATAAAACTGGCCCAGATTATCGCCGACGATTCCTCCAGAAGGCGCAAGGTATTTCGGATCTTGTGTAGAAAGATCCGGACTAATCACGCTCCAGCTCTGCCCTGAATTCGTGGTCCGGAAAATAACCTGGCAGCCGTAGTAAACCGTGTTGTGATCGAAAGGATCGATCGCCAGAGGCGCGGTCCAATGGCAGCGATACTTCGTATCGTTCGGAGGCGAATCGAGAGTGTGCAGCCACGGACTCACCGACCGCGCGAGCTTTGTTTTCGCATCCCACCGCGTCACTTCGTCGCCATAACACGTGGCCCACACGATCGTCGGATCGGTGGGATCGGCATAGGTAAAGCCCGATTCGCAGCCGCCCATTCCACGGTCCCAACCCGGCTCGGCCGCGCGCCCGAATCCGCCGAACCCGACTTGCACGGAGGGTCCACGCATGGTCGTGTTGTCCTGCATGTTGGTGTAGAAGTAATAGGGAACCTGGTTGTCCACGGACACGTGATACATCTGCCCGATGGGCAGCGTGACTCGATTAAACCCGCGCCCATGCGATGTGGTGATGTTCATCCCACCGTCGTGCGTGATGACGAATCGATCCGCATTCGTCGGGTCCCACCAGATATCGTGATTGTCGCCGCCCCACGGAGTCGGCCGGAAAGTCTCGCCGCCATCCAATGATTGGTGGAACGAACTGTTGGACACGAAGATTTCGTTTTCATTCGCAGGCGAGACCGCCAGGTGGATGTAATAACCCGCTCGCCCGATCAACGCGCGATCCCAATTCACCACGCGCCAATTGGTTCCTCCATCGTCGGATCGCCACATCGACCCCTGATCGGCAGTCTGTATCAGCGCATAAACCCGGTCGGAATTGGTCGGCGCGACTGCCACATCGATTTTCCCGACGGGCGATTTCGGCAGCCCCGTCGCCGCGATGCGTTTCCAAGTCGTTCCTCCATCGCGCGAGGTATAAACTCCGCTGCCCGGACCTCCGCTCAGCTCGCCGTAAGTGTGCATTTCCACCTGCCAAGTCCCGGCAAAGAGCACATTGGAATTTTTCGCGTCCATCGAGAGTCCGCTGCAGCCCGTATTCTCATCGACAAACAGTACGCGTTCCCAATGCGCGCCTCCGTCGGTGGTGCGATAGACGCCTCGCTCCGGCTGCGGTCCGGTCATGCGTCCCAGCGCGCACGCAAACGCAATATCGGGATTCGTCGGATGCAGAACGATGCGCCCGATGCGGCCGGTTTCATCGAGCCCGATATGCTGCCAGGTCTTTCCGGCATCGGTCGATTTGTACATCCCGTTGCCCATCACGTCCACGTCGCGAATCGCCCAAGCCTCGCCAGTCCCCGCCCAAACAATATTTGGATTCGAAGGCGAAACAGCCAGAGCCCCAATGGCCGCGACTGGCTGCGAATCGAAGATCGGAGTCCATCCAAATCCACCGTCGACGGATTTAAAAATGCCTCCCGATGCTGCCCCGGCGTAATAAGTGTTCACGTCCCCGGGCACGGCGGCCACCGAGGCAACGCGATTTCCCGCGAGCGGCCCCACAAATCGAAACCGGAACTGGTCCGCATCCGGTGCCTGCGCTCCGCGCCGCTGCCCAAACGCTGTTACAGCGAACAAAACAACAGCGCCAGCCAACCAAAAATTCGCGCGCACAGAGCCGCGACCGACGGAAGCGGTCAGCCCCGAAGCTAAATAATATTTGTGCATTTCGTTCCTTTTTTAAACCGACAGCGTCGGGTGCTTCAAATGAAACCCGGTAGCGTCCTGATAAGCCTTCGCCACCGCCAGCAGTTCCGCCTCGCCGAACGGACGCGCATAGAATGTAAAACTTCCCGGCGTCCCGGCCTCGGTAAACCCGTGGACGACATTGATTGCCGGATAGCACGCGGTATTGGCCATCGCGAAATGACGCTGCGTCACACCGCGCCGCGCATTTGGATCGCCCCCGCGCCCTCGACCCTCACCGTCCGTCGCCGCCCCGCGCCCGCGTCCACCCCCGCCGCCTCCGCCATTAGCCGGAACCAAGTAAACGTCGACGTCCGCGGTCGCCTCAGCGAGTTTCATCATCATCATGGTTCGCGCGCGCTGCGATTGCAGATACTCGACGGCCGGAACGAACCGGGCGCTGCGGAAACCGGTCGCGCGCCCAGGATTCGTCATCTGTTTATCCCGGTTGGTCCGGATCATCTCGTCGAAAAACACCGCCGATTCGACGCCGTAGGCCGACCCGTCGATATTCCAGTCCGGCATCGTCACCGGAACCAGTTTGAAGCCCAGCGCCCGCACCTGTTCAATCGCCTTCGCATTCATCACCACAGCGGCCGCGTCACGCACTTCATCGAAGCCATCTTTCAAATAGCCCACCCTCAATTTCTTAATATCGAGCTTCGCATTCCAGTTGAAGGGAATCTCGGAGACACTTAAATCCTTGCCGTCTGGCTTGGCGATCACGCTCATCACTACGGCGCAATCCTCGGCGTAACGGCACATCGGCCCCAGCCGGTCCTGCGTCCAGGAAAGCGCCATCACTCCATGCCGGCTGATTCGTCCGAACGTCGGGCGCAAGCCCGTGACGCCGCAGCGTCCCGATGGACTGAGAATCGACCCGCTGGTTTCCGTTCCAATCGCAAACGCGACGCATCCTCCCGCCGTCGCCGATCCCGGACCAGCCGAAGATCCGCTCGACCCCTGCTCTATGTTCCAGGGATTCTTAGTCTGTCCGCCGAACCAGTTGTCGCCCTGCGCCAATTCGCCCGAAGTCAATTTCGCCAGCAACACCGCGCCCGCATCGCGCAGCATTTCGATCACGCTCGCATCGTGGTCGATCATCTGATCTTTATAAGCGCCCGAACCCCAGGTGGTCTTGAAGCCTTTCACCGCGATGATATCTTTCGCGCCCCAGGGAATCCCGTGCAGCGGTCCTCTATAGGTCCCCGCCGCGATCTCTGCATCGGCCGACTTCGCCTGCGCGATGGCGACGTCGTCAAGGAACGTCACCACGCAGTTCAGCTTTCCGTTGTACTTGTGCAGCCGCCCAAGATACATCTGTGTCAGCTCGAGCGAAGTCACCTGCTTGGTCTTAATGAGCTGCGCAAGTTGAATAATCGGCCAGAACGCGACATCCTCGAGATTCGCCGGGCGTTTCACCACCGGAGCGCTGAACTTCAGCGGCTCCTTCGCGCGATTCACCTTCATCCCCGGCACAATCGGGCTGAAATAAAACGGAGGCGCGACGTCGTTCGGAATTTCCAGCTTCCGCACTTCTTCAAAACCGGTCAGGCTGCGATTCACGCCTTGCAGCACTGCTTTCCGGTCTGCGTCGCTAAACTCCAGGCCGGCCACCGCGAGCGCGCTCTTCAACATTTCGTCGGTCACGCGCGGAGCAGCGCCGTCCTGCTGCATCTCGGCCCACAGCGCTCCGGGTAAGAGGCTGGATCCGAGTCCGGCGGTTGAAAAGTACGTAAGGAATCGCCGGCGATTCTCGCCCGTGTTGTTCAGCATAATAGGGGCGATTATAGCGCGATTAAGGCTTCGTGGAAGCTCTTACGGAGCGCTTTTTGGCTGTTTAAGAACCCATTAGGCGATGGATTTGTTCCACCGCGTAGGCCACCTTCATATCGAAGATGCGTTTCCCCAGCTCCGGCGTCGAAGGCCGCGCGTCTCCGCTAATGCCGTTGTTGATCCGCTTCGCGTTCGGGTCTCGTGCCTCGCCTGGTTTGCGCACCGGATCGCCCAGGGCCGTCGCGACTAAGTCCTTACGAACCCATCCTTTATCGCCTCCAAGGTAGAGCATCTCCGAAGTATCGGGAATGCCCGCGTGGGTGCTGAGCGGATAGTGGTTTGCTTCCAGCCACTTATCGTAATCGCCGTTCGCTTTTGCATAAACCTCATCGCAAAAATATACGCGAATCCCCTGAGGGGAATATTTTTCATCCAGCTTCTTGGCGACCTCGCCGAGTTCCTTCTGGCCGCCGCCGTGGTCGCCCATTAGCACTATATTCTTGAATCCATTCTTGATCATCTGCTCGGCGATCTGTTCATTGATCGCGGCGAACAGAGCCGGGGTCAGGCCGATGGTTCCGGGATGCTCGGCGCTGGCGTTGTTCGGCGAAAACGGGAGAACTGGAGCGGCGATCGCGTTGCCCAGTTTTTCAGCGATCGCGATCACGGTGGCGTGGGCCATCAAGGTGTGGCCGCCGTTGACGTTTTGCGGACCCCGATGTTCGGTGCCTCCGTTATAAATCAGGGCGGTGGTTTTGCCGCCTTCGATGGCCTTCTTGACCTCCGGCCAAGTCATCATTTCGAAATCGACTTTGGATTGAGCGAAGGCAGAAGCGGCGAGTAGGAAAATTATCAGGCGATGCATCGGGAAAAGCATATCATTTTAGGCTTTCATGTTTTTGCCGCTGATCTGGAGATTGTAGCCATCCGGATCTTTCACGTGAAAACTATCGTCGGTATCCGGACGCAGTTCCAATCCGCGGCGCAGGAGTTCGGCTTCGACTTCTTTCTTATCCCAATTATCGATGGTGATGGCGAAGTGATCGACCACGGGAGTCTTCTGTGGAGTCTTGGCGTTGGCTCGCGCATTGCGCGGCAGTAGAAACGTATCGCCGAACGACATGTAGCACTGCTGTTTGCCGTCGTCGTGAGAAACTTTCATGCCCAGCAGATCCGCGTAAAAATCGCGGGTTTTGGCGTAGTCGGCAACCGTATAAGAGATGTGATTCACGGCAATGGCCTGAAATCCTTTCCCTTCGGCAGCCGCCGGCGACGCCGCTCCCACGGCTGCTGCGGCCGCGGCGATGCTACGAATCAACTGGCGCCGATCCATCTTGCCGTGTTCGAAATCGTGAAGAAGCTTTCCTATAAGATGTTCCATTTTGTCCTCTCCGGAAAAACCGGGCGCATTCATTGTAATCCCCCCGGCTTGACTTCGAATACCGGCGTCGATAAACTCATGTCGGGTATGCTGGCGGCGGTTCCTCGGCAACCAAGCAGTTTTCGAGGGGGGAAAATCGATGAAGGGCTTGTTGGTCTGCGGGTTAACGGCACTCGCTTTATGCGCGCAGACTGCGAACACTTCTTCGCGCGCGCTGGTGGACCAGTCCTGCCTCGGCTGCCACAATGACAAATTGAAATCCGGCGGCTTTTCCTGGACCAAACTGGATCTGGCGCATCCGGAGCAGAATGCGGAGCAAGCGGAAAAGGTCACCCGCAAACTTCGTGCCGGCCTGATGCCTCCACCGGGTATGCCGCGCGATACTCCGGCGCTAAAGGCGCTTGCGGCATCGCTGGAGAACAGCATCGACCAGGCCGCCGCTGCTCATCCGAATCCGGGACGCCCGGCGCTTCATCGCCTGAACCGCACGGAGTACGCCAATTCCGTTCACGACCTGCTTTCGGTTGACGCGGACGTCGCCGCGCTGCTTCCCGCAGACGACATGTCTCACGGTTTCGACAATATGGCGGACGTTCTTTCGATCTCTCCGGCGCTCATGGAAGGTTACATTCGCGCAGCAGGACGCATCAGCCGGGAAGCAGTCGGCGATCCCGCGGCGCTGGCTCTGACCACGACGTATTCGATTTCGCGCGTGACCTCCCAGACGCGTCACGTGGACGGCACGCCCTTTGGCACCCGCGGTGGACTCTCCGTCGTTCACGATTTTCCAGCGGACGGCGAATACATATTTAAGGTTGGCTTTTACTATTCGCCGACCGGGCCGCTGTTCGGTTTGAACCAGGGAAAAGGCCAGCAGATAGAGATTGCGGTCAATGGCGAGAGGGTGGCCCTGCTCGACATCAATCCGGGCATGAAGCTCGCCGACGACGGCATCAAGACTCCTCCTATTAAGGTTAGGGCGGGTCCGCAAAGAATTTCGGCGTCGTTCCCGCAAACATTCGACGGGCCGATTGAAGATGAGTACCGGATGGTGGAGCAGAGCCTGGTGGATGTTAGCGCCGGGACGATTCCGGGGATGACCACGCTTCCGCATCTCCATCAGGTTTCGATCACCGGGCCGACCGTTGCCGCCGGCGTTTCCGATACGCCGAGCCGCCGCAAGATTTTCACCTGCCGTCCGACGGGCGACGACGAAATTCCCTGCGCGCGGAAGATTATCGCCGGTCTGGCGCAGAAGGCTTACCGCCGTCCCGTTTCGGAGAACGATATCGAGAGCCTGCTTGGCTTCTATCAACGCGGCCGTAACGACGGAAATTTCGATTCGGGTATTCGCACGGCGATACAGGCCATGATCGCGAGCCCCGAATTTGTGTTTCGATTCGAGAGAACTCCCGCGGGCGCTGTGGCGGGGAAGAATTATCGGATCGGCGATTTGGAGCTTGCTTCCCGGCTGTCCTATTTTCTCTGGAGCAGCGCTCCGGACGATCAGTTGATTGCCGTGGCCGCTCAAGGGAAGCTGAAGGATCCGGTGGTGTTCGAAAAACAGGTGCGGCGCATGTTGACCGACACGCGCTCCTCCGCGCTGACCGCGAACTTTGCCGGCCAGTGGCTGCGGCTTCAGAATCTTAAAAACGTGAGTCCGGATCTTTTTGAGTATCCGGACTTCGATCGTACACTGGCCGACTCGATGCGCCGCGAAACGGAGTTGCTGTTTGAAAGCGTAGTGCGCGAGGACCGCAACGTGGTTGACCTGCTGACCGCGGATTATACGTTCGTCAATGAGCGGCTGGCGAAACACTATGGCATCCCGAATATTCTGGGCAACCGGTACCGGCGTGTCAGCCTGATCGATCCGAATCGTTTTGGCCTGCTCGGTCAGGCGAGCATCCTGACGCTGACCTCGACCGCGATTCGAACGTCGCCAGTGCAGCGTGGGAAATACGTGATGGAAGTTCTGCTGGGAACGCCCCCGCCGCCCGCGCCGCCGAACGTTCCGGCGCTGCCGGAGAATGCCGAGAGCCGAACCGGGCACGTAGCGAAACCGCTTTCCGTTCGCCAGAGGCTGGAGGAGCATCGGGCGAATCCCGCGTGCGCGGGCTGCCACAAGATGATGGACCCCATTGGCTTCTCGCTCGAAAATTTCGATGTGCTGGGCGTGTGGCGCACGAACGACAGCGGATATAAAATCGACCCTTCGGGAACCATGTTCGATGGCGCGAAACTAAACGGCCCGGCCAGCTTGCGGCAGGCGGTCCTGGGCCATTCGGATCTGTTCCTCGAAACCTTCGCGGGAAATTTATTGGCTTACGGCGTGGGACGCGTGCTGGAGCCAACCGATATGCCGGTGGTACGGTCCGTGGTGAAAGAAGCGGGCCGGAATAATAATAAGTTCTCCGCTTTGGTGCTGGCGATTGTGAAGAGCACGCCGTTCCAGATGAGAAAAGCGGAAGAGAACGCGCCGGCGATTACGGACGATGTCGTGGCGCACCATGAATGAATTTGGCGGTCAGGTAGAATTTCAGGAGACCTTATGTTTCTGACTAAGAAGCATCTTTCGAGACGCAGTGTTCTGCGGGGTATGGGCGTGACCATGGCGCTTCCTCTGCTCGATTCCATGGTGCCCGCGCAGACTCCTCTGCAAAAAACGGCCGCCGTGTCGCCGACGCGCCTGGCTTGCATCGAGATGGTGCACGGATCGGCCGGAAGCACCGGCGAGGGGACGAACAAGCACTACTGGTCGCCTGAAAAAGTCGGCAGCGATTTTGAGATGAGCCAGACGCTGGAGCCTCTGGCGCCTTATCGCGACTACCTGACGATCGTCAGCGATACCGACCTTCATCCGGCGACCGCGTGGGCGGCGGCCGAAGAAGGGGCCGACCATTTCCGGTCGAGCGCAGTCTATTTGACCGCGGCGCATCCGAAAATGACCGAAGGGTCGGATTATTTCGTCGGCACTTCGATCGACCAGTTGTACGCGCAGAAGTTCGGGCAGGAAACGCCGCTTCCTTCGATTCAACTCTGTATCGAGATGGTGGACGCCTCCGGCGCCTGCGATTACGGCTATGCGTGCGTGTATGCGGACACCATCAGTTGGGCCTCGCCGACCGAGCCCTTGCCGATGACGCTCGACCCGCGCATGGCGTTCGAGAATCTGTTCGGCGAAGGCGGATCGCCCGCGGATCGGCTGGCGCGCGGCAAAGTGAACACCAGCATCCTGGACTGGATCGCGCATGACGTGAAGCGATTGCAGAAGGATCTGGGCCCCAGCGATCGCAACCGGTTGAGCGCGTATTTAGATGACGTGCGCGAGATCGAACGGCGCATTCAGAAAATCGAAAAATACAATTCGAGCGGAGAGGCTCGCGCATTGCCGGCCGCTCCGTTGGGCGTTCCGGATGCGTTCGAGGAGCATGCCCGCCTGATGTTCGATCTACAGGCGCTGGCGTTCATGACCGACGTGACGCGCGTTTCTGCGTTTAAGTTGAGCCGCGATGTCAGCGGCCGCGTGTGGCCGGAAAGCGGCGTGCACACTCCGTTCCATCCCTGCTCCCATCACGGCGAAAATCCGGCCAAGATCGCGGAGTTCGCGAAACTGAACCGCTATCACGTCAGCCTGCTTCCGTATTTCCTGGACAAGTTGAAGAACACGCCGGACGGCGACGGCAGCCTGCTGGATCATTCGATGGTGATGTACGGAAGTCCCATGGGCGATTCGAATGTCCACAATCATAAGCGCGTGCCGATTATTCTTTTGGGCCATGCGAATGGTCAACTGAAGGGCAATCTTCACGTGCGCGCGGCGGACGGAACTCCCACGGCTAACATTCTGTTGACCATGCTTCACAAGCTCAACGTCAACGTCGAGAGCTTCGGCGACAGCAATGGGGTAATCGCGATTTAGGTCGAGTCCCTCGGCTGATGCCAGGGGTTATAGGTGAATAATATGGGAATGCAAAGGTTGATTGGCGGATTCCTGGTCGTATCGGCGCTCGCCTTCGCAAGCGATGCGCGCCTTTCTGAAGCGGCAATGCGCGGCGACCACGGCGCGATAACCACGCTGCTGAGCCAGGGCGTCGATATCGACGGGGCGCAGGGCGACGGAAGCACCGCGTTGCATTGGGCCGCGTTCAACGACGATCTCGAAACCACGAAGCTGCTTCTGGCGGCGGGCGCGAACGTGAAAGTCACCACGCGCGAAGGCGGCATCACGCCTCTGTTCATGGCGTGCACCAACGGAAACGCCGCGATCATCGAAGCGCTTCTGAAAGCGGGCGCGGACGCGAATTCGTTGAAAGCGAACGGGACCACGGCCTTAATGCTGGCAGCAGCATCCGGCAATGCCCAGGCAGCGAAAATTTTGCTCGACCGCGGCGCGAAGGTTGACGCCAAGGAATCCGTTCACGGCCAGACCGCGCTGATGTTCGCCGCGGCGCTGAATCGCGACGCCGTGGTGAAACTTTTATTGGCTCATGGAGCCGACCCGAACATCGCGACCTCCGTTCACAAGATGGAACGCGTGCGCTTCGATCAGGATGGAAACGTGGTGGAAGATCGGCCCGCCACAGCAGGCCGGGGCGGCCGGCCCGCGCAGACTGAGGAGCAGATGAGCGCGGAAGCCGCTGCGTCGTTTCAGAAAATGGCGAATGAATCGCAGAAGTCGGATCTTGACATGCTTAGCCGGGCCATCGGGTTCAAGAGCTCTAACTATGCTCTGGCCAAACCGAAGGCGAAGGCTGGGGATGTCGCCGCGCGTCCGCCGCGCAAGGTCGGCGCCGATTTCATGGGAGGCATGACCGCGCTGTTGTACGCCGCGCGCGAAGGCCACATGGAAACGATCAAGGCGCTGGTCGAGGGTCCCAAGCCCGCGGATGTGAACCTGGTCAGCGGCGGCGATAAGTTCAGCGCGATGGTCACCGCGATTACCAACGGTCATTTGACAATTGCGAAGTATCTGCTGGATCATGGCGCCGATCCTAATCTGGTTACAGGCAGCGGATTGACCGCTCTCTACGCGACCATCGATGTACAGTGGGCTCCGAAGGCGTGGTTCCCGCAGCCGTCGACGGATCAGGAAAAGGTCACTTATCTGGAGTTGATGAAGGCTCTGCTGGAGCATGGCGCGAATGTGAACGCGGAGGTCGGCGAAAAATTGTGGTTCCGTTCCTTCACCAACGACTACACCTGGGTGGATCCGGCTGGGGCGACGGCATTCTGGCGCGCCGCGCAGTCCAGCGACCTGGCCGCCATGCATTTGCTCATCGAATATAAGGCCGATCCGAAACTGGCCGCCAAATCCGGCGATACGCCGTTGATGGCCGCGGCCGGCATCGGTTGGGCGGCGAACTGGAGCGTGAACGCCCCGGTTCCATTAGTTGACGCCGTCAAGTATTGCGTGGAGCTCGGCAACGATGTGAACGCCGCGGATAACCGGGGCTACTCGGCGCTGCACGGCGCGGCATACCTCGGCGATAACGACATGATCAATTACCTGGTGTCGAAGGGCGCGAAGGTCGATGCCAAGAGCAAGGGCGGCGATTCGCCCGCTGACATGGCGAATGGCCCCACACGGTTCGGCCAGCCGCATCCGGAGAGCGTCGCGCTGCTCGAAAAGCTTGGCTCGCCCAATTCGCACAACTGCCGGTCCGATCAGTGCGTGGTGGCGGCGCGGGCGAATATTTACGACCGTCCGCTGAGCGCCGCGGAGCAGGCCGACAAGGATTTGCTCGACAAACTCGCCGTATCGCTGGGCTTCAAAGAAGCGACGTATCTGGTGGAGGGCCAGGCTACCCGTCCCGCGACCAATCAGAATTAGTATCATATTGCCTATGCGCCTTTTGCTCGCTTTGGTTCCGCTGCTCATGTTGGGCGCCCAGGAAAAAGCTCCGGAGAAGCAGGCGAAAGCGCCTCTGCCTCCACCGACGAATCTGAAAGTTCTCAAGGTCACAACCGGCCAGGAGGTCGGTCAGATCATGCGCACCTTCACGGTCGGGCTCGGGGTGCAGTGCATCTACTGCCACGTGCAGGGAAATTTCGCGAGCGACGATAATCCGAAGAAGGAAATCGCGCGGCACATGATCACGATGACCCAGCAGGTCAACGGAAATTTTTCCGAGGGCAAGCTGCGCGTGTCCTGTTACACCTGCCATCGCGGTGAACCGGAACCGAAGACCGCTCCTGAGCCGCGAGCCGGCCGATAGCGCCGGAAGTGCCGAGCCTGTTCGAGGTCAGGGGCCTCTCCAAGCGTTTCGGCCGTATCCAGGCGCTCAACGACGTCAGTTTCCATGTCCAATCGGGGGAGATCCTGGGACTCATCGGACCGAACGGCGCGGGCAAATCGACTCTGTTCGAATGTCTCGCCGGGGTATCGCCTTCGGATTGCGGCGGAGTGGTTGCGGACGGACGCACCGTGGCGAGCCGGTCTTCTCTGTTATTTTATGTGCCGGATAGCATCGCCCCGTGGCCGTCTCAATCGGTCCGCTGGGCGCTCGATTTCACCATCGGATTCCTTGGCGGGCAGGCTGCTCTGCGCGACGAACTTCTCGATCGTCTCGATCTACGCTCGCTGCTCGATCAACGGATCGGCGCTCTCTCAAAAGGTCAGCGGAAACGCGCGCTTCTTGCGATTGGCCTGTTGACGAAGCAACCGGCGCTGCTGATCGACGAGCCTTTCGAAGGGCTCGACTTACGGCAGGCACGGGACCTCGCCGCGACCTTACGGGACTACGCGGCTCGCGGGCGGACTCTATTTTTGTCGATTCATCAAATCAGCGATGCAGCGCGCTTTTGCGACCGGTTCATTTTGTTGAACGGTGGCCGTGTGCGCGGCGAAGGGACGCTTCAGCAGCTCGCGGCGCACGCCAATAAGCAAGAGAACCTCGAAGAGGTGTTCCTTGCGCTTACCTAGATCGGCCTTTGTCTGGCTCCTCGAAAAAGAATGCCGCGAGTTGATCGTTTCCAGAGCCTGGTGGGTCTTGCTCCTGATGATGGGACCGCTCGTCGGCATGTCTTTCATCAGTTCCGTGCGGACATACTCCGAAGTCAGCGGACTCAACGGCGGTTCGGCCGGCGTCGGCGAGGCGCTGTCGCCTTTGATCGGCGTATGGGCTCCGACGTTCAGTACATGCGAGCTCGCGGCCGTCTTCTTGTTACCGTTCGTGGCGATTCGCCTTGTTGCGGGCGACCGTGAGAGCGGCGCACTAAAGCTCGAACTGCAACAGAAGATGGGCACCTTTTATCAGGTCGCCGCGAAGGCGATCGTTCTACTCGCCGGTTGGCTGGTCGCGATGCTTCCGCCCTTGAGCGCAATTCTGCTGTGGAAGAGCTACGGCGGCAGCGTCTATCCACCGGAGCTAATCACGTTGATATTGGGGCACGTCCTAAACGCCGGATTGACCATCGGCCTGGCGGCAGCCATGGCCTCGCTCACGGAGCATCATTCCACCGCCGCGATCCTCACGCTGGGCGTCACCATCGGCACCTGGATCGTCAGCTTCATGGGTTCCATCCAGGGTGGCTGGTGGGAGCGCGCGTCCGGATATACGCCCGCCGCGATGGTCGCGCAATTTCAGCATGGGCTCGTACAGCTCGACGTAGTCTTGATCGCACTGGCGTTGACGCTCACGGGTCTGGCGCTCGCCGCCGTCTGGATGCGTTTGGGTATCGCTGTGAAGCGGCGCATCTACGAATCGGCAGGCATCGCCGTGCTGGCCGTATCCGCCATCTTCGTATGCTCGCTGATCCGCGCGAATTGGGACACTTCGGAAAGCCGCGGCAACTCTTTCCCGGAGCCCGATGAACAGGCGCTTCGCCAGATCCGTTCGCCATTACTGATCGAAGTGCATCTGGCCCCCGAAGATCCTCGCAGGGTGGACCTCGAAGCTCATGCATTGTCGAAGTTACGGCGCATCCTGCCTCACCTCGAAGTGCGGTACATTGCGGCTACCTCGATCGGCATCTTCGAGCAAGCCAATGCCGGATACGGCGAGATCTGGTATCAGCTCGACGGACACAGGACGATGACGCGGGCGACGACGGCGGAAAGCGCTCTCGAAGCCATCTACGCCGTCGCCCGAATCACCCCACCTGTCGAAGCGGAGGAGGTGTTTCGCGGGCATCCCCTGGCCGTACCTACTACGGGCGCTAGTATTCTATTCTATTTGGTCTGGCCGGGCCTGTTCCTCGCGATCGGACTCCTGGCTCGAAGGAGACTTAGATGAAAGCGTTCATTCTTTTTATTGCCGTCTCTCTCTCGGCGGCGGATATCAAGGTCGACCTCAAAGCGGAACAGGTCGGCAAGGCTCCCGCTATCTTTGAGCCGATGGTCGGAACCTGGGTGATAGCGCAGGACGGAGGCGAGAAAGTGATCATGCTCGACGGCCGGCCTTGGGTCGCGAGCAAAGATAATCCCACCAAGTTGCTGCTCCAGTCGGCCCGCAAGTTGTACGGCACGTCCAACGAGGAACTGATGGACAACGCGAAGCAGTTCGCGTACTATCCCGTCGCCGTCCTTAGGAGCGTCGATAATTTCTCGAACGGCACCATCAGCATGAAGTTCAAAACCGTCGCGGGCGATGCCGACCGCTGCTCCGGTATTTTATTCAACGTAAAACCGAACGGCGATTGGCTGGCGGTCCGATATAACGATACGGAAAACAACGTCGCCTTGTGGGAATTCCACAACGGCATCCGTCGCAATATCCGATTCAGCGATCGGGAAAAGCCGTTCATGCTGGATCGGAGTGCGTGGCACGAATTGAAGATGACTGTCGACGGAACCAGTTTCAAAGCGTGGCTCGATGGCGCGCAGGCGCTGGAGTACACGCTCGGCAGTGAACCGGCCGCAGGCCGCAAAGGGCCTCCGAATCCGGATCTGTTCCCCGCGAACAATCCGGTGTTGCGTCCGCCTGTCGCCGGCAAAGTCGGACTCTGGTCCAAAACCGACAGCAGCGGCTATTTCAAGGATTACGTCGTCAGCCCGCAACCGTAGGAGGCCGGTTTGCGCCGGCCTCCGCGAAAGTCAGGTCAGCAGCGATCCGATCGTGCGGGCGGGGTTTTTCCCGTCGGCTAGGCGGTTCAGCGCGTCACACATTTCATTGAGCTGTCCCACCGTGAGAGTTTCAAGCGGCGTTGCCAGAAGCGTAGTAAGAAGCGCTGCACTCAGATGCGGCGCCAGGGAATGCGTTACGGTCTTGGTTCCTGAGGTTGTTGCGGCCATCGGTATTTCTCCTGGCCCGAGTGTAGCCCCGCGAAAATTGGACCTACGCGATTGAAAGTGCTAAACGGTGTAATCGAAGAACTTCCGGTTACGCCAGCGTGTTAATCGATCCTAAACGCTGGGCTTCATACGCGGATATGGCCGCGTCTTGTTTCAAGATGTAGCCCAATTCGTCGACGCCTTCGAGCAGGCAGTGTTTTGCGAACGCGTCGATGGGAAATTCTACCGCGGTTCCGTCGGGGAGCGTCAGAGTTTGAGACGCCAGATCGATTTTCACGGTGGCGCCAGGGGAGCTGAGCAGAGCAGTGTGAATATCGACTGGCACCACGATTGGCAACAGGCCGTTTTTCAATGAGTTGCCTTTAAAAATGTCCGCGAACGAAGTGCTGATCACGGCTTTGAATCCGAACTGCGTCAAAGCCCACGGAGCATGCTCGCGGGAGCTGCCGCAGCCGAAATTGTCGCCTGCTATTAATACTTGTGCGCCTTTAGCGGCTTCGATATTGAGGACAAAGTCGGGTTTCGGCGCGCCCGAGGCGTCGTAGCGCCAATCGTAGAAGAGCTGGTCGCCGAGGCCTTCTTTGGAGATGGTTTTCAGGAATCGGGCGGGGATAATCTGATCGGTGTCGACGTTATCGACCCTTAATACGACAGTTTTCGATGTCAGGAGCATCTTAAATGACCTTAAATTAGCGTTCTTACGTCGGTAATCACGCCGGTGATGGCGCTTGCCGCGGCGGTGAGCGGGCTGGCTAAAAATGTCCGTCCGCCTTTTCCTTGCCGGCCTTCGAAATTTCGGTTGCTGGTGGAGACGCTATATTCGCCCGGCTGCAATTGATCGCCGTTCATGGCGATGCACATGGAGCAGCCGGCTTCGCGCCAGTCCGCTCCGGCATCGCGGAAAATTTGATCGAGCCCTTCAGCCTGTGCCTGCGCTTTCACCTGCATCGATCCGGGAACTACCATTACGCGAACGTTCGGACTTACCTTGCGGCCTTTGAAAACCTGAGCGGCCGCTCGCAGGTCGGAGATGCGGGAGTTGGTGCAGCTTCCGATGAATACGACGTTCACCGCGTGGCCGAGCAGAGATTTGCCGGCGGGCAGGTCCATATAATGCAGGGCTTTTTTGAGGGTTTCACGCTCCAGGGGATCAGTGATGCCTCCAGGGTCGGGAACCATCGCGGAGATTCCGATGCCCATGCCGGGGTTGGTGCCGAAGGTGATCATCGGCTCCAGGGTATTGGCATCGATGGTGATTTCGCGGTCATAGGTTGCGCCGTCGTCGGTGGGCAGCATTTTCCAGCGTCCCATCGCCGCATAAAAATCGGCGCCTTTCGGAGCGAAGGGGCGGCCGGAAATATATTGGAACGTCGTGTCGTCGGGAGCGATCAGGCCGGCGCGGGCGCCGCCTTCAATCGACATGTTGCAGACGGTCATGCGCTCCTCCATCGAAAGGGCGCGGATCGAGGAGCCGGAATATTCGATGACGCATCCGGTGGCGCCTCCGATGCCGATTTTCGAGAGGAGATTCAGGATGATGTCTTTTGCCGTCACGCCGTTTTTGAGAGTGCCGTCTACGCGCACGGAAAAGGTTTTCGATGGGCGCTGCAACAGGCATTGAGTAGCGAGGACGTGCTCCACTTCGCTGGTCCCGATGCCGAAGGCCAGCGCTCCGAATGCGCCGTGCGTCGCGGTGTGGCTATCGCCGCAGACTACCGTCATGCCGGGTTGGGTCAGGCCCAACTCCGGACCGATGACGTGGACGATTCCTTGGCGCTCGCTCGACAGGCCGTAGCAGCGGATACCGAAGTCGCGGCAATTGGATTCGAGCTGTGCGACTTGCGTAGCTGCGATCTTATCGAGAATCGGAAGGCCGCGAGGGGTCGTGGGCGTCGAATGATCCGTGGTCGCGATGGTCAGATCGGGCCGGCGGACTTTCAGACCACGCTTGCGCAGGCCATCGAACGCCTGCGGCGACGTTACTTCGTGCACCAGGTGCAGATCGACATACATCAGAGCGGGAGCGCCGGGTTGTTGAGAAACGACATGGCTGTCCCAGATTTTTTCAATGATCGTGCGGGGTTTCATAGTGCGTTGCTCACTGCTTTTCCTACTTCTGACGTTGTCGCGGGCTTACCCTTCGGTTTCAAATCGGCCGTTACCTGTCCCGCGTCCAACACTTTTCCGATGGCGGCGTTGACGGCGGCGGCTTCTTTCATTAACCCGAACGTATATTCAAGCATTGCGGCGGCCGAGCCGATGGCTCCCAGCGGATTCGCTTTGTTCTGGCCTGCGATATCGGGCGCCGATCCGTGGACGGGCTCATACAAACCTTTCGATTCGCCGAGCGACGCTGAGGGCAGCATGCCGATGGATCCGGCCAGCACGGCTCCTTCATCACTCAGGATATCGCCGAACATGTTTTCGGTGAGGATGACGTCGAAGCGCTTGGGGTTCAGCACGAGCTGCATCGCGCAGTTGTCTACCAGCAGGTGATCGAGCTCGACGTCGGGAAAGTCCTTCGCGATTTCGATAACCACCCGGCGCCAGAGCTGCGAATTTTCAATGACATTCGATTTGTCCACGCTGGTGAGCTTTTTGCGACGCGCCCGCGCGAGTTGAAACGCCTTTCGCGAAACCCTCTCGATTTCGGGTTTGGTGTAGCGCATGGTGTTGACGGCGTAGTCCTCGAAAATGCCGCGTGGTTCCCCGTAATAGAGGCCTCCGGTCAGCTCGCGGACGATGATCATATCCGTGCCTTCGACCAGGTGATTTTTTAGGGGGCTGGATTCGACCAAGGCGGGCCAGGTGCGGACCGGGCGTAGATTCGCGAACACGCCCAGCGCTTTGCGGATGCCTAGCAAGCCTTTTTCCGGGCGCTTATCGGGTGTAGCGTTGTCGAACTCGGGAAGTCCGACTGCTCCCATTAGAGTCGCGTCTGCGGCTAGCGCTTTATCGACGGTGTCCTGCGGCAGAGGCGAGCCGGTTTTGTGGATCGCAATACCACCGATGAGGGCCTCGGAGAAATCCAGGGTGTGGCCGAATTTTTGGGAAACGGCTGCGAGGACTTCTACGGCCGCACTGGTGACTTCGGCGCCGATGCCGTCGCCGGGGAGGAGGAGGATTTTGAGGTTCATGATTTATCTGATCAACTCACACACAGGCTGAAGCCTGTGCCACCAGTGTCACATCCTGTCTGCACTGCAGTTGGTGGTGGCACAGACTTTAGTCTGTGTCTCTAGTCCCCGGCTACGGCTGAGGCTTTTGTGTCCTCTACTACTTCGCGTGCCAAGGCGGCGATTTCCTGGTTGGTCAGGCCTTTCTTTCGGTCAGCCAGGGCTGTGAAGCGATGGTACATCGTGTCCAGTTGATCTTTGGTGAGCGCGGCGCCTAGCAGCACTTCGCAGCGCTGCGCCAGCGCATGGCGGCCGCTGTGTTTACCGAGCACCAGTTTCGTTTCCGGCACGCCGACGCTGTGCGGCTCCATAATTTCGTACGTCGTGCGTTCTTTGAGGTAACCGTCCTGATGGATTCCCGCCTCGTGCGCGAACGCATTCTCGCCGACGATCGCCTTATTCGGCTGCGGCCCGAAGGTGATGATCGACGCGAGCAACTGGCTGGCTGAATAGAGCTGTTCGGTAACGATGCGCGTTTCGAAGGGCAGCCGATCCGGGCGAGTCTTCATCGCCATCACGACTTCTTCGAGAGCCGCATTGCCCGCGCGTTCGCCGATGCCGTTCACTGTGCATTCGATCTGCCGCGCACCCGCGTGCAGAGCGGCAAGAGAATTCGCGGCAGCCAATCCTAGATCGTCGTGGCAATGGACGCTTACGATCGCCGTATCGCCCAACGCTTTGACCATTCGGCCGATCAGCGCAGCGTATTCCTCCGGCACTGAATAGCCGACCGTATCCGGCAGGTTGACGGTTCTCGCGCCCGCGGCGACTACGGCGCGGCAAATTTCCTCCAGATAATCCCAATCCGTCCGCGTGGCGTCTTCGGCGGAAAATTCGACGTCGTCGCAATGCTGGCGAGCGAGCGTCACGGCCGCGCACGCTTCATCCAAAACCTGCTGGCGCGATTTCTTCAGCTTGTATTTCAGATGAATATCGCTGGTGGCGAGAAACGTGTGAATACGCGGACGCTTGGCGTTCCTCAACGCGAAAATTGCTGCCTCCACGTCAGGACGGTTGGCCCGCGCCAGCGCCGCTACGTTCGCCCACGGGAACTCACGGCTCACCGCGTCTACCGCTTCGGAATCTCCTTCCGAGGCAATGGGGAAACCGGCTTCGAGGATATCGACGCCCAATTCCACCAGTTTCGCAGCCATCCGGAGTTTCTCTGGCACGGTCATGCTGCATCCGGGCGACTGCTCGCCATCGCGAAGAGTGGTATCGAAAATGTAAACGCGGTGAGTGTTAACAGCCATAATCTTAGCCTTGCTTAAGATTATGCGGTCGCCTTGAGGATTTAGCAAATTTATACTATTCCTAGTTGCGATAAGTTCGAATCATTATATAATTGAATTTTATGGAGATGCACCCACTCCGCGTCTTTTTGACGGTCGCGGCAGAGAAGAGCTTTTCGAGGGCCGCGGAGAAACTGCTGCGCACGCAGCCTGCGATCTCTCTGTCGATTCAGAGGCTTGAAACGGAGTTGGGGGAGAAGCTGATCGACCGGTCTGCGAAAGACCTGCTGCTGACAGACGCCGGGAAGATCGTGCTGGAATATGCGCGGCGGTTTGAGAATCTTCAGGGCGATCTCGAAAACGCTCTGGCCGAATTGCGGGACAAGTCTGCCGGACGGCTCACCATCGGCGCGAATGAATCGTCGACGTTGTACCTGCTCGATCATATCGAAAGGTATCGCCGCCGCTACCCGAAGATTAAAGTGCAGATCCGGCGCAGTTTATCGAGCAAGATTCCGGCGGAGCTGCTGGACGGCGATCTTGAATTGGGCATCCTGACGTTCGATCCCGAGGATGAGCGGCTGATCTCGAAGGTCATTTTCACCGACCATCTGGCGTTCATTACCTCGCCCGGCCACCGTTTCGCAACGCGTGGTGAAATTTCGATCACGGAGCTGGGCATGGAGACGTTTATTGCGCATAACGTGGTGTCTCCGTACCGCGGCGTGGTGATCCGCGAATTCCAGCGCAACAAGGTTCCGCTCAACATGGACCTGGAGATGCCGACGGTGGAAGCGATCCGCAAGATGGTGCAACGGAACGAAGGCGTCGCGTTCCTGCCACGCATGTGCGTTAGCGAGGAGTTGACGCAGGGCATCCTGTGCGAGGTCAAGGTCAAGGAAATGGTGGTGGACCGCAAGATCCGGCTGGTGTATCCGGCGAAGCGCGCGCTGAGCCACGCGGCGCAGGCGTTTTTAGAGGTCGTCGAAGGATAACCAGTTAAAATTTTGCGTTCTCCCGTCAAGAGCGTGCGTCATAAGAAAACAGAGGCGCAGGTTGTATGTCCATCGTGGTTATCGCTCGAATTTTGGGGCTGATCGCAGGCCTGCTCGCGCAGGATCCGGAAGCCCCGAGGGCTGTTTTTGGGATCACGGTGGTAATTCCCTCCGCGCTCCAGGGGCGGATCTATCATATTCGGCACAACACCAAGAAACTCCCCGACTTCGAGACGATGAAGCCGGTGGGGACAATCTACGCGACCTCGCTCAACATTCCTCCGCAGGATTTTCGGCAAGGCTTTCCCGAAGTGACGAAGCGGTTCGAATGGTTCGCGATCGATTACAAGGGCCGGTTTTGGGTAGAAAAAGGCGGCGATTACGGCTTCTCTTTAAACTCCGACGACGGGGCGAATCTATACATCGACCAGGAACTGGTAATCGATAACGATGGGCAGCATCCGCCGCGGGAGCGCATCGGGGCGGTGCGCCTTGATCGCGGCGTGCACGAAATTCGCGTGTCGTATTTCCAGGGGCCTCGTTATCAAGTGGCGCTGGTGCTGAAAATGGCTCGACCGGGGGAAGAGTTGCGGATTTTCAATACGGATGAGATGAAGCCTCCGGCTAGCCCTTGAACACAGGACTGAAGTCTGTGCCGCCTCTTCCTTAACTAGACTTGTTCCCGGCACAAGGTGGCACAGGCTTCAGCCTGTGAAGCTTCAAGGCGTTCTTTCGAACAGCACCGCATCGACATCCTTGAAATCGCCGAGACTTCGGTGGCTCCATCCCACCAGACGCTTTTCGTACCAATCCCGCCAGAAATGGACTCCGCCATTCGCGCCATAGATCACAAATCGGCCCGCCGATGGAATCGCGCCGTGGAGCAGAGCCGTCGCGTAATCCTCGGCCTCCGGGGATGTTGCGAAGGGGAATAAGACGGCGTTGCCGCGCACCGGATAGACCAGCAAAGGCGCATACAGAAATCCCGGCATCTCGTAATCGGGCGTCCACGCGGGGGAGCGAGCCTCGACGAAAGGGCTCGGGCAGATCACGGGCGTGGATGGCGGTAGAGCGAGTTGATTCACCGCCTGCGCCGCGGCGCGCCAGTCCGAATTGTGATGCGACGGCCAGAGCTGCGTCCAATTGCCGGATGCGACGATTGCACCGATGCCCAGTAGCAGAGCCGCCGGTTTCCAGAATCGATCGGGAAGGAAATACGCGGCAGCGAGTGTGGCTGCGACTGCGGCCCCGGGCAACGATATCGCGAGATATCTGGGCACGAAGACGCTGTTCGCTGTGATTCGCGAAAACGCGAACAGCGCCACGGGATGCACCAGCCACCACGCGAGGATCAGCGCCATGGCGGAGGCGGGAATTGCAATTCGTTCGCGGTGCTTCGCCAACCGCGCCCAGATCCACGCGCCGAACGCGGCTGCGGCGATGAGCGGGAGATGGAACGAATGTGCCAGACTCATCCAGGTCGGCTGTTCGATCACCACGTGCTGCTTCGCCTGGGCGTTCAGTTCGATTGCGCGCATCGCGACGGGGAGAAGAAGAAGGCCGAGGAGTCCGAACACGATCGCGATCTGCCCCTTTTTGGCCATTCCCTTCCACAGCGCATAAATCGCAAGTACCACGTAAAAAGGCCAGAAAATCAGATGGACGCGCCACAGGAGCGCCGCGAAGAGCAGGAACAACATCGCATCCCACAGACGTCGCGTATCCAGCCACCGGACCAAAAAATACAGCGCGCCCGCTGAGACGCACATCCCCAGAGCATAGGGGCGCGCATTCGCCGCCTCGTAATTAATTCCCCGCAGCGCGAAGCAGGCGAAGATCGCGAACCACCACGCATCGGGATGGACCAGTTCTCTCACCAGCAGCCCGACGAATATCAGCGCGAGACCCATGAACAGGATCGAAGGGAGCCGGTAGGCGACCTCGGATCGGCCCGGCGCCCAGGCGCGGATCACTGGATAATAAATCGATTGCGGAACCTGTGGAGCAACTTTGAGAGAAGGATCATCGCCGCCGTGTTCCACGACAAAGATGGTCGCCATCTCGTCCACCCAGAAGCTCGATGGGAGCTGCATCAGCCACAGGCGGACGAAACAAATTGCGGCCAGTAGCGGCAGTGCCCAGCGGGTGATGTTCACTTCGCGATTTTTACCATCACGACGCCGTGCGAGGGCACGGTCGCTTCGAAATGATCTTTAAACTTTCCCTTGTCCTCGTGCGCCCACAGGTCCCGCACCGCGTGAGAGCCGGACAACTTCAAATCGCTGAAACTCGCCCTCATCATCGCCGAATCCTTGCCGAGATTGAACAGCCCTACCGCGTGCGATCCGTCGGCAAGAGGCTTTTCCCACACTTCCAGATCGTTGTTTTTCGAAACCCGCACGCCTTGCGCGCCCTTCGCATCCTGATCGACCGCGATCACTTCACGATTGGTCAGAATGTCGTGAATCTCCGGCTTCATATCGCGCAAATCGTTGCCGGCGAGTAGAGGAGCGGCGAGGATGCACCACAGGCTCATGTGCGTGCGATACTCGTCACCGGTCATGCCTCCGTTGCCGATCTCCAGCATGTCCGGATCGTTCCAGTGTCCGGCGTTGGCGTATTTTTCGCGCCCCGGTTGCAGCTCAAATCCGATGTGCATCATGGATTGCCAGCGGTCGCTGATGTCTCCCGTGGTGCGCCACAGATTACCGCCCACTTTCGCGCCCCACTCGCCTACATCCTGCCAGCCGTATTGACACAGGCTGTAGACAATCGGGCGTCCGGCCTTCGACAGCGCTTCGCCCATCTTCGCGTAGACCGCCGGCAGCGATTTCACGTCATAAACCTGGCTCGCGCTGCACCAGTCGTATTTCAGATAATCGAAGCCCCACGCCGCCCACATCTTCGCGTCCTGCTCTTCGTGGCCGAAACTCCCTTCGAATCCCGCGCAAGTCTTCGGCCCCGGAGATGAATAAATCCCGATTTTCAAGCCCTTCGAGTGGACATAATCGGCCAGGGCTTTCATGTCCGGAAATCTCTCGTTCGTTTGCAGTACGCCATTCGCGTCGCGGGTACCCTGCCAGGTGTCATCGATATTGATGTACATATAGCCGGCGTCCTTCATGCCGTTTGATACCATGGCATCGGCCATCCCGCGGACGGCTTTGTCGTCTACGCTACGGTGAAACTTGTTCCAGCTGTTCCATCCCATAGGAGGCGTCTTCGCCAGCCCGTTATACTTAACGGCCGGAAAATCGTTCGATAGCGAGATCTTCGGCGCAGGCATTGCCGGCTTTTCCGAAGAGACGCGCTTGGCAGCTAATACCGTCGGCGGACGCCCTTCGTTCGGAATCGTGACTTTCAATTCTTCGCCAGCTCGCTCCGCCGTGCAGTCCACGCGCTTCTCGACGCCTGACGTCTCACGCAAAATCGTAAGTGAAATGTTATTCCCGTCCGTGCGGCCATCGACAATCAACATCGTGGATCTGGCATTGGCGATAAAGCCCTTCAATGAACCACCCTCGGCGATCAGCGCCACAGTCGTCTCCCGTTTCTGGCCGTTACCGGTGGTTTCTGTGGCGACCCACTTTCCCGTCAGATCCTCAGCCGCGCCTAGAGCACAGAGGAAAAGCGAAAGAGCAACGAAGGTCTTCATAGCGCTTATCATATCGCTCCGCTCCGGTCCCTGGCCTCCGCGCCTTGCCCCTGCTAAAGTTAAAGTTCCCCATGAAAATTGCGATTGGCGCAGATCACGCGGGCTTCGCTCTGAAGGACCAGGTCCGCGACGCGCTGCGTCAAGCCGGACATGAAGTAGTGGACGTCGGCACCAACTCCGCGGAGTCGACCGATTATCCCGACTACGCAAATGCGGTCGCGCACGATGTCGCCTCCGGTACCGCGGATCGCGGCATTCTGGTTTGTTCCACCGGCGTCGGCATGTCCATCGCGGCCAATAAAGTGGACGGCATTCGCGCCGCCATTGCCTTCAACCCCGACGAGGTTCGTCTCACCCGCGCCCACAACGACGCAAATATTATCACCATCGGAGCGCGCTACACCGATCCTGAAGCAGCCAACGAAATGGTCCGCGTTTTCCTCGAAACACCCTTCGACGGAGGCCGCCACGCCCGGCGCATCGGAAAGATCGCCGAACTGGAGAAAAATCATGACTGAAGCTCAACAAGACACTATGTCGATGCCGCTCGCCCAGGCGGACCCTGAAATTTACGAAGCGATTCGCCACGAAACCGAGCGCCAGCATTCGCGCCTGGAACTGATCGCCAGCGAGAATTTCACCTCCGAAGCGGTCCTCGAAGCCACGGGCAGCATCTTCACGAATAAATACGCGGAAGGCTATCCCGGCAGGCGCTATTACGGTGGCTGCGAATATGCCGACGCGGTCGAAAACCTGGCGCGCGACCGCGCCAAAAAGCTCTTTCGCGCCGAATACGCCAACGTGCAGCCGCACTCCGGTTCCCAGGCGAACCAGGCGGCTTATTCGTCCGTTATCCAGCCTGGCGATACCGTCCTGGGGATGAATCTATCGCATGGCGGCCACTTGACGCACGGTCATCACCTGAATTTTTCCGGAAAGACATATAAAATCGTCCCTTACGGCGTCAAAAAAGACGATGAACGCATCGATTATGACGAATTAGCGCGTTTAGCGGAAGAACATAAACCAAAAATGATCATCGCGGGCGGCAGCGCTTACCCGCGTATTATCGATTTCGCGCGTTTCCGTCAAATCGCCGATTCCGTCGGTGCGATCTTCCTGGTCGACATGGCGCACTTCTCCGGACTCGTGGCCGCTGGCGTTCATCCGAACCCTTGCGATTACGCCGACATTGTCACTTCGACGACGCACAAGACTCTTCGTGGTCCCCGCAGCGGCCTGATTCTGGCCAAGGAAAAATACGCCAAAGCGATTGACCAGAACGTGTTCCCAGGCACGCAGGGCGGCCCTTTGATGCACGTGATCGCGGGCAAAGCCGTTTGTTTCAAAGAGGCCGCGACGCCTGAATTCGCCGTCTATCAGAAACAGGTGGTGGCGAACGCGCAAGCGCTCGCGGGCGGCCTCGCGCGCGCTGGTTTCCGTGTCGTGTCCGGCGGCACCGACACGCACCTGATGCTGGTCGACGTGTTCGCCAAAGGCGTAAAAGGCAAGGAAGCCGAAGCCGCGCTGGACCGCGCTTATATTACGGCGAATAAAAATACCATTCCCTTTGATGTAAATCCGCCATTAAATCCCAGCGGGATGCGATTTGGCAGTCCCGCGGTGACCACGCGCGGATTCAAAGAGCAGGAAATGCGCGAAGTCGCATCGCTGATCGCACAAGTGCTCGATCATATTTCGAGCGAAGACGCATTGGCCGACGTGCGCCGCAAGGTCGGCGACCTGACTAGCCGCTTTCCGCTTTACCCGTGGAAACAAGACGGGAAACAGGCGAAATAACGCCTATTTTCCATGCCGCATGTCGTCATCGACGCCCGCCGCATCCGCGACTTCGGCATCGGTACGTACATCCGCAATCTGATCCGCGGCCTTTCTCGGCTGGAACATAAAAATCGCTATACCCTGATTTTCCCCTCCAATGACATCTCCGAGGTCTTGGGACTAGGATCGAATTTCGAAACCGCGGTTTATTCCCAGTCCGATACGGAAGTCATGCATAACATTGCATTTCCGAAATTTCTTCGGACGTTACAAGGGAATTTGTATCATATTCCGCTTAATTCCGTCGCCTGGTGGATGCCCCAGCCGTATGTGCTCACCATTCACGATATGAGCACGCTGCTGTTTCCCGCGCACCGCAGTTTTCGCAACCGGATGCATGAGCAGCGCTTTCGCCGCGGAGCCTTGCGCGCCGCCACCGTGATCGCCGTTTCCAATTCCACTCGCCGCGACGTCGAAACCGTGCTGCACGTTCCCGCAGGCCGGATCCGCACTATTTATAGCGCGCCTGATCCCGCCTTCACCGCGGAGGCGGACGGAAAGGAACAGGACAATCTCACGCTGGAGCGTTACTCGATCCGCAAGCCCTTCATCCTCTATGCCGGCACCATCCGTCCCCAAAAAAACGTTCCCCGCCTGATTGAGGCGTTCGCGGTGCTGCGCGGAGAACTCGAAAATCACCCGGAATTTCGCGATTTAAGGCTGGTCATCATCGGCGATGAACTTTCGAAATATCCTGGCGTGCGCCGCGCCGTTGTCTCCAGCCGCGTCGAAAATTTCGTGCGCTTTCTCGGCTTTGTGCCCACCGAAACCCTGCGCGTGTTTTACCGTGCCGCCGCTGCCTTCGCCTTCCCGTCGCTTTACGAAGGATTCGGCCTTGCTCCTCTCGAAGCGATGGCCTGCGGTACACCCGTCGTCGCGTCTAATCTTCCGTCGCTGGTCGAAGCGGTGGGTGACGCAGCCGAGTTGGTCAGCCCGGACAATGTGTTTGACATTGCCCGTGGAATTCGCGATGTTTTGCTCGATCAAGATCGTCGCGCAGCCTTAGTCGCCGCCGGCCGCGCCCAGTCCCAGCGATTCCATTGGGATCATACAGCGCAACAAGTGTTGAGTATTTATCGCGATATTAACGCATAATGATTAAATAATAATTGACATATATCCTTTCGGGGAGTACTATGCCTCTAAAGCTGCCTTTAAGGCGGCACACAGAGGATAAAAAACACGGTTATGGATTGGAATCGTTCGGAAACGCTGGCACTCGCCATGCACAACTGCGCGCAATGCCATGGGGCTGGATTGCGGCTGGCTAGAAGAGGCGCGCTCGCGCCTTGCAACTGCGTGTTACGCGCTATTTTCCGCATCTGCTACGATCGATTTCTGCGCTGCGTGACGCAGGAGAGGCACCTGAGCAGGGTTTCGGTGGAACCGCACTCCGGCCGAAGCCGCCCGTCCACTTGGGGGCGAAAAGACGAAGAATATATCGCCGACTTCACGTTAATTTCCAAGCGTGTTTTGGGGGATTTCGAGCAGAAACTGTTTCGCTATCACTTCCTGCTCGGCGCGGACTGGAAGCTCTGCTCCCGGCAGTTACACATCGACCGGGGAAATTTCTTCCATGCTGTCTATCGGATTGAACAAAAACTCGGAAGAGTTTTTCGAGAATTAGAACCATATCCTTTGTATCCCCTGGACGAATATTTTAACGGGGCCTCCCGTTTCGTCCCCTTGAACAAAACCCTCCTGGCGCAGAACCCATTCGCGATGGTCCCGCCCCGCCTCCAGTTCCCGCTGCCTCTCTCAGCCTGATCCTTTCCCACCGCTCGGCGGCATTTGCACCCAAGTTGGTCGCGATGCCGCCGCAAAACCTAGCGCCGTAAACTAAAAAACCTCTGCATCAGCTCCGCGCACTCCGCCCCCATTACTCCCTCCACGATCTCCACCCGGTGATTCAATAGTTCCGAGTCCGCGATTCGAAATTTGCTCCGCACCCCTCCGAATCGCAGGTCCCTCGCGCCGAACACCAACTTCTGCACCCGGGCCGCCACCAGAAGTCCCGCGCACATCGCGCACGGCTCCAGCGTCGAATAGATCGTCGCGCCCTCCACGCGATAATTTCCGATCGCCGCCGCCGCTTCTCGCAGCGCGATCATTTCGGCATGTGCCGAAGGATCGTGCAACTCCACTGGCGAATTGCGTCCCCGCCCAATCACTTCGCCATGGAGCACCACCACCGCGCCCACCGGAACCTCGCCCGCCGTTTCCGCCTTCCGGGCCAGATGCAACGCTTCCCGCATAAATTCTTCGTCGGAGTTTCGTCGCCGTTCGTCCATAGAAAATCGCCGTTCGCCGATACAGAGCAGAGCCTAACCCCGCTGCTCCTCTAGAATATAGATATGTTCCGCTACCTGTCGCTGATGTTCAAAAATTCCCTGCGCAACCGCAGGCGAAGCGCCTTGACCATCGTCAGCATCGGGATGTCGCTCTGCCTGCTGGGCGTTTTAGGCGCGCTTTATCGCGGACTCTTCCTCGCCCCGCCCACGCCCGGCCAGGAACTGCGCCTTATCGTTCATCATAAGGTCTCGATCACCCAGCCTCTGCCGTTCAGCTACGAATCCAAAATCCGCCAGGTCCCCGGCGTGCGGGAAGCGATGGTGTGGCAGTGGTTCGGCGGTACATATAAGGATGCGCGTGATCAGAAAAATTTCTTCGCCCGCTTCTGCGTGGAGCCCGACAAGTTCTTCCGCGTCCGTCCCGAGATCGCTCTGCCCGTCGATCAGCAGCAATCGTTCGAGCATCTGCGGACCGCCGCCATCGCCAGCGCCGACCTCGCGAAACGGATGAACTGGAAGGTCGGCGAAAAAATCTTCCTCACCGGCGACATTTTCCCCGTCAACCCCGAGCTCACTCTAGTCGGTATTTTCGACGACCCCAACACCAGTGAGACGCTCTTCTTCAGCCAGATCTACCTCCGCGAAATGCTGGGCATCAGCAATGCGCGGCAGGACATGGTTGGATCGTTCCAAGTGCAAGTCGAGCGCGCTGATCAGGTCGATTCTGTTGCGAAGACCATCGACGATCTATTCGCTAACTCCACCGCGCCCACAAAATCCGAATCGGAGCAGGCCTTTACTTTGCAATTCGTCTCCTTCCTCGGGAACGTCAAAGTTTTCCTGATGAGCATCTGCGCAGCCGTCACCTTCACCGTGCTGCTGGTCTCCGCGAACACCATGGCGATGTCGGTCCGTGAGCGCATCCGCGAAGTCGGCATTCTCAAAACGCTGGGCTATACGCCCGGCACCATTCTTTTCCTGATCCTCGGCGAGGCCGGCGTCCTCTCGCTCCTTGGCGGCGCCATAGGATTGCTGCTCGCCGTCGGCCTCACCAACGTCGTCCGCAACGGCCCGAGTTTCATTCAGGCGATGAAGACTCTGACCATCACGCCCGACGTCGGCGGAGCCCTGATGCTGGTGGCTTTTATTATCGGCGTCGCCAGCGCGTTCGTTCCGGCGTTCAACGCGTCGCGCACTCCGATTCTCGAATCGTTAAGGAATTCAGGCTGAGAAGTTATCAAGGTGACTATGGCGATCCCTCTGGCTTATAATCTCCGCAATCTGACGGTTCGCAAAACCACCACGCTGATGACCGCGCTCGGCATCGCGCTCACGGTCTCCGTGCTGGTGGCCGTCCTCGCGCTGGTCAACGGATTGCAGTCCGCATTTAAGGCGTCCGGCAATCCTCTCAACATCCTCGTGATGCGCAAAGGCGCGAACGCCGAATTGAGCGGCGGCATGACCATCGATGCCTTCCAGTCACTCAAAGCGAAGCCCGGTATCGCCCGCGGCGCCGACGGACTGCCGCTGGCCTCGCTCGAACTCGTCACCGTCATCAATCTGCCCAGCGAAACCCATCCCGATGGCATGAACATCACCTTGCGCGGACTGGGCCCGATCGGCCTCGAAATTCGCGAACAAACGAAAATCACCAGCGGCCGCTGGTTCCGCGCCGGTCAGCGCGAAGTGGTGGTCGGCAAATCCATCGCGAAACGATATCCCGGAGCGGAAATGGGCAAGAAACTCCACTTCGGTCGAGGCGATTGGGAAGTGGTCGGCGTGATGGATTCGAACTCCAGCGCCACCAACAGCGAAATTTATGCCGACTTTAATCAAATGGCCGGCGATTTCAATCGGCAGGACGGGCCCAGCTCCGCGCTGCTTCGCGCCACAGACGCTGTGGCCGCGCAAGCGCTGGTCAATTCCATTAACGACGATCAGCGCCTCAATTCGAATGCGCGCACGGAGCTCGAATATATGGATTCGCAAACCAACTCCGCTGCGCCTGTGCAATATCTCGGAGTCTTCGTCGCTATCATTATGGCCGTCGGCTCCAGCTTCGCCGCGATGAATACCATGTACGCCGCCGTCGCGCGCCGTGCGAAGGAAGTGGGAACTCTGCGTGTGTTAGGCTTCTCCCGCGGCAGCATCCTGACCAGCTTTTTTATAGAATCGCTGCTGCTCTCGCTGCTGGGCGGCTTGATTGGCTGCCTGTTAGTGCTGCCTCTCAACACCGTCACCACCGGAATGATGAGCTTCACCAGCTTCAGCGAAATCGCCTTCAATTTCCGAGTCGGACCCGAAGCCATGGCGCTCGGCATCGGCTTTGCACTCATAATGGGCGCAATCGGCGGAGTCTTCCCCGCGCGCATGGCGGCAAAGAAAGAAATTCTAGTCGCCTTGAGGGATATTTAAAATGTTGGTAATAAATGTAGCGCACGCCTCCAGGCGTGCCGCGTCGACATTCGTGTCGACGTCCGGCGCAAAGGAATCATGGAAGCCGAACTAAAAAGCCTGCGCATCGACCGCAGCAAGAAACGATCGGACCAGCCCTCGCGCTGGGCCACCGGCTGGATCCTCGGCGGAATTTTATTGATTCTCCTGGGCGGCGGCGGATTCTATCTCTACGGCATGCTAACCCGCGCGGCAGAGGTGGAAGTTGTGCGCGTTCACGCAACCTCCGCCGGTGACGCCGCGCGGGCCGGCGATGTGGTCCTTAACGCAACCGGCTACATCGTCGCCGCGCACAAAATCGAGCTCGCCGCGAAAGTAGTCGGCAAGGTCGCCTGGATCGGCGTCGAAAAAGCTGACATGGTGAAGAAAGATCAGGAACTGGTTCGCCTCGAAGACGATGAATATCGCGCGCAGGTGCAGCAGGCCAAGGGCGCTCTTGCGAATCTTGAGGCCAGCCTGGCGCGTGCCATGAACGGCTCGCGTCCCGAAGAAATCGCTAAAGCCAAAGCGGACCTTGATAACGCCAAAGCCAACGAAGTGAACGCGAAGGTCACTCTCGATCGGACGAAGAAGCTGGTCGAGGAAGGCGTACTCTCGAAACAAAGTCTCGACGACGCGCAGGCTAAGTACGATAGCACCGTCGCGCAGACCATCTCCATTTTCCGCACCTATGACCTGGCAAAACTCGGGCCGCGTAAAGAAGATATCGATGCAGCGCGCGGGCTGGTCGAACAGGCCAGAGGACAAGTCGCGCTCGCCGAAACGCAGCTCGCCAATACCGTGATTCGCGCTCCCGTGACCGGTACGATTCTGGAGCGCAACGTTGAAAAAGGCGAGTTCGTCACCACCGGGTTCGTCGGCGACAAAGGAGCGAAAGGCTACGTCGTCTCCATCGCCGATCTCAACGATCTCAAAGTCGAAATCGACGTCAATCAGAACGATTTCGCGAAGCTCGGGCCGCATCAAAAAGGCATCGTCACCACCGACGCGTTTCCCGATCGCAAGTACGACGGAGTGATCGACGAAGTTTCTCCCGAAGCGAATCGTCAAAAAGCGACGGTGCAGGTGAAGGTGAAGATTCTTCATCCCGACCAATATCTGCGGCCCGAAATGAACGCGAGCGTCGCATTTGTTTCGGATGCCAAACCTTTAGAGCGTGGCGAAATTGCCAAGCCATCTATCGTCGTGCCGGCGTCGGCCGTGCGTAGCGGCTCGGTGTTTGTCCTCGCCGGTGGACGCGCGGTAAAGCGGACGGTGAAGACCGGCGCGACCACGCCCCAAGGCGTCCATATCGAGGATGGTTTGAACGGCGGGGAAGATCTGATCGTGAATCCGCCCGCGGATTTGAAAGATGGGGATAGGGTTAAATCAAAATGAGCGAACCAGTAATCCAAACACGTGACTTGACGAAAGAGTTCGTCCGCGATGAATTTCACGTCGTGGCGCTCAAAGACGCCAACATCGAGATCCAAAAAGGCGAATTCATTGCCTTGATGGGTCCATCGGGTTCCGGCAAATCGACGCTGCTGCATCTCATCGCGGCGATGGACCGGCCCACAGACGGAGAAATCCTTGTGCTCGGCGAAAATCTGCGCGCGCTCAGCGATCGCGAAATCGCCCACTGGCGCAACGTCCACATCGGTTTCGTTTTCCAGAGCTTCAACCTGATTCCGGTCCTCACCGCGATCGAGAATGTCGAGCTGCCGTTGAAGCTCACATCGCTCAAGAAAAAAGAGCGCATGGAACACGCAGCGACGGCGCTGAAGCTGGTCGGCCTCGGCGATCGCCTGACGCATCTGCCTCGCCAGCTCTCCGGAGGCCAGGAGCAAAGAGTGGCCATCGCGCGCGCGATCGTGACCGACCCCGACCTGATCCTCGCCGACGAGCCTACTGGAAACTTAGATGCGACATCGGCAACGGAAGTTCTGACACTACTGAGCCGACTTAACAAAGAGTTCGGCAAGACCATCGTCATGGTCACCCACGACCCTCACGCCGCCCGCTTCGCAACGAAAATTCGCCATCTGGAAAAAGGCGAACTCTTGCCTGAGGGCCAAGTCCCGGCGGATTACGCAACAGCATAGTGTCAGCGAGACACTGTTTGTTTTGGTGGCGCAGGCGGTTCCGCCTGTGATGACTGAAACAGTGTGAGTTGAGCCGAGTGCGGCCATAACTCCGGCTCCGCTTGCGGATCGGATTGGTCGAGCCCGTATCGTCTTCGGATCCGCTCCGCGCGTTCGCGAATCATCTCGGGATACTCGCCGCGCAAATACGCAACTCGCGCATAACGCTCCTTATAGCGGCGGGCGAGCGTTGGAAATTGTTCTTCAACAAACGGCATGAAAACCTGCTTCGAGCACGGTTTCAGGAACAGAATGTTCCACCAGAATCCTTTCGCGCCCGCCCGTGCTGCCGCGTGTGCAACTGCGTCGATGGAAGGTTCCATGTCATTGATTAAAGGCATGATCGGAGAGCACGAAACCCGCGTCCGCACGCCTGCGCGCGCTAATTTTCGCACCGCGTTCAGCCGCAGATCGGGGCGGGGGGCCAGCGGCTCGATCAATCGCGCCAACTCGCGGTCAGTCGTGGTAATTGTCATGTGAATCGATAGATAATGACGGCGCATTATTTCTTTCAACAGGTCGATATCGCGCGCCACCAAGTCGGATTTCGTGGTGATCCCCAGGCGGAAACCGGCTGTGTTTGCAAACACTTCAAGAATCGACCGGGTGTGCCCATAGCGGCGCTCCGCCGGCTGATAAGGATCGGTCGCGGTCCCAAGCGCGATGGTCTCGCCCAGCGGCAAATGCTCCAATTCCCGCCGGAACGCGACGGAATCGAAGTGTTTGACATAGATCTTTCGCTCGAAATCCAGTGGATCGTGTAACTCCATGAATTCATGAGCGTAACGCGCATAGCAATACTTACAGCCGAATTCGCAGCCACGGTAGGGATTAATAGTCCATCGAAAAGGCATGCGCGGAGTGTCGCATTTTGTCAGGTATTTACGGGTTGGAAGCTCGAAATATTCCACGCGGCGCTTTAATTCAAGCGTCGGGCTTTGTGCGGCGAGGCGAGCGATCCCGACTAGTTCGGCCACCTCTTCATATTCGCCTTATGTTCGCCTAATGTCAAGCACGATTCGATTGTCCCCTTCGCGACGCGTAACGTGTTCACGATCAAGGAATTCCAGGAGGGGAATCGCGTATTTGCGAGAAACGGCGGTCCAAGCCTTGAAGTCGGCGACCGAGAATTTCGTCCCGACCCGAGCTGCCAGAATAGCTCGGAGAGCTTCGATGGCGGAAGCGTGAAAGACCAGTTCGTCGTTTATTTTAATGAGCTTGCGCTCTTTGAACAGGATCTGAAGAAGCGCACGGGACCGAGCCGGCTCTATTCCCGATTTCGAAAGCACTTCAGCTATCGAAGGAACGGCGAGGCCGGCGTCTTGGAACAGTCCCTCGATCTTCTTAGTCGCTTCCGTTTCGTCCGTTTTGAGCAAAACCCGGTGCGAAGCCAGCCGGACGATCTCGCCCTCCACTTTGATCTCCGGGACGCGGCGAAGGAGCTCGTCGAGAAGGAACGGAGGCGACCCGGGAAGCGTCGAATTCCGCAATTCCTCCTTCGGCATTCCCGCTAATAAGGGCTTAATCGCGTGAAAATGCGCTAAAATGTCGCTCGCCGAGGCCTTAAATGACCATAATTTCGCGCTATTTGGATACCATGATTCTGCGAATCGGACGCCGCATCGGGCAACCAGGTCGGCACCGGTCAAACCGTAGGCGGACTCGTTGACGGCAACTGCGGCGAGCCCTTCTTTTTCGATTCGATCGAGCCGCTGATTTAGCGCGGCGCGGCGCAGACGTGAAGGGGGCGCGGCGTCGAGGACGACTCCTCCGCCGATGGTCACCACCGGCGAGAACATGCGCACGATGAACCGGTCGCCGGGAAGAATCAGCAGGGGCTCTTCGAGAAGAAAGCGCACATGCGCGCGCGAACCCGGCTTCATCGGTTCGAGCGATGCAAGCAGACGCGCCTCGGCTTCGACCTCGGCCGTTCCCGCGTGGAAATGAACCGGAGCTCGATGTTTAAGAGGATGCGCGCCGGGCAGCAGCTCGAACGTCGTGTCGATCCGAGTCGTGGAGTGAAACAAGCCGGGCGGCGCGAGCACCATGCCGCGCTGAATTTCAGCCGAATCGACGCCCGCGAGATTGACCGCCGTGCGTTCCCCGGCCGACGCCTGGTTCGAAGGCGCGCCGTGAATTTGCAGGCCGCGCACACGCGCTCGCTTGTTGGCTGGAAACAGCTCGACTTCGTCTTCGACTTTCAAAGTTCCGGCGATCAGAGTCCCGGTGACCACGGAACCGTGGCCGCGCATGGAAAAGCTGCGGTCAATGGGAAGGCGGAAGAAATTCGAGGTGTCCTTTATTGAAGCGCTGTAAGCTATGCTCGCCAGCGCGTCGCGCAACTCGGTAATTCCGGCGCCGGTGATCGAACTGACGGCTATCGTGGGCGCATTTTCCAAGAACGAACCGGCGACGAATTCTTCAACTTCGAGGCGGGTAAGGTCTAAGAGATCGGCGTCAACGATATCGGATTTGGTGATCGCGATGACGCCGCGGCTAAGACCGAGAAGCCGGCAGATTTCGAAATGCTCGCGGGTCTGCGGCATGATCGATTCGCCGGCCGCAACCACCATCAACACCAGATCGATGCCGCTGGCTCCGGCGAGCATATTTTTCACGAAACGTTCATGCCCGGGGACATCAATGAAGCCGAGCCGCAGATCCGGCCCGATATCGAGGTGCGCGAAGCCCAAGTCGATGGAAATGCCACGGCGCTTTTCCTCGGCGAGGCGATCGGTATCCGCTCCGGTGAGCGCCTTGACGAGCGCGGTTTTGCCGTGATCTATATGACCGGCGGTGCCGACGATGATGTGACGCATGGAGCCAGTTTCATCGTAGCTTTTTCGATGGCCCACATCAGCGCGGTCAGCGACACCGCCAGGCCGGCGACTAACCCTGCGATGACGAAGCTTTTCGAGAATGCGGAGTGTGCGGACGCGGCCGTCGTCCAGATCGCCACGCCCCAAAGAGCACCGACCAGAGACCCAAGAAAAATCCGCGCCAACGCCCCAGTCACCGCAATAAAAGCGCCATAGAGGCTAAGGCGCGGCGTGAACTGGTGCGGCAGGGCGAATTGTTCGAGCGGAGAATGGACGTCGATTTCTTGCATTGCCTATCTAATTATCGTCGAAACCTGATCGAAACAACAGGAAATTCTTCCCCGAATCGCCAGTTGGGTATGTTCGCTGCAAGAACTACTGTATATCTGATGCTCCAGCGCCGCCTTCGGAGCGGATATTTTGCGACCTCAATCTACCAGATCTGGAGGAGCTCCGATTTGTTTGGGGTTTCAGGCGACGTTGGTTTGGAGATCGCCTTTACCTGGGAGCGGTTCTTAACTGGAACCGCACACCCTCTCGATGCTGCAAAAAGCTGACGACTTCAAAAAGATTCTCAGCCCGCGGATTCCCCGTCGGTCCGAGCATCCGCATGAGGCTTTTTGACGGGCATTGAGGTAGTCGCGGAGTATTGCCTTGGCTGTGGCGATATCGCCAGCTAATAAGCACTCGATGCTCTCACGGAGAAGTTCTTTTCGAAACTTGGGATCGCGCTGAGAGCGGGCGCGGATCGTCTCATTGAAGTCGCGAGTCAGGGACATAACGCTCCTCCGTCATCTCAGGTTGTATCGTTGCCAGCGAAAGCCGCCTGAAGGAGCGGCTGCCGCCAAAATTGGCCGCCCCACTAGGCAAGGCATTTCTGATTTTCTTGAGTGTTGGGCGGGCGGGTTACTAACCCTACTGCTTTTCCTTCATGCTCCCCGCCCCTCCACTCGCCGCGCCCACTGGACGCTGATAGTTTGGATACGGCGGACGCTTCGGCTCCGGCGGAGGATTCTTCTTCAATTGATCCAGCGCCACGGCGACCGCTCTTTCTAATTGCGGATCGTGGCCTTCGTGCACCAGCTTGGGGTCGAGCTCCACTTCTATGTCCGGCTGCACTCCGTGATTTTCGACGTCCCATTGGCCTTGGGGGCTGAAGAATCCGAAATTGGGCGACGTCACGTTGCCTCCGTCCATCAGCACCGGATATTGCGACACGCCGACCAGGCCACCCCATGTGCGTTTGCCGACCAGCGTCCCGGTATGCGTGTACTTGAACATCCACGGCATGGCGTCTCCACCGGAACCCGCAAATTCATTGGTGATCATCACCTTCGGGCCGAGGATGGACGCGGCCGACGTGCGATAAATCGCGCCGTAGCGAGGGCTCCAATAGCCGAGCAGAGGGCGGTTCAGCACTTCGATGATGTAATCGGCGACTTGCCCTCCGCTGTTATAACGCTCATCGATGACCGCGCCATGTTTATCCGTTTGCGCGAAATAGTAGCGCGTGAAACTGGTCAAACCGCCTTGCGCCGTGTCCGGCATATAGACGTAAGCCAGCTTGCCTCCGCTCAGCTCATCGACCTTGCGGCGGTTGCCCTCCACCCAGGCTTCATGCCGCAACTGCGTTTCGCTGGCGATCGGCGTCACCACGATTTCACGCGCATTCGCGCTCGCGGGATCGGAACCGATTTTCAATACCACGCTCTTTTCGGCGGTGCCTTCCAGCAGGCGCGATACGTCCTCTTTATCGGTAAGCTCAACGCCGTTCACGGCAAGCAGATAATCGCCGGTCGAGACGTTCAGGCCGGGCTGCGCGAGCGGCGCGCGCAATTGTGGATTCCAGCTCTCCCCGGTGTAGATTTTCTTGAACCGGTAGCGGCCGTTCGCGAGCTCGTAATCGGCGCCCAGCAGGCCTCCGGGAACGGTTTTCACTTCGGGGACAGTGCCGCCTCCGCCGCGCAGATGGCCGACCGTAAATTCGCTGAGCATCGCGTGGAGAATGTAATTCAAATCGTTGCGCGAGCCCAACACGTCCACGTATTTTTCGTATTCCTTCTCGCCGTCGGCGGAATTGACGCCGTGCAGATTGGCGTCGTAGAAATAGCTGCGCTCAATCCGCCAGACCTCGTGGTACATCTGCTTCCATTCAGCCAGAGGATCGACGTTGACCTCAATATCGTTGAGATGCAGAGCGCCTTCGCCGGCCTTAACCGGCGCGGTTGCGGATACGATCACGTATTGCGGTCCGGCTGCGGCTGCTGCGCCGCCTCGACCACCACGGCCGCCCGCGCCGCCTCCGCCCATGCGGAGCAGCATTTTCTCGCCGTTCGCGGACAGGTCGAACGATGCGACGCTATCGGCGAGCTTTTCGGTTTTGCGCGTTTTCAAGTCGAACTTCGAGAGCGTTCCGCCGCCTCCGCCCGCACCGCCGCGCCCGCCGCCGCCCGTGCCCGGTTCCATGAAATAGATCACTCCGGCGCGGCCCGCGACCAGGGTCGAATAAGCGCGCGTGGGAAGTGGGAGCGCGACAATGCGCTGCTCGATCTTATCGAAATCGATCCGAACGGGCTTGGGAGGCGCCTCCGGCGCGTTTCCGCCACGTCCTCCGCGGCCGCCTCGACCACCGCCGCCTTCTTCGCTCGACGCCGCTGCGCCCTTCTCTTCATCGCTCTCCGGAGCCAGCGGCGAGGGGATATTGTTCGGCAGCACGATCATATAAATGCTGCGCGTCACCTCATGTTCATCGCTGGTCATGTCGAGCCCGCTGGTCGTCGGTCCGTAATTGGTGCTGGCGGCGAAATAAAGATATTGGCCGTCGCGATCGAAAGCCGGATGGCGCGAATCGGACAACTCATTCGTGAGCTGCGTGGACTTGCCGCTATCCAGTGAGTAAACGAACACGGCGTGAAAACGATTCGGCAATTCGCGCACGAAGGTGATCCACTTCGAATCGCCGGACCACGCGAAGTCGCGGTTAAGCTCGTACGCGTAATCGGTATCCACCTTGGTCAGCTTCGCGGAGGCGATCTCGACATCCCACAAATTCAGCTCATTGTCCGTGAAAGCGATGTGCTTGGAATCGGGCGACCACTTGGGGTCGAAATAAAATGCCGATTTGCCCGCGAGAGGAATCTTCTTCGTTTCGCCCTCGCCGTTCTGCGTCTTGATGTGCAGCGCGTACTCGCCTGATTCGTCGGAGAAGTAGGCGATGGTTTTTCCATCGGGCGACCACGCGGGCGTGCGGTCCATCACTCCGGGCGAGTTGGTCAAATTGCGGATATCGCCTTTTTCGGCGGGCGCGGTGATGATCTCACCATGCGCTTCGATGACGGCGCGGACACCGGTGGGAGAAATCTTCGCGCTGCGAATTTCGCGCGAGACGTTTTGGAAATGCGGACGAACTTCGCCCAGGTCAGCGGCGAGATCGATCTGCACCTCGTGCGATTTATTGGACGCCAGATCGTAGATCAGGATCTTGCCGAACTGTTCATAAACGATGCCCCCGGGACCGGCGCTGGCGGCGTCGATATCTTTTCCCTTATTGGCGATCAGTTCCACGGGCTCGGCCTTGCTCTTCGGATCCCAGCGATAGAGCGTCATCGGACCATTGCGGTCGGAGAGGAAATAGATTTTGTCGCCAATCCACATGGGGGCGATGTCGTTGGAGTCTTTGCGCGGCACTTTTACGGTGGTGAGGTCGTTGAGATTCACGAGCCACAGATAGCTGGCCTCGCCTCCGCGATAACGTTTCCAGGACACGAAATTATTAAAGCCCGGCGCGAACTGTCCGCCGTCGAGAGGCGCATAAATCATCTGCTTGCCGTCTGGCGAATAAGCTCCGGTGCAGGCCATCGGCAGAGGGAGCACAGTTGGCAGACCGCCTGAGGGCGAGACTGAGTAGAGCTGGGTGAAGCGGGAGAAGCTTTCGCGATTCGAACGGAACAGAATACGGGAACCGTCCGGGGTCCATCCCACCACTCGATCCGCGTCAGGATGATAGGTCACGCGCTTCGGCACGCCGCCGTTGATCGGCATGGTGAAGACGTCGACGTTGCCGTCGTATTCGCCGGTGAAGGCGAGCGTCGCGCCGTCCGGCGAAATGGCCGCCTCGGTTTCGTTGCCGGTGCCTCCGGTCAATCGCGTGGCAGCGCCGCCTTCGCGCGGAACGCTCCACAGATCGCCGGCATAGGTGAAGACGATCGTAGTCTTGTTCATCACCGGCTTATGCAGCAGGTGGAGAGTGGAGGAAGCGGCAAACGCGGCGGAACCGCAGAGCAGGAGGAGCAAACAGGATTTCATGGAAGGACCTCTGAAGGTCCAGTGTATTATAGCGGAGCCATATCCGCATCGGACCAGTCGTCGGGAAGCGCCATCATGCTGTAAGTCTTAGGCACGAACCATGTCAGGTAGCGCATCGCCGCGCCCAGCTTCTTGGTGTCGCCGCCGTAATCTTTCAGGCGCAAATTGACCATCAAACTCTGCCGGGGGCTGAACGAGGCGCCGGTCACCAGCCCGATTCTTGGATTCGTATGGCGGAATGGCCCACGCATAAATCGGCCGATCGCAGCACGCGCGGTCAGTGGAAGATACGATTCGCTGGGAGACGCTCGAAGCATCTCCCGTGCCTGTGGATTCGGCGGAGGGTCGGGATTGGCGATTACCTTCGGGTCGCCGCGGAAGTCCCCGAACATCGAATAGGAGAGGATGTCGCCGAAACTGAACACCCACAGCGGCGGCTGATCTCGGCGCATGCTCGAATGAACCACGATGCCCGCGCCTTTCTGAAGCACGTCTTTCAGAATATGAACGATCGAAAACGGCGCAAAAGGTCCAGGATCGGGCATCGCGAGCTGGAAGTAGGGGAAGGTGTCGGGTCCGTTCTGAATCATCGGGTCGAAGGAGGCGAGGGATGCAGTCGGCACGGCGCGAAGAAAGTCGGCGCACCAGGCGTCGTCGCGGTGCTGTGGAGACGCGGCCATCAGAGTAGCGAGTTTTTGGGTTTGCGCGAGGTCAAAAATTTCCACGAAGGCCAGTGTATCGAATCGGCACCTCTGGCTCTATGCACTGGAAGACATAGTTATTATGGTGCATACTTAGAGTGGGCCGTGGGAGGTGGACTTACGTGACGATTTTGTACCCGAGTATTACCATCTTCCGAACGAAGTGCAGGACAATCTGCAATCGTGCATACAACTTCTAAAACAGTTCGGCCCACAGCTAGCACGTCCTCAAGTGGATACACTCCGCGACTCCCGCTACGCGAATATGAAGGAACTACGGTTCAATGCGGCTGATGGCGCGTGGCGTATAGCGTTTGCTTTCGATCGAAAACGTAAAGGCGATTCTCCTTGTAGCGGGAGATAAATCGGGAAGGGGAGAAACGAAATTTTACCGCCAATTGATCGACAAGGCGGATGCGCGTTTTGCAACTCACCTGGCCGTGACCAAAAGTAAGGGAGGCAAATAACGATGACGAATCTCGAACGGATTATGAAAGACTTGAGCCCCGCACGGCGGAAAAAAGTTGAGGCTCGGGCTGCTCAGCTTATTGCTGAGGAGCTGACTTTGCAGAAGCTGCGGCGCGCGCGGAAACTCACGCAGGTCCGCATGGCGAAGGCTCTAGGCATAGGTCAAGATGGCGTTTCCAAACTTGAAAAGCGAACCGACCTTATGATCTCTACGCTGCGTAAAAGCATTCAGGCAATGGGCGGAAACCTGTCTCTCGTGGCTGAATTCCCTGACAGAAATCCCGTTGTGCTGAGTGGCATTGGCGAAGTTGAACCTCTTAGCACGAAGCGAAAATCTAAGCGAAAAGCGGCATGACGGCTTTGCCCTTGCCGTCTTTCGTGACGTAAAACGGGCGCTTTTCCACTTCGTACGCAGTGTCTGCTGGAATGCCTAGGGCGTGATAGATCGTTGCGTGCAGATCTTCGATGGTCACGGGATTTTCGAGGATGCGGCAGGGGCGCTCTTCGGCGGTTTTTCCGTATAAGAATCCGCGCTTTACGCCCCCGCCAAACATCAGAACGCTGCCCGCTTCGGTGAAATGGCGGTGCATGCCGTAATGTTTGGGCTCGGTCATTACCGGGGGCTGATCGACTTGATTTTTTACTTCCTGGCCGGGTTTGCCTTCGCAGATCATGTCGCGGCCGAACTCGGAGGCTAGGATCACCAGCGTACGGTTGAGTAAACCTCGATCTTCAAGATCCAGAATGAGTTGCGCGACGGGCATGTCGATATCGTGTTTCATTCCCGCGGCCCGTGTATGTCCGTTTTCGTGGGTGTCCCAGTAGCGGAACGGGATGTATTCGCTGGTGACCTCGACGAATCTCGCGCCTTGCTCGACAAGCCTTCTCGCGAGCAGGCAGCCTTGGCCGAAACGGCAGGTGTTGTATTTGTCGAAACTCTTTTGTGGTTCGAGCGATAAGTCGAATGCTTTCGCGGCTTGCGAGTTTAACAGGCGATGCGCATTGTCGATGGAGCGGCGCAGGCTTTCCTGCTGGAAGCTGCTGGCTTCGACCAATTCTTTATAGAGCTGATAACGCGAGGCGAATCTGGTTGCGCCTACGTATTCTGATGGGCGTGTTGAGGATGCAGCATCTTTGGGATCGGTGATGAAAAACGGGCCGTGCTCGCTGCCCAGGAATCCGGCGGTGTGGAAGGCTTTGAGGCCGTCGCTTTCGCCGCCAATCTCTATGTTTTGACCGACATCGATGAAGGCGGGCAGGTCGGGGTTGCGCGGGCCGAGGGTTCGGGAAATCACGGCTCCCATGTGCGGAGCGGCGACCGATTGCGGAGGCGCGTAGCCGGTGTGCCAGTGATATTGATGGCGCGAATGCAGAATGAAGCCGAGGTCGCCGACGCGATGCGAACGGATTAACGTGCCTCGATCCATGATCTTCGCGACATTGTCGAGGCCTTGCGAGATCTTGATATTGTCGACTACGGTATCAATACTCGGGAAGGTGCTGAGCACTTTGTCGGATGCCAAGCCGGTTTCGTAGGGGGTGTATTTTTTGGGATCGAAGGTTTCGGTTTGGGCCATCCCTCCGGCCATCCACAGAAGGATGACAGAGTCGGCGCGCGCTTCGATTTTCGGTCCCGCGAGGAGGCGGGCTTCGCTGCCGGTCAGGGCGGCAAGTGTTGCGCCTACAGAGGCTCGCATGAAATGGCGGCGCGAATTATTGAACATATTGAAACTCCGGATGCATGATCAAACTCCAGATCAGATCTTCGAGGCCGCCTTGAGTAACGTTGCCATCTTTCACTAACAATTTCGTAGCGACAGCGGCCTCGCGTGGGTTTGGTTTGCGCGATAACGCCTCCCAAAATAGCTGATCTATCAATACTTTGGGATCTCGAGTCGGTTTCGGGAGGGCGGTGGGAGGGTCGCCGGAAACGCGCAGAAGGCGCTCCAGGTCGGGCTTTTCGGTGAACACAAAAAAGCGGACATTTGGATTGATATCGCTGGTGCGGGCACCGTCGTCGATTCCGACGGCTCCGGTCAAGTGTTTTAACCCCAGGCCTTCAATAGGATAGAGAATCAGCGAGCCTACCGGCGCGAGGATCGAGCCTTCGTGTCTGACTTTATCGGTGGTCAACGTTCCGATCGACGGCTTTGAAAGACTGGCCAAATCGGCCACGGGTTTTCCATCTGCTTTGAGATCGATCCATCCGGCCACGGTTCGCGAAGGGTCGTAGCAGCCCGCATCGTCGGCCAATAGCCATAGTTGTTTGGCGCCGGTGATGTCCACATCGAGAGGCTTCGAGTCCTTGGTCATGCGGCGGCTGTCGAAGAGATTTTGAGGCGCGTCCGGAAGTTCTCCCAGCAATCGTAACGCGCCGCGTTTCAATACGATGGCTAACGTGTCGCCGTTTACCAGATCCAGAGCTTGCAATGTGGTCGCGGCGTCTTCGCGGGTGGTGAAAACCTGATCGCGGATGGGGCGGCCCATGGCGCGGGTCATCGGCGTTGACTTTAACTCCCATTCCCGCGCGTACTTGGCGTTTGCACCGGTTTGCGAAACACGCCATTCGCCCGTTATTTCGGAAACTGAATCGGCGAACTGCTCAGCGGTCATGCGGCGCAGATTTTCGGGACCAGCGGGATAGGCATAGGTCCGCGAGGTCATCATCAGCCGGATTAAATACTTCAAGTCATAGCTATGCTGGACGAAATCGTTCGCGAGCCAGTCGAGAAGATCGGGATTGGAAGGCTTGGCATCCATATCGTCGACGTTTATGACCAAACCTCGGCCGAAGAGGCGCTGCCAGTAGCGGTTCACCAAAGTCCTTGAAAAGCGGCCGTTTGCGGGGCTGGTGAAAGACAGGGCCGCGGCTTTTCTGCGGTCGGCCAGGGAATCGCTGTCGGGTTTAATGGCGACTTCGGGGAACAGGAATTCGGGGCCGGTGTGTTTGCCGGTTTTGGCGTCGCAGCGGACCAGTTCAAGATCGCTGGTTTCAGCGAACATCGCAGCTAACGCATAGGATTGCTTCAACTTGTACTTATTGATGAAGCTATCGTGGCAGGATGCGCACTTCAGATTTACGCCCAGGAAGACTTGCGCGCTGTTTTGAGCGGCTTGCATAAAAGGAGTTTGGCTGGCGTTGATGTCGCCTCGCCAGTTGACTCCGACCAGGAAGCCATCGGGGTCCGTGGGCTTGACGGGATTGAGGAGCGCAAACGCCATCTCGTTGAATGGAATGTTGTTTTCTAGCGCGGCCAGCAGCCAGGGGGTGATCGATTTTCGGGTGCCTGCGTAGTTCACGCCTTGGTCGTTGCGGAGGAGGTCGTTCCAGAAACTGATCCAGTTTTCGGCGTATTTATTGTTATCTGCAAGAAGGGAATCGATTAAGCGCTCGCGCTTTTGGGCATCTTTATCGGCGATAAATTTTTTGGTTGCTTCGGCGGAGGGGACCATGCCCCAGATGTCTAGTGTGGCTCGGCGGATAAAGAGTGCGTCGTCAATGACATCGGCGTTTCGGGGGATGAATTTGTCGACGGGGTTGGTTGCTGGATTGTCGGGAAGGCCGACAGTTCTGGGTTTGATTGGAGAGACCCATGCGGAGGGTTCTTTGGGATGCGTGTCGGTCCAGGCGGCGCCTTCGGCGATCCAATTTTCAAGGTTGGCGATTTGAGATGCGGTCAGTTTTTCGCCGGTGGGCGGCATTATACCGGCCTTAACTCGCCTTAACAGCTCGCTTTCGTCAGGTTTTGATACCTTAATCGCTCTTAAAATCGACTCTCTCGACTCTACGGAGAAATTGCCGGCGGGCTTGGGTCCGGAGTGGCAGGGGGCGCAGCGGGTTTCTAAGACTGGATGGATGGAGGTGGCGAAATCGACTTGCGCTAAGAGAGGGAGGGTGAGCGCGAGGGCGGACAGCAAGCGGAACATCTGTCTTCACTATACGCAAATCTGGGCGGCCGCTTATCCGTGCCGCGGCACTATATTGTGGACGCTAGGGGACAGACAGCCTTTTTCGCCGCGAAGGATTTCGACAACTCTGAAGCAACGGGGCGAAAAAGGTAGTCAGTCCCCGAGGCCTCATCGCCAAACACGCCGGCTGACGCCGACGCTGCAAGCTGAAGCTCGCGCCACGCGGGGCCACTTGGTTTACTATACGCACATGAGGTCGAAGTTTGCGATCGCGTCGCTCTGTTTCACATTGTTTGGGGCTGATGCGCGGTGGATGAAGCTTAAGTCTGCGCACTTCGAGATGTACACTACTGCGAGCGAACGGGATGCTCGGGAGACGTTGAAGTATTTCGAGCAAGTGCGGAGCTTTTTTCAGCAGGGGATGGGGGAGATTATCGGTAAGGCTCGGCCGGTTCGGATTGTCGCGTTCAATTCGATGAAGGAGTATGAGCCTTACCGGCTGAATAGCTTCGTGAACGCCTACTATCATGCCACTCCGACGACGGACGACATTGTGCTGAGCCAGACTGGCTTTGATATTTTTCCGGTGGCAGTGCATGAGTATGTTCACCTGGTGACGAAGCACATGGGAATGAAGCTGCCTCCGTGGTTGGGCGAGGGCATGGCGGAACTGTACTCGACTCTGAAGCCGATGGGCGACCGGGTTCTGGTGGGCACTCTGATCGAGCCCCGGCATCAGGCGCTGTTGAATGAAAAATGGGTGCCGCTGAAAATCATCGTGAATGCGGATTATGCCTCGCCTTATTACAACGAGAGAAATCAGGCGGGGAGTTTGTACAACGAGGGCTGGGCACTGACGCACATGCTGGTGCTGACCAACGAATACCGGCCGGGATTCGCGAAATTTCTGGATTCGATCAATGCCGGAACGCCGACTGAGGAAGCGCTGAACAAGGCTTACGGAAAATCGATCGAGCAAGTGGACAAAGAACTACAGGCGTACCTTCGAGGCACACATTTTCAAGGCGCCTACTTCGCACAGAAGGTGGAAAAGATCAGCGATGAGATCAAGGTTGAACCGGCCGATCCTTTCGAAGTGCAGATGGCGCTGCTCGATTTGTTGAACCGGCCGGGCAAAGAGAGCGAGATGCGAGCGGCGCTGGAAAAGCTTACGAAAGAAGATCCGAAGCGGCCGGAGCCGTTCGCGACTTTGGGATATATGGCTTGGCGGGCCGGGGAAAACGACGAGGCGATTAAGGATTTCGGGAAAGCGTTCGAATTGGGTGGACGCGATCCGGTGATGCTGTGGGATTACGGAAGGATGCTGCGCGCACAGGACCAGACCGAGGCAATTCACGTGCTAACGGAACTGTTGGCGCTGGAGCCAATCCGGATCGATGTGCGGATGGAATTGGCAGCGCATCAATTGACTGCGAAGAAGGCTGCGGAGGCGCTGGATACTTTGAAACCGGTGAAGGACGTTGCGCCGGAGGATGCTGCGAGGTTCTATGCGATTATGGCGCACGCGCAGTTGGACACCAGGCAATTCGACGCGGCGAAAGACAGCGCGGAGAAGCTGAAGAAGGCGGCTCGGTCGGATGACGACGCGTTTCAGGCGGATCGGATTTTGAAGTTTCTGGAGGCTCGGGCGAATGGAGGGGCTCCGGTTAGCAGTTTGGAGCCGGGGAGGCCGGTGTTGCGCAGGAAAGAGGTTGATCCGGTGGGTGAGCCTGTTTCTCAGGAGAAGTCTGTGGCGGGAGCATTTGTATTATTTGACTGCTCGGGGAAATCGCCCAAGGTGATTTTGGAGACGGAGAGTGGGACGAAGACTTTCTTGATTGACGATCCTAATAAAATTGCGGGGCGGAGGATGGATTTGAGTTGTGGTCCTCAGAATAAGGATCGGATCAGGGTCGATTATATTTTAGGGAATGAGGCAGGGGTGGATGGGTTGGTTAGGGGGATGCGGGTTGAGCCTTAGGCTGCGCCGCAGCACAGAGCAGCCCCAGGCGTCGACACGAATGTCGACGGGGCACGCCTGGAGGCGCGCGCCACACTTGCTCACTGCAGTTTGGATGTAACGAGGATCGATGAAGGTTTGGGCTTGGTTGATCGCGGCGGCGCTGGTGGGGCAGGATGCTTCGCAGTTCAAGGTGCGGTCGAACCTGGTTTTTCTTCCTACGCGGGTCCAGACGAAACAGGGCGATACGGTTTATGGGCTGCGGGCGGAGCAGTTTATTGTCGAAGACAATGGCGTGCGGCAGGTGGTGAATGTCGACGAGGATCCGGAGAGTTCGGGATTGTCGCTGGTAGTAGCGGTCGAGTGCGGGCGGTCGGCTCCGCTGGAGTTTAAGAAGCTCAAGGGGCTGGGCGCGATGATCGGCGGGATTGTCGGGGATGCTCCGCATGAGGTCGCGATTGTGAGCTATGGCGCGGGACCTTATTTGCTGAGCGATTTTTCGCGCGGCAGCGATGCGGTGGCGGCGGGGCTCGCGAAACTGAAAGATTGCCGGAGTAATTATGCGGCCACGATCGATACGGTTTCCTACGCGATCGAGATGCTGAAGCGGAGGCGGAATCATTACCGGCGCGCAATTTTATTGATCGGCGAGACTCGCGATCATGGCAGCAAGGCGAAGCTCGACGAGGTGGTGATGGAGTTGGGCGTCACGGACACGGTGATTTATTCGGTGGCGTTTTCTCCGGGCCGGGATGAGGCGCTGCACGACCTGATGCACGTCAACGACGGGTATAACGTTCCGGTGCCGAAGGACCCGGGTCCGCCGCCCGATGTCGAGAAGACTCCGGTGGCGGAGAGTACGTGGAGGGAGAAGACTCCGTGGATGTCGTGGCCTCCGCAGTTACTGCTGATCGTGAATGCGTTGCGGAGGAATACGGCGTCGGAGCTGGCTACGCTGTCTGGCGGGGAGTATGCGAATTTCACGACACAGAAAGGTTTCGATGCGGAGCTGCATCGGATTTCGAATGAGATCCACAATTATTACCTGTTGAGTTTCAAGCCTGCTGGTGAGGCGGGGTGGGGGCTGCATACGCTGAAGGTTCGGGTGGCGGAGTATCCGGATGCGGTGATTCAGACTCGAAAGAGCTATTGGGCGGGGATGTTGGATTCCAAGTGATTCGGCGGAGGACAGGTCGGGGACCTGTCCCTACTTGGTTCTGTATTACAGTGGCGTAATTGCGGGGTCGCGTATACTGGCGTCCATGCTGGTGATTAGCGGGTTTCTTTTTGGGCTGGGATTGTGGTTTATGGTGCGTTGCGTGTTGATCGGGATTTATACCGTCGATCAAAATGAGCGCGCTGTTAAAACTGTTTTTGGACGCGCGCAACGGGTAGGGAAGACGACGCTCGACGATCCGATTTCCGAGGGGCTGCGGCCGGAGGAGCGGGAGCGCTACGTATATCCGCAGGTTCGCGTGATTCCTCCCGGCGGTCCTTATTTCAAGATGCCTTGGGAGAAGATTTACAAGATCTCCATTGCGACCACCACGATGAATATGGCCGTGGACCTGGAACAGCCGATGGCGAACAACGGCGGCTCGCTGCTGGAGGCGGTGACCAAGGATCAGTTGAACACCGGGTTGACGGGGCAGATCCGGTACCGGGTGAGCGAAGCCAATCTTTACGCGTACCTGTTCGGCATCAAGAGGCCGATGGTGCACGTGATGGCTTATTTCGTATCGGTACTGCGGCAGAAAATCGCCAGCTTCGAGGCCAAGCCGCTGCCGGTGAGCGCGGAGGATCCGGAAAAGGGCACCGCGGTGATGGGGATTTCGATTAACGATCTGCGTAAGAATCTTCGCGACTTGAATGAGTACATGGATGCGGAGTGCATCTCGACGCAGGCGCGGTATGGGGTGCTGTTCGATGCTTCACTTATTACGGGGATCGATCCGCCGCCGGAGGTGGAGTCGGCGCTGGCGGCGATTAATACGGCGTATAACCAGGTATCGAGCGACATCAGCCTGGCGCATGCGGGCGCGGATCAGAAGATCGTGCAATCGAGAAGGGCTGTCGAGATCGAGACGTTGAAGGCGCAGGCGGAGGTCGAGCCGCTGCGAATGATGGCGCTGGAGCTTGCGGATCTGAAGAGCAAAGGGCCGAATGTGCTGGGGGTTTACGTTCGCAACGTGAAGCTCGCGCTGCTGGGAAAAGCGCAGCAGATCTTTATGGGGGCGCGGTCATGATGGACGTGTTGATCGGGATCGCGGTGACGTTTCTGGGGATGCTGCTGCTGGAAGTAGTGGTGCTGGGCCTGGCGCGATTTTTCGGGCTGTATACGATTGTGGGCGAGCGGACTTGCCGCGTGTATTTATTGTTCGGGAAAGTGGTCGGGATGATTGCGGAGCCGGGGCTGCATTTCCTGCCGTCGGTGCTGGGCGTTAAGGCGTTCGTGGTGAATTTTTTCGGGAAGTGCTACGTGCTGGACATGCGGCTCGACCAGGAATATTTGCGGAGCCAGCCGGTTAATTCGGAAGAAGGCGCACCGATGGGGATCGGGATCTGGTATGAGATGCAGATCAGCGATCCGGTGGCGTTTTTGTTCAAGAATACCGATCCGCGCGGGTCGCTGCGGGCGAATGTCAGCAACGCGACGGTGCGGTGCTTGAGCAATATGCCGCTGGAACAGATGCTCGAGACCAGGCATCAGATGAGCCAGACGGTGCGGGCGGAGGTGTCGGAGAAATCGCGCGCGTGGGGCTATCAGTTAGGGTCGGTCTATGTGCGCAAAGTGCATTTTCGCGATACGGGGATGATCAAGCAGATCGAGGAAAAAGTGGTGAACCGGCTGCGGCAGGTGACGTCGGCGATTAAGCAGGATGGGGCGAACCAGGTGAGCATCATCACCAGCTCGGCCGAACGCGAGGCGGCGGTGGAGATCGCGAAGGCGGCGGTGGTGCGGCCGAATATGATCGGGACGGCGCTGAAGGAAATTTCGGGCGATCCGGAGGTTGCGGATGCGTTGTTCGAGATTCTGGAGACGCAGAGGATTTTGGATAATCGGTCAAAGCTGACGCTGTTTTTGGAAGGGGCGAAGGGGCGGATATTGGCGGATCTTCTTGCGACGCAGGACGGGCCTCCGGCGTTGCCTTCTAAATAGCGCTGCCTTAAATAGAAGAGGGCAGGTCTGGAACCTGCCTCACTTGCGACTTCTGCGGTCGATCTGGGGTTCTATTAAGCGGAAACGGGAGGCGCCTGCGGGCGCATCTAAGGGTTTGGGAAACAGATTTACCGGTCGGCTATTCTAAACGCAGAGGATTCATGAATTTAAGACAAGCTGTGGTGCTCGCGGGGCTCGGGATGGCGATGGTTTCGGGTCAAACGCAAGATACGAGTGGAAACGGCCTGCTGAAGGGCAATTTTCAGTTTCGCAACTTGGCGGTCCAGGCGGTGGATTCAAATGGCAATCCGACTCAGGTGACGGCCACTTACGGGTCGATTGTGTTTGACGGAAACGGAAATTACACCATTACGGGAACCCAGGTGGATAATACCGTTTCGGGCGGTACGCCGACGCCGTTCAGCACCAGCGGGACGTACGCGATCGGCGCAAATGGCACGGGTTATGTCGCGAGTCCTCTATATCCGACGGATGGCTACGAGTACGAGTACGGCGCGGTTTCGCAGGGCGTGTTCGTTGGGAGCGCGACGGAGGCGGAGGACGAGATGTATGTTCTCAACGACGTCTTTATTGCGGTTCCGGTGAGCGGCACGACCGCCAACGCGAATTTTACGGCGTCCTATCAGACGGGCTTGCTCGATTTCTCGGGCGGGGGCAGCACGGCGATCAAGAACGCTCTGTTTCAGTTGAGTCCGAACGGCAGCGGCGGATTCGGGACGATAACGCTCAACGGACAAGCGTCTAATCAATCAACGTCCAGCCTGACGCAAACGATTTCGGGCGCGAGTTATGTCTTCGCGAACGGAAGCGCAACGCTGACGATTCCCCAGGCGTCGGGCGGGGTAAGCTCGACCAACGATTTGTTCAGCCCCGGGCAGAAGACGATGTTCCAATCGGCGGACGGAAATTTTATTTTGGGATGGACCAATATCGGCTACGACATTTTCTTTGGGGTAAAGGCGTTGACGAGCCCCGCTACGAACAGCTTGGCGCAGGGGCTGTATTTCACCGCTGCTTTGGAAGATTCGCCGACCATATCGGGCGTGGATTCGTACTACGGCGGGGATAGCATGTCGGGCGATAGCGCAGGGGATGCGATTGTCCATGCGCGGCTCAACTTCGCTCAGGGTGGTTATCCGGCTTACGATTACGGCAGCGACGATGTGGTCGTTTTGAACTCGAGTGGGGCGACTCCCAACCCGGACTATAGCGGATATACGTACCTGTTCGGCGACGGTGGACAGGCGTTTGTGGGCATCGGGACGGCAGGGAATTTTTCGCTGGTGGTGGGCCTGCACGCGGCTTCGTTTTCGGGAAGCGGTGTGTATCTGAATCCCATCGGCGTGAGCAATGCGGCCAGCTACCAGCCGATTACGGCGAGTCTGGCTCCCGGTGAGTTAATCACGCTCACGGGCAGCGGCCTTTATTCGGGATCCGGGTTAAACGTCGCGCCGAGCGGGGCGTTTCCGACTTCGCTGGGCGGCGTTTCGGTGATGATCGACAGCACCCCGTGTCCGATTTATTATGTGAGCGCGACCCAGATTGCGGTGGTTGTGCCTTACGAAGTGGGGTCGAATACCACGGGGCTCGCCAATATTCAGGTGACCAACAACGGAAAGCCGTCGAATACCGTGCAGATGTACCTGACAGATGCGGCGCCGGGGTCGTTCTCTCAGAATGCCAGCGGCATAGGATATGCAGCGGCTCTTCATGCCGCTACGGGCCAGTTGATCACGCAAGCTAATCCTGCGCAGCCGGGCGAATATATTTCGCTGTTCCTGACTGGCTTGGGCGCTGTTACGCCGACAGTTCCGGATGGCGCGCTGGGTCCGTCCAGTCCTTTGAGTATCGCGAATGTGTATACGGCGGGCTTTTTGACGGTCCTGTTTAACGACTATACAAATGGTTCGCTACAGAATCAGGGCACGATTCAGTTCGCGGGGCTCGCTCCGAGTTTGGCGGGGTTGTACCAGATTAACGTGCAGGTTCCGACGGGCGTGCTCGGCTCAGGGGATAACGTGTACGTCGAATTTGTCACCGATTATGCGGACAATAATCAGATCCAGATTCCGTACGGATCGTCCGGAGGAGTCAATGCGCGCCCAGCGGCCCGAACGTTCAGCCAGGCGCATACTGCGATGATGCGGTCGCGGGGGCAGAAGCCGTCGCGGCGCGCTAGGGGCGGCATTACGACTGGGCGGCCATGACCTGAGTCGCGCGATTAAGCAGGAACGTACGTCAAGCGAATCATGTCATCGGCGATTAAATCGCTGGCCACCAGGTGGAGCGGCGGCCGGGGGCCGGCGAAGAATGGCTTGCCACCACCAAGCACAACGGGGCGGAGGTAGAGTCGATACTCATCGATAAGACCGGCCTCGGTCAGGCTTTGCGCCAGGACTGGTCCGCCAACTTGAAGCTCGCCAGCCAGCTCAGCCTTCAGCCTGCCTATCACCTTCTCGAAGTCATCCGCGACCAGCTTGGCGTTGGGGCCAACTGACTTGAGGGAACGCGATACGACCCACTTCGGCTTGCTCCGCCACGCCACCGCGAACTCACGGTCCTCCGCGTCCCAATCAGGAAGATCTTCGTCCCAATAACGCATGATCTCGTACGATTGGCGACCGTAGATCATGCCCGTCAGGCCACGCACCAACTCGACGAAGTGACGGAAGGCCGCGGGCGCTGGCGGCCCAAGCTTCATGTGGTCGACGTAGCCATCGAGGGACTGGTTCAATCCGTAGACAAGTTTTGCCATGCTGCAAATCTCCCTCCCGAGTTCTTCAGAATAGCTTGCGCCGACGTCGCGGAGGTGATGTTGAACACTATCTGCGCGCCGCGTTGAGGTGTGACCAATACCCAGAGGTCCGCTTCCCAATCCTGAGATGGAAACTGAGACACTACTCGGGGGTCCGCTCCACAAAATTAGAATTAGAAGAGGAGCTTTAGGGCGAACTGGATTTGGCGCGCCGGTAACGTGTTGGTGATGGTCCCGAACGCGCTGCTCGTGGTCACCACGGTCGGCGGTCCGAAGTTGGTGTGGTTCAGCACATTGAAGAATTCGCTGCGGAACTGCAGGCGGATACCTTCTCTGATGCGGAAGCTCTTATCGACGCCCAGGTCCCACTGTTCGAAGCCCGGCGCGCGGAATGTGTTGCGGCCCAGGTTGCCGAAAGGAGCGTTCGGCGGAGGGGTCGTAAACGTATAGCCTGCGAAGTAGGTGAGCAGACTCTGCGCGGTGCTCTGGCTGGCGGCGCTGCCCGATACGTTGGGGCGCTCAAACATCTGGCCTCGATATTCAGCGTTGGCGCCGCCACTTACATCGTTCGCCGCCGTCGGCGTGTAATACAGATTAATGGGCAAGCCCGTACTCGCCGTGTTGATGGCGGTTAATTCCCATCCGCCGAGCACGCCGTCCAGCACGGGATTGATGTTGGCCCCAAACTGGCGGCCTTTCCCGAAGGGAAGGTCGTACACTACGCTGCTGACGTTCACGAATTTGGCATCGTAGCTGGTGGGTCCGCGTTCCGCTTTCAGATTGTTGATGTTCTGCGGATTGGCGCCGGTGAGGTTGCTGTAGTATTCCAGAGCCTGCTCGGAATCGCCCATTGCTTTGCCCCAGGTGAACGAATTCAGGAAGTACAGACCCTTCGCGAAACGATGTTCCAAGCGGACCGAAAGGCCATTGTAATCGTTGTTGCCAGCCGGATCGACCCAGGTGATGGCGCCGAAACTCGGGTCCGGCACGCGGGCTTGCTCCGCCAGGCAACCGGTGGTCACCGTAGCATTACAAGTGGCGCTCAGCACGTTCGGGTTGGCTTGATTATAGTTGGCGATGATGGGCAGGTTCAGACTGTGATTGCCGTTATAGGCGACCTCAACCAAGGTGCTCTTAGTGATTTCGCGCTGGATAGAGAATACCCAGGACTGTGTGTACGGCCACGGGCTGTGGGCAGGGATGTAATCGTTGTTGCTGTTGATGGGGTTAAAGGTGGTGGCAATTCCCGCCGCGAAACCCGTCTGAGTAGTGAGGAAACCCGGGGTGCCCGGCGCCGCGGTGTTGGTGAAACTTCCGAAGATCGCCAGAGGACCGTTGATGCCTTCTTCCGCGCTTCCCGGCCGATTGAAGAAGTTATAACTGATGCCGTACCCGGCGCGGATCGACGTCTTTGCATCCAAGCTGTACGCCAAGCCCAGGCGAGGCCCGAAATCCTTGTAATTCGGATTCACCAGGGCGCGATCGTAGAGGCTGCCATTGGTAGCGCGAACCAGAGTATTCGTCGCGGGGTTAAAGTTCGACCACAGATTGTCGCGTTCCCACACAGGGGTCGCGAACTCCCACCGTAGGCCGACGTTTACGGTCAGCTTGGGCGTTACGCGCCAGTCGTCCTGAACATAGAGGGAGTGCACGTCCTGCCGCAAGTTGGTGGCGAGATTGCTTCCCTGCGCGATGGTGCTGGGCAGGCCGAAATAGAAGTCCGCCAGATCGTAACTGGTCGCGTCGGAAGCGATGGTGCAATTCGCGGCTTGCCCTAACTGAGAGCAAGTGGGCTTACTGTATTGGTTGTTATAAGTATCCTGACCGTACAGAGGATTGATGTCGAGCACTTCCGTATGTATGGCGATAAATTCGTAGCCCGCTTTGATCGAATGACGCCCCTTGACGATCGAATAGTTGAGCTTGGGGTTATACGACGTCGGATTCTGGAATTGCGGGTTGGTGGCTTGCCTGCCGAACGTCGGGTTGCTGTAGCCGGTAATGACCTGGGTGGGGAAACCGCCCGCGAGGCTCGACGGCTCACCCTCAATTCCGTACTCGGCGGCGATGTTCGGTCCACCTAGATACGGCGGCGATTTTCCGCCCAGCACGTGGTCGAATCCGAAGCGCGCTTCCACCAGCGAGGTGGGCGAAACTGCCCAGGTATAGCCGATCGCCGCCTGCTGCTGAATGGTGTGAATGAATCCGTTGGCGTCGCCGCCCGAGGGTCCGGGATCGGCGGGCCCGAAGAAGGAGATATCTTTTCTCTGGCTGAACCGGAGAAACGCGCTCATACCTGTTTTGATCTGATAGTCGAGCTTCGCGTCGTACTTATCGCTCTTATCGGTGACGGGAATGGTCGCCTCGAGATTGTTCGCGCGGGTGGAATTGACCGGAGCCGGCAGACCCGCCAGCGCCGCCGCCGCGAAGGGATTCAACTGCGCGACCGGAATCTTGGCGCCCGCCTGGTACACGACGCCGGTGAGCGGGTCCACCACGGCGACCGGCAGAATCCCCTGGCGATCGTTGGTGCTGGGTACGGAGTAGAAATTCAGGTAGCCCTGGGCCTGCCGCAGCCCCTCATAGTCCACAAAAAAGAACAACTTATCCTTGATGATCGGCCCGCCGAGCGTGACGCCGAACTGGTTGCGATGAAACGTGGGCTGCACGAAGGTGGAGGGCCGCGCGCCGAAGATGTAGCCGATCGCGTTTAGATCGGTGTTGCGCAGGAACTCGTAGACCGTGCCGTGATACTGGTCGGTTCCGGACCGAAGTACGGCGTTCACCACGCCTCCGCTGACGCGTCCGTACTCCGCGCTGAAATTGCTGGTGATGATGCGGAATTCCGCCAAGGCGTCGGGCGAAGGCTGTACCACCTGGCTCGAATAATTCTGGTTGCTGGTTCCGTAGGAATTATTGTCCACTCCGTCCATCAGGAAATTGTTGTACACGCTGCGCATGCCGTTGACGTTGAATGCGCCCTCCCGAGGCGTGCCGGTGGGCCCGAACGTGGCCTGTATCGGGGACACGTGGACGTTAGTGGCCAATAGAGCCAGGCTCGCGTAATCGCGGCCATTCAGAGGCAATTCCATGGTCGCCTGCGTGCCGATCACCTGGCTGTGTTCGCTGGTATCGGTTTCCACCACGCTGGCCTGTTCGCTCACATTCACCGTTTCGGTGACCGAGCCGACCTTTAAAACAGGGTCGATGCGCTGGCGGGCATTTACTTCCACGTGGATATCGGACGACGAGAATTTCGAGAATCCGGTCTGTTCCACCGTGATGGTGTAGCGGCCGACCTTGACGTTGAAAAAGTCGTAATCCCCGCTGTCGTCCGTGGTTGTTTTGGCAGCGATTCCGGTGTCCTGGTTGGTCAAGGTCACCGTCGCTTTTGCCACCGGTTTCTGCGAAGCGTCGCGAACCGTCCCGAGAACTTCCGACGTCTCAAACTGCGCGAAACAGGAGAGACTTCCCAATGCGAGCAGGCCCAATAACCCCTTCATGCGCAAAATCATAGCTGTAAGGATACACGGCGTGTATTTCAGATCCTTTGCGGTTCGATGACGAAGAAGCGACTCCGTTGGTTTCGAATCGGGATAAATCCGCATTTTCTCAAGCCCCTTCTTAGAGCGGGATTGTGGCCGTTAGCTTACTATATAAGCCCGTTCACGACAATTCTGGGCCCGCTCATGATTTAAGGATAGGTTCCACCCGTCTGCGGACTCATACTGATAGAAGCGCTGGATCCTCGTGCGATCACCCGCACACGATCACATTTTATGAAAAACGTTCTAGCCCTGTCCGCTCTCCTTCTGTTCACCGGCTCGGCATTCGGTCAGTCGCTTGGAAATGCGGGGACCATCGAAGGAACGGTAGTCGATCCGTCGGGCGCCCTCGTACCCAAGGCGACCGTTACCCTCACCAACTCGGTAACCGGCTACAAGCAGACCCTCGATTCTGGTCAGGATGGCACGTTTCGCCTGACGAATATCCCGCCGAATACCTATCACTTGACGGTCGGGGCGGCGGGTTTCAGCTCGTTTTCGCAGGATGTCGTGATCCGCAGCTCGGTTCCGGTACAAGTGAAGGCGATCCTGCCGGTAGCTGAGGCTGTATCGAGCGTAAACGTCGAAGCCAGCGGCGCGGCAACGGTGGAAACCGATCCCAGCGCCCACGTCGATGTCGACCGCAGCGCATTCGACCGGCTGCCAACGACGAGTCCGGGCAGCGGACTTTCCGATGTGATCACGAACTCGACCGGATCGGTCGCGGCCGATGCCAACGGCTCTTTCCATCCCAGCGGAGACCACGCGCAGGTCAGTTATCTGATCGACGGGCAGCTGATCAGCGATCAGCAGAGCAAGATTTTTTCGACCTCGCTACCCCCCAGCGCGATTCAGAGCATGGAATTGATCACCGGCTCGCCCGGCGCGGAGTTTGGCGATAAAACCAGCCTGGTGGCGCAGATCACCACCCGTTCCGGACTCGGCGCGGGCAAGGTGTTCGGCGATATCGACACCAGCTACGGATCATTCGGGACGGTGGGCGGAGGCTTCGGCATCGGATTCGGCAATACCAAGCTCGGCAATTTTCTCGCCGTCGATGGGGTTCGCAGCGGACGTTTTCTGGATTCGCCGGAGTTTGTCCCGTACCACGACATCGGAAACAATCAGACCATTTTCGATCGCTTCGATTACCAGCCCACCGGCAAGGACGCGTTTCACCTGAATCTGTTCGCGGCCCGGAATTGGATCGAAATTCCCAACGATCTGGATCAGTTGGCGCAGGACCAGCACCAGCGCGTGCTGACGTGGAATATCGCGCCCGGCTATCAGCACACCGTCAACGCGCACACTTTGTTGACGATCAACCCTTATGTCCGCAAGGATCAGTTCAATTACTACGCTAGCCGGAACGTTTTCGACGATCAGCCGGCCACGCAGAACCAGCAGCGCCAGTTGATGAACTGGGGCGTACGGGCGGATGTTTCCACGACCATCGGGCATCACAATATCAAGTACGGGCTCGACCTGAAGCAGACGCGCTTGCTCGAAAATTTCGGGTTTGGAATCACGGATCCAACGTTTAACTCGCCGTGTATCGATACGTCGGGTCAGCCGGCGGCCGATACGTTTTTGACCAGCCCTTCGCAGTGCGCCGGCGCCGGTTTGCAAGCGAACATCTCCTCCAATCCGCTCGCGGTTACCCCGTTCGCGCCGGGCTTGCTGCCGTTCGATCTCACGCGCGGGGGGCAACTGTTCGTGTTTCACGCGACCGCCAACATCAACCAGTACGCGGGCTATTTTCAGGATTCGATCAGCATTAAGAATTGGACCCTCAACATCGGTTACCGCCAGGATCGGTACGACGGACTGGTGTCGAAGAGCGGTCCGCAGCCGCGCGCCGGCCTCGCATACAACATCAAACGCACCGGGACCGTGCTGCGCGCCGCTTATTCGCGAACCTTCGAAACGCCGTTCAACGAAAACCTGCTGCTGTCGAGCGCGACCGGAGTCGGCGGACTGGCGGGGAATGTGTTCGGTTCGAATGCAGTGCCCATCGAGCCGGGTTTTCGCAATCAATTCAACACCGGATTGCAGCAGTCGGTTGGAAAATTTATTCTGGTCGACGCCGATTATTTCTGGAAGTATACGCACAACGCTTTTGACTTCAGCACGCTTCTGAACACGACGATCACGTTTCCGATTGCCTGGCACAATTCCAAAAACGACGGAGTGACCTGCCGCGTCAGCACCATCAGCCTGAAGGGTTTTCAAGGTTATTGGACCTGCGGCCATACCCGGGCGCGCTACTATCCGCCCGAAGACGGAGGCCTCATTCCCCAGGGCGCTCCGCTGGCCGCCGGTGTGTTCCGCATCGATCACGATCAGGCGTTTCAATCCACCCTCAACCTGCGTTACCAGCGCCCCAAGAATGCCGAGTGGATCGCGTTCACCGATCGTTTCGATAGCGGCGAAGTGGTCAGCGGTATTCCCGACGCGGGTTTCGCCATGGCCGATCTGACGCCGAACCAACAGGTGAGCATCGGCCTGGCATGCCAGGGAACCTACGCCACGCCGGCAGATCCGATCCGAAGCTGCCCAGGCCTGGTGACTTCGAAACTGCTAACGCTGCCGCAGATCGGCCAGGAGAACGACGATCACAATCCGGATCGCGTAAAGCCGCGCAACTTGCTGAACCTCGGCATCGGAACCGATAACTTGTTCCACACCGAAAAAACGCAGCGTTGGACAGCGTCGATTTCGATCGACAACCTGCTGAACAAAGTGGCTCTCTATAATTTCCTGTCCACCTTTAGCGGAACCCACTTCGTGGAGCCGCGAACCGTAACCGCCAAAATCGGCTTCGTATTTTAGTTTCCCGTCTTTGAAGTTCGCTACCTGGCAGACGCCAGTTTTTTCACGCAAAGGCGCAGAGCACGCAAAGAACACCGGGAAAGACCTTGGCGAGCCTTGCGCCTTTGCATGAAAGACTCTTCCGGCTTTGCTTTTCGATCAGCGTTCATCAGCGTTGATCAACGGCCAAATTGCCTTATTTTCTTGTCTCACGTTTCCGGCAACATTCCTCTGCTGCTCCACGCGCCGCAGCGCTGCTCTCGCCAGCGCTACATGAGGATGCGCCGCGCCCAGCGCTTCGATCTTCACCGCGAGCGCCCGCCGGTACAACGCCGCCGCGCCTGTGAGGTCACCCGAATATTCGCGCAACGCGCCCAGATTTTGAAGCGCGATCCCATAATGAGCTCCTGCCAGCGGCCCGATCGAGACCGCTTGTTCTGAAACTCTCTCCGCTTCGTCGATGCGTCCGCTTCCCGCATAGCCCTCCGCCAGCACGTTCAGAATCGGGGTCAAAGCGGGATCGGTGGGCCCGAATCGCGACTCGATCACCGAATACGCGAGCTTCGCCGCATGCTTCGCAGCCGCAAAATCCCCAGTCTGGACATACGCGAGCGCCAGATTCCGGAGCATCATCGCGGTGGCGGGATCTTCGGCGCCGAGCTCGCTCCCGGCTTTATCCACCGCGACGCGAAAGACGCACGCGGCGGCTGCGTAGCGATGCTGATCGAGCAGGTTCCGCCCCTCCCGGTTTAACCGGTACGCATCGGAACCCTGCATTTCGAAAGCAGTGAGTAGAGAAACAACGAGAATAATCATGCCGCCATGCTAAAGCGGACCGCCTCCCTCGATGAATCGAAATCGTGCGAACGCGGATTCGGAGAACCTGAACGCTTGAGCCGAAAACGGCGTCCATCCGCGTTCATGGCGGATAAATCCGCGCTCACCCGGTTCTTGCTGGCGTCCGGAGGGTTTCCGGTGGAGAATGGAATGGCGATGACAATCGAGCGGCCGCCGGATCTGGTGTTGGTTACCGAGGTACTAGGTAATGGCGCCGCACTGGCCATCACAGTGGTGCTGCTGCTGCTCATCGTACGTACCGCGCGAAAAAATTTCGCGATGTGGCTCGGCGCATTCTCCGCGCTGCTGTGGATCGGCGGTTGCCTTTCAGGAACGGTCCTGATTTTGGCGGGCGCATCGCCTGTGTCCTCCGCAGTCTGGAACACCCACCTTGCCGAACTTGCGGCCGGCGTGATTTTTCCGGTCAGCTTCCTGCTGCTCTGGCCTTTGCCCGAACCGGCCGGCTGCTGGCGCGTACAGTTCAGGCGCTGGCTGCTGATTGTGGCCGTGGGTACCGCGGTGCTGACCGCGGTGGCCGTGCTGGGGCAGGGGGGCGCGCCCAGCGGAATGTTGCTCAGATTCATGCACCTGGTGCCCTTCGACGCAGCAATTTTGATGAGCGTGGGCGCGGTGACAGTTCTCCATGGCAGATTGAAGACGCCAGCCGACCGCCTGTATGTGGTTCTGACGTTGCTGGGAATGTGGGCGTCAGGCGTGGCAGTTCTGGTGCTCTCCCGGTTCGTGCTGCCGGCTCAGTGGTGCGCCGTGCTGACTATCGTCAAAGAGGAAGCCCCCTTCTTAACCTTGATTGGAAACATTTTCTTTTTCGCGCGTTTTCGCGCCGCCGATGTTTTAATTAAGAGCGCCTTGAAAATTACCGCGGGAACCATGCTCGCTTTTATGGGCGCTCTGATCGTCCGTCGCGTACATCCGAGTCCAACCGGCCTGCTGCTGACCACCGCCTTGCTCGGCCTGCTCGTGCTGCTCTATCTGGCCGCGAGCAGGTTGGTGAAGTTTACTGTCGATCGATGGATCTTGCCGAGGCCGAACTATCGCGCAGCGCTGCGGGATCTGTGGAACGATCTGAATAGCCTGGATGCGGAGCCCAACATATTCGCGGCGGCCGGAAAGCGCATCGGATCGCTGCTTGAATTACAGAACGTGCGCGTACTCGCTTTGCCCGAGATCGCGTTGCAGGAGGATTGTGAAATCGAAGCGCCGGTGCGCGTGCGCGGCGAACTGACTCACGTCCTGTCGGTGACCCCTGGTCGAAGCCGGCGTTCGTTATTGAGCGCCGACATCCGTTTCTTAGAAGACGCCGCGATGTTGATTGGAGGGCGCATCGAAGCGCTGCTAGCGGACCGCCGTGAAGCGAAGTTGCTCCAACTCGCCGCTGAATCTGAGTTGAAGGCGCTGCGCGCGCAAATCAATCCGCATTTCCTGTTTAACTCGCTGAATACTATCGCAGATCTGATCGTCACCGATCCGGTGAAAGCGGAAATCGTTACGGTTTTGCTTGCTAAAGTATTCCGGCATGTTCTGCTCTATAGTGATCGGCAGTTAACCGCCGTCTCCGAAGAGATTGAATTTTTACGCACTTATCTGCGCATCGAAGAAGTTCGTTTTGGACCGCGGTTAAGCGTGCGCATGGATATCGACTCTGCCGTTTCCGGCGCTCGGATTCCGTCGTTGATTCTGCAACCTGTAGTAGAAAATGCAATTAAGCACGGCCTTGCGCCGAAAATCGGGATTGGGCACCTGCATATTCGGGCAGGGCTCGATGGCCGGTTCGTCAAGCTGGAAGTGGAAGACGATGGCATCGGAGTCGATAGCGCGCCGCAGGGCATCGGTTTAAAGATTATCACTGAGCGCCTTAAAACGCTGTACAAAGCGGGGGCAAGTCTTGAGTTTAAATCGGTTAAAGCGCTGGGCAGCCGGGTGACAATTTTGATTCCGCTCGAAGCCGAATGAAATGCCTGATCATTGACGATGAAGCGCCGGCGCGATCGCGGCTGGCGCGGCTGCTAAAGGCGCATCCCGACGCCGAGATTGCGGGCGAGGCATCTAACGGTCTGGAAGCAATTGAAAAGATTGAGCAATTGCGCCCGGATCTGGTTTTTTTGGACATCCAGATGCCGGGGTTGGACGGGTTTGGAGTTTTGCGATCCCTGGTTCGAAAGCCGCTGGTCGTTTTTGTGACGGGGTTCGACCAACACGCTTTGGAAGCCTTTGAAGCCAATGCTTTAGCGTATTTACTGAAGCCGGTGGAAGCGGAACAACTGGCGGTCGCGCTGGATCGGGCCACTCGGTTGTGCGAGCGGGAAATTGCGGCGATTGCTCCTAAGTTATTGCAAGTAGTGGGTCGAAAGAGGGATCGGCTGGTTTTATTAAACCCGGCGGAGATTGTTTTCTTTGCGGCCGAGGGTGGGTTGATCAAGGCTCGGACTTCTACGGATAACTATCTGGTAAATCATCAACTTGGCGAGTTGGAAGGGGCGCTGGAGGAGTTCTTTCGGGCGCGCCGGCAGGTGCTGGTGAATTTGCGCGCGGTAAAAGAGATCCGGCCCTATTTCAAGAGCAGTTTTCTGCTGGTGATGAATGACTCGGCGGGTACCGAGATTGCCGTTAGCGAGCGGCAATCGAAGATATTACGGCGTCGAATACCGGGCTTATGAGACGTTAAGTGCGCGGAATTGCGCTTCGTGGAGCTCTTATTTGAGCTTAATTTACAGTGGCAGGCGGAACCGCCTGCCCCACCGAGGAGGCTGTCCCAGCGATCTGGTTACGAAGGAATATCGCTGGGAACAGCTTGCTAGGATTTATTTTGAGATGTTGCGTTCGGCTAGCCATTCTTTCAGGCGCTCGGGCCAGCCCATGACGGGGGCTGGGATCTTTGTCGGGCGGAGGGCGAAGCCGTGGCCTCCGTAGGCGTAGATGTGCATCTCGGCGGGGATGTGATTTGCTTCCAGCTCCAGATAGAATTTCACGGTGGGTTCGACGTGGGAGCGGTCGTCGTCGGCGCAGACCATAAAGACCGGGGGTGCGTCCTTGGGGATTGGGAACAGGGGTGTCTCGTCGGGCTTGTTTGCGCCAGGGCGATACCAGGGATAAATCAGGGCTGTGAAATCGGGGCGGGAACTGACGCGTTCGATGGGATCGGCGGACGCGGGATTGCCTTGGTCGAATTTGGTTTCGATCATGCCTGCGACTTCGCCGCCGGCGGAAAAGCCGGAGAAGCCGATGCGCGCGGGATCGATATTCCATTCTTTCGCATGGCTGCGCACTAAACGCATGGAGCGGGCGGCGTCGGCGTAGACCTGATCGGGCAGGGTGTATTTGGAATCGGGGGCTTTCGCGAGGCGGTACTTCAGAACGAAGGCGGCGATGCCGTTGGAATTCAGCCAATCGGCGAATTCCCAGCCTTCTTTTTCGATGACAAGCTGGGTGTGGCCTCCGCCGGGCGCGACGATCATGGCGGCTCCGGTGGCTTTTTCTTTGGGAGGAAGGAACACGTAGATGGAGGGATAGTGAGTGACCGTGAAGTTGCCGGGCCAGGCGTTATATTTCGGGTTGGCGGAGGGCTTCGAAACCTCGGCTGCGGTGATTCCTTCGGAGCCGGGGGCGCCGTTGGGCCAGAGCTTGATTTCCTGGCCGCGGTCGGCGGCTAGAGCAACGGTGGCCAGGAGGGCACAAAGAACTATTTTTGACATGGAATCACCTTTTGGGGATAGTGTAGCGCTCTGCGCGGAGGGCGGGTCGGGGACCCACCCTACTTAGGTACACTTAGCTGGACCAGAACTGGGAAAAAATGATACAGCGAATTTTGCGGTTCCTGGCGGGGCTTAGCGGTCTGCTGTTTCTGGCTTTGGGGCTGATGCTATTGTTTGCGCCGGCGAAACAGAGCACGCCGTTCGCGGTGCTTGCGACGGGCAACGCGGGGTTGAGCACGATGCGCGGGGACCTGGGCGCTCTGTTCCTCGGCATGGCTCTTTTCACTCTGGTGGGCGCGATTCGCGGGTCGGCACAGTGGTTAGCGGTCCCGGCGATTTTTCTCAGCCTCGTCGTGCTGGGACGCATGTTGAATCTGATGCTGGACGGCCGGTCCAAGGAGGGCGTGCAGGCCGCGGTGCTGGAGGTGATTCTGATCGCGCTGCTGCTGCTCACCATGGCGAGCTTGCCGCGGAGGAGCGACCGTAGAGGCTTTGGGTATTGGCTGGTATTGCCTGTGCTGCCGCTGCTCACTTTGGGCATCGCGTTCCGTTATCAGGGGCAGATTGGGATGAGGCTGAACCAAGAGCTGGTTGAAAGAGCGATGCAGAATCAACTGCTCGCCGGGCTGCCGGACGGGCTGCATGCAGGGCTTTGCGGATCGGGTGCGCCACTGGCCGACCCCACGCGCGCGGGACCGTGCGTTTTCGTTATCGCGGGAAAACATGTTTACGTTGTCGACGCGGGCGAGGGATCTCCCCGGAAGATGTCGCTGATGGGACTGTCCCCTGGGCTGATCGACGGGATTTTGCTGACGCATTTTCATTCCGATCACATCGGAGGACTGGGTGAGATGATGCTCCAGCGTTGGGGCATGGCGAACCATCAGGATCAAGTGCCGGTGATTGGTCCGCAGGGTGTCGAAGCGGTGGTGAAGGGCTTCAACGACGCTTACGCTTTGGACAAGAGTTACCGCGTCGTTCATCATGGCGAGGCGACGATGCCTCCGTCGGGCTCGGGCGGCGTTGCGAAGCCGTTCAAGTTGGTGGATGGATCGGAACAAGGGCAAGTGGTGGTGGAACAGGACGGTTTGACGATCACGGCGTTCGCGGTGAATCACGCTCCGGTATTTCCGGCGGCTGGTTACCGCTTCGATTACGGCGGGCGATCGGTAGTGATCAGCGGCGACACGGCTCCGTCGCCGGTACTTGCGAAGTTCGCGCACGGCTGCGACTTGCTGTTCCATGAGGGGCTGCAAACAGCGATGGTGACGATGATGCAGGACGCAGCGGTGCGGAACGGGAGAGCGGGAGCGGCCAAGATTCTGGCGGACATTCCTTCGTATCACACGACGCCGGAGGATGCGGCGCGGATCGCGCAATCGGCGGGAGTGCGTTATCTGATGTTCTATCACACGATTCCTCCGCTGCCGTTTGCGTACTTGAATGCGGCGTTTCTGGGAGATGCGCCGAAGATTTTCAGAGGTCCGATCACGGTTGGTAAAGACGGTATGATGCTGAGCCTGGTGCCGGGAAGCACGACCGTGACGATGCGGGAGCTGCTGTGATGTATCGATTAATCGCGTTTTTGCAAACGGATTGTCCGACGTGCCGGCTGATTGCGCCGTACTTGAATACGCTGGCGCGCTCCGTTTCGGTGACTGCGATTTCGCAGGACGATGAGATGGCGACGATGGAATTCGTGCTGCAAATGGAGATTGCGTTTCCGGTGGAGCTCGATCCGGGATTCGACCATTCGAGGAAGTTCGAGATAGTGACCGTGCCGACCTTGTGCGTGGTGGACGAGCAGGACCGCATCGTGCGGCGGGAGCCGGGGTTCGATAAGAATGCGATGAACGAAATCGCGGCGATGTTTGGAGTGGCGGCGATTGCGAGTCCGTTCGACGGCGCTCCGGCGTCGAAGCCGGGGTGCATGTCGCGTCATTTGGAGGCGGTTACCGAAGGAGCTGGCGCCGAGGCGCTCGATGTTTATTCGAAGCGGGGGAAGGCGGCTTCGGCGGTCGATGTGGAGGAGGATCCGTTCGAGTATTGCTATCGCACGTTTGGAGATGCGCTTCCGGTGGTGCCTCCGACGGTGGAGCGGGTGGCGGCGATGATCAGCGGGCGTGATCCTCTGGAAGTTATCGCGCGGATTCCGCCTTGTTACGGCGAAGCTACGGTGGAAAAAATCGCGGCGAATGCGGTGATGGCCGGGTGCGAGCCTGCGATGATGCGGGTGTTGATTCCTTTGATCCGCGCGGTAACGGATGAACGGTTCAACGCGCACGGTGTGCAGGCGACTACGCATTTCGCGGCGCCGCTGATTATCGTGAACGGGCCGGTGCGCGAGGAGTTGAAGTTCCACAGCCGGCAGAATTTGTTCAGCAATACGGCCCGGTCGAACAGCACGCTGGGGCGGGCGATGCAGTTGATCCTGTTGAACCTGGGCGGCGCGCGTCCGACGGGGATCGATATGTCGGCGCTGGGAAATCCGGGCAAGTTTTCTTATTGCATCGCCGAGAACGAAGAAGAGAATCCGTGGGAACCGCTGCACGTCGATCAAGGGTTGACGAGGGAACAGAGCGCGGTCACTTTGTTCGCGGCGGAAGCTCCACATGGGGTTAGCGAGCATAAATCACGCACGGCGAGAGGTGTGCTGAAAGCAATCAGCTACGCGCTGGCCACGGTCTGGAGTTATCGCGCGTGTTTGGCGTTCGAAGCGGTGGTGGTGCTGTGCCCGGAACATGCGCGGACGATTCATCGCGACGGGTTCAGCAAGAAGAATGTGCGGGAATTTCTGTTCGAGAATACCGGCGTTCCACTGCGCTGCTACGACGATGCGGAGCCCGGCGAAGGGACGGAGCAGCGTACGATGTACAAGGAGGTCGCGATTGACGGGGAGCCTTGTTATCAGAAATTCCGCTCGGCTGAGGCGATTAAAATTGTTGTGGCGGGCGGGACCGCGGGGAAGTTTTCGGCGGTATTGGGGAGCTGGTCGACAGGGCCTCGCGGCAGTCAGATGGTGACTTATCCGGTTTGAAGGTGCATATGCGAATTATCAATCCGCTGAATGAAGATATCGCCGAGGCTGCGGGGCCGGCGCCGCGGCTCAAGACGCTGGCTGGCAAGACGATCGCGCTGCTGGACATCAGCAAGCCGGGGGGAAGCGTTTTTCTGGACCGCATCGAGGATCGGTTGAAGACGGTCTACCGTGTGGCGCGGGTGATTCGCGAGATGAAGCCGACTTTTGCGAAGCCGGCTTCGCCGGAGGTGCTTCAGAAGCTCCGGGCGGCGGATGGGGTGATTGAAGCGCTGGCCGATTGAGGGTCCTGCACAACGTGCAGTTTGCACGACACGATCAAGCTGGAAAATATGGGGATCGCGGCGGTGCCGGTGGCGACGCATGAGTTCATGACGGCTGCGCGGGCGCAGGCTGCGGCGCTGGGGCGGGCGGAGTTTGACGCGGTTTATGTACGGCATCCGATTCAGGATCAGAGCAGGGCGGAGATTGAGGCTAGGGCGGATGCGGTGATTGAGGAGTTGGTTGGGCGGCTTTCCTGATGGGGGGCGGTTCCTGAACGGAGGGCAGGTCGGGAACCTGCCCCACTTGGTGACGGCGCGGAGATCGCTTCCTGCGGTCGCGGCTCGGAAGAGAAGAACCTTTAGGTGTGCCAGCCGCCGCCTAGGGCCTTGATCAATAGGACGCTGGCGTCGAGGCGGCGGCGCATCAGGTCGATGTCGGCGCGCTCATTCAGTAATGCCGCGGTTTGCCAGGTGACGACTTGCAGATAGGTGTCAACGCCGCCTTCATATCGTGTTTGAAACAGAGAGAGGGATTCCTGTGCGGAGGCGGTTGCCTCTCTCTGCTGCTGGGCTTCTATTTCGAGCACGCGCAGGGCGGCCAGATTGTCCTCCACCTGCTGAAAAGCGGTTAACGCCGTCTGGCGATAATTGGCGACGGCGGCGTCGTAGTTGGCAATGGCGATCGCGGAGTTCGCGCGGCGGCGGCCTCCGTCGTAGAGCGTCTCACTCAACGTTGGACCCACGGCCCACACGCGGTTCGGCCAACTGAACCAGCCGAGCAGAGAACCTCCGTTGAATGCGCCCAGCGCACCGAGGTTCAGGACGGGATAATAGGCGGCCTGGGCGATGCCGATCTGTTCATTGGCTGAGGCCATGCGGCGCTCCTCGGCGGCGATATCGGGACGACGCTCCAATAGCTGCGAAGGAACGGCGCCGGGAATATCGGGCATGGCGGGGGGCGTGGTGGTGACCGGCGTGGCAGGCAGGCTGAGTTCCGACGGAGGCTTGCCGATCAGAACCGCGATGGCGTGTTCAAACTGAGTGCGCTGCACTTCGACGTCGGTCCTTTGAACGCGGGCGGTATCGAGTTGGGTGCGCGCCTGGGCCACGTCCGATCTGGGAGCGGCTCCGCCATCGTAGCGGTCCTGCGTAAGCTGAAGGGCTCGGGTGTAGGCGCGGATGGTTTCGTCCAGCAGTTTCTCCTGAGCATCGGCGCTGCGCAGTTCGAAATAGTCGATGGCGAGCTCCGCGTGGAGACTGAGGCGGGCGTTTTCGAGATCGGCGCCGCTGGCTTCGGCTTGCTCGGCGGCTGAGGTGACAGCGCGGCGAAGGCGTCCCCAGAGGTCGATTTCCCAATTGAAATCGATAGGCAGAGTGAAACTACCGGGGCCGGCACGCACGATCTGGCCGTCGCTGGTTTTGCCGACCGATTCGTGAATGGCTTCGATGCCGGGCGCCGTGGTGATGCTCGGTTTCAGGCCGGCGCGCGCGAACATGACGGCGGCGCGGGCGGCTCGATAATTGGCGTCGGCGGCGCGCAACGTTTGATTGGCCTGCTCGACCTGGACTTCGAGCGCGTTGAGCTGCGGGTCGTTGAACATGGTCCACCAATCGCCGCGCAAGATCTGATCGTTGGGCTGGGCCGTCTTCCATCCGTCGCCTTCCTTGAAGGACGCGGGAGGAGCTTCCTTAAACGCGGGCGCGATCGGGACCGGGGGCTTGGAGTAATTCGGGCCGACCATGCAGCCGCCTAAGCTCAACAAACAGGCATTGGCAGCAAGCGCTAAGGCGCGCGCGCGGAGGTTCATAAGGGTACATCCTTATTGTGCCTCACTAGCGCGAGTGCCGCGGTTCCCTATTTGTGGCCCAACTCGTTTTGGATCGCGAGGACATTGTGATAGGCCTGATCCTTCATGGGACCGGCAAGGGCCGCGGACTGCTGGCTGTATTTGAGGCCGATCTGCATCTTGGGACGATCCATGGTCATCTTGCCGAGCTGGTAATTCGCCAAGCCGAGATAAAAATACATGATGCCGAGCTTGTAGTTGTCGTGGACCAGAGGCAGCGCGGCCTTCAGATCGCGATCGCAATCGATCCAGGCCGTCTTGGCGCCATTGATCACGCCGGCGACATAATACCCGGTCGCGAGCCCGGCGCCTTTGAGCCTGATCAGAGTGTTGGCGTAACGCAGAGCGGCATCCGGACTCTTGCTCATGATGCCCTCCGCGAGGGCGGCAAGCGCGACCTCGTTCTCAGGACGGCCGTCTACGATCTTCTTCATGCCTTCGAGTTGTTTCGCGGCACCGCTCTTGCCGAGCGCCGCCAAATAGGCGGACGTACACGTATCGAGATATTTGCTTTTCGGATTCTGCGCGATGAGGGCGTCTACCAGCTCAATGGTCTTCGGGCCTTCCACTGTGGTCGCGACATAGGCGAGCGCGTATTCGGAGTAGGCGGCGACTTCCTTGCCGTATTGGACGCGCTGCTTCCAGTTGTCAACTTCCGCCGCGTCGGACGGCTGCGGGGCGTTCACCAAAACCTGCGCGAGTTTGTTGGTCGCGGCTGCATCCGCCTTGACCGCGTCGGCATCCTTCTTCTCAACCGTCGCTTTCAGCTTCGCGTAGGAATCTTCCAACTCGTCGGCTCGCATCAGACCCACGAGGGCAAACATTGCTATCGCGGTAAACAAAGTCCGTTTCACATGACCTCCACAAATCCTAAGAATTATACACCTTTCTGTAGCTTTTTCACCTTCTGATCCATGACTCGCGCCAGCATCTCCCGCATGGTGCGCCGAGTGCCGGGATGTTTTTTGTCCGGCGCGAGCTCTGTGAGCGGCTCCAATACGAATCGTCTTTCGGGCAATCGCGGATGAGGAACTTCGAGCTCGGGCGCCTTCACCACAGCGTTACCGAACAACAGGATATCGAGATCGATTTCGCGCGGACCCTTCGCGATGGTCCGTTTCCGGCCCATTTTTCTCTCAATCTTCTGCAACCGGCCTAGCAACTGACGGGGAAACAAATCCGTTTCACACTCCAGGACTTGATTCAAGAACCACGGTTGATCTTCGACGTCGCGCGGCGCGGTTTCGTAAATAGACGAGGCGCGGAGAACGTGGAGATCCGGAGCCTCGATCTGTTCGCGGGCGAGACGCAGATTTTCGGCGCGGTCGCCGAGATTGGAGCCGAGCGCTAGGTAGACCAGTTTCAAAACAGGCTGTTCTGAATGCCGCGGACTCGCCGCGGCACCTTAAAATATTCGAAGGCGCGATCGGTGGCCATACGGCCGCGCGGGGTGCGATCCAGAAATCCGAGCTGCATCAGATAGGGCTCGTAAACTTCTTCGATGGTGTCCGATTCCTCATCGATCGACGCGGCGATGGTGTTCAAACCAACCGGACCTCCCCCATATTTTTCGAGCACGGTCATCATGATCTTCTGGTCAATTTCATCGAGGCCGAGCGGGTCCACTTCGAGCAGATCGAGGGCTTTCTTGGCGACCTCGAGATCGACGCGGCCTGACGCGCGCACCTGTGCGTAATCGCGAACGCGGCGGAGCAATCGATTCGCGATGCGCGGAGTCCCGCGGGCGCGACGCGCGATTTCCGAAGCGCCTTCACCATCGATCTCCACTTCGAGGAGCCGCGCGGAACGACGCACGATGCTGCCTAGCTCAGCAGGTTCGTATGGATTCAGACGCAGCACCAGGCCGAAACGGCCGCGCAAAGGCGCGCTGATCATGCCTTGACGCGTGGTGGCTCCGATGGCGGTGAAGTGCTTGATCTCCATCGAATGCGTGCGGGCGCCGGGGCCGGTGCCGATCAGAATATCCATGCGGAAATCTTCGAGCGCGGAATAAATCATTTCCTCGATGTCGGGAAGCAGGCGGTGAATTTCGTCGATGAAAAAAACTTCGCGCTCATTGATGTGGGTGAGGATGCCGCTGAGATCGAGCTTCTTTTGCAACACCGGGCCGGAGGTCTGCTGGATACCGACACCAAGCTCCGCGGCGATGATCCCAGCCAGGGTCGTTTTACCCAGCCCGGGCGGACCGTAGAGCAGGACGTGATCCATGGCCTCACCGCGCTTCTTCGCCGCCTCGATGGCGATGGATAGATTTTCCTTTATTTTCGGCTGACCGGCGAAGTCGGCGAGCCTGCTGGGGCGTAGCGCGGCTTCGAACTGTTTCTCCTCGTCGCGTAACGTTGCGGATACGATGCCCTGCTCTCGCATGAAGTTTTAGTTTACACAGACTAAAGAGATTGCTGAAAAAGTCGTGCGTGCAGCGATCTCTTATCTCAATAGCTTCAAGGCTCTTCGGAACAGGGCGTCGAAATCGTTCGTGCCTTCCGCCGCCCGGGCTTTGGTCACCGCGGCTTCCGCCGACGCTCGGGTCGATCCGAAATTCATCAGCGCGGAAATGGTGTCTTCTTCGACGGCGCTGAAACTGCTCTGCGGGGCCGCGACGCCGGAGACGCGGGCGGGCAGGCCGATAAAATCGAGCTTGTCGCGCAGTTCCAGGACCATGCGCTCCGCGGTCTTTTTACCGACGCCTGGGATCTTTACAAGTTGGTCCAGCGCGCCGGAGCGTATCGCGGCGATCAGGTCCGCCGACGCGAGTCCGCTGAGGGCTGTTACCGCCAGCTTCGGTCCGATGCCGCTGACGGAGATCAATTTCTCGAACAGCGCTTTATCAGCCGAAGAAACGAATCCGAACAGCGACAAGGCATCCTCGCGGACGTGGGTATGGATGTGCAGCGCGACCTCAGAACCTGCGGCCGGAAGTGAGGAATAGACCGACACCGGAATGGTGACCTCATAGCCGACGCCGTGAACATCGACCACCACGAGGTTCGGATGTTTTTCGAGCAGCGCCCCACGCAGATGCGAAATCATGAAGAATACAGAATAGTATGCGCCGCAGGTTCTTTGTTGACGAGGTGCGCAGCGGACGAGCCGAGATTTCCGGCGACGACGCCCGCCACCTGACCCGCGTTCTCCGAGTCGAAGCGGGACAACGCTATGAGATTTCCGATAACCGGAACGTTTATCTCGCAGAGATTGAGACGGCGCGCAAGGAGCACGTCGCGTTTCGCACTATCGAAAAGCTGGCGCCGCCCGCGCCCATGGTGCGCCTGGTGCTGTGCGCGGCGTTGATCAAGTTCGATCATTTCGAATGGATGATCGAGAAAGCGACTGAGTTGGGCGTAGCCGAAATCGTGCCGGTGGAGACGATCCGCAGTGAACGCGGCCTGGAACGGGCCGCGCATAAACGCGTGGAACGCTGGCGGCGCATCGCTCTCGAAGCCAGCCAGCAGGCGCGGCGAGCCTTTTTACCCGAGGTCGCGGAGCCCGAACCGCTGCGGGACACCCTGCATCGTGAAGCCACGTACCGATTCGCGCTGGACGAAAATCCTGCGGTTCGGCCCCTAAAAGGAGCCTTGCCTGCGGCGCGCGATCCCCAGGACACGGTCGCGCTGTTAATCGGACCGGAAGGCGGATGGACGGAGCAGGAGCGATCCGAGTTCATCGCCGCGCAGTGGGCGCCGGTATCGCTGGGTCCGCTGGTTCTTCGCGCCGAAACAGCGGCGTTGGCGGCCTTGGCTATCGTAAATTCGGCGTGGCTGTTAGACTAGGAAATTGGTCAATCGTCTCGTCTTTGAGAACCTGAAGCACCGCCCGGTGCGTACTCTCCTCAGCGCAATCCTGATCGGTGTGGGGGTCACAATGATCCTCTCGTTAGTCGGCGTCAGCCGAGGCGTCACTGCCGACATGTCGGACCGGTCCCGTGGAACTGGCGCGGATGTCGTCGTGCGTCCGCCCGGTAGTTCCGTGTTCAGTTTATCCGGTGTGAACATGCTGGAGAAGGTGGTTAACGTTATCCGGCAGGAGCCGCACGTCACCATCGCCACGGGCACTCTCATGCAGCCGGTTGCGCCTCCGTTTACGGCAGTTGCCGGGATTCACCCCGACGAATTCAACGCCATCAGCGGCGGTTTTCGCTATCTTGAGGGCGGTCCGTTCAAAGGTCCGCACGAACTCGTCGTAGACGATGTAGAAGCTCGGACCGATCATCTTCACGTGGGCTCGACTGTGAACTTCGGTAATAAATGGATGGTTACGGGTGTGGTCGAGTCCGGCAAGCTTTCGCGCATGTTTGCGCAAATCGAGCCCCTCCAGGAAGAGTACTCGCAGACCGGGAAGATATCGGTCGTGTGGGTCAAGGTCGACGACCCGGCGAATATTCCCGCTGTGATAGCGGCACTGAAGCAGAAGCTTGACGGTTACCCCGTCTATTCGATGGACGAGATGACCTCGCTTCTGACCGCGAATAATCTTCCCCTGATCGAAAACTTCACGAAAGTCGTCATCGGCATTGCCGTAGTCGTTGGATTCTTGGTGGTCTCCCTTTCCATGTATACGGCAGTGCTCGAACGCACGCGCGAAATCGGAATTCTGAAGGCGCTCGGCGGATCGCCCGCGTACATCATGGGGATTCTGCTGCGGGAGACCGCGGTGCTCGCGATCCTCGGCTCCATCGCCGGTATTCTCATGACCTATGGAGCTCAAGCTTTGTTGCGTGCGTTTGCCCCGACTTTTCCGATGCTGATCGTCACGAAGTGGTGGCCGATTACCACTGCGCTTGCTCTCGCCGGATCCCTGATTGGCGCGCTGATTCCGGGGTTCAAGGCCGCGCGACAGGACGCCATTGAGGCGCTCTCCTATGATTGAGATCCGCGACCTCACCAAGACTTATCGCACCGGCGAAATCGACGTGCACGCGCTGCGCGGCGTTAGTCTGTCGGTCGGCCGCGGCGAGTTTCTATCCGTGGTGGGGCCAAGCGGCTCCGGCAAATCAACGCTGTTCAATATTCTTGGAGGTCTCACCCCTCCCACTTCGGGCACCGTTCATATCGACGGTCGGGATCTGCTCAAGATGACTGACGCGGAGCGCACCGATCTGCGCAAGAAAACTGTAGGCTTCGTGTTTCAGAAATACAATCTCCTGCCGACACTGACGGCGGAGGACAATATCGCGATCGCGCGCGATATTGCCGGGAACAAAGTGGATCACGACCCGCAGTTCGAAGAGATTCTGGCTCTGCTGGGAATCCGGGAGCGCATGCATCACAAGCCGCGCGCACTTTCGGGCGGCGAGCAGCAGCGAGTCGCGATTGCGAGATCGCTGGTCAATGGTCCCGCGATTCTGCTGGCCGACGAACCCACGGGGAATCTCGACACGGAGAATTCCACGGCAGTCCTTGGGATTTTGCGCGACCTCAACAATCGTTTAGGCCAAACGATCCTCATGATCACGCACAATCCTGAAGCGGCCGCCTACGGTCATCGCACGGTACACATGCGCGACGGCCGCATCATCGAATAAAACTCCGGGAACTTTCCAGCGCCCGTGTTGTCTACAGAGGCATGTTCGAGCAATCACTGCTTCTCGATCACGCGGCAGGCAAGAAAACCGGGGCGATGGCCGCGTCGCTCACCGCGCAGACGCTGCTAGTCGGCGTGTTGATCGCGATTCCGCTGATCTTTAGCGAACGCCTGCCGGACGTGCGTCTATTCGTTCCTCTATCGCTGCCTTTGCCTCCACCGCCGGCCCCAGTGCGGCAAGTCCAGACCTCAGCGTCCTCGCCGGCGTCGCACAACGTGTTCGCGAGTGCGAGGATCTATACGCCTACGCACGTGGCGAATCTTTCTCAAATTCCGGACGTCGGTTTAGTGGAAGCACCGCCTCAATTTTCCGGTGGCGCAGAGAACGGAGTTCCTGGAGGCACGGGCGTGCCTTCCATCGGCCAGTTTTTTCGCGAACCAATCCCGCCGGCGAAGCCCAGGGCCGTTGAGGCTGCGCCGGCGCCAGCGAAGCCGGTGTCTATCGGTGGAGATGTACAGGCGGCGAAGCTGACGAAGAAAGTGGTGCCGGTTTATCCGCCGCTAGCCCGTCAGGCTCGCGTGTCGGGCACGGTGCAACTGGTTGGAGTGATCGCGAAGGATGGAACGATTCAGCAATTACAAGTGGTGAGCGGACATCCTCTACTGGTGAAGGCGGCGTTGGACGCGGTGCGGCAGTGGATCTACCGTCCCACGCTTTTGAATGGGCAGGCGGTGGAAGTAATCGCGCCTATCGATGTGATTTTCACGCTGGGACAGTGATTTTCTTCCACTTTTTTCCGGCGCGAATAGTGTGCGTGCCCGCCTCGGCCAGCCATTTGAGATCGATGCTGCGTGTTCCATCGATCTCGACTGCACCGGCCTTTAGCAGGCGCTCCGCTTCGCTTCGGGTGGGCGCAAGCCCGACGGCGGCGAGCATCTGGGGCACGCGAATTTCTCCCGGTGCGCCGTACTCGGTTGTTTCGATGTCCGACGGCTCACCGCCCTGCCGCACCTCGCGATTGAAATCTTCGCCGGCCTGAGCCGCTTCGGCCGTCGAATGAAAATCCGCGACGATCCGGGCAGCCAGTTCCATCTTCACTTCCATCGGCTCGCGCGCCTTCATCGCGGCGATTTCGGGAAGGGTCGCATCGGTTAAAAGTTCCCAATAGCGCCACATCAGGGCATCGCTGATGCCCATGACTTTCCGGAACATCACTTTCGGAGCTTCGGTGATGCCGATGTAATTTCCCTTCGACTTCGACATTTTCTCCACGCCGTCCGTGCCTTCAAGCAGGGGCACAGTCCCGACGATCTGCGGAGCCTGACCTACGTCGCGTTGCAGTTCGCGGCCGACGAGAAGATTAAATCTCTGGTCCGTGCCTCCGAGCTCGACATCGCATTCGAGCATCACGGAATCGTATCCCTGCGCGAGCGGATACAGCAACTCATGCATCGAAATTGGTGTGTTCTCCTTCAGCCGTTTCTCGAAATCGTCACGCTCCAGAATACGCGCGACCGTGTATTTGGCGCATAACCGGACGATGTCTTCATATTTCAGCGGCTCCAGCCACTCGCTGTTAAATCTCAGCTCGGTTTTTTCGCGATCGAGGATTTTGAAGACTTGGGATTTGTATGTATCCGCATTGCGATTTAGTTCCTCGCGCGTCATCGGGGGACGAGTGATATTGCGGCCGGTCGGATCGCCGATCAGGCCGGTCATGTCGCCAATCAGGAAGATCACCGTGTGGCCGAGATCCTGAAAGTGCTTCATCTTTCGTAGCAGAACGGTGTGACCGAGGTGCAGATCCGGAGCTGTAGGATCGAAACCGGCCTTCACGCGCAAGGGTTTCCCCGTTTTGAGAGACTTCTCCAGGCGATCCTTCAGATCCTCTTCGCGAATGATTTCTGAAAATCCTTTCCTGATATAAGCGAGCTGTTCGGGCACCGGGGCAAAGTTCACATATCTATTGTAAAGTGAAGACTCCCGACGATGCCTTTTGAAAATCACTTGAAGCTGCGCGTTACCGAACGACACGCGGACGGCGTTACGGTTCATTTCCCTTTGTCGCCGGAGTTTCTCAATTCGCAAGGCGTCTTGCACGGAGGCATTACGGCGACCATCGCCGATGAAGCGGCGTGGCACGCGATCGAGCATCATTTCGGCAAGCCGACGAATTGCACGACGACCGAGCTGAAGGTCAACTATCTGCGGCCGATCATGGGAGAGAAAGCGGTCGCCAGGGCCTACCTGGTGCGGGCGGGAAAGACTCTCTGCGTGTCGCGCATCGACATTTTTGACGACGTGAACAAACTCGCTGCGATCGCGATCGTGACGTACATCCTGCTATAGAACGAGCACAACTCGCCCGAGCAGTGCGCCGCGTTTCATTTCATCGAATACCGCCGAGAGCGCCTCCAGTCCGCGCGTCTCCACATGGCAGCGAATCGGAAATTTCCCGACTAGTTCGAACAACTCTCGCAAGTCTTCGCGGGTTCCGACCGCCGACGCAACGATTCTGGTTTCGCCCGCAACCAGCGCGACCGCGGACACTTTGAACGGCTCGTTCGGCATTCCCACCACTGCCAGCGTGCCGCCTTTCCGCAGGCATCGGAGGGCGGTTTCGTATGCGGCGGCGCTTGCGGAGGTGACCAGCGCGACATGCGCCCCACCAATTGTCCGAAGTCTTTTCGGAACCTGTTCGGTCGCCGCGTTCACCGTCCATTCCGCACCCAACGATCGAGCCAGCTCGAGTTTGTCATCCGCGATATCAATCGCGCAGACCTGCGCGCCCATGGCATGGCCGATCTGAACCGCGAGATGTCCTAGTCCGCCAACCCCGAACACCGCGAGCCTTTCGCCTTTCGCGAGCCCGGAATTCTTCAGCGCTTTATAAACTGTGAGTCCCGCGCACAGCAGCGGCGCGGCTTCTTCCGCGCTCAGAGCGTCCGGCAGCTTCGCGGTATGCGACGCAGGAGCTTTGACGTATTCCGCAAATCCGCCATCGACCGTGCAGCCGGTGATTTTCTGTTTTCCGCAAAGCGTTTCTCGGCCCGCGCAGCAGTACTCGCACTCGCCGCAGGTCCAGTGCAGCCACGGTACTCCGACGCGATCGCCGATCTTCAAATCGGTCACGCCTTCGCCGACTGAGGACACGACACCCGCGATCTCATGCCCTCCGATGAGCGGCAGTTTCGTGATCCCGCGCAGCATGTCCCAATCGCCTTGCGCCAAATGCAGATCGGAGTGGCACACGCCGCAAGCTTGAACTTTAATCAGCACCTCGCCCGGACCGGGGCTTGGCGTTTCTACCTGTTCAATCGCGATTGGTCCTGCAAATTCGCGTAACAGAGCGGCTTTCATGCGATGGTCCTTCCCCCGTCGATCACGATGGTTTGTCCGGTGATCCACCGGCCTGCGCGCGATGCTAGAAATACGGCAGCTCCCGAAATGTCTTCTGGGTCGCCGATGCGGCGCAGCGCGGTTCGATCCTCCGATCCCTTTCGCAATCCCGGATCCTCCCACAACGCGCGGGCAAAATCCGTCTTTACCAGCCCCGGCGCGATGCAGTTCACGCGAATATTGTCCGGACCCCACTCCACCGCCAAATTTCTTGCAAGCTGCATATCGGCAGCTTTCGAGATCGCATAGATTCCCAAAATATCGGTCCCTTTCAGTCCGCCGATGCTCGATACGACGATGATCGTGCCGTCGCGCCGCGCCGCCATTTCCGGTTGCACCAGATTCGCCAGCCACAGATTGCTCCGGACATTTGTCTCCATCACTTTGGTGAAGACCTCGTCGGAGAGATTGGTCATCGGCCCGTAATAAGGATTGATGGCCGCGTTGCAAATCAATGTATCGATCTTGCCCCATTTCGCGCGGGTTTCCGCGATCAACGCCTCGCAATCCGCGCGGCGCCCGATGTGGCAGGCAATCGGGATCGCCTCGTGGCCCTCTTTGACGATCGCCGCTGCGACCTCTTCACAAGCCTCGGGCTTGCGGCTGGAGATGACCACTTTCGATCCTGCCCGCGCCATTTCCTCCGCGATCGCGCGCCCAATTCCCTTGGTCGATCCGGTGATGACGGCAACTTGGCCTGTCAGATCAAACATCATTTTCTCCTTGTCGCGGAAAACGTTCCGCTCGGTTGATAGAACACTAAATCGTCGCCTTTGAATTCCACGCTATATCCGTTCAGTTCTTTGATATTGAACTTAGTTCCGTGCACCGGGACCAGGTTGTAGACCGGCTGACCGGGCAGCGTGAGCGTCAACGCAGAGTCGCCTTTCATGGAAATGGCGGCTAGCAACGGACCGCGTTGATAGTCCCCCGTGAGAGGCTGAAGGAAAGTCTTCTGCATCATGCTGCGATCGCCCAGCTTGATGAACGTGATGTCTTTGAGTGTCGATTCGAAGGGAATCCCCAGCGAGTCGATCTCGCCCGCGAGGCTGCTGTGGAACTGCACTTTCTCTTCCGAAAAAGGATTCATCTCATCCTTCGGGACCTCAAAAACATCGTAATGAAAATGTGACAACACGCCGCCGAGTCCGTGATAATCGATCTTCAGCGCACCGCTCGCAAATTCGATTTTCACGATTCCGTAGCCAGGATGTTCATACTCGCCCGCATACTCCGCGAGCTCGTGGGACGGATGAGTGCCGGTGCGCTGCGTCGTGTAGCCTTTGCGCTTGGCGTCCTGCTCGGATGCCTTGGTCATTGCCCGTTGCAGCTTGACACGCGCGGTCCAATCGACCTGATCCATGCCGAGCAGCCGGTCCCACACGTTATAGGCAACCACCGCCGGCAAAGGGCTCGAATTCTGATTGGTCAAAATCACCAGGCCGATATTATCCTGCGGAAGGAACGCCACCAGTGCGCTGAAACCGTCGATATTCCCGCCATGATGAACGAATTTGTGGCCCCGATAGCTGGTCACAAAAAATCCCATGCCGTAGGCGAGGTCGCCCAGCTCCTTGTCCGGCGAAGGCGCCTGGATCGCCATGTGCGGCGTCATCATCTGCATTTCGTTCGTCGCCGAGACTACGCCTTTCCCTTTCGCCAGGTGCATCATGACGTATTTCGTCATGTCCTCGAGATTCGAATTGATCGAACCCGCTGGACCAATGGAATCGATATTGCGAAACGGAATATCCGTCGCGACGTCGTTCACGACCTGATAGGGCTGCGAAAAATCGGCGGATTTCTGAGACTCCGTGATGGAAAAATTCGAGCTGTTCATACCGAGTGGTTCGAAAATCACCTTGCGAACAAGCTGCTCCCAAGTCGTTCCGGCGACGTGTCCGGCTAAATAACCGGCGGTCATGAACATCAGATTCTGATACTGAAAGGTGGTCCGAAAATCCTTGTTGGGCTCCAGGTATCGAAGGCGTTCGAACAACTCCTGGCGCGTGAAGGGAGAGTTGTACCACATCAAATCGTGCCGAGGCAGGCCGGAACGGTGCGTCACCAGGTCGCGCGGAGTCATGCGCTCCGTCGCGAACGGATCCCACATCTTGAAATCCGGCAAATAATCGCGAACAGGCTTGTCCCAATCGAGCTTGCCTTGATCGACCAGCACACCGAGCGAGGTTACCGTGAACGACTTCGTCGCGCTGCCGATGGCGAACAGAGTCTTCTCTGTCACCGGCAGATTTTTCTTTACGTCGCGCAAACCGTAGCCCTTTGAAAGAATCACCTTGCCGTCCTGCACCACAGCGATGGCGAAACCGTCGCACTTCCAGTCGCGCAGTTCCTGGTTGGCGAACGTATCGAATCCATCGAGTTTCTGGGCGGCAGCCAACGTCGCGGCGGCCAGCAACAGGATAATTTGTCGCAACATGAACGAATGCTAGCACGGGTGTAAACTGGTCCTCATGTCCAGTTCCCGAACCTTGATTGTTCTGTTGTCGATTGCCTCCCTGTGGGCGCAACCGGCGAAACGACCCCTTAAGCTCGACGATCTCGCGAAGCTCCGCGAAGTGCGCGATCCGCAGTGTTCGCCGGATGGGCAGTGGGTGGCGTACACGGTATCGATGATCGATGCGAAAGAGGACAAATCGAGCGGGCACGTATGGATGATCAGCTATGACGGCAAGACCGACCGTCAAGTGACTTCGAGCACCGATAGCGAATCATCGCCCAGGTGGAGTCCCGACGGGAAGTATTTATCGTTCACCTCGTCGCGCCCTGGAAAAGCGAAGGGCAGCCAGGTGTGGCTATTGCCTCGCGCGGGCGGCGAGGCGATGCAGTTGACCGATGTAAAGGGCCGGTTGCAAGGCTACGAATGGTCCCCCGATTCAACCAAGCTTGCCCTGGTCGTCGGCGACCCCGATCCGGATGCGTCCGAACCGGGCGATGCTCCCGCCAAGCCGAAAACGCCGAAGCCCATCGTGATCGACCGCTACAAGTTCAAGCAGGATGTGCAGGGATATCTGCTGAGCGGACGCCACAGCTTCATTTACCTGTTCGATATCTCGACGAAGAAGCTGGAGCGTCTGACGACGCAGAAGAGTTCAGACGAAGCGGGCCCAGTCTGGTCGCCCGACGGAAAGTGGATCGCGTTCTCGAGCAATCACGATCCGGATTCGGATCGAAATCCGGAAGCCCAGGTTTATGTCGCGGAAGCCAAGGCGGGCGTGGCGGAGAAGGCTCTGACGAAGAACGACACGCGGGCAGGACGGTCGCGGCTCGAATGGTCGCCCGATGGGAAATGGATCGCGTTTTTGATCGGCGACGAGAAGAAATACAGCGCCTACGGGATGGAGAGGCTCGCCGTGGTACCGTCCGATGGAAGCTCCGCGCCGATGCTGGTGGGCGCGGCGAAGGACCTGGATCGCGGAGTTTCATCGCCGCGCTGGAGCGCCGATGGAAAATCGCTGACGGTATTGGTGACCGACGACCGCAATGTATATCCGGTTCGCGTTCCAGTTTCGGGCGGAAGCGCGGAAAGATTGATGGCGACGCCGGTAGTGGTATCCAATCCAACCGTTGCCGCGGGATGCTCCGCGGTGCTATCGGGTGGAGATTCAAGGCACAGCGAAATTTATGCGGTGCAGGGCGGATCGCTGCGCCAGTTGACGCACCAGAACGACGAGCTGTTCGCGCAGTTGGATATTCCGCCGACCGAAGAGGTGAGCTTCAAAAGCAAGGACGGCACGGAGATTCACGGCTTGCTGACGTATCCCGTCGGATACGTGAAAGGCACCAAAGTTCCTCTCTTGCTACGGATTCATGGCGGACCGAACGGTCAGGACGCGCATCAATTCAGCGTGGAGCGGCAGGTATTTGCGGCGAATGGTTACGCGGTGCTGGCGGTGAATTATCGCGGCAGTTCGGGGCGGGGCCAGAAACATTCCTACGCGATTTGGGCGGATTGGGGACATTTAGAGGTCGAGGATTTAATCGCGGGCGTCGATCATGTGATCAAGATGGGCGTGGCGGATCCGGAAAAACTGGGCGTCGGCGGCTGGAGCTACGGCGGCATTCTGACGGACTACATGATCGCGACTGATCACCGTTTCAAAGCGGCCACCAGCGGCGCCGGAACCGCGTTTACGGTTTCCTTCTACGGGACCGACCAGTACATTCTGCAATACGATTACGAAATCGGGCCGCCGTGGACCGCGAAGGGCTGGGAAACTTATGTGAAGATTTCCTACCCGTTCCTGCACGCGGACCGCATCACGACGCCGACGTTATTTCTAGGCGGCGAGCGCGATTTCAACGTGCCGGTGCAAGGCGGACAGCAAATGTACCAGGCGCTGCGGAGTCTGGGTATCGAAACACAACTCGTGATTTATCCGAACGAATTCCACGGCATCTCCCGGCCCAGTTATGTGAAGGACCGGTACGAACGCTATCTCAACTGGTACAGCAAATACGTGCTAAAGAAGACGCCTCCCGCGGCGAACGGCACCACTTCGGCCGAACAGTAATCACCCGCGAGCAAGAACGCGAGCTTTGTCGGCTGCCGTCATCTTTTCGGCGGCGTAACGCAGAACCAGGCGAGTTGTCTTGGCACGCCGGGCGATCAGAAAACGTACGACTTCGGCCGGCCGCTTCGGATATGTTTCTTTGAGCAGCCAGCCGACGCCTTTTTGCACCATGTCATCCTGGTCTTCGATGAGCGGAGCCGCGATGCGGAGGATCGGGCGCGTGTGCTCGCCGCGCTTGGCGGAATAGACTAACGCGACCGCCGCGGCGCGGCGCTTCCAACGGTTTTTCGCATGCGTCCACGCATCAAGCTTGTCGATCAGCGCCGCGTCATTGGCGATCGACGCGCCTAGCAGCCACAGCGAGAGGCCATCGGTGTGAGCCCAGTTTTTGACGTACCGATCCAGCCAGCGCGTGAATAATGCGAACTCGCGAGCTCCGCATTGTTTCGCGAACCGGCGATACAGATAGCAGACCAGCGCTCCTTCTTCATGATTGGGACTGGCCCAAAGCGCGGTGCAAAGGCGATCTCGGTCGGCGACGGACATTTTCTTGACGCGAGGATAAAAATCGCGAGCGACCCGCTGGATCTGTGGTGCAGTGACGCCCTGATGCTCGACGTGCTGATCCTTGAAGAAGCGCTGCGCACTGTCCGCGGCGCGAGGATCGGCAAGACGATCGAGTTCCGCGCGAATCTCGGAGAGGAGATCGGTCATGGTTTGGCCTCCAGATCGGGGGCGCGCGCGGTGATGATCTTCACTTTCGCAATCCGGTTGCGATCCATTTCTTCCACGATGAATGTTCGGGAGCCGTAAGTCACCGATTCGCCGGGCCCCGGAATATAGCCGAGCCGGAACAGCAGAAATCCGGCCAGCGTTTCGAAGCCGGCATCGCCGGGCAGTTCGACTCCGTATTGCGATGCCAGATCGCGGATGCTGGTGCTTCCGTCGACTTCGATAACGGGTGCGCCGGCGATGGGAAGAGGGCGCCTCACGTCATGCTCATCGCCGATTTCCCCGAAAATTTGTTCCAGCACGTCTTCGAGCGTCACCAGTCCGGTGATGGTCCCGAACTCATCGACCACCATCGCCAGGTGCGCGTGTTTCTTGCGAAATTCATCGACTAGCTGGTTGAGAGGCTTCGTTTCGGGCACGACAAGCACGTCGCGCAAATAGCGGCGCAGTAGAAAAGGGCGCGGCGGAATACGGCGGTCGGCGGCAAATTTGCGTTCCTGCCATGCGCGGACCAGGTCTTTATAATGGACGATCCCGATGATGTGCTCGGGCTTGCCTTCGTAGACCGGCAGGCGTGAGTATTTGTGCTCCAGGGTGATCCGCAACAGTTCGTCGAGGGACGCATCGACGGACACCGACGTGATTTCCATGCGCGGCGTCATGATCTGGCGCGCGTTCACTTCTCTCATCTCGAGCAGCTTCTGAATCGCGTCCTCTTCGAAGTCTTCGAGATGACCGGAGAGCCTGCTGGATTCGACGATAAACGCCAGTTCTTCGGGGGAATGGCCGCCCCCGCCGTGTCCGCCGTGCAATCCGATGGCGCTTCCCAGCGCGGAGGCGGCGCGCTCGATCACATAAACGAACGGCGCGGAGATGCGCAGAAAAACCAGCAGCGCGGGCGCCATCAGCAGCGCCAGACGATCCGCTTTCTCAATCGCCAGATTCTTCGGCACCACCTCGCCGATCACCACGTGAACGAAGCTGATCGAGAGAAACGCCAGCGCGAAACTGAGCACATGCAGCCAGTGAGTCGTCGCGGGAGTGATTACGGGAGAAAGAATATTGAGAAGGATCTGATAGACGGTATCTTCGCCCGCCCAGCCGAGGCCCAGGCTGGCGAGCGTCACGCCCACCTGCGTCGCGCTGAGCAAGCGGCTGGGGTTCGCGAGCAGTCCAAGAGCCGCGCGGGCAGCGGCATTGCCGCGCTCCGCCAATTCGTTCAGACGGGAACGGCGAACCGAAAGCAGCGCGACTTCGGCGGACGCGAAGAAGCCGTTCAGCAGGACAATGGCGACGAGCAGAATCAGACGCAGAGACATCTGTGTTGTATGGGCGGTTCGGTACAATCGAGCAGTGTTATTCTCTTCTCCATTGCTCCGGGCGATCAATCTGAGCATAGCCGTTTTGATCGTTGCTCTACTCGGAGCGGCTTATTGGTACGCGTGGCGCCCGCTGCCCGAAACGTCAGGCGAGATCGCCGCACCGGTTTCCGCGAAAGCCACGATCGTTCGCGATGCGCTGGGAGTGCCGCACATCGAAGCCTCGTCCTGGGAAGACGCAGTTTTTCTGCAAGCCTACGCGACGGCGCAGGACCGCATGTGGCAGATGGACGCGCTCCGGCGGCTGGCTGGCGGCGAGTTGGCGGAGGTGGTGGGCAACGCAGCGCTCGAATCGGATCAGGAAGCGCGCCGTTTACGCCTTCCTCAGATCGCGGACGAGGCGGACCGGTCCATGCCGGCGGCGGATCGGTTGATTCTGACGGCGTACGCACGCGGTGTTAACTTTTACCTGGAAACGCATCGCGGAAAACTGCCCCTGGAGTTCGCGCTGTTGAATTACGATCCGCGCCCCTGGCGGGTGCGGGATTCGATTTTGGCCGGGCTCCAGATGTTCCGTACTCTGACGACGAGCTGGCGTGAGGAGATCCAGAAGCTCCACATGCGCGAGCGCGGCGGCGCGGAGAAAGCCGATTTTTTATTCCCCGAACGAACGGGATTCGATCCGCAACCAGGCTCAAATGCGTGGGCGGTGTCGGGCGAGCGGTCCGCGACAGGAAAACCGATCCTGGCGAACGATCCGCATTTAGACTTCGGAATTCCCTCCACCTGGTACATGGTCCATTTGCATTCGCCAGGACTGAACGTCACCGGTGTTTCGCTGCCGGGCGTACCCGCCGTGATCATCGGGCATAACGAAAATATCGCGTGGGGCATCACGAATCTGGGGTTCGATGTGCAGGACCTGTATCGTGAAAATCTCGATCAGCAGAGCGGGCGATACGTGTTTAGCGGCCACCTGGAACAAGCCCGGCTGGAGCGTGACGTGATCGCCGTAAGGGGCGCGAAGCCAGTGGAAATGACCACCTGGATCACGCGCCACGGGCAAGTCTTCCTAAGCGATGAGAATCATCAGTATTCGCTCCGTTGGGCAGCAGCGGATCCGGGGACCTTCCAGTTTCCGTTTCTCGATATCAACCGCGCCCACGACTGGAAAGAGTTTACAGCCGCGATAGGACGGTTTCCAGGGCCGGGTCAGAATTTCGTTTACGCCGACACCGCGGGCAACATCGGGTATCACGCCACGGGCCGGAATCCCATTCGCAAGAAGGGCTGCGGCGGCGATTTGCCTGCCGACGGAACGTCCGGAGAATGTGAATGGGACGGCATCATTCCTTTTGACGAGCTTCCTGGTTTCTACAATCCCGCGCGCGGCGCCGTGGTCACAGCGAATCAGAATCCATTTCCAGCGGACTATCCGTATCGCGTGAACGGACATTTTGCAACGCCCCATCGTGCGACGGAGATTCGCACGCTGCTCGACCGGCGCCCAAAATGGGAGCCGCAGCAGATGCTCGAAATCCAAAAGGATGTCTATTCGAGCTTTTCGCAATTCCTCGCGCAGCAGATATTGGCGGCGTGGGACGCGCGGAAGGCGACCAATCCCGCGCTGATACCGGCAGTGGATCTGTTGCGTTCCTGGAACGGACAAATGGAAAAGGGCACGGCCACGCCGATGGTAGTCACGCTGGTGTTTCAGCAGCTTCGGAAAACAGTGGCGGAGCGTGCCGCGCCGGGCAGCGGGCAGACCTACGAGTTCGGGATGTCTCCGTCGGTTCTCGAGAAGCTGCTGCGCGAACGCCCTCAAGGATGGTTTCCCGATTACGACGCGGTATTAATGAAATGTTTCGCAGATGCAGTCGAGGAAGGCGCGAAAATCCAAGGTTCGAAGATTTCGCGCTGGGATTACGGCCAATACAACTCCTTGAAAATGGTCCATCCCGTTGGCGGCCAACTGCCTCTCATCGGCAGCTATTTCAATATCGGCCCGATTCCGATGAGCGGCTCGTCAACCACGATCAAGCAGACCACGCGCCGCTTGGGACCCTCGATGCGGATGATTGTCGATCTCAGCGATCTGGACCGTTCCATGCAAAATATCACGGTGGGCGAATCGGGGCAGCGCTTGTCGCTGCATTACAAGGACCAGTGGAGCGCCTACTACGGAGCCACCAGTTTTCCGATGCAGTTCGGAAAAGTGGACGCCAAAAGCACGCTCGTGATTAAGCCTCGTTAGATACCGCGGCGCCGATAAGCTCGAACCGGCCGTCGGAGTGGAGTTTATAGCGTCGTCCCCGCCACGTAATCGTCTTGCCGAAAAATCCCGCCACCCAGAAACAGAATACGGCCAGATCCTCCACTGGCAACAGCAGCCACGTCAGCCTCACATGCAGAACGCGAGCGGAGACGACATAGGCGGCGGTAAAACGGACGGCCAGCGTGGCGAGCGCCAACGGCCAATAGGACAAGTCCGTGGCCACCAGCGCGATTGCAAGCGGCATAGGCATCGTGAATAGCTGGCCTGCGTAGCCCCATGGCCTCGAACGGCGGGTGCTGCGGGTCCATCGCAGGCGATGCGCCGCATTGTGCGCGAAATCCGTACTGCCGATATGATGCTCCACCACGCCCGCCGATAGGATGACCCCCAGACCGGCTTCGGCGGCGAATTTTCCCATCACGAAATCTTCCGCCAGGTAGTCCTTCAAGCGATCGAAGCCGCCGATCGATGTAAGCGCGGTTCTCCGCGCGGCGATGGTGGGTCCCACCGCGAACTGCATTCCTTCGAGCGACCGTGCCACCAGAATGCCGGCGAGAAAATCGGTATTCATGCCGATCGCCTCGATGCGCGACCAAAAGCTCGGACCGGAAACCGCGCGGTACGGGCAAGTGGCGATACCGAGCTTCGGATCCTGAAATTCCAAGGCGACCGTTCGCAAAAGATTGCGATCCGTGCGGATGTCGCTATCGCTCATCACCAGCAAATCGTTCGCCGCCGCCGCCATCATGCAGTCGAGACTGAATACCTTTGCGTTTGCGTACGGAGGCTCGCCGGTGATCAGCAACCGGGTCCGCACCAGCGGATATTCCTGCCGCAGCCTCTCCACGATCGGGACGGATGGGTCGTCCGCATCGCGCACCGCGAACAAAATCTCGAACGCGGGATAGTCCTGTTCAAAGCAGGTTCGCAGGTTCGATTCCAAGCCAGGATCGAGACCCGCGAGAGGTTTCAAAATGCTGATCGGCTCCATCGCCGACGGCGCGGGCCGCCGTGTAGACAGGAACCGGAGTGCCGCGAAAATGGACAACAGAGAATAGATAGCCGACCCGGCCACCAGCGCAATCAGAATGTACATCGAATTATTCCGATCGCTTTCGAGCGGCCCCATAGAAGCCCGCCCAAGGCCCGCAATATTCGTAAGCCACCAGAGCCATCGGCACGGCTTCTCCGGTCCGATGGCGGCTCTGGCAATTGCGCTCCGGTTGTGCGGCGGCGCGCAGAATCCCCGTAAGGACAGCATTCACCCAAATCACCCGCATATTGGTTCTAGAATACCGCGATATACGCCAAATGGCCAATAAAAATGTGTGCCAAATGGCTCACTTTTGCTGATTTGGAAGCCCCGATCCACTTTTCCGCCGTAAGCATCGCTCCTTCATCGCGGCGGTTGCGCTACCCTAAACTACTTATGCCCCTTTTGCAGGCGATCGTCCTGGGCATTATCCAGGGACTGACCGAATTTCTGCCCATCAGTAGCTCCGCCCATCTGATCGTGATTCCGAAGCTCCTGGGATGGCCGGAGCAGGGCTTGGCGTTCGATATCGCCTTGCATGTGGGTACTCTTGCCGCGGTAATCCTCTATTTCTTCCGCGACTGGATGCAGATTATCGCCCAAGGCTTCGGCATGCGCGTCGGAGGCGATTCGGGGCTCCAGCGCAATCGGGGACTTCTGTGGCTGCTCGCTCTGGCCACCATTCCGGCCGGCGTAGCAGGTTTGCTATTTCAAAAGAAAATCGAAGGAGTAGTGCGGGACAATCTCTACGTCATCGGCTCCATGGCGATCCTGATTGGCATCGTTATGTGGATGGCGGAGAATGCCGGGCGTAAGCAGAAGGATTTGGGCCACGTATCGGCCGCGGACGCGCTTGTGATCGGTGTCGCGCAGGCGCTCGCGCTCATCCCCGGAGTTTCGCGTAGCGGAATCACAATGTCGGCTGGCCTGTTTCGAAATCTCGAACGTCAGGCGGCTGCGCGATTTTCGTTTCTGCTGCTGACGCCGACCGTCGCCGGCATCGCGCTCAAGAAATTCTACGATCTGTACAAGCATGAAGGCGGCATCCCGCACGAAATGCAGACGCCCATGCTGGTTGGAATGCTGGTAAGCGCCGTCACCGGATGCATCGTCATCCGCTTCTTCCTGGAGTTCCTCCGACAGCGCACATTTGGAGTCTTCATCGCGTACCGCATCGTTTTTGGCATAATAGTAATCGCTCTTGCGTTCTTCCGCTTTGGCGGCGGATGAAATATTTAGGACCCACGCGTTACCCACGGCTCAACGAAGCCGGTGCGATTCTGTTTCTAATTGCGGGACTGTTCCTTTTTTTTAGTCTCGTCTCGTATAATCCGCTGGACCCTTCTTGGAACACCGTGAGCGGCGCAGCGAAGCCTGTTAATTTGACTGGCCATGTCGGCGCGTTCTTCGCTGATTTTCTGCTGCAAACGCTCGGGTTAGGCGGATATGCAGTACCACCGCTGATCCTGCTCCTCGGGTGGATGTGGATCCGCTCGGCTCCCATCGAGGCCCAATGGGCCAAGGTATTGGGCGCAGCACTGCTCCTCGCCTCCACCTGTACAGCGTTCGGATTCGCTTCGGGATGGCAACCCATCGCCGGAGGAGTCCCGGCCGGCGGACTTCTCGGTTCCGTGCTGGAGGAATACTTAGTCTCGACGATGAACCTCACCGGAGCGGCCTTATTCACAGCTGGTTGCTGGATCGCCGCCCTCTATTTGGTCTCGACCTTCGAGATGTCGCGCCTGCCCGGCTGGTTTAGAATCCCCATAAATATGTTCACCGCGATCATGGCGCGTTTCCGTGCCTGGCGCGAATCGCGAGTGATTGCGGCAAAAGAACGAGCGGAAATGCGGGCTCGCCGGAGAGCCGCGCAAGAGGAAGCGCCCCAACCGGAAGCCGAGGCTCCGCGCGCTCGCCGCGTCCGCGAACAATCCGACTCGCCGCCCATCGTCGATCCTCTGGAGCGCGCGCCTTGGGAAGAAACTCCCTCGTCGCCTTTTCCCATCGAAGATATTCCGATTCACATGCTGGAGCCCACACCCGTAGCGCAGCAGATGATCGAGATCCCGCCCGCCGCGCCTCCTAAATCGGCAGGCAAACACGAACCCCCGCCGCGAAAACGACGGGCCGATTTCCGCTTGCCGCCCACCACCCTGTTGCAGGAACCGGTCGCCCGAACCGCTTTCGACAGCCAGGAACTCAAGGAAACCGCGGCCCGCATTAAGTCGAAGTTTGAAGAGTTCAACGTGCTGGGCAACATCACGCAGATCAATCCCGGACCCGTGGTCACCACCTTCGAGTTCAAGCCCGAAGCCGGCGTAAAGTATTCGCGTATCACCACCCTAACCGAAGATTTGTGCCTCGGCCTGCAAGCCGAGTCAATCTTAATCGAGCGCATTCCCGGCAAGCCGACCGTCGGCATCGAAGTTCCGAACTCCAAGCGCGAAGTAATCAGCCTCCGCCAGATTCTCGAATCGGATGAGTTTCACAGCTCCGCCTCACCGCTGACGGTCGCGTTGGGCAAGGACATCAACGGCAGGATCAAGGTGGCCGCGCTCGACACCATGCCGCACCTTCTGATCGCTGGATCGACCGGAGCGGGAAAGAGCGTGATGCTCAACTCGCTCATTATGTCCATCCTTTATAAAGCCACGCCGCACCAAGTGCGCTTGATCATGGTCGATCCTAAACGCCTGGAATTCGGCCTCTACGAAGGCATCCCCCACCTGTTGACGCCAGTGATCACGGACGCGAAAAAAGCGACCAACGCCCTGCGCAACGCCGTCCTCGAAATGGAGCGCAGGCTGAAACTCCTGGCCTCCCAGGGCGTCCGCAATATCGATCAATACAACAAGAAAGTGCGCCAGTTACAAGCCAAACCGCGCAGCCTGTTCGACGACGAATCGGAGCTCGATGAGCTGGAAGAAATTCCCTACGTCCTGATCCTGATCGACGAGCTGGCCGACCTCATGATGCTCGAACGCGCCAACGTCGAAGAGAGCGTCACTCGCCTCGCGCAAATGGCCCGCGCCGTCGGCATGCATCTCGTGCTGGCAACCCAGAGGCCCAGCGTCGACGTCATCACGGGCTTGATCAAAGCGAATTTCCCGTCGCGCATCAGCTTCCGGGTAGCCACGCGCGTCGATTCGCGAACCGTGCTCGACGTCATGGGCGCCGAACATCTGCTAGGCCGCGGCGACATGCTGTTTTTGCCCCCGGGTTCGTCGCGTCTGGTCCGCGTGCACGGATCTTTCGTGAGCGAAGCCGAAACCAACGAGGTCGTAGAATTCTGGAAGCGCCAAGCAGAACCCGACTACGATAAGACCTTCCTGATGGCGCCTCCGGCCGACGACGAAGAACCCGCCGAAGGTGAAGAGTTTGACGGCAGCGAAGACCCCGTCTATCAGGACGCGGTGCGTGTAGTACTCGAAATGGGCAAGGCGTCCACCTCTACGCTCCAACGTCGCCTGCGCCTCGGCTACGGCCGCGCCGCCCGGATTCTCGATATGATGCAGCGGGAAGGCATCATCGGCCCTCCCGATGGGAGCCGTCCACGCGAAGTTCTGAAGCGCCCCGATTGGCTGGCGGAAGTGGAAAATCAATTAAGATAAAAGAAGCCCCGTTCAAATTCTATGGTTATGCTTCGACGTCTTCTGTTTTCCGTTTGCCTGATCTCCGCTTGTTTCGCGCAGCGCACCCCGCGCGCCATCGCTGACGTGCCCATCGTCACCAGCGACGGCAAAACCATCCGCATCCCGCAATATCACGGCAAAGTGGTGATGATCGAAATGATGCTCGTGGATTGCCCCGAGTGCCTCCAGACGATGCAATTTTTGGCTAAATTGCAAAAGGACTTCGGCCCGCGCGGCTTTCAGGCCGTTGCCATCTCGCTCGATTCGAATCCCGCCGGGGTGAAGCCGTTTGCGGAAAGATATAGGTTTCCGTACCCCGTAGGACACCTCGATGCTGCGCCGGCCATCAAATTCCTCGATTTGAAGGAAACCGGCCATCCCATGTGCCCCTACATCCTATTCGTCGATTGGATGGGCAACGTCCGCTTCCAATACCCCGGCGACGCTCCCATTTTCGCCTCGGCGGAGAAAAATCTAGGCCAGATCGCCGACGGACTTCTCCGTCAGGCGGCCGAAAAGAAGGGTCCGCAATACGAAACCAAACCCGCCGGCAAGTAGCGTACACATGTGGCGCCTTGCGATTTTCGTAAGCTTCTGCTGTGCCGCCTTCGCGCAGCACGTGCCGCGCCCATGCGCAGATTTTCCCATCAAGGCGACCGACGGTAAGTCTATTCGCATTTCCAAGTATCACGGCAAAGTGGTGATGATCGTCATGATGAAGACCGATTGCCCGCCCTGTCACCAGATGCTCGAAACCGTCAGCCAGTGGCAGAACGAATGGCAATCGCGCGGATTTCAAGTCCTCGCGTTCGCCGTCGACGACGATCCCGCTAACGCGCTGCCCTACGCGGAACGCTACCGCTTTCCGTTTCCCGTGGCTCACCTGCGCAGCGATGCCGTTATCAAGCTAGCCGACTTGAATAAGACCGCGCGTCCCGTGGTGCCGTACATAATGTTCGTCGATTGGAAAGGAGACGTCCGCTTCCAATACGCCGGGAACGATCCCGTTCTCAGCCAGGGCGTGCAGGCAATTCGCGGCATCGCCGACGGACTCCTCCGTCAAGCCGCGGATAAGTCAGGTCCGCAGCTCAAGCAGTAACACGCAAAAACAAAAATCTATCTCCTTTCCTTTGCGAGCCTTGCGCCTTAGCGTGAAGCTTTTGTTTTCCTGTGTCGTCTACCCTCCAATCAGAAGGAGTCTTCACCAGGCTCCTTCGACAGCTCTTTCCTGCGCAGGAAATGTCGTATTGCGGTGGTGCTGAACCCTCTGGAAGCGGAGGGACTTTAAGGTCGGCCTTATAACATTCGGGTAAGAACCGGATTTCAGAGAGTTGTTTACAGCAGCTCGATCCATTGGCGGCCGGTAGATCGAAAGGTCCGCCGGTCGCGCACGACCTTTCGTACAGCCGAAGTGTCTCTTTCTTACTGGCTACTGGCTGCTACTCACACATCGAACTCAATCCCCTGCGCTAGCGGCAACTCGCCCGACCAGTTCACCGTCACCGTCTGCCGCCGCATGTAGCTCTTCCACGCATCGCTTCCCGACTCCCGCCCTCCGCCGGTATCTTTCTCGCCTCCGAACGCACCGCCAATCTCCGCGCCGCTGGTGCCGATGTTCACATTGGCGATACCGCAGTCGCTTCCCAACGCGCTCAAAAATGTCTCCGAAGCCGTCAAATTATTCGTAAAAATCGCCGACGACAGCCCTTGCGGCACATTGTTATGCCACTTGATCGCCTCGCCGATTCTTTCGAACTCAATCAAGTGCAGAATCGGCGCGAAAATCTCTTCCTTGACGATCGGCATGCGCTCCTGCGAGCGAACCAGCGCGGGCGCCACGTAACCCGGACCGGTATTCAGCCTTTCTCCGCCGTAAAGCACCTCTCCACCCTGCTCCCGAATATCGTCCAGCGCCCGCATCATGATCGCGACCGCCTCCGCATCGATCAGCGGTCCCATCAAAGTATTCGGATTGCTGGGATCGCCGATGCGGACCTGCTGGTACGCGGCGATCAGCTTTTCGGTAATTTTCGGAGCGATATTTTTCTGGAGAAAAACTCTTCTGATCGTCGTGCACCGCTGCCCCGCCGTTCCTACAGCGCCGAACAAAATAGCGCGCACCACCAGATCCGGATCGGCATCGTCCATCACGATCAGTCCGTTGTTTCCGCCCAATTCAAGCAACGTCCGCCCCAGCCGTTTTGCGACCACCTGGGCCACATGCCTGCCCATGCGCGTCGATCCGGTCGCGCTAATTAAAGGCACGCGAGGATCGCCGATCAGCCGTTCACCGACCACATTGTCCTTGCCGATGACCAGATTGAGCACGCCCTTCCAACCATGACGATCGAGCACCCGGTCGGCGATTTTCTGCACCGCGACCGCCGTGAGCGGCGTCTTCAGCGATGGCTTCCACACCACCGTATCGCCGCATACCATTGCGAGCAGGGCGTTCCAACTCCACACCGCCACCGGAAAATTGAACGCGCTGATAACCCCCACAACGCCCAGCGGATGCCACTGTTCATACATCCGATGCGCGGGCCGCTCGCTATGCATCGAAAGTCCGTAAAGCTGGCGCGAAAGACCGGCCGCGAACGTCGCGATGTCGATCATCTCCTGCACCTCGCCGCGTCCTTCGGCCAGAATCTTGCCGGCTTCGAGCGTTACCAGCATCCCCAGTTCGTCCTTGGCCGCCCGCAGCTCTTCACCGATCTCGCGGACAATCTCGCCGCGCTTCGGCGCCGGCTCCATCCGCCAACGCTCGAAAGTTTTCACGGCGTCCCACAGCACGTCGTCGTAATCTTCCTCTTCGGCCAGCCGCACGCGTCCAAGCTCCTCGCCGGTCGCCGGATTAAACGAAGCCACCTCCTCGCCCGACCACTGCTCGAAATGCGTCTTGTGAAGAACTTCGGTAAGTAAACTCATAGAGCCAATCTGGCAAATCCGCGCGGACCCGTCGTGAACGTAAACCCCGCCTCGCGCGCGATCGTGTCAATTTGTTCTACCACTCTCGCCTGGTGCGCCGCGTCCAGGAAGCCATTGTAGCCATGTATTGAGCTGATCCTGAACGCCGCCTCCCGCGTAGTCGCGCCGTGCCGCTTGGTCGAGCGAATGTGCAAAGGATCGCCAATCAAATCGCGACGGGACGCGTCAATCGCCGCGCGCACCAGCACTTCCGGATCGCAAGGCAGCAGCGGCGCAAGCGTTGCATAAGTTTCGATGCCCCCTTCTCTCAACGTGCGCACCACTTCGAGCCGTTCCGAAAAGCTCGCGCAATGCGGCTCATAAAGCCGCCGGATATCTTCGCGATTGGTAGTCACCGAAAAGCTGACCCGCACCTTCGTCCGCCGCGAAAGCGTCCGCATCTGATCAAGATCGCGCAGGATCAACGGACCTCGAGTCTGAATCGCAAAAACCCGCGGCGGCGCCGTGAGAAGAGCATCCAGAATCCGCGGCATCATCTGTTCTTCGGCTTCGGCCGGTTGATAAGGATCCACCAGAGGCGAACAGTAAATGCTCTGCTCCGTCCTTAGCTCGCGCTCCAATAATTCAGCCGCGTTCGATTTAAATGTAGTGAACTGCCCCCACCGATTCCAATCCTCAGGCTGAAGCCCTCCGTAGATGCGCATCGTCGGCACATAACAATACGTACAACCGAAAGTGCAATTACGAGCAGGCGTCAGCGAATGAGTGAAACCAGCCTCAGCGATAAAACCGCTAGTCTTGCTGAGAATACTCCGCGCGGCAGCACTTCGAATTGAGTGGGGCAGGTTCCCGACCTGCCCTTCTAGCTATTCGCTGACATTTTTGGTTTCCACCAGCTTCGTGACCTCTTCCACAAAGGTCTCCAAAGGCTTCGCGCCCAAATCGCCATGCTTGCGATGACGCACCGCCACTGCGCCCGCTTCCGCCTCGCGATCGCCGATTACCAGCATATAGGGCACCTTCTGCATCTGTGCATCGCGAATCTTCAACTGGACCTTTTCCTTCCTGTCATCCAATTGGGACCGCAAACCCGCCGCCAGCAGCCTTGCATGAACCTTCTGTGCATATTCAAGCTGCCGGTCCGTAATCGGCATTACGACGGCATGCACCGGTGCGAGCCACAATGGGAACGCTCCGGCGTAAAGCTCAATCAGGTAGGACACCATCCGCTCCATGGTGCTGATGATCGCGCGATGAATGATGACGGGCCGATGCTCCTTGTTGTCCGGCGCGATGTAGCCAAGTTCGAACTGGTTCGGCAAATGGAAATCGATCTGGATAGTCGAATAGGTCTCCTCATGCCCCATAACATCGGCAAGCTGAATGTCGAGCTTCGGCCCGTAAAACGCCGCCTCGCCCTTGGCTTCGAAAAACGGTAGCCCCAGCTCGGTCATCGCCTCGCGCAGCACGCGCTCGCCCAGATCCCACATCTCATCGTTATCGACGTACTTCTCTTTGTTCGCCCGGTCCCCCAGCGACAGACGATAGCGATATTGCGTAATGCCGAGATCCTTGTACACGGCTTCTACCAGCTTCATCACGCCCTTGAACTCGTCCTTGATCTGCTCTGGCGTGCAGAAAATATGCGCGTCGTTGAGGGTCATGCAGCGCACGCGGCTCAATCCGCTGAGCACGCCCGATCGTTCGTAGCGATACATGGTGCCCAACTCCGCGATCCGGACCGGAAGTTCGCGATAGCTGTGCTTCTTGTTTTCAAAAATTAGAATATGATGCGGGCAGTTCATCGGCCGCAGCACCATCTGTTCATGCTCCAGCTCGATAGGAGGAAACATATCCTCGTGATAATGCTCCCAATGGCCGGACCGTTTGTAAAGTTCGACCTTGGCGAGATCGGGCGAATAGACGTGCTCGTAGCCCATTTCGCGCTCCTTGGCAACGATATAGTCCTCGAGTATCCGCCGGATCGTCGCCCCTTTGGGCAGCCATAGAGGCAGGCCCGCGCCGACCGATTCGTTTACCGTGAACAGCTCCAGCTCTTTGCCCAGCTTCCGGTGGTCGCGCTTCTTCGCCTCTTCCAGCTTCGCCAGATACTCGTCGAGCTCTTTTTTATTGAAAAACGCTGTCCCGTAAATCCTCTGAAGCTGCGGGTTCTTTTCGCTGCCCTTCCAATAGGCCCCAGCGATCGAAAGCAGCTTGAACGCCTTCAGCTTCTTCGTCGAGGGCACGTGCGGACCGCGGCAGAAGTCAATGAAATTGGGCCCCAGCGTATACTCCGAGAAAACATCGCCCGCGCGCTCTGTGATCAGTTCGCACTTCATCGGCTGATCGGCGTACAGCTTGAGCCCCGCGTTTTTCTCTGTATACTTGCGCTCATACGGCAGATCGCGAGCCTGGATCTCCCACATCTTCTTCTCGATTTTTTCGAGATCCTCCGGCGTAAACGCCTCGGGCCGCGCGAAGTCGTAATAAAACCCGGTCTCGATTGGCGGACCGATCCCCAGCTTCGTCTCGGGAAACAATTCCAGCACGGCGGCCGCCAGCAAATGCGCCGTCGAATGCCGAACCACTTCCAGCGCGTCGGGATTTTTCGTAGTCAAAATCTGGAGCGACGAATCGCCTTCAAAAGGACGATTCAAGTCCCACAAATCGCCGTTCACGCGAGCGACAATCGCGTCGTCGGCCAGCCTGGAGCTGATCTTTTGGGCGACGTCGATCGGCCTCGCCCCTTCGGAAACACTTTGGACACTACCGTCCGGCAGCGTAATTTGGAGGTTGCTCATCTCTGTAAACTTCAGGTTACCAAAGCGCGCCGCTGGCGAAGCGATTATCTCTGAAACGTTCTTGCCTCAAGCGTCAGTTAACCGTATGGCCCTCACCTATGGTTTCCTGAAGTGCAAGATTGTCACCAACCCCAAGCTCAAGTCCAGCCGTCACGGCAGGGAGATTCAGTACCACCTCCATTCCACGCTGGAGGTCACCGCACCCGATGGGACCACGGAACAGTGGGACAGCGCAATCAATGTCGGCACCAACGATTCCGACGACCTGCTCCAGTACAAACTCATCTTCGATTTTCAACATCCAATGATCGATACCCTGAAGGCCGCCGCATCCGGATTTGCTGACCTGACGAGCTCCGACCAGTTGCCGGCCCTCGACTTTCTGCGCAGCAATATCCTCGAAGGCACCGGCGATTGGCGCGATAGCGACATCATGGATGGCAGCACCCATGTCGAGCCGGTAGCGTCCCTGCTGCGCCTGTTACTCAAAGCAAAAAATGAAAAATACGACGTCTACGTGTTCGGGCGAAAGTATACGGATGGTCTGGGCATTCATGACGTTCATATGAACCAGGGCTCGAAAAAGCCGTTTCTGAACAATGGCGCCGACGATCATAACGACCACAACGACGTATGGCAGGACGGCGCCGTGATCGTGGACGTCCAGCAGCCTGAGCTGGCCGGATACTTTACGGCGTTTACCCAACAAATGGTGCCCACCGACAAACTGGGAAACCCGGCACCGGGCAGTCACGAAATCGAAACCTCCGACGACGGTAGCTTAGCTAGCTGAAATATCGAGTGGGGGCGGACCCCTGGTCGGCCCACGTCTTGACAAAATGTCACATTAGATATAATCTAATTTCGTGGACGCCGAGGCAATTAAACAATCCTTGGAAGCCAATGGCTTGCGATGCACTCCGCAACGTTTCGCCGTCATGGCATGCTTGATGGAATCGAACCGGCATCCCACGGCTGCGGAAATCTTCGAAGCCGTGAATCGCCTGGATCCCCGCTCCTCCAGAGCCACCACTTATAACAATCTGCGGGACTTGGTGCAGGCCGGCTTGGTGCGTGAAGTGGCCGTAGAGGGCCGCGCCGCGCGCTTCGATGCGAAAGGAATCGAGCATCACCACTTCATCTGCGACCGCTGTGGCAATGTGGAGGACATGCAATGGTACGACGTGCCCCGGCCTGCCTCGGGCGCCCTCGGTAAGCGCATTCTTCGCGAGTGCGAACTCATTTTTCGCGGGCTGTGCGCGAAGTGCGCGCCGCGCCGCGCCCGCCGTTAAATGCCGGAGGCATCACAGGTTTTTTGACGAATCACTAAGGAAGAGGAACTTATGGAGAAACAATTTACCCCCGGCGTGGGCGACCCTGCCCCGCATCAGCAGGAACACATTCTGCCAACCGAAGCTAAATGCCCATTCTCGGCCGGCGCTCGCAAACACACGCTTGCTGGAGGCCCAGGAAACGCGAACTGGTGGCCGAATCAACTGAACCTGAAGATCCTTCACCAGCGCTCCCCCTTGTCCGATCCGATGGACACGGAGTTCAATTACGCGGAAGAATTCAAGAGCCTCGACTTGGACGCCGTGATCAAGGACCTCCATGCGTTGATGACGGAATCGCAGGCTTGGTGGCCCGCGGACTACGGACACTATGGACCGCTCTTCATCCGTATGGCGTGGCATAGCGCAGGCACCTACCGCATCGCCGATGGCCGCGGCGGCGCGGGTTCCGGATCGCAGCGATTTGCGCCTCTCAATAGCTGGCCGGACAACGTGAGCCTCGATAAAGCGCGCCGGCTGCTTTGGCCGATTAAGCAAAAGTACGGCCGGAAAATCTCCTGGGCCGACCTGATGATCCTCGCTGGGAACGTTGCTCTGGATTCGATGGGCTTGAAGACCTTCGGCTTCGGCGGCGGGCGCGAAGACATCTGGGAGCCGGAAGAAGACATTTTCTGGGGACCAGAGGGAAAGTGGCTGGGCGACGAGCGCTACCGGGGCGACCGTGAGCTGGACAATCCACTCGCCGCCGTTCAAATGGGCCTGATCTACGTGAATCCCGAAGGGCCCAATGGGAAGCCCGATCCGGTTGCCGCGATCAAGGATATCCGCGAGACGTTCGCCCGCATGGCGATGAACGACGAGGAGACGGTGGCCCTGATCGCAGGCGGGCATACGTTCGGCAAAGCCCATGGCGCAGCCGACCCCGGCAAGTATGTCGGTCCCGAACCCGAAGGTGCCGGCGTCGAAACGCAAGGCTTCGGCTGGACCAACGCCTATGGCACGGGCGCGGGTCCTAACGCCATAACCAGCGGCCTTGAGGGAGCCTGGACCACCAACCCTGTGAAGTGGGACAACAATTACTTCGATAATCTGCTCGGCTTTGATTGGGAACTCACCAAGAGTCCCGCCGGTGCGAATCAATGGACTCCCAAGAACGGAGCTGCAGCGGGCACTGTACCGGATGCCCACGATCCGTCGAAGAAGCACGCCCCGATGATGTTTACGACGGACCTTGCGTTGAAGCTGGATCCGAGCTACGCCAAGATCTCGAAGCATTTCCATGAGAACCCGCAGGAATTCGCAGACGCCTTCGCCAAGGCCTGGTTCAAGCTGACGCACCGCGACATGGGGCCGGTTTCGCGGTACCTAGGTCCTTTGGTTCCGGCCGAGACGCTGCTGTGGCAGGACGCCATTCCTGCTGTGGATCACGAATTGATCGGGGACCAGGATATTGCGGCCCTCAAGGCCAAGATTCTCGCCTCCGGGCTTTCCATCCCCCAACTGGTCACTACCGCATGGGCGTCGGCGGCAACATTCCGCGGTGGCGATAAGCGCGGCGGAGCCAACGGGGCACGCATTCGCCTCGCGCCACAGAAGGATTGGGAAGTAAATCAGCCTGCCGAGCTGGCGAAGGTCCTTCAGAAGCTCGAAGCGATTCAGAAGGATTTCAACAGCGCGCAGTCCGGCACTAAGAAGAAGGTCTCGCTCGCGGACCTGATCGTTCTGGGTGGATGCGCAGCCGTCGAGGCTGCCGCGAAGAAGGGCGGTCACGACGTCAAGGTCCCCTTCTCGCCTGGGCGCACCGATGCGTCGCAGGAGCAGACCGATGTACACTCCTTCGCCGTTATGGAGCCGGCCGCGGACGGGTTCCGCAACTATCTCCGGAAGGGACAAGAGGGATCGGCCGCGGAACTGCTAATCGATCGGGCTCAGTTGCTGACGCTGACCGCTCCGGAGATGACCGTTCTCATCGGCGGCCTGCGCGCCTTGGGAGCAAACGCCGGGCAGTCCAAACACGGTGTTTTCACCAAGCAGCCGGAGACGTTGACGAACGATTTCTTCGTCAACCTGCTCGACATGAACACCAAGTGGCAGAAGTCCGCCACATCGGAAGGCGTCTTGGAAGGACGCGATCGGAAGACGGGCGACCTCAAATGGACAGGCACCGTCGTCGATCTCGTTTTCGGTTCCAACTCCCAGCTCCGGGCCATCGCGGAAGTCTACGCGTGCAGCGACTCGCAGCAGGCGTTTGTGAGGGACTTCGTGGCGGCCTGGAACAAGGTGATGAACCTGGATCGCTTCGACCTGGCCTAGTCGGAAAGGAGCGCAGAGGAATCTCTGCGCTCTCTAACACCTATTTTTTCGTGAGCTGATCTTTCTGTTGCAGTGCTTCCAACTCGGTCTGAGCCTTAGCATTCCCCTGCTTCGCGGATAGTTTCAGCCACTTCGCCGCCTCGGCATTATCCTTGTGGACTCCCGACCCTTTTTCATAAGCCATACCGAGGCTGAATTGGGCGTCGACATTGCCCTTCTCCGCCGCCAGACGATAGTAATAGGCGGCCTGCTTCGCGTCCTTCTGCACGCCGTAGCCTTCGTCGTACAGCCAGCCCATCCGATTCTCGCCGTCCGGATCTCCCGCCGCGGCTGACTTCTGGGTCCACATCAGCGCCGAACTGTAATTCTGCGGAACACCCCAGCCCTTCGCGTACATCTGCGCCAGTTGATATTGCGCCTGAGAATTGCCTTTATCCGCCGCAGCCTGGAAAAGCTGGAACGCCTGCCCTGGATCCTTATCCACACCTAGTCCTTTTTGATAAAGGATGCCCAAATTGCACTGTGCGTTGGCGTCGCCCTTGTCCGCTAAAGGCTTCCAGACATTGTATGCGGCAGCGTAATCTCCAGCCCGAAACGCCTTCATGCCAGGAGCATCGTCCGAGGCGATGGCGGGGACTATAAGCAGGAGCGCGACGGCTCCCTTCATCAATATTTGTTTCGTATGATTGATTCTAAAGGACATAATGACACCTTTCCCGGCACTTCTGCCTTTACTATACTCCGCTGTGCGGATGAGTCAAGATTTTTTTACAATCGTCCTGTAACCTTGGCAAAATCCATAACGCCAAGAAAAATTCTTGTTGACAATGTATTATTTAACTAATACACTAGGTTTGTGATTACGCAGTCGCCTTTCCGATTCCGCCTCGATAACGCCAGCGGCGTTCCGGTTTACCGCCAGCTTATCGATCAGGTTCAGGCCGGCATCGCCACGGGGGTCTTGAGCGCGGGATACCAAATCCCGACCGTTCGCCAAGTGGCTGTCGATCTCGCCATCAACCCGAATACCGTGATGCGCGCCTATCGCGAGCTCGAAATCCGAGGCGTGCTCGACACGCAACAAGGCACCGGGACCTTCATCGCCGTGCAGGCGCCTCAAATAGACGACGATGGACGAACCCGCCGGCTCGACCAACTGATCGATGAGTTCGTCGCTCGCGCCGGCGCGGGCGGATTCACACTGGCAGAAGTTGTTGAAGCACTAAAGGAGCGGGGGAAATGAAGCAATTCAGCAGCCTCAGACTAACGATTTTCGTGATCTGCGTGGCAGTAGGCGCCATCGCGTCGGCGCTCACAGGATATTGGGAGCCAGCCGCCATCGGAGCCCTGACCGGTCTCTATCTTCTATTCGCGATCCGCGTCGTCCAGCAATGGGAAAAGGTCGCCGTACTGCGCTTCGGCCGCTACATCGGCTTGCGCGAGCCCGGCATGTTTTTCATGATCCCCGTGGTCGACACGTTGAGCCCGGTGGTCGATCAGCGCGTGCGCGTCACCAGCGTCAGCGCGGAATCGACGCTTACCCGCGATACGGTCCCGGTGAATGTCGACGCCATCGTATTCTGGGTGGTCTGGAACGCCGAAAAGTCGATCCTCGAAGTGCAGAACTTCGTGGACGCGATCACCCTCAGCGCGCAGACCGCGTTGCGCGAATCGATCGGCCGTCATGAGCTGGCTCAAATGATCACGGAGCGCGAATCCATGGGCCGCGAGCTGCAAAGGCTTCTCGATGAGAAAACCAATCCCTGGGGCATCACCGTGCAATCCGTAGAAATTCGCGACGTCACTATCCCCCAAGCCTTGCAGGACGCGATGTCCCGTCAGGCGCAAGCTGAGCGCGAACGCCAGGCCCGCCTGATCCTGGGCGACGCCGAAACGCAAATCTCCGAAAAATTCGCCAAAGCCGCCGAGGTCTACGCGGAAAATCCCGTCGCCCTGCACCTCCGCGCGATGAATATGCTCTACGAAGCGATCAAGGAAAAAGGCGCGATGGTGATCGTCCCGTCAACCGCGGTAGAAACCATGGGCCTGGGTGGCGTGCTGGCCACATCATCGTTAGCCAAAAAGCAATAGAGCTTCACGGGCTGAACAGGATGCTAAAAGAGTCATTCGCAGGGGATGGCCCCGCGCCACGTGGGGTGAGGCATGCCCTGCCAAAAGAAGCACCCTGTGAAGCCTGTGCCGCCAGTTCTGGATTTTAGTCTGTGTTGCAGATAAGGAGCCTCCATGCTGATCGACCTCCGTTACGCCCTTCGCACCCTCCTGCGAGCCCCCGGCTTCGCCATCGCCGCGATTCTGACTTTAGCCTTGGGTATCGGCGCGAGCACTACCATTTTTAGCGTCGTCGACACCGTGCTTCTGCGTCCTCTTCCGTATCCCGATTCCAACCGTCTGGTCATGGTCTGGAACCAGCTCACCAAGCTTGGTCTCAATCGCATCAACCCGGAGTACCGCACCGCCGCCGCCTATCGCAGTCTGGACCAGGTCTTCGAATCCACCGGCGGGATTCTTTTCCTCGACCGCATTCTGACCGGAGATGCCGGAGCCGAACGTGTCCCGTCCATGATGGTGTCCGACCAGGTGTTCTCCATGCTCGCCCCGCACGCCGAGCGCGGCCGTGTCTTCACGTCGGAGGAATATCGCGCCAACGCTGTGCCGGTGGCGGTGATCAGCCGTTCCTTTTTTCTACGGCGCTTCAGCGGAGACCCTGCCGTGATCGGAAAATCGATCAACCTCGACGGCGTGGCCCATCGCGTAGTCGGCGTGATGTCTCCGTCCTTCGAATTCAGCCTGCGCCTCACCGGCGTCGATGTCTGGACTCCCCGCAGTCTCGATAATCCTAAGAACTGGGGTAACCAGACTCGCATGATCGCAAAGTTGCGCCCCGGTGTGTCGATAACGGCGGCGCAATCCGCCCTCGATGCGGCCGCCAAGCACGTGGACGAAACCGAGCATCCCTATACCGGCCCTCACGGCGAAGATGCGGGCTACCGCGTGCAAGTGATTTCCCTGCGCGAACAGCTCTTGGGCGAGTACCGCACCGTTACTGTGATCCTCCTCTGCGCGGTTGCCGCCGTCCTTCTCATCGCTTGCGTCAACGTCGCCAACCTCCTGTTGGTACGCGCCGTGACGCGCGAAAAAGAAACCACCATGCGCCGCGCCCTCGGAGCTACCGGAGCCCGATTGATGGCCCAATGGATCACCGAATCCGCTCTGCTCGCGCTCCTTGGCGGCGCGCTCGGCTCCATCGCCGCGATCTGGGCGGTAAAACTTCTCGTCAGGATAAGCTCTTCCGCATTGCCCTCCGCAGTCACCGTCGATGGACGAGCCTTGCTGTTTACCCTCGCCATCTCCTGCGTCGTATGCTTCCTCTTCGGACTCGCGCCGGCTCTCGCCTCCACAAAAATGACTTGGGGCGCCCGCGGAGTCACCCGCCAAAGCCGCCGCGCCGCATCGACGCTCGTCACTTTGGAAGTGGCGCTTGCCGTCATGCTGATGATCGGCGCCGGATTGCTGCTCAAGAGTTTCTCCCGCCTCCGCCGCGTCGATCCCGGATTCAACCCCGTTCATCTGCTCACCATGCAGGTGCAGTTCCCTCCCACGCGCCCGATTTCGATCGTCCGCATGATCTCGTTTTACACGGAGCTGCGGGAAAGGCTCGCGCGGTTACCAGGCGTCATCAGTGCGACTCAAGGAATGCTGCCCGTCCGCGGCGGCGGCGTCAATGCCGGTGGAGGCGATCCCTTCATGATCAAGGGCCGCCCTTACGATTCCAGCGGACCCGTCGGCCAATTCGCCAACCTTACCGGGGTCGGCCCCGATTATTTCCGCACCTTCGAAATTCCTTTACGCACCGGACGCTTGTTCACGCCCGCCGATTATGCCGCCCCGCCGCCCGCCGCCGTGATCGTCAATGAGGCCATGGCTCGCGCATTTTTTCCTCAAGGCGCAATCGGCCAGGAAATCGGGTTGCCCAAACTCTGCGCGGATTTGAGCTGTGGCTTCGACTGGTCCACCATCGTCGGCATCGCGGCGGACGTGAAGACAACCACTCTCGACCGCGCACCGATTCCACAAATCTACATGCCAATGCCAGGCGGCAGCACCGTGGTCCTGCGCACCGTGGGCGAACCGACGGCGCTTACCCATGAAGTAGCCGCCTTGGTCCGTTCCATGGACCCGGATATGCCCGTCTTCGACGTCAAAACGATGGAAGACCGCATCGCGGAAAGCATCGGCCAACCCCGCTTCGAAACCGCGATCGTGGCATTCTTCGCCGCCGCCGCGCTCTTTTTAGCCGCCATCGGAATCTTCGGAGTGGTCGCGCATTCCACAGCGCAGCGCACCCACGAAATCGGCATCCGCATGGCCCTGGGCGCGGACCGCGCGCGCGTCATCAAAACCGTAATGTTCGACGGCTTGCGCCCCGTAATTTTTGGGATCGCAATAGGCCTCGCCGGAGCCTTCTTCCTGACCGCGCTGATCAAATCCGCGCTATTCCAAGTGGCCGGCACTGACCCCCAATCCTTCGGAATCGCTGCCGCACTGCTAGGGATCGTCGCCGCGGCAGCATGCCTGGTTCCCGCCAGCCGCGCCACGAAAGTAGACCCCATGATCGCCCTTAGGCAAGAGTAGGGCGGGTCCCCGGGGTGCCCTCGGTTATGATTAAATTCCATACAGACGAGAACCTTCCGATCGGCGGATGCGTCCCAAGGTCGAGGACAAGGAGGTAAGTATGCGGCAACCAGTCTCGATCCTCTGCGTATTTCTATTGTTCATTCCGATCACGGCATTGATGGCGCAGGAACCGGCGCCGGCGCCCGCACCCGCACTCTCACCTGATCAACTGGACGATCTGGTCGCCCCCATCGCGCTGTATCCGGACCCCTTGTTAGCCCAAGTCCTCGCTGCGTCCACCTATCCACTCGAACTGGTCCAAGCCCAGCAATGGCTCCAGCAGAACCGGGCTCTTCAAGGCGGGCAATTAATGAGCGCGGCCAAACAACAAAACTGGGACCCCAGCGTCCAGGCGCTCGTCGCATTCCCCAACGTCCTCGATCTTCTGAACCGCGATGTCCGTTGGACCACCGATTTGGGCAACGCGTTCCTCGCGCAACAAAGCGACGTGATGAATGCAGTTCAACGGATGCGTTCGCGAGCCAGGGCAAACGGCAGGCTCGCCTCGACGCCGCAGCAGACCGTGACGGAAGATCAATCGGCGATTGAGATCCAGCCGGCGAATCCGCAGATCATTTATGTTCCAACGTACAATCCCGCGTACGTGTGGGGTCCACCGGCATGGGGCGCATATCCATCCCTCGGCTATGGTTACGGCTCCGGATTCAGTTTCAACCCCGGAGTTTTGATCGGCGCAATTTTCTCCGGCCTGTTGAGTTTCGGCGGATGGGGCTGGGGATTGAACTGGCTGGCCCACGCCCTGTTCCTGAACAATCTCTTCTTCGGCCACTTCGGCTTCGGCGGCGGTGGAGGCTTCGGAGCACGATCGGTGTGGGCCCACAATCCGACTCATCGCATGGGCGTAGCATATCCGAATCACATGGTAGCCAGCCATTTCAATGGCGCGCCCAGAGTGCAGTCCGCCCGCGGATGGGAGCGAGGAGGAGAGAGCGGCCGGGCCCGCGCCTACCAATCCGCGAATCGAAGCGTGGAGGCAAATCGCTACAACTCACCCACGCGCTCTTACCAATCCGCAAATCGAAGCATCGAGGCAAGCCGCTACAACTCGCCCGGCCGCGAGAGCGGAGGGACCCGCTCCTACCAGTCGTATAACCGGAACGCCAACGCCACCCGCAGTTATCGCGCTCCTGCATCGAATAGTCATTATTCGGCTCCAAAGATGCCGCACAATTCCGCCGCCCATATGAAGGCTCCAAAAATGAGTTCTCCTAAAGGACATAGCTCGGGCCATTCGTCCGGAGGCCACTCCGGCAAACACAAATGACCGCCGGGTAGGACAGGTCCCCGCCCTGTCCACCTTTTTTAGGGAATACAGCCAGGCGTGACCGCTCTGCGTCATACCAAACTGTCGTACTAAACTATAGACAAGCGTGACGCCCCTAACTACAGCCACGTTCGATGAATCCGCGCTAGTGGAAAAAGCCCGCGCCGGAGATGCGCAAGCATTCACCGAGTTGGTCAATCACTACGAACGCAAGATTTACCGCCTCGCCAAACACATCACGCAAAACGATGAGGATGCGGAGGACGTGCTGCAAGAGGCCTTTTTAAAGGCCTACGAACATCTGGACGGTTTCAAAGGCGATTCCAAATTCTACACCTGGATCGTCCGCATCGCCGTCAACGAAGCGTTAATGAAGCTGCGCAAGCGCAAGGGCGATCGCACCGTTTCCCTCGACGAACCCGTCGAAACAGGCGAAGAAACAGTGCAAAGGGAAATCGCCGTTTGGGAAGACAACCCGGAGCAGCGCTACTCGCGCGAAGAAATGCAGGGGATTCTTGACGAAGCCGTACAAACTTTGAAGCCTGATTTTCGCACCGTTTTCATGCTGCGCGACATCGAAGAACTGAGCACCGAGGAAACAGCCGAAACGCTCGGGATCTCAATTCCAGCGGTGAAGAGCAGGCTTTTGCGAGCCCGCTTGGCGTTGCGTGAAAAGTTGACCCGCCAGTTCAGGCGGAAGGGGGAAGACGTCTTTGCTCACCTGTAAGCAGTTCCTACAGGAACTGAATGACTACCTGGATCCAAGCACCGATCCTGCGATGAAGTGCCATTTGGAAAAGCATGTGAGTGAATGTCCAAATTGCTTCGTCCTTGTCGACACAACTAAGAAGACGCTTCAGATTTATAAAGGTCTCGAACCGCAGACAATTCCGGAGAACGTGAAAACGCGGCTCTGGAAGGCGCTCGAAAAGAAAATGGCCGCACGCAGGACGCAGGCCTAATTTTTCCCCGCCGGGCACAAACCTTTATAGAATTCGCAGCGAAAGCAGTGCTCTCCCTCCCGCAGCGGAAATACCATCGAGTTTTGGCTATTTAAGAACTCGTGGAGCGCGCTAATCGCACTCTTAAGGTCATTTAAGGATAGTGAAATTTCGACCGCGCGCCCCGAACGCAGATAAAACAACATCGCGCGATCCGGTAGCCGCCCGGCATATCGCTCCAAGGCGAGCGCATAGAAGCGCAGTTGCAAAGAGTAGGATTCCGGCTCTTCCTCCCGGTCGGTTTTGAAATCGACCAGAACCAATTCGCCATCCTGCTCATACCAAAGGTCGATTTGCCCGCGCAGAACGACATCTTCCACTGCAAACATAAAATCGAACTCATGTTCTATTTGCGTGGGATGCGAAGGCATCGGAAACCGCATCGCAAGTTCCTGCGCTTCCAACAAGTTACTGGTTCCACCGGCCAGGATTTCATGCACTTCCGAACCAACCGATGCAGCTTGCGACTCCTGTGGTTCCATCCCGATGTACTTGCTTAAAAAGTACTTACGGGGACAAGCCCGGAACATCGCGACCGCGGTAACCGCTGCCCCAGAATCATGCTGCCTGGGAACCGCCGGCGGATTGACCAATTGAACGTCCACCCCGTTTGTTTCCCTGCCCGGCGGCGCTGGAATTACCGTGTTTGCGCTGAACTCCGCGGCGACGGTTGATTCTACTAACTTCTGCCAACCACGGGAGTTCTTGCCTTTCGTGTAGGTCAAGAACAAGCGCTCTTCCGCCCGCGTCATCGCGACATAAAGCAGCCGGTTGGCTTCCTCCTCTTCCCTCTTTTTTCTTTCCTGTTTGAGCGCTGCATAGGCGGTATCGGGCTGCGATTCTCCGGTGGCTGGATTTCGCCATTTTGCTCCGATTCCGTGGGAGAACGCGATGACGGGAGAGTTTTTCTCGGGTGGCCGGTGCAGCGCGCTGACGAAGACAACTTTGAATTCCAATCCTTTTGCGGAGTGGATCGACATTAGTTGCACCACGTTACCGGCTTCAGGCGGCGACGCCTCCGCTTCCGAGAGATACACTAAATCGTCGAGCATCTCTGCCAGCGGACGAGGCCGATTGCGATGCTCGCGGCGCAGCCAAGAACATAATTTATCGACGTTCGCGCGGGCGCGCGGAGATAGATCGGGTTGAATAGGAAGAAGACGATCGGGCGAGACGAAGCCGGCTTGTTTGCGGAGGCGGCCAAATCTGGTTTGAAAAATTTCCTGCCAGCCAGTTTTGCCAAGGCGGAAAATTTCTTCGTCGCTGAAACCGACGATCGGGCTGCGGAGCACGCCGACTAGTGAAATTTCGTCGAGTGGATTTACCAGCGCGTTTAAGAACGAAACCAGATCGCGGATTTCGCGCGCGTCCAGAAAAGTGCGGCCTCCGGTGATTACGAAAGGAATGTCGAAGCGATCGAAAGCGCGCGTGAACGGGTCGAGCGAATTGAGAGATCGCACCAGGACCGCGACGTCTTTGTATTCGTAATTCAGTTCGCGAATCCGGGCGGCCACCATCGAGGCTTCTACGTCTTCGCCTTCGCCGACCAGGCGTTCGACAGTTGGACCGGAAATGGCCGGAAATGTTTTAGAGGCAATGAGAGGCCGCGGCTCGATTCCGGGCTGGCCGTCGAGCACGCGCGAAACGGTATCCAAAATGGTCTGGCGGCTGCGATGGTTTTCGCGGAGGTCGTCGATGGCCGCGCCGGAGGCTTCGAGGCCGCGGCGGTACTCTTCGAAGACCGCGGGATCGGCGTGGCGGAAGCCGTAGATCGACTGATTGATATCGCCGACGGCGAAGAACGAATCGGGAGTGCGGATCAGATTCAGCAGGCGCCATTGCAGCCGGTTAGTGTCCTGCAATTCATCCATGAGAATTTGATCGAAGCGATTGCGGGTTGCTTCACAGATGAAATAGTTGGAGTCGAGGAGGCGGATGGACTCTTCTTCGAGATCGGCAAAATCGAGCGCGGAGCGGTCGCGCTTCTTCTTTCGATAGCGGCGATCGAGGCGGGCGACGGCTTCACGAAGAAGATGGAGGAGGCCTTCGTTCCAGATTTCGATCCATTGCGCCAGCAGAGCGGGGAGAATTTCATTCTTCAACGCCTTGGCGTTATCGGCGCGCGTTTTGCCGACGCGACCGGTGTGCGCTGTGAATTCGAGTGCGAAATGCTCTTTGGTCACTATGGGAGGAAGCGCCAGAAACTTGGTCGCCCAATCGCGCAAAGTCGGCGTATCGGAAGCGGAGCTGCCTTTATCGTCGAGGACGATGCGCGCAAGGCGGCGGGCCTCCGGCCAGATATTTGGCGAGGGCTGGATTGGCGGAAGTTCGTCGAGGCCGTAGAGCCGCATGGACTCGTACACATCGAGGAGGCTGGCGGCGAGGTCGGGTTTGCGGCCTCCATCGTCGGTGGAGAGATCGAGCGCTTCTAAGAGCCGGCGCATTTCACCCGGATCCTCCTCGAAAAGTTCGTCAAGGGATTCTTCGGCGGAGTCGCGGGCCAGGCGCTCGGCTACGGGTTGTTCTAATACGGCGAAATCGGGAGCCACGCCGGCGGCGATGGCGTTTTCCTGTAACAGGCGGGCGCAGAAGCCGTCGATGGTGGAGACCCAGGCGCGCTCAATCGGTTCGCGGTGTTCCGGCGAATTTGCGAAGCGCTTGATGAGACGTTCCTTGATTTCAGTGGCGGCTTTTTCGGTGAAGGTGATCGCCAGGATGCGGCTGGGGTCGAGGTGGTGGAATTCGACCAGCCAGGCGAAGCGCTCGATGAGCACGCGAGTCTTGCCGGAGCCGGGGCCGGCTACTACGCAGACGTCCTGGTTTACGCGTTCTACAGCGGCGCGTTGAGCGTCAGAGAGGATCAAGAGATCGCTCCCTGCGGTCGCGGCTCGGTCGAGGGCGGGTCGGGAACCTGCCCCACTGACAAAGCCGGATGTTGTTTCATGCTGGATTCTATCCGGCAGATGTTGTTGTAGTCGCAGTAGCGGCATTTGTCGCGGTCCGCGGGGCGGACTGCTTTATTGCCGGCCAGGATCGATTGGTGGACTTCGATGGTTTTGTTTTCGGCGGCGTCGATCAGTTCGCGCAGACTGGTTCTTGCTTCACCCAATTTCATCCCGGGGATGTTGGTGTGCCAGCCTTCCCAGGTCACGGATTGGCGCAGGCCGCAGTAGAACATGCCTACGGGTTTGAAGTGGAAATAGCGTTCCGCGGCCAGAAGGTAGAGGCCGGCTTGGATGGGATCGCCAGCGATGCGCTCCTTTATTTTCGCGGCCGCGCTGTATTTGTAGTCGATCACGATGGCTTGATTATCGGGGCCCCTATCCAGACGGTCGATGCGGCCGCGGATCGAGAGCTCGGGCGTCAGAGCGAGTTCGAATTTCTGCTCGGTTTGGCTGGGCCAGTTTAAGGGCCAGTTCTCGTTGGATTGGAAAGCTTCGAAGTGCCGCTGGAGTTCGAGGCGCACGGCCTCCGTTCTATAGTTTTGGGGGATGTTATTTTTTTGGCATTCTTCTTCGAAGACACGATCCAGATTGCCTTCGGCTAAGGCGCGGTGAAGGATGCTGCCTTGGACTAATGCGTTCAGGCGGTCGCGCGGTTTCTCAGGGGGCTTGCGGAGTTTTAAGGTTTTGGCGGCGAAGAATTGGAAGGGGCATTGGAGGAAGGATTCTATGGAGGTCGGGGAGAGTTTGAGCACGGGCAGGTCGGGAACCTGCCCCACTGACAGGTCGGGGACTGGTATGGAACGAAGGTGTAGGCGCGGGAGGTTCGAGAGGCTGCCTTCTTCTTCCAGGAAAAAGGAGCGGAGTTGGGGGTCGCCTTTGTCGTTGAATCGGGCATAGCTGAGGATGGTTTCTTCGGTTGCGCGGGTGATGGCTAGCTCGTATAGGAAATGCTCTTCCTGCTGGCGGGCGGCGGTGCGGGTGGGGTCCGGAAGAAGGGGATTTTCGCGGTGATATTGGGGAAAATGACGCTCATTGAGGCCGCAGACGAAGGCGACGGGGAGTTCCCATTGGCGGGCTTCGTGGATATCAAGGACGTTGACCACGTTGCGGCGGCGGTCGGGGCTGCGGAGCTTTTCTATTGCGACGGCGGTCTCGACGTGGGGCCAAAATTTCGCTAGCGGCATCGGCTCGTTCGGAAGTGCGGCGGCGACGACCTCCAGAGCTTCGTCGAAGGCGTTTAGGGCTGCGGCTGTGGTGCGCCAGATTTGGAGTTGGTCGCGGTCTGCTTGGTCGGTGATTTGGGGAACGGGGACAAATGCGCGAAGGGTTTTCAGGGTTGTGGCCCAGTCGGCGGGAGTCAGGCGATCGGCTTTCCAGGGGTCTAGTTCGAATACGCGAAGGGCAGGTCGGGAACCTGCCCCACTGGACGGAAGAGACTCGCGGATTTCGAAGTCTAAGATGTCGCCTGCCGGGGTTGCACCTATGCCGGAGACGGGCATTCTAAGGAGGGTCAGAAGGTCGGCGTGGTCCCAGCCGGAGAGCAGAGACCGGATTAGGCCGGTTAGATATTGGATGGCGGGATGCGCGGATAATGGGTCGGCGAAATGGAATCTGGCGGGGATACCTAGACGCGCGAAAGTGGATTCGAGGGCGCTTGCGTAGGGGTCGCGGACACGCAGGAGGACTCCGATTTCGCGGAATTCGCGGCCTTTCGCGATGCGTTCCAGGATGGTGAGGGCGATTTGTTCTACTTCTTGGTCGAGCGACGGGGCGGCTCGCACTGTGCGAGTTGAATGGCGGAGCGGCTTGTCGAGATGTTGTTCGGTAAAGCCGATGCTTAGGAGATGGTCGCGTGCCGTTGTGGAGCCGGGCCAGTCGGGGAGGGTTACGGTTACGGCTGTTTGAGTCTTGAGTTTTTCTAAAAGATCCAATTCGGCCGGGGATAGGGTGAAGAAGCCGTCCAGGATGATGGGGCCGGCGACTATGGGATTTGCGGATCGAATTCGTTTTTCTCTCAGCGCTACGCCGCGTTGGGCTAGTTGATTTTCGATTTCCTGGGCTATTTGGGCCATTTCGCGGGGCAGGTCGGGGACCTGCCCTACCAGCAGAGCTGCTAATGCTCGGTGGTAGCTGGGGAATTCGGATTTGGGTCCGTGGCGGGCGATTAGAAGATGGAGCAAAGAATCGGGGGCTTCCGCTAGAGGGGTGAATGGATCGATGAACTTTGCCAGGGTCTGGATACGGTTGGGTCGGATTGGGATATTGGCTCGGGCTAGTTCGTTGCGGAGGTGTTCGGCCATGGTCGCCGTGGGAGTCAGCAGGGTCGCGTTCGGCGAGGTCAGAAAACGGTCTAACGCGGCTCGGGATTTACCGGACGCTGGAGGCCCGGAGATGAGAAAAGAAGTAGCCAGTAGCCAGTACCCAGTAGCCAGAATAGCGCAGCGCCGAAATCCCGCTCATTGTCAGGGTTTGGGGGCCAATTGCGGGGGGATTTCTCCCATTAGTTTTTGGAATTTATCGCGTTGGGCGGGGTTGAGTTCCTGTAGGATTCGCATTTTGCCGGTGGCACGAATGTCGTCTTCCTGATCCTGCACGCTTTGATAATAATGGCGATAATCGTCGAGGATGAGAGAGATTTTTTCAGTTTGGGCGGGGGTGAGATCCAGGTCTGTGCGGAATTTCTGGAGGACCCCTTCCTTGGAGGTCGGGGCGCTGGATTTGTGCAGGAACTGATGGAGACCGAACTTCATCGACACCGCTCCCGTGGCGCCCCCGGCGAGAAATACCAGCAGGAGCGTCGTGAAGATGCGAGGGTTCTGCCACGTGGCCCGGTCGGCCGCGGCGGGCCTTCCTTCTGAGAGTCCTGCCGGCATTCTACTGCTCCCGATAAGTGACGAGATCGACCAGAACCGTGTCCTTATCGGGCAGGCCAGCATGGGAGAAGGTCATTCCGGAACGATCTTCCACCGTGATCGTGACTGGCTGGGCGAGGCTTTCCGAGGAAACCAGGTAAATACTGAACAACACAGCCAAAGCCATGGAGGCCATAGCGATGCGGCGGCCGAACGCAGAATCGAAAAAAAGCTGCCAGATATCGATGGGGCGCTGCGCCTCAATACGTTCCATCACACGAGCGTAAAAGCCGGGGCGCGGAGCGATGGTTTCGTCGTTATCCGGCGCGCGCAAAGCGCGGAGCATAGCGGCGTGCCGGCGCAACTCGAATACTTCTTCGCGGCATTCCCTACATTCGGCCAGGTGCGCGGCTGTCGGTTCGAGCTCCTGGCCGTCCGGTTCCGCAAGCACCTCTTCCAGGTGATCTTGAATTAAGCGATGCATATTTCTTCCCTCTAAAATTACTGCTGTACACGCGAGTCTAATGCCCGCTGTTTTTCTTACTTACGAACGGATCCGGTTTAAACGCTGAGCTGCTTTCAGCAGCTTCTGGCGTGTCCGGAATAGTTTAACCTTTATCGTATTCTCGTTCAATCCAGTCATCGCGGCCAATTCTTCGACGGAGTGGCCTTCCACTTCCTTGAGCATGATCAGGCTGCGGTCTTCCTGGGAAACTTTCGAGAGCAGCTTGGCCACCAGATCGCGCTGGGCCAACTGTTTATCCATGGGCGCGGCGGGATCGACAGCCGGATCGGACGCTTCCATGCGCTGGGCGTCTTCTTCTGAAAAATCGCTTTCGTAGACCAGCTTCCGGACGCGCTTTTTGCGCAAATAATCGTAACACTCATTCACCGTGATTTTATAAATCCAGGTGAGCAAGGAGCTGCGGAAGTCGAAATTACGAATGGAAAAATAGACCTTGGAAAAAACCTGCTGAGCGATATCCTCGGCGTCGTTATGATTGCGGAGGACTCCGTAGATGATGGAGAAAATCTTGGACTGATAGCGGTCGACGATTTCGCGAAAAGCAAGCTCGTCATGAGCCTGAATGCGCCGGACCAGGTCCGCCTCTTCGCTATTCTTGTGGTCCACTCGGGTCCTGGTACGGGTCCGTTCGCCTGCGGCGGGGAACGGAATGGCTTCTAATAGGCCGCTCATAACTACACTTCCGACGCAGCCCAAACGGAAGGGGTTTCAACAACTTCCCTGGTGGCAGCGCATGGCGCCGCCCCACAAACCCATTGTCCGATAGACGGGGGCATAGTACAATGGGAACGAGGGAAATCCCAATGGTTCAGTTAACAGAGACTGCGATCTCCAAGGTGAGAGAGATTTTAGACACCCAGGAACCGAAACCGGCCGGACTGCGCATAGCTGTCGTGGGCGGCGGGTGCTCCGGGTTCAGCTATTCCATGGCGTTCGAGAACAGCCCGGGGATGCTGGATAAGACGTACACTTTCGACGGCCTGAAGGTATACGTGGATCAGGCGAGCCTGCTGTATCTGGATGGCGCCCAGGTGGATTTTGTCGAAACGCTGGAAGGCTCCGGATTTAAGTTCAATAATCCGAACGTGAAGTCCACCTGCGGGTGTGGCAGTTCGTTCAGCGCGTAAGATTCGTTAGCGGCAAGCACCAAGAGCGCTTCTCTCCATGTGGGAGAAGCGCTCTTTTTATTGGTGCACCAAAGAAAATGGACCAGAGGGTTATCCCCTGGTCCATTGAAAGTGCCTAAAGCGGGTAAAAGAAAGACTACTTGCGAGCGAGCGTCTTGCGTCCGATAAGGCCCGCAGCGAGCAATCCGCTGCCGAGGAGCATCATCGAACCGGGCTCAGGAGCGCTGCCCGAGGGAGTGCTGTAGGTGTAGGTCACGAACGCGGTGCTGCCGAGCTGACCCGAAGCGGTGAGCGACGAGCCGGGCGCGGTGCTATCCGGATTAGCGGAAACGTTGGCTACGGTGAAGTTCCCCGAACCCACATAAGCCGCCAGATCGGTGGTGATTACATTACCCAACTGATATTCAGTTCCACCGATGATCGTGCCACTAACTGTGTCCTGGCAGCTAGTTGCCACACCCGTACCAACCGTGATGCAAGTGTTGGGGGGAGTGCCGAGGCCCAGGGCGACGTCGGGATCGATCGCGGTGTAGTTAAAATCGAAGATATTGGTCTGGGCGCCGGTGCCCTGGTCGAAACTATCTTCGAGTTGAATCGTTACCGAATTCAGCGTGTTAGAGCCAAGTTCCGCAGTCGTAAGCTGCGCACAGCTCAACGCCGCAGTGGCAAAGCTATTGGCGCCATTTGCACCAGCTACCGAACAAGATACAGTAATTGACGATGCGGAAGCGCCGATGGTCATCATCAGTGCCGCCGCAGCTAAACCAAAATACTTCATGTGCATTCCTCCAATTTAATTTTCGAACCAATTATGCCAGTCAACTGGTAACTCCACCTGCGAGTTACACAATAATCCCGCTCGTGGCACCTTTGTAGTATACGGGCGGGTACGATAGTCCGTCAAGGGCCAATGTGGGTATTTTTTGGTACCCTTGAAACTATGGTGTAAACCACAGATAGTAAGCAAGATATATGCAAATTTCAGACAGATTACGAAGCGCGGAGTACCTGGTACCATGCCCATACGGCTCCTTGGGGTTATCTCCTTCGGATTCCTCGGGTAAGAGTCAGCCAATTTACCTGTGTTTCACCTAGTACATCGGAACTTGTAGTATGGGGGAGTCGCATGCTGAAAAGACTTTTGACGGAGCAGCCGCATCCGGGGTCGGCGCGGATCGGGGAACTGGGGACTGTCGAGATGCTGGCGGTGATGAACTCGGCGGATGCGGAGATTGCGGCGGCGGTGGCGATCGAAATTCCGAGGATCGCGGCGGCGGTGGACGCGATTGCGGCGAGAATGGAGCGGGGAGGGCATCTGACGTATATCGGCGCGGGGACCAGCGGCCGGCTGGGGGTGTTGGATGCGGCCGAGTGTCCGCCGACGTTTCATGTGCCTCCAGAGATGGTTCGAGGGATTATCGCGGGCGGGGAAATGGCGCTCAGCCGGGCGACGGAGGCGTCAGAGGACGATCCGGACTCGGGGGCGCGGGATTTGTTGGCGTCCGGGTTCGGGGCGGGGGACGCGCTGGTGGGTATTGCGGCCAGTGGGCGAACTCCGTATGTTTTGGGAGCGATTGAGGCGGCCCGCAAGATGGGCGCGCTGACCGCGGGGATCAGTTGCACGCCCGATTCGGAATTGTCGAGGGCGGTAGAGTTTCCGATGGAACCGAAACCGGGGCCGGAGATTCTCACCGGATCGACGCGGCTGCGGGCGGGGACGGCGACGAAAATGGTTCTGAACATGATCAGCACGGGGGTCATGATCAAGCTGGGGTACGTATATGGGAACCTGATGGTGAACGTTCAGCCGACCAATAAGAAGCTGGAGGATCGGGCGCGGCGGATTATCGAACAGGCGGCGGGAGTGACGGAGGCGCGGGCGGCGGCGTTGCTCGAAGAGTCCGGGAGGAACGTTCGGACAGCGATCGTGATGGAGGAAAAACGAGTGTCGCGGGAGCAAGCCGAAGAGCTGCTTCGGGCTGCGCAAGGGAGAATAAAGGAAGCGCTCGAATAAAACACATTTCACGCAAAGGCGCAGAGCCTCGCAAAGAAAGACAAGAAAAATCTTGGCGAGCTTTGCGCCTTTGCGTGAAATGTGTTTTCGGAAAAGCCAAAATATTCATGGATAAATTTTTAATTCAAGGTGGAACGCCACTGGAAGGCGAGATCGCCGTGAGCGGGTCGAAAAATTCGGCTCTGCCCGCGCTCGCGGCTTCACTGCTGACTAGCGAAAAAGTGATCTTGGGACGGATTCCGAAGGTCCGGGACATCCGCACAATGGAAAAATTGCTGGCCCACACGGGGGCGAGCGTCAAGCACGACAACGGGAGGGTGATCGTCGAGGCGGCCGAATTGAGCCAGCCCGAGGCTCCCTACGAAGTGGTCAAGACGATGCGGGCTTCGAGCCTGGTGCTGGGTCCCCTGGTTGCGCGGTGCGGACGGGCGCGGGTTTCGCTGCCCGGTGGATGCGCGATTGGGACGAGACCGATCAATCTGCACGTTTCCGCGCTGGAGAAGCTGGGCGCATCCGTCCGGCAGGAACACGGTTATATCGAAGCGCAGGCTCCCGAAGGATTGCGCGGGGCTGAAGTTTCGTTCGACCGGATTACGGTGACGGGAACCGAGGACCTGCTGATGGCGGCGGTGCTGGCGTCGGGCGAGACGGTGATCAACAACGCGGCTCGCGAGCCGGAGGTGGTCGATCTGGCGGATTTGCTCACCAAGATGGGTGCTTCGATCGAAGGCGCGGGGACGTCGACGATTCGCGTGCAGGGCGTGGCGAAGTTGCACGGCGCGACGCACACTATTATCGCGGACCGGATCGAAGCGGGAACGTTTTTGGTCGCGGGCGCGATTACCAAAGGCGATTTGAAAATCTCGGGCTGCACGCCGGAGCATTTGCGCGCGCTGATTTCGAAGCTTCATTCCTGCGGCGTGGATGTGAAGGAGGCGGCGGCCGACACGCTACGGGTCAAGACCAACGGAAAATTGAAAAGCGTCGACATGACCACGGAGGAGCATCCGGGCTTCGCGACGGATTTGCAGGCGCAGTTCATGGCGCTCATGACCCAGGCGGAAGGAATCGCGATTATCACCGAAACGATTTTCGAGAACCGCTTCATGCACGCGCAGGAGCTGGCGCGCATGGGCGCGAACATCCGGCTCGACGGGCGCAGGGCGATTGTCGCCGGAGTCACGGGTCTTTCGGGCGCGGAAGTAATCGCGAGCGATCTGCGCGCCAGTGCGTCGCTGGTGCTGGCGGGGCTGGCCGCGCAGGGCGAAACCAGCATCGACCGCGTGTATCACATCGATCGGGGATATGAGAAAATCGAGGCGAAACTGGCGGGCGCGGGCGCCCGTATACGGAGGATCTGATGAAACATAGCGAGGGATTTTTGGCGCTGGTGAACGACGCGAAGTCGCGGGTGAAGGAAATCGGCATCAATGAATATAAGAAAATGCCGCGCGAAGGACATCTGTTGATCGACGTGCGCGAAGACAATGAATGGGCCGCCGGTCACGCCGCCGGCGCGATCCATCTGGGGAAGGGAATTATCGAGAGGGACATCGAGACTAAGGTGCCGGACAAGTCCACCACGATGGTGTTGTATTGTGGCGGAGGATTCCGTTCGGCGCTGGTGGCGGATGCGTTGCGGAAGATGGGCTATGAGAATCCCATCTCGCTCGACGGCGGGTGGAGGGCGTGGAATGAGGCGGGGATGGCGGTGGAGAAGTAAAGGATAGGATGGCGTGGCTAATCGAACAGGATGCGGCGGTGTGGGATCGGCAAATGGAAGAAGATTTCTCGCCGGGCGGCGCCGGTATGTCCTTGCTCAAAGAAGCCAAGGCGGTTGCGCGCGCGGGAGGAATTTGCCGACGGATGAATTCTTAGCTGAGCAGAAGGCGCTCAGCAAGTCGTCTCTTCGTCGGCCGTGAAACCGCTTCGGCCCAGAAGCGAATGCCCTGGCGTCGGATTACGGATCGAATCGCGTAAGATGCCGATTGAGATTTTGGTGATCGATCACGCGGAGAAGCCCGCCGGGAACTGACATGATCGTCGAGATGCGCACGTATAAAACCAAGCCCGGGAAGCGGGCTGAGTTCCTGGAAATATTTCGTTCCAGGTCAATTCCGGCGCACGCGGAAATTGGAATGAAAATTCTGGGTCCATTTCTTTCCATCGAAGATCCGGATATTTTCTTTTTTATGCGCGGATTTCCGGATTTGGAGTCACGGGAATCGATGAAAGCGCAGTTTTATGAGGGGAAATTGTGGAAGAACGAGCTTGAAAATATTCTGATGCCGATGCTCGAAAAGTACGACGCCGTGGTGGTGGAAGATCCCGACAACCTTCTAAAATGGGGCTTGGCCTGAGCCGAACACTTCCACCAGGAACACGTAGACAATTACGCCCATCGCGGTGGTGGTCAAACCGGCGACTAATTTCGTAAATCCCGGATTCATGAATTCGAATCGCAGCAGAAGTGCCAGGCCCAGGCCGACTACCATCAGATAGGGATTGACGCTGCGGTCTGTCATATTCGTGAAAATGACCGCGATGAAGTAAAACAGCAGAGGCAGATTGCTATCGTACTTCTTGCGCATTAGCAGCATCATGGCGACAAGCGCCAGGGCAGCCACCAGCAGCGTAGTGATGTTCAACGAATTTGCATCGAAGTCCACCTTCTCTTCATCGGTGGATTGCGGGCGTTTCTATAGGATCAAAATGAGAACGCCAGGGACGAAAATCCAGTGTTGGCGCGGTAATCCTGCGCGGCCGAGAACTGCTCGCGATAGCCGTAATACTGGTATCCGGTGTTCCACCGAAGTTTCGGCGTGATGCGGATCGATAGGCGGACCTGGGGCGAAAGATAACGGAGAGGAAAGGTCTGCGCGGCCTGGAATGCCGGGAGAGCCGAATAAAGTCCGGCGCCGGCCGGGGTTGCGCGCCCGTCGCCGACATCCTGCACATGGCTGTATCCGGCAATAATATCGGCTCGCTTGAGAAACGTAAAATGGGCGCTCAGATTCGCGCTGTGAATATTGCTGATGTAGTAAGAGCTTTCTCCCGTCACATTGACGCCCGCGTCAAAGTAGTTGAGACCGCCGAGCGTATTGAGATGCAGCTTGGTGTAGCTGGCATCGATCGAGAACCAGGAAGTCGGAATCCAGGAACCATCGGCTCCGTACTGGCGTGCGTGGGAGGCGAAGCTGGTCAGCATGTCCGAATTGATGTTGTAATCCGACTTGGCGTAGGCGCCGACGCGGAATAACTTCACCTTGTATTCAGCGCGCGCGCGAAAGGCCTGATAGTTGCCGTCGCTGATCGGATAAAAGGGTTTGCTGGTGCGCCCGACCTCGCCATCGACGCTGATGGTCAGAGGCTTGATGGGTTTCACGCGGAACCCGAGCGTCCCGGCTTTAAGCTGACTGCTCTGCTCGATCGCCGGCTGCGCGGGCGCGGGATCGCCGAGGTTGCTCTGGCCTTGCACGGAGCCAATGTGCCGATCCGAGTATTCGAACCCGCCATGGATGCTGAACCATTTCGTGGGATGCAGCATTGCATCGGTGGTGTTGGCGAAGGTCCGGATGCCGAGGTATTGGAAGGGCAGCACGGGGCTCACCATGGAGCCGTTTTCGATCTCAGTGAAGTACGAATCGCCGATCATGCGGATGTTCGCGAAGGAGGACTGATTGGTGAGCACGATGTGGTCGGTGGGGAAAATGCTGAGGGTGAGATTAGCGGTCAGAGCCGGACGGTCGGCGTTGCCGAAGCTGACCACTTGAAGCTGGGTCGGGGTGCCGCGAAAGTCGGTGCCGGCGGACATTTCATCCAACGAGAACGCATCCTTGCCGGCGACGTAAGTGAATCGTCCGTTGACGGCCCAGAGTTTTTTCCCTTCCCGGAACAAACCGACGCGCCAATAAGGGCTGGTGCCATGGATGGGCTGCGTGGATTGAAACGAGGCGAGCGTGTTAAGGTCGGCGGGATTATTTCCGGCCGAAGGCGAGGTGAGCGATTGAGGCGAATTTTCCTTGTAATCCTCCCATCCGTGCATCACATTGAGGCGCATGCCGAACAGATGCACCTCGCCGCCGAGCCGGTATTCGTTGACTTCGCGATGTACATTGGCGAAGAGCGGAAATTCGTCGCCTTGGGAATTGAACAACTGAATGGTAGTGAGCGCCGGCCCGGTTTCGAGGTTGCGAGAGTAGCCGAGGAACAACTTGAAGTTACTTTGGGGAAACAGCGTCAGATCGTGATCCTGCATGGTGCGCTGGGTGTTCATCGCATGCTCGCCGAAGGAGATGGTGGCTGCGGGATCGACGTAATCAGTGAGGCGCCACATCATGTCGTAGCGATAGAGACGATTTTTCTCGATGCGCAGAATGACGGATTGATAGGGATCGTTCCCCAAACCTTGCGTGGTGAGCAGGAGATGGTCGAACAGGGTGCCGTGACCGTCGCGGGATTGGATGGTGAGAGAGCTCGATAAAAGGCGGATGCCATCACCGTAGTTGACGGTGCTGTCGTACATACCTCCATCGCCGCCGACACTCGCGAAACGGTAGCCGACCTCGAAGGAGTCAATAATGTTGTAGTTTCCCTGGTTCTCGCCGCGCGCGTTGCCGGTCTGCTCGGTTGTCGGAGCGACAGGAGGCTGGGCCAGCGCCAGCGAGCACAGCGTAAATAGGAAAATCCGTCTCATCGGAAGAAGAACGGATCGGCATTGGACCCGTGAATCCGAGCATGGCAGGTGGTGCAGTTCTGATATCGCGGATCCGCCATGTTGTGGGTAGAAGGCGTCTGGTACACGCCATTGTTAGTGCGGCCAAAGGTTCCGGCGCCATTGTGGCATTCCAGGCAAACGGTAAAGACGGTGGGCCGCTTCAGCATTTTCGGGTTGGTGGAACCATGCGGCATGTGGCAGATTTCGCATCCGTCGACGCGCACGGCGGCGTGTTCATAAACGAACGGACCGCGCTTGTCGGCGTGGCACTTGAGGCACGGCTCCTCATTTCCTTCCTTCTGATCGACCATGCGGGGCCGGGAGGCCATTTTCCAGGACGCGGCGAAAGTGCCGTGCGGATTATGGCAATCCGTGCATTCGACTACGCCTTCGTTGACGCGATGCTTGAAGGGCATCGAGAACTGCGCTTTGACCGAGGCATGGCAGGTGTAACATAGCTCGGTCTGCTTCTTCGCGAGAAGAAATCTCGGCGCTTTCGAGTTGTGGATGGAGTGGCAAGTGGAGCAGACCACATCCTCCTGGGTATGAAGGCTGCGGCGGATATTAGCGCGCGAAAGCGTCTGGGCGTGGCAACGGAGGCAGGCGTCGAGCGTTTTCTCGGGTCCGATTTCGGAGAAGGCGATAATCGTCGCCTTGCCACCGCGAGCTTCGATGTGGGCCTTCCCGGGTCCGTGGCAGCCTTCGCAGCCGGTATTTTCAGGAGCTTCCTTGCCGCTGGCGATGCTTTTGTAATGGGGATTGCGGAAGAATTGGTTCCAAACAGTCGCGTGACAAGTCTTGCAGGCTTCGCTGCCGACATAATCGGCGCCGCGGCACACAGCGGTCAGGAGAAGAGCGGCTTGGGCCACCCGAAAGAGCGTCACTACCTCATATAACCACGCCGCGGAACGCGAAGTTTTGAGAGATCGTAAAAGAATTGTTAAAGAAAGGCTGGTAAGCTGTCCCGGTCATTTCGCGCCTACCCGCTTCCTGCCGGTCGCGGCTCCATGTAGATACTGAAGCCGCCATGTGTGGCATGCGGGCAGACGCGAAAAATTAGTTGGTGTAACTGATGCCGATCATCGGCACGAAATCCTGCAACCACCCGCCGACTTTGGACCCGACGTTGGGAGTGATCACGTTTTTCGGGAACGGCGTCAGATAGTCATGCACATCCAGGCGGATCTGCACATGAGGACTAAGCTGGAATTTCACGCCGGCGCCGGCGCTCACCAGCGGCGTCAGGTCCTGTTGCTGGGTGAGCAGGGCGTAGTTGCTGAGCGGCTGGTAGGCCAACTGCGCTCCCGTACCCTGATAGAGTTTCACGCCGGCGCCCGCGGCGACATAAGGCCGTATCCGCGATTCCGAAGACGTGGCGTGCCACATGATGTCGTAATGAAACTGCTGGGTGTGGGCGCCGAAAGTTACCGAGGTGCCAGCCGAGCTTAGCGCCAGATCCCCCATCCCGTAGTCATAACGGAGCTCGCCGCTCCAGTGTCCCTGCCAGGTGTTGCCGACCCATACCGAGCCCGACAATCCTGGCTGAATCTTCGCCGACGCGGATCCAGCCGACGAACTGACAGACTGCGAGGTGTAGAATCCGCCGCCGACTCCACCGCCGACCTCCCAGCTCTGAGCCATCACCCGCGGCGCGACTACCGCCGAGCATACAAGCAGCATCTGAAGGATTTTCATGGTGTCCTCTTTTCCCTCGATTCTTGAATTACGGAATCACGCGCATCGATACGGTGATCGTGCCGTTGCCCTGATTGATGGTGAGCGGCATACTGAGCCCGGTCGGTGTACCGCCTGGAACGCTGACATTGATCTGGTTGACGCCGACTTCTCCCGGCGCCAGTCCGGCATAGGTCACGGGCAAATTCATCCCTGCCAGCGTTACCTGGGTCGCGGTCAGAGCGTTCGACAAAGGATTGCCCGGCGCGGGATATCCGGTCGTTCCCGCCGGGTTGGTCTGACCCAGGCCGGTCAGATAGATCACCAGTTGGTCGCCTGGATGGATGGGATTGGAATCCGTCGCGAGAGTATTGTTGGCGAGGCGGATGATGGTCGGCAAATTGGTCTGCGGTCCGGCGACTCCGCTGAGGAAGACAGCCGGAGAGTTCGGTTGGACGACCAGGTTGAAGTTACCGCTGACGCCGCCCGGAGTGTGTACCACCACAGTCTCGGCTCCGACCGCCTGGAAGGGCATCTGAGCGTTCACCTGCGTGGGCGATACGAAGATGAGAGGAATCGGCTGGCCGTTTACCGTAATGCAGCTATTGGCGAGCGCGGTCGGCACCGGAATCTGGCTGGTCGCCTGATTAGTCGGGCTCAAATTCGAGCCGTATACGGTAATCAGTCCGCCCGGCGCGGCCGCGGATTTCCCGTCGGCGGCGCTCACGATCGCGTTGATCTGCGGCGAAGGAACCGAAGCCGCATACGACCAGGGAAGGACCGTGAATCCTGAGGTCGAAAGCGCGATGATCGAGGTTTGGTTCGGAAGCGGCGCCAGACTCCGCGTCCAGACGGACCCGCTGTTGGTCGAAGTCAAAATGGGCGCTTCCACCGTCGCGGTGGGCTGGATCGCGTTGCCGGTGGTCAGATTCACCTGTTCGATGGTTCCCGGGTTCGCCGTCGCGGTGCCGGACAGATAATAGCCGGCCTGGTTTACGAAGGCAAAACCGGAGGAGATGGTTGCACCGGAAGCAATGGTGCCCTGCGGCACCAGCGAGGCATCCAGCAGATTGTTCCCAACGATAAACTGATTGAAGTTCGAAGCTGCATACGCGCCACCCAGGCTGGTGAAATCCTTGCGCGAGGCGGTGAACGTACCAGAGTTGGCGTCATAGAGCATCGTCGCACCGGTAGAGGACGCAATCAGGATGCTGCCGCCGTTCGACGACGCGCTCAACACCGTGTCCACCGGCAAATTGTTCTGGTAGACGCCCAGCGATGCGAGCTGGGTCACCGTGTGCGTGCTCATGTTGACTTGACCGATACCGGGGTTCACACTGGCCGCCGGACGCACGTGGACCAGAGTCGCGTTGGCCGAGGAGGCCACCGATTGAACATAGTCCTGGACCAGGATCGATTGTAGCGGCGCCAACAGGTCGAGATCGAACACGCTCATCATATGCGCGTTGTCGCAACCGACCAGAAGATCCTGCTGATCGAACGTGATGGCCATTCCTTTGGGTGTCGTGCAGGTGCGCAACGTGGTCGTCAGCGTGTTATTCGAACCGTTGAAGACCAGCACCTGGTTCTTGTCCTGCCGCAGGACGTAGTAGGCGTTGCGCTGCGGATCGGCCAGCACATCGACCACCGTGCCTGGTACATCGACAATCGTCCCGCGCTGGGACGGATCCTGCGAATTGATCAGGATGCGGATGGACTGCGACAGATTGATGGCGGTACCGGAGCTGATGACCAGCGTAGCCGACACCGTTCCCTTCGACGCCGCGAACTGGCTGGGATCCACCGAGACCGTAACATTGGCCGGCGTCACGCCGCTCGAAGGCGAGAAGGTAATGCCCGGCGTTGCCGTCGAGATACTGAACGGCGTGTGATTGCCGCCCGGATCGGTAATGGTAAAAGTCTGGGTCAGGGCGCTGCGATTGCAAAAATTTCCCAGGAACAGAAGATCCTCCGCCGAAACGGCGAGGCGCGGATATTTGGCAAGGCTCCCCACGGGAAGGATCGTGATGCCACTCGCGGAGATCGAATACATTGTATTGTTGTCCGGCGACAGCAGGCTTTTCCCGGTCAGATTCTCATTCAGGCTGAGCTGATCGATGACGGTGAGATTGTCCGAAGCGACAATCTGGAGAACTGGCGCCGCAGCCGTCGTACTCGGAGTCGCGGTCCCGCTGGTCGTGCTGCAGCTTTGCGTATTTCCGCTCACCGTGCAGACCGTGGTTGTCGTGGTTCCGTTGGGCGAAGTGATCACCGTCGTCGTCGTATTTCCTACGGTGGTCGTCACTGTCGTAGTGACGCTGGACGCGGTCGCTCCCAAGGGAATCTGCGCGTAGATCACACCGCGCGACGAATCGATCAGCGTGGTGCCGACCGTAAACGATCCGGAGGGGTTCGGAAACTGCGCGGGGCTATTGAAATTGGCATCCTGCAAACCCCAGAAAAAAGTGCCCAGGCTGCCGTCGGCGCTCAAGCTCACCACGCTCGGGCCCGGAGGCGGAGCGGCGGTATAGGAAGTAGCGCTCAGGCCATGGGTTGCGACGTTGTATCGATATTCGAGGACCGCGTTGCCCGTCCCGCCCATGCCGGCGATGGTCAGCCCGTCGGCAGAAACAGCGGCGCTCGCCTGGGTGAAGTTCGCGGGAAAGCTCGCCGGAGGCTGAGGAATCGCGAGCGTCGTGACCTGCGGAATCGTCTGGATCAGGTTCGTGGTGCCGACCGAGGGATTGAAAATGATGAACTCTCCGGTGGTCACCACCAGCGCATTTCCATCCAGACCAAAGGAAACGGTCAGCGGAGGATTGCTGAGAGTAAACGTCTGCTTGGCGTAGTTATTGGTCAGGTCGATCAACACCAAGGCGTTGGTCGACGAGCCCGTTGTATTGTTGCCATAGTTGGCGACCAGCAGCCAGTGCCCGTCCGGCGAAACCGAGAGGGAACTCGGCTGGTTCGGCACGTTGATCGATGCTTGCACCGTGCTGTTGGATAGCGTCATCACGTCGATCCGGTTGGCGGTGAAGTTGGCGATGTACAGCACGCCCCGCACGGGATCGAGAGCGATGTCAGCCGCCTCGCCTCCTATCGGCACCACCGTTCCGAAGGTCCCCGCCCGCAGGGACGCAGCCACCATCGCAACACTCGCTATCGCCAGAATCCAATGCTTACGAAACATACGTAAACTCCATGTTTTTCTTTCTAAAAACTTCAGACACACTTCTACCCCATGACAACTACGCCGCCCGTGGTTTGCTCCCGCGTGTTGGCTATCCCGGCTGGATCGGAATGAGGAAGACGCCGCTTAAAACGCCAACGCGCCTTCCTCTATAAAGACGTTGTTATTCGTCTACGTTCTTTTTGCGGCGCAGCACGATGATCCCGAGAAACAGGATCGCCAGTACGGCACAAACGATTCTAACCATTGAACTGTCCATGTCCTTCTCCTTTCCTGACAAGAGTAAATTCGGCTACTTTAGTCCTAACCTTTAGTCCGTACTAGATGCTATTCATCATCGGTATCAGTTCCCGTACAATCTTCACGGCAACCGGACCCACCGTCACGACAAACAACGACGGAAGTATGCAAAAAAAGATAGGGAAGATCAGTTTGACGCCCAGCTTGGCGGCCTTTTCCTCGGCGATCTGCCTCGCCTGGACGCGCATGAAATCGGAATGGGCGCGCAAGCTCTGGGCCACGCCGGTACCGAAGCGGTCCGCCTGAATCAGCACCGCCACCAGCTTCTTAAGATCGTCGACACCGGTGCGCTCCGCCAGGTTGCGCAAGGCGTCCACGCGGCGCTTACCGGCCTTCAGCTCCAGATTGACGAATCCGAACTCTTCGCTGATTTCCGGGTGCGCGTGCTCCAGCTCCTTCGAAACCTGAAGAATCGCCTGATCCAGACCGAGTCCGCTCTCGACGCAAACCACCAGCAGGTCCAGCGCGTTCGCTAAACCGCGCGCGATCTCTTTCTGCCGCTTCTGCGCCACGCGGCGCACGTATTCGTTGGGCAGGAAAAAACCCGCCGCGGCCGCGCCCAGTACGCCGAAAATCTTATTGGAGGTTTCCGTGGAGCTGGCGGAAATCGCCAGGCCCATGACCAGCGGGAAGGAGACGCCGCAAACAAACTTGGCGCCGTACAGAATTTTCAGCGCATTCTCATTCCGGATGCCGGCGCGGATCAGCCGCCGCTGCATCACCGTCACGTCCTTGGGCGATTGCGGGATAAAATTGCCGAGCCTCTTGATCAGCTCGTGAATCGCCAGGCTGGGGTGCGTCGGAACATGATCGGCCGGGTCGATTCCGCCCGCCACGCGCTCCATCGCTTCCTTCGGGCGGACGTACATCTTCATCCCCGCTAGCGATACCAGCGCCACCACTGCGATAAAGACTAAGAAGGCAAGTAGTAAAGGCATGGAATTAGACCTCGATGTTGACGATTTTCTTCATGATCATGTAGCCGACAAATTGCAGGAACACGGCCGCTCCCAGCATGATGTTGCCGGTATCGTCCTTGAAAAAGAACTTCACGTAGTCGGGATTGGTATAAAACATCAAAATGGCAACAGCCGCTGGAATCGCGCTGAGCGCGGTCGCGGTCATGCGTCCGTGCGCGCTGACGGCGCGGATGCGTCCGCGCAGCTTGAAGCGTTCGCGAATCACGTAAGCCAGCTTGTCCAGAATCTCGGCGAGGTTGCCGCCGGTGCGCTTTTGCAGCAGCACCGCGGAAACGAAAAAGTGTACGTCGAGCGAAGGCACACGCTTGGCCAGCTTCTGGAGCGCGATCTCGATCGGCAAGCCCAGGTTGTGTTCCTCGAACGTCCGGCGGAACTCGCCCGCGATCGGCTCCTGAAACTCGCGATGGATCATCTCGAGCGAAACCGAGAACGCGTGTCCGGCGCGCATGGAGCGCGACACAAATTCAAGCGCGTCCGGAAACAGCTCCTCAAACCGGTGCAGCCGCGCTTTCCGTTTGCGCGCGATAAACAGGACCGGCCCGCCGGCGCCCACCAAACCCACGCCGACGGCCACCAGGATCGAGGAGGTGAACATCCAGCCCAGAACGCACCCGGCCATGAATCCGATCAGACAGGTATGCACCAGCCTCGCGGGCGCCCAGCGCATTCCCGCCTGCTCCAGAAAATTCCCGATCTTCGGAGCGAGCTGGTACTTGTCGACGATCTTCTGCGCCAGCTTGTTTTTCGACCCGTTCTCCTGCTGCATGACGCTGGCTTCGCCGGCTTTTCCGGTCTTCGCCTTTTTGGTCTTGTTAGTCCCGGAGAGGCGGGCTTTAATGCGGTCCAGATCGCTCGACTTGATGTATTTGGAGACCAGGAACCACGCCACCATGGCTGCGGCCCAGATTCCGATCAGCAGAAATCCAAAACTCATTTTGCTTATGCCTCCAAACTCAAACTTCTAGAACTTCATCGAACAGGTCCGGACGCAAACGGATGCCGGCGCTCAACAGCTTTTCGTAGAACTTGGGACGGATGCCGGTGGCCGCGAAGCGTCCCACCACTTTGCCATCCGGATCCAGACCGCGCTTTTCGAAGACGAACAAGTCTTGCAGCGTGACGACGTCGCCTTCCATCCCGGTGACTTCGGTTAAGGAAACCACGCGGCGCGAACCGTCGCTCAGGCGCGAAGCCTGTACCAGCACGTGAACCGCGGCCGCAATCTGCTGGCGAATCGACGTAAGCTGCATGTTCGCGTTGGCGAGCGACACCATGACTTCGAGGCGCGACACGGCGTCGCGAGGCGTATTCGCGTGGACCGTAGTCAGTGATCCATCGTGACCCGTGTTCATCGCCTGCAACATGTCCAGCGCTTCCTCGCCGCGGACTTCGCCGACCACGATGCGATCGGGGCGCATACGCAAGCTGTTCACCAGCAGTTCGCGCTGCCGGACCGCGCCGTTGCCTTCCATATTGGGAGGCCGGGTTTCGAGGCGCGCCACGTGCGGCTGCTTGAGTTGCAGCTCCGCCGCGTCTTCGATGGTCACAATGCGTTCTTTCGGATTAATGAAGGCCGAGAGCGCGTTGAGCAGCGTGGTTTTTCCAGCGCCCGTTCCGCCCGCGATGATGATGTTCATCTTCGCCTTCACGCAGGCTTCGAGCAGCTCCATCATGCCCGGCGTCAGCGCCTTGCGCTCCACCAGATCCGCCGGCATTAGCTTGTCCTGAGAAAAACGGCGGATGGAGAGCAGCGGCCCGTCGACCGCCAGCGGAGGAATGATCGCGTTGACGCGCGATCCGTCCATCAAGCGGGCGTCCACCATCGGCGACGATTCGTCGATGCGGCGGCCCACCTGGCTGACGATTTTGTCGATGATGCGCAGCAGGTGCTGATTGTCGCGGAACGCGACGTTGGTTAGCTCGAGCAGTCCGCGCCGCTCGATGTACACCTGTTTATATGTGTTGACCAGAATATCGGAGATGCCCGGATCTTGCAGCAATGGTTCCAGCGGGCCCAGGCCGAATACTTCGTCCAGAACCTCGTCGCTGATCTGCTGTTTTTCGAGCGAGCTCAGCAGCGTAGGCTCGGAATCGATCAACGAGATCACGGCCTGGCGAACTTCGCTGCGCACCCGCTGGTTGTCGATCGTCGCCAGCGCTTCCAGGTTGATCTTGTCGACCAGCTTGCGATGGAGCGTGAATTTCAGCTCTTGATACTCGGGCTTCAGGGTACCTTTCGGCTTGCCCGCGTTCTTCATCAGTCTCTGTTCCCAGGAGACCTGTTGCGTATTCTTATTGCCGTTATCGAGCGATGAAAACATAGAAATCCGTTAAAACCCTCATACCTGAGAAAACGCCGGCCTCATCTCACGCGCCGGCTGCGCGGGCTTCTTTGTCGGCGCGAGAGAACCGCTCAAACGCGCGGCCACCTGCTCGATCGCCTTACCCAACTCTCCCTCGGTCCCGAGCGGCTGCCCCAGCGTTACCACGCGGTGCAGCGAAAAATAGTCGTTCGGAAGCTTGGCGTGGATCGCGCACCCGAATAGCTTTTCCATGTCCGCCGTGCTGATGTCGTCACGCTTATCGACACGATTCACCAGGACTTGAAACCGGTCCTTCGGAAACCCCAACTGGTCCACCATCGTGAGCGCTTTGCGCGTCAGATGGAGGCTCGGCAATTCCGAAGTCGAAATCAGAAACGCGCGCTCGCATTCGGAGATCGCCATCAGACTGGTGCGATTAAAAATCGCCGGCAGATCGAGGATCACCCAGTCGTACAGATTGCGCGCATGGTCGATCAGCACCCGCAGCCTCGCGCCGTCGAGCGGCTCTGCGTAGGGCGCCGCCGGCGCGGGTAGAATATCGACGCCGCCGTAGTTTACCGTGAGCGAGTTCCACAGCGCCAGGTCCATATGCTCGGAATGTTGCAGTGCGTCGACCAGCGAATAATTGTGACTCAGCTTCAAGTAAAAGCCGATGGTGCCGCCGGTGAGATCGAAATCGGCGAGCAGAATGCGCTTGCCGGTAAGCCTTTGCAGAGAAAACGCCACCTGCGTCGCCACCGTGGACGCTCCGGAGCCGGGCTTCGAGCTGGCCATCGCGACCACATGGCCTGCTTCGGTTTGCGTGGGCGCCTCCGGTTGAACCAGCCTGCGCAAACGCGCGATCGCCTCGCGTTGCGTCGCCAGTTCGAAGGGCGCGTACAGAAATTCACTCGCCCCGGCGCGCAGCGATTGCAGGATCGCAGTCGAATCGTTGTGCGTATTCAGACCCACCACGTGTACTGGAGGGGACATCGCGGCGATGAACTTGACTACTTCCACCGCGGCGTTCAGATCGCTCGAAAGGTCCAGCAGCACCACGTTCGGCTTGAGTTGCTTGATCCGGATTTCCAGGGTTTGCTGCGGCGGATAGCTCTTCAGGTCGGCCAGGATCTGGAACGCTCTCGTCTGGGGCAGCGTCGCCAGAAACTGCTGGGCCAGGGCGCGGTCCGGCGCGATGAGCAAAGCTGCAATCTCCGCTTCGTGATGGACGCGTGCACTCATTTCTGTGGTTCTTTCCTCTAGTTCAGGCGGCAGCTACTGCTGTTTCTTCTTCTTGCTGGGCTGCTGAGGAATGTCCTTCGGGTCCAGCCGGACCAGGAAGTCCCGCGGCATGTACACGGATGGCTTCGGATCGTTCGGCCCCAGCGGTTCGGTGATTTCAGGCGTCACCAGCACCACCAGGTCGGTCCGGTTTTTCTTTTCGTCTCTGGATTTGAACAGGTACCCGATAATCGGCAGGCTGCCCAGCACCGGAATCTTCGTGAACGTATCGGACTCGGCGTTGCTTACCAGGCCGGCGACCACAAAACTCTGTCCTTCGCCGAGTTCCACATCGGTCTCGGCGCGCCGTGTCGAAAGAGCGGGAATCACGAAACCGTTCAGCGTGACGCCATCGCCCGGATCGAGTGTCGAAACTTCCTGCGCAAGATGCATCTTGATCGTCTTGTGATCCGTCAGATTCGGAGTGAACTTCAGCCGGATACCAAACTCGCGGAATTGAATCGTCACCGCGCCTGCGCCGCTGCCGCCTTGAACCACCGGCACCGGAAATTCACCGCCCACCAGGAACGAAGCTTCCTTGCCGTTGGTCGTGACCAGATTCGGCTCCGCCAGCGTCTGTAGGATCGACTGGCTTTCGAGCGCCTTCAAGAATGCTCCAAGATTCAGCTTCGGATCGAAGGCAAACAAGCTGAGCGCCTGCGTGATCGTGGCAATCGCGCTGCTTCCACCCGTCGTCGAGGGGACCGTCAACGTGCCCGTGAGGGCCGTACTCGTAAACTGCCCCGTCGTCGATCCGATCAGGTTTCCGCCCGGCGCACCCAAAAGATTCACGCCGTATTGAATTTCTCTCACCCGGTCGAGTTCCGCGAATTTCACGCGCAGCAGAATCTGCTTCTCGGCCATCCCGACATTAACCCCGAGGTTATTGACCACGGTCTTTGCAAAGGACCCCGCCACCGCAACAGCGCGATCGCCCTCTTCTTTCGTCCGCACCGATCCGCTCAACGACAGCGTGTCGCGCGAAGTGCGGACCGTGATGTCGTCATAGGGGAAGGTTTCCTTGAGCATGCGCCGCAGTGGGTCGACATTCAGGTCCACCGTGCAGTTGTAAAAGGTCCTCTGCCCGGACTTGCTCCACACCACCAGCGTCGCCGACCCCAGCCCTTTGCCATGCAGCAGAATTTCGCGAGTCGTTACCGGGCTGGCATCCAGAATGTCCGGACTGCTGGTCGCGATCTGCCGTATGTCGGACGGATAATCGATGACCACGCTCTTGCCAATGGTCAGTCGAAGCTCCTCGGCGCTCTGCGCGAAACCCAGGCTCGCGGCCAGCGCGAGCGTCGCGCTCGACATAAGAATGCGTTTAACAAAACTAGTCATGGTCGTCTATCCCCTGTCAGTCCACTAATTATTCGTTCGAGCCGGCATCACTTCCACCGTCCGCGTCGTTCCGCGAATCACCACGATCTGATCCGGCGGCGGAGGCGGCGGCGGAGGAGCCACGATCACCGGCGGAGGCGCAGGCGCCCTCGCAACCTCTACTTGTTTCTTCGGACGCGGAGCCGCTTCCGGCTTCGTCGGCACCGGCTTCCTCGCCGAGCCATATAATTCCGATACGAACCGGCCGCTGGTCTTCTCGATCGTCTGATCGCTCGAATTACGCAGCACCAGTTGGATGCGGCCTTCGCTGTTGGCGAGCGTCAGCGTTTCGGCCTGCTCCGGATCCACCAGCAAGGTTACCGTCGGCGCATTGATCGTCTGGCCGCGCGGATCGGGCGTCATCGTCGTGCCCGCCGAGAGCACCAGCATGTTCTGCAGGCACGTCGTCGTCATCGTGCCGTCGCCGTTCGGCGGATGTCCCGTCACCAGCACGTCCACCTTCATTCCCGGCAGCACGAATCCCGCGATACCCGCGACGTCGTTCACGCGCACCGTCACCGCGCGCATGCCCACCGGAATCGTAGGCGCCAGACCCAGCCCGCTGCCCTTGGCCGCCAGCCGGCCATCCAGAATCGGTTCGTCCAGCAGCACGTTCGAAATCACCGGACGGTCCAGCACGTCCTCAACCTTGTTGAACGCGCCCTTCGGAAACGCGTCGCCGGGAACTTTCTCGATCTTCACATCTTGCGGCTTGATCATCCAGCCCACACCCAAGGGCCTGGTGGCCACCACCACGTCTTTCTGATCCGTCGCCTCGACCCTCTTCGCGCTGTTTGAGCGCGCGGTCATTTGGTAGAACACGCTCGATACCACCAGCGCGAATACCAGGCTGACTCCCAGAACTGTGAGAAACCTGCGATCCATAAATTTAATCTCCTCTAACCAAAACTTCCCGGTCCCCTTCAGCCCTTCGGCACAAGAGAGAGCCAAACACCCAGCGTTATCGCCGGCGCATAGGGGATCGATTCCCCTCGTTCTTTTTCCTCAGCCGTTTCGATCTTCTTTCGCCCGAAACGCCGCCGTACACTTTGGTACGCCACCACGCCCAACGCGAGCACCCCGCCCACGCCTGCCGTCCACAACGCGGCTTCAATCAACCGCCCCGTTCCCAGCAGCGCCCCAAAGCCGGCCATCAGCTTCACGTCCCCGCCGCCCATTCCACCCAATAGGTAAAAAACTAAAAAGATCCCGAACCCGGCCGCCGCTCCGGCCAGCGCATGCACCGCGCCCATCCAGCCGTCCTGCCCGATCTGCCAGCCGAACCCGCCTGCCAATGCCGCTGCCGGTATCCAGTTCGCGATCTGCCGCCGCGCGAGGTCATCCACCGTCGCTGCCAGGCCCACCAGAACCGCGATCCACACCTGCATCGTCATCCTTAAAACCGTCTTTCCCGAAAGGTGCCGGAAAGTTCCGGCGCCTCCTTCACGCGCTTTTCGACTACGGCCGGATTCACGGCCGGCGCCGGTATTTTCCGCTTCTTCAACCGCGGCGACCCCATCATTAAGGGCGCCAAAAAGCCCGCTTGCAAAGCAAATTCGGCCAATGCCTTCCCCGATGGCAACCGCCAGCTCATCGGATCCATCCACTCCATCGGGATCTGGGGAATCCTTACCGGTACCCGTCCACTGCGCCCGGTTTTCCCAGAACCCGCGTTGTCCGACTTCATCCGTTTGCTCCCATTCACTACTTCGGCGGCGTCGGTGGTTTTCATTAGCCTCCCGATGCCTAATGTCCGTACTCCCTAGGACCTTGGTTCCTGGAGGAAATTACCGTGCAGGAGTACGAGGGCCTACCGATGGACTAAGAGAATCGTCTTACCACTGTCCTCCTCCACCCTCCACTCCGGATCCCTCTTCAGCAACTGGCAGATCGGTAGTTCCGTCGGCAGCAACACGCTCGTAAACTCGTTTTTCTTCATGATTTGCTCCCAATTCCACTGCCCTCCCGTCAACTTGAGATATTCGTTGCCGATCTCCGCTCCGTAGAAATCGCTCCGCCCGTCGACATATACCTTTTGCTGAGGATTTAAGTAAATGAGGTAATCCCCCCATTGGTCGGTAGTAAGTAGCCGCTGGTTCAGGATCTGAGCGCTGTGCTCGTGAATCATTTTGGTCGGAAAAATTAACGAAGGAAAATCTTTCGGCCACTTAATCGGAGCGCCCATCGCGACTAAGGTCCCCACCAACAGAAAAGGCCACGCGCTGACCCTCAGGAACGAAGATTCCAGATCCCCGGACATCTGGTTGACGATTCCCGCCAGCGACGATTTCTTCGCCCCCGCGGTCCAGGCCCGCCACCAGTCCGAAAGCTCCGCCGCGATCACCGGCGCGCACACCGTCACGAAAATCGGCACATGGCGCACGCTCCCCAACGACATGTGCGCGAAGTAAACGATCCACAAACCTTCTACGATGCGCCCCCGCCGAAACAGCAGCCCCGTCGCAATCAGCCCGACCAGCATCAACGCCTCGAACTGCAAAACGTTCTCGCTGCGGAATATCGGCGATTGAAACTCCTGAATGGTATTGCGGATCCAGTCCGAGCGCAGATATTCGGCCACATGCTGGTGCAAACGATAGCCGTAAGGATTAATCAGCGAAGCCGCCGCGCAAGCCGCCGCCAGCACGCCGTACCGGATCGCGCGCTGGAAATCTTGCCGCCGCAGTTTGCCCTGAAGGATGGCCTCGATCGCAAATCCCACGGCCGTCAGCCCCAGCACTGCGATCAGCGCCAGGAATCCTCCATGAAGGTTGGTCCAGACAACGGTCAGCGGAACCAGTAGCCACAGCCTCTTTGCCGACGCCGCGGTCGATTCCCTGCGGTCCAGTTCGATCATCCACACCGCACCCGACAGAAACGCCAGCGTGAACAAATGTGGACGAGCCAGAAAATGGATGGAAGCCGCGCCCACGCCCAGCAGCGAAACCACCATCGCCCATAACAAATGAACGCCCCGCCCCACCATCCTCCGCAGCAGCGTCCAAGCAAATAACGCGATGATCACGCCCGCCAGCAGCACCACACCCTTCAACCCGGCGGCCCGGTGAAGCGAACCATAGATAACGTCGCTGCCCCACTCCCACGCATACCAGGGAGCACCGCTTTTTGAAAACGAGTAGAGATCCTGATGCGGAACCGCGTGGTGATCCAGAATCCACTCGCCGGTCCGGATGTGCCAGCCGATGTCAGCGTCGGCCAGCAGCCCTTCCCACCCCGCCGCGCCTCCGCTCATGCACACCCACACCATCACCGCCACAAAGTAGAGATCCGAAAGGGAGGGAATGAACACCCGCGCCCACGGATTGCGCAGCAGATTCTCAATCCGTACTCCACCCTTCTGAGAAAGCGGAGCAACAATACTTTGAGGGGAAGTCACCTACGTAGTTATTCGCCCGATAAGCCCCAGTACTTTAGTGCGGCAGAGGACTAATAAATCCGCGTCCCAAACTTGCTTTGCGCTAAGTGGGGTAGGTCCCCGACCTGCCCGCCGGCGTCAGGCAGCTCCTCATGCTAGATAAGGCAGTGGGGCAGGTTCCCGACCTGCCCGCCGGCGTCAGCCAGCTCCTCTTGCTAGATAAAGCAGTGGGGCAGGTTCCCGACCTGCCCACCGGAACCATCGCCAAGTTCAATCCGCGTGCGGCTTCTAACTCCCCGACTGGCTAGCCATCCGGCTCTCCGTCCGGCTAACTTCCCCCGCATGCTCCACGCCCAGCATCCTTCTCCCATGCACCGCCAGTTCGAAACGATCCTTCACTCCGGTCTTTTCGAAAATGTGCATCAGGTGAACCTTCACCGTCCCCGCGGTGATCCGCAGCGCCTCCGCGATCTCTTTGTTCTTCAAACCGGCGCATACATGATGCACGATCTCTTTTTCCCTGGGCGTCAGCCGTGGCGCGGATCGCCGGTCCAGCGCTCCTACCACTTGATCGGAGAGCGTCCCTTCAATCCACACATCCCCGCGTCCTACCGCTCGCAGGCACTCCACCAGCGATGCCACCGGCAGCGTCTTCTTCAGGATCCCTCTCGCGCCTAACTGCAGCGCGCGAAAACAGTCGATCTCTGCCAGGTCGTTGACCCATAAAACCGGTTGGCAGGACGAGGAAGTGCTCCTTACGTCTGAGATGAACTGGAATACGACCTTTAGCCCCGCCGTATGGCCGATAAGAATGATGTTGGGCTGATGCCGGCGCAATGCGTCGAGCGCGTCCGAAAGTCCATCCGACGCTCCAACGTATTGCAGATCGTCGCAGGCCGCAAGGACTTTTTCCAATCCTTCCAGGACGATTGGCTGTGATTCGCAGGCGAATACCGTGAGACGGTTCAATACATTCCCCTTAAAGTGGTTAAGATCGACGGGGATAGTATGTGGGTGTAGGTACTAAGTGCCGATTTACCTCGGGTAGTATGTCCCTTGATCTACCCCCTCCCCTCGGTCGCTTATCGAACCGCCATGCGTAAGCATGCGGACAGACGCGAAACTCCCTTAGAACCTTACGACTAAATGAAGCAGCTAAAGGGTTTCTGCGAAACCTCCGATAAATGGATGACCACCTTTAGCCGGACCATGACCAATCCGCCCTTTGACGAGATCAGAGCAAGACTGGACGAACACGCCAGCCTCCCGCGTCCTGACCGGCAAAAATTTCTCGAAGAAACCTGCGGCCGTGATGAAAGTCTCCGCAGCCTGGCCTCCCGTCTCTACGACGAAAAGTTCGGAACCGTCGGATCCGCTTCTCCCGATCCTCCACCCGCAGCCGCGTCCTATAAAGACTGGCAGATCGGTCCCTATCGCGTCGAGCGCGAACTGGGCCGCGGCGGCATGGGAGTCGTCCTGCTCGCCTCGCGTGCCGATCAACAATATCGGAAACAGGTCGCGATCAAGCTGCTCCGTCCAGGTCACGACGGTGAACATATCTTCCGGCGTTTTCAAAATGAGCGTCAGATCCTCGCCAACCTGGAGCATCCCAATATCTGCCGTCTTCTCGACGGCGGCGTGACCGAAGACGGCGAACCCTACTTCGTGATGGAGCACGTCCGCAACGCGCGCCCCATCGACGAATATTGCACGGCGCGCGACCTCGGATTGAATGAACGTCTGGAGCTGTTCCGCCAGGCCTGCGCCGCCGTCCAATATGCGCACCGTTTTCTGATCGTGCATCGCGATTTGAAGCCGTCCAACATTCTGGTCACCGACGAAGGCGTCGTAAAGCTCATGGACTTCGGCATCGCCAAGAATCTTCTCGCCGGATTCGACGACCCGTCTCCGCAAACCTTGGGCATCCAGCCGATGACCCCCGCCTACGCCAGCCCCGAACAGTTGCGCGGAGAAGCCATCAGCACCGCGAGCGACGTGTACTCGCTCGGCGTCGTGCTCTATGAGCTGCTCACCGGTCACCGCCCCTTCGAATCAGCAGAAAAAGGGCTCCCGAATATGGTCCAGTCCATTTGCGAAGAGGACCCGGAACGCCCCAGCATCACCGTTCTCCGTCCTCGTCCGGACAGCCTGGCCAGTATACGGACCGGCAAGCCCGGCGAAGGTTTCATTGAGCGCCTCCGCGGCGATCTCGATTGGATCATCCTCATGGCTCTGCGCAAAGATCCAATGCGGCGCTACGTATCCGTCGAGCAATTGAGTGAGGATATCCGCAAATATATGGCCGGCCTCCCGGTCATCGCCCGCGGCGACACGTTCTCCTATCGCGCCGGGAAGTTTCTGCGCCGCAACAGGCTGGCCGTCTTCGCCGTCGCGACCATCTTCGTCACGCTACTCGGAGGGGTCCTTTCCACACGCCGCGAACAGGCCCGCACCAAGGCCCGCTTCAACGACGTCCGCGCTCTGGCGAACAGCATCCTGTTCGAGATCAGCGACGCGATTCGCGATCTACCCGGCTCAACTCCCGCCCGCCTCCTGCTGGTAGAGCGCGCCCAAACTTATTTGGACAAGCTCGCCCACGAATCCGGAGACGATCCCTCCCTCGAACGAGAACTCGCGGAGGCTTATAAGAAGGTAGGCGAAGTCCAATACCGCGTCGGCTACCCGAATTTAGGCGACATCAACGGAGCGCTCGCCAGTGCCAGAAAAGAACTCACTCTCCGCGAGCGAATCAGTGCCGGCGACCAGAGTGTTTCGGCGAAGCTCGCCGTAGCGGACGCTCATGTCCGTCTGGGCGAGCTGCTCGATGGCTCCGCCGACCCGCAATCCGCCGATTCGCACATCGCTCAGGCCCTTCAGATTCGCGAAGCCCTTTACGCCGAACATCCCAAAAACGTCGACGTCCGCTCCGACCTGGCGCGAAGCTATCGCGTCGCCGGCGACCGTGAAAAAATGGAGGGCCACGCGCAAGCCTTCTACGATCTCAACCAGAAAGCCCTGACAATTCGCGAAGGCCTTCTCGCCGAACATCCCAGCGACGAAGCGATTCAACGCCAATACTCCATGGACCTGGTTCGCATCGGCGATTCGCTCGGCAGCCCGAATGAAACCAATCTCGGCCGTTACGACGAAGCGCGTAACATCTATGAGCGAGCCCTCCAGATTCGCGAAGCGCTCGCCATGGCGAACCCGTCGAATGCCGTCGGCGTCCGCGATGTCAGCAATGTGTATCAACGCCTGGGCTCGTTGCTCGAACACATCGGCCGCTATGACGAGTCTCTGGAGATGAGCAAGAAGGGTCTGTCGATCTCGGACCGCCTTTTCGACGCCGACCCCGCGAATTTCGAAGTGCGCCGCGACATCATCGTGTTTCACGATCAGCTAGGCCGTGCCTATATCAAGCTCGCCGACTATGGCGCAGCGGAAAAATCCTTGCGTACGTCGTTGGATATCGCCAGCGAGCTGATCGCGAAAAATCCCGGCAGTGAACGCAGCCGCGACGACCAGGCCCAAAGCGCGTATCTTCTGGGGCTCTGCCTCGCCGCTTCGCAGCGAGATCAGGAAGCTCTCGAAGATTTGAAATGGTCCACCGCAACCTGGGATAACTTGCTGGCGAAACACCAGGACTCAGGCCGCTACAAAGTTAAAATGATGCGCGCCATGGCCGCCATCGCCGAAATTCACGTTCGCCAAAAAGATATCAAAGCCGCCCGCGACGAATACCAACGCGCTTACGATCTAAGCCTCGAACTCCGAAACCAAGGCAGACTAGGTCAAGAGGACCGCGACATGCCCGAACGCCTGGCAGCCCAATCCGCCCGCCTGCCCAAGTAAAGATAATGAGATCTTGCCCTCTCTCGAAAGCTACGCCCGTCGCTACCGCTCCGAGCTCCTCGACCGCGTAATCCCCTTCTGGCTCCGCCACTCCCTCGACCGCCAATACGGAGGCTACTTCACCTGCCTGACCCGCGAAGGCAAAATTTACGACACCCGGAAATACATCTGGCTCCAAGGCCGAGCAGTATGGATGTTTTCGAAACTCTATAACGAGCTCGACCCTCGCCCCGAATTTCTCGACGCCGCCCGCCTGATCTTCGACTTCCTCCTCAAGAATGCCCGCGACCCGCAGGGCCGCTACTATTTCAGCCTCACCCGCGAGGGCCGCCCGGCGTTTTATCAACGAAAACCCTACGCCGCCGTCTTCGCGATGTTAGGCATGCTCGAATTCTCAAAAGCAATCAACGACCACGCCCTGCGCCAGGAAGCCATCGACCTCTTCTGGCAAATCCGCAAGTGGATTCAAGATCCAACTCTGCTGGGCCGACCCCCGCAACTCCCTTCGTTAGCCGACGTCATGGTGACCGTTTCCATGACCTCCGAAATCGCCAAAGTCGATCCAGATCCCCGTTATCGCGAGATCCTCCGCGAGTGCCTCCAATCGGCGAGAATTTTCTACGAACCCCGCCGCCGCATCTTCCTCGAATATCCGCCGTCCGACACTCCCGAAGGCCGCCTGTTCTGTCCGGGCGATTCCATCGAAGCCTCCTGGTTCCTGCTTCACGCCGATCCCGACCCGGAAATGCGCGCCTTGCTCCTCGACTCCATCGAAGGCGCACTCGAATTCGGCTGGGACAAAGAATACGGCGGACTCTACTATTTCATGGACGTCGAAGGCCTGCCTCCTTTGCCTCTCGAATCGAACATGAAGCTGTGGTGGCCGCACACCGAAGCTATCTACGCGACCATTTTGGCTCACAGCCTGACGTCAGACCCCAAGTGGCTCACCTGGCTCGAACGCATCGACGCCTACGCGTTCGCTCATTTCTCCGATCCCGAACACGGCGAATGGTTCGGCTATTGCGACCGGCGCGGAGAATTGACCAACACCGCTAAGGGCAACAACTATAAAGGATGCTTCCACGTCCCTAGGATGCTGCTGCTGAGCTATCAGCTCTTGTCGCAAGCACCAATCCCACCGCGGTAACCGCCGCCGCTGCGATTCCCCAGGTGGTCAACGCACCATGCTGAATCAGGAATCCCCCAAAAGGCGGCGCCACGATCTGCGCCACCGACGTCAACGATTGCTGCAATCCCAGCACGCTGCCCGTCTCCGACTTCGGTGCGGCCTTGGTGATCAAACTGGTCAGAGTCGGCCGTATCAAATTTCCGAACGCGGTTACGGTCGCGGTCAACACCAACACCGGAATCGTGAACGTAAACGCCAATAACGTGTATCCCGCGGTAAAAGCGACGAATCCGACGCGGTTTAACGCGTTCTCCCCGAACTTTTTCACCAGTACGCCCAGCGCCGGCCCCTGCGTCAGAATCCCAAGGAACCCCGCCCAGGCATAAACGAACCCAGTCTGCTCCGGTCCGAACGGCACGCCATGCCACAAGAGCCTCCGCTCGGCGAACAAAGGAAATCCCGACGTGAACATCGAAAACGCAAAAATGAAACAGAGAAATTGCCACAGCCGCGTCGCCAACTGCGGATCGCGAAAATACTTCACGTATTCTCCCCACGCGACCAACGACAGTCTTCGTCCCTGATCGTTCTTGGCCGGCTCCGCCTTCGGCAACAGCACCGACGTGGCGATGATGCTCAGCGCCGACAATCCCGCCGCCATATAAACCGGATACCGGTAATCCGACTTCGCCAGGATCCCCGAAATCGCCGGGCCGATCAAGAATCCGATTCCGAACGCAATCCCGATCACTCCAAACGACTTCGCGCGATCTTCCGGCTTCGTAATATCGGAAATATATGCCTGCGCGAGCGACAAATTCCCCGCCGTTGCGCCGTCGATCATCCTCGCTAAAAATAAAACGATCAGATTCGGCGCGAACGCCGTAATGATAAATCCGATAAACGTCCCCGCCTGGCTCACCAGCAGCAGAGGTTTCCGGCCCGTCGAATCCGACAATCTCCCCAGCAGCGGACCGGACACCAGTTGGCAAGCCGCATAAGCCCCGACCAGCCATCCCACCTGAAAGGGAGTCGCCCCGAGCTTCTCCGCATAAAACGGCAGCAGAGGAATCATGATCGTCAGCCCCAAAACATCGACGGCGACGATCAGGAATATAGCGAGCAGCGGCGAAGGACGCAATTTTCATCATCCCACGGCGACAAAATATCGCGGCGGCGTGGTGACTGGCGTTGCGTGCAAATGCCCTCAAATCCGCGCTCGCGTTAGAATAACGCGTCACTCGCGTCTGTCTTCCCGCAGTCGATTTTGAGCAGAGAATTCTCACGGATATTCCTAGCTCAGTGTATTTGGGATCGCCGCCGCGACGGGCTCGCTGAAACCTTTATCCGAATGATTTCCCGCTACTTAGTTCCCCGACAATCGCTGGATATGATCTATCACGAGCATCTCCACAGGCCCTTTCCGCGATTCCAGCCTCAGCCCGATTTGCTCCTGCACCGCGGTGAAGACCGAAGGAGCGGCAGGATCCGGCGCGGGTTCCCGCCCCTCCCGAACGCCCGGCCCATTGCTCTCCATCTGAACCTCCAGCGTGAAATCGTAATTTCCCGTCAGACCTGTCTGATCGACCACCGTATCGCCCGCCCAACTCGACAATACGTTGGCCAATAGCGTCATCGGCATATTGTGGAAACCCCATTTGCTCCGGCCGATCCGGTCCATGTACAGCTCCGCCCCGTCGCGATTCTCCTCCATTTTGGGGCCGCCTTTGGCGACGGTTAACGCGTAGGCCTTGATCTCTTTCATCTCGCGCCGTACCACGAGCTTGAACCGATCCTCCAGCAAAGTACGCAGCATCGCCATCATCTGTTCGCGATTCACCGGATGGTCGGCCTTCGCCTCGATGTCGTAGCACTCCCGACCCATCGCCTCCGGAAGTCCTGTGATCTGGCGATTCGGAACATGGTACGCCTCGCCAATCAGCCAAAGGAGCGGGAAATTCGTCGCCCTGAATCTCTCTCCGCCGGGCAGACGGGTCAGCGTGTTCGCCATCGCGACGGTATTCAGCTTCACAGAAGCAACCTCAAACGATTGCGCGCATATGAATACCGTCGTCAGAGCAAGCAGACAAGCAATTCTTCTCCATCGGCGGAGGTTTGAGGGCGGGGCGAAAAATGGGGACAGACCGTTCTGTCCACCGGCGACGAGGCGCGGGATGTTTGCGCGCAGGATGCGGACGCCTTGGGACAGAATGGTCAGTCCCCATTTTTCGCGCATTGGCAAAGCTCTCCTATGCATCTGCGTTACGTAAGACGCTCGACCTTCCCAGCACGTGCACTCGCTAGAATAAATAAATGCAGCCAGATCACGAGTTCTATCGCATCCAAAAGCTCCCTCCCTACGTCTTCGCCGTCATCAATGAGATGAAGGCCAAGGCGCGGGCCGCGCAGCTCGATGTGGTCGACCTCGGCATGGGCAACCCGGATGGACCTACTCCGCGCCCCATCGTTAACAAGCTCGTCGAAGCCGCACGCAATCCGCGCAATCATCGCTACTCCGCGTCGAAAGGCATTCCTCATCTTCGCGAAGAGATCGTCAAGCGCTACAAACGAAACTACGATGTCGATCTCGATTCCGAAAAGGAAGCCATCGTCACCATTGGAGCCAAGGACGCCCTGGCGCATCTCCTCTTCGCCGTCATCGGACCCGGCGACGCCGTCGTCTCGCCGAACCCCTGCTACCCCATTCACCAATACGGCGTCATCATGGCCGAAGGCCACGCCTGCATGCTTCCCATGCCCGATCCGGCGACCTTTCTCTCTGCTTTGGAGGACCTCTACCGCCGGTCGCAAAAACCTCCGCGCATGATCCTGATCTCCTTCCCGCACAACCCCACCACGCAGTGCGTCGACCTGGATTTCTTTAAAGAGATTATCCGTCTCGCGCGCCATCACGGAACTATGGTGGTTCACGATTTCGCTTACGCCGACCTGGGCTTCGACGGCTATCGCCCGCCCAGCATCCTGCAAGTGGAAGGCGCGAAGGACGTCGCGGTGGAGATTTTTTCGCTCTCGAAAAGCTACAACATGGCGGGATGGCGCGTCGGCTTCTGCCTTGGCAACGCGCGCATGATCGGCGCGCTCGCCCGCATCAAGAGCTATCTGGATTACGGAGTTTTCCAGCCCATCCAGATCGCCTCTATCATCGCTCTCCGCGAATGCGAGGAGGAGACCAAAAAGATTTGCGCCGTCTATCAAAAGCGCCGCGACATCCTGATCGACGGCCTTCGCCGCGCAGGCTGGCCGGTCGAGCCTCCCAAAGGAGCCATGTTCGTCTGGGCTCCTCTGCCGGAACAGTACAAACAACTCACCTCTCTGGAGTTTTCAAAAAAACTTCTCGAAGATGCGCTGGTCGCTGTCTCGCCGGGCATCGGTTTCGGCCCCATGGGCGAAGGTTTCGTGCGCTTCGCGCTCATCGAAAATGGCCAGCGCACCCGGCAGGCAACCGCGGCGATCAAAAAAATGATGCAATCGAAGCAGTAACTTAAATGGGATCGCTCCCGGCGGTCGCCGCTCGGTACGCAAGTGATCGCACGTCGCACCGATATCGAGCCGCGACCGCAGGGAGCGATCTGCCGAGAGCTGTTTACTATATGGCTGCGCTCGTAGAACCCGCGCCAACTCAGGTCCTCGACCTGCGCAGTATCGATGTCGAGGCCCTCGCCCCTCTGCTCGCCGAACAGATCGCCGCCTGGAAGAAGGACCTTGATTGGGACTTCACTCCGTCCGCTAATCTGGTCCATCGCTTCGTGCAGATGCATGTCCTCACCGGCTATGCGCTGGTCTTGCGGGGCGATCCCACCAAGGCCATCGGCTATTCCTATTACGTGTGCGAAGACGGCAAAGGCCTCATCGGCGATCTTTATATTCTGAAGCAGTATCGCAGTTGGGAGTACGAAAATGCTCTGTTCCAGGCTTCACTCGACGCCATGTGGCAGACGCCCGGCGTGCACCGCGTGGAATCGCAGCTTCTGATGCTGAGCGACACGCCCAACCGACGCGTTCCCTATACCAAATGGTTCCAGGCTTTCCCGCGGTTGTTTCTCGAGGCTTCTTCCGGCACGCGCCTGGCTCCGCGCAAACTCTCATCGTCGATCACTGTTTTTCCCTGGACCGAACCCTGGCAGGAAGCCACCGGCCGCCTGATCGCCGGCGCCTATCAAAACCACATCGACAGCCAGATCAACGATCAATACCGTTCCGCGGTGGGCGCACGCCGGTTCCTCACCAACATCGTGCAGTACCCCGGCTGCGGCGCGTTTTTCGCGCCCGCCTCCTACGCGGCAACGGCCCAGGGCGTGCTATGCGGCGTGTCCTTAGCCAGCCTGGTCTCTCACGATGTTGGCCACATCACGCAGGTCTGTGTCGCTCCGTCGTTTCAGGGAACGGGGCTGGGCTATGAGCTGGTGCGAAGGTCCATGGAGTCCCTGGCTGCGCACGGCTGCCGCGCTGTCAGCCTGACGGTAACGGCCGCCAACGAATCCGCGCTTCGCCTGTACCGCAACATGGGTTTCATCGAGCACCGAGCCTTCTCCGCCTACGTTTGGGAACCGAAATAGTCTCACGCGCGGCTACTGGCTACTGGCTTCCCAGTGCCCGCAACTGCTCTCTCGCCGCTCCAAAATTCGGATTAATCTTCAGCGCCGCCGAAAAATAAGTCGCTGCATCCGCGGGCCGATGCTGCAAAACCAGCACTCTTCCCAACCCATAGTACGCGTTCGCCATCCCCGGATTCATCCGCAGAGCTGTATTCAGCTCGCCGATCGCATCGTCGATTCTGCCCGCGTCCACCAGTGCGTTCCCCAGGTTGCAATGCGGCTCCGCATCCTGCGGCGCCAGACGAATCGCTTGCGAAAACTGCTCGATCGCCTCGTCCTTCCGGCCTAAATTGTAGAGAACCCCGCCCAGACTGTTGCGGGCATGCGGCTGGTCCGGATTCTCCTCGATCGAGGTATACAACTCCCGCAAAGCTGTTTGATACTGCCCCTGCTCCGCCAGGTCCACTCCCAGGTTCAAGTGAGCCAGGTAATTGGCATTCGTCACGGCAATCGCCCGGTTATACAACGCCGCGCTGTCTTTCCAATACTGAATCTGTACCCAGGCCGCCACCGTCCACGCCACGCACGCGGCAATCGCAATACCCGCTAATGTATTCTTCGCCTGAGGCCATCTCGTGAAAGCCTCCGCCGCCGCCCACGCCACCATGATCGAAATTCCGATCAGCGGAACATAGGTGTATCGATCCGCCCTTGCTTGGTGCCCGACTTGGATCAATCCGATCACGGGGGCGAGCGTGCCCAGATACCAGAACCACCCTACTGCCAGATAAGGACGTCTGCGATACGCCCACACCACGGCTATCGACATCGCGGCTAAGGCCAGTCCGGCGAACGCGACCTCGCCCATCGGCCACCGGGGCGGATAGGGATAAAAGAAAGCCAGCCCCGTGGGCCAGATGAAATTCGCGATGTAGATTACATATGCCATCAGCGCGTTAGCAGCGCGCGCGGATAAGGGAATGGAAGCGAGCGATTGTACGGCTCCGCCTTTTTCCTGGGCCAGCAGCGTAATGAAAGAAGCGGCAATCGACAAGGCAACTAACGGAACTTTTTCGAGAATCAGCGTCCGCAGCCCTTTGCGGCGAAGCGGCCACGCATCCAGCAACAGCAACGTAAACGGCAGCGTCACGATCATCTGCTTGGACATCAATCCCAGGCAGAAGGCGCCGGCCATCAGCAGATAATTTCGAATCGTCCTGTTGGCTATGAAATCGAGATAGAGCCAGGTTGTGAGAAACCAGAAAAACGCAAACAGCACGTCTTTCCGTTCTGAAACCCAGGCCACGGATTCCACATGCAACGGATGCAGCGCAAACACGAACGCGACAAACGCGCTCTCCCAGACGCGCCCCGTCATCCGTTTAAGAAGGGCCATCAGCAACACCGCGCTCACCGCGTGAATTAGAACGTTGGTCAAATGATGCCAGCCCGCGGCCATCCCGAATAATTGAAAATCGAGCATGTGGGAAAACCAGGTCACCGGAAACCAGTTGGACGCGTAGCCCGTGGTGAATGCCCAGACGATGCCGTCCCAACTGAGCCCGTCGCGCACCTGCGGATTCCCCAGCAGGCCCTGCGTGTCGTCAAAGGAAATGAACGCAAAGTTGATTACCTGGCTGTAAACCAGTAGCGTGGCGATAAATAAGAGCAGGTAGAGTTTTTTTGTTAAAACCACAGCCTCTTATCTCCTACTCTGCTTCAATGCAATCGCCTTACTCAATCCATCTCGCGCCGCAGCCATGTTCGGATCCAACCGCAGAGCCTCCTTAAACTGGGCAATCGCGGCATCGGTCTGACCCAGGTTCAATAGCGCTCCGCCTAATCCAAAATGAGCCGTAACAAAATCTGGAAGGATCCGCAGAGCCGTTTGAAATTCTTGGGCAGCGTCCGCGAACTTGCCCTGGGCGACCAGAACATTTCCGAGATTGCAATGTGCCTCCGAATCGTTCGGCTGGATGCGGATCGCGGTCTGAAACTGCTCCGCCGCTTCCTGCGAGCGCCCCATTTGCCCGAGCACCGCGCCCAAAGTATCGTGGCCGTCGTTATGATCGGGCTTCTCCTCCACCGACGCGTAAAGATGCCGCAGAGCTTCCTGCGTGCGGCCCTGCTCCGCCAGCACCGCTCCCAAGTCCAGATGAGCGATGAAATTATTTTGGGTCACTGCGATCGCGTGCTCGAAAAGAGTTACGCTATTCCGCCAATAAGGAACCTGCGTCCAGGTGACGGCGAGCCATCCCAGGCAGACCAGACCCGACACCATGGCCAGAGCGAATCGCGCGCGGCGCTCCATAATTTCCGACATGCCCCATGCCAGCATGATCGAAATTCCGATCATTGGAATATACGTGTACCGGTCTGCTCGCGCTTGCTCGCCCACCTGAACTAATCCAATCACCGGCACGAGGGTCCCGAGATACCAAAGCCATCCGACCGTAAGATAAGGCCGGCGGATCGCAAGTGCTGAAATAGCTACTAGGATCAGAGCAGCCCCGGCGATTTGCCAAGCCGGCAGCGTCGGAGGATAGGGATAAAACACTGCCAGTCCTGAGGGCCAGAAAAATGTTCCCAGATACGCGACGTAAGAAATGAGTGCGTTGGCCGCTCGGGTGGCAAGCGGGATGGAATCGACCGAGAGTACCGCTCCCGCCTGATGCTGAACGTTGAACGCAATGATCGATGCGGCCGCACTTAAGACCAAATAAGGAACTTTTTCCGTCACTAATCGTGAAATTAAGGTCGTTTTAGACCTGTTAAGAGGCCAATAATCGAGCAGCAGCAGCGTGAGCGGCAGGGAGACGAGCATCTGCTTCGACATCAGCCCCACGACGAACGCCCCCAAGCTGAACAGGTACCGCCGGACATTCGGCCGGTCGACGTAATCGAGATACAGCCAGGTGGTTAAAAACCAAAAAAACGCACTGAGAACATCTTTGCGTTCCGATACCCAGGCGACCGATTCGACATGCAGCGGGTGAAGCGCGAAGACGAAGGAAACAAAGGCACTTTCCCACAGTTTCCCGGTCATCCGCCGCAGCATCGCAAACAATAGCAGCGTGCTGGCCAGATGGATCACCACATTGACCAAGTGGAACCAGCCGCTATCGAGCCCGAAGAGCTGGAAATCGATCATGTGCGAGATCCAGGTGACCGGAAACCAGTTCGCGGCGTAAGAAGTGGAAAACGCCCAGGCGAGGCCGGCGAGCGTCAACCCGTTTTGAATGTGCGTATTGCCGACAATGGTTTCGCGATCGTCAAAGTTGACGAGCTCAAAATCGTGGACCTGGAAATATACCGTCAGAATCAGGACAGCAAGCGCTAAACTGACGTAGATCGGCTTCAACACAATAGTCTAAATGATTCCTCGACTTGCCACTCCGGACGACGCGGCATTTCTCGCGGCGATCTACAATGAAGGTATAGAGGATCGAGTGGCGACCTTTGAAACCCGCCCCCGATCCGAAGAAGACGTTCGCGGATGGTTCGACGGCCGGCATCCCGTTGTGGTGGTCGAGCAAGAGGGACAAATCGTAGCGTTTGCTTCTACTTCGACGTACCGTCCGCGCGATTGCTACGCGGGAATTGCTGAAGTTTCTGTTTATGTAGCCCGCGGATTTCGCCGCCATGGAGCGGGCCGCGTTGCATTGAGTGAATTGATCAAAGAGGCGCAGGCAAAGGGCTTCTGGAAACTGGTGTCGCGGGTTTTTCCGGAGAATCAAGCCAGTCGCGCGCTGATCCGGTCGCTGGGGTTTCGCGAAGTGGGGATCTACGAGAAGCACGGCCAGCTCGACGGTGTATGGCGAGATGTGGTCATCGTAGAGTTCATCTGCTAGCTTAAGAAGGTGTTAATGGCGTGGTTTACTCGGGAAAAACCGGGAGTGGAAGGCACGGCGGAGGGCGACAAGCGCGTGCGCACCGAAGGTCTGTGGCTGAAATGCGAGAGCTGCGGACAGATTATATGGAAGAAAACGCTCGACGAGAATATGCAGGTGTGCCCGAAGTGCGAGCACCATTTCCGTCTGGATGCGCGGGCGCGGATGGCGATGCTGTTCGACGAGGGCGTGTACGAAGAGCAGGATGCGGATTTAGTTTCGACCGATCCTCTACGTTTTGAAGATTCCAAAACCTACGCCAACCGACTGGAAGGAATGCAGCAGGCGACCGGAATGGCGGATGCCCTGATTTCCGGGGTCGGGCTGCTCGAAGGACGGCCGGTGCATATCTGCGCGATGGAATTGAAATTCATCGGCGGCAGCATGGGTGCGGTGGTGGGCGAAAAAATCACGCGCGCGATTGAGCGCGGCCTGGAGAGGCAGCAGCCGGTGATTATCGTTTCGGCGTCGGGTGGCGCGCGCATGCAAGAAGGCGCGATCAGCCTGATGCAGCTTGCGAAAATTTCGGCGGCGCTAATGCGTTTGGATGAAGCGGGCGTGCCTTATATCAGCATCATGACCGATCCGACGACAGGCGGCGTCACGGCTAGTTTTGCGATGCTGGGGGATTTGAATATCGCGGAGCCGGGAGCGCTGATCGGATTCGCCGGGCCGCGGGTGATCGAGCAGACCATCCGGCAGAAACTGCCTTCGGGATTTCAGACTTCGGAGTTTTTGCTGGAGCACGGATTTCTTGACGCGGTGGTGAAAAGGTCTGAGATGAAGAGCTATCTGGCGCGGTCGTTGAGTTTTTTCTGTGATTGAGAGGATGCTGAAGCGCGGGCCTGAAAATGGGGATTGAGGACGGGGCGAAAGCCGGGACAGACCGCTCTGTCCACGCGGCATCGGGGCTTGATGCTTTCGCGAGTGCTTGTTGCGCCTTGGGAAAGAGTGGTCAGTCCCGGTTGTCGCGCACTGCTCGTCTTCGGTTTCAACTAACGAAATGATTCAACTGCAAGGGGCTGGAAAACGTTTCGGCCACAAACTTCTTTTTGAAAATTGCGATTGGCTGATCACGCCTCGGGAAAAGACTGGCCTGGTGGGCGGCAACGGCACGGGCAAGTCTACACTCCTGAAAATTATTTGCGGGATGGAGTCGCTTGATTACGGGTCGATCAGTTATACGAAGGGAATCAAGCTTCGGTACCTGCCTCAAGATGGACTGACGCTTTCGGGTCGCACTGTTTTCGCGGAGTGCATGACGGTGTTCGCCGATCTGCATGAGATGGAAAAGGAACTGGAGACGCTGCACCATTCGCTGGCGGAGCTGGATCCGATGAGTGCGGAATATTCGGCGGTCGCCGATCGGCTGCATCACATCGATAGCGAGTTTCGGAATCGCGATGGGTATGCGATCGAGGCGCAGGTGGGTACGGTGCTCGATGGGTTGGGGTTCAAGAAAGAAGACTGGTCGCGAAGGACCGAAGAGTTTTCGGGCGGCTGGCAGATGCGAATCGCACTGGCGAAACTGCTGCTGGAGAAGCCAAATTTGTTGTTATTGGATGAGCCGACCAATCACTTGGATTTGGAAGCGCGGAACTGGCTGGAATCGTATCTTACTAATTATCCGTTCGGATATGTTTTGATTTCGCACGACCGGTATTTTCTGGATACAACCGTGAATCGGACGGTGGAAGTTTGGAACAAAAAGGTCTGGTTTTATAGCGGCAATTACGAAAAATATCTGGCGCAAAAGGCGGAGCGCAAGGCGCAGCTTGAGGCAGCTTACAAAAATCAGCATGATCGCGTGGAGGCGCTCGAAGCGTTCATTAATCGATTTCGTGCGACGGCGACTAAGGCCAAACAGGTGCAATCGCGGATTAAAGAGTTGGAGAAGATCGAGCGGATCGAGATTCCTCCGGATGAGCAGACCATTCATTTTTCGTTCCCGCAGCCGAAGCCTAGCGGGCGGATTGTGGCGGAGTTCAAGAACGTCTCGAAAAGCTATGGCGCGAAGCACGTGTTTAGCGGCGCGAGTTTCGTGATCGAGCGCGGCGACCGGATTGCGCTGGTGGGCGTGAACGGCGCGGGCAAGTCGACCATGATCAAGCTGCTGGCTGGGACGGAGCCGTTAACTTCCGGTGAGTATACGCTGGGGCATAACGCGATGCCGGATTATTTCGCGCAGGATCAGTACAAGGAACTGGACCCTGAGCGGAGGATGCTGGACGATTTGGGAGATGCGGCTCCGCGATCGACTAATACGGAGCTGCGGACGCTGCTGGGATGCTTTTTGTTCAGCGACGACGATGTGTTTAAGAAAATCGGCGTGCTGTCGGGCGGGGAGCGGAACCGGTACGCGCTGGCGCGGATGCTGCTGGCTCCTTCAAATTTCTTATTACTTGACGAGCCCACGAATCACCTGGATATGCGGGCTAAAGACGTGCTGCTGGATTCGCTGAGCAAGTATTCGGGGACAGTGGTGTTCGTTTCGCACGACCGGTATTTCATCGACAATCTGGCGGATCGGATATTTGAGATTGAAGACGGGCACGTGCACGTTTATCCGGGGAATTACGAGGATTATCTGTGGAGGAAAGCGGGTGGGCCGGAGCAGATTGCGGCTGCGACGGCTGCGGTTGTTGTTGAGCCGGAGCCCGTGCTGGTGGCCAACGATTCGAAAAAGCGCGTGAATCCGATGAAGCTGAAGAAGCTGCAAGAGCGGTTGCGGGCGGTGGAGCAGGAAGTGGCATCGCTCGAATCGGAGATCGCGCAGCACGATGCGGCGCTGGCGGATTTCAAGAGTGTGGAAGAGACGGTGCGGGTTTCGGAAATTGTGGCGGAGAGGCGGAAGCAGTTGGAGGCTCGGGTAGCGGAGTGGGAGAGGGTGTCGGCGGAGTTGGAGGGGAGTTGAGGGATTCGAGGATGTATTGGCTGCGGATGAACGCCGATATGCGCTCGGCGGAAGAAGGTTAGCGCACATAACGCCGCATTTATCGGAATCGCTCGCCTTATCCCAAAAGTGGCAGTCAGCGAGAGGCGATGAAAATCTTGTAAAAGGCGCGCTCTTTGAAGCGGAAGCCAGACTGGGATCGAACGGGATCGAACGGATCGAACGGGACAGTCAGAATCTACGTGTATCAAGAAACGATGAATCGAGCAGTTGGCACCGTCCCTTTCGCCGAAAATGTGGTTCTTACGCGCAAACCAGGCCTCGTCTGGAATCGAACGGCATCGAACGGGACAGTCAGAATCGACGTGTATCAAGAAACGGTGAATCGGGCGGTTGGCACCGTCCCTTTCGCCGAAAATGTGGTTCTTACGCGCAAACCAGGCCTCGTCTGGGCTTGGAAGCGTTAGCTGAGGCGACGAGACCGGGCTCCGTGGGCCACGAGATCGCGACATGGAGGGGCACTTTCGGCCTTTCCGAGCAGATTTTTCCATAGGAACAGCGTCGTCGTTCCAAAGATCGCCTCATTCACGGTCCGAAATGATTAAGGGGACGGACCAGTCTGCACGTTTCAACACATTTTGATCCATGTCGATTCTGACTGTCCCCTTCGGTCCCTTCGGTCGCAACACATTTTGATCCATGTCGATTCTGACTGTCCCCTTCGGTCTCCTTCGGTCTTATAGGCGGGAGGGCAAAAGGGGACATCCTTCACGCTGCGAAGCGGATGACTTCGAGTTCCGACGACGTGTTCACTCCCGCGAGGACCTGATCCACCCGGCGCATCGTCTGGTCCTCCATTTCGATTTCTCCACACTGGCGGCACTGGAGGACCGGCAAGGCCTTCACCACGACGATGGAGGAGTCGCCGATTTTGAACGGGAGATCTGTCACTCTGTACTCCAGAAGCCCACCACAGACGCGACATCTCATGATTGGAACCTCCTTGCTCGAAATTCCAGATCCCACTCCTCTGGAGCCGGGATGTACATCGTTACAACTCGAATATTCCCGCCCTCCACGTCAGCGGCTATTTGCACGTGGAATACGCGGGTTTCAAACTCTCCCCGCAGGAGATAGCTTGGTAGGTACTTGTCATCCGGATAGGATTCTATAATCTCCAACGAATCGGGTTGTTTATTCAGAATCTCACTTCCCAGCGACCTCTGCTTGAGGCGCATCGTTACGTGATAGGTCCAACGGATCTGATGCTTGAGCAGGCACTCTCGGATGAACTCCAGCGGTTGTTTGGGAACGGGGGCCCGGGCCAAATCCGATTATAGGGCTAAAACGCTGCCTAATTTGAGCCGGTGCCGACTGCCGTAATCATCGCCGCGGGGCTGATTTCCTGGGATGGGCGACTGTAGAAGTTCGAGGCGCTCAGCGTTTTATAGACGTTGCCTGCTACGCCCGAGGCTGCGGGGCCGCTGACTAGTTTGCCGCCGGTTAGCAGGACTACGACTACGTATTTGCTTTTACCTGCGTCGACGAAGGAACCGAACCAGCCTAGATGCGTGGGGCTCCAATGGTCAGTGCAGGTGCCGGTTTTGCCATAGACGGGAAGATTCGGGTCGAAGCCGACACGGCGGGCGGTGCCGTATTCGACGGCGCCCATCATGCCGGGTTTGATTTCGGAAACCAGATTATCGATATCGAGGCGGCGCTTGATGCGGGGGACCAGTGTCAGCGCGTCCTGATCCGACTTCGGATATTGGAGGTAGTAGAGAGTTCCTCCATTGGCGACCGCGCCGATCAGGGCTGCGTATTCGAGGGGGGTCAGCGTAATTCCATCGCCGAAGCTGGTCATCATCCCCACGCCCGATTTCGGCTCCTCCGCGGGAAGGCCGCCGGATTGTTCGCCTTCGATGTCGAGGCCGGCTTTTTCTCCCAAGCCGAACATTCTGGCGTAATAGGAGACGCGCTCAAACCCGAGTTTCTCACCCAGATTCGCGAAGTATTGATTGTTCGAGTGGGCGATCGCTTCGGTCATGGCGATCGATTTGCGGCGGTTCAGTTTGTACGGAGTTTCGCGGTCCACCACGTTTTCGCTGAGGGCGGCGAGAGCTACAGGAACTTTTACGGTGGAGCAGGGCTGATATCCGCCCTTGAACGCGAGCTTTTGATTGACGATCGTGAGAATACGGCCGGAGTTGGCGTCGGTCACTACGATGCTGCCATTCAAGGGGCCGAGGGCGTCGACGGCGGCGCGGCGGACGAGGAGGTCTTCGCCGTCTACGTTATCGCCTTCGAGGGAGTCCGCGTAGTTGGGCGCTTTCCAGGCTCCTTTGGCAGGAAGCTTTTTGCCGGCATTCACGCGCGCGACAATCGCCTGATTCGTCGTCGAGGCGGCGGGCGCGGAAGCGACCGTGTGTTTCACGGCGGCTTTGGCCACTACGTGCGGCACGGCGGCGGTTTTCAGCGGAGCTTTTGCGGCGGTTCTGGCGTGAACTGGGGCCTTGGCGACGGTTTTGGCGGCTACCGTGTGTTTTGCGGCGGTGGCTGGAGTCGAGTGAACCACCTTTTTCTTCGCCGGAGGCGGTTGGGTGGCGGAGAGAACGGACACACTGGCGAGCGTGCCGAGTAGAATTGCGAATCGGATGACTGAACGCTGCCGTGTAATTGTGAGCAAAGCCTCGTCCTCTACATTAAGATTTGAGTGGAAACCGAAAGAAACATTCTGCAATATTTTGCCGTGTCAAGTCAAGGTCTTTCCATTATACCCCGCGCAAAATCCAGGCGTATGGGCTCATGCGGCCGTCCACCTTCCATCTATCGGCAGAACGGCGCCGTTCATGAAACCCGATTCGTCCGATGCCGGGTTGGCGCTAGCGCAGATCCTCGCGGACCTTTTCCTTCTCAAGGACCGGAGCGTAATCACGCTCGATCAGGGAAGATTACAGGGGCTCCGACGTGGGTGGCGGCTTCTCGAATACCGCCCATCTGCCGGTAATCAGGGCGACGCGGTTATCGAGCCCTTTCGGGGATTTTCATCCCACTTATTGTAGCTTCTCCCTCGGAAAAATATGGGTTCTGAGATAGGAATTCGGCAATTTTCCGGTGTGCGTACCAGCAGTACTACCTTCCCGGACCTTTGGCGAAAATGTCGTGGTTTTGAATTGAAATCGTCACATGGAGAGGCTATCCTTGCTTAGTCCCCCGAAAAATGGAGCGCGTGGAATCAGGGTGAACGCGCGTGAGGTGAAATCTCTTCGATGAAAATTAACTTTCTTGCTGGTGCTGTATTGTTTTCGCTCGCCGCGGGCTCGATGTGGGCTCAATCGGCGGCTGGTGTTGCGGGAATTTCTGGAGTGGTGCATGACCTTTCCGGTGCAGCCGTACCGGGCGCCAAGGTGGTGATATCGAGCGATGCCAGAGGTGAGGTTCGTGCGATCACGACGAACGGCGCGGGGTTATTCGCGGCTCCGGCGCTGGTTCCAGGCACAGGATATAAAGTGACCGTGACCGCGGCTGGATTCGCGCCGTGGGAAGTGAAGGATATCGACCTTCGGGTCGGCCAGGATTTAACGTTGACCGCGGACCTGAATGTTTCTCAGAGCGCGACTTCGGTAGAGGTATCGGGGGCGGCGCCTCTGGTGGACGCGGCGAAAACCGATGTGTCGCAGGTGGTGGGCACGAATGAAATTATGAATCTGCCGATCAACGGGCGGCGTGTGGACTCCTTCGTTCTGAATACTCCGGGTGTCACCAGCGACGGAACGTTCGGGCTGCTGACGTTCCGCGGCGTGGAAGGGAACAATTCGTTTCTGCTGGATGGGAACGATAACACGCAGCAATATTACGACGAGAATGGCGGGCGGACACGCATCGTGTCGCAGATCTCAGCCGACGCGGTCCAGGAATTTCAGGTTGTCTCGTCGAACTTCTCGGCCGAGTACGGACGCGCGATGGGCGGCGTGGTGAATACGGTGACCAAGAGCGGGACCAATCAATATCATGGCACGGCGTTTTATTTTCTGCGCAGCACGGGATTCGATGCGCGCGATCCGTTTGCGACGTTTTCGCTGCCCACCGGAGCCGTGGTCGGGATTAATCCGTCGGAGCACTTCCTGCAAACAGGCGGCACGGTTGGCGGGCCGATCGTCAAGGACAAGCTGTTCTTTTTCCTGAGCGCGGACATTACCCGCCGCAATTTCCCGTTCGTCGACAGTCAGATTAAAGTGGGCGTTCTCGACCCGATCAATCAGGTGTGGGTTGGCTGCGGCGCGCCGGCTACGCCCGCGCAATGCTCGGCGATCAACGCGCTGCTGCCGCGCTTTTTCGGCACCATTCCCCGCACCGCGAAAAACGATCTGTACTTCGGACGGATGGATTATCATCTGAACGATAAAAATACCTTTGCGGCGAGCTTCAATTTCCTCCGATGGATTTCGCCTAACGGCATCCAGACGGGCCTTTCGAGCACGGTGGGCGCGGGCATCACCGGTAATGGCGACGATTTTGTGACGCTGCGCAACGGGTCCGCTTCCTGGACCTACGTTCCCAATGGCAGCATCGTAAATAATTTCCGCTACGGGTTGTATACGGATCGCGAAGCCGACGGGTACGACAATGCCGAGCTCGGCGGAGGCCTGGGCTTTCTCGATGTGGCGGTGGGAGGCGTACAGCTTGGACCACCCACTTATTTGCCGCGCATCCAACCGATGGAAACGCGCAACCAGTTCGCCGACGACTTGAGCTGGAGCAGAGGAAAGCACCTGATAAAGTTTGGCGTCGATATTGCAAGAAACACCGATTACGTCAACAGCATCAGCCCACGATACGGGTCGTATACTTACCTGACGCCGACGACATTCGCGGAGGACTATACCAACCCCACCAACGGCAAGAACTGGTCGGCGTATTCGCAGACGTTCGGGAATCCGGCGATCACCTACGCGATTAAAGAACTTGGTTTCTACGCGGAGGATCAATGGCGCGCGACCGATAAACTGACGATCACGCTGGGCGCACGCTATGAGCATTCGATCGCGCCCACGCCGACGCTGGTTAATCCGGATTGGCCGGAGACGGCGACGATCCACACGGGCGCTCTGAACCTGGCTCCGCGAGTCGGACTTGCATATCGCATCGATAAGAAGACGGTGATTCGCGGCGGATTTGGCACTTACTTCGCGCGCCTGGTATCGGGCATGGTGGAAGATACGCTCGAAGGGCAGGGGCTGTTCCAGCAGGCCGTTTCGCTGACGGGGACGAATGCGACGCAGTTGGCGGTAGGGCCGAGTTTGCCGAACACGCTTGCGGCGGCTCCGTCGGGATTGAGCGGCTCCGCGATCGCCCTCCAGTTTACGAAGCCGGGTCTGAAGACGCCGTACTCGGAACAGGCGTCGATCGCGGTGGAGCGGCAGTTCGGCAAGGATATGGTACTGACGGCTTCGGGTATTTGGAGCCACGGCGTGAATCTTTACGGCACGACGGATCTGAATGCGCCGCTGCAAACCACGAACTTCACTTACAAGGTCGACGATGCGAATGGAAACCAGGTGAGCACGTTCACGACTCCGGTGTATCTGAATCCGCGTCCAAACACGAAGTATGCCGGGGTTTATGAAACCACCAACGGCGTTAGCAGTTGGTATGACGCGCTTGCGGTGACGTTCGAGAAGCGCTTTTCGCACGGATTCCAGGGTCTGGCGTCCTATACCTGGGCGCATGCGATCGACGACGGACAGGGCAGCAGCACCAACGCGGTGTTCACGGGCAGCACCAGCATCTGGACCTACAACGGGAACTATATTTACGACAAGGGCAGCTCGCTGATCGATCAACGGCATCGTTTGACGTACACCTTCGTATGGACTCCGACGTTGATGCACAGTAACGGCGCGTTTGCCAAGTATGTGGCGAACAACTGGCTGCTTTCGAGCATTACGACGCTCGCCAGCGGGCGTCCGGTCGGCAGTGAGACGATTCGACTCACCGATACGCCGGTGACCGGGATGCTATCCACGAGCTCGATCAACGGATTCGGCGGAAATACGCGCGTGCCGTTCCTGCCGGTCGATAGCCTGTACACACCTCCGGTGTATCGCGAGGATCTGCGCCTCACCAAGATGATCCCGCTGCCGTGGGAGCAGATGAAGCTTTCGGTCAGCATGGAGGCGTTCAATATCAGCAACACCTGGTCGCCTACAGGTGAGACGACGCAGGCGTACACGGAGGCCAAGGGAGTGCTCACTTATACGCCGACGGCGTTTGGTCAGGGGAACGCGGACGGAGGGTTCCCGGACGGGACGCAGGCTCGGCGATTGCAGTTCTCGGCGCGCTTCGTTTTTTAAGTTTCGACCGCAGTCGAAAGGGCTGGCTTTCGGGCCAGCCCTTTTTTTTATTGATACACAGACGGCCGACGAAGATCGCTTCCTGCGGTCGCGGCTCGGATCGGCGGCGAGTAAAATGAGCAAATTTACCGAGCCGCGACCATAGGGACCGATCTCTTCGATTGCCTGTGAGCGTTTAGGCCAACATTTTTTCAACCACGCGCCCTTCGACATCCGTGAGCCGAAAATCGCGACCCATGTACTTGTACGTCAGCTTCGTATGATCGAACCCTAGGCGATTGAGAATGGTCGCCTGCAAATCATGGACGTGGACCTTGTCCTCGACGACGTTGAAGCCCAGCTCATCCGTTTTGCCGACCACCGTTCCGCCCTTCATTCCTCCGCCGGCCATGAACATGCTGTAGCCGAAGGGATGATGATCGCGGCCCGCGTTTTCAGGATCGCTCGAGTTGCGCACCTCCACCATCGGCGTGCGTCCGAATTCTCCGCCCCATAAAACCAGCGTCGAATCGAGCAGCCCTCGCTGTTTCAAATCGCGAATCAACGCGGCCGTGGGTCCGTCGGTAATGTCGCAATTCTTCTTCAGATCGCGATTGAGATAGGTGTGCTGATCCCAACTGGCGTGCATCAGCATAACGAATCGCACGCCGCGCTCCACCATCCTGCGCGCCAGAAGGCAGTTGGTCCCGAACGCGCGAGTCTTCTCCGCGTTGACGCCGTACATGTCGAGCGTCGACGGCGACTCCTTCGAAAAATCGAGCAGATCCGGTCCTGCGGCCTGCATGCGGAACGCGAGTTCATACGATGCAATACGCGATGCGATTTCGGCATCGCCGGTGGTTTGCAGGCGTTCCTGATTCAAATCGCGCAGCACGTCAAGCGACGCGCGCTGCTGTTCTCTGGACACGCCTTCGGGCGATTGCAAATAGACGATGGGCTCCGGTCCGGTGCGAAACATCACGCCCTGATAGGACGACGGCAAGAATCCACTGGCGAAATTCGATTCGCCGCCGCTGGTGCCCACGCCGGAGCTGAGCACTACGAATCCCGGCAGGTTCTGCGATTCCGAGCCGAGCCCGTAGACGACCCACGCGCCCATGGTCGGCCGCCCAAACTGCTGCGATCCGGTGAACAGCAGTAACTGCCCGGGATGATGATTGAACGCATCGGTCACCATGCTGCGCACCAGGCAAATATCGTCGGCACAGGATGCGATGTTGGGAATGTAGTCGGAAAATTCGATGCCGCTTTGCCCGTGCGGAGTGAATTTACGGGGGCTCGCCAGCACAGCCGCGGTCGGCTTGATGAAGGCGAGGCGCAGATCCTTGGTCATCGACGGAGGCAGCGACTGGCCGGAATATTTTTGCAGCGCCGGCTTGGGATCGAACAGATCCATCTGGCTGGGCGCGCCTTCCATGAACAGGCAGATGACGTTTTTCGCGTGCGGCGCGAAGTGTGGAGCTTTCGGAGCCAGGGGATCGGCCGCGGTGCCCGCGAGTCCTTCGCGCTCCAGCAGGCTGGCGAGCGCCAGCGTCTCAATCCCGCCCGCGCAACTGCGGAAGAACGATCGCCGCGTCTGGATTCTTAAGAACTCGGGGAGATTCATGGTTATTCTCGCGTGATCAATTCGTCAAGGTTCAGTAAGATTCGGCTGACGCCCAACCAGTCGCCGCCTTGCGCGCGATATTGTTCGATGCGCGCGCGCTCCGTTTTCGAAGGCGGCCGCGCGACGCAAAGCTCGAACGCATAGCCCAAGGGATCGGCCCCGCCTTCCTTCTGAATTCGCTTCGACAGAGCTTCCGCGGCTTCGTAGAATACTGGATCGTTCAATAGATTAAGAGCTTGCAGAGGCGTGTTCGAACGGCGGCGGCGTGTACAGCTTACGTTCGAATCCGGCTCATCGAAATTACTCAACTGCGGATAGGGCGTGGTGCGCTGATAGTGAATATAAAGCCCGCGTCGATACTTATCCGCGCCGCTCGACTCACGCCACTTCACACTGTTGGCGTAGCCCAGCTCCGCGACTCCTTTGGGCTGCGGAGGACGCACGCTGCGCCCGCCAATTTCGGGATTCAGCAAGCCGCTGGCGGCCAGCGCTTGATCGCGAATCAGCTCCGCCGGCAAACGCACGCGGGACTGTCGCGCGAGCAAAGTGTTCTCCGGATCTTTGGCCTCAAGCTCCGGCCGCGCCTTCGAAGACTGACGGTACGTCGCCGACATCACGATCATTTTCTGAATGCGCTTCACGCTCCAGCCGTTATCCCGGAACTCCGACGCGAGGAAATCGAGCAGCTCCGGATGGGAAGGGCGGTCGCCCTGCGTGCCGAAATCTTCCGAGGTGAAGACAATCCCGCGTCCAAAAAATTCCTGCCAGATGCGATTGACGGTCACGCGCGCCGTCAGGGGATTTTCCTTCGACACCAGCCAGCGCGCCAGATCGAGCCTGGTCGGCGAAGCGGCTTGCAAAGGAGGAAGAATCGCCAGCGTGCCCGGCGAAACCTCCGGCCCGAACGTCTTGTAATCGCCGCCCACGCGGAGATGCGTCGGCGGAACGGACGGATCCGTGTGCATCGCCTGCGCCTGACTATAAGGCGGGAGCGCCGCGGCCAACGTTTCGAGTTTTTCGCGTGCTTCACGCAGCCCGCCGGCAGTCGAGCGATCCTTGGAATAATCCACGCCGATCCTCGACAGGAACCACATCGTAAGCCGTTCGCGATCGCGCGGCGAGCGTTTCTCAGGATCGTCGGTCAGCAGCTCATAGGGGCGGTCGATGCTCGACGTAAAATCGGTGAGCGTGAAATCCCACTCGCCGCTCTCGCCCGGATGATGATACGCCTCGCGCAGGCGCCGCTCCCACGGAGGCTGCAATTCGGGAATCCAGTATTGCTCGTAAATCTCCTGGCGTTTCGCGTAATACTCATCCGGCGGAGGCTTTTCACCCGGCATGGGCGCGTCGATGTCCTGCTCTTCGGCATGGTCGAAGAACGCGTAGAGCGAATAATATTCCTTCTGGCTGATCGGATCGAACTTGTGGTTGTGACACTGCGCGCAACCGGTCGTGAGGCCCAGCCAGGTGATCGACACAGTATTGGTCCGATTGATAATCTGCTCGAACCGAGCCTCGTTGCGATCCACGCCGCCTTCGCGATTGGTTAGCGTATTGCGCAAAAAACCTGTCGCGACACGGTCGTCGGTGGTGGGATTGGGCAGCAGATCGCCGGCGATTTGTTGGACCGTGAACTGATCGAAAGGTTCATCGCGATTGAGCGCATCGATCACCCATTGCCGGTACCGCCACGCCCACGGGCGTGAAAGATCCTTCTCATAACCGTCGCTATCGGCGTAATGCGCGACGTCAAGCCACGAACGCGCCCATTTTTCTCCGTAATGCGGCGACGCGAGCAGCCGGTCAACCAGCTTTTCATACGCGTTCGGATTCTTATCGGCAACGAAATCCTCCACTTCGCGCGGTGTCGGCGGAAGGCCGGTGAGATCGAGGCTGACGCGGCGAATCAGAGTGCGGCGGTCTGCCTCCGGCGACGGAGCGATGTTTTCTTTCGCGAGCCGGTCCAAGATCAGTTCATCGATCGATTTTTTCGAAGGGCGCTGGATCGGCTGAAACGACCAATGGGTCGATTTCGCCACCGTAGCCGGAAATTTAGCGCCCGCATCGATCCAGGATTTGATTTTCCCGATCTCCTCCGCGGTCAGAGGCGCGCCAATGGGCGGCATCATGAAGCCCTTTTTGGTGCTGCTGATGCGATCGACCAGTTTGCCGTCGACCACGCGAGCGATGGATGCGGAAGAATCCAGGCGCAGGCCACTCATCTGCTGCGTCGCACCGTGGCAGCCCTGGCACCGGCGTTCGAAAATCGGCTGCACGTCTTTTGAGAAGTCCTGTGCCGATGCACAAGCCGCCGCCAGCAGCATGGCAATGCGGAGGTTCATAATGAATCCTATTGTAATGCGAATCACAAAAATCGAGGCGTATCGGGTCGAGTTGCCCCTCCACGAAGGCAGCTACAAATGGTCGGGCGGGAACGCCGTGACGGTGTTCGACTCTACTGTCGTCGCCGTTTCGACGGACGAAGGGATCACCGGCTATGGCGAGGTTTGCCCGCTCGGCTCCGCCTATCTGGCAGCCTATGCAAACGGGGCACGCACTGGAATTGCGGAGCTTGCGCCGTCCCTGATCGGGCTCGATCCCACGGAGTTGGGCGTATTGAATGCACACATGGATCGAGCGATGCGCGGGCATCCTTATGTGAAGTCGGCCATCGACGTCGCTTGCTGGGACATTCTCGGAAAGGCCTGTGGGAAACCGGTGGTAACCCTGCTCGGCGGACGATTTGGCGAGGATTTTCCGCTCTATCGCGCCATCTCGCAGGATGCACCGGAAGCTATGGCGGAACGCGTGGCGCAATATCGCGGCGAAGGCTACACCAAGTTTCAATTGAAGGTGGGTTCGGACATCGATACCGATGTCGCTCGCATTTTCGCCGCCGCGGAGCAGCTCGAAACCGACGATATTTTGATCGCTGACGCCAACACCGGTTGGACGCAGCATGCCGCCATCCGAGTCGCCGCGTTCGTTCGCGAAGTCGACGTGTATATAGAGCAGCCATGCCGCACGTACGAAGAATGCCTGGCGGTGCGAAAGCATACCGATCGCCCGTTCGTGCTCGATGAAGTGATCGACGACCTGGCGATGGTAGTACGCGGCCACGCGGATCAGGCGATGGACGTGATCAATCTGAAGATCTCGAAAGTCGGCGGATTGACAAAGGCGCGCCAGATTCGCGATCTGTGCGTCTCGCTCGGCATCGCCATGACCATTGAAGACACTTGGGGAGGCGACATCGTGACTACTGCGATCGCCCATCTGGCGCACTCGACACCGCCCGAATTCCTGTTCACGACGACGGACTTTAATAGTTACGTAACGGTCAGTATCGCGGACGGAGCGCCGCAGAGAAAAGACGGCCGCATGACCACATCGAATGCGCCGGGCCTGGGAATCGCTCCGCGGTTCGATGTGTTGGGAGCGCCGGTAATTTCAGTAAGCTGAGCCGCCACCGCAGGGAGCGATCTCTTCAAGCTCAGTTCCCGATCGACGGAACAATTTCCACCGTCCCCCGCGTCCGCTCCACCATCGCGGAACGCAGCATCATAGATGCCGTGTAAAGAACGACGACCACCACCAGCCATTTCACGTAATCCAGAGGCAGCGATTTTACGATATAGGCTGCGATCAGAACCCCCGGAATCCCTCCCAAAGTCAATCCCAGCGCGGATTTCAGATTGTAACTGCCCTCGCGAACAAAACGCGCGCTGCCTACCGGCATCAGGAACGCGCAAGATCCCATCATGATCGGAAACGCGACCACCGGGCTCATCCCCAGCGTCGCAATCAGAATCATGCACGGAGCGAAGAGCCCGATTCCCAACGTCATCAAAGCGCCCAGGATGAAATTCACGACGATGGCGATCCCCAGTTTCAAGCCGGAGACGCCCAGCGCCTCACCGGTGGGGCTCGGAATCACCCTCAGCAGCGAAAGTAGCATGAAGCCGGCCGCACCCACCAGAGCGATTCCCATGGCGATCTGCACCGTGCGCCGCGGCCATCCCGAAACCACGCCCGCGCCCAGCCACGCGCCCGCGCAGGACGCCAGAATCATAGCGAACAGAGTAACCATGTCCACTTGTACCAGCGTGATATAGATGATCGCCTCGCAAACTGTCGGCATTGCGTGGCCGGCGTTCATGGTGCCCGGAATCTGCTCGTCGGGAACCAGGCGAAGGAGCTTGAACAATGAACTGGTAGTCGCATAAGAGCCGACGCCCAGCGTGTCCAGAAAATTCGTGCCGAATCCGATCAGGATGTCCACCGGCCCGGGAGTCGCGCCCTTGAAGCCCGGACGCTTGCGGGCTTCGAAGAACCAGAAAATCGCAAAACTCCCCGCGACAATGGCAAGGGCGACAAAAAGTACGGTCAACATACGCTTCATCAGAGTATAACCGCTAATTTCCTGAACCAGCCGCGACCGCGGGTAGCGATCGTCCCCCAAAGGGATGCTACGCTAACTTCTTGACGCAAATGACGCCCCGCGAACTGGTAATCCGCAACATCGACGGCAAGAATGTGACGGTCCCGCTCGATCGCGACCGCATCACTCTCGGCCGGTCGAGCGCCAACGAGCTTTGCTATCCCGACGATGCCGGATTATCGCGCCAGCATCTCGCCCTTACTCGCAACGCGGACGCCTGGCAAGTGGAGGACCTCGGCAGCAAGAACGGCACTGTCCTCAACGGCAAGCGCATCGACAAACCCACGCCATTCAAAGAAGGCGACCGGATTTCCGCCGGGCACCTGACCATCGAATTCGCCGAAACCGCCCTGAACACCTCCAACACCGTCGTCTTCGTCGATCAGAATGAGGCGTTCTCCACCACCGCGACAACCGTCGTCGCGAATCTCGACGCCGTGCTCGGTCCCCAGGCGGACGATCTGAATAAGACCCACGTGATGCAGGGCAGCCCGCAGATGCGCGCCCTGATCCGCGCCGGCCGTGAACTGGCCGGGCATCGCCCTCTCGCCGAACTGTTCACCGTGATCATGGATCTTTCTGTCGAAGCCGTCATGGCCGGCCGCGGCGTGCTGATGACGCTCGAAGACGGAGAGTTGCTGGTGCGCGCCGCGCGCGGCGATGGCTTTCAAATCTCCACCACGGTCCGGGAGCGTGTTCTTCGCAACAAGGAATCCCTACTGGTCCGCGACGCGCAGCTCGACCGCGCGCTACGCGAGCACATGAGCATCGTCGAACAAAAAGTCCGCAGCATGATGGCCGTCCCGCTTCAGACCAACGATCGCGTCATCGGCCTGATTTACGTCGATTCGCCGCACCTGATCCGCGAATTTTCGCGCGAAGATCTGAACCTGCTCACCGTCATGGCCAACGTCGCTGCGATCCGCATCGAGCATGCCCGCCTCAACGAAATCGAGGAAGCGGAGCGCGCCATGGCGAAGGATATGCAGCAGGCCGCCGTCATCCAGCAGCGCCTTCTACCCGAAAAATCGCCGGTTGTCCCCGGACTCGATATCGCCGGGCGCACCAAGGCCTGCCGCACCGTCGGCGGCGATTATTACGATTACCTCGCCTTCCCCGACGGCCGCATCGGCATGCTGGTGGGCGATGTTGCCGGCAAAGGTATGCCCGCGTCGCTGCTGATGTCGAGCCTCCAGGCACGGGTCCACGTGCTGTTTGAAGACGCCGATGAGCTGGCGCGCAAAATCGGCCGTCTGAACAAGGCCGTCTCCGCCAACTGCCCCGACAATCGCTTCATCACCTTCTTCATGGGCATCATCGACCCCAAGACCGGCGAGCTGGTCTACACCAACGCCGGCCACAATCCACCCGTCCTGGTGCGCGAAACCGGTGAGTTCGAATTGTTGAACGGAGCCGGCGGAATTATCCTCGGCATTCTTCCTATGGCCGTCTATCAGGAAGCGCGCACCACCCTGAACCCCGGCGATACGCTGATCCTGTTCACCGACGGCGTGACCGAAGCCGCGGACCCCACCGACGACGAATACGGAGAAGAGCGCCTGGCCGCGCTGGTCGGCTCCATGAAAAACCGCCCGTCCGAAGAGATCGTGGAAGCCATTCACCTGGCCGTCGCGTCCTTCACGCAAGGCGCCCCCGCAGCCGACGACATCACCGTAGTGGTCGCCCGCCGGCTTTAATCCCCCACCACTTCAATCCCGCCCGAATCCGTCTCCAGGTCCACCACGGAGCCTCCGCCGCGAACATCGCCTTCCACTTCATGTCGCGACAGCCTTTGCCGCGTCATCTGCGGCAGCTCGATTCGTCCGTTGTCCGTGCGCGCGCGAATTGTATACCCGCCGCCGTCGGCGAGCTGCAATCGAATGCGCCCGGAGTCCGTCTTCGCGCACACCGGTCCGGGCGTGGTTTGGGAGAGCAGAATTGCCCCCGAATCCGTCGTCGCGTCGATCGTACCCGCGATCTTGAACGCTTCAATCCGTCCGGAGTCCGCTTGCGCATCCACCGGGCCCTTGACGTCTTCGATATGAATCGCCCCGGAGTCGCTCTTCGCGCGGACATCGGACCCAATGTTGGCAATTTCAATCTGCCCCGAATCCGTTTCGCACTCCACCGGCCCGTCGATTCCGTCAATCCGAATATCTCCCGAATCGGCCAGCGCCCGGACCTCCGTCTTGCCCGGCGTGGTAATCTCCAGCAGCAGATTGATGCCGCGCAGCAGCCATCGATCTGTCACGTCTCCCACTCCGATCACGTTCCCTTCCTGCTCAATCGGAGGCTCCGCTTCGATCCTGCGCATCCGCCCCGAAAGATCGCCCCAGATGAAAAAAGACGAGCGTGCCCGCAGCACTCCTCGGATGCGCACGGACCCTTCGTCGCCCTTCAGCACGCGGATCACGCCCGCGTGCGCGCTCACATCCAGGCTGACCGGACCGGTCACTGCCAGTGTCCGTTCAAATGTTCCTTCCATTCGTTCGCGTGTAGGGTTCATTTGCAATCGAGCATAAACGATTCCGCCGAATGCGCCTCGCAAAAACCGGTGAACGCCGAAAAAAGCAGGATGAATGACGCGTGGTAATATTGAGCAAGGAATGCTGAAGCTCGCAATCGCGCTGGCTCTGGTGGTCGTGAGCGTCCAATGCGCAGCCGCCTGCACCCCCTCTGCTCAGCCCGCCTGTCCGCATCATAAACACGCCCCGGCCTGCTCCCACGAATTGGTCCCGGCGACGATAGTGCAGTCCTCCATCGCGGATCTTTCGTTTTCTTCGGAAGCGATCCATGCGCCAATAATTTGGCGCACCGTACTATTCTTCCAGGCAAGTGCGGCACAAGATCCCTCGCCGCCAGATTTAACCCTGCCCACATTCATCCTCAGAATCTGATCCTCCCTCCAGTGGCGCGAGCTTTAGCTTGCAGCGTCGGCTTCAGCCGGGGTCTGCGAGTTTGCCGCGCACCCCGAAGGATTGTGCAGGGAGATCTACGTGAAATCAATCTTATTAGCCCTACCCCTGGCCGCGCTCGCCCAAGCCCAGGACCCAACCCCCGGCATGAACATGCCCGGAATGAACATGCCCGGCATGACCGGCATGAACCCCGCCGCCATGTCCCTGATGAACCTCGCCACCGGTACGTCCGTAAATCCCGCTGCCTGGGAAATGCCCATGCTGATGGCTCATCTCGGCGACTGGAACCTGATGTTCATGGCCGACGCCTTCATCGTCGATACCCAGCAATCCGGCCCCCGCGGCGGCGATAAACTTTACTCGCCCAGTATCTTCATGGCCGCAGCCGGCCACCGCGCTGGCGCCAAAGGAGCCATTCAAGCCGACCTCATGCTCAGCCTGGACCCCGCCACCATCACCGGCGAGCGTTACCCGCTCCTGTTCCAAACCGGCGAAACCGCCTACGGCCATGCCCTTTACGACGCGCAGCATCCGCACAACTTCATCATGGCCCTCGGTCTCCACTACGCGTACGAAATTTCCGAAAACACCACCCTCGAACTCTACGCCGCACCCGTAGGCGACCCCGCCCTGGGCCCCGTCGCCTATCCTCACCGCGCCTCCGCCGAGGAAATCCCCCAAGCGCCGATCTCCCATCACTTGCAAGACTCTACCCACATCTCCGACGATGTAGTGACCGTCGGCATCGCATACAAAAAACTGAAACTCGAAGCCAGCGGATTCCATGGAGCCGAGCCCGGCGAAAACCGCTGGATCATCCAGCAGGGCCGCATCGATTCCTGGTCCACCCGTCTGTGGTTCTTTCCCACCAAGAACTGGGCCGCGCAATTTTCCGCCGGACGCCTCACTCATCCCGAAGCATTGGAGGTCGGCGACCAGATCCGCACCACCGGATCCCTCAGTTACACCAGGGGTGGCTGGTCCTCCAGCCTGATCTGGGGCCGCGTCCACTATACAGCGACGGACCGCAACCTGAACAGCTACCTCGCGGAATCAGTGGTCCCCATCGCGAAGAAAAACTTCATCACCGGCCGTATCGAGCTGGCCGATAAAGACGAGCTCTACGTCCCCATCCCCGGAACCTTCCGCATCGGTGCCTACACGCTGGGCTACACCCGCGACATCGATCTGTTCTCGCATATCCAAACCGGCATCGGCGCAAACTTCAGCGCCTATTCTCTTCCCGACCCGATCAAACCTTTCTACGGCAATCATCCCGTAGGCGGAAATATTTTCGTCCGATTCAGATTAAGGAAAAATTCATGATCGCAATCGTTTTAGCATTAGCCCTCGCCGAAACTTTCACCGGCACCGTCACCGACACTATGTGCGGAGCCACGCACACCATGATGAAGGATCAACCCGACGACAAGTGCATCAGGATGTGCGTAAAAGGCTCGAGCGAATACGCCCTCTTCGACGGCCAAAACGTCTATCACTTGAGCGACCAGTCGAAGCCCGCAAAATTCGCCGCTCAAAAAGTAAAAGTGACCGGCACGCTAAGCCCCAAGACAAAAACAATAAAAGTCACCTCAATCGACCCGATCTAACAACCAATCCCGACCGGCCAATTGTGGCGCGCGCACTCATGCGTGCCGCGTCGCACCGGTAGGGTGGGTCCCCGTGGGGCAGGTTCCCGACCTGCCCTCCGCGGCACCGGCCACGTTTTCGAAAGTGGTCAGAGATCCGGAAACAAAAACGTACTCCGAGCCAAATCCGACTTGAGCGTCTCATCCCGATAGTATTTCTTCAGGACGTTATCCTTCCAGTCCAAAAGATCCCCGTTAGCGCCTGCAAACTCATCCCAACTCTGCCGATACCCGGCCCGCGCCAGCCGCTCGCGAATCAAAAACAGGAAAGCCCACGTAATCGTCTCGTGGTACAACTGCGGCTTCCCATACGCCGTGGCAAACCGCGCCAGCGCCGCCGAAAACCGTTGGAGCGCCTCGATCGCGGAATAGCGGGACAAATAGAGAAAAGCCATCCGGACATGGTCGCTGTGGTGAAACGACTCATTGCCGAGCGTACAATTCTCGAAGCTCGCAATAAACTCGTCATCGGTCATTTCGACTCCTGAAGGCGATGACTGGCCCGCGAATCCAAATCGAGCCCGTAGAACTTCTTCAATTCCTTGATGCGCCGCAAACTGTCCTCCTTGAAAGGACACTTGCCGTCGAACGCATGGAGAACAATGCCCTCCAAAAGATCGCCCAGGGTCAAATCGCGATACTCGGCATAAGCCTTCAGGACTTTTAAGATCCGCTTCTCCATCCTGACGCCCGTCTGCACCCGCTCAACAGTTACCATGTTACCAATGTACCAAGTTACCGCTAGCCTTTAGCCTCGCGCAATGCTCTTGTCTTAAATCAGCGTTTATCAGCGGCTAAAATCGGTTTGCCCTCTAGATTGACAGCGAAACTCGCAACTAGCCTCGATCACGAGCTGCGACTACATGGAGTGTCCATGGGCGATGGCCCAGACGCGAACCATGAAAATGCTACGGCGCCCCCGGAGCAAACATCGACCACAACCACTTCGCCGTCAACAAAATCATCGTGACGCTGGTCGCCCCGGCAATCAGATTCTGCACGAGGTTATTCTTATACTCATGCATCACATGCTTATTGTTAATCAGCGACAGCATGTAGAACAGCACGAACGGCAGCAGCACCCCGTTGGCCACCTGCGAAAAGAAAATCACCTTGAACAGCGGCAGATGCGGAACCAATACAAACCCCGCCCCCGCCACAATTAAGAACGTGTACAGCCCGTAAAACACCTTGGCCTGCGAGAAACGTTTCTCCACGCCCGATTCAAATCCCAGCCCCTCACAAACGTTATACGCCGTCGCCAGAGGTAAGATTGCTGCCGAAAGAACCGACGCGTTGATCAGCCCGATCGCAAACAGCGCGGCCGCGAATCGACCCGCCAAAGGCTTCAACGCCACGGCCGCCTGCGCCGCGTCGCTGATTTTCCCGTGCCCGGATTTGAAAATCGTCGCCGCGCATGCCACCACGATGAAGAACGCAATCACGTCAGTAATGATGCAGCCGATAATCACGTCCCAACGCGACATCCAGTACCGCCTCTTGTCGATGCCCGCTTCGACAATCGATGCCTGCAAATAAAACTGCATCCACGGAGTAATCGTCGTGCCGATCAGCGCCACCACTGTCACCACGTAATCGGAATTATTCGAAATCTGGGGGATCAGCGTTTCCTTCAGTGCCGTCGGCCAATCCGCATGGACGAAAAATGCCGAGACTGGATACGCGAAGTAAATCAGCGAGAAAATAATCAGCGTCCGCTCGACGGGTTTATAGCGTCCCTTCACGATCACGAACCAGACGATAAACGCGCCGATCGGCACGGAGATATATTTGCTGACCCCGAAAATCTCCATCCCCGAGGCAATGCCGGCGAACTCGGCCGCTATGTTGCCGAAATCGGCGATGCTGAGAATCGCCATCGTGACGAACGTCGCGCGCAGTCCGAACTCTTCGCGGATCAGGTCCGACAGCCCCTTGCCCGTGATCGCGCCCATGCGCGCAGCCATTTCCTGCACCACGATCAACGCAATGGTGGTGGGAATCAGCACCCACAGCAGCGAATAGCCGAACTCCGCGCCCGCCTGCGAGTACGTCAGGATGCCGCCCGGATCGTTGTCGACGTTCGCCGTGATAAAACCGGGCCCCAGAATCGCGAATAAAGCCACGATTCTGAACCTCATTCCGGCCAACCCCGCTAGCCGGCGCGATGGAGCAGTCTTGGACACTTGTTCGAGGCTAACCTAAACGGAGCCGTGAACGCTACGGAAGAATTGTAACGATTCGGTTGCGCATTTTTCCCAGCGAAACGCATCCGCCCGCGTGCGTCCGCGCGCCGCCAGATCCGCCAGCAGGGACTCCGATTCCAGCATGCGCGTCAGCGCCGCCGCGATCCCCGCTGCACTCATGGGATTGACCAAAATCGCCGCGTCCCCTGTAATTTCCGGGAGGCAGGAATTGTTCGACGTCAGCACCGGCACGCCCGCCGCCATCGCCTGCGCCACAGGAAATCCGAAGCCTTCATACAGCGAGGGATAAACAAATACCGTCGCACCGGCCGTGAGCCCCGGCAACGCCCCTTCCGGGACATATCCGAGATATGTGGCCTCGCGTTCAATCCGCGCCAGTGTTTTTTCCGAGTTCCATCCGCGCGGACCCGCAATCACGAGATCGAATTCCTCCCGCAGCGAGGGCTTCAGCAGCGCCCACGCGTCCAGCAGCGTATCCAGATTTTTGCGCGGCTCAATCGTGCCCACATAAAGCGCATAGGGCCGATCCCTCCACACCGGACCTGCGTCAAAGTAAGCCGCGCCGATTCCCGAATGGATCGTCCGAATCCGCTCGGGCGGAATATTGAGCAAACGAATCGCATCGTGCCGCGTGTTCTCCGAAACCGCAATCAATCCATCGGCGCGCCGCAAAATATTTTCGGCAAATTGCAAATCTGCTTTCACATTCGCGGGCGTATGCACCCCCGGCATCAACCAGCAAGTTAAATCGTGAATCGTCGCCGTCAGCTTCGCTCGACGCGGAGCCCGCCGCATCAGGTTTGTCGCATGAAAAATATCCGCATCCGGAATCAGCCAGTCGAGCGGAGGGAATCCGATCTCGTTCATCGATTTGATCAGCGCAAACCGCGCCATCGTCGCCGGCCGCGAGAGCGAGCTCGCCTCATGATCCAGCTTGCCGTAGCCGTCGAGGAACGGAAATCCCCGGACGTCGGCCCCTTGTTTGCGAAGATGCCGCATCCAGTGCCAGATGTAATTTTTGATACCCGCGCTTCGGACCAGGGTCGACGTAGCGTCGATAATTATGGTCATTTAAGGCTCAGCGGAGCGTCATATTCGCAAAATTATGGTCGTTTAAGGATGCGTAAGAGTCGATCCGCCAGCGTTTCATCCACAAAAACAGCACCAGCAGACCCCACAAATGATACCCGAGATTCGCCCTACGTTCGAGATGGGATTGAATGGCCGAGTCGACTGCCGTCCACGAGAAAATGCCCGTTTCGCGAATTGTTCGCTCATTCAACGTATCGAGCAGCAGCGGTTTCAAAACCGTCCGCAGCCAGGCGTGAACCGGAATATCAAAACCTTCTTTCTTGCGGGTAAGAACGGACTTCGGCAGCCGGTCCTTCATCAGTTCACGCAGCACGAATTTTAATTTCGAGCCGCGAATCTTCAGGTTGTCCGGCAAGGTCCCTGCGAACTCCACGATCCTGTGATCCAGAAACGGCGGACGCACTTCGAGCGAATGCGCCATACTCATCCGGTCGCACTTGTGAAGAATGTCGTCCGGCAAATACGTAAGTTGATCCAGCCACAGGAAGTTATCGCCCCGCAGCGGCTCCTGCTCGATCGGGTCGAGCAGCAACTCGCGTTTTTCCGCTCTAGAGAACGTCCCGTTCCAATAAAAATGCGCATCCACCGGATCGAGCAGCGTCCCGTTCAGCATCCGGGTGATTTTATAATCGAGGCCGATTTTATCGTCGGAAACCGGCAGAAGCCTGGTCATCCTGGCTGCCAACTTGCGAATTCCGAGCGGAAGCTGGCGTAGCTTTTTCGCATAGCTGTCAGCCAGATACGTGTTGTAACCGCCGAACAATTCATCCGCCCCATCGCCCGAAAGCGCGACCGTTACTTCGGAGCGGCACATGCGCGAGAGAAACCAAACCGGGATCGCTCCCGCGTCCGCCATAGGATCGTCGGAGAAGTAGGCGAGCTCTTCCACCGCGTCGGCAATCCCCATGTCCGCATTGAGGTCGAATTCGTGATGATCCGTCTTGTATTTTTCCGCGATCTGGCGGAAATAAAGGCTTTCGTCGAATTCCCGTCCATGAAACGAAATCGAAAACGTCTTAAGCCGAACGTCCTCCGCCGCATAGTGCAGGATGGTCGATGAATCCACTCCTCCGCTGGACCAAACCCCAAGCGGCACATCGGAAACCAGATGTTCTTTCACGGCCGATTTCAACAGCCGGTCCAGTTCGCCTTTCGCCGACTCAAGATCGATGCGCGAATCCGGCCGGAACTCCAAAGTCCAATACGGCGTAATCGAAACCTTGCCGTCGCGCCAATCGAGGAAATTCCCCGGTGGCAACTTCTCGATTCCGTCGATCATCGTCCGCGAACCGGGGACGTAGTTGAGCGACAAATAACGATCGAGTGAAAACCGATCGATCGACCGCCCGATTTCCGGATGCGGCAGAATCGTCTTTACTTCCGAACCAAAATAAATATTTCCGTTTTGTTTGGCGAAGTATAGAGGTTTGATGCCCATGCGATCCCGCACCAGCACCAGCCTTCGCTTCGATTCCGTCCAGAGACCCGCGGCGAACATGCCGCGCAGTTTCTTAAAGGATTCGATATCCCATTGGAGGAACGCTCGCAGCACGGTCTCGGTATCGCAATACGAATGAAAACAATGGCCCAGCGCCTGCAACTCGCGCCGCAATTCTGCGTTGTTATAAATCTCGCCGTTGAAAACAAGCACGGTATCGCCGTCATCGCTGAGCATCGGTTGCGCGCCATGCTCCAAGTCGATGATTTTAAGACGTACCGCGCCTAAAGAGACATGCGCAGATTCCCAAACCCCTTGCTGGTCAGGCCCGCGATGGGTGATCGACCGCGTTATTTCTAGAATCCGCGAAGGATCCGGAATGGATCTTGCGTGAGTAAATCCGGCAATCCCGCACACTTATGCGTCGAGGATAGCACGCGCTGATATACTTTCGAAATGTTGTATCTTCTCCTGAGTCTTGCCGTTTCGGTTCCCACCATCGATCAATCCCTTTCCACGCAAGCGGTTTCCGGCGCGGAGATTTCCCCCGACGGACGCTATGTCGCTTATTCCGTTCAACAAGCTAACTGGGACGAGAACGATTTCGTCTCGCAAATCTGGATCGCAGTCACCGCGACCGGCGAGCGATATCGGTTAACCAGCGGTAAAAAATCATCGACCGGCCCGGTGTGGTCACCGGACTCAAAGCGCCTCGCGTTTACTTCGGATCGCGACGGCAAGCGGCAGATCTATTTGATCTCACCCTCCGGCGGCGAGGCCGTGGCTCTTACATCAGAAGACAACGGAGTCGGCGCGATCGCGTGGTCGCCGGATGGAAACTCGATCGCCTTTACCTCAACCGGTCCCGATCCAAAATCGAAGAAAGAACGCAAGGACAAATACGGCGAGTTCGACATCATTGGCGGCGATTACACGATGAACCACTTATGGCGGATCAAAGTTCCCGCCGAGATGCCGTATGACGTCAAGGCTTTACCGAAACCAGAGGCATTAACCAAGGGCGAGCAGTTCAACGTGTCGAGTTTCTCCTGGTCTCCAAACGGCGCCCGGATCGCGTTCACGGGCAGCCGCGATCCGGACCTGGGATCGCAGAACACGCAGCAGATTTACATTCTCGATCTGGCCGATCTGCACGTGCGCAAGCTGCTCGATTCCGGTGGTCCGAACAGCAATCCGAAATGGTCGCCGGACGGGAAAGAGATTGCCTATGTGACCGCAAACGGGCAGGAGTTTTACTTTTTCGCGAACCGCTATATCTCTGCGATTCCTGTAGATGGAGGTTCGCCGCGAGTGCTCACTACCGATTTCGACGAAGATCCCAATCTGATCGATTGGGCTAGCGACGGAATCTATTTCACCGCCCTCCAAAAAACCGCGGCGCACGTATTTCGCATGGACCCAACGACGAAGGCCATTAAAAGGATCAGCGGACCGGATTCGTATCACCTGACGGGGATATCGTTTACGAAAGATCATCGGGTATTGGCCGGAGTCGGCGGCATGCCGAATCATTTCCCGGAAGTGCTGACTTCGTCAACCTCGGATTTCGCGGCGAAAGTGTTGACCGATGTTGCAAGCCAATACAAGAGCTACCAACTTGCGACACGAGAGGTAGTGCAATGGAAATCCTCCGACGGCGCGTCGATCGAGGGTATCCTTATTAAGCCTGCGGATTACGATCCGGCGCGCAAGTATCCTCTGATGGTGGTGATCCATGGCGGCCCGACGGGCGTGGATACGCCGCTGCTGAGCGCGGATCGATATTATCCGGTGGAAAAGTTCGCAGCGAAAGGAGCGCTCATACTGAAGCCGAATTATCGAGGCTCGGCTGGATACGGTGCGAAGTTTCGCGCGCTCAACGTGCGCAACCTGGGAGTCGGCGATTATGCGGACGTGATTTCCGGCGTCGATTACCTGATCGCGAAAGGGATTGTGGACAAAGATCGCGTTGCATCGATGGGATGGAGCGAGGGCGGATACATTTCCGCGTTCATCACCTGCTATAGCGACCGGTTCAAGGCCGTTTCGGTGGGCGCGGGGATTTCGGATTGGCTGACATACTATGTCAACACCGATATTCATCCGTTCACGCGGCAGTATCTGAAGGCGACGCCTTGGGACGATCCGGAGATTTACAAGAAAACGTCGCCAATTACCTATGTGAGCCGCGCCAAGACTCCGACGCTGATCCAGCAGGGCGATCAGGATAAGCGCGTGCCTCCGCCGAATTCGTACGAGCTGTATCAGGCGTTGAAGGATCGCGGCGTTCCGGTGAAGCTGATTTTTTATAAAGGATTCGGGCACCCGATCAATAAGCCCAAACAACAACGCGCGGTGATTGAGCATAACTACGAATTCTTCAGCAAGTACATCTGGGGCGAGGAAGCGGCCAGCGGTGCGGGCCAACAATAATTACATCCTGATCGTTTTCGATAGCTGCCGTTACGATGCGTTTACCGCGGCCCGTCCGAAGGTGATGCGGAAGTTGGGGCGCGTCGAAAAGCGGTGGTCCTATGCATCATGGACGGCGCCTTCGCATTACAACCTGCTGATGGGGCTGATGCCGCATACGAATCCTCGCAAGATGTTCGCGTCGGATTATTATGCCCGCGAATTTCTGAAGTTCAATGAGCGGCTCGGTTCGGAGGGGTTGGACTTCAAGTCGTTCGTGCCGCGGTTGTATTTGCCGGCGCTGTTACAGAAGATGGGATACCGGACCAACGCAATGGTCTCTCTGCCGGTGTTGAATCCGGCCACGGTGCTAAATAGCGGATTCGATTCCTATAAATTGATGGATCGCCACAACGATATGCGCGCCATGGTTGCGAAAATGCCGTTCGTGGAGGATCGCCCTTCGTTTCATTTGCTGAACGTCGGCGAGACGCATTATCCTTACGCTCTGCCGGGCGAGCCCGAAGGTGAATGGCCGAAGATTAGCGGCGTGCACGGGGTGTTCAAGCACTTTGACGATCACGTGGTCGGCGGGAAGCTGCGCAAGACGCGGGCATTTAATCAGCCGAAACTCGACGAACTGCGGCAACGTCAGATCGATGCGGTGAAGTATCTGGACACAGTGGTAGAGGAAGTTTTCGATCTGGTTCCACGGAACACTTACATCACGATTACTTCCGATCACGGCGAGCTGTTCGGCGAGGACGGCTTTTTCGGGCATGGGCCAGTGGTGCATGAGAAGGTTCTGGAAGTTCCGTTTCTGGAAGGTAAGATTCGGTGAGTCATCTGATATTTGCATACATCGGGCCGGGCGCCGGATTTGCGTTTCTCGGATCGTTCTTAACTCTGGTGCTCTCGATCGCTGCCGCAATTGCATCTCTGGCGTTGTGGCCTTTCCGCATGATCCGGATGGCGCTGCGCCGGAGGCGCGGGATGCGCGCGGCTCGGGTGAAGAAGCTGATTTTTTTAGGGCTCGACGGGCTGGACCCGGAGTTGGCCGAGATGTGGATGGCCGAAGGAAAGCTGCCGAATCTGGCGCGATTACGAGAGCAAGGATCTTATAACCGGCTGCGGACCACTTGCCCTGCGCTATCGCCGGTTGCTTGGTCCACATTCGCGACCGGAGTGAATCCGGCCAAGCACAACATTTTCGATTTTCTGAATCGCGATTTGCGGAGCTACGCGCCGGAGCTTTCCTCGGCGAAGGTGCGTCCCTCGAAGCGCGTATTGCGAATCGGGAGACTTGAAATTCCGCTGGAGAGGCCTTCGGTGGAAATGCGGCGCAAGAGCGAGCCTTTCTGGAAGATTCTCGACCGGCATGGCGTGGGAAGCACGATTCTCCGCGTGCCGGTGACGTTTCCTCCGGACGATTTCGGAGGGCGCTTGCTCTCGGCGATGTCAACTCCGGATCTGCGGGGATCGCAGGGGACGTTTTCGCTATTCAAGAGCCGAGAAGGCGTGCTGGAGGGGCCGGAGGGCGCGGAGCCGATACCGTTTTGCGTGCGCGGAAATATTCTCGATATTCAGGGCGGGACTTATCCGCTGGCGCTGGGCGAATACACCCCGTGGATCCGTCTGAAATTCTCGTCGGTTGCGGGGATCGTGCGGTTCCTGCTGGTGGAGGAGGAGTTTTCGCTTTACGCAACCCCAGTGCAGATCGATCCGGAGAATCCGGCGCTCCCGATCAGCCAGCCTGCTTACTATGCGACGTACCTGGCGAAGCTGCTGGGGTCGTTCGCGACGCTCGGTTTGGCGGAGGACACGTGGGCTTTGAACGACGGCGCAATCGACGAAGATGCGTTTCTGAAACAGGCGGAGTTTATTCAACGGGAACGCGAAGGGATGTTTTTCAGCGCGCTCCATCATTTGCGCGGGGGTGTGCTGGCATGCGTTTTCGATACTTCCGACCGGGTGCAGCACATGTTTTATCGCTACTTGAATCCCGAGCGGTCGGGCGAGCGGCACGCAGGCGCGATTGAACGGATGTATCGCGATATGGACCGGCTGGTGGGGCAGGCGATGACCTATGTGGACGGCGAGACCGCATTTTTCGTCTTGTCCGATCATGGCTTCTGTTCGTTCCGGCGCGGCGTTAATCTGAATTCGTGGCTGCTTCGCAACGGCTACCTTGCACTGAAAGACGACCGCGAGGAGAGCGGGGAATATTTCGAAGGGATCGATTGGCCGCGGACGCGCGCTTATACTTTCGGGCTGGGCGGGCTGTACCTCAACTTGCGCGGGCGCGAGGCGCAAGGGATCGTCGATCCCGCGGAGGCGGATGCGCTGAAGGCGGATTTGATCGCGCGGTTGACGGGATTGAGAGACGAAGAATCGGTGGCGATCCAGAACGTTTACGCGGCGTCGGTGATTTATCGGGGACCTTATTTAGACGCCGCGCCCGATATGATTGTCGGCTATGCGCGCGGCTACCGCACGTCATGGGAAGCGGCTCTGGGTAAGGCGACGGCGCGGGTTTTCGAAGACAACGTAAAGGCGTGGAGCGGCGATCATTGTGTGGATCCGGCGCTGGTTCCGGGTGTGTTGTTTTCCAATTTGAAAATCGACGCGGAGGACCCGGGAATTGAGGACATGGCTTCGACCGCGCTCGGTTTGTTCGGAGTTGAGACGCCGGCGTGGATGGAAGGAAGATCTGTTTTCGCAGGGCATGGCCCCGCGCCACTGGGACATGCTAGCGGTTAGCCGGCAGGCGAAACTGTCTGCCCCGATTGTGTTGAGTTTCCTGCTGATGCTTGGATGCGGTCATCGCTCCAGGGCGCATGGCCGGCAGGTGATCGTGATCGGCGTCGATGGCATGGACCCGGAATTTGTCGAACGGCACTGGGCCGATCTTCCGAATCTCGCGAGCTTGCGCGATCGCGGAAGTTTTGCGCGGCTGGCTACAACGACTCCGCCGCAGAGTCCGGTAGCGTGGTCTACGTTTATTACGGGGCTCGATCCGGCGCAGCATGGGATTTTCGATTTCGTCCATAGGGACCCAGGAACGATGGAGCCGTTTCTATCGATGGGCGAGACGCGCGCGCCGCGATTCACGATTCCGCTGGGTCCGTATGAATTGCCGCTGACGAGTCCGCAGGTCGTGTCGTTGCGCAAGGGACGCGCGTTTTGGGAATTGTTGGAAGCGCAACGGATTCCCGCAACGATCATTCACATGCCGGTTAACTATCCCCCGGTGAAGGCCGGCGAGGCGCTGGCAGGGATGGGGGCGCCGGATTTGCGCGGTACGCAAGGAACGTTCACGTTTTATACGGACAATCCGGGCGTGACGGAGGAAGCTGTTCCCGGCGGCAGAATCGTGCGGGCGGAGGCGATTGACGGACACGCGGAACTGCAGGTGGAGGGTCCGCCGAATTCGCTACGGAGGGATCACGCGTACGCGTCGGTGACGTTGAATGTCGATATCGATCCGGAGCAGCCGTTTGCGCGGCTCACGTCCGGAGCTGCGATGGCGATTGTTCGGGAGGGCGAATGGTCGGAATGGATGCCGGTGGATTTTACGCTGATCCCTCATCTGGCTTCGGTGCGCGGGATGTTCCGAGTATTCGCGCGACAGCTTCATCCGCGGCTGGAGATTTATGTTTCTCCGGTCAATGCGGACCCGATGTCGCCGGACCTTCCGATCTCCATGCCGCCGTCCTTCAGCCGTGAGATCGCGCGTCAAACGGGGCGATTTTCCACGCTCGGAATTCCGGAGGATACGTCGGCTCTACGGCAGGGGATCTTCAATTTGCAAGAGTTTCTTTCGCAGAGCCGTTTGGTTCTCAGCGACGAGCGGAGGCTGCTGGACGAATCGCTGAACCGGTTTCGCGACGGTCTGTTGTTCTTTTATTTTTCTTCGGTGGACCAGAATTCGCACGTGCTGTGGGGACATCATGAGGCGGAACTGCTGGGATTCTATCGTGCCGTTGATGAAGCGATTGGTCAAGCAATGCGCAAGAAGCCGGAGGCTGAATTGATGGTCATGTCCGATCACGGCTTCGCGTTTTTCGAGCGGGCGGTGGGGTTGAACAACTGGCTGGAGGAGCAAGGATTTCTGGCGAGGAGCGGCGCGGAGGAGATCGATTGGTCGCGCACGAAGGCTTACGCGATGGGGCTGAACGCGCTGTACGTGAATCTCGCAGGGCGCGAGCGTTTTGGAATCGTGCAGCCCGGAGGGGAGCGTGACGCCTTGATTCGGGAGCTGCGCGAAAAGCTGCTGGCAACGCGCGATCCGAAGAGCGGCGCGGTAGTGGTGGAAACGGCCAGCGATACTAATGCGCCGTCGCCGGATCTGATCGTCGGCTATGCCCGGGGTTATCGCGCGTCGTGGCAGACGGGGATTGGGGGATTTTCCAGAATGGTTCTGGAGGATAATGTCGACGCGTGGACAGCCGACCACTGCATCAACGCGGCCGATGTTCCGGGAGTGCTGTTCACGACGCGAAAGATTCGCATCAGCGATCCGGCGCTGAAGGATTTGCCGGTTTCCCTGCTCGCGTTGTTCGGTATCGAACCGCCTCCGGAGATGAAAGGAAGGTCCGTATATTAGTGTTATGAAGACCGCCGTGAAGATCGACAAGACATTGTGCCGGCGCGCCGAGCACGCGGCTGCCAAGGCGGGCTACAGTTCGCGCGAGGAATTTATCGAGCACGCGATCGAGAAGGAACTTGCGCATTACGAGGAGGGCGAGTCGAAGGACGACGTCCTGCGAAAGCTCAAGGGGCTCGGGTACATCGAATGATCGTCGTTGCGGTGATTTACGGAGTGGCGGCGGTGCTGATATTTCGCCGGTTCACGGATCGTGCGGCAATTCGAAAATCGGTGAATCGAATCCTGGCGCATGTGATGGAGCTCGGTTTGTTTCTCGATTCTCCGGCGCTCGTGTTCGGGGCGCAACGGGATTTACTGCGGGAAAATTGGCGGCTCTTGCGGCTGGTGATGCTTCCGAGTGCGATGCTGATGGCGTTGTTCGCGATTATCTATGCGCCAATGAATGCGATTTACGGGCATGGGCCTTTACCGGTGGGGGAGACTTCGGTGGTCACGGTTCAGATGAGCGGCGCGCCGATGCCGCCGGTGCGGCTGGAGGTTCCTGACGGCATGGTCGTGGAAACGCCCGCAGTTCGAATTGTTCACGACCAGCAGATCAGTTGGCGCGTGCGGCCGTTACAGGAAAGTTTCGGCGATTTGAAATTTCACGTTGATGACCGGGTGGTCACAGCGGGTTACTTTATGCGCGATCCCGCGATTCGGTCGATCGAGATTCGCTATCCGAAGGTCGCGTGGCTGTTGTGGTTCGCCGCGATCTCGAGCGGCTCCGCGGTGGCGTGCGGTTTAATCTGGAAGCGATGAAGTGGTTGATTGGAATTGTGGCGTCGCTGGGTCTGGTTGCCGCACAGGAGCCGACGCCCGTCATTCTGATTTCCATCGATACTCTGCGCGCCGATCATCTCAGCGCTTACGGTTATCGCAAAATCCAGACGCCGAATATCGATTCCTTCGCGCAGCAGGGAACGATTTTTACCGAGGTGAGTTCGCAGATTCCGCTCACTTTGCCGTCGCACACTTCGCTGTTGACGTCCACGTATCCGTTTGAAAACGGTGTGGAGGAAAACGCGGAAGTGGTGCCCGCGGGCGCGGTGACGCTGGCGATGGTTCTGCGGTCGCACGGGTACAGGACCGCGGCGTTTGTGGGGAGCAACATATTGGAGCGCGCCTGCGGACTCGACCAGGGGTTTGATGAGTACGACAGTCCGTTCGGGGGCGACAGGGTGCGGCGCGACGGCGCGCTGGTAGTTCGCGCGGCCAACGCGTGGCTCGGCGCCCATCGCGGTCAGCCGGTGTTTCTTTTCGTACATCTATTCGATTTGCACACGCCGTATCGATTAGCGCCGGCGAAGGGCACGAATGAGCCGGAGACCGCCGGATATGACGCGGAGCTCGGATATATCGATCAGATTCTGGGGCGTTTCCGGCAGTCGCTGATCGACAACGGGTGGTGGAAAAAATCTCTGATCATTCTGGCCGCGGATCACGGCGAGAGCCTGGGGGACCACGGCGAATTGAGCCATGGCTATTTCATATACCAGAGCACCTTGCGGGTCCCGCTCATTGTTCATTGGCCCTCAGGCGAGCATCCGGACCGGGTCAGCGAGCCTTGCGGGTTGATCGACGTCGCTCCGACGATTCTCGATGCGCTGCATTTCGCGGCGCCTCCGTCGTTCGACGGCATGAGCCTCTTGCGCCAAGGCACGCACCAGATTTATAGCGAAAGTGTTTATGCGCGCGACTCGTTTCGCTGGGCCGCGCTCCGCAGTCTGCGCATGGACCGCTGGAAGTATATCGAAGCGCCGCGCGCGGAGTTATACGATCTGGAGAAAGATCCCCTGGAGCAGTCCAATGTCATTCGCGCGAACGAAGCGGTCGCCGCCAGGCTGCGGACGGAGATCTCGAGGCTCATGGCGAAGCATGCGCGCGCCAATCCTCCCGCGGCGCGAGAGAAGGCGCTGGGAGCGTTGGGATATGTCGCCGGCGGATCGCGGGAGGCTCGGCGGGATGGGCCGGATCCCAAGGATCGCCTGGCGGAGTATCAAATTTTCGATCGTAGTTTGGACGCGATGTATTCGCAGAAGCTGGACGCAGCGATTCGCGGATTCCACCAGGTTCTCGCGCAGGATCATGGAAATCTGCCGGCGCGAGGATCGCTGGGCGATGCGTATATGCGGGCGGGCAAAACGGAGGACGCGGTTCGAGAATGGACCACGGCGCTGGCGGAGGATCCGGAATATGCTCCGGCGGCGCAGGCTCTGGGCGAGCATTACATGAGACAGCAGGATTGGACCAGAGCGAAAGCGTATCTGCAACAGGCGTTGGCGGCGGCTCCGGGCGATACAGCGGTTCGCGCGGAACTTGGTGTAGTGGAAGGGAAGCTCGGTAAGCCATGAGGAAGTAGATCGCAGCGGATAAGAAAAGGCGCAGGGCTCGCCGGGGTTATTCCTTGTGTCCTTTGCGTCCTTTCGTGAAAAAAGGACACTAGCGGCGGCGCGTCTCCGTACCGACCCGGCGAGGGCGCTTGTAGATTAATACCGCCATCCGGACGATGAGCAGCATTCCGATCGCAGCCGGCCACAATGACACCACTCGCAGCTTCGCTGCTGCGGTTGAGCCAAAAGAATACTGGAACTCAATCGACCTCTGCGCCTCGTCGCGATCCTGCCGGCCCACCACCAGGCCATCGGAGCCGGCAAGGCAATTCACGAGGTATACGCTGACTTGTGGCAGGTGCCGATTCTCGAAACGCAGCTCATGCCCGCGGCGCGAGGTGCGCAGCTTTATGACGATCGTGCCCAATCCATCCCGCATAGCTTCAACTGTTGGAAAGGTGCCCTCGATCAACGACAGCGGGGCGGGCGCGCCGTCGACTCGCAGTTCCACTTCTCGCGCAACCCTGTCCACATACGCTTGCCCTTCTTCCGCGGAGATTAGTCCGTCGTGATCCCGGTCTATCGCGGCCATCAAAAACGGCAACATGGCAACGCCGGGCGTTAAATGGATTTCCAGGTCGACGCCGTCGCGCGTCACGCCGATCAGGGTGGCTTGCAGATATTCGTCCAGACGGTGCGCGGCGGCGCTTTCAGCCAAACTGAGCGCCAGTAGCGCGCTGATTCCCAACCGCCTCAATTAATGCCCCGCTGACTTCTTTCCGTAATCGTTAGTCGGATCCCGGTAGATCGTATGGATGTGCATCGTCGGGTCGCCTCCCAGCGGCTGGGGCGCGTATTCGATGACCAGCGTGGGTCCTTGAATCCGATAGTAAGCCGGCATCCCGTTGGTGGTTGGACCGCTCCACGCGAACCACGTGGCAGACAGATTCGCCTTGATCTCCGACATTCGCGCCGCCGCCGATTGTTCGTTTACAATTCCCGTCCATTCACCTGCCAGATCGAACAGCATCGCCTGCTGACTTGCGCTCATCGCGGAACACTTGATGCCCTCCGGCTGAATGGTCTTTCCGTCCTGCCCCGGTCCCAGGACCAGGTCCGCCACTTTGTAATTAAGAATCGCCTGCTTGCGCTGCCCTTCGTCCAGAGCGTTAATCAGCGCGAAGGCCTTGTCGTTCTCGGCTCCCAGGGGACGCACCGTCTTGCCCTCCACTGTATATTTCGCGGGCTGTGCCGCGGTGAGGCTCGGGGTGAGGATCCCATCGGCACCCACGATGGTAATATTCAGAGCCAGATGATGGCCACCGAACTGGAGCATCCAGGGGTCCTTCGGGGAAGGCTTGCCCAGGATCGAAATGTAGAACAAATCGCGCCCAAACATCGGAGTGCCTCCGCGCCCGCCGTCGGTAGCTTTTAGCACCTCGTCGCCTTCGACGATCGCGAGGACTTTCTCATACCCGCGCTTGCTCAGCGATAGGGCGAGCAAATCCATCGCCGCCTTCCTCTGCGCTGCGCTCAGGTCGCCCATCTTCAGACCCGCGCGCGGCACCATTGTTGTGGGCAGGTTGGACCATTTCTTCCGTTGCGCCGCGTCGTTGAAATCGAACAGCACCTTCGATCGCTGTCCCTCATCCAAAGAACCCAGAAAGGCGTTGGCGCTAGCCACTATCTTGGAAGTGACGCTCAAAGAACTCTGGCCGGGCGCCAAGCCGCAGCTCAGAACGGCGGCGAAGAACAGGGTTGTCTTTTTCATAGCGATCTCCTCAACAAAGGTTACAGCAAACGCCGTCAACGTTTTTCCGTGATGCGGCGGAAGACTCGAAGGAGGTTCCCACCTAGGAATTTGCGGATTCTTTCTTCGGAATAGCCTCGGCGAAGCATGGCGTCGGTAATCAGAGGGAGGTCGCTCACGTCATGCAAGTCCCGCGGCGGGGTGGGACCTCCGTCAAAATCCGTGCCCAAGGCCACGTGGTCATCTCCGACCATTTGGATCGCGCGATCGACGACGGCGACCCAATCGTCGACCGTTAATTTGACGTCGTCGGGGATGGCCGCACCGGCCATCGGGAAACCCTTCCCGGCAATTTGATCGATCTCGAGGATCGTCATGGGGCCGCGGTCGTGAATTGCTTTCGTGTCCCAAAAAGGCTTGCCGGCGTGTTGAGTGACCCAATCGAAGGCCTTGCGATTGTGGAATTCGTTGCCGATCTGGAAGCCGATAACTCCTCCTTTGGCTGCCAGCTTCTTGAGGAGCCAGTCCGGCATGTTCCGCGGGATATCGTTGACCTGCCGCAATCCGTGGTGCGTGGCGATTACGGGATCGGAGCTTACGTCGATGGCTTGTGAGATTGCATCGTCGGAGGCGTGCGATACGTTGATCACCATGCCCAGACGATTTGCTTCATGAATCCAGGCGCGTCCGCGTTCGTTCAAGCCGTTGTTCTTGAAAGTCCCGGCGCAGCAGGAATCGGCATAGTTGCTTTGCCAGTTGTGCGCGGAGAGTTGCATGGAGCGGAGGCCGAGACGGTAGAAGTCGCGCATGATCGCGAGATCGCCGTCCAGGTCGAAGCTGCCTTCGATATCCAGGACGGCGGCGATTTTCTTCGCCGCGTGGATGCGCTCGATTTCCGTGGCATTGTGGGCGATTTCTATGGTGTTCGAATTCGCCTGAATTTGTTGGATGCAGGCATCGATTAAACGGAGGGCTTGTTTGGTTTCGAAACGGCCAGGGTAGTAGTCTTCGGTGACGTAAAAAGAAAAGAACATCGCGCCTAATCCGCCTTCTTTAGCGCGGGGGAGATCGAAGTGGCCGTCGGGCTTTCGTTGACCGATGTCGCCTCCGTGATAGAACTCGCGTTCGATAGCGTGAATGTGGCCGTCGAAGACAAGGGAGCTGTAGTGTAAGGCCCGGGCGCGATCGGAGACGGTGGCGGCGGCCAACAACAAGCAGAGGCCAACTGCAATCGGCAGGCGAAGCGGTCTGCCCCACCTGGGCCAGCTGGTTTTTGACAGGTGCACCTAAGGATTATAATGGCTGCACTGTATGGCTGGTAATCGTCCGAAACTCGCCGCGATCACTACCGTTTACCGGAAGATGGCGCACACTCAACATATCGTCGACCGGTATCTGGAAGGATACGGGTGGAATGGCACGCATCATCATCCGGAAATGGACCTGATCGCTCTGTATGTCGATCAGGTGGGCGCCGACGATCTGAGCCGCGATCGCGCGGCGCGTTTTCCCGCGATGAAGATTTATCCGACGATCGCGGAGGCGCTGACTTGCGGGACCGGCAAATTGGCCGTCGATGGCGTGGTGGTGGTGGGCGAGCATGGCGATTATCCAAAGACTCCGAAGGGGCAGGTGCAGTATCCGAGATACCGGTTCTTCGAAGAGATCGCGGCGGTGTTTCGGGCTAGCGGCCGGTCGGTGCCGATGTTCAACGACAAGCATCTTTCTTGGAACTGGGAGTGGGCGAAGAAGATGTATGACACCTCGAAAGAGATGGGATTCGCGTACATGGCTGGATCGAGCCTGCCGGTCACCTGGCGGATTCCTTCCGTCGAGTTTCCGGATGGAGCAAAGGTCAGCGAAGCGTTGTGCATTTGTTACGGAGGGGTCGATAGCTACGACTTTCATGGCCTGGAGACAATTCAGGGGATGGTGGAGCGTCGCCAAGGCGGAGAGAGCGGCGTGAAATGGCTGCAAGCGTATCGCGGCGATAAGTTCTGGGAGGCATGCCGCGAAAATGTTTGGCCGCGGAACTTGATGAACACGGCGTTATGCAGGAGTCATACACTGACGCCCGCGCGGGCTGGATTTAACGATATTTTCCCGTCGCTGGATGATATGCGCACGCTGGTGCGCGACCCGGTGGCTTATCGCTATGAGCATAACGATGGCTTGAAGTGCACCATGATGCTGATGGGCGGCCTGGTGCGAGACTTCAATTTCGCCGCGACTTTAGAGGGTGCGTCGAAACCGTTTTCGACCCAGGCGTACTTGCCGATGCCCGATGGGCGCACCACGCTGGCCGATTTCTTCAATCCTTTGTCGAACAACATGGAGAAGATGTTCTTATCCGGGAAGCCGACGATTCCGATTGAGCGGACACTGCTGACCACCGGGCTGACCGCCGCGGGCGTGGATAGTTTGTATGCGGGGCAGGTGCGAATTGAGACGCCCCATCTGGCGATCAAGTATCAACCGGCCAAAGAGTCGACCTTCTGGAGAACCTGATGAACATTACCCGCAGAACTTTTCTAGGAACCGCAGCGGCCCTTCCGGCATTGGCACAGGCCCGCCCAAAGCGGGTTGCGATTATCACGACTATTTTCAGGTTGCAGTCCCACGGACAGCATATCGGCGATCGGTTTATCGTTGGGTATCCGTTTGCCGGGGAATGGCATAAGCCCGATACCCAGGTGGTTTCGCTCTATGTGGATCAGAAACCGGCGGGCGATTTGAGCGAGGCTCGCGCGAAAGAGTTCGGGTTCAAGGTTTATCCGACGATCGCCGAAACGGTGTGCTGCGGCGGATCGAAGCTGGCTGTGGATGCGGTGCTGATTATCGGGGAGCATGGCGATTATCCGCACAATGAGAAGGGGCAGGTCCTGTACCCTCGTTTTGAATTCTTTGAGCAGGTCGCGAAGGTATTTGAGAGCGAGGGACGTTCGGTGCCGGTTTATAACGACAAACATCTCTCTTATAGTTTCGAGAAGGCGAAGAGGATGCGCGATACTTCGCATCGGCTGAAGTTCCCGATGCTGGCGGGATCGTCCCTGCCGGTGACCTGGAGGCTGCCGGATTTGGAATTGCCTCTAGGCTGCGAGATCGAAGACGCGCTGATGGTCGGCTGCGGCGGATCGGATGCGATGGATTTTCATGCCTTGGAAGCGATGCAGTGCATGCTGGAACGTCGCAAGGGTGGGGAGAGTGGTGTCAAGAGCGTCCAGTTGATCGAAGGAGACGATGTCTGGAAGGACGCCCGGTGGTCGAAAGAGATGCTGCGGTCCGCGCTGTCACGAAGCGATAATCTGAAAGGGGCCACGGTGACCGACGGACGCACGCAGGATATGGTCGGTACGGGCGTGCTGCCGGGGCTGGTCAAGAACCCGTGGGCTTACTTCATCGAGTATCGGGACGGAACCAAGGCTACGATGCTGATGCTGTCGGATGCAGTGGGCGATTTCACCTTCGCGGTCAAATTGAAGGGGAAGCCGATTCAATCCACCCAGTTTTTCCTGTCGCCAGATCCGAATGTTACTTATTCGGCTTGCCTGGCTCATAAGATCGAACAGATGATCATGACCGGAAACGCACCTTATCCGGTGGAGAGGACTTTACTGGTGAGCGGGATGCTTGAGAGCTGCCTGGATTCCCGAGTCAAGGGACACGTCAAGATGGACACGCCCCATCTGGCGGTTACTTATCAGGCTCCGCGCGAATCGCAGTATTGTCGAATTTGAACAGGACAGGTCGGGGACCTGTCCTACTCTCAGAATTGCAGCTTGAGCGCGAACTGAATGACCCGGCTTCCGGGCGCCATCGAGTTCAGGGTGGTGATGTTGCCGAACGATGACGTGTTAATGGTCGCAGCCGGATTTCCGAAATTCGAATGGTTGAACAGGCCGAAGGTCTCGAACCGGAACTGGAGCTTTAGGCGCTCTTTAAGCGGGAAATTTTTGAATAAGGAAAAATTGACGTTTTCCAAGCCGGGGCCGTGGAGCAGGTTGCGGCCTTCATTTCCGTAGGCGTAGTGGGTGGGGTTGATTGGATACAAGTCATTGACCGTGTAAGCGGCGGCATTGATACAACCGACCAGATCCCCGCGTCCGCATCCGTCGCTGGGCGTTCCGATCAGATCCGGCCTGTACGTGCCGCTGGAGGCGGTGTTCGCGGTATCGGTTCCGGTCGAGACATTGAACGGGAGACCGGTTTGGACGGTGATAATGCCGTTGGCCTGCCATTTGGTGAACACCGTCTTCAACACCGGATTCGAGACGCCGAAGAACGGAATATCGTATACAAAACTGGCGATAAACCGGTGGCGGATATCCCAGTTGGAGTTGCCGTAATCGTCTTTCCAATCGTAGGGAATCAGCGGCGTGCCTCCGCCATTGGAGTCGGTGGTGACGTCCAGCGTGTGGGACCAAGTATAGCTGGCGTTCATCTGGAGGCCGTGCGTCAAGCGCTGGCGGAAGATGACGTTCATACTCTCGTAGTTGGCGATTTCGTCGTCGTTGATGGTGCGGATTACGCCAAACAGCGGATTAGGCCGGCGGGAACTGACGGAACCGGGGCCCGGCTCCAGCGGCGTATTGTTGTAATAGCTGCGATCCAGGTGATAGGAATGCGAGCCGAGGTACTGAACCTCCAGGCCGCCGCCGCTCCAGAGCTGCCTTTGCAGACTGGCGCTCCACTGATTCATGCGGGGTGTGGGCTGGTGCCACGGATCGGTGGCGATGGTTCCAGCCGTTGCCGCCGTGGGACACACTCCCGTGGTGAACGGATTGCCCAAGGTGGGCACGCCGTCTCCCACCGAATAGCTGCACGTCAGAATCGTCGTATAGGGCGGATTGGTGTTCAGGAACGTATAACTATTGGTCTGATTCGGATTGTAGTAAATACCGGCGCCGGCGCGGAATACTGTCTTCTCGGTGATGCGGTATGCGAGACCGACTCGCGGCGCCCAATCGGAATGATTCGGCGCGGTGAAGTGATAACCGGGTGTTCCGCCGACCAGCGCCGTCTGATTCGGATTGAGTTCGGTGGCGACTCCGTTGATCGTGTACGCGACGGTCGGCAATTCATAGCGGATGCCATAATCGACGGTGAGTTTACGGGTGACTTGCCATTTATCAGTCACGAAGAAGCCGTCGCGCCATTCGGCGGTGCGCCCGCGCACTTCCGGTCCAGGAGTGGTGAAAGCCTGAGGAACTCCGAGGATGAAATCGGCCGGAGCATAGCCGGTAAGCGTTCCGTTGAACGTGAACGAGCCGCGTGCGCTATTGACGGCCGCGCGCCCGGTGGCCAGCCTCCGGAATTCAAGCCCCGCCTGGATGTTGTGCGAATGGTGGTTCCAACTGATTTGTTCGGATAGCTGCGTGGTGCTGTCGTTCTGATACCAGTTGGTGGACGCGTTGTTCAAGCCGTTGAAACCGGTGATGTTGAAATCGGGAATTCCGGGGTTGTTGTATATCGAATCGCCCGTAAAGCCCGGGATTCCGAGGGCCGTGCCAGCAGTCGCCTGCTTGCTGACGGAGAACGGGTCGAGCGTCGCGGTAGAGAAGAAATTCCGGCCCACGCGCAGATCGTTCACCAGGTTGGGCGTGAACGTTTGTGTGTAGCCCACCGAATAGTTCGAGACAGTGACAGGCGTGGTGCTCGAGTTGGTCGGAATCGCACTGCCGCCGAAAACATGCTCGTATTGATCGTCGGCGCGCGCATACAAGCGGACCTTATCTCCGATGTTCTGATCGATGCGATCGACGGTCTGGTTGGTAGTGATGGTGGTCGGCACCGGCACCGAATAATTGTTCGCAAAGCCGGGCAAGTCGGTCGCCGGATAATATTGCTGGAGCTTGAGCGCGACCGGCGAGATGCGCGTTGTCGGGATGATATTACCGGGGAACGGAGTGTTACCGTTCAGAGGATCCTTGATCGCGCCGCCGGTGATACTCGATGTAGGGACGTTCGAAAAATTGCCGGTGAAAAAAGAGGCCGGCATGGAGGTCGAAAGCGAGGTTGCCGACTGGTCCAGGCGATAGCCCCCGAACGACGCCATAAAGAAGGTCTTGTTTCTTCCGTCGTAAAGTTTGGGAAGCATGACCGGGCCATCGACCTCGACTCCGTATTGGTTCTGCCGCAAAGGCGGCTTGGCCGCGTTTGGATTGGCGGGCGTCGGCAACGTGAAGTAGTTGCGGGCGTTCAGAACCTGATTGTTAAGGAATTCGAAGAGGGAACCGTGGAGCTGATTGGTCCCGGATTTAGTGATCATGTTGATGTGAACGCCGAGGTAGGAGCCGTATTGGGCCGAGTATGTGCCGGTCTGGATCTCGACCTCCTGAATCGCCTCGATCATCGGCTGTACCGGCGTCGTGGTGATCAGGTTATTCATGATGCTGATGCCGTCGACCGACATTTCGTTCTGAATCTCGCGAGTCCCTGCGCCGTTGAAATCCTCGCCCGGTGGCGTACCTGTTTGGGAGGATTTGGTGCCCTGGAGCACGCCGGGAATACTCGCCGCCAGACTCATGGCGTCGCGGCCGTTAAGCGGCAGTTCGGCAACGTTGCGCGTGCCCAGAATCTCCGAAATAGCGGCATCGTCGGTCTTGATCGCCGACACAACCGCTTCCACCGTTACAGATTGGGAGACAGTGCCCACGGAAAGCGCAAAGTCGGTTCGCACGGTTTGATCGACGTCCACGACAATGCCGGTCTTGGTCACCTTTTGGAACCCGCTCTGTTCCACCGTGATGCTGTAAACGCCGACCCGGACGAATTCGAAGGTGTAATTGCCCTGAGCGTTGGTGGTGGTGTTGTATGTATCGTGCGTACGACTCTCGGTCGCGGTGACCTTGGCGGCCGGAATCAGTTTACCGCTCGAATCCGTGACCGCTCCGACAAGGGAAGTTGTCGTTGCGAGCTGGGCATTTGCAGCCATCGCCAGACACACTGCGAGACAAATCGTTACAAAAAGACGCTGTTTCATCTTTAACACCCCTTTGCGAAATTCACGAACACGTAACTAGGTTTAGACTATGCTGCCACAAATCTTCCGAATCTGCTAGAGGAAACGAAAGTTTCAGTTGTGGGAGAGGTCAATGACCGCGAAGATGTGGAGCTCAGGAAGGGTAAACTCGGTTGCCGGTCCGTCTTGACCGAGATCGGCGAGACGAGCATCCGGAAGCCCCGATGCTTGCAATTCGCCTTTAGAGTACGCGCCGCGGATACGCACGCGCAACCCGAGCACGGGACGGGGAGTGTAATTGATCAGAAAGACGCGCGCCTTGCCCGATCCGGCCATGAGGCGGCCGATCACCACCTCACTGCCGTAGACGCGCAGCGACCGGTTGTCATCGCCGATGAGAGATCGAATCTTGTGCGCGGCGACGCTCGGATTCTTCGCGTCCTCCGGCGGAAATTCCTTCGTGCCGAGGCGCACGTTCACATGGAAGCGCGGATCGGGATTCTTCTCGATCCTATATAAGAGGTTCATCCGGGTAAGCAGATTCAGCAACTCGCCGGTCGCGTCCGATCCATCGTCGACAACCCCGAAGTCGGCAACGGGCGGCAGATCCACCGCTGGAAGGGCTTTGATGAATGTCAACATCTTGCCGAATGCGTCCGCCCCAGCTGCATCTGCGGAGATGAACGCGCCGGAACCGTAAGTAAACGCCTCCGCAGCGGCGAGCGCGGCAGCTTCGCCCTTCACCTGATAAACGAACGTCTGGCCGGGTGAGCGCTGGATATGCCAGCCATTCGCATCGATCCACGGACTGCGCGTCGCCGACGCTTCGTTATTCCGATACTGCACCCGCGGCTCGTTCAACTTCACGGCGCCGGCAGGAGGCTCCGCCCCCGCAGTCAAAAGGCTGGGCAAAAGAAGAGCGGCAAGCATCAAATCTCCAGGGAGGTCACTTTCATTTTGTTCTTATCGTACTCGCCGAGCCCGAAGTTCTTGGCCGCGTATTCGATGTGACCCGGTTCCCTGATAAAGGTGTTCTTGTGAAAATCGAGATGGGCGCGGCGGTCGATTATGTTTGGCGAGCGGTCCCATAGCGAGGGCGCGCCTTCGGCTTTGCGCTTATCTTCAATCAGGTCGAGCAGCAGCCGGTCGATCGCTACGGGGTCCGTGCCGAACATCAGCAGTTTCGGATAAAAGCGATACTTTTTATCTTCCGAGAAAGGTCCGCCGTGCCACACCCCTCGGATGCCGTCCATAATGTTAAGCACGCACTTGGAGCGCAAAGGTTCGACCGCTGCCAGCGTCCCGATAAAAGAAAGAGTGTTGGTCTTTTCCCTCATGTGCGATCGCGCGACATTCGAAAAATCGCCGTACGCGAGATTCTTCAGGCATCCCGTCACGCCCGATGCCTGATGCTCCTTCGCGTTGGGGACATTAATGATCTTGGTGAAACGCTCCGTGACCAGCCGCGCTAGATTAGAGCGCGTATCGTCTTCACCGAAGAAGCTGCACTCGACGTAGGTTTTCGGATCGTAGCCCAAAAGGGAAGCTCGAGGCGTCTCGACGGCGACAATCTGCACGCCTGCCGGGACGAACCGCTCATAATGAACGCTGGTAAGCTGGTCGAGGAAGCGCTCGTAGATATAAATGTTGTCCGGCTTCACGCCGACGCTGACAAGACTCCGGACAATCCCGCTCACCACCTCCGGCGAAGCGCGAATCACGGGCGCGCCGGAACAGTTCACCTTGATGCCGATCACATCGCTGGACGAAAAGAAGGAAGCCCAGGCTTCCTTATCTGCCTTGGCGCCGGTCAGCGCTTTCATGCCCGCCGAGAGCATTTTATCGATAGTTGGTTGATCGATTTGCTCGCTTCCAGTATCGATAACGCCCTCAGAATGGATGCGCGCAACCGTGCCGCGATACGGCCCCGGCGTTTCAGTACTCTTCGCGGCCGGATAGTGGCTGACCACTTTGTACGCGGGCGGCGCATCGGACGCGAGCAAAGCCGGTGCCGCCGCGAGCTGGAGGAACATTCGTCGATCCATGATTGTATGTTACGCAAATCCAGGCGGAGCGACCTGTTTGCCGCTCCGCACTAGCGATTCGATTCTGGCCGCTCAGAAATAGAACTTGGCGACCACCTGCATATTGCGTTCTCCTTGCGAGCTGCGGATCTGTCCGAACAGCGCCGACGTGATGGTCTGCGATGCCGGGCTCGCAAAGATCGGGGTGTTGGTCAGGCCGTAGGCTTCTCCGCGCAATTCGAAGTATTTCCTCTCCGTGATGTTGAAGCGCTTTGCGAGCGCCATATCCAGGCGGAATTCACCCGGTCCGCGGACCACGCCAGGACCCGAGTTTCCGAACGTGAACGGAGCCGGAACGGCGTAAGCGCTCAGATCCAGGTACGAAACACCAGGTCCGATGAGGTGTTGATTGTGCGGGGTTCCGACCACATTGGCGCGGAAGCTGCGAGCGCCGGTTCCCGAAGGATCGCCGCTCACTTTGATCGTCAGAGGGAATCCGGTGTGGGTGGTCATTACGCCACTCAACATCCAGCCGCCGAGAATTCCGTCCGCCACCCGGTTCATATTCGACCCAAACTTCCGTCCCCTACCGAAGGGCAGTTCGTAGACTGCCGACGGAACGAAGTTGAACTTGTTGTCGAAGTAAGTCGGGCTCCACTCAGCAACCCGGTTATACAGGTTCTGCATATAGGCCGACTGGCTACCCGCCTGGCCGCCCTGGCCGTAGTAGCCGATCGAGTCCGACATGCCCTTGGAATAAGTGAAGGCGATCTGATATTCGATGCCGTGGCTCAGGCGTTTGCGAAGCGTGGCTTGCAGGCCGTCATACTCCTGGTTGGCGCAGGAGCAGGTGCCCGAGATCTGCGAGATCTCCGAGCGGAGCGTCGGGTTGCCGGACAAATAGGGTCCTTGCACCACCGCGCCGTTTACCAGCATGTTCTGGAGATAAGGCATCGCCACCATCAGGTGCGTGCTGTGCTGGCCGACATAGCCGACAGTCAGAACGTTATCGCCGGCGAACTGATACTCGGTCGACAGGTTCCACTGTTGCGACTCCGCGGGACGGACCCCCGGATCCCACAGGCGAATGGTCGCGCCGGCGTAAGGGTTCTTGGGGTTCAAGGCGGATAAACCTTGATCCAGAGTCGATCCGGGCAGCGTGAACGACGGCGTGTTGTAGTTGGTCTGGAATTCCGATTCGAAAGGAGGATTCAGAGGCATCCTGAGGTTGGTGCCGGTCCCTTCGAGGTAAGACGAGATTGCGTATCCTCCACGAACCACGATCATCTTTCCCATGATCTGTGGCGTGTAGGCGAAGCCAAGTCGCGGCTGGAAATCCTTATGATATGCATTGTAGAGAGCGCGGCAGTCTGAATAGGGACAACCGGCCTGGCCGGCTAAATAGAGGGTCCCGGTGAACAGGCCGAAGTTCGATTGGCGATTCTCGACTTCTACCCAGGGACTGTTGTACTGATATCGCAATCCAAGGTTCAGCGTCAGGTTCTTGGCGACTCGATAGTCGTCCTGGACGAAGATGCCAGTAACCCAGGAACGCTGGCCCCAAGTGCCACTCGATAGACCTCTGCCCAACTGATCCGGCAAGCCCAGCATTAAGTCTGCCTCGTCGAGGGTCCCTGAGGTGGCCGAAGCCGATTGCGAGGTGAAGCGACCGTTGAAATCAATGTAGCCGCTGCGGCCGTTGTTACCGGAGTAAAACACGTTGATCCAGCGGCGCTGTTCGTCGAAGCCGAACTTGATTACATGCTTACCCTTGATCCAGGTCATGTTATCGGTCAACTGGAACGTAGTGTTTGCGAATAGCTGCTGCGTCCCGATATTGGCATTTCCCAACGACGCTATATAGCTAAGGTTGCCCCCAGGCCCACTGCTTGCGTTTCCGGTCAAGGCAAGCAGGCCGGGGCCTGCCCCCGCGATTCCCGCCGCGGTTGCGATATTGCCGAGCCCCTTGTCGGCGCCGCCATTGTCCAGCAGAATGTAGTTTACGCCGAACCGGGCTTCGTTGATCAGATTCGGCCTGACGGTGCGCGTCCAGTTGATCACTCCGTTCTTGAACGGCGATGTATTGAAGCTGTTATAGAACAACGGGAACGTATTCAATCCCGGAGCGTCCTGGCGCCCGTCCGAAAAGCGGAAGCTGAAATAATCCTTGTCCTCCGGGCGATAATCGAGCTTGAGATCACCCTGGTCCATGTTGAGCAGGCTCGACGAGCCATAGAAGTAGTTGCTCGACGTGATCGTATTAATCTGCGGCGCGGGATACAGTGCCATGTTATTGAGCAGTTTCACCGCGGCAGGACTTAGTTGGCTGGTCGGTATGATATTGCCCGGATACGGATCGCGGAGACCGGTGGTCGTATTCAGCGAATAAGGATCGTAGAGCTGAACTGCTTTCCCGTTGGCCGTCGTCGCCGGGTTCAACATCGAGGAAAAGTCGCCGTTGCGCCAAGCCAAAGGCATGACCACTGTGCCGACAACCGTCGGAGGGGTGTCTCTGCGCAACCCCTCGTAGTCCGCGAAGAAGAACAGGCGATCTTTCTTGATCGGACCGCCGAAGGTGGCGCCAAATTCATTCCACCGCAGAGGAGGACGCGGAGTGGCTTTCCCGTTGGATTGCAGGTTCCAGTTGTTCGCCCAATTGTTGGCGTTCAACTCGTCGTTGCGGAGATCCTCAAACATGTTGCCGTGAAATTGGTTGGTGCCGGATTTCATCACGACATTAATAACCCCGCCCTGATAGTTTCCAAACTCAGCCGACGCGTTGTTGGTGATGAGCCGGAACTCTTCGATCGCGTCCGGATTCGGCTGATACGCCACCAGGTTGTCGGACGTGAAATTGTTGTCCAGGCCGTCCAGCATGAAATTGTTGGCTTCCTCGCGATTTCCGTTCACGTAAGGCCGGCCGCCGCCCGCGGAGCGCTGGCCACTGTTGAAACTGCTGGGATCGGGCGTCGTAACGCCTGCACCCAACAGCGTCAGAGCGACCGGATTACGGGTGATCAAAGGAAGGTTCTCGATGGTCGCCGCTGCGATAACCCCGCCCACCTGATTACTGTCGGTTTGCAGCAAAGGGGCTTCCGCGGTCACCGAAACACTCTCGCTGGTAGCTCCCACCTGCAACGCTATGTCTAATGTAGTGTGCAAGTTGACCTCCATTCGGATGCCCTTCTTCACTGCGCTCTTGAAGCCCTGCGCTTCCACTTTCATGTCATAGTTTCCGACCGGAAGCCGCGGGAACACGTAGATTCCCTCGCTGTTCGTTTTCGTGGGCCACTCGGTCCCCCGATCCGTTTCAGTCATGGTCACGCTCGCGCCCACCATGGCGGCGCCCTGAGGATCGGTAACACGTCCCGTGATGCTCGCTGTGACTTCCTGCGCGCTGAGCGGTTGCACCGAATTAAGTACTGCGGCGAATCCGAGTAGTGCTGCTACACCGATTTTCATATGAATTGCCCCTTTTTCGGCGAAAGTTGCTTTCGCCAATCACCTGATTACAAAGGAAGAAATGAGCGGACCCCTTTTCACGAACTCCGCATAAACCCCTCGTTAGCAACGGAAAAAAGAGAATCCAGAACTGTGCAAAATACTGGAACCCGTTAGCCCGTTTGCTTGATCATGCACCCTGCTTATGTGGATGTCAAGTGGGTTACAACACTCTTTAAAAAGATACGGCGTGACGGGAAATGTAATCGTCCAAGCCGGACTCGGGAGCGATGTAGTGAAATTGCTCGGCATGAGCGAGCCCATGAGCCCGTCCCGTTTCCGCATCGCGATGCTCGAAAACGGCGGCGATATACGCGTCGATCGCGGCGTCTTCGCCCCCGGAAAACTCCGGCACCTTCAATTTTCTGGCGAGCAAAGAGTCATTCACGCCTTTCACCATGTTCATCACCATGGTCCGGCACGAACGGATGGCGACGCGCTTGGCCTCCAGCGTCGAGCCGATATCCACCACCCGATTCACCAGTTGCTGCGGTCCCCGCGCGAAATAATATTTTTCGCGCACCCCGTGCGGCCTCAGGCCCGCGTCGAAATGCTCCGGAAAATCCTTGCCTCCTCCAGCCATCCAGCACGCCGCTTCCACCGATTGCGCGGTAACGTAATGATCCGGATTTTCTTCGTAATGATCCCACGGGTCGTAGCTGAACACGGTGTCTACTTTGAGCAGGCGGAACAGAAAGATCAGCCGTGCCCGCAATTCAACTCGGCTGACGTCGTCCATCCGATGGTTGCGATATCCCAGATCGAACACGTTCTTCAACCCTGTGGCCTTAACCATCGCCCGCGTGTCGCGCTCATTCGCCAGAATCGTCTCGCCGATGCTCAGATCGTACGAATCCTTCTCGTCGTTGCTGGTGCGAATGAAATATCCGGTGTAGCCCTCGCGCAATAGCTTGGCGATCGTGCCAAATGCAAAAATGGGTCCGTCGTCGAGATGCGGCGTGATCAGCGCCAGCACCTTGCCTTGATGCGGCGTTCCCTGCGCAGCGCCTTCGATCGTGACGCCCGAAGGTCCTGCCACGTTGGTTTGCGCGGCAAGCGGCCCCGCGCCAGCGAGACTCGCAGCAACGGCTCGGCCGAAAAAATCGCGCCTGTCCATGCTTAATGCCCCCTTCGTCTGAAAAACTCGATGACCCGTCGCTCCCTACCGAGCCGCGACCGCAGGAAGCGATCTCCCCGAGTCTTAAGCTGCCGCTTTTTCGAGAATCTCTTTGATCCGCCGCGCGACGATCAGTTCCTCGCCCGGCTCCAGCATCCAGACGCCGACGACAATCGTGTTCTCATCCGACGGCAAACCCGCTCCCGGCTTCTTCCCGGTTTGCGGATTCAATTCGATGCTCGGAGTCCCCTTGCGTAGCTCCGTCATCACCTCCACCGGCTTGATCTTGATCCGTTGCGTGTCGTAGCGCAGCAGTAGATGTGGAACGGCGTTGGCGGCGACATTGGGAATCACGACGCTCGCATTCATCGTCGGGATATTCTTTAGCTGCGCTGCAATTTTGTCGGCGCGGTGCCGAAACTCCGCTTCGAGCGACGCATCTGTCTGGCTCAGGAACCAATCCACCGCGGCTACCATGCCGACAATCTGCTCCTTCGAAACCTTCATGCCCCGGCCGACGGTATCGGAATTAGGGCTGTTATTGCGCGTCGCAGCGTCGATGAGATCCTTCCGTCCCAGCAGCAACCCCGCATTCTGCGGACCCCTCATGCCCTTGCCGCCCGAAAACGCGACCATGTCGAATCCCATCTTCGTGTAATTCCACAAATTCGAAATCGGAGGAACATCCGCAGCGGCATCGTTCAAACACGGCACTCCATGGCTATGCGCGACACGGATCCAATCCTCGCGGCCGATTTGCCCTTCTTCGGCGGCATTGAAAAAATTCGTCATCACCGTCCGTTCGTTGAACGCAGCCTCATACTCGGCGAGGGTCACCACTTCGACGAACTTCGCGCCGCAATTGCGGATCGCGTGATCGTACTCATAGCGGTGCGCCTTCTGCGCGATGACCTCGTTCTTAAGCCCTGTAATATCCGTAGGAATGTTGTGCATCGACGTCCGATTGCCCAGCGTCATCGCCGCCGCTGTCGCCAATGTAAGTGCGGATGCCGCGCCTGCCGTCACCATCGCGCCTTCGCACTTGAGTTGTCGCGCCAGATATTCTCCCGCGGCCTGCTGCAAGTCGTGCAGCCGAACCGGATGTTTCGCCGCGCGAGCCACCGCCGCTTGCACCGAAGGCGGCATGATCGAAGCAGTCAGCGCCGTGTACGTCCCCGCCGCGTTGATAATCTTCGTGACGCCGAGTTTTTCGTAATAATCCTCGCCGCCGGCCGGGTGATGCGTATCCTCCGCGTCGAGCTTGCGGCTCGCGAAACCTGCGCCGGCCAGCGCGGCGTTCGCCCATCCCAGAAACCCTCTCCGCGTGCCGTTCATAAACGCCTCCTTGCGCCGATCAGCTATATGCTAATACAATGACGCCTTGACGAACCCGCGGTTTCTCACGGCCCTGCTCGCGCTCTCTTACGGTCTGAGGGGGCAATCCTACGACACTCTGCTCAAAGGCGGCCACGTCATCGATCCTAAAAACGGAATCGACCGCGTGATGGATGTCGCCATCTCCGGCGGAAAAATCGCCCGCGTCGCTCCCTCCATCAATTCCACCGAGGCAAAGCAGACAGTCAACGTAGCCGGCTTATACGTCACTCCCGGCTTGATCGACATCCACGTCCATATTTATATGTGGCAGGAGCCGGGCGGCGAAGCGGTGCAAGCCGACGCGCATTCCTTCCGCAGCGGCGTCACCACCATGGTCGACGCAGGCTCCTCCGGCTGGCAAACCTTTCCGGATTTCAAGCGGCGCATCATCGACCATTCGAAGACCCGCATTCTGGCGTTCCTGAACATCGTCGCCGCGGGCATGGGCACCGGCAAGGAAGACGATCCCGCGCAAATGGACGCAGAAGCGGCCGCGAAGACGGCGAAGGCGAATCCGGACATCATCGTAGGATTCAAGACCGCCCACTATGCAGGCCCGGGCTGGGAATCGGTGGGCGGAGCCGTGAAAGCAGGCGAATTGACCGGCCTTCCCGTGATGGTCGATTTCGGCCGCGTGAACGCCACGCGCAATATCAACGCCTTGTTCCTCGACAAATTACGGCCCGGCGACATTTATACCCACTGCTTCTCCGGTCACCGTGAAGAGCTGCTGGAAAACGGCAAAGTGAATCCCGCCATGGAAGCCGGCCGCAAGCGCGGCATCCTCTTCGATATCGGCCACGGCGCCGGAAGTTTTTATTGGTATGTAGCCGTCCCCGCCTACGCCGAGCATTTTTATCCCGACTCCATTTCAAGCGACCTGCATATCAACAGCATGAATGCCGGCATGAAAGACATGACCAATATCATGTCCAAGCTGATGAGCCTCGGCTCGTCTCTTCAGGATGTAGTCCGCATGTCGACGTTCAACGCCGCGAAAGAAATTCGCCGCCCGCTGCTAGGCAATCTTGACGTCGGCTCCGATGCCGATGTCGCAGTCCTCCGCCTGGACCATGGCAACTTCGGCTTCATCGATTCCGCCGGAGCCAAAAAATCCGGTAATCAATTATTAGTGTGCGAACTGACGATGCGCGCCGGCAAAGTAGTATGGGACCTCAACGGCCGCGCCAGCCAGGACTGGAAAACATTTCCTTACCAGAAGCAATCATGGAAAAAATAACTACGTTAATTCTCATCGGCGCGAGCGTGGCGTTCGCGCAAACGCAACCCTACGACCTGCTGCTCCAGGGCGGCCATGTAATCGACGCGAAGAACAATATCGACGCCGTCCGCGACGTCGCGATTAAAGATGGCAAGATCGCCCAAGTTGCGGCGCGCATCGACCCGGCTCAGGCGTTTAAAGTCGTCAACGTCGCCGGACTCTACGTCACGCCCGGACTAATCGACATGCACGTCCACGTCTACGCCGGTACCGGCGAAGCGCGATCCTACGCCGGAGACAACAGTCTCTATCCCGACGGCTACACCTTCCGCGTCGGCGTCACCACGGTCGCCGACGCAGGCTGCGCAGGCTGGCGCAATTTCGAGGATTTCAAGCAACGCGTCATCGATCGCGCCAAAACGCGAGTGCTTGCGTTTATCAACATCGTCGGCAACGGCATGCGCGGCGCGAAGTATGAAAACGACCTGTCCGATATGCAAGCCAAACCCACCGCTGAAATGGCGCAAAAGTATAAAGGCCTGATCGTCGGCGTCAAGACCGCTCACTATGCCGGTCCCGAATGGACCCCCGTCGAGCAGGCCGTCGAAGCCGGCACCATCGCCAATATCCCCGTCATGGTCGACTTCGGCGAGAACAAAAAAGAAAGGCCGATGAGTGAGCTGGTTACCAAAAAGCTGCGTCCCGGAGATATCTATACGCACTGCTATTCGGGCCTCCGCGATGAACAGGTAGACGGCCACGTCAATCCCGCGATGTTCGAAGCCCGCAAGCGCGGCGTGATTTTCGATGTCGGCCACGGCGGAGGTAGTTTCGCCTGGCGTATCGCCATCCCCGCCCTCAAAGAAGGTTTCCCGCCCGATTCCATCTCCACCGATATTCACACCGGCAGCATGAATAGCGGCATGAAAGACATGGACAATCTGATGAGCAAGTTCCTGGTCATGGGTCAATCCCTGAAAGACGTAGTGAAAGAATCCACCTGGAATCCGGCGAAGGAAATTCATCACGAAGAACTGGGCAATCTCTCCGTCGGAGCCATCGCCGACGTCGCCGTCCTGCGGGTGGCCCGGGGCGAGTTCGGCTACACCGACATGTACGGAGCGCGTCTAAAAGGCAACCAGAAAATCGTCGCCGAAATAACTCTGAAAGACGGAAAAGTGGTCTACGACCTGAACGGCATCACGCGCCCCGATTGGACCACGCTGCCGAAAGACTACAAACAGTCCGGCGACGCGAAATGGGACGCAATCACGCCGGCCCGCGGCGGCCGAGGACAAGCCGCAAAGCAATAAGTGGGGCAGGTTCCCGACCTGCCCGCCTTTCAAACCGCTAAGTGCCGGACCGCTTGCCATCGGCCTTTGCCATACTCCCCGATTCGAACCTCACCGGCCATGCCCGTCGCTGAAACCGCCCCCGTGAATGAATAATTCAGCACGTTGCCGTCAGCGGGCAGAGTGCTTCGCAGCGTCACTCGGTCTCCCTCGATCAGACCTTTTAAATCCCCTTGATACGCCCACCCTTGATGCGTCCCGGTGATCTGATTTCGATCCGTGGTCAGAAACAATTTGTGCCGCGCCGCGCCGACCTCATATTGAATTTCGAGATCCCAAACCCCCGCAATGTTCGTGGAAGGCGGCACAAGCGGACGCTTGCTACTCGCCTCCGGAGCGGACGAAAGTACCTGGAGCAGCCGCTCCGCAACAATCAAATACTCGCCCGGCTTCATCGCGACTGGCCGGATCAGAAACGAATTTCCGTCGCCGGCGGCCTGCGTCATGATGCGCGGCTCGCCTTCCAGCAACTTGCGCCCTACGTCTCCGGCCGTGATGTCGAATTTCCGCGCATCCCACGATACGCGCAGCGTCGGGAACGGACCGCCGCGCACCGGAGGAATCACCGTCGCGCTGATGCCCGGAACTTTTGTAAGCTTGGCGGACATCTCCGCGTACCAGCGCGTCCACTCCTGAAAATCGGCTTCGATATCGCGTCCTCCGCGCCACACCTCGACGGCCGCCAGCATGCCGGCGATCTCTTCCTTGGTGACTTTCAGCGCGCGTCCGAACGCATGATGCGGAGCGCTGTTCGCCCAGGCGGCCCTCACCAGATCCTTGCGTCCCACCAGCAATCCCGCGCCCTGCGTCCCGCGAATAATCTTTCCGCCGCTGTAGGCCACCAGATCAGCGCCCAGCGCGATATATGGGTTCGGCACGATGAGATAGTCCGCCGCGGCGTCAATCAAAATCGGGACGCCATATTCTTTCGCGATCGGCGCGACATCTTTCAAATCGAAATCCGCCTTGCCAAAATAATTGCCAAGCACCTCGATCATCGCGGTATGCGGCCCGATCGCCTTGCGCAATTCATCGCGATTATTCACCTCGATGATCTTGACGCCCAGAGTGCGGATCGCATGATCGTAGGCATTCCGCGATTCGCGCGGAATAATCACCTCATCCTTCAATCCTTCCAGGTTCGGCAGTCGCTGAATCTTTTCCGGATCGGTTCCCACCAGGCAAGCCGCCGTAGCATGCGTCAAAGCAGCAGCGGTACCCGCCGTGACAATCGCCCACTCGACACGCAGCAGCTCCGCAAGCCGGGCACTGACGCGTTCCATCAGCTCGTCAAGATCCACGTGAAAATGCGCCGCCTGCTCCATCGCCGCGATCACTTCCGGGAGAGTTAGGGAGCCGCCGTTGATGGTCAGGGTCGCCGTGCAGTTGATGAACGGACGGACCCCGATCCGCGTGTAAACATCGGGGCTCGGAGCCGCGCCACACACCGGTTGACCAGCCGCAAGCCCGGCCGCGACGGCTCCTCCCGTCTGAAACAGTCTCCGCCGGCTGAGACCCGCCTTCGTTTGGTGAGACATTGGACTATTATGCATCTCATGCGAACAAGCGTGGGCCTGATCGCGGTGCTGTGTGTTTCGGCATCGGCGCAGCAATACGACATCGTACTCCGCGGCGGCCGGGTGATCGATCCCGCAAACAATATTAACGGCGCCATGGACGTCGCGATCGCCGCCAATCGGATCGCTGCTGTCGCTGCGCACATCCCTGATCAGCAGACGCGCAAGATCGTCGATGTCTCCGGCTTGATCGTTGTTCCCGGTTTGGTCGATCTGCACGCTCATGTTTTCGGATACGAGGGTTCGCTGACACCGGACGATACGGCGCTGCCCGCCGGAACCACCACGATTTGCGACGCCGGCGGCAGCGGTTGGCGGACCTTCGATGAATTTCGCCGCACCGTGATCGCGCACTCGGCCACTCGCGTCCTTGTTTGGATGAATATCGTCGGCAAAGGGATGGTCGGCGAGCCTTACGAAAGCGACGTCGGCGATATGGATCCCCCGGCGACTGCCGAGGCAATTACAAAAAATCGGGACATCGTCATCGGCATCAAGACGGCGCACTTCGCAAAACCCGGATGGGCGGCCATCGATCGCGCCGTCGAAGCCGGCCGCAGGGCGCACGTTCCCGTGATGGTGGACGACAAAATTTTCACCAATTCTGAACGCACCACCGAAGCCGAACTCCTGGAGCATCTGCGTCCCGGCGACATTCACACTCATATGTACAACGACCGCCAGATGGAACTGGTCGATCGCTTCACCGGAAAAGTCCAACCGTGGATGATCGAGGCTCGGAAGCGCGGAGTGCTCTTCGACGTCGGCCACGGAGGAGGAAGTTTTCTTTGGCCGGTCGCGGCCAGCGCGATCCGGCAGGGCTTTCTTCCCGACACCATCAGCACAGACCTGCATTCCTCCAGCATCCTGATGCAGCAATCTGACATGCCAAATGTGATGTCGAAAATGATGCTGCTGGGCATGACTCTCGAAGATGTAATCCTTCGATCCACCGTCACGCCGGCCAAGGAAATCGGTCATTATCCGGAACTCGGGACTCTCGGTGTGAACCGCGTCGCCGACATCGCGGTGCTCGAAGATCAAAGCGGAGTGTTCGCTTTCAAAGATTCGTGGCCGGCCAAGAAGCTCGGCACGCATCGACTGGAATGCGTGCTGACGATTCGCGATGGCCGCGTCGTTTTTGATCGAGATGGACGCACATTCCCGGCCTGGAGCGTGACGCAATGAGACTTGCCGCATTTTTGCTCTTCGGCTCCATGCTGTATGGTCAGCAAATTTACGACCTTCTGCTTAAGAACGGAAGGGTGATCGATCCCGCGAATCATCGCGACGCTCGCTTCGATGTTGCCGTAATTGGCAATCGAATCGTGAAAGTCGCTCCCGATCTCCCAGCCGCTCATTCGCATGTCGTGGTCGAGGTAAGCGGCTATATGATCACACCCGGTTTGATCGACATCAACGCTCGTTTTGGATCGTCGCTGAAACCCGATTACAACACGCTGCCCTACGGCGTCACCACTGCTGTGGATGTGGGGAATTGCGAAATTGCGGAGCGCTCGAAAGTCCGTTTGCTTCCCGATGCTGAATGCAAGAATCACTCGGTCGCCAGTCCAGGCTTCGTTTTTCGCAAGTCTTCGCCGGACGCCATATCGAGTGGGATGGACTCGAAAAATGTTTTGATACCGAGAGCAAACATGGCGACTGCGATGTCCATTTTTCTGAACCTGGGGATGACGCCGGAACAGATTATCGAACGTGTGACTTCGAATCCTGCGCGAGCGATCAAGCAGCCGGAGCTCGGCAACTTGAGTGAAGGCTCCGTTGCCGATATTGCTGTTCTTGAAATTCAGCAAGGGAAATTCGGCTTCCTGGATTCGGCGCTTACTCGATTGGATGGCACTCGGCGATTTCGCTGCCTGCTGACAGTTCGCAACGGCGTGATTGTCTGGGATAGCGATGGATTGAGTATTCCGGATACGCTAAAAGCGGGTCCATATACGAATTTCAAGTAGCTACCTTCTCCTTCCGCCTGCCGTGGGAGCTTGATCGGCGATGGAGATGTGCGGCACTCCTGCATCGTTCATCAATTTATTCAGAGCGGGCAAATCGTCTTCGATAATCCGTTTGATTCTGGCGTCGACGTCGGTCATTTCGGTGCGCAATCGGGGGATCTCCGCCAACTGCGAACTGGTCGGCGGAAATGCGTAGCCATCGATGGTGTTTAGAAGTGTCGCGATTCGCTGAGATACCGGCGCCGGAGTGTATTCTCCTCCGCCGCGGCCGGCTGGGGGTTTTTCGATGGACGCCATTTTCTTCTCTAAGTCGTCGATCGCTTTTTGCACGCTGTCGGGAAGGTGGCTTTTGCGCAGATCGGTGAGAGCGGTGCGCAGCGCCGTGAATTGGCGCTCGCTTGCATCGGCTTCTTTTGCCATTTCGAACAGCTCGGTGATCGCGCGCCGTCTTTCGGTGCTCTCTTCCGGTGTCACCTTCACCCGTAGATCCTGTTCGACCAGAACATTTTTGGTCAATTGTGAGGAGCCCAATGCAACGCGGACCGTATATTCGCCCGGCTCGACCAGCACGCCGCGGCCTCCGCCGCCGCGGCCACCTCCGCGACCTCCAGGGGCTGGCGGCGATGCCGGATCGGTGCGTAGATCCCACGCGACACGGTTCAGGCCGGCTTCCACCGGGGCGTCCCGCAGTTCGCGAACGACTTTCGCGTCCTTATCGAGAATCGAAATCTTCAGATCGGCGCGCCGCTCCGGTTTCGATTTGAGGTAGTAGTCGATGAGCGCGCCCGCGGGGGGATTCGCGGCGATGAAAAATGTGTGTCCGATGAACGTTTTGCTGTCCATCATGTGCCATTCCACCGCGGGCCTCACATCAAAGAGGTGGACATCTTTTGTCAGGATCTGGCCGGTCATTTGTTCGAGAGACGCAATGTCGTCAAGTATCCAGATCGAGCGGCCATGAGTCGCCAGAATCAGATCGTTTTCACGGGGATGAATCTGGATATCGAACACCGGCACTCGCGGCAGATTGTTCTTGAATTCCTGCCAGTGCTTCCCTCGATCAAAAGATACGAACAGGCCATACTCGGTTCCTGCGAACAAAAGATCTTGATTACGAAAATGCTCGGCAAATGCATGGAGAGTGCCGTTGTCGTGGGGCAGGCCGTTCGAAATGTCGGTCCAGTGCTCGCCGAAATCAGTGGTCAGGAATAAATATGGCTTGAAGTCGTTTCCGCGATGGCCGTCGAAGCCGGCGAACGCGGTGCCTTCGGCATATTTCGAGGCGACCAGGCGGGAGACGTAAGTTCCCTTGGGAACTCCGGGCACATTTGCGACTACATTCTTCCAGGTCTCTCCATCGTTGCGAGTGACTTGCAGATTTCCGTCGTCGGTTCCGGCCCACAAGATTCCAGCGCGGACCGGCGATTCAGATAGCGCGGTGATGCAGGGAAAGCTTTGCACGCCGTCGTTCAGTGAGAGCACTTCTTTGCCAGGAAGCTTTCCCATGATTGGAACTTTGTTGCGGTCTACGCCGGTGGTCAGGTCGGGGCCGAGCCGAGTCCAGCTATCTCCCCGGTCCTTCGACTTGAAAACGTAATTCCCGGCGGTATAGATGACTTTATTGTCGAATTGTGAAATCAGGAAGGGCGAGGTCCACTGGAAACGGTAGCGCGGCTCCGTTTCAGTTTCTTCTCTCGGGCGAATGTTCTTGGACTGCTGACTGCGCAGATCGCGTCTTATCAGGCTGCCGTCCTGCGATCCGGCGTAGATGGTGTCGGGGTCCTTCGGGTCGATGTGCGACCACATGCCGTCGCCGCCGCCGACTTTCATCCACTCATCGTTGCTAATTCCGCGGATGACGAAGGATGCGCTCGGGCCGCACCAGCTATCGTTATCCTGAAAACCGCCGCAGACGTTGTAGGGCCGCTTGAAATCGTAGGAGACCGTGTAGAGCTGGCCGATGGCGGCGGTGGTGAAAATCGACCAGTTCTTTCCTCCATCCCAAGTGGCGAGCGGACCACCGTCGTTACCGGCAATCATATGCGCTGAATTTGCGGGATCGATCCAGATGGCGTGGTAGTCCTCGTGATGGGAGCCATAAACGCCACCGCTGGTGCTGAGCGTCGCGTTGTGAAATGTTTTGCCGCCGTCGTCGGACGCCATGATGCTGGTGCCGCCGAGCCAGATTCGTTGATCGTTATTCGGATCAACGCGAATCTGGCTGAAATAGGATGGGCGAGGATTGGTCGAGCCCATGTTCACCCAAGTCGCGCCCTTGTCTTCGCTCCGGAAAACGCCGCCTTGCGCGTTTTCTACCAGCGCATACACGATATTTGAGTCGCGTCTATAGATGTCCAGGGCAATTCGGCCGGTATCGCCATGAGGCAGCCCGTTCGTGAGTTTGTTCCAGGTTGCTCCGCCGTCGGTGGTTTTGTAGATCGCGCTGTCCGGCCCTCCGCCGTTGTATCCGGCGGCCGTCCGGCGATGCTGGTAGGCAGAGGCGTACAACGTTTCCGGACTTTCCGGATCGATGGCGATGTCGTTGGCCCCCGTGTCGTCGTTGACATACAAGACCTGCGACCACGTCTTTCCCGCGTCGGTGGTTTTGAAAATGCCGCGTTCATGATTCGGTCCCCACAGGTGGCCGGCTGCGGCAATGTAGACGATGTTTGGATTGCGCGGATGAATGACGATGCGGCCGATGTGATGCGTGTCGGCCAGGCCCATGTGCTGCCAAGTGGCTCCGGCGTCGAGGGAGCGGTAGACTCCGTTGCCCCAGGAGGAACTCTGCCGATTGTTGGCTTCTCCGGTTCCGGCCCAAACTACTGACGGATCGGACGGCGCGACGGCCACCGCTCCGATGGACGACACGGCTTCGTTGTCGAAGATCGGATGCCAGGTGGTGAAGGCGTTGGTGGTTTTCCAGAGGCCTCCGCCGGCGAGGCCGACGTAAACGATTCGAGGGTCCTTTTCGACGACTGCGAGGTCGTCGACGCGGCCTCCCATGATCGCCGGGCCGATTTCGCGAAATTTCAAACTCTTGATCGCTGCCTCGAAGGACGGTTGCGCGCGGAGCGCGGCAACCATCAGGAAAAGCAATCCTGCCAAACGCATTGGAGTATGATAGCGCGCTGAAAGAGCTGTGACCGGCGCGAGGCCCAAATTGTGCTCCCGCGTTAAAATAACGTCCCCCAAGCGTCAGAGCTGTTTGAAAACCTACACATATTGAACTTATCCCGAACTCATTTTCCACCCGGCTACCGATCCCGGTGCGCTGTTGAAACGCGATCTCATTGATGAGCAATGGGTTGTGGGCGCGGAATTTTTGCGTCTGCCGTGGATGCGTTATAGGCGAACCACGCCATGACCGCGGCTGCCTGGCGGATTTCGTTGACATCCACGCGATCCACCGTGTCTTCGTTGGTGTGGTGCGTGCGGACGTCGTAGTTGACGTAATCCTGGATGGGATTGAAGCCGGGGACGCCGGCGTCGGTGAAGCTGATGTGGTCAGTGGAGCCGACGGGCTCGATGACGTTGCGGCGCGCGCCGAAGTTTTTCAGGGGATCGAGCCAGGCGTCGAACATCGACCTTACGGCTTCCATGTTTTGCAGATACCATCCGTAGATCGGGCCGGTGCCGTTGTCGATGTTGAAGTAGACGTCGAACTTTTCTTTTTCAGCGCCGGTGAGATGCTGGGCGACCCAGGCCTTGGAGCCGAGCAGGCCTTGCTCTTCGCCGCTCCATAGGGCGACGCGAATCGTTCGGCGGGGATGTGCGCCGATGGTTTTCAGGATGCGCATGGCTTCCATGACGGTGGTCGCGCCGTCGGCATTGTCGGTAGCGCCGACGCCTGTGTGCCAGGAATCGAGATGACCTCCGATCATCACTATTTCGTCGCGGAGATCGGAGCCGGGGAGTTCGGCGAGCACGTTGTAGGTGTTACCGTTGTCGGAGTCGTAATACTTCGTTTGCACGTTGACGCGAAGTTTCACGGGGACGTTCTGCTCGATCATGTGCGCGATCATGTTGTAATGCTCGGCGCTAAGAGTCACGGTGGGAACGGAGCCTGCGCCGCCGTCGCGGCCGCTTACGAAGACGGTTCCGTGCTCACCGCGGCTGGGTTTTAGGATCACGCCTGCGCCGGCTTCCCGAATGGACTGCGCAATGCGCTGCGCGGGGGACGGCCCCCTGCCACGGCCTCCGGCGCGGGCTCCGACGCTGGTTGCGTAGGCGGCGGACATCGGGACGTAGTTGGGATCGCTGGGTTGGGGACGATCTTTGCGGACGAAGTTGGTCATGACGGGCTCGGTCATGACGATGGCACCCTTCAGACGAGTCTTTAGATCGTCTACTTGCTCCGGCGATTTTCCACCGATCCAGAGCGGCGCGGCGACGATGTCACCTGAGGTCGAGGAAGACCAGGCGTCAGCGTAGCCGATCAGGGGGAGATAGCGCGGTTCGACCATTTCGACCGTGAGTTTTTCGAGCGTCCAGCCGCGGCCGAAATGCCAGGGCTCGAGGCGGGCGTTCGTTAATCCATAGGCTGCCAGGCGGTCTCGGGCGTATTCGGCAGCTCGTTTGTGGGCGGGGGAGGCGGTGAGGCGCGGGCCTATGGTGACGGTGAACATGTCGAAGACGGCGGCGACCTGCGCATGTTCCATCGCCTCGGTGCGGATTTTGGCCAGGGTGTCCAGGTCTTGGGATTGGGCTAGGGCTGTACAGAGGAGAAGGCGCGTCAGGGTCCTCGGCATATGGAATGTTATCGTATCACCGTGAATTGGGCAGGTCGGGAACCTGCCCCACTGGACAGGTAGGGGACCTGTCCTACTTATTCGTAGCGGAGGGCGATTAACGGGTCTACTTTGGTGGCTCGGAGTGCCGGGATGATGCACGCTGCTATTGTGACCGCGCCTAGAAGCAGGGCCATCGCGCAAAAGGTTAGGGGATCGAAGGAACTGACGCCGAAGAGCAGGCCGCTAATGAGGCGGGTCAGCGCCAGGGCTCCGATGGCTCCGGCGAGCACTCCGGCTGCGGCTAGTTTGAGGCCCTGCGAAAGGACTAGGCCCAGGACATCGCCGGTTTTTGCTCCCATTGCCATGCGGATACCGAACTCGGTCATGCGGCGGGTGACGGAGTAGGAGATTACTCCGTATAATCCGACTGCCGCTAGCAGCAGAGCGGTGAAGGAGAAGAGGCCGAGCAGAGTGGTGAGGAATCGCGGACGGGAGCGCGCGCCGGCGAGCACTTCGTCCATGGTGCGGACTTGCGCGACGGGCAGGGATGGATCGATATCGTGGACGGCTGAGCGAACGGCGCTGATGAGCGAATGCGGATCGCCCGCGGTGCGGACCGCGAGATAGATCGACCGGCGGGGAACGAACTGGCGCGCGGGTAGAAAGATCTCGGTGCCCGCGGGTTTGTCCAGGCCGGCGTTTTTCACATCTTCGACTACGCCGACGATGATGCGCCAAGGATCTTGAAATCCGGGGCGAATGCGGCGTCCGATGGCGCTGTCGTTTCCGTAATAGGTGCGCGCCATGGTCTGGTTGACGATCACGGTGGGAGTTCCGCTCTCGGCGTCCCGGGCATCGAAGAGACGTCCGTCGAGCAGGCGGATGCCCATGGTTTCGAAGAAACGGTCGCCGACGTTTTGCCAATAGTCGATGTTGTTCCCCGGGCCGCCGGGAACGGGCATGAACTTTTCGATCTCGGTGTCGTTGGCGTCGATCTGGCGCTCCGGCGGGAGTCCGCCCATTGCTGTTGCGGACGTGACTCCGGGAATGGCCGCGGTCTTTTCCTGGATGGCCTGCCAGAATCGGGTCACATTGGGTCCCTGAGGATAGGTGGCGGCGGGCAGATTCACGCGCACCGTTAGAACGCCTTCGGGGCGGAAGCCGGGATTCACTTCGCTGAGCTTCCAGAAGGCTCGGATCATAAGGCCGGTGCCGATGAGGAGAATCAGAGCTAACGCGAGTTCGCTGGAGACTAACGCGGAACGGAATCGATTTGACGCGACGGAGCCGGCGGTGCCTCGTCCTCCCGCGGCTTTCAGGGCGTCGTGCAAGGTTCCGCCCGCGATTTGGCCCAGCGGAGCGAGTCCGAAGAAGAGCGCGGTTAATAGTGATACGCCGATGGTGACGGCCAGGACAATGGGATCGATGGAGACTTCGGACGCGCGGGGGATGCTGGCCTTGCCGGCTGCGACCATTACTTTGAGTCCAATCATCGCGAGGGCCAGGCCTAACGCTGCGCCGCCGAGCGAGAGGAGCAACCCTTCGGTTGTGAACTGGCCAATCAATTGTCCGGTTCCTGCGCCGAGCGCTTTGCGAACTGCGATTTCGCGTTGGCGGGCTTCGGCGCGCGCGAGCAGGAGATTCGCGACGTTGACGCACGCAATTAAGAGGACGAAGGCGACGGCACCCATGAGGGTCCAGAGGGCGGGACGGATGGTGCGTACCACTTCGTTCTGCAAGCCGTACGTGACGATGGGATGAAAGTCGGGGCTGAACGGGTGGTTTTTCTGACCGATGCGGTCGGTGGATTGTTGGACATGGCGCGCGATTTCGTCCTGCGCGTTGTTCAGCGATACGCCGGGTTTCAAGCGACCGACGAGAAAGAGAAAGTGGCTGCCTCGCCGGTTTGGATTGGGCGGAGGAAGCTGCATAGGGGTCCAGATTTCCGGCGGATCAAGATCGCCGGGAGGGAATGAAAACGTCTGGGGCATCACGCCGACGACGCTGGCGTTGGTCCCTTCGATCTGGATGGTGCGGCCGACGATATTGGGGTCGCCAGCGAAAGCGCGCTGCCAGAGATCGTGCGAAATGACCGCGACTCGGGGTGCGCCGGGCACATCATCCTGAGGCGTGATCGCGCGGCCGGACTCGGGTGAGACGCCGAGCGAGGGGAAGAGTCCGCCGGTAACAGAGGCCCCGGTGATGCGAATCGGGTTGGCGGCGCCTGCGAGGTTTACGCCGCCGCTGGCCCAGGCGTCGAGCGATTCCCAGGAGGTGAGGTCCTGCTTGAGCTCGGCGTATTCGGGTGGGGATGTCCAGAAGCGGCGCAATCCGCCATTCGGAAATTTCGGAAATTCCGTGTAGAGACGGACGAGTCGTCCGGGATCGCGATAGCCGAGCGGCCGGAGCAGGACGGCGTGCACGACGCTGAAAATGGCGCTGGTGGCTCCGATGCCGAGGGCGAGGCAAATCACGGCCGCCGCGGTGAATCCCGGGCTTTTCACCAGCATTCGGGCGGCGTAGCGGAGGTCTTTCCAGAAAGTCGACACGCAATTCTCCCTGCTCTACATACGCTGGAACGGAGGAAGGGTTACGTAAGTTCCCGGAATTTACAGATATTTCTCGCCGTTCAGAACCGCAGATATCCGGCGACTACCAGGTATCTGGGCGTCGATTGCGTGGCGTTGATTACGCCGAAGCCGTTATAGCCGGCCGCGGTGGTGGCGCCCGCTGCCCAACAGCAGCTTCCGCCGGGGTTGGAAAACACAACTGTATTCGTGAGGTTGTAGGCTTCGCCCTGGAGCTTGAACGTTACTTTCTCGCCGAGGTTGAAGATGCGGGAGACGTTCGCATTCATCTGGAAGAATCCCGGCCCAAAGAGCAAGTAGTGTCCCGTGGTCCCGAGGACGTTGTTGGGCGGGTTGATAAACGCCGAGCCATCGAAGTAGGGATGACCCGCGTCGGTGCCTCCGAAAATCTTCACGCTGGGATTGATCTGTGTCGCGCTATCAGCTTGCCCGCCGGCATTGATGCTCGACGACGTGCCGATTCCGAAGGGTAGACCGGATTCCCGGCCGATGGTGCCGCTGATCTGCCAGTTGCCTACGATCCACGCGGCTGGTCCGCTGTTCAACATCGTATGTCCCTTACCGAAGGGCAACTGATACACCCAAAACAGTTGGAAGTTCTGCGCGCGGTCGAATCCGGCGATCTGCTTATCGAGCGCGAAGGACACCGGGTAGGCCCGCCACAGTGTGGCATCCCCGTTATCGCCGTTGGAATTGTCGATGGCCTTCGAGAAGGTATAGCTGGCGCCGATCAGCGATGTGCCGATGGTTTTCCGGATTTTGGCCTGGAGCGCATTGTAGGTATTGTCGCCGAAGGGCTCATAGGAATTCATGTCGCTGGTGACGTAGGGATAAAGCTGGCGGCCGGCGGTGCCGGTTCCAGGCGCTGAGCCGTTGATGTTCACGCCCATATTCGTATGCACCCCGTGAGTGCCGACATATCCCAGCTCGGCGTTCAGCGTCGGAGAGAACTGATGCTGAATAAAAAAGTTCCAGCTTTCGTAATAGCCGCGGTCGAAATTTTTCGGGAAGGTGACGGTGCTGATGCTCGGAAGATAGGTAGTCAAAGATGCGGTGGGCGACGGCTTGAGGACGCCGCCGGTGATGTTGGGAAAGCTCGGCAAGGGAATGCCGTCGGACAATGCTACCTGCGGGGCTCCGTCAGAGTTCGGAACGCCGGCGTAACTGATGAACTGGTACGTGTTCAGAGGCTGATAAACCTGGTTGACGATCGCCGGAAACTGGTTGCGCTGGTTGCGCATGTTGTCGGGATCGACGGTGATTCCGAAACCGCTGCGGATCACGGTTTTCTCCGTTAGGCGATAGGCGACGCCGAGACGGGGCGCGAAATTCTTTTTGCTGGCGTCGGCGCCGGTGTTCCATGGCACACCGCCTTCTCCACCGATGTAAATGTTGTCGGTCGCGGGATCGAAGCGCACGGCGCCGTAGTAATCGTGTGAATAGATCGGATAATATTCCCAGCGCAGACCGTAGTCGATGGTCAGTTTCGGAAGGACTTGCCAGGCGTCGCGCGCGTAGATGGACCAGGTAGAAAAGCGCAGAGCAATCGGATCGTTGTCCTGCGTGACCTTGCCGGTCTCCGATGGAAATCCGAGAAGGAACTGTGCCCAGGAATTGGACGGACTGCTGGGCAATGCCGCGCCCGCGGGAGCCTGGTTGATGGCCGTCCCGCCCTTGAGCGCCGTGAGCGATCCGTCAAATCCGAAAGTGCCGCGCGCGGTGCCGAAAGTTCCGCCCTGTGGCTGGAAGTGATTCAGCGCGAACTTATCGTATTCGAAGCCGGCGCGCATGTTGTGCGAACCCTTGATCTTGGTGACATTGATGTTGGTGGTGTACTGGTTATCGCGGAACTTGAACGGGCTTCCCGTGTTGGTATTTCCGATATTGGCAATGCTCGCGACCTGAAAGCCGGGAATGCCCTCGTAATTCGGGCCAACGCCGTTGGTTCCAGGAATCTTCAGCACGTCCGTGCCGTAATCGCCGTCCTGAGGATCGCCATTCGCGCCGATGTTCTGACGGGTGTAGCCGACGTTGCCGTCCAGCAACAGGGTCGGCGAGAGGGTTTCGGTGAAGCCCGCGGCCGTCACCTGCACTCGTCCACCGGCATGACCTGGATTCCCGCCGTTAAACGCGTCGCCGCCCGCCTTGCCTAAAACCAGCGGCGCAACAATGTCCATCGGCGAGAGGCTGTAACGGCCCCAGACCATCGCAGTGGAGGTGGGGTTGTAGTTGACCTTCCAATCGTACCGGTCGACGGTGTACGTGGTCGAGCCGTAGGCGTCGTAGTTGTTGGTGAAACTGGCGGGCCGGGTGAGAGTGGGCAGCAGAGAGGTAAGATTCGCCGCTGCCGACGCGATCCGGTTGGTGGGGACCATGTTGTTCGGGAATGGCGTGCGGCCGGTGCCATCCGGATTGCCGGTGAGGGGATCGTACACGATCACGCCGGTCCCGCTGAAATCGCCTGTGCGCATCGCGGCGGTGGGCAACGTCAGATTCGGGTCGGAGGCGAACTGGCTCTGCCGGGTGCTTTCATAACTCATGAACCAGAACAATTTATTTCTGCCATGAACGACTTTCGGAATCACGATGGGTCCGCCGACGGCGAAGCCGAACTGATTCTGAATATTCTTCGCGAGCGTCCCGGGGTGCGAGAAAAAGTTGTTGACGGCGTCAAAATCCTGGGTCGTATTGCGCTCGAAGAACACCGCGTGGAGATTGTTGGTCCCCGATTTGATCACGACGTTGACATAGGCGCCGCCCGCCGCGCCCTGCTCGGCATCGAAAGCGTTCGCGCTTACGCTGACCGTCTCAATCGCTTCAGGAGACGGTACGTACGCGATGTTCACCGGCAGCCATGGATAGGCGTTGAGCGCGCCATCCAAACGGGTGCTGTTGGCTTGCGACGATACTCCGTTCATGAACACCGTGATCGCGCGCTGCGGATTGCCCGCGGCGGAGTTGGCCTCGCCGGTGCCGGCAGTGGTCGCGGAGCCCGGCTGGAGCAGCAGGAGGGACTGAAAGTTCTTGCCTTCCGTGCCGTTATAGGGCAGTTCCTCGATTTCCTGCGAGGTAATCTCATGATGCACGTCCCCGCGATCGGTCTGTAAGACGGTTGAGGCCGCGCTCACCTCGATGGTTTCGTTGGTTTGCGCCAGTTTGGTGCTGAAATCGATGCGGCGGACTTCATTGACCGTTACGGCAACGTTGTTTTCGATCATCGTCTGAAAGCCCTTGGCGGTCACCGTGATCCGATAGTTGCCTAGCGAAATGTCGTTGAACAGATAAACACCCCGCCGGTCGGTGGTAGTGGTTCGTGTAACCCCGGTCTCGACGTTTCTGGCTTCGACGTTCGCCTCCGGAATGGCGGCGCCGCTGGGATCGGTTACATTTCCGGTGAGCGATCCATAGAGGACCTGGGCCTCGCTGGGCCGGCAAGCCAACAGCAAAAACAGCACCGCTAAGGAGCAGCGGATCAAACAGAGATTCCGTCTGGACATGATTACCCCTACCTCCCGAAGCTCGGCCGAACTGTTAGTTCGCCTTTCAAACTATATATACATGGCATGAATAAAAAGTCAATACCCGAACAAAATCTGTTCTGGCAAATTAGCGTCAATTGTGCAAAACTAGCGTGGCTGGCTGTCTGGACAGCGGGTAAAAATGCCGTCTTTCAGCGATATTGTTGTGCTATACAACTAAGTATGCGAATCTCCGACATTCGCGCGACAACGGTCACGGTGCCTCTCCACGCTCCTCTGCGGCACGCCAACGGCTGCCATTGGGGACGTTTCGTGCGCACGATCATTGAAGTGGAGGCCGATAACGGATTGATCGGGCTCGGCGAAATGGGCGGGGGCGGCGAATCGGCCGAAGCCGTTTTTCGCGCCATGAAATCGTACCTGGTGGGCCACGATCCAGCGCGCCTGGAGGAAATGCGCTTCCTCATTGCGAATCCAACGGCGTCTCTTTACAACAATCGCACCCAGGTTCTGGCGGCTTTGGAATTCGCATGTCTCGACTTGCTTGGCCAGGCTTGGGGCGTGCCGGTTTCCGAGATTCTCGGCGGGCGTCTACGCGAGCGCGTGCCGTTCGCGTCCTATTGCTTCTTCCGTTACGCGAATCCACAAACCGGCGAGGGGGAAATCCGAACGATTGAACAAATGGTGGACTTCGCGACGGAGCAGAAGCGGCGATTTGGTTTTCGCACTCATAAATTAAAAGCCGGCGTGTTTCCGCCGGATTACGAACTGGAAATCTATCGAGCCCTCGCCTCGGGGTTTCCCGCCGACTCCCTGCGGTTCGATCCCAACGGCGTCTGGTCCACGGAGCAAGCGATTCGTTTCGGCCAGGCGATTGAAGGTTTGCGGAACGATTATCTGGAGGACCCGGTTTACGGACTGCACGGGATGCGCCGCACGCGTGAAATGATCCGCGTTCCCTTGGCGACGAACACGGTCGTGGTGAATTTCGAGCAGCTCGCCGCGAACGTCCTGAACACGGCGGTGGATGTCATTCTTCTCGATACGACTTTTTGGGGAGGGATTCGCGCCTGCGTGAAAGCCGCCGCGGTTTGCGAAACATTTCAGCTTGGAGTTGCGGTGCATTCATCGGGCGAGCTCGGGATTCAACTCGCTACCATGTTGCATCTCGGCGCGGTGTTGCCGAATCTATCCTTCGCCGCCGACGCGCACTACCATCACCTGACCGACGATATCATCGAAGGCGGTCTCATGGAATATAAGGATGGCTCCATCGCGGTTCCCAGCAAGCCCGGCCTTGGCGTGACGCTCGATCGCGCAAAATTGGCGGAATATGCCGAGTTGTACCGGAGCTTAGGAACTTATCCTTACGATCAGGACCCGGGCCGGCCAGGCTGGACTCCGATTGTCCCGAACGACCGATGGGCCGATCCGAAAGACGACCGAATCGTTCAGATTCCCTACTAATGGCTAATTGTTTCGATCTCTCGAATCGCGTGGCTGTCGTCGTCGGCGGCACTTCGGGTATCGGCCGGGCGATCGCGATGGGGCTCGCCGAACAGGGAGCCGATGTCGTCGCGACCGGTCGTCGCGTGAATCATATTGAAGAGGTCTCGACCGCGATGGAGGCGATGGGCCGACGCACTTTGCGTCAGGTGACCGACATCCGCGACCGTCAGTCGATCGACAATCTACGGGACGCAGTCCTTCAACAATTCGGCCGAGTCGACATCCTGGTAAATGCCGCGGGATTCACTTTCCGGCAGCCGACGATCAAGTTGTGCGAGGAGCGGTGGTCTGCGCTTCTGGATACGAATCTCACCGGAGCCCTGCGCGCCTGCCAGTCTTTCTATGAGCCTTTGAAAGCATCGCGCCGGGGGCGCGTCATCAACATCGCGTCGCTCGGTTCGTTCGTCGCGTTTTTCGAAGTCGCCGCTTACTGCGCGAGCAAGACCGCATTGCTCTCCCTCACCCGAAGCTTGGCCTGCGAATGGGCGGAGGATGGAATTTCGATTAATGCGATCGCGCCCGGAATTTTTCCCACCGAGATGAACAACGGAATCGTCACCGGTACTAAGCGCGGCCAGGAACTGCTGGCCCGCACCCCGATGCGCCGCTTCGGGAATCTCGAAGAACTGATGGGAGCCGCGGTGCTTCTGGCATCCGATGGCGCGAGCTTCATCACTGGCCAGTGCATCACCGTCGACGGAGGGTTCCTCGCGTCAGGAGTTAATTCGTGAAGCCGCTTATCTTCTTCCTGGGTTTCATTCTTCACGCCGAAACCGGCCGCGATGCCTGGCTGCGATATGCTGCTCAACCTGTCGAAAATCTGCCCGCCGTTCTGGCGACCGTCGGCGACTCACCGTTGCTGAGCAGCGCACGCGATGAGTTACTGCGAGGGGTGCGCGGCATGGCCGGTAAAACAATGCGCCTGGAATCCGGCATGCCGAAGGAAAGGGCGATCATACTCGGCACGCTCGGCGCATTTCCAAATCTACATGCGAATCTCCAACCGGACGCCTACTGGTTGAAAACCTCGCGTGATGGCAACATCATCGTCACGGCGGCCAATGACCGAGGCGTCTTCTACGGCGCTTTCGCGCTATTGCGAAAAGTCGCTTTGGGCCAATCGATCGCCAATCTCGACGAACAACAAACTCCGCGAGCGGCTATCCGTTGGGTGAATCAGTGGGACCGGCTCGACGGCTCGATCGAACGCGGCTACGGGGGCCGCTCGATCTTCTGGGACGCAGGCCATGCACGCACCGACCTGACCCGCGTCAGCGAATACGGCCGTCTTCTCGCGTCGCTCGGCATCAACGGCTGCGCGATTAATAACGTGAATGCCGACAAGCGTATCTTGTCACCCGAATTCTTCCCGCAAATCGCTGCGATCGCAGCCGCGTTGCGCCCGTGGGGTGTGCAGACTGTGATCTTGGTTGATTTCGGCAGTCCGAAATCCATCGGAGGCCTCGACACGTTCGACCCTCTCGATCCCCGAGTCGCCGCGTGGTGGAAGACGAAATTCGACGAGCTTTACGCCGCCATTCCGGATCTCGGCGGCGTGGTCATGAAGGCAGATTCAGAGGGCCAAGTCGGTCCTTCCGCCTACCAGCGGACTCACGCCGATGCCGCCAATGTGGTCGCGCGAGCGCTCAAGCCGCATAACGGTCTCATCTTCTATCGAGGCTTCGTTTACGACCATCACATGGATTGGAACGATCCGAAAAATGACCGGGCGCGCGCCGCCTACGACAATTTTGTCGACCTCGACGGCAAATTCGATGACAACGTCGTGATTCAAATTAAGAACGGCCCTATCGATTTTCAAGTGCGCGAGCCGGCGTCCCCTCTCTTCGCTGCGCTCAAGAAAACTAAGCAGGCGATCGAGCTGCAAATCACGCAGGAGTACATGGGGCAGGCGCAGCACATGGTGTTTCTCGTTCCCCAATGGAAGGAAACGCTCGACTTCAACATGGGCCAGCCCGTGAAGTCACTGGTGAACGGATTCGTTGGCGTCTCGAACGTCGGCCTCGACGATAGCTGGTTGGGCAATCAACTCTCCCAAGCGAATCTGTATGGATTCGGGAGGCTGGCCTGGAATCCCGATTTAACGTCGCGCCAGATCGTGGACGAATGGACGCGGCAGACCTTCACCAACGACCGTAAGACCGTCGACACTATCGCGCAAATGCAACTTACTTCCTGGCGAACATATGAGAATTACACCGGTCCGCTGGGACTTCAGACACTCACCGATATCGTCGGCAACCACTACGGCGTCGCCGTCGAAGCGTCGGAGCGCAACGGCTGGGGCCAGTGGCATCGCGCCGATGAAAGAGCGGTGGGGATGGACCGCACCACAGCGACCGGGACCGGTTACATCGGCCAGTATCCACCAGCGGTCGCGAGCACGTTCGAATCCCTGGCGACGTGCCCCGACGATCTGCTGCTGTTTTTGCACCACGTGCCGTACACCTACAAACTTCACTCGGGAAGAACGGTCATTCAATACATTTACGATTCGCATTATGAAGGCGCGGATGCCGTTGAAGCCTACGTTCGCGACTGGAAATCCCTTCAGCCGCATATCGACGAGCAACGTTTCGCGGAAGTTTTGCATCAGCTCCAATTTCAAGCGGGCCAGGCGCAAGTGTGGCGCGACGCTGTCAGTATGTGGTTTCTGCGCGCTTCCGGAATCCCGGACCAGAAAGGACGCGTCGGAAATTATCCCGGGCGCGTCGAAGCGGAATCGATGACGCTCGATGGCTACGCGATCAAGCCCGTTGTTCCTTGGGAGGATGCTTCTGGGGGAAAGGCGATTGAATGCGGCGCCGCGAAATGCTCCGCCAGCTTCCACTACGACGGCGAGGCGGGCTGGCACACGATTCGCGTTCAGTATTTCGATCAGAGCAGCGGCGTTTCGCACTTTCGTCTGTTTGTCGGCAGTCAGCCAGTGGACGAATGGGCGGCCGATGCGCAGGTCCCGGAGCGCCGCACCAAGGTCGACGCCTCTTCTTCTACCCGCCGCACGATCACCGGAATCGCGCTTCGAAAGGGCGATGAAATTCGAGTCGAAGGCGTTCCGGACGCGATGGAACGCGCGGCCATCGATTATATCGAGATTCGATAGGTATTGTTGTATAGTTGAACTTATTCAAAAAGGAGCCTTGTTGTGAAGAGATATTTTGCAGGCGCCGCCGTGTTCGCAACGCTGGCGTTCTCGCAGCAAACCCTCATTTATAAGGACCCTTCGGCGCCCATCGAAAAGCGCATTGACGACCTAGTTTCACGCATGAGCCTGGAGGAAAAAGTCTCTCAGCTCATGAATGACTCCCCGGCTATCGACCGTTTGGGCATCCCCGCCTACAACTGGTGGAATGAGTGTCTGCATGGCGTCGCACGCGCGGGCCGGGCGACGGTGTTTCCCGAGGCGATCGGTCTCGCCGCCACCTGGGATCAGGACCTGATGCTGCGCGTGGCAACCGCCATCTCCGATGAGGCCCGCGCAAAACATCATGAGGCGCTTCGCCGCGGCGAACACAGCATCTATGAAGGGCTTACCTTCTGGACGCCGAACATCAACTTGTTTCGCGATCCCCGCTGGGGACGCGGCATGGAGACTTACGGCGAAGATCCATATCTGACCGCTCGCATGGCCGTCCAGTTTATTAGAGGCTTGCAGGGCGACGATCCCAAGTATCTGAAAACCGTCGCGACCGCCAAGCACTACGCGGTGCATAGCGGACCCGAATCGACGCGCCACACTTTCGACGCTGTGGTCAGCGAAACGGATCTGGACGAATCCTATCTCCCTCATTTCGAAGCCGCGATCAAGGAAGGCGGAGCCTATTCCGTCATGTGCGCCTATAACAGCGTCGATGGAAAACCTGCGTGCGCGAATCCGCGTTTGCTCGACGATATTCTGCGCAAGCAGTGGGGCTTTCAGGGCTACATCGTTTCCGATTGCGGCGCGATCGAGGATATTTACCGCCGCCACAAGTTCGTTCCGACCGCCGAAGAAGGAGTCGCGCTCGCCGTAAAAGCCGGCACCGATCTCAGTTGCGGCACGGAGTACACCAACCTGGTTCCGGCGGTTAAGAAGGGCCTCATCGCCGAAGCTGAAATCGATGTGTCTTTGAAACGCCTGCTCCGCGCGCGCTTCCGTCTCGGCATGTTCGATCCTCCGGAGATGGTGAAATACGCACAGATTCCCTACAGCGTGAACGATAGTCCCGCCCATCGCGAGCTGGCGCTCGAGACGGCACGCAAATCGATCGTTCTTTTAAAGAACGAGCACACGCTCCCCTTGAGCAAATCGGTTAAGACCGTTGCCGTTATTGGTCCAAACGCCGACGATGTTGACGTTCTGCTTGGCAACTACAACGGTATTCCCACGGCTCCCATCACTCCACTGGAGGGGATTCGCCGCAAACTCGGCGCGCAGCGTGTGATCTATGCGCGCGGCAGCGAACTCGCCGCCGGCGTCCCGAATTTCGAGGCCATACCGCAAACCGCGCTATTCACGTCGAACGGCCCGGATCGCAAGCCGGGACTCACGGGAGAGTATTACAACTCCTGCGATTTCGACGGCAAGCCCCATCGTCCGCGCGCCCGAACGGCAACGAATCCCGGGGTCAAGCCGGTCTTCACGCGCATCGATCCTCAAATCGATTTCGAATGGTGGGAAAACGCGCCGCGTCAGGAAATGAATCCGGACGATTTCGGCGTGACTTGGTCCGGCTACATCACCGCGCCTGCCACCGGCACGTATCAGATCGGCGCGATCGGGATGAACGCGTGGGAGCTATCGATCGACGGCAAACAAATCGTCCAGTTCACCGGCATTCACGAAGGCGCTTACCGCTACGCGCCAGTCGAGTTAAAGGCCGGGACCCTCTATCCCGTTCGCCTCGCCTATCACGAGTTCTCGAACGACGCCAGTATCCGCTTGGTTTGGTCGCGACCCGTTGTCAGTTCCTCCGCGGATGCCGTTGCCGCCGCCAAGCAATCCGACGCGGTGATCCTCGTTCTAGGCCTTTCTCCACGCCTCGAAGGCGAGGAGATGAAAGTCCCTGTTGAAGGATTTTCGGGCGGCGATCGCGTGGATCTCGGCATTCCGCGCACTCAGGAAGATTTAATGAAAGCAGTCGTCGCCATGGGCAAGCCTACAGTCCTGGTTCTGCTGAACGGCAGCGCCGTCGCGATCAATTGGGCTGCTCAGCACGTTCCCGCCATCGTCGAGGCGTGGTATCCCGGACAAGCAGGAGGCGACGCCATCGCCGATGTTGTGTTCGGCGATTACAATCCCGCCGGGCGTTTGCCGGTCACGTTCTATAAATCCGCCGATCAGCTTCCTCCGTTCGACGACTACAGCATGAAGGGCAGAACCTACCGCTTCTTCAGCGGCGAGCCTCTGTTTCCATTCGGCTTCGGGCTCAGCTACACGACTTTCGCCTATCGCAATCTGAAAAGAGCCGGCGATAAGGTCACGGTCGAAGTTCTAAATACGGGTACAGTTGCGGGTGAAGAGGTCGCGCAGCTTTACGCGAAAGGCTCCGTCCGTTCATTGGCAGGGTTCCAGCGCTTAACGTTACTCCCCAAGCAGCGCAAAACAGTTCAATTCACGCTTCCCGCCAAGAACATCACGGAAATCTCAGTGGGAGGCGGCCAAGCCGGACCCAACACTTCGCACCTCACGCTCAACTAAAATGAACCGTCGACCAACCACAAATGCTCTAACGAGCCGCGACCACAGGAAGCGATCTCCTAGTTGTTAAACATGCGGGCCACAAGCAATAACCGAGTCCAAGTCGCCTCCAGCGAAGGCGTCCGCGACATCAACCGCAGAGCCGTTCTCAACCTTATCCGCACCAAACAGCCCATTTCCCGCGCCGACCTTGCTCGCATCTCCGGCCTCCAGCGCAGCACTATCTCGCTTATCGTTGAAGATCTCATCGCGGGACACTGGGTCCTTGAAGGTCCTACCGGACGCCTTCCCCGCGGCCGGCGTCCGACGTTTCTCCGACTCAACGACGACCGGGTTATTATCGGGGTCGATATTCGTCCTCTCCAAATCACCGTCGCGCTGGCCGACGTGAACGGAAAATTTACCTCCCAGGAAGTTATGCCGACCGTCGCCAATCCCAAAACGGCGATCGACGGAGTCATTGCTCGTATTCAGCGCCTGCTCCGTTCCTGTGGAGAGAAGAAAGTGGAAGGTATCGGCATCAGCCTGCCTGGCCGCGTCGAACCCGGCTCCGGCCGTCTGATCTTCGCGCCCAATTTGAAATGGACGGATTTCGATATCGCCGACGCAGTCCACAAAGCCACCGGGTTCGATGTCGAGATGGAAAATGCCGCCAACGCCTGCGTGCTCGCTGCCGTGTGGTTCGATCATATCGAGAGCCGCAATCTGGTGGTAGTCACCGTCTCCGAAGGAATCGGCACGGGGGTTCTAGTGAACGGACGGCTCGCCCGCGGCTTCAGCGGAATGGCCGGCGAGTTCGGCCACGTCCCTCTCGATCCCGATGGCCCTCTGTGCAGTTGCGGAAGCCGCGGATGCTGGGAAGTGTTCGGCTCCAATCGAGCGGCGCTGCGCTACTATTTCGAATCACGCGCGCAAACCGGCCTCAATTTCCAGGACCTTCTAAGCCTTGCCGATCAAGGCGACCACAAAGCCGCCAAAGCGCTCGAAACGATGGCGCACTTCCTGGGACGCGGCATGCGTATGATCGTCGCCGCCCTGGATCCGGAGCAGATCGTCATCATCGGAGATTTAACCCGCTCCTGGCATCGCTTCGGTCCCGTGATTCAAGCGGAAGTGCAAGCCCAAGGTCTCTCCGGGGGTGTGGCGCCCAAACTCATCCCCGTTCACGAAGACGGAATGGCCAGGCTGCGTGGAACCGTCGCACTCGTGTTGCAAAAACACTTCGGAGTAACCCCGGAAGTGCCAGCATGAGGAAAATCAGTCCTTCCTGTCCAAAATCCCCTTCATCCGCCCCGCGAAATATCCCAGGACGATCGCGAACACAAAGCAAAGTACTTGAGGAAGCTGCAACTCCATGCCCCTTTATCGGCGGATTAGTTCCAGGACTCTATGGAGTTTTCCCGCTTCCCAATCTAGGTAATTAGGACTATACTTGCTCCTGCCCTTAGGAGGGGCGCAAAGATGTCCTACCTGGCATGGATCGTGCTCGGCTTGATCGCCGGATTTATCGGAAGCAAGATTGTGAACCGGACCGGCGAAGGTCTGCTTATGGACATCGTTCTGGGAATCATCGGAGCCGTCGTCGGCGGATGGCTCGCCGGTTTCTTCGGCCTCGCGGGCGTGTCCGGCGTGAATCTCTATAGCGTCGCGATCGCCGTCGGCGGAGCGGTCGTCGTGCTGCTGGTCTATCACGCGGTTCGAAGAGCCGTCTGAAAATTCAGTACAATCTGTTCGTGAAACTACTTGCTGTCCTGGCTCTGCTCTGTCTAGCGGTTTGGTTATTTGCGCAAGCCGCCGGCGACCCTTTGGTGGAAGGTTTTCGCACCGTCGAAGTCGCCTCGGTATCGGACGCGATGGAACAGTTGTACGGCCAGCGCAACTACATGTCGCACGAAATGCGGCCTCTCTCGAAAACCAAGTTCGCGGGGCCGGCTGTAACGGTACTCCTTAAGAAAGAGGAACATAAAGAAGGGGCCGCAGCGTCCCAAGGGATGTTGGACGCCATTGATTCGGCCCCCGCCGGATCGGTTTACGTGATGGTGCTGGAGGACGGAGCCGACTTCGCGGGCATCGGAGGCTTGATGGCTACCGCGATGAAATATAGAGGTTTAGCCGGCGCCGTCATCGATGGAAGCGTGCGCGATACGCCGCAAATCGCTAAGCTCCAGTTTCCGGTCTTCAGCCGGGGTGTGGCGCCTTCGACGACGATCAATCATTATCGCTTCGCAGGGATAAATATATCAGTAACTTGTGCGGGCGCGAAGGTGAATCCGGGAGACATGATTACCGCCGACGAAGATGGGGTCGCGGTGGTTCCAAAAGCTCACGCGGCGGAGGTTTTGAAGAAAGCTCAGGAGCTGGACAATACGGAACACACCATGATTCCGTTTATCGAGAAATTTCACTCTATAAGGGAAGCAGTCGCCAAGTTTGGTCGAATTTAAGGTCGTTTAAGGCTGCTGTTCCGCCATTTTCTTCTTTTTGTACTCCTCGTACTGCTTCTTGAGTTCCGGATCGCGCGGGCTGGGATAAATCTCGCTCGATTTGTACTTTCCGGTCTTGATCATCATCTGCGTCCACTCGTCGTGGATGTGCAACTCGTCGGCGTTCTTCACGATCTGCTCTACCAGGTGTGGAGGGACGAAGTAGACGCCTTCGCGGTCCCCGAAGACGACGTCGCCCGGCATCACAGTCGCGTTGCCGATGCGGATGGGAATATTGACGCCAGTGAGCATCACTTGGCCGATCGGAGTGGGATGCACGCCGCGAAAATAGGCGCCCATCGGGATCGGAAAAATGCCTTCCAGATCGCGGATGGCTCCGTCGATCACCATGCCGGTCTTCGTGGCCTGGTAAATGTACGTTGCGAGATTGTCGCCGACGAAGGTCCCGTTTTCCTCTTTGCCGAAAAGATCGGCCACCATGACATCGCCGGGCACCAGCATGTCGATCGCGCGCTGATTGCTGTTGCGATGCCCTTGCTTGTTGGCGTTGGCTTCAATCACATCGTTCACGTCCTGGCGAAGCGGCATGAACTGCGCGGTGAAGGCGCGGCCGACCAGTTTTTTCTCCGGATGAAGAATATGCCAGTGGCCTTCGTATTGATTCTTGTAGCCGGGTGTTCGGTCGAGGATGGTCCAGACCTCCTCCGCGCTCATGGCTTCGAACTTCTTGAGCAGGCGATCGGGGACCATCGGGCGTCCGTCGGCCGAACGCTCATAAGGATTCTTCGGCGTGTATTCGATCAACTGTTCGCGGGAGAACTGGAAAATCTGGGCGGGCAGAAGTGCCGCTGCGGCGAGGAGAGCGAATAGAAAACGTGACATGGTTTTTGGAAGCATATCACGGTCACGATAGAGCCGCTTGCATCATCGCGCGCGCATAGCCGACGTTGTAAGCGAAGGCCGCGTATCCGCCTCCGCCTGGATAGGCAGTTTTGAAGCCCGGCCGGTCCCGATCGTAATCGATGCCACGCGGATGTTCGGGATAAATCAACCGGGGATATTTTTGCCGGACCAGTTCCTTCATCACGGCGAACATGTTATTTTCGCCCTCGTCGATGAACACCTCAGTGTATTGTTCATACGGCTTGCGCACGCGGACATTTCGATAATGCACGTGGTTAATGCGGTCGCGCGATCCGAAATAGCGGCATACCTCCACCGGATCGTGGCCCATCTCCTTGGTCACGCCGCAATCGAAGGTGATTCCGTTCGACGGGCTCTTCACGATTTCGATGAGACGCTTCCAGCCTTCGACGGTTCCCATGATTTGCCCGGAGCCGCGGCTCAAAGGCGCTGGCGGATCGTTGGGATGCAGCGCGAGGCGCACGCCGGATTGCTCCGCGACCGGGATCACAGCTTTTAGAAAGTAGGTGATGTTCGACCACATCTCCTCCAGATTGTGGACGCCCTCCTGGGGGAGCGGAGGCAGGTCCTTTACCTTATCGTTGTCGAATGCGGTAAGACCTGCGCCGGCTCTGCCTTTCTCTTCGTAATATCCTTCAACGATGCGATGCGCGTAGAAGTTGTATTCGACTACGGGCAGTCCCACCTTGCCGGCTACGCGGATCGATTCCTTGACCTTTTCAATCTCTTCGTCGCGTCCGGGGCGGCCGTAGATGGTATTCGGGAAACCCGCGATCATCAGGTTGCCCAACGTGAGCTCTCCGGCCTTCAGCTTGTCCATCATTTCCCTGAGGCCGCTTTCCTCCCAAGGAATGCGCGGACCACCGGTGAGCACGTGGTCGACGCCAAGCTGTTTGATTCTGCGGCAACCGGCTTCGTCGATCGTGCCGGCCGCGAGGCCGCCCGCTCCGGCTTCGAGGCAAATCTTCGGTGTGTCCTTTCCTTCGGGTTTCGGAGGAGGAACGGCGGCGGCTTCGGCGAGGGCGGCGAAGCCGGCGGATTGGAGAAGAGTTCGGCGGGAGAGATTTTTGGGCATTTTGTTATTGAAGGTACCCCAAGGATTTTAAGTTTTCCAAGGCCTTGCTTCCCAGTTGAGGGATCTGGAATTTTCCGCCTCGCGCTGCTGCCTGCATGAACTGGATCAATTTGGTTTCGAGAGCGGGCGCGGGAGCGGAGGGCAGCAGGTTGTGTAGTTCCTCCGGATCTTTCGAGAGATCGTACAGCTCCTTGTTACCCGTGGAGGATTCAATGAATTTCATTGAGCCCGAAAAAATCGCCTGCTCCGCTTGCAGATACTTCGGGTTCCATTTAGAGATGAACGGGTGCATGAAGCTCTCGCTGACCAGTTCATGTGCGTCGCGCAGCAGGCTGCGCCCTTGAATACCTTTCGGCGTCTCGCAGCCGACGACGTCGAAAATTGTGGGTAATAGATCCAGCAAGCTCACCGGATGGTCGATAACTTGGGGGGTTGTAGTACGCGGATATTTGACGATCAAAGGGACGTGCACCTCGTCCTGATACACCGACAGACCGTGCCCTATGATCGATCGCTCGCCAAACGATTCGCCGTGATCCGAGGTGACGATCAGCAGAGTGTTGTCGTACAGTCCGCGCTGCTTCAACTGCTCGATGAGCGTTCCGATGCAGGAATCCATGTAAGCGATGCCTCCGTCATACTGGGAGACTAGGTGGCGGCGTTCGCTATCCGATAAAGACCGCTTCTCGCTCAGGACCTGCCGTTCCATGGAGCCGTAATGGCGCGCGGTCATCCGAGGGTTGCGGCCGGGATACAGGGTAGCAAAACGGGCCGGCGGCAGATACGGCCCGTGCGCGTCCATGTAGTTCAGAAAAAGAAAAAACTTCCGATGCTGCGCGTTCTCCTGATCGAGGACGGTCAATGCTGCGTCATTGATATCCTCCGCGCGGCGAAATATGGAATCGTATTGCCACGGCTCGAGAAAGAGCGCTAGAAAATTCCGGACTGCGTTCCGTAATACGTACGATTTTGTCAGCATCAGGGGCGGGCCGGCAGGGTCATAGTAGCCGAACCCGCGGTCCATCCCGAAGGCGTGATTCAGGAAGAGGTAATTCGATACGATGCCGATGGTATCGAAGCCTTGATTGAACAACATCTCCGGGAGCACCGGATATTTGGTATCTAGAGGCCGCGCCTGGTCGTAGCCGGCTTCAAAATGCGCCTGATGCCAACTGGGATAGAGTCCGGTGAAGATCGATGCGTGGCTCGATAGCGTCATATTCCCGGGAGCAACGGCATTGGCGTACACCGTCGCTTCTTGAGCCAGATGTTTGAGATTCGGAGTGGTGTCCCGCTCATAACCGGCGAGCGAAAGATGATCGGCGCGAACCGTATCGAGAGTGATCAGTATGACATTGGGCGCACTCGCCGCGGGCCTGGCGGAACTGCGTGCTGGCGACCGGCGCGGCGCCTGATGTAGAAAAAAACAGGCTGCCAGTAGCAGCGCACAAAGGGAGCCGATGGCGAATATGTTTCGGGCTTCGATCCGCCACAGAGGTATCAGCCACGACAGCAGGATCGCCGCCAGCGCATAAGGCAGGAACAACAGTGTTCCCCGTAAAAGTGTGGGCTTGGGATCCGGCACGTCGAAAATAAATATGGGCGCGAGCAGAAAGATGGTCGCGGACCATGGTGTTGCGAGAAGGGCCAGGCGCCTGGACCAGATTTTCGAAAAGAGGCCAAGCAGCAGGCTGAGACAAACCGGCAGGAAGATCGATGCGATATACCAGGGTTTTAGCGCGGGATTGACACGGTAGACCACTCCGACAAGCAGCGCGATACTCAGGAGCAGCGTCACGATCACGATGGTCATCCGCGTTGGGTCGGATTTCCCGGGCCGCTTTCGGTCTAGCAGGGCAACCAGTTTTCCCGCGCCCGCACCGGCCATCAGCCCGGCGGCGATGTAGAAGCCCAACACAAACACTGTGAAGCCGGTATGCATAGCCGTGTATTGATAGTCGGGTTCCCGGAGCCACGGCAGGATGTATAAAAAGAAAGACTCGACCAGCCAGTACGCCATCATGGCAAGGACGCCTTGAATGGCGCCGGAGCGAGCGAGATTCACTCTGCCATTGTCGTATAGGACTAACGAGAGGATTGACAAGGCAAGATATCAGCGTTATAACTAATAACGCTATAATGAATAACATTACTTGCGCGCTCCTCACCTTTGTGGCCGTGCAGGCACAGCCCGTGAGAAAGCCTCTAACCTTCGATGCGGCGTCGGTCAAGCCCGCCGTTGTTCCCGCGGGAGTGACCGTTGCGGGCAATTCGGTCACATCCTCTCGGAGGGAAGATTTCCTGAGACTGAGAACCACCGGCGGCCCCGGCACCAATGATCCGGGGCGCATTCACTATCCCCTGGTGAGCCTCAAAGGACTGCTAACTCGCGCCTACGAAGCGTATTTCGAAATCAAGGGACCCGGCTGGCTGGATACCGAGGCCGTCGAGGTGGAAGCCACCATGCCTCCGGAGACGACGAAGGAACAGTTTCGCGAGATGCTTGCGAATCTTATAGAGGATCGGTTCAAACTGAAATACCACGTCGAGACCAAGGAAATCGCCGGGTATTCGCTGGTGGTGGCGAAGGGCGGCCTGAAACTCAAGGAGTCGGTGGAGGCTGCCGTGCCGCAGGAACCGCGCGACGATCCTCCTGCGCTCAGTCAGAGGCCCCGCGTGATCGGTCGGGATGGCTTTGCGATGCTGCCAGTGGGTGTCACCTTCGGGATCGCATCCGCTGGAGGCGGTCGCTTCCGAATCATGAGCCGAGGGGAAACGATCGATAAACTAGTCCAGAACCTGGGGACGATGTTGAAATCCCGGGTTGTCGATGAGACGGAGCTGAGGGCGAAATATGACTACACGTTGAACTATGCGGGCGCGATGAGTCCCGACGGTCCGATCGCGCAGCCGTTGGACGCTGGAGCGTCGGAGCCCTCGAGTCTCCCTGATATTTTCAGCGCGCTGCAATCGCAGCTCGGACTCAAGCTGGAGCCGAAGAGAGTGACGGTCGAGATCTCCGTCGTCGATCATATGGAGAGGACGCCCGCGCAGAACTGACGCAGGGCGACCCGCATGCGGCTACTTGGGGTATCCTGCCAGTCATGGAAATTCGGAGATGCCTTCTCCTGATCCCGGCAGCCTTGCTCTCCGGCTGCGCATCGGCGCCGGTGCAGCAAAAGACTTCCGTCCCCGACCCGGTAAAGATTCTGGCGTTTTATCCTCGCGACGCTGTGGTCACCGAAGGTGAAAAGACGCTGCTCTGTTACGGCGTCTCCAATGCCGCGTCCGTGCGAGTGGATCCTCCGGTCGATGGGGTTTCTCCGTCGCTCACGCGCTGCGTGGAAATTCGCCCCAAGGCGGAAACGCGCTACACGCTCACGGCCGTAGGGGCCGACGGGCAGTCCGTTTCGCAATCGGTGACGGTGCGCATTGGAACTGACACCGCTTCGCTTCCAAAGATCACTTCGTTCAAGATCGAAGGCACCTCGAAGGACTACGCGGGCAACACGATCTACACGCTGAGCTTCGCGGATCAGAACGCGGAGGAGGTTTCGATCAGCCCACAGGTTTTCCCGACCCTGCACGGCGCGCCTTCGGGCCAATTCTCGGTCAAGCCGGAAAAGACCACGACGTACACTCTTTCGGTGAAGGGAAAGAACGGCCGTGTCGCGCAAAAGCAGTTGACGGTGGAGGTCAAGGCACCCTGACGGTCTCGATGTGCTTCGCGGCCAGCGCCTGATTGAAAGCACTCACATCTTTAGACACCGCGTTATCCAGCCGCGCCAGAATCTCATTGAGGCGAGCGCTGAGCTCTTTGAAAACCGAGTAATCCTGATCGGTAGGGCGATTGTTCCCGCTATCGACTTCGCGTGCCAGAACCGCGAGCTGATTATTGAGCTTGATCGGATAATTCAACGTGTCACGCGGGCTGCGGTTCTTTACCTGATAGAGATCCTGCTCCACTTCATCGAGCTTGGACTGGATTTGCGAAGCGCGCCCGGCGAGCGAGGCGTCGGTCTGCGCGCGCTGCTTCAACTGATCACCGATGCTGCGGATCTGGAGAATCGCGCGATGAGCGCGGTCGGTCTCGTCGCGGATCTTCATGGCGAGCTGGAACTGCTCGCGCAGGTCGTCGTCGGTCACATCGGTGAGCCGGGGATCTTTCGCGATCACCAGCTTCTGTAGCACCGCTCCGTTGACGGTCAGACGAACCGAGTATTCTCCGGGAGGCGCCACTGGACCTTCGCCCGGGGTCGCGTAGCGCAGCACGATTCCAGGAAACGTCGCCGCGCCCGGATAGCGCAGGTCCCACGTAAACCGGTTCGATCCCAGCTTGCCGGAGATTTCGAAGGAGCGGATGGATTGGCGCTTGGCGTCGAGAATTTCGATGGTCACCTTGGCGGGCGCTCGCGAAAGATAGTAATCGATCACGGCCGCTTGCAGCGATCGAATCGCGGGCCGGGGCTCGAACAGATAAAACGGAGCGCTTGTCACGGCGGGCGTAAGCTGGCGGAGCAGACCGATATCGTCGAGCACATAAAAGCCGCGGCCATGCGTGGCGATCACCAGATCGTACTTTTCGACGGCAATATCAGACACCTGGGTATCGGGAAGATTCAGCGCCAGGGATCGCCAGCGCGCGCCATCGTCGAAGGAAATATAGATGCCGTGCTCCGTGCCCGCGTAGAGAAGTCCCGCGTGCACCGGATCTTCGCGGATGGCTTGCGCGAAATCGTTCTCCGGGATTCCGTCGACAATTTTCGTCCACGTCTTGCCGTAATCGTGAGTTTTAAAGAAATACGGCTGGCGGTCGTCCATCTGATAGCGCTTAGCGGCGACGTACGCGCCGGCGGGATCGGAGGTCGACGCCTCTATCAGGCTGATGCGATTGAAGGGCGCGATACCGTCTGGCGTGACGTTGCTCCAATGCTTGCCGCCGTCGCGCGTCACGTACACCAGACCGTCGTCGGAGCCGGTCCAGATAGTGTTCGCTTCATGACGGGAGGGCGCGATGGAAAAAATGGTTCCGTAGATTTCAGGACCGTTCTGATCCTTGGTGATCGGGCCTCCGGAATCGCCGAGGGTGCTGGGATCGTTGCGCGTGAGATCGGGGCTGATGACGTCCCAATGTTGCCCCTGCGTGGTCGTTTTCCACAGATGTTGCGAGGAAGTGTAGAGAATTTTCGGATCGACCGGCGAGAAGACGATCGGAAAGGTCCATTGCCAACGCTCGCGAAGCGATTGCGCGGACATGCCGGAAAAGAAGAGAGGATCGACGTTGATGACGCGTGAATCGCCGGTTCTGCGGTCATAGCGCGTGATAATCCCGGCTTGATCGCCGCCATAAAAAATGTTCGGATTCTTGGGATCGGCCGCCAGGTATCCGGCCTCGCCGCCACCGGCCCCAAACGGCGCATCATTGGGATTTCCGTCGCTCGAAACACAGGCCGTTCCGTCGTCCTGTTGCGCGCCGCAGACGTGATAAGGAAACTCGGCCGTGGTGGCGACGTGATAGAACTGCCCGGTGGGATACTGTTCGAGGGTCCAGGTTTCGCCGCCGTCGGTCGATACCGCGGCTCCTCCATCGTCGGCTGCGATCATGCGTTTGGGATCGTCCGGAGCGATCCACAGATCGTGATGATCGGCATGCGGCGTATGCCCGCGATGAAACGTCTTGCCTCCGTCGTCGGAGCGATAGAACTCCACGTTCATCGCGTAGAGCGTGTCGCGGCGCTTGGGATCGGCGGTGATGCGGGAAAAATAAAACGCTCTCTGCCGGATGCTGCGGTCGGCGTTGATCAGCTTCCATGTCGCGCCCGCATCGTCGGATTGGAACAAGCCTCCGTCGTCGGCTTCAATCAACGCGTAGACGCGACGCGAGTCGGCTCCCGAAACCGCGACCGTGATTTTTCCCAGGATCCCCTTGGGCAGCCCGGGATTTCGGGTGATCTCCGTCCAGCTTGCGCCTCCGTCTGTGGATTTGAAAAATCCGCTGGCCGGTCCCCCGCTCGAAAGGCTCCACGGAGTACGGTATGCATCCCAAATGGTTGCGAAAAGAACGCGCGGATTATTGGAGTCCATGGCGAGATCTACGGCGCCGGCCCGGTTGTTTCGGAACAGAACGCGTTCCCAGGTCGCGCCGCCGTTCGAGGATCGAAAAACGCCGCGCTGCTCATTCGGACCAAAAGGATGGCCCAGCGCGGCGACATAAACGAGATCCGGATTCGCCGGATCGATGCGGATTCGCGCGATCGCCTGGGTGTCGGCGAGTCCCACGTGTTTCCAGGTTTTCCCAGCGTCGATCGATTTGTAGACGCCGTCGCCCTGCATGATGTTGCCGCGCAGCTCCGTCTCGCCCATGCCGATGTAGACAACGTCCGGATTCGACGGAGCCACCGCGACCGCGCCCACAGACGAGCTGTGAACCTGCCCGTCCGTCACCGGAAACCAGGTGACGCCTCCATTGGTGGTTTTCCACAGGCCCCCGCCGGTCGCGCCAAAATAATATTCCAGCGGACGGCGCGCGCTCCCCGCCACGGCCTGCGACCGGCCGCCGCGATTTGGGCCGATATTGCGCCAATGCAGCGCGCCCAGGTCATAATCCTGGGCGGACAGCGCGCCAACAAGGATAAGGCCAGCCGCGAATCGCATCACTATCAAATGCTAACCCGGTAACTCGACGAGCGTCTAGAGAATATCGCTCTGGAGGGTGACCATGAAGCAATGGCAGATCGCACTTCGGGCTCTATTGCGACGCCCGGGTTACAGCCTGACTGCAATTGCGATGCTAATCCTCGGCATCGGCGCGACCACCACGCTGTTTTCCGTGGTCGATACGATCCTGCTGAGGCCTCTGCCCTATCTGAACCCCGACCGCCTGGTGACCCTTCTCGAAGCCAGCCCATCGAAGAACAAAAAGGAAAGCCTGATCGCGCCCGGCCGTCTCGAGGATTGGAACCGCTTGAACCAGACCTTCGAAACCATCGGCGGCAGCTATACCGAAAACGTCACCGACACCAGCGGAGCGGAGCCCGAACGCCTCGCCGGACGCCGCGTCTCACCGCGATTTTTCGCCGTCTACGGAGCCCCTCCCCTGATCGGCCGCACCTTCACGAAAGAGGAGGAGGTCAACGGCGGACCGCCCGCGGCCGTGATCAGTTACGGCGTGTGGACGCGCCGCTACGGACAGAACCTCAGCGTCCTCAATCAGCGGCTGGTGCTCGCCGGAAAAGCCTACCCCATCGTCGGCGTCATGCCGAAGGAGTTCGCCGCCCCCTCCGTCGATTTGTGGATTCCCGCACAAATCGCGCCCTTTCTCATGCGCCTCCGCGAGGCTCGCTTCTTTTCGGGCATCGGACGCATGAAGCCGGGCGTCACCATGCAGCAGGCGCAAGCCGACCTCGCGCGCGTCCAGCAACAGTTGGGCGAACAATATCCGCAAACCGATAAAGGTTGGTCGGCCGTCACTCAGGATCTGAAGGAGCAGCGCGTCGGCGATTACCGCCGCACCTTGCTGCTGGTCTTCGGAGCCGTCGCTCTGCTGTTGCTGATCGCCGTCGCGAATATTTCCGGACTCACTCTCGCGCAGCTTCACCAGCGTGAACGAGAAATGGCGATCCGCAGCTCCGTCGGAGCCTCGCGCGGACAGGTGATCGGCACCGTAATGCGCGAAGTGTTCCTCATCGCGGCCGCGGGCGCGGCTTGCGGCGCTTTAATCTCGATGCTGCTGGTCAACGTGATGGCGAAAACGTTCACGGATCTGCCGCGCATGTCGGAGCTCGCCTTCAACTGGCGCGCGCTACTATTTGCCGTGGCTGCCAGCTTAGCCGCGACCGTCGTGTTCGGCGCGATTCCCGCCCTCCAATCCACGCGCACCGACCTTGCGCCCCTGCTCGCCGAATCCTCGCGCAGCATTTCCGGCGGAAGGAGGCGATTGCAGCGCGGTCTGGTGGTCGCTCAACTCGCGTTCACTGTGTTGTTGCTCGCCAGCGCCGGCCTGCTTCTGCGCAGCTACTACAACCTCAGCCACGTCGACTACGGATTCGACACCGGCAACGCGGTAACGTTCCACGTAGGCGCCGCGTGGGATGAGAATCGCCCCCGCATCGGACGCATGCAGCTCAATATCCTTTCCGAACTCGAACGGTTTCCAGGCGTCGAAGCCGCCGGCATGACCAACTTTCTCCCCGCTACCGGCGCGACGTTGAACTATCAGATCGTCCTCGAAGGTCTCGCCCAAACCGAAGAGAAAGGCACGTACACAGTGGGTGAGCGCACGGTGACCGCGGGATATCTGCAAGCGCTGAAGATCCCTCTGCTCGCCGGCGATTGGTGTCCTGCGCCCGAGCCTATCAAACTCGATAAGCCGACTCCCGCGAAGGCTCTGGTGAACCGGCGCTTCGTGGAGCTTTACGGAAAAGGGCAAAACATAGTCGGACGCCATTACCGTTTTGCGCAGAACGGAGTTATGGAATCGCCCGACGAAATCGTCGGGGTAATCGGCGATGCGCGCGAAGACGGCCTGGCAGCGTCGGCCTCACCCTATATCTATACCTGTCAACCCGCGGGCGCGTGGCCTGACCCGGAGTACGTGGTTCGCACCAAAGGCGATCCCCGCGCGCTCCTCCAGCAGATCCGTCACATCGTCCATGGAATCGAGCCCAACCGCGCGGTGTTCGGCGTGAAGCTGCTCGACACCGTGGTCGATGAAGCGTTGGAGCAGCCCCGTCTCAATACGCGCTTCGTAGCGATGTTCGCCGCCGCCGCCATGCTGCTTGCCTCGGTGGGATTGTATAGCCTCATCTCGCTGATCGTAACCGCGCGTACCCGCGAAATCGGCGTGCGCATCGCGCTCGGCGCCAGCCGCGCGCAGATCATGCGCCTGATCTTCACCGGAGCCGTGCAATTGCTCGCCGCCGGAATCGTCGCCGGCCTGGCCTTGACACTGGGCGCGGAGCGGCTGATCAAATCCGTGCTCTTCGGCGTCAGCCCTCTGGACGCAGAAACGCTCGCCGCGGCAGTCGCCGTGCTGGCCGCTGTGTCGATGCTGGCCGCCTATCTCCCAGCGAAAAGAGCCGCCTCCATCGACCCCCTGGAAGCCATGCGCATCGAGTAAGAACCATCGGAATCAGCGTAGAAACAGCCACAATCGTCAAGGCCTTTCCCAACTTCCTACCGTAGATTCTTATCGGTGTTCATCTGCGTTCATCGGCGGCCAAATATGGTTTAAGAAAAATAGTAGTGCGCAGATACACTGAATCCAGTGGCGGTTAACGTCCACTCTGGAAGAGACTCGCCAAATGATGGAGGAAGCCGTCGAGTTCCACATCGAGGGCATGCGCCTCCACGGCGAGTCTCTGCCCGAACCATCCTCACTTGCCGAAATGCTCGAAATTGCTCCCGTGTAACTCTCGCAACGCTACACTGAACAAGTGCTGTCGCGCCGACGTTTCCTAGCAGCCGCCCCCGCCCTAATCGGCCTAACCGCCAAAGCCGAAAAGCGCATCGACGGACAATTCGTCAACGACGGTTTTCCTCTGGGCCATCGCCTCCGTGACCACGCGGCTTTCTCTCCTCCCAAGCGCACCCAAAAAATCCCAATAGTAATCGTCGGCGGAGGCATCGCCGGACTCTCCGCCGCTTGGCGCCTTCACAAAAAAGGCTTTCGCGATTTCGTGATCTTGGAAATGGAGCCCGAACCCGGAGGCAACTCCCGCTGGGGGCAAAACGAAATCACTGCCTATCCCTGGGCCGCCCACTATGTGCCCGTCCCCGGCCCTCATGAAACCCTGGCCCGTGAGCTTTTCGAAGACCTCGGCGTCTTCGCCGACGGTAAATGGGATGAGCGCCATCTCTGCTTCTCTCCCCAGGAGCGTCTCTTTCTTCACGGCCACTGGCAGGAAGGCATCGAGCCCGAAAGTGCCTCCACTGAACGTGACCGCGGAGATTTTCGACGCTTCCAGAGCATCGTCGACGAGCGCCGCGCCTCCGGCGAGTTCACCATCCCGATGGAGCGAGGCGCCAAGCCGTCGCCGCTCGACAAAATGTCCATGCAGCAGTGGATGGAGACCAATCGCTTTACGTCTCCCTATCTCAACTGGTACGTCAACTACGCGTGCCGCGACGATTACGGTGCCCTCGCGGCCGACACCTCCGCGTGGGCCGGCATTCACTACTTCGCCTCGCGCGAGTCCGAGGAAAAAGGACCCCTCGTCTGGCCCGAAGGCAACGGCTGGATCGTTCGCCAGCTTACCGCGCGATTGCAACCCTTCATTCATACCAACTCGCCCGTCTACCGGATCAGCGGAAATCGCGTTTTCACGGAAGCCGTCGAATACATCGCCGAACGAATTATCTTCGCCGCGCCGACGTTCTTGGCCCCGTACATTATCGAAGGCGCGCATCCGCCCGGCTTCGTCTATTCTCCGTGGCTCACCGCGAACCTCACGCTGGACCGTCTTCCTTCCGAAGACTCGGCGTGGGATAACGTAATCTACGATTCCCCCGCGTTAGGCTACGTGGTTGCGACGCACATGAGTTTGAAATCGCAGATCGACCGCACCGTCTGGACGTTTTACTGGGCGCTCGCCCATCAGCCTCCTGCCGAGAGTCGAAGGCTGTTACTCGAGAAAGACTGGCTGCACTGGCGCGAAGCGATCCTCCACGATCTTTCCCGCGCGCATCCGAATATCCGCGAATGCGTGTCGAGGATCGACATCATGCGCATCGGCCACGCCATGAGGCGCCCGGTTCCAGGGTTCTTAAATAGCCGCGAATTATGGTCGAATAAGGGCGTGCTGAGCTACGCAAATAGCGATTTAAGCGGCTTTAGCATCTTCGAAGAAGCACAATATCGAGGAGTAACCGCCGCGGAGCGAGCCTTGAAAGACGTCGGCCGTGCTTAAAGAGACCCTGCTTCCGGCTGCCGCCGCCGTGGGCTTGGCCGCCTATGCAGTGCGCGGCAAATCGTCGTCTCTGATAGCGCCATCTGTATGGCACGGCAACAGAAAACGTTCTGCGATTGCACTGACCTTCGACGACGGCCCCAGCGAATCCACTCCCGCCCTGCTGGAACTGCTGGCCCAATATAATGTGAAGGCCACATTTTTCATGTGTGGCCAAAACGTCCGCCGTTTGAAGGAGATAGCGCGCGATGTGGCAGCCGCTGGCCACGAAATCGGCAACCATACCGATTCTCACGCCGCGTTATACTTCAAGTCGCCCGAATTTATCTACAGCGAACTGGCTGGAGCGCAGGAATCTATCCGTCAGATAACAAAGGAAAATCCGATGCTTTTTCGAGCTCCCTACGGAGTCCGCTGGCCCGGTCTGCGCCACGCCCAGAACCGCCTCAATCTGACCGGCGTAATGTGGACCGCCATCGCCCCCGACTGGAAATGGCCGGCTTCTCGGATTTCGCAATTATTGCTGAAAAAGGCCGCAAATGGGGCGATTTTTTGTTTGCACGATGGACGGGAATTGCAACGCGCACCCGATATTCGCGCGACGCTCGAAGCAGTCAACTTTGTACTGCCGATTTTGAAGGAGCGCGGCTTCAGCCTAGAAACCGTGACAGAAATCCTACGATGAAGGCGATCGCTCCGGCGATCAGATAATTCCATCTCATGCTGTTGAGAATAAATGACCGCGCACGATGAATCCTCCCAAAATCGGCGAGCGGCGCAGATTGCGGGACGAATGACATCCCGCTGGCTCCCGGCTTTTTCCATGATGCTGGTCTCGACGATCAGCTATATTGATCGCAACACGTTAGCGCTGCTGGCGCCGACCATTCTTCGGGACGCTCACCTGTCCAATGAACAATATGGGTTCATCATTTCTGCGTTTTCAATCGCTTATATGGTTGGAAATCCGTTGTGGGGCTATATTCTCGACCGGATTGGCGTGAGAAGAGGTATGACAGCGGCCGTTTCGATCTGGACTCTGGCTTCGGTGGCTCACGTTTTCGCCTTTGGTTTTCAGGGATTTGCCGTTGCCCGCGCCGTTTTAGGACTCGGCGAAGGCGCAACATTTCCAGGCAGCCTGCGAACGGTGGTTCAAACGCTGCCGAAAGAACTGCGATCTCGAGGAATTGCCATTTCTTACAGCGGAGGATCCCTGGGCGCTCTGATTACGCCCATCATTATTACTCCGATCGCGGCGCTATGGGGATGGCGAGGAGCATTTTGGGCGACTGGCGCAGTTGGCGCGATGTGGCTGATTCTTTGGTCCTTATTGTCACGAAGGATCGATACGGTTCGCGTTCCTGGCGCCAGACCGACGTTCAACGACCCCCGCGTGTGGGCGTTTATCGCCGCCTATGCCCTGGGAGCATTTCCGTCCGCGTTCGTGCTGTACCAGGCTTCGATTTACCTGACAGCGGTGTTCGCGAAATCGCAGATTCAAATCGGAAAAGTCTTGTGGATTCCACCGCTTGGGTGGGAGATTGGCTATTTCTTCTGGGGTTGGGCCCTGGATCGTTTTTCCGGTGCGATGCGCCGCCAGTTCTTGATCCTCATGGTGCTAAGCACGCCGCTTGCATTGATTCCGTACCTGTCTTCTTATGGACTTACGCTGGCAATGATGTTCTTCGCGATGTTCATCACCTCGGGCTTCATCATCGGTGCAGTGGCGTACGCAACCAGGCATTTCTCGACCGACCACGCCGGGTTTATTGCCGGATTGGGCGCGGGAAGCTGGTCGCTGGTTGTCGCCCTGGTGATGCCCGGAGTAGGAAAGCTTTTCGATTTACACAGATACGACGCCGCGTTCCTAATCGCGGCGCTATTTCCAATCGCCGGATGCTCGATCTGGGTAATGCTCAACCGGAATCGCCCATTACAATAGGCGGCTGAAGCCAGCCTACCGGCTTGCGAAGGCGGAAATTACTCGGCATCTGCGATATTCGAGCCGGAACATTTCGCATAGCATGAAATTGCTAGTGGAGGTACTGTTATGCGTTTTTATTTAGCGTTCGGTTTGCTGGGTGCATCCTTGTTTGCTGCCAATGAGCCCGATCGTATCGATGTGATCGCACATATCCCTCTGTCTGGAAGCCCGGTTGTAAACTTGACCACGGGGACTCACTGGCGGCGGAATTATCTCTACTTGGGTCGAGGCCGCGGGGAGCCGATCAGGGTGCTCGACGTGACACGGCCGACAGCTCCGACAGACGCTGGAAAGCTCGATCTACAATCTCAAGGCGCGAATAGCGACCTTCGCGCGGCCGTCGGCACGGCGGTAGTCGTTGCCTCCGGCGAGACAGAAAAGGCGCCGCGGACTGTCACCATCCTTAGCCTGGCCAACGCCGAGCATCCCAAGATTGTCCGCGAATTCTCGGGCGTTACTTCAATGCTGAAAGACGATGCGCGGGGGCTGATTTACCTGACCAATCCGGACGGTCTGTGGGTCCTGCGTCTCGATCCTGCAACGGACGTGGAATTGGAAAAGGAATTCGAACATTACGTTCGCTACAACCCCTAGGAGGAGCGCCTGATGGACACCTCCTTGCATCGGTTGACCATTCTGCTGCTTGTCTCCGACCCCCTCGGACGCTCAGTCTTTCAGGAGATACTGCAAGGCGAGGGATATGTCGTACTGCCCGCGAGCGACCTGGGGCAGGCGGTCGACTGGCTTAAGGAGTCTTCGCCCGAGCTATTGATCACGCGCGCCTATGTGGATAACATGACGGGGCACGATGCCGCCATCTACTTGCGCGAGCGCTGCCATAGCATGAAGGTTCTGATGGTCGGAGGCATTCTCGATGACGATCGCTTCAAGCACAGACTGGCACTTCAGAAGTTTGCGGTTTTTCCAAAACCCTATTCCGCGGCCGAGATGCTCGAAAAGGTGAAGCAAGTCCTGAGAGAACCGCGCGGTTGAAGTTTGCGCCAGGCTTTCGGACTGATGCCGAATTCGGCGCGAAAGGTGCGGTTGAAGTTGGAGAGGTCGCCGAAGCCGCTGTCTAACGCTATGTCCAGGATTCTTGCGGGTTCGGACAGGCGTAGCGCGGCTTCGCGGAGGCGGGTTCTCAAGATGAACTGGTGCGGCGTGACGCCGGTTACTTGCTCGAAAGCTCTTAGGAAATGATAGGGGCTCAGGCCTACTTCGCTCGCCAGATCGGACAGGGTGTGCGCGGCTGTGGGGTCGCGTTCAATGGCTCGGACTACGCGCGCGACTCGCGCTTCCGCGCTGGGATTTGGATTGGACTTCTCGCCGACGACGATACTAAGGGTCTGCGCTGCCAGCTGGACGCTTAGTTCTTCCCAGGCGATGTCTTTTGTTAATCCCGCGCAGGCTCTCGTAACTAAGGGAGACAAAGCTCGCAGGGGAGGAAGGCGAAGGGCGGGGAACCGGGCTCCGCCTGTGAGGGTCTCGAAATATTCGGGAGTATAGCCAAAGGAGAGGCACCGGTCGCCGCGGCCGTGATCGTGGCCGCACTCGAAGCATTGACCGGGGTTGCCCAACATTAAGGAGCCGGGGGTCATTAGCTCGCGGCCAGTGGTGGAGCGGTATTGGAACGTGCCTGCCGCTACGATCGAGATGGAGATGCGCGAATGCTGCTCTTCAAAAGCGCGATCCCGCGGGCCGGAGGTACAGATTACATCTTGGACGGTCCATCCGCTGCCTTGGGCGAGCAGGCGCGAGGATGGGGTTGCGGGCCCTCCGCTCAATTCGCGATAGGCCAGGGCTTGTTCTAATTCGACCGCAATTTTCGCCAAGTCTCGCCGCCCCTTTATCTCTTATAACGGTTCTACCATGACTTTTTGCAATTTACTGACGGCTCCGGGACGAGCAGATGAGATTCCGGAATCTGCTGATGTTTACGGATGGCTGATTGGGAGTTGGGAACTGGATGTTCTTCATTATGCGGGAGCGGAAGTTTCGTTGAAGGGCGAGGTGCACTTCGCGTGGGTGCTGGAGGGGCGGGCGGTGCAGGATGTTTGGATTATGCCGCGGAACCGTGAGAGGGGACGGGTGGGGGACCCGTCCTACTTCGGAAAGAACATGTATGGGACTACGCTGCGGGTTTGGGATGCGGCCATTGCGGCGTGGAGGATTATCTGGGTGAATCCAGTTTCGATGCACCGGGAAGAACAGATTGGGCGATGGAGCGGCAAGGACATCATGCAGCTTGGGACGCGCTCCGATGGGACGCCGACGCGCTGGAGTTATACCGAGATCACTTCGGATTCGTTCCATTGGCTGGGTGAAGCGTTGCAAAAGGATGGGAAGACGTGGAAATTGGAAGGCGAATTTCGTGGGCAAAGGATGGCTTATGCAAAATAACAAGGTGTTGAGAGAACACGTGCTCGATCTATTGATCGGGGAAGGGGCGCATTTGAATTTCGACGGGGCGGTGAAGAATATGCCGCTGGGGATTCGAGGGCAGAGACCGGAGGGCGGCGCGCATTCGCCCTGGGAGGTGTTGGAACACATGCGGATCGCGCAGTGGGACATTCTGGAGTTTATCCGTAACCCACGGCACGTTTCGCCGGAGTTCCCCGGGGGTTACTGGCCTGGGACGCAGGCTCCTCCGACTGAAACGGCGTGGGAAGAGAGCGCGGAAGGCTTTCGAGCGAACCAGAGGGAGATGGCGGCGCTGGTGGCAGATGAGTCAGCCGATTTGTTGTCGGCGATTTCGCATGGGGATGGGAAAACTCTGCTACGGGAAGCGCTGCTGGCGGCGGATCATAATGCTTATCATTTGGGGGAGTTGGTGATGTTGCGAAGGGTTCTGGGAGGGTGGCACGGAACGAAGACGTCGGCTGAAGCCGACGCTGCAAGCTGAAGCTCGCGCCACATTATTAGTTGACGCGGTAACGGGCTTTAAGAGCGAAAGGGGCGATTTCTATTTCGAACCGGGCTCCGTCGGCGCGGACCATCTGATAGGTGCCGTGCATAACTCCAGTCGGGGTTTTCAGGGGACACCAGGAGGAGTATTTGAACGACTCACCGGGCGCCAGGACGGGTTGTTCGCCGATTACGCCGGGTCCTTTGACTTCCTCGACGTGGTCCAGGGCGTCGGTTATGGTCCAGTGTCGGCTGAGAAGCTGGACGGTATCGGGTCCCTGGTTGGTGATGCGCACGGTGTATTCGAAAACCCAGAGATCCTGAAGAGGACGTGAATTTTCGGTCGAGTATTGGGACATCACTTCGACGCGGATGGAGTTGGTGACCGCTTCGGACATCGGAGCGGGTGGCGTTTGCATGGAAAGATTTATCATAGCAGGGCGGTTTGGAAAGAGTCTCACGCAAAGGCGCAAGGCTCGCTAAGAAAATCAATTGGCTATGGCGATTACATTTTTGATGCCGCCGGACTTGCCGGCTAAGGGTTCGGCTGCCTGATCGATCGGCCAGCGGCGGGTGATCAAGGATCGTATCGCTTCGGGCCATTTTTCGAGGAACGAACCGACATCGGCGATGGCGTCGGCGAAGTTTTCGGTGCTAGCGTTCACGGTGCCGAAAATCAACTGGTTCTTCAATACGGCGTCACGCATGATGGCGTCGGTGTCAATCGAAACCGGACCCTTGCGGCCGGGGACGCCGGTGAAGATGAAGACTCCGTTGGCGCTGAGACAGGGGATCACTTCGAAGGCCAGCGAAGAAGCGCCTACGGCTTCGTAGACCACATCGGGGCTGCCCATTTGTTTGACCAGATCAGAGATCGAGGTGGTCTCGGCGGCGGCGAATTTTGCACCGAACGACTGGACCAGTTTTCCAAGGTCACTGGCTGCGGGCGTTCGCGAATAGACGGTGGTGTCGAGACCTTCCAGAACCAACTTCATGGCGCCCAGGAGTCCGACCGGGCCTCCGCCGAGGACCAGGGCTCGGGAACTTTTTTCGCGCCAGGGGAGGCGTTGTTGGATCTGCTTTAGCTGAGCGATGCCTTTTTCGGCGATGGTCAAGGGTTCGACCAGAACGGCGACCTCTCGAAGGGGGCGGGGAACCGGATTCAGATAGCATTCCTGCTCGACTACGAATTCGGTCATATAGCCGTGGCGCTGATTGATGCCCCGCTCCGTGAACTTGCCGGTGTAGCAGAAATCCTGACGATCTGCCCGACAGGCGATGCAGGCCGGATCGGGGCAGGGACGGCGCACGCTGGGCACCGCGAGCTCACCCGGTTTTACGCGTTTTACGGCAGGTCCGACCTCGACGACTTCGCCCAGCGATTCATGTCCGATGATCAAGTATGGCGAGCCTGCGGGAGGAGTGCCGTACTCGAAGGACACGATTTCTTTGTCCGTTCCACAGATACCGACGTCGAGCATGCGGAGCTTCACTTCAGTGGGCGAGGTGACGGAAGGCTCAGGATGATCGATGACAGCGAACCGGCGGTCCGCGGGGAAGACAGCTACGGCTCTCATTACAGCTACGGCTCTCATTAAGGATATTGTCGGTGATCCTCAGTCTCGGAGGGGAGCGGCATGAATAAGGTGGTACTCCTAGGCTTGGCATAAGCGGAATTTCCTGGTAGTATGCTGTGGTTAATCACGCGGATGATTCGTAAATGGCTACCAGGCGGTGCATTTGCGTAATCCTCACGCTGTGGATGGTCAGCTCGCGCCCTTCGGCGTCCATCCTGCCTGGAGCGCCCTACTTCGGAGCATGGTGGGGGACGCAGGAATTCAGGAAAATCGCACAGCAGGCCGATAGTGCGCGCCGCGCAGGCGACCTTGCTCGCGCGGAGGTATATTTCCAGCAGGGATATATTGGCGCGCTGGGGCGAAACAATCAGCGGGCGGTGGTGGGTTTCCTGAGCGGTATCGCGGCGTGCAGGCTGACGCAACTGCGGCTGAGGGATGCGCGCGAGAGCCTGCTGGAGGCCAAAAGGCGCGCGAAATCGATCGGCGATCAGGAAGCGCTAGGGGCGATCGCGGTCAATCTCTCCAACATTTATCTCCAGGTCTGGGATCTCGATTCGGCACTGAAGGAAATGGAGGATGGCCGGGCGGCGGTTGCATCACTCAGAAAACCGTACTTTCTTCCGAATCTGCTGATTCAACTGGGGAGGGCGCACGATATCCAACATGACGGGGAGGCGGTGTCGTTCTATCGCCAGGGGATTCAGGCGGCAAGAGAATCGGGCAACAGGCAGTTGGAGGCGCTGGGGCTGGACCTGCTGGGAGAGGATCGGCTGGGAGCGGGGGAGCTGGACGAGGCGGGGAAGGCCATCGAAGAAGGAATGCTTCTGCGGGAGAAGTTTTCGCCGGCCGAGCGAGATCTGTCCTGGTGGAGGATGGGTGAACTGGAGAGACGGCGGGGAAACCTGGCGGAAGCGGCCCGGTACACGGAGCGGGCGCTCGATGCGAAGGGGACGGCTCCGGAATATCGTCTGAAACATCAACGGGGAGAGATCCGCATGGCGATGGGGGACCGCGCAGGAGCATTGGCGGATTTTCGCGATGCGGTGGAATTGTCGTCACGGTGGCGGCTGGAGGTGCTGCCGGCGAGTCCGTCGCTGACGGCCGCCAATGAGATGCTGGACGAATTTGTATTTTCGTCGTTTATCGAGACGGCGGCTCAAGAAGCTCTGAGGACCGGGGATGAGGGATGGTCTCGCGAGGCGTTCGGGGCGGTGGAATTGAATCGTGCGGCGAGTTTGCGGGAGAGCCGGATGCTGGCGGACGCGTGGCACAGGAAGGTTCCGGCGGAGTATTGGGAGACGCTGGCGAGGGTGCGGCAACAGGATGTAAAGAGGATGGGGCGAGAGGGGGCGAGGGGGGAGCCGGGTCGTCTCCGTTTGGAACTCGCCGAGATGGAAGCCAAAGCGGGACTCGGTTTTCTGCAAAAGAACCCCGAGAGTTTTCATGATCAGACTTCACTTATACATTTTCAACACGGCCTAGGTAGAAGGGAAGTACTACTTAGTTTTCACTTGGGGAATGGCGAATCGTACCTGTGGGCGATGACGCGCGAGAGGCTGGAGTTGTACAAAATTGCGGGAAAGAGCGCGATTCGGACACAGGTTTTGAGTTTGAAGAGCGCGGTTCAGGCAGGACGGCCGGAGGCGGTGGAGTTGGGCGAAGGGCTGTATCAGGGCCTATTCGGTCAACTCCGGCAGGATATGGCGGCAAAGCCGACATGGCTGCTTTCCCTGGAAGGGGTACTGTTTGAGGCACCGTTCGCTGCACTTGTGACGGAGCAGAAGGGCGGCAAAGTGAGTTATTTGGTGTCGAAGCATTCGGTGCAGACGATACCTGGGGCGCTGCTGTTGAGCAGGCGGCCGGATCTGGGGACTGGCGGGTTCCTGGGAGTTGGCGATCCTATATATAACGCGGCAGACCCGCGTTGGAGCATACAGAAGAAGCCGGCGAGCTTCATTGGTTTTTTCAAGACACTGATCGGGGGTCCGGCGTTGCCGGGGCAATACACCCGCCTGGTGGGGAGTGCCCAGGAGTTGACAGCGAGCGCGGCGAACTGGGGCAGTCCGTCGACGATGCTGCTACAAGGCTCGACGGCGCGGCGGGATGTTTTCCTGAGCGGCCTCGCGAACAGTCCATCGGTGGTCCATTTGGCAACCCATGTGGTCTATCCCGATGACAGGCAACGAGGTAAGCAGCAAGCCTTTATCGCTTTCGGGCTGGGGCCGGAAGGCCAGACCGAGTATTTAACGACCGCCGATATCGCATCGCTGAGGGTGCCGGGAGCGTTCGTGGCGATGACTGGCTGCGGCACGGGGGCCGGCGACGCGCGTCCCGGGGTGGGGCTGATCGGGCTGACGAGGGCCTGGCAGATGGCTGGCGCTAGTTCGGTGCTGGCGACGGCCTGGCGGGTCAGCGACTCGAGCGGTGATCTTTTAGCCAGTTTTTACAAGCACTTGCGGGTAGTCGCGCCAGCCGAGGCGTTGCGTTTGAGCCAGCTTGAGATGATCCAGTCGGGCACTTGGCGGGAGCTGCCATCGTATTGGGCACCTTACCAGATTACGGGAGGAGCCCGATGAACAAAGTCGAGGAAATGGCGCAAGCAATGTTGGAAGCCGCCGCAGGTCCGGAGATCGTGGAAATCGCGGGTCCGATCCTGGCCGTTGATGCCGGAGCAGTACAGATAGAGAAGGACGGCGAGGAAGAAGAATCGTATGCCGCGTGGGTGGAGTTGGTAGACAGGATCCGCTTCAATGAAACCGACGGAATGGAGGAGTTGTACGAGCTGTTCTCCAAAGGAATCCGGTTTTATCTGTGCCGGCAGTTAGGGCCACAGGAGCTGGACGACAAAGTTCACGACACCTTTGTGGTGGTGGTACAGGCGATCAGGCGGGGGGAATTGAGGGAACCCTCTCGGCTCATGGGATTTGTACGCACCATCGTGCGCAGACAGGTGGCGGCGCACATCGATAAAGTCGTGCACACGCGGCGGGATCAGATCGATCTTGATTCTACGGTTCGTCTAGCGGATCCCGAGGGAAATCCGGAAGAACGGGCGATGTTCAGTCAACGGTCGGAGTTGATCAACCGGGTGCTGGGCGAACTTTCGGACCGCGACCGGGAAATTCTGACGCGATTCTATCTTCTTGAGCAGGGCCAGGACCAGATCTGCTCAGAAATGGGGCTTTCGGAGACGCAATTCAGGCTATTAAAATCGAGGGCCAAGGCCAGATTCGGCGAACTGGGTAAGAAAAAACTGACTCACCGTGCTTTGCACGCAGTTCATGTGAGAACTTCCGCGGGGTTATCCCACTAAGGAACGAGTATCAAATCGGCACGGCGCTATGTTTGATGCGCCAGGGGGATCGACGCTGTGACTAGGAAGTTGACGTTTATACCCAACGCTCATCCTGACGAGGATTTTTTTGAAAAATATGCGTTCGAAAGACTCACGGAAGAGGAGACGATTCGATTTGAAGAGCACTTGCTGATTTGCGAGAGGTGCCAAGCGATGCTCGCGGAAACGGATGAGTCGATTCGGCTCATCAAGGCGGCGACCGCGATGTACATTTCCGAACACCGCAAGCGTTCCGCAGTGCGCGTTCGGTTCCGGGGGAGCCTTTTGGGCTGGAATGCGGCTGCGGCCGCGGTCCTTGTCCTCACCTGCTTGACCACGCTGCTATCCTGGCGAACGCCATCGGGCGAGCCGAAGGCGGTCGTGCTCGAAGCCTATCGCGGCGCTTCTTCGCGGGCGCCCGCTGGGCAACCTCTCGACCTGTTGATCGACTTGAAAGATGTTCCTCCGGCGGCGGGCTACAGGGTGGAGATTGTCGATGCGGCCGGCCGGCGGGTGTGGTTCGGGGGAACGCCCGCGAGGCTGACCAACGGATTAACGCCAGGAATTTACTGGGTGCGCTTGTCGAAGGACACGGGTGAACCATTGCGGGAATTCGGCCTCGATGCCGGCGATGTCAAGTAATGCTGCACAGATCGGTAAATTTTGCACATTCGATCTCGCCTTTTATAGCCATCTTGTTGATTCAGATAGATTTCTTCCGTTGGCTAGGAAAGTGCCATCATTTAGGAGTATGGTACCTAGAATTTACGTGCAGATAGCAACATCGGTGCTGCTCGCGGGCTTTTCGTTGAGCGCCCAAGAAGCGAATCCAACCCAAAGGCCGCAACCTCCGCAAGGGGAGATTCGTCCGGATCCCAACTCGCCACAACCTATTTTCCGGATCGAGGTAGTGGAACATACCATTGCGGCTGTCAACTATCTGCATCGAGGCGGATCGACTCGAATCGATTTCAACGGCACTCCGATCATGAGCATGGGTCGAGGCTCCGCGAAGGTTGAAAGTGAGCGCGGCGTGATCAAGATCAACGCGGAGTTCAAGAACATGGCGCCGCCGAGCAGCTTCGGCTCCGAGTATCTAACGTACGTGCTGTGGGCAATTTCGCCCGATGGACGGCCGGTGAATCTCGGCGAGCTGACTTTGAACGGTTACGGCATGGGGTCTGACAGCAAGATCGACACCACCAGCGACATTCAAACGTTCGGCATGATCGTGACGGCCGAGCCGTATTATTCCGTCACCCAGCCGAGCGACGTGGTGGTGATGGAGAACATCGTGCGGCCGACGACGCAGGGCGTGGTGGAGAACATCAACGCGAAATTCGAATTGCTGCCGCGCGGCATGTATACGAATCATGGCAAGGCTGCCGGATTCACGCCGATCATGGTCGGAAAAAAAGATCCGTTTGAGCTATACGAGGCGCAGAACGCGGTGCAGTTGGCTCGCGTCGCAGGCGCCGAGAAATATGCGAGCGACAGTTTCCAGAAGGCCGAAGACGCATTGCAGCAGTCCTTGAAATACCAGGTGCAGAAGCCGGGGCAAAAGCCGGTAATTACCATGGCCCGCGAGGCTTGCCTCCGCGCGGAGGACGCCCGCATTATCGCTTTAAGGGCGGAGCGCGCCGAAGCTCTCGAAGCTGAGCGCCAGGCGGGAGTGGCGCGGGAGAACGCGGAAAAACAGAAGGCTGAAGAGGCTCGGATACACGCGGAAGACGAGGCGCGGGCACGACGCCAGGCAGAGCTGGATCGTCTAGCGGCAGAGCAGGCAAAAACGGAAGCATTGACGCTGGCGCAGAACGCGCAGAATGATGCGCTGACAGCAAGGCAGGAAAGGGCCGCGGCGGAGCAAGCCAAATCGGAAGCGTTGCAGGCGAAAGCGGATGCGGACGCGGCACGGAACGCGGCCATCGCACAGCAGCAACAGCTTGCGACCCAAGTCGATCAGGCCAGGATGGCGGCAGCTGACGCAGATCGCCTGCGGATGAAGGCGGAGCAGGATCAGGCCCAACTACGACAGCAGTTGCTCGATCAGTTCAACACGATCTTGCAGACCAGGGACACGGCGCGGGGCTTGATTGTCAACATGTCCGATGTGCTGTTCGATACAGCGCGCTATACCTTGAAGCCGGGTGCGCGTGAGAAGCTGGCCAAGGTGTCAGGAATTATTTTGGGCCATCCGGGGTTGAAAATCGCGGTCGAAGGCCACACCGATAGCGTCGGCGGGGACGAATACAATATGCGGCTTTCGGAAAATCGGGCGGCCTCCGTTCGCGATTTCTTAATCGCGCAAGGAGTGCCGGCGGCCAGCGTTACCAGCCAGGGTTTTGGGAAGACGATGCCGGTAGCGGATAATGCTTCGGCTGCCGGGCGCCAGCAGAATCGGCGCGTGGAGCTGGTGGTGTCGGGTGAAATTCTCGGGACTACTTTGACGACCACGCGGACTACGATTGGCGGAACTCCAAATCCGCGTTAGTACGTACGGAACGTCGACACGAAGGTCGATCCGGCACGCCTGAGACGCGCGCGACACTGCGAGGTTCCGTATGATGGGAATAGAGGAGTTATGAATCTCCGGTATTCCCAGGTCACGCCGAAATCTGAATATCTGAATCGCCGCCGGTTCCTGGCCGGCGTCGCATTCCTGCCGGCATCCGGTATTGCGGGAACGAAACTTAGCGGTGTTATCAAAAGTCCGCTGAGCGCCACTTCGGAAACGGTCACTCCCTACGAAGTGATCACCGGCTACAACAATTACTACGAATTTGGGACCGGTAAGGGCGATCCCGTAAAAAACGCCCAAAAATTTCAGACCTCTCCGTGGACGCTGACGATCGAGGGTGACGTCGACAAGCCGAAGACTCTGGATCTCGATGGGATCATGAAGATCGCTCCGCTCGAAGAGCGAATCTACCGTCACCGCTGCGTAGAGCGATGGTCGATTGTGGTTCCCTGGATCGGCTTCTCCCTCAGCACGCTGCTGAAGCAGGTGCAGCCTAACTCGAAAGCGAAATACGTCGCGTTCCAAAGCTACTACGATCCGAACCAGATGCCGGAAGGGAAGCACGCCGGCATCCAACTGCCGTACGTAGAAGGGTTGCGGATGGATGAGGCGATGCATCCTTTAGCGATGCTGGTGGTGGGGCTTTATGGCGAGGTGTTGCCGAATCAGAACGGCGCCCCTTTGCGGCTGGCGGTGCCGTGGAAGTACGGTTTCAAGAGCATTAAGTCGATCGTCAAAATCAAGCTGGTCGAAAAAGAGCCGCCGACGACCTGGAATCTCTCCAACGCGCGGGAGTATGGTTTCTATTCGAACGTGAACCCCGAGGTGGACCATCCGCGCTGGAGCCAGGCCAAAGAGCGGCGGTTGCCGGGCATCGGCATGCGCCCCACGCTCAAGTTCAACGGCTACGAAGATCAGGTGGCCAGCCTCTACGCGGGCATGAATCTCAAGAAGTATTACTAGTGGACGTTCCCGGTGATTCCTAAATTGCGAGGCGACCCCGAATCTGACCGCTCCCAGTGTTCGCGCCTATGTAAGAGCGTTACGGCGGATTCAATGGAGCCGCGAGCTTCGGGAGCGGTCAGTTCCGACGGTCTACTAGCGCCGGGATGAAGATTCGCTGGACGAAGGTCTTCGTGTTCCTGCTGTGCCTGGCGCCGGCTCTATTGCTGTTGTGGGATTGGCACAAAGACGCGCTGGGGGCGAATCCGGCGGAAAATATCATCCACACCAACGGCGACTGGACGATTCGCTTTCTGCTGATCACGCTTTGCATCACGCCTCTCCGGCGGCTGCTCGTCATTCCTTCGCTGATTCAATTCCGCCGTATGCTGGGGCTTTTCGCATTTTTCTACGGATGCCTGCATCTGATGTCGTATTTATGGCTCGATCAGTTTTTCGATTGGGCGGGGATCTGGAAAGATATTTATAAGCGGCCGTACATTACTGTAGGATTCGCGGGATGGCTGCTGATGGTGCCTCTAGCGCTGACCTCGACTGCGTGGTCGATCCGCAAGCTTGGCGGAAAACGCTGGCAGTTGCTGCACCGGCTGATTTACTTCAGCGCTCTTTGCGGCGTGATTCACTACTACTGGCTGGTGAAATCCGACGTGACGCGACCGCTATTATACGGGGCGATTTTGTTGGCGCTGATACTCGCGCGCGCCGTGTTCCGGTCCCGCTCGAAAGCGAAACCGGCGTAGCGGCTATTCCGGCGCAGGTTCTTCTGGCGCGGCGGGTTTGGCCGCTTCCGCCACCGGAGCGGACGAATGCGGCGTGGACAAACCGAGGCCATGGCCGTTCTCGCCGGCCTGCATCGGAGGTCCGTCCAACACCTTTTTCTCTTCCTCTTCCTTGGGCGTGTAGTAAGAGTGATAGTAGGTGTACTTGCTGTAGAGTTCGCCGCGGCGAGCGCCGTTGACGACGATTCCCAGGACATTGTTGTTGCACAACGACTGCATGGCTCGGGTCACCGAATCGATGGTGGTATGACCGACGCGGACCACCAGCAGCGTTCCGTGGCACAGAGTGGATAGCAGATTCGCATCCGCCGCGAACAACAGAGGAGGGCTGTCGAGCACGATCCAGTTGAAAAGCGTCGGAAGGCGATCGAGGAGCTGCTTGACCTCGCGCAGGTTGAGCAACTCGAGCGGATTGATGACCGCTTCGCCCGCGGTCATGATGTAGAGATTAGTTCCGGCGACCTTCTTAATGGCTTGATGGAGAGGGACGCGGCCCAGCAGATAATCGGTGATGCCGGGGCTGCGGTCGATGCCGAAGAGTGTGTGGACGATGGGGCGGCGGAAATCGAAATCGGCGAGAAGCGTCGTATTCCCGGCCAGATGCGCCTGGACCAATGCCAGATTGGCGGCTGAAAGGGACTTGCCTTCCGCGGGCGAAGGGCTGGTCATCACCACCGTGTGAATCGGCTGCAATGTCTTCATGTGGTTGAGACGCGTTCGCAGGGTTCGGAACTCCTCCATGGGCGCCTCATGCGGACGCGCGACGTCGATGAGCAGCGAATCGGGAGCGGCGCGAAACGGGATCTCTTCCACCTGCTCCAGCAGATTGGCCAAGTTCGGTCCGTGGTCCAAATGAACGCCGTTGGTGGGGCGCGCTTCTCCGTTGGTAGAACGCGGGATCGGCTGCGTTATCAGTCCCGCCTGTTCGGCGCGCCGTAGGGCATCATGTACTCGGCTCATTGCGTTTTCCTCCGGAGCCTAGGCTTTCGTGACGTAATAATAAACAACCGACCCGGACATGATCACCACTGCGACCAGCGAAGCGGTGGTCCATCCGAGCCAGGCAAGACGTTTGCGCCGACGCACGACAAAGTCGTTTTCGAGCAGCGGAATGCTGCCGAGAATCGCCATTTTCGTGTACGCGCGGACGTCTTTCAAGTTCTTGAGCGACGTATCCTTCATTTCGAGCGCACCGGCGATCACCACGCCGAGCAGCAGGCCGAGCGCCGCGCCGATCGAAACAATCAGAGGCCGCCTGGGCTCAGTCGGGTTCAGCGGAAGTGAAGCGGGGTCCAGCAGTTCCAGTGTCTCCCCCTGCTTGCGGCCTTCCATATCCTGGGCGATCTGCGCTTTTTGGAGATCGGTATCCAATTTGACGTACTTTTGCTTAGCGATCTCGCGGTCCCGGAGCAGGTCGCCATACTGGCGCTCCCCTGCAGGAAGAGCTTCGACGCGGCCCATGTAAAGCCCGATCTGCTCGTTGACGCGCTTCATGTCCTTATTGAGGGCCGTTATTTCCATATCTTTGGCCTCGACAGCGGTCTGAAGCTGGCGGACCCGGTTATCGAGTTCGCGCAAGTCGCGGGCCTGCTGGGGATTCTGGGCTTTCGGGGCCGGGGTCGCACTCGCGTCGACCTTTTTCGTCGCTGCATCCTCTTTGAGCAATTCATCGCGAACCTGTTTGGCCACGGCAAGACGGCCGCGCGCGCTACGAACGTCGGGCCAATCGTCGGTATATTTCTGGAGCAGCAAGTTCAACTGCGTTTCGTTGGTTTGAACGTCGCGCTCTGCCTCCGTCAGCTTCAGGTTCTTCTGCTGAAACTCGCGGCTTTGTTGCTCGATCGGCTGCTCTTTCGCGATGGCCGTCTGGCTGTCCTTAAAAATCTGGATCTGCGATTGCAACTGCAACCGGTCCTGATTGGAGCGGCTGATCTGACTGCCGATGTTTGCCACCTGGACTTGTAAAGCCTGAAGCTGGCGCACGTTCGAATCGAGCTGATCCGGCAACCGACCGTTATTCTCCGTCTGGAACGCCTGTAGCTTGGTTTCGATTTCGTTCAGCTCCTTCATGGCGTTGTCTCGCTGTTCTTTTATGAACTCCGTGGTCTGATAGGTGCCTTCTGTCTTGTTACGGATGCTCTCGGAGGTCAGGCGGCTGACCAGCTCCCCGACTACTTTCTGGGCCAGGAAGCGATTTTCGTAGGAAAATGTGATGGCGTAGGCAGGGGCCGACCGGCGGTCTCCGCCGCCAGCCAAGGTGACTACCTGGGCGATATTAAGATCCTTTTTCTTCATCTCCTCGATGACGTCCTCGACCGGCTCCTGCGCGCGAAGTTTGGGGTAGAGGTTGAAGGTTTGGATGATGTTGGCGAGTACGGAGTGGCTCTCGACGGTCTGTACCATGGCGCTCATGCGCTGTTCCATCCGCTGGCTCACAGCGGCCTGCACCATTTCCTCCGGCACCTGCTGCGGCTGGATTCGGATCATAGCCTGCGAGGTATAGCTATCCGGCCACATATAAGCGCCGACGACGCTCACCACCAGCGTGAAAAGAAACGGTCCGAAAATCCAGCCTTTATGGCGCCGTGTGATGTCGATATAATCTTCGACATCGAGCGTCCTTCTCGGAATACTCATCCCTTCGGTTGGCTGCATTGCGCTAATACTCCTTCAACTTGAAACGAAAAAACTAGGGAACGTATATGGTGTCGCCGGGCTCGAGCAAGATGTTTGTGTCCAGATGCTTACCATGCAGGACCTCGTTGTAATTGAACTTAATCCGCTTCGTCCCCCGGATAATCACGATCTTCTTAGTATTTGCAAAGTCCCGGAAACCAACACTGCTCAGCGCATCGAAAACCTTGGTCGGCAAAACCAGCGCCACCGGTCCGGGCCGCATTACCTGGCCGGCGATGGTATACCGCTTGCTGTTCACCGCCATGACAGTAATCGTCACATCTGGATTATTGATATAGGTGGAGAGAGCCTGTTTCAACTGAATTCTCAATCGATCCGGCGTGAGCCCTTCCGCTTGCAGGTCTCCAATCAGGGGCATGGTGATTTTTCCGTCGGGCCGGACGGATTCCGATCTGCTCAGTTCCGCCTCATGGAACACCCCGATCGAGAGAACATCCTCAGGACCAATCACATACGTCTTCGGATCGATGGGCGCTCCGGAGCCCAACGATCCCGTACTATTGGGAAGAGTCTTCGGCCCATCCGCCGGTTTGTCGGGGGGGGGCTGCTGCTGCTGCTGGCTCTGACTTTGCGCCGAGGCGAAAAGCGCCGTCGCCATCAGGAAAATAGGGAATGCAAGGCTTCTCGGGACCAACGTTCCTCCTCCAACACGCGTGCGGGACACACTTCGAGCCACTTTAATTATTCTACAACGTTCTCCACGGGTCGTGGCTACCCTGTTACTATTTATAAAACAATATTTTGCGAGGTCGTCCAGAACATGAAACATACTGCGCCAATTCGCTACTATCTGGCTAAAACGGAGCCATCTGTTTACTCGATTGAAGACCTCAAGCGCGATAAAAAAACCGTTTGGGACGGGGTCACAAATCCTCAAGCCGTGAGCGCGATTAAAGAGATGCAGGTAGGCGACCGGGTGTTCATTTACCACAGCGGCGGAGTTTCGGCGATTGTGGGACTCGCTCAGGTGGTGGCGCCGGGACGCCCGGATCCGAAAAATCCGAAATCCGCCGTTGCCGACCTGGAATTCTTATCGGAATTGGAGCCGCCCGTTACGCTGGCCGAAGTGAAGCAGTCGAAATTGTTCGACGACTGGGCCTTGGTTCGACAAGGCCGACTCTCCACCATGGCTGTTCCGGAGAAATTCGTTGACTGGATCAAGGAGAAATTCCCCAAGGGCGGAATCTGAGGCGTAAGGCGCGTCTGGATGGTGCTATACTGGCTTCGAGCAGCTAAATCGCTGATTTCTCGGGGCGTGGCTCAGCCTGGTAGAGCGCCTGGTTCGGGACCAGGAGGCCGGAGGTTCGAATCCTCTCGCCCCGACCATCTATCCCTCCCGTTTTCAAGGCTCTACGGCGGCTCTAGGCTCTACGCCAAAAACGGGGGCGAAGTGTCCCCGAGTTGACTACGAACATAATACCGAGCATGTACAAATCTGTCAGCTCAATCGATCGGGAACGCGGTCGGCGCGTTTACGGCGGGTTGCTTCCTAGTGGACGGAGTGGGTGCCAACCTGGGAACCGCGGGGCCAGCCAGCTTCCAGCAGCCAGCGCATTTGGAGAGACCGCTAACCTGGTGTCGCTGAAAGTGTTGGCGGCGCACTCCAAAGGTTCGAAAGCGGAAGGGGCTGCGGATTATTACTAAAGCGGCCCATCGATTCGGTCGATCCTCTAGGCTATGGATGGACGCGCATTGTTTCAAAGCGTGTTAAATCCCCGAGAGAAGCTGTTGTGGATCGGTGAGCCTCCCTGCGCATCGGGTCGAAGGCTCGGCGCGATTGCCATCGGGCTGCTATTTGTTTTCTTGTGCCGGACTTGGTGACGACCGGAATTTGAGCGCTTTCCGCGGCGGCTCACTACGGAGCAAGCGAGGAATCACGTCCGTTCCACTGAGATGCCCAAAATGGATTGAGGTCGACCGTCTGTCCAATCGCGGGGATCGGAACAGCCGCAGCGGAGGCGATTCGTTTGCGACGTTCTTGCCGCTAGGCGGACTCATCCCCCGCGAATTTTGGAGTTGCTCATACGCGCCGGCGCTAGTGCTGATAGAGATGATCTAGACGGGAAGGTCTCGTTTGGCCATCGCGCTTTGCGCTACGGCGGATACACAGTGATCCGAGAGCTTGGGCTCGACCACAACCACTCCCTTAATCGTGATCTGCGTCCCATTGTTCAACATAATGTACACGACCTCCGAATCGACGAGTACGTCCTCGATCAGCTGGTCTCGCAGCAAATCAACCATCAAACTCATGAGTGTATATCGGCCGGATAAACGGAAACGATAGACGGGGCGAGACTCACCGGTCAGCCCGTGTGCATCACAGCGCCGGCAGAAGATGCGTTGCCGATCATGGCAAGTAAAACAGCCTGCCACATAGACGGTTGTCAGGGGTTGTACCCGCTGTTATTAGCAAGCTGCGGATACTCCTGCAAAAACCTCTGCGCCACATACCGCGTCCCATTCAGATTCAAATGATTGTTGTCGCGGTACATTAGTTTGCCATTTATGGCCATTGTGCAGAACTGCGACGAACAGAAGTACTTCGCCGTATCCACCAGCTTCACGTTGGCGTGTTTTTGCGCGACCCATTCGAGGAGCGGATAGTAGGTTTTTAGCCGCCGGTAGAAGAGCGACTTGTCGTCGACGCAGTTGTTCTCACCACCGAATCGTCTTGAGTATTTGCACCGCTTCGGGTCGAATGAAAAATCAGGCACATCATCGGTGATATAGACGGTTTTATGGGCCACACCAAGTTTTTCGACGGTATACGACAACTCCCTTTCGAGGTCGCTGCCCTTCGGCACCATGGAGGTCTTGTGATACCAGAATGCCGAGATAATCACGGTTTTTATATTGCGATCCGATAATACATATTGAAATATCGGGGAGAACTCCCGATCGCTTGCGATCGGCGTGGTCATCTTGAAATAATATGTGACATTCTGATTTGGCAGCGCCTCGGCGAGTCCCAGAAATAGCTGCTCCGCGTGGCTGTCCCCAACAATGGCGATGTCAATCGGCTGGTCTTTTTTCGACTGAAGACATCGCACCACGTCGCCAAACAATTCCGCGTCTTTCCGTATGCTCTGCGGCGTGCACGGGAAAAAGTGATTTTGAGAATACTCGTGAAAAAACAAGTGGTCCATGTCGCCTTCGTTGTGAATCTCAGGATTCGTGGCTGCTCGGAACGCAAGCCCGCCCTGCCTGTACACAAAGTAGCCGATGCTGCCCACCAGGATCATCACCGTCACCAATGCCACTGTCGTCGTCTTGCTGTAAGCGTTGAACCTGAGCGGCTTTTCAACCAGCAGATAGGTCAAAGACGCCAGAATGACAGCAATCAGGACGGCGAACAGCCGCGCCTTATCTGATGTCGCCGAACCGTGCAAGATCCTCGGAAATGCCAACAGGGGCCAATGCCACAAATAGAGCGGAAAACTGATCAATCCGCACCACACGAATAATCGGTTCGAAAGGACGATCCGATTCAGCCATGCACGCGGACCGGCGGAAATAAGTAGAGCGGTACCAAGAGTCGGCAGCGCGGCCCACCATCCAGGGAATGCCTTATCTCGGCTAACGTAAAGAAGGCTGACGGTGATGAGCGTCGCGCCTAGGACCGATTGCAAATTTGCTAACCGCGCGCTGCCCAGAAGCCGAGGAGGTGGAGGCTTAGGTCTGCGGCCTTCTTTTTTGACCGGCGGTTCGTAGTGTGGGAACCAACTTTTGTGGTACAGAGCGGCATATGCAAGCCCCGCTCCAATCAGCAACTCCCAAAAACGTGTCTGCGGGGAGTAGAAGTCGGCAACGGCGTCGCGATATGCCTCACTCATATTCAACGCAAACGAGATGATTGCGAGGGTGCCTGTGATCGCCAGCAAATTGAGGTTTCGTTTCCAGCCGGCCCACAAGAGCAAAGGCCAAAGGATGTAAAACTGTTCTTCAATCCCCAAAGACCATAGATGAAGCAAGGGTTTTGTTTCTGCAGCATTGTCGAAATAGCCGCTCTCTTTCCACAAAATGAGATTCGAGATGAAGCCGGCTCCTCCAGCCAGATGAGAGCCGAACTGCTTGTATTCGTCGGCCAGCAGCAGAAACCAGCCGGCAGTCAAGGTTGCGATCAGGACCACAATCAGCCCGGGAAAGATGCGCCGGATGCGGCGCGAGTAAAACTCGACGAAACTAAAGCTGTCTCTTTCCAGGCTGCCGAACAGGATGGTCGAAATTAAGAATCCCGAGATGACGAAGAAGATATCGACCCCAATGAAGCCGCCGTGGATCAACTTAGGAAACGCATGGAATCCAACAACGGAAAGGACCGCGACCGCTCGAAGCCCGTCAATATCGGCGCGATACTTGGGATGAGTCAAATGCCCGTTACTATTTGAGGCGGACTTGGTTGGAGCTTTCACGGCCGGGTCCCGTTCAGGATCTGACTTGACCCGATTCATCGCGGCAAATAACTGCTATGTTCTCCGGACGGCCAGCGCAGTATTCATTGCTCAAACAATTTTCCCCACCGTTTTTTGAGTATACTGCCAGCGGTAGTCTCCCACACAAATCGATAGGCAAGTGGCAGAATTTGAGAGAAGCCGGGCCGCAGATTAAAGGAACGGCAAAACGGATTTCGTCGAGCGTTCGACGGAGGTCAGCGGCGTGTATGGTCCGGATAGTTGCGCCGCATTCGCAGCAGATGATGTCCGCGAAATCGCCGCGCACGAACGGCAGCAGATGTCCGCAGCCATCTGGATCGCCAAATCCCGAGTGGGAAGAATGTATTCCCGCGGGTTGACGTATTTAGTGTAATGCTCGTTGCGCGGTAGCGAGCCGCACCTCGGCGTTGGCCAGCAGTTGCGTTGTGAAGATCACGTGAGTGCCCGTATGAACTACGTACCGGGGGAATCGGGCCGATAGTGTCCGATATAGGGCTCGAAAGCCGTTATTCCGCTTTAGGGCTTAGCGGAGGTGTGCGGGTAGTCCTGCCACACGTATTCGAGCGCTTCAGGCAGGGTCTGCTCCTTCATCGCCTTGTCGCAATGCCCGGCATTTTTCACAAACAGAAATTGGTATGGGTAGCCCTTCGCCGCAAAAGCTTTGGCCATGTTCTCGTTCGCCACAACCCAATCGTGCATGTTATCGAGCATGATGTTGGGATTGTAGAGATCCCGGTCGCCCACCTCCATCCAGATCCGGATGGGTTTCTTCCCGGAGTTGGGAATCAGCGATTCATGAAATCCCCAGGCGCCGTGTGGAGTTTCCGGGCTCGGCGGCCACTGCTGATTTACGAACGTTCCGGAAAAACTCAGAACGCGGCGGAACAGATCGGGGCGAAACCAGGCCATAATCATGGCGGCCGATGCTCCGGAGCTGCATCCCATGGTGGCGCGCCCGTTCGGGTCGCGGGTCAGCTTGACGTTGTATTGTTTTTCCACCAACGGCAGTAACTCCGTTTCAACGAACTCGGCGTAGCGGCCCGACATGGTGTCGTATTCGAGGCCGCGCTCGCTGCCCTGCGCATCGCCGCTCCCGTTTCCAATAGAGATCGCGATCATCACCGGCACGCGATGCTGCGCGATCAGGTTATCGAGCGCGGCGAACAGCAGTGGGTCTGGCCCATCCGCGCCGACGATAAACGGTGCAACCGTTCCCGGCACATATTGTTTTGGGACATAGACGGCGACCTTGCGCGTGTATGGCGCCGGATGACTTGTGGTCACAACCAGCTTCGCCGGGTCGTGTGGGTCCGCCACGCCGAATGTGCCCGCGTCGCGGGCGATGCCAGGGTACAGTTTGCTGTCCTTGGATTCGATGGTGAAGTTGTAAATCGTACCCGGCGAAACAGCTTCATTGCGCGAGATTTCTGGCGCCGGGGTATGGGTCGGACCAACGATGAAATCCCCGTTGGCCTTCGGTGAAGGCAGGGTACCGTCGGCGAGTTCCGTGGCTTGAACGTAACCGGGCGTGTGCGGATCGCGAGTTGGTGGCGCAGGACGCGGGGCTCTTGGGCCGGGCGGCTGAGCCGGTAGACATGATAGGAAGCACAGGGATGTGAAGAGGAGACTTGAGAGGCGTATCACAGACTGATTCTACATCGCGACCCGCGAGGGCGAGAGGTCGCCTCCGAGAGACGCGGGGTCGTCGAGCCACTGAATGTGAAGCGCCAACTCGTCGACTGTCCAGGCATGGCGTTGGGACAGGCCTAGAGCAGGTGCCTTAGCTAGTTGCGTCCATGGGCTAGATTCGGACTCCGGACAACCAGATGGACTCGCTTCCGTTAGATGGGTGTTACAAGGCCGAGTGACCGCCTCCCGAATCGCCGGCTACAAGCCGACCAGCGATCGCAGTGCGCCGCGTTTTCCGGGCGGAACTGTTCTAATGTCGCGCACAGCGCCCGGTCTTGCGAATTCGGAGACTCCTTTGGGACAATCATCACAAGGTGCCGATGCGGTTCAGCCGGGTTCGCATTGGAATTGCGCTATCGATTGCAGCGGTTGCGGTGGCCACATCTTACTTCGTCAGCACCACGGATGGCCCGCGGCAGACGGAAGCACGGTACGTCAAGCACGAATACCGCATCCCGATGCGCGACGGCGTCAAGCTCTTCACGCAAGTTTACGCGCCAAGAGACGGATCGAAGACTTATCCGTTTCTGGTTCAGCGAACTCCGTTCGGCGTGCAGCCGTACGGTGAAGACCGGTATCGTCCGCAACTCGGCGCCTCCTCCGAATTCGACCGCGCCGGTTACATTTTCGTCTTCCAGGACGTACGCGGGCGCTTTCAGTCTGAAGGCGAGTTCATCGATATGCGGCCGCACGTGGACCAGCCCGAGGCCGCCGAGACAGACGAAAGCACCGATATGTACGACACCGTGGAGTGGCTGCTCAAAGAGACGCCGTCCAACAACGGAAGGGTCGGCGTTTGGGGCATGTCTTACCAGGGTTTTTATGCCGCGGCCTCCATAATTGATTCACATCCCGCCATCAAAGCCGCTTCGACCCAGGCTCCCATGACCAATTTGTTCCTGGGAGATGACGCCTACCACAATGGCGCGTTCATGCTCGCCGAGCAGTTTCAGATTTACGCTAACTACTTCAAGCCTCGGACCGCTAAACCGGAGTTCCCGTCCCCCGAAATCGGCCGCTTCTTTGACTATGGGACCTCGGACGGATACGAGTTCTTTCTTACACGCGGACCCGGCGCTGATCGAGTTCGAAAGCTGGTCCGCAATCCTCTGCTTGACGAGAACATCCGGCATGATACTTTTGATGACTACTGGAAAGTACGGGACATCTCGCAGCACCTCCATAACGTTCATTGCCCCGTGCTGAATGTCGGTGGGTGGTTCGATGCCGAGGATCTTGCCGGCACTCTTCGCACCTTCCATGCCATCGCGGAAAGGAATCCCGGCTTGCCGAGTCTGCTCGTCATGGGGCCTTGGGGGCATGGAGACTGGCTGCGCTCTGAGGGGAGGCAACTAGGCCCGCTTGATTTCGGTTCCCATACAGCCGCTTTCTTCCGCGACCAGCTTTTCTTTGGCTTCTTTCAGCGCTATTTGAAAGACGCACCGAATCCGAACCTCCCTGGCGCAATGGTGTTTGAAACCGGAACGAACCAATGGCGGCGGTACCAAACCTGGCCCCCTGCCAGTGCGCAGCCCAGGAGCCTCTACCTGCATGCGAACGGAAAACTCACGTTCGAGCAACCCTCCCAGCCGGAGGGCTCCTTCGATGAATATGTCAGCGATCCGGCAAAGCCAGTCCCATATCTGGAGCATCCATCCACAGAACTCGCATCGGAGTACATGTACGGTGATCAGAGGTTCGTCGCTGGCCGTTCGGATGTCCTCACATACAGAACCGAGTCACTGGATCAGGACATCGTCGTCGCGGGTCCCGTGACGGTTCGCCTGTACGTGTCGAGTAGTGGCACAGATGCCGATTTCGACGCGAAGCTCATCGATGAATACCCAACAGGCGGGCATAACCCAGCCAGCGGGCCCGCGCCGGGATATCAGCAACTCGTCCGGGGTGAGCCGATGCGCGCGCGGTTTTCGAAGTCGTTTTCGATCCCGGAGGCATTGCGGCCGGGGAAGGTGACCCCGATCCACTTCGAGATGCCCGACGTGAACCACGCCTTTTTGCGCGGACATCGGATTATGGTCCAGTTGCAGAGCTCGTGGTTTCCGTTGACCGACTTGAATCCGCAAACGTTCGTACGAATTCCGAGTGCTCAGCCCAGCGACTTTGTCAAAGCGACTCAGCACCTGTGGCACACACCTGACTCCGCGTCGGCTGTCGTTCTGAATATTCTCCAGAAATAACCATGCGCCGATGCCCACACGCACGAGAGCAGCACGTATATCTGCACCACCTCGTGAAGACCGCCGCGAGGAAATGAGATGAGGACCGAGGCCTGCGTGATTTTCGCCGAAACAAAGCCTGGACACCGCCGCCGGGGTAGCGATTTTCATGCCCTCGCGGGTGTCGCCTCGGGCGACATCGCTCAGAACTGTCCCCGAAACAGGTACAGTGAGGGGATGTTGTTTTCCCGAATTGCGCGTATCGGCGCGCTTGTTGCTGCATTGGCGGTGGCTGGGTGGTTGGTAGCCCAGAGCCAGCCTTCTTCGAAGCAGTACGTGGTGCTGCTGAAGCGCGGACCGAAGTGGGTGGCGGGCAAACCGGCCGGGGAGCAGGCCCTGGGGAATCACGGACGGTATTTGCAGGAGCAGATGACCAGGGGCGCGCTACAGTTGGCGGGCCCGTTTCTGGACGATTCAGGCGGACTGATCCTGTATAACGCAAGAGACGAGGCGGAAGTACGGGCGATCGCCGAACACGATCCCGGGGTGGTGGATGCAATCCTGGCGGTGGAGTCGATCCGGCCGTTTCATCTGGCCTTCGACGCCGCGAGCGGGAAGAGCCCGTTCAGCGCCGCGAAGTGATTGGCGGCGATGGGAAACGTTCCGTCTCTCTCGAGAATCCGCTATGGTCCAGCGCCAACTGGGTAGCCATTTTCGTGCCCGCTGGTGTCGCCTCGGGTGACATCGCTCATCGGCGGCATCCATGCTCCTGATATCGAACGCGTGGGCAACGGTGAAGCGGAGGACCTGATGCTGGTCAAGATCCGGCCAACACACAGGACGGCGGATGCTACAAGTTGCGACGGCGCTTCAAAGAGACCTTCGCCACGAACCACGTCCCCACGCCACGACCCGGTTGCGCGCTCGCCGTGGATCAGGGCAGACAAGCGGGATAGCCCTCTACGAAGTCTTCTGCGCCGGTGATATGGCCACCGAAGCCTCACTGGTAAGCACTTGGAAGGCGAACGTTTCTTGAAGATAGAGGCTCACCGCAGACTGGGTGTGGCTTAAGAAGCCGATGGAGACATCCTGCCCGATGGTCAGCTTGAAGTCGCCGCCGCGCGTGGACAGGACGAACGCGCCCTGGATAGCCGGCGCCCAGACCAGATCGCCATCCACAATGCGTTTGACGTGTTCGAGAACGGGATAGCCGTGATCGCGCGTTTCCGCGAGAGCGGTATACTCCTCTGCGCCGAGCAAAACCGAATAGGGGCCGTTTACGCCGACGAGACGCAAACGGCTCAGAGCGCGCGCGACAGCATCGGGATAGTCGCGCACATCTGCCGGTAGCACCTCGATGGGATTGCTGGTGGCTTCGCGAACGCCCTGGATGCCAGCTTCACTATATCCATTGAAAATGGCGCGATCTTCAGCAAAGGCAAGGGTCTTCGCCGCGTCCTTTACGGGCTGCCAGTCGGAATCTTCAGATCCGCGCTCCACATCGTCGATCGCTTGGCGAGATAACTCAAATGGAACTCGCAATTCCACCAGCGGCACCACTTCCCGCTGGTTGGCGATGATGCCTTCCATTGGGGCGGAAATCGTCCGCAGATGGCCGGTTGCAACCGCCGGAAGCGCAATACCTCCCGCCGCAGGGACATCGACAACTCGCCGGCCGGCCAGATACCGCTTCAGGGTGCGAGTAGCCTCCTGTTCTATCTGCGACCACGCTGCCTCTGAGATGGGCGCCAGTTCCCGATGGAGGTTATTCATCTCTCTCCCTTCAGTGATCCTATTCCAAGTGATGTATCTTGCGAAGCCGAAGTCTCCGGTGCGCTGGCTTGCTGCACTGCATCAGCGGCGCCGGATTCTGGTACATCGCCGCTAATATTATCCAGAAAAGTTGATGTCGGCACGAAAAACAAGTTTCCGGTAGCAGGCTTGCTGAAATCGAGCAGCCGATCGTAGTTACCCGGGGGACGGCCCACAAACATGTTTTGGAGCATGGTCTCCGTGATCTGCGGAGAGCGGCTATATCCAATGAAATATGTTCCGAACTCGCCGTGCCCCGGCCTTCCGAAGGGCATGTTGTCTCTCAATATCTTTAGTTCGCTGCCGTTTTCCTCGATGGTGGTCAACGCATTGTGAGCGAAAGTCGGCTTCTCGGCGTCACTCAACTCGATATCTGAGAGCTTCTTACGACCTATAATGCGCTCTTGTGTCTCGACAGGAAGAGAATTCCAGCCCTTCATGTCGTGAATATACTTCTGCACGATGACATAGCTACCGCCGGCGAAGGGAGGATCATCGGCTCCAACGATCGCAAATTCACGTGCTGCTTCGCCTCGCGGGTTTTCCGTGCCGTCCACGAACCCAATAATACTTCGTTCATCAAAATAGCGGAATCCGTGCACTTCATCGGCAATGGACGTCGCGGCGCCGATACCATCCATGATCTGCGCTGCCAGTTCGAAGCAGAGGTCGGGACGCTTTGCACGAATGTGAAAGAAGATATCTCCGGGCGTTGAGACGGCATGGCGTCCCCCCGAGCGTATTTCTTGAAACGGATGAAGCTCTGCCGGACGCGGCGATCCAAACAGTTCGTCCCAGGCTTCGGATCCGATGCCCACGACGCACGTAAGGCCCGCCTCACCCCCCCGAAACTCCACGGCCCGCACCAAGCCCGAAAAGCCCGAAAAGAAGGACCGCAAAGCAGCACAATTCTCCTGCCCACGACGAATGCAGAGAACCAGAAAGATCGCGGACCGCGTGAGCGGACTAACGACAGGTTGAGAGAGCGGGATTTCCTTCAGCTCCTTACGTGTTTCCATTGCCCTTGTCACTCTAGGTGAGTTCCGCCCTCATTCCTGAGGTCTGTCGCCCGACCATGACACTTCATAATATCTGATGTACAGTTCGGTTCGAACTGGATCAGGGCCATTGGATCTTCGCAGCATGCTCAGGTGTCTTTGGTCTATCCCACGCACTTACATGCGAGACGATTTCGAAGAGGGTGGGGGTGGGGAATGCCGGTCGAACTGGCGCTGTGGAGGCTCTTTTCGCTGGCGACCGCCTACATGGCGGCGGGTTACTTTCCGTACGCGTGCGCGATCTGACCGACAAGCTTGGCCCAGCCCATGTCCATTGCGGCGTAGACCCCGCCCGCCTCCAGTCGCGCGTTGTCCTTGAGGATTTCAACCATCAAGGTCGTGTAATCCGAGATGATGACGCCCGCCTGAAGCATGCGCAGGAGCCCCGCTTCCCGCTTGGTCTCGCTGAACGTCCCGGAGGCGTCCACCGCCACGTAAGCGTCGAGCCCCTTGCCCACGGCTGTCATGGCCGGAAACGCTGCACAGACTTCGAGCGAGATGCCGGCGAAGATCAGTTTCTTGCGGCCGGTCGCCTCGATGGCGCGAGACACGCGCGCATCGTCGAATGCGTTGACCGACGAACGGTCGATAATCTCGATGCCTTCCAGCGCTTCGACGAGTTCCGGGAACGTCGGGCCCCACATGCTGTCACGCGCCGTCGTGGTAGCGACGATCGGGAGCTTCAGCACTCTGGCCGCTTTGGCCAGGGCTACGACGTTGTGCTTCAGCTCGCCAGTGGAGTAGTCGCGGACGCCCGTCATAAGGCCTATTTGATGGTCTACGAGGACGAGTGCCGCGTTTTGGGAAGTCAGGGGTTCGTAAGGGCGGATTTGACTTGACATACAATTTGAATTTATCAAGGCAACAGTACCCTTGCCAGATGCCGATTCGCAAAAGATTGGTGCATGCAAGCAACAATAGATGGAAGACCTAAACGATATCTACTTCTTTGCCTCGGTCGTCCAGTACGGCGGCTTTTCTGCCGCGGCGCGGATCATCGGCGTTGAGAAAACACGCCTCAGCCGGCGGATCGCTGCATTGGAAAGACGGTTGGGTGTTCGTTTACTGCAACGCACGACTCGGGTTTTCGCTGTCACAGAAGCCGGGCAGCGGTTCTTTGAAAGATGTTTAGCGACGGTCGAGGGAGCGCAGGCGGCCTACGACAGCGTGGCGGAATTGCGGCGCGAACCCGCAGGCCTCGTTCGCCTATGCTGCCCGGTCTTATTGACGCAAAGATGTCTGGCTCATGCACTCCCCGGCTACATGGAGGCGCACCCAAAGGTTTCTGTTTACGTCGAAGCGACAGACCGGACCGTCAATGTCATTGAGGAACGATTTGACATCGCGATTCGCGCATTACCTTTCATAGAGGACGTGGCTGGACTCGTCGCGAAGACCCTCGGGAATTCCCGGCGTGCGCTGGTAGTCAGTCCCGCCTTTCTCCATCACCATGGGCGCCCCGAAAATCCGGCCGACCTGCCGAAGTTCGACACGGTCGCCAGCACCGACGACATATTCGACGGTGGGGCGCGATGGAAGCTGGCAAGTCTCGATAATCGGACGCAACAGATTGAGCTGAAGCCGAGGCTTGTAACAAGTGACCTGCGCGTGAGGCTTCACGCGGCGATTCGCGGTATCGGCATCGCATTGCTACCGGAACAAGTGATTTCCGCGCCCCTGAGAGACCGGCTCGTTGAACGAGTCTTGCCGGATTGGTCCGGCGCGAAGAATATTCTCCATCTCGTTTATCCGACCCCGCGGGGAATGTTGCCGTCGGTAAGAAGTCTGATTGACTATCTCTTGATCCACGTTTCAGCCTGGCTCGCAGAACGGAGCATTTAGGGCGCCGACCTTTGATTTCCCGGTCCTCAACGGAACGATGAGGTAGCGGCAGGGATCAGGCCGCGATGCCGGGTCATGGTTGTCATGGAGGTCCGGATGGCATCGGCAGTCTGCTGGAGCGATGTTTCGAGTGAGTTGCGCGACACCCGCCGCACGATCGGATCGACGATCCAGCGCAAAGCCGCCGGGATATCGCGACTGAGGACCATCGCTTCCAGTTCGATGTATACTCCGCCATCGCGTTCTTCGAGCCGCGCAAAGCTGGACAGCTTCCAAATAATTCCTTTGCCCTGATCCTCAGGCAGCAAATGTTGCGATGCGGCGCCATAGTCGGCGACTTCCTGAACGCGAGTTGTCTCGCTCGTGATATACCAATGCTGGTCATCGACGCGGACGCGGGTCGACCGGTAGTCGCTGTCCAATGCACTCTTCGCAAAGAATGACTTGTTCATGATCACCATCGAAAAACGATCCTCGGACTCGCCCATTTCGATGGGTTTGGAGCCAACGACATTGGGATGGTAAATCGCCGGGTAGCGGCCGTAGTCACGCACGACGCGCATGACATCGGCGATCGATGCGTTGGGAATAAAGATGGCGCCGACCCAATCGTGGATAAGTCCCGACGGAACCTTGATGGGAACATTCGGCTTGGCCGGTGAAACTACGATCTCGCCCTGATGGAGCTTCGCGGCAATGGCGGGATCAGCGTCGATCGAAAGGAAAGAGGCGCCGTCGGCCAGGTGTTTCTGGTTGCGGGCTTTCGCGGCCTGGAGGTACGCGTCCCAAGCTTGGAGGGTTTCCGGCTTGAGGTCAGCAGCACCCGCCCCTGTCGGCCAGGAAAGCATCACAAGCGCCACTGCTGCCAGGACTTGCAGCGGACCCTTTCCTCTGAGGGTGATCGCCGGATTATTTTCGTTGGTTTCGATTGTGCGCATCGGTTTGTCGGTACTCGGTGCCTTTCGCTGCCGTACCTGCATACGCTTGATGCACCGGTCGTGCCACTGTCTGTCGAAGCAAAAGTCCAATGAAATCAATGCAAAGAACGGTCGGGCCGGGTAGCTGCCAAAGTTCGAGCTGCCCGAAACCTAGTCGCCTGCCGCATTCTTGGCGTCCAGCCTGCCCGGCGATCCAACAAAACCAGGCGCTCGTCTCTTGCTTGCTGAGAAGCACAACGGACGATCGGAAACAGTCAAAGAATCCCGGCTTCTCCCGCCCACGTGGCGATGTATTTTTTCAGGAAGGCGCTGAATTCCGAAGCTCCCGCTTCGAGCCTCCTCCCTCGATGACTGATCTAGTAAAACTCGAGTGTGACGACGACCGAATGATCCCTCCAGACGCGCAACGGGCGATGGCAAAGCGGGCTGGCGCGACAATCGCGGAAACAAAAGGAAGCCATGCGGTGTACGTCTCACAACCGCGAGCGGTTACCGATCTCATTGACCAAGCCGCGAACTCCTAATTGCGGCAGGGCGCCGATCAGGTCTGATGGTCGCGAAACGACCTTGCAAATCTTGTGGGCGCTGCTGGGAGGTGCTCTTCACTATAGACCTATAAATATCGGGCGACGAGACCTCATCAATAATTGACGAATTCGTCCTGGACGGGACCGGGCCTCAGTATTAAATCCTAGAAAGCACAGGTTGAAGTTCCCGATCTCTATGGAAAAACAAATGCGCTATCAAGTGGCATGACTAACCAAAATCCACTTAACCAGGAAACACTCCGACAGCAGGTCGATCCGGTGGCTGTTGATTGCGAGACTGTCTTGCTCGTTAGCGGAAGTCCTCGGCAAGGAACCGTGTCTGCTGACTTATTCCAAAACGTTACGTCACAACTTCTTCTTTTCTTCCGCGCTCAAGGATGCGTGCTCCCCATCGCGGAAGATCTGGCGCAGAAGGTGACAGGCGAGCTTGCGGCACGCATGCGAGAGGTTCTCGGACGACCAGGCTTGGGTGCATCGTGGACCGCGGGTGTGATTCAGGTCGGAAATCTGAAGTTGGATCTGCAGCGTCACATGCTCTGGCGTGGCAATGACAAAATTCATCTTTCTCCGAAAGAATTCGATCTCCTCGCATTCATGATGAAGAACGCAAATGTTCTCCTGACGCATGTGAGGTTGCTACGGTCGGTTTGGGGTCTTGAGTACGGAGGCGAACTGGAGTACCTACGTACGTACATCTGCACCCTCCGCAAGAAGATTGAAAAGAATCCGTCCAATCCCGAATACATCCTGAGCGAGCCCTGGATCGGATATCGCTTCCGCATCCCGGAGGGTGTCGCGGCCCAATCGCTTTAGAGAGCGTTCGGGACGGTCGACGCCGCGACCGTAGCCGTACCCGGTTCCCGTTTATCGTTCGCATAGACCCTGGCTAGGCAGGGGAATAGAATATCAATATCGACCATGGCATCGAATGGAGATGGCGCAGTCCGGCGGGAGCGAACCTCGGACCTTCAACTCCTCGTGAATTCGGCCCCCAGCCTGATTCACACGGGTAGGCCGGACGGCTACCTCGATTTCTTCAATCAAACATGGCTCAGGTACGTAGGGCGGCCGTTCGAGGCTTTGGAGGGCTGGAATTGGACCGCGTTCATCCATCCCGAAGATGTCGATGGAATCGTGGAAAGATGGCGTGCGTCTTTGGCCAGCGGCGAACCCTTCCTGTATGAAGCTCGTGTCCTGCGCTCAGACGGTGAATACCGGTGGATGCTCCACCACAAAGTAGCGGAGCGCGACGGGAGCGGCCAAATTGTTAAGTGGTATGGATCGAGTATCGATATTGAGGATCGCAAGCGAGCAGAAGAACAGCTTCGCCAAAGCACCCGGGAGTTACAAAGAAGCGAGTTCAATCTCGCCGAAGGGCAGCGCCTTGCCCACATGGGCAGTTGGGCCTTCGATCCTGCCGGATTCGACTACTGGTCTCCTGAGCTATTTCGGATGCACGGCCTCGATCCGGACCGCAAGCCGCCGACGGTTCCAGAATACTTGGATTGTATCCACCCGCAGGATCGCGAGTCCATGGCGAACCTCATCGATGGACTCTCGGTGAAGGCTACGCCCTTCGATGTCACCAAACGCATCGTGCGACCCAACGGCGAGGTCCGCTACATTCGCTGCGTCGGAGCTCCTGTCGTCGAAGACCCAAGCTTGAGAAAGTACATGGGCAGCGCCATAGACGTCACGGAGCACGAACTCGTGACTCAGGAACTGCAACGGCGCGAAGTGTATCTGGCCGAAGCCCAAAGACTCAGCCAGACAGGCAGTTTCGGGTGGAAACCCGATGGCGGCGAGATTGTCTGGACGGATGAAACCTATAGGATTTTCGAGTACGGCCGCGCCGAGAAACCGACTTTGGACATGGTGTTCCAGCGCATACATCCGCACGATAGGGCGCGCGCGCAGCAGGTTATCGAAGGCGTATCCCCGGGCACAGATTTTGAACACGAGTATCGTCTGGTCATGCCAAACGGGGCGGTCAAGCACATCCACGTGAGAGGGCGCGCTGTTTCCGATTCATCCGGCAACATCGAGGTCATTGGGGCGGTAACCGATATCACTAAGCGCAAAACAGCCGAGGATAAGATCCGGCGCTTGGTCGAAGCCGGTATTCTGGGGATCTTCTTCGCGAACGTCGAGGGTGAGATCGTCGAGGCCAACCAGGCGTTTCTACAATTGCTGCAATACGACCGTGAGGATCTCCTCGCAGGCCGTTTGCGCTGGGCGGATCTGACGCCGGCCGAATGGCGCGAGCGCGACGAACGCTCTCTGGCAGAGTTCCTGGCAACGGGGATTTTTCAGGCATACGAGAAGGAGTATTTCCGGAAAGACGGCAGCCGCGTGCCCGTCTTGGTTGGAGGCGCGCGGCTTCACAGTTCGGATGATGGAGTCGTTTTCGTCCTCGACTTGAGCGAACAGAAGCGGACAGAGGAGGCCCTCCGAAGAAGTGAATCGTACCTGGCGGAAGCGCAGCGGCTGAGCCTGACCGGCAGCTTCGGTTGCAGGCTCGCCACGGGAGAGATGTTCTGGTCGGACGAAACCTTCCGCATTTACGGATACGACCGATCCACCCAACCCGCGGTCGAGCGTGTTCTCCAACGCGTTCACCCGGAAGACCGGGCTCTAGTTCAGGAACGCATCGATAAGGCCTACCGTGATGGCCAGGGCTGTCATGTCGAGTGTCGCCTTTTATTGCCGGATGATTCGATCAAGCACGTCCGCATTGTGGCGCATTCCTCAACAACCGATTCAGGAATGATCGAATTTATTGGCGCCGTGATGGATGTCACTGAGCGCAAAGCGGCCGAGAAAAAGATCCGGGAGCAGGAAAGGGAGTTCCGTCAGATTCTGGACTTGACGCCTCAACTTGTCGCCGTATATGGGCCCAATCGTGAACGCCTTTACGCCAACCGCTTCATGCTCGATTACCTCGGTCTTAATCTCGAAGAGTGGCGGCGGAGATCTAAATTTGGTGGGGCTCTTCATCCGGATGACTGGGAACGGGCGACCAGCCATTTTGATCTTTCCGTCTCTAATGAGGCTGCTTTCGAATTGGAGTTACGCCTAAGCAAAAGCGATGGAAGTTATCGCTGGTTTCTGGCTCGTTGCAACCCGGTCTGCGACGACAAGGGACAGATCCAGCGTTGGTATCTTGCGTTGACGGATATCGATGAACGTAAAAGAGCTGAGGAGAAGCTCCAGCAGCAGAATGTTGCTCTTCGCGAGGAGATTGACAAGGCTTCGATGTTTGAGGAGATTGTTGGCGCATCGGGGCCCTTGCAGGCCGTCCTTTCCCGCATTGCCAAAGTCGCGCCGACCGACTCCACCGTTCTGATAGCCGGGGAAACCGGTACAGGCAAAGAACTCATCGCCCGTGCCGTTCACAAACGATCTCAAAGATCCGGTCGTCCGTTCGTCAGCGTGAATTGTGCCGCGCTTCCGCCCACGCTGGTTTCCTCGGAATTGTTCGGCCATGAAAAAGGAGCCTTCACGGGTGCCACGGAGCGTCGGCTTGGCCGCTTCGAAATGGCCGACGGCGGAACGATATTCCTGGATGAAGTGGGTGAACTCTTGCCCGACACCCAAGCTGCGTTATTGAGAGTGCTTCAGGAGCGGGAAATCGAGCGAGTGGGGGGAGGTCCGTCGATCCACGTCGACGTTCGCGTGATCGCTGCCACGAATCGGGACTTGAACGCCGCCATAGCGAATGGGACCTTTCGCCAGGATCTCCTTTATCGGCTGAATGTGTTTCCCATCGAAATACCACCTTTGCGAGAACGGAAAGACGACATTTTGATTCTGGTCGAATACTTCGTGCAGCGCTACGCCAACCGCGCGGGCAGAAATATCCGGTCGATCGACCAGAAGACCTTGGATCTGTTGCAGTCCTACGATTGGCCTGGCAACATCCGTGAGTTGCAGAACATCATCGAAAGGTCCATGATTTTGAACTCCGCAGATGTTTTTTCAGTTGATGAGTTATGGCTTTCCAAGAGAGCTTTTCCTCCGGAATCCAGGGGTGAAACGTCGCAGGATTTGAAGGTTGAGCCACGAACCGAGCGAGAGATTATCGAGGCCGCGCTCGCCGAAACAAGAGGCCGGGTTTCCGGACCGTCCGGAGCGGCGGCTAAGCTTCGAATTCCGCCATCCACCCTCGAGACCCGGATCAAAGCCTTGAAAATAAATAAGCAACAGTTTAAGTTCGATCGATGAGGCCTTGTCTCAGGTTCCAACCCGCTGGATTCGCGGAATTAACGGGATTCGCGTGATTCACCGACGGCAATAGCGTCATTTGCATATTTCCCGTTTATTTTCATAGATTTAAAAATGGAAGGACGCTTGCGTTCTAATTCTGTATCGCGGCGCGAGTTGTGCGTTGGGTCCGAAGCAACGGAAGGATTGAACTGCACGTACAATGAGCTGCAGAATTGATCGAGTCGTCAGCGCTGAGAGTCTCGTGGTGTTGTTCGTCAGCGGCCAGATTACCGGGGAACATGTCAATACGCTTCGCGGCGTACTGGAACAGGAGCGGGGCGGCTTCGTCATCGATTTGAAAAACGTACTTCTCGTCGACAGAGAAGCCGTGAGACTCCTTGCTCGCAGCCAGGCCCACGGAACGGAACTCAGGAATTGTCCGCCCTATGTCCGTGAATGGCTCACCAGAGAGGCGCGAAGTGAGGGCATCGAAGATGCATGATCTCCGCGTGCATTTATGCGCGCTTGCCGTGTTGGCAGCCACAATGCCCGCGATTGCGGCCGGCGCAGGCAAACTCGCAGCCGACTACCTCCGTCATACGTTCACGGCAGAGGACGGCCTCCCTTCGAATGTCGTCAATGACGTCCTGCAAACGCGAGACGGTTTCCTGATCGTGAGCGCATCGCCCGGCCTCTTTCGCTTCGATGGACACCGCTTTGCCGAGATGAACTCGGATCCGCCGAAGGAAATCATTGCTGGTTCGTTGGCAGAAGGGCCTGACGGCGACCTCTGGGTTGGAACCGTGTTCGGCGTTTTGCGGTTTCCGCACGCGGAAATCGATCAGCGAAGGCAGACTCCATCGGTGTATCACTTGGGGCAGGACCGAACCGACGCCGTATGGTGTTTGCGTTTCACACGCGAGGGAGTCTTGTGGGCCGGTACGCCCGACGGCCTTTTCTATTTTGCAAAAGACCACTTTCAACAAGTGGTCGCCGGCCGGCTCGTCCATAAAATTGAGGAAGCGCGGAACGGGCATCTGCTCCTCACGACCACGCTTGGCTTCGTCGAGTGGGATGGATCCCGCCTGGTCGAGCACCCGGAGATCCCCACAGCTTTAGGGATACACGCCGACGATGTATTTCAGGTCCTGCAAGACCGCAGTGGAGTGACTTGGTATGGCACGAGAAAGGGCATCTTTCGTCAATTTGGCGGGTCCGTGAAGCATTTTCTGCCTGACCCGACGAGGGGAAAAAATGAGGTCTTGCACGTGTATGAGGACGTCGCAGGTAACGTCTGGTTCCTGGCCGAGGCGGGCCTGTTTCGAGCCTCCGCCGACTCGCTCGAATGCGTGGCGCCCGAAATCAATGGGCGCGGCATAACTGCTGACGGTGATGGCAACCTGTGGATTGGCACAAATGGCGCTGGCCTGGTTCGATTCAAGAATCGGACTATCAGAACTTTTACCAAAGCGGACGGCCTTCCAAACGATGTGGTGATGACGGTATTGGCCGCTGCGGATGGCAAGCTTTGGGCGGGAAATAATTGCGGCGGACTCTCATGGTTTGATAGCAGTTGGCCTGATGGCGGCCGTTTCCATACTTACGACGAGAAGGACGGGCTGACCAACACCTGCGTCACCGCACTGGCGGAGGACTCGAAGCACGATCTGTGGGTGGGAACCTTCAGCGGCGGAATGTTCCGTTTTCACGCCGGTCATTTCCAGGCCTTCACGCAAATCGACGGTCTGGGGAGCAATGCTGTCAACTGCATCCTCAGTGCTCGTGATGGGTCGCTCTGGATTGCCACGACTCAAGGGTTGACGCTTCTCCGCGAAGGAGTTTTTCGAAATTACACTACAGCCGATGGGCTGTCCAGCATTGTAGTCTTAAATGTCTTCCAGGACAGCAGCGGGGCGATCTGGGTGGGGACCAAGAGTGGGATTGACCGGCTCGATGGGGACAAATTCGTGGCAGCCTTTCACCCGCAGGATAATCGAAGGGCGAGTGTTGCCGGAGAGAGCCCATTTGGCGATCTTTACATTTCGGTGGGGGGGTTGGGGATCAGCCGTCTCAAGGACGGCAAACTGGCGAGAATCGCACATCTCAACGGCGAACAGATCCAGGTGATTCAGCACGACCTGTGGATTGCTGGTGGAACGGGAGGCGTCACTCGGATCGGCCCCGCCAGCTTGCGAAGTTGGGAGGGCGATCCGCAGGAACCTCTCGACTACACGGAATTCGGGCGCACCGATGGCTTCTTGCTGGAAGAATGCGCTTCAGGATTTCCGAGCATGACGACCACCAAGGATGGCAAGCTCTGGGTCGCGACTTTGGGTGGCGCAGCCATGCTGGATCTCTCCAGGGTTTCGCCTACTACCCGCAAGCCTTTCGAGTACATCGGCGAGGTCGACGTGGATCGGAAAAAGCAAAATGCGGGTCGCGAACTGATCCTCCCGCCGGGACTCCATCATACCGAGCTGCAACTGGGCTCGATTGAACTGTCATCGCCGGAAAGAGCGCACCTGCAATACCGGTTGGAAGGAATTGATTCAGGATGGCTGGACGCGAGGCCGGATGGCGCAGCCGTTTATACGACAATTCCTCACGGGTCGTATCTCTTCCACGTGCGAGCGAGCAATGGCGATGGCTTCTGGGATCGTCAAGGAATCGTTTACAGGATTACACAGCAGCCGTTCTTCTATGAGACCACTGCTTTTCGGATCTTGATGGTCGCGGCGGGATGTATCCTGCTGACCAGCGTCTATCGATTTCGGCTTGGGCAGCAATCAGCGCGTATGAAAGTACGTCTCGAAGAACGCTTGGCGGAACGTGAGCGCATCGCTCGCGAGTTGCATGACACGCTGCTTCAGAGCTTCCAGGGTTCTCTGTTCGAAGTTCAGGCTGCGCGGAACCTCTTTCCACGACGCCCCGGCGAAGCAATGCAGAGTTTGGACGAGGCGATCCGCAGCGCCGAGGCGGCCATCGTCGAGGGTCGGGATGCCATCCGGGGCCTGCGCTCATGCTCAGCCGCTCCCAGGGACCTGGCTCATCTCCTTGCGGCCGCCGGGCAGGAACTTTCCGAAGTTGCGGATTCGAACGGCGGCAGCCCTGCTTTCCGCGTTACCGTGGAAGGGCTGCCGCGAGACATAAAAATGATTCTTCAGGACGAGCTCTATCGGATGGGCCGCGAGATTCTGCGAAACGCTTTCCACCATGCGCGGGCTAGCAAGATCGAAGTCGAGATTCGGTACGACGCGCAGGAGCTTCGCGTGCGGTTCCGCGATAACGGAATCGGAATTGACCCCAAGGTGCTCGACGAAGGCGCGCTTGCTGGGCATTGGGGCTTGCCCGGAGTCCGCGAACGCGCGAAGCTCGCGGGCGCTCAACTGGACTTCTGGAGCGAGGCGGGTGCGGGCACGGAGGTTCAGGTTTCCGTGCCGGCATCGGTCGCTTACGCCAGGCCCCCCGAAGCTCGCGTATTCGCACTCTTCCGCAATAACTCGAGGTCTCATGGCGAGTGATGCCCGGCAAATTCGAATCCTGACGGTCGATGACCATGCCCTGCTGCGTAAGGGAATTGCTGCGCTGATCAACGCCGAACCCGACATGAAGTTGGTAGCCGAGGCGTCCGACGGGCAGGAAGCGATTGCAGAGTTCAAAGAGCACCGGCCGGATGTCACGCTTATGGACCTCCAAATGCCGGAAATGAGCGGCATCGAGTGCATCATTGCGATTCGCAGTGATTTTCCCAACGCGCGAATCATTGTTCTCACAACCTACCCGGGTGATCTGCAAGTGCTTCGAGCGCTCAAGGCAGGCGCAAGGGGCTACCTCCTAAAGGGCCAGGTGAATAAAGATCTGCCGGATGTCATCCGTGCCGTTCATTCGGGGCAAAAGCGAATTCCGCCCGAAATAGCGGTCGAACTCGCTGAACATTCTGCGAAGGACGACCTGTCTTTGCGCGAGATCGAGGTCCTGCGATTGATTGCAGCCGGCAATGCGAACAAGGAAATCGCAAGCAAACTCCTCATCGCCGAGGAAACCGTGAAAAGCCATGTCACAAATATCCTTGCAAAGCTTCACGCCAACGACCGAACTCACGCGGTGACAACCGCCCTGAAGCGCGGAGTTATCCAGCTTTGATCCCCCAAAATGGGGATAGCGCGATCCCGGTTTCAGACCTGCCGATTCTTCGCGAAAGTTTCTATCCTTTTATGGGATATTGTGCAGCGGCTATTTTCGACTTTTGCCGGCGGATGCCCGGGTGGGGGTCTTCTTCTTCTACGTTTGCTCACAGGGGCAGCGCTGATCGGCTTGGGAATCAGCGACATCCGTGAATAGCCGCCGCCGTTGACTATCGCTCTCTAAATAATCGGTATCGCGGCCGCGATACTTCTAGTGGCCGGGGCGTTCACCCCACTGGCGGGGGCCCTCGCGGCTGGCGTTAAAACATGGATCGCACTTTCACGATTTTTCACGCATTCACGCCATCCATAGGTCAATCTTGCGCAGGCGGGATTGGCGGCAGCGTTGGCCATGATCGGACCCGGCGCTTGGTCAATCGATGCCCGACGATCCGGCAGAAAGCACATCGACCTTTCCGAACCCTAGAGGTTCTCTCCCCCAAAAGTTGTAGGTTCCAACGCATATTCCGGTATCTTATCCGCTCCGACTAAAGAGGCAGCCGACATTCTAACGTGTGGGGGGCTGATAGAAGTGCGATTCAGTTCAAACTGAGTGACGGGGATGAGGCTAGGAGCCAAATCGATTCGAGGTGACCAGTCTGCAGTCCTGAACCGATCAGCCAAGCCCTCGGAGCCCGAACGAACAAGGAGTTGAAAGAAGAAAGGATAGATCGATGCTGTATGATACGACCCGTTGCGGCATGGACCTCCATTCGGAAAATGTCAGATCGACAGTGGCGACAGAGAACCCCCCGGTGATCTCTGGCCTCGTCGGAGCTACTGGCGGGTATCGCGCCGTAGTCAGGAAAGCCTTATGACAAGCGGGACATCGCCTGGTTTTGCTGTGTCCGGCCATTTGACCGATGATGCAGCGACCCAGTTCAGCACGGAAAAAAGCGGAGAGCCGAATGGGCAGCCGATTGATCTTTGCGACGAGATTCCGCCGACATCTGTGTTTGAGGAAATCGTCGGTTCGTCGGAAGCGATTTGCCGCGTCACCGCGCAGGTGATGAGGGTTGCTCCTAGCGATGCCACAGTTCTCATCACCGGTGAGAGTGGCACGGGAAAGGAGTTGATCGCTCGGGCGATCCACAAGCGGTCGCGTAGATCCCGGTCTGCATTCTCGAGGATGAATTGCGCTGTTACTCCATCGTCGCTGATCGCGGCGGAGCTCTTCGGCTACGAGAAAGGCGCGTTCACGGGTGCCACTCAGCGGCATGCCGGGCGCTTCGAAGTCGCGAACGATGGGACGATCTTTCTCGATGAGATCGGTGACATGCCGGGGGAAACCCAAGTTGCCTTGTTGCGGGTCCTTCAGGAACACGAGTTCGAGCGCGTAGGAGGCACTCAAAGTATTCCAGTCGACGTTCGTGTAATTGCCGCTACAAATTGCGATTTGCCAGAGGCAGTTCGTTCCGGAAAATTTCGTCTGGACCTGTTCTATCGATTAAACGTTTTCCCGATCCACGTTCCTCCTCTACGCGATCGGCCTGAGGATATCCTTCTCCTGGCAAAATATTTCGTGGAACGCTATGCCGTAAAAGCTGGCAAAAGAATCAAACGGGTAGAAAAGCAGACTGCGAAGCTTATCGAGGCGTACGACTGGCCGGGAAACATTCGTGAACTACAGAATGTGATCGAACGGGCTGTGATCCTTTGCGAATCTGACACATTCACTGTGGACGAATCGTGGCTGCGGCCGGAGCCAGAGAGTGATGCCGGCTTGCGACCTCACCTATCGAATCACCAGCGAGAGATCATTGAGGCCGCATTGGCCCAGACTCATGGCCGGGTCGCGGGCCCACAAGGTGCCGCCGCGAAGCTGGGCATCCCCCGAACAACCCTGGAATCCAAAATTAAGAGCCTCCGCATTGATAAAAATCGTTATCGGTCGAGAGATGATAACTTCTCATAGGAGCTGTGACTTTTCGAGCAGTTGCAGCGCCCAAAAGCAGATAGAATTGACAACGCCTCAAGCAGACAGACTGCGCGCGTGCCAACAAACTGGCGAGATCGGCACTCCTGAACGGTAGGCGCAATCAGCGCCAATAAGGAGAGAAGGCAAAGTGAAGAAGTTAATTCTCGCAACCGCGCTGACATTCCCCCTGGTTGGCATCAGACTAGCATCGGCTCAGGACCCGGTCGACGAAGACATCAAGCTGTTTCGAAAGGATCTGCGGTCTGTGCGGAAGCAAATTATCGCTGCGAATATGGTCCTCAGCGAGAAAGAGGCGGAGCAGTTCTGGCCGCTGTTCGAGCGGTATACCCAGGAGCTGGTCGCGCAACAGGACCAGAAATACGCATTGCTCAAGGAGTATGCGCAAAATTACCCGGCAATGACCGACGAACAGGCGGAAAAGTACATACGCGGTCGAGCGGGAGTTGAGCAGGCGGTGCTCCAAGTACGTTTGAAATACGTCCCGCTATTTCAAAAAGTGATATCGGGAAAATCCACCGCAATGTTTTTTCAATTGGACTGGCGGCTCGGATTGATCATGGACCTTCAGCTCGCCTCCCAAACCCCATTGATCGAGCCGTGACCCCATTACGGCCGCACTCACGCCTAATTGCGACAAGTCTTCCAGGAGCCGAACTGTGTCATGGCCTCCTATGCCGATGACCGTGCCGTATGGACGCCGTGGCAAAATCGGCGTCCAAAATCGATAGGACTCAAGGAATTTGGCCCGGCTTGCATCGAAGGCCTTATCTTCGCAAAAGGTGAGATTCAGGACCATCGAAGACGAGATCTCAGAAGTTGACGAAGGTCGTCAGCTGACCAACTGCCGTCTGTGGCGCGCAACTCATAGAAGGTACTGAAGATCAGCCCTTTGGTTTTCTGGAGACGCAAGTGCCCTAACAAGGGCATGATCGACCAGACAATCCCAAGTGAGAGATTCCTTCAGGAATGCGCAGCCACGCAGAGCTTTCTGGATTCGCCAAGTGAAGATACGTTCGCCGCGGTGTTTAAAGTCTTCACTCCTCAATTGATCTCATTTTTTCGTGCTCGCGGCTGCCAGCCGGCGCTAAGCGAGGACTTGGCCCAGGATGTCATGCTAATCGTCTATCGCAAGGCGGATCAACTTCGAGACCGAACCTTGTTTCGAGCCTGGCTCTACAAGGTCGCGCGAAGCTCACTTTGCCGGTACTACGAAAAGCAGGCCCGCGAGGTGGACACGATCGATTTGGAGAAAGTTTCCGATTCTCTGATAACTTCAATCAAGGCGCCCGCAGCGACTCCGGCGTTCGAATTTCAGCATTGGATGTCCTTCCTTGAGTCGCGGGAGCAGGAAGCACTCACGCTGCGCTTCATCGAGGAATGGGAATATCACGAAATCGCGGCGGCTAAGGCCATTCCGATCGGTACGGTCCAGTGGCGCGTGTTCAACGCGAAAAAGAAACTCGCTCCACATCTGAGATGGCGGGAAAGGGCTGATCGTACGGCAGCGTGATTCGGGGCGTACAAAGACACTTCCGCTTGAACGTGGTGGAGTGCGAACGTTCGACACCAAAAAAAACGGCGGGCAGCCTGCGACCGCAAGCTCGCAAGCTACCTACCGTTTTCCCAAAGATCTCTGTTCCGGGTACCCGGTTTCCCAATGATTTGGACGACTGCGCTTAGTGACTCGAGTACTTTTGCGTGCCGCGATCCAGGCTCCACTGGGATACCCCTGGACTCTTGACTGCATAGTAGCGCGGAGTGTTTTCACAGGGGGTGGGAGTGAACTACTTAAAGAGCTGAGAGGAATGGAAATAGAGTTTCAGATTCCAGTGTCATCGGAAAGCTCTCACTACTTCACGATCGTGAGAATCAGCATTTCCAACAAAAGATACGCGATTGTGGCCTTCAGGAGTTGGCGCGCAGCGGCCTTCGAACGCAGAGCCACCTGCCGCCCGACGTAGAAGAGAAGGCCTAGTCCCAAGATCACGGTTACAGAGAGTGGCAGCGTGCGATCGTCAGCTTGCTTAATCGCAGCAAAGCTTACCAGCAGCAGCATGATCGAGGGAACCACCGTGAGCCACACTAGAAACGCATTCTTGCGTCTCGACGGAAGGACAAAATATCCCGCTCTGGCATAATCCTCGCGATACATCCACGCGATCGCCATGAAGTGAGGAAACTGCCAGAAGAATAAAATTGCGTATAGACACCAGGCTTGCGCGCTTGCGATCGAACCGTTAGCTGCGGCCCAACCAATCAGCGGCGGCATCGCGCCGGCGAAAGCGCCGGCCACCGTACAAAGCGGCGTTTTGCGCTTCAGCGGAGTGTATATAAACAGATAGCTCCCGATGGTGATGACGGCTAGACTGGCCGCGAGGACATTGGCGAAGAGCAACAGATCCGCCGCCCCAATCACCGCCATAGATATCCCGAACCACAAAGCGGAAACGGGGCTCAGCCTGCCGGCGGCAATCGGACGTCTCGATGTCCGTCTCATCTGTGCATCGAAGCCGAATTCAAGATATTGGTTCAACGCACCGGCGCCGCTGGCCACTAGCAAGGTGCCTGCGAGCACCTGAAACAGCCGCTCGAAAGGGAACGGATTTAGACCATGCGGATACCCCAAATAGAAACCGGTGGATGCTGCCACAAGGATGAGCAGGTTCACCTCGGGTTTCGTGAGCTCCCACAAATCGGGAACAGTCTCGCGTACCGCGGCCCAAAACGATGGCTGCGTGTCTCGTGTGATCCCAATGGCACGGGCGGAAAGGACGCCCATCTAAGAGACTCCAAGCTGGGCCGAGTGGCTTCGTCTGCCCGAAACAAGCGGCGCTGTCAGGACAAGCGCCGGGATCAAATAGGCAAAGGTGACAGTAACCCACATTAGCGCTCCGGCGAGCGCCTGATCATCCAGAGCAGAGAGTCCGAACATTCCGGTGTGCCCGGACACATAAGGCCGATACACGACGTGGCCGCAAAAAGCGAGAAATGCCGAAAGGGCGTCGCATGGCAAGGTCGCCAGGAAAAGGTAAATCGGCGCCGACCAGCCTGAGCTGCCGATCACGGGCCGCCAAAACATGATTCCCGCAATCACGAAGCTAGCCTGTTCCAAGCTATGCCAAAAATGCGATTCGAAAGCCAGTTCGAAGATCGCAGGGATGTGCCAAAAGATTACGGTGAAGGTTCCTGCAAACCAGCAGATCGCGAGAGGTGGCTGCGGAAACGTCGCAGGTCGCGCTCCCGCCAAAATCAACGGAGCCGCCACGAGCATGAGAAGCAGATGCTGCGCCATGTGTGCGGTTAGCAGGTGATGATCCATGTGCGCAACGGGCGACGCAACCACCAGCAATAGCGTGGCGATCCCGCCCGTCAACGCAACAATGCGTTTCATTTCTGCGCTCCGGCTGTCAGCGACGCATCGTGAGCCGCACGCTGGCCGGCGGGATGTAGCGTCTCGAGAAATGCCACCAGCGCCGTGGTCTCCGCGGGACTCAAATTTTTTCCGTACGCGGGCATATTGCCGCCGCCTTGCAGCACCTGCCGAACGAGCTGATCGCTGGTCAAACGAACCGCGACCGCGTCAAGCGCCGGCCCGCGCTGTCCGCCGATATCGCCGAGAGCGTGGCAATTGTGGCATTGCTTCGATTCGAAAACGAGCGCTCCCTGAATCTGAAGCGGCGTACGTCCGCTCAAGAAGTTCGCTGGTATCGCCGCGCCGGTAGACGCATCCATCACCGGACTCCACGGCGCATGATCGGCCATATTGGTGAACGTGCCGAGTGCGACGGCGACCAGCAAGATCATCAGCACCGCGATCGGGCGGCGCTTCCAGCTCTTCTCGCCTTCGCCCGAAAGAAACGGCAGCCCGAGCAAGAAAATCAGCGCGATCGCGGGTCCGATCAACAGCGCTGGGGTTTCGAGCTGCGGCGGAAGCAATGACAGAACAGCATAAAGCCACAGGAAGAAATAATCGGGCCGCGGCGCCGTTTGAATCACCCGCGGATCCGGCTGGCCGCTGGGGCCAAACGGACCGAAGTAGAACGCGCAGCCGGCAATCGCCAAGAGAATCACCCCGGAAAATATCGCGTCCTTCCAGACTCCGTACGGAACGAACGGCACGCCCCGCGTGTGCGTCATTTCGTGGTATTTCTCCATGTAATCCGCGCGCCGCACCAGCCGGCCAGGCATCGGCCACTCATTGATCCCGAGCTTTAACACCATCAGGACGTGCAATCCCATAAACGCCATCAACAGACCCGGGATCACGAACACGTGCAGCGCGAAAAATCTCGACAGCGTCGCGCCGGCTATAATCGGCCCTCCCAAAAGAAGCTTGACTAAAGGCGCGCCGACGAACGGTATGCGGCTCGAAATCGACGCGCCGATTCCTAATCCCCAGTACGCGTCCTGGTCGAAGCGCAGCACCTGTCCGGTAAAGGCCATTCCTAACGTGAAGAGGAGCAGGAAAATCCCAAAAATCCAGGTCAACTCGCGCGGATACTTATAGGCTCCGAACAAAAACACCTGGGCCATGTGGACCAGCACGATCGCCAGCATGAAATTCGAGCCCCAGCCGTGCAGAGCGCGAATAAACCAACCGAGCGACACGTCATGATTCAAAATTTGCAGGCTGTTCCACGCCTCGCTTGCCGAAGGGACATAGATGAGGGCGAGAAGAATTCCCGTGACTAGCTGTAGTGCAAAAGCCGTCATCGCCGCGCTGCCGAAAACGTAAGCCCAGCTTGCCGTTTCACGCGGAATCGGATGGTCCATGGTCTCGCGCATCGGCCCGCCGAGCTGGAGCCTCTGATCGAACCAGTTCCCGACACTACGAATCAGGCGCATGGAGGCTGCCCCTTAATCTGGATCAGCGATCGGTTCGAGGCGGAAAGGCCAGGTGTTGATAACTCGCCCGCTTTGATGTGTACAGTTCCATCGACAATCTTGAACGCATATTCGAACAAGCCTCGCTCCGGCGGACCCGAGGCGCGCGAGCCGTCCTCATAGTAAGCTCCACCGTGGCAGGGACACATAAACAGCCGCGACTGCGGAAACCACCGGACCGGGCATCCAAGATGCGCGCAATTGACCGCGAATACCTGAAAATTGTTCCCGTCGATGTTGCGCACCCAGCATGGGAGCTCAGCCGTCTCGCCATCCGTAGGACCTGCGCCGGGATTGCGATACGTCGCAAGCCGCGTCTGGCCCGCCGGAAACTGATTGATCGAGCCCAGCGAGATCCAATGATCGTAGCCCGCATTTTCTCCTCGCGTCACCGGAGAAAACAGGTATCGCACAATCGGTATCGCTAGAACAACGCCGATGGCGCCGTTAAATGCCACTGCGAGTTTCAAAAACATCTGCCGTCTGGAAAGATCGCTCATACCCATCCCTCAATGATTTAAATGCGCCGACAACGATTCGCGCTGTGAGGCGAGCCATGCGACGAGGTCCGTCAGCTCGGCATCCGTCAGCGGCATGTTGTGACCACGCCAATCCGGCATGCCGAGGTTCGGCATCCCGACGATCATCAGGGTCCGCAGATGCTGATCCGTGACTAGCGCAAGATACGAGCCATTCGCAATTGCTCGCGCGCCGCGTCCGTCCTGGCCGTGACACGAGGCACAGCCCCTCGCGAACAAGTCGCGCCCGCGTGCCGCATCGCCCGCTTGCGACGAAGCGTAAGACGGTAGATTCGCATGCTCGAAAGCGCCAGGCGTTGCCCAATTCCGGATGCCGCGGACGAGAATCTCGATTTGCGCATCCGTCAACATACCGCCTGCGCGCTGCGCGAAGGCGGGCATCGGCGTTCCAGGCCGCCCCTCCTCGATCGCGCGGCGGATAATCGCATCGTCGGCGACGGCGAGATAAATCGGCCTCCCGATTCCAACGGTCAGCGCGCCCTGCCCGTCTTTGCCGTGACACCCCGAACAGTTCTGAGAAAAAAGCTGGCCGAAATTCGCGACTTCGCTGGGGCGAATAGTGCGAGCCTCCGCCGTTCGGCGCCCTGGCGCGTCGCAAGATGACAGAGCGAGCCCGACGACGACGATTAGCGCCGTGTACTTCATCGGCCCGACTCCGGTCGATCTTTTTCCATGAGTCCGGGCGTTTCAATTCCCATGCGAACCGGGATGGGCTGGGGCGTCGAGATGCGCTCCTGCCGGGTGACGATCAAGCCTGCCACAATTCCAAACCCTATTTGCGAGAGCACAAACCAGAGCCAGTCGATCCGCTGATTCATCACCGGATTGATCACTGCCAGGCCGCCATGAATCAGAAAGGACCACAGCAGCGGACCGGCGAAACCACCCAATAGAATGGGACGCTTCGAAGCCATCGGCAGCATCGCTCCGTAAAGCAGCCCGACCATCAGCGAAATCATCAAATGAATCGGAACCGCCGTAATGAACGCTCGCGTACTGAACGCTCCGATTTGGCTCGCAGTCTCGGACGCCATTGCAGGAAAGAATCCCGCGACCAGGAGGTTCATCGGATACCAGATTCCATTCCCGCTCGCCAGGCCGTAGGCTCCCGCGAGCAACGCCATTACCACGCCACCCGCGAGACCGCCCTTCACCCCCGCCGTAATCGGATAAACTTCGACCGGAAGCGATGCGCGAGAATGCTCATAAAGCTCAGTAATTCGCTCCACGCTTGCTCGCGACGTCTCAATCGCGATGCCTTCGTCTTCCACAGGCACCCACTCGTGCTGCTCCACCGGGAGCACGTCGCGAAACCAGCCGATCGCGCCCGCCAGAGCCAGGATCGCGCCCAGGATGCTGACCGGCTCGGCCGTGACCAGACCGGCAAATACCAGCGTCATTCCAGACGCCAGCACAATCGGCCACGCTGTGGGCGCGGGCACCTCGATATTTTCCGGGTTTTTCATTGCGAAACTCCAATTACATAAACCAGCGTGAAGACGATCACCCAAACTGCATCCACGAAGTGCCAGTACATGGATAGAATCTCCAGCCGCTCGGCGTACTCGCACCGAAGCTTCGCCGAGAAATAGAACACCGCCACAATCGTCAGCGCCAGGAGCCCGATCGTCACGTGAAGCGCATGCAGGCCAACCAGGGAGTAATACGTCGTGCCGAAAAGATTCGTACTGATCGTCAAACCTTCGTCGTTAATCAAGTGAATCCACTCGCGCGCCGTTCCGAACAGGAACGTACCGCCCAGAAGTATCGTGGCGAGCCACCAGCGCCCGAACGCGGCCATCTCGTTCGCGGCGATCCGGCGGACGGCGAGGTGAATCGTCACACTGCTCGAGAGAAGGCAAACCGAGTAAAAGATCGGCGCATGCAAAACATCGCGCGGCTGCGGGCCCGTGGTGCTTTTGCCGATATAGAACAAATAGGCCACCACGAAAATGGTGAAAATCGCCGACTCCGCGCCAATCAGGCACCACATTCCGACGCGTCCGCGCGACGGGAGCTGCCAGTCAGTTACGTTTCCGGGCAGGGCGATAGAGGACGTGCTCATTCATACCTCCAATCGGGGTCTTCCGGATGCTTCAGGTCCCACAGCGGCCGCCGGCTTCGGACCGTTGGAATGACCGCGAAATTATACGCCGCAGGTGGCGAGCTGGTGGACCATTCGAGAGTCCACGCATCCCACGGATCGTTTCCCGCAATCTTGCCGCGGAAATAAGACGAGATCAGATTCCCGGCGAATACCAGAATCCCCGCTGCTTGAAAGGCAACGCCGACAGACACTATCAGATTCCAGATATCCCAACCACGGCCGGGCTCATAGGTGTAGATACGCCGCGGCATGCCGAGAATTCCCGGAATATGCATAAAGTCGAAGGTCAGATGAAAGCCGATGAAGAACAGCAAGAAGTGCAGCTTCCCGAGTGCCTCATCGCACATTTTCCCGGTGACTTTCGGATACCAGTAATAGAACGCCGCGAAAATGGGGAACACAATCCCTCCCACAATCACGTAGTGAAAGTGAGCGACGACGTAATAAGAGTTTCCGAGCTGCCAATTGAACGGCGCAACAGCGAGAGTGACTCCCGTCAATCCGGCGATCAGAAATTGAAACAGGAAGGCAGCGCAAAACAACATCGGAGTGGCGTAGCGGATTTTCCCGCCCCACATCGTCGCCAGCCAGTTGAAAATTTTGATTCCCGTAGGGACCGCAATCGCCATGGTCGAGAGAACAAAGAAAGTGTTCGCTCCCGCGCTCATTCCGATCGTGAACATGTGATGAGCCCACACGCTCATGCCGATGAAACCTATGGCGATCGTCGCCAGTACCATCACCGGATAACCGAAGATCGCCTTGCGCGAGAACACCGGAATGATCTCGGAGGCGAACGCGAACGCGGGCAAGGCCAAGACATAAACTTCCGGGTGTCCGAAGATCCAGAAAAAATGCATCCAGATGACAGCCGATCCGCCGGCTTGCGTATCGAAGAAATGTCCTCCAAGGTATCGATCCACCAGCAGCATAAGTTGCGCCGCCGTAAGCGGACTCACGGCGAGAATCACTAAATTGGCCATGACTAAATTCAGCCAAACAAGCAACGGCATCTTTCCGAGCGTCATGCCCGGACAGCGCATCGACACAATCGTCGCGATCAGATTAATCGCTGTTCCGATGCTCCCGATACCCGATGACAGCAATGAGAGCGTCCAGAAATCCGTGCTGTGTCCGACAGAAAACGTCTTCGAAGTCAGAGGAGCATAGGCGAACCACCCGACATCCGGCGCGCTTCCCGCTCCATATAATCCATCGCCGCCCAGGAAGCTGAAATAAAGAAACAGGCCGCCCAGCGCGGTCATCCAGAAGCTGAACGCGTTGAGACGTGGGAACGCCATATCGCGCGCGCCGATCATCAACGGCACAAGATAGTTTCCGAATCCGAACACCATCGGCATCACGACGAAGAAAATCATGGTCGTGCCGTGCATCGTGAACATCCGGTTGAAAACTTCGGGCGGGACGAAGTCGTTATGCGGCCGGATCAGTTGCACGCGCATGATGGCTGCTTCCACGCCGCCTATCAGCAAGAACACCAGCGCGTAAAGTACGTAAAGAATTCCCAGCCGCTTGTGATCGACCGTGGTCACCCACTCATGCAGGCGGAGAGGCAACGGACGCGCCGGAGCTTCACTTAAAACGATGGTATTGGTGGACATCAGCGCAGTGTCTCCAGATAAGCAGTGATCGCATCCAGGTCCCGATCGATCAATCCCATGGCCGGCATTTTCGATCCAGGCTTGATGGCGTCGGGGTTCTTAATCCAAAGGCGCAGCTTCTCATGCGTGTTCGCCGCCGCGCCCGCCGCGATTGTCTGGCGGCCCATCAGGTGCGTCAGATCCGGCCCGAACTTGCCTGTTGCCGCCGTCCCGGAAATCGTGTGGCAATTTACGCACGCCGTCGATTCGAAAATTCGCTGCCCTGGCAGAGTGCCGTTCTGAGCCGGTTGCTGCTGCTGGTGTACCCAGCGATCAAACTCCTCTCGCGTGTCGACGTAGACGCGCAGCAGCATTTTTGCATGCTGCGTGCCGCAATACTGCGCGCATTGTCCAAGAAACAGCCCTGTTTCATGCGGCTCAATCCACATTTGATTGGGGTGATTCGGGATCAAATCGGTTTTTCCTCCGAGGCGCGGAACCCAGAAGCTGTGGTCCGTATCCGCGGACAGCAATGTTAGAAACGTCGGCATCGGATGCGTCGGATCACTGACCGGCACATGAAGCTCGTTCGCCGTCACGATAGTTAAGGCCGGATAGCGATATTCCCACCAATATTGATGGCCGGTGACAATCACCTCCAGAGCGCCCGCAGGCCGCACTGTGTTCTGAATCGACGCGATCACCCGGACCGATGCGAGAAACAACGCGATGACGATCAATACGGGAATCACCGTCCAGGCCAGTTCTACCTGAGTGCTGCCGTAGACCTGCGCTGGTTCTCTGCGGTCATCGCGGGATTTATTCCTGAACCTGATAACCACGTAGACGAACAGAGTGAATACGACGACGAAGATCGCGGCTGTCGTCGCCAGCACGAACTTCGACAGGCCGAAAATCGATTCCGCAGGCGTGGATACCGGAGCGAAAATGTTCGTCGGGCTCATTGGACCTCAGGTACTTCAAATTGACCGGCAGCGCAAACAACCGCGGAGTTGTTTGACTTAACAGTGGTAGGCCAACTCATAACGCTGCGCTCGCTTTCCTGGCTGAAGAAAGCGAAACCGCCCGCCTCTCCGGTTTCGCCTCTTCCGTACATGATTACTTGCCTCCGAATTTGAAGACGACTCCTGCTGAATATCTGAGGTCGTTCTGGTGGTCGCCGAAGCCCTTCGTGGACCCCCCGAGGTTCGCGCTCTCAAACTGTGTCATCACATATTCGACTTGAATGGGTTTAATCGAGATGTGCTTGGAAAGGTTGTAGTCCAAACCGCCGCCCGCCGCGGTCGCGAATGCGTTCTGGTTTTGCTGAAAGCCGTTCGGACCGCTCCAGGCATACGCGGCTCCGAATAGAAACTGCACGTAAGGAGTAAAGCGGTCGAAACGCCGCATATTAAACCGTGGGCCGAACAGATAAGTCAGCGCCTTGTCGTTAATGCCTGTCCGCGTGTTCGCGTATCCGCCGAAATCGGCGACGAGACCGACAGTCCGGTTGAGGTTGTATTCGATATACCCTGAACCGCCATTGCCCGTCCGTTGATAGTCGTAGTTTGCCGAATTTACGTGCAACCACGAGTAGTTAAGACCGACTTCCACTTTCGGCGTCGTCGTCTCTTGTGCGCTGGCCGCCACAGCAGACAGCAAAAAAGTTCCTAGTATAAACTTGACTGCATTCATTCTTCTTCTCCTTTACTCACTCCCAGCCTCCTAACCCTGATTTCCACCTGGCCGCTGGGGTTTCCGACTTAGTTCACTTATGAGGAGTCATTCGATCGCAGCTTTGTTTGAAGAGACAGTAGCGTCCCCAGGGTTGTTGGATCGCAAGGAAACTTTGTGCCAACAAGAAGCATTCCCGCACGCTCCTCAAAGACGAGGGCGATTTGGATCCCCATAGGAGCGGCGAGCGGTCGCGCTTAGATCCTTCTTCCACGCCGCAACTAATTGTATGAGTCGCGAAGCTCACGCCTTTCACATCGCCTCCGAGCAGCACGGCGAGACAAGCTTTGCGAAACTCGATGGCAGCATCACCATCGATTCATCTCCTGAGCTGCGCCGTGTTCTTTTCCGAATGATTAAAGCGCCGGATAGCCGGCGACTCACGCTGGATTTCTCGGAAGTGGACTACATCGATACGTCCGGGCTCGCTGTCTTGATAGAAGCTCTCCGATTCTCCAGGCAACTCGGCAAGAGTCTTCAATTGAGTGGATTGCGCGAGCGGCCCCGGTACCTTCTGGAGTCCACCGGATTACTGGCCCTCTTCGACGAGGCCTCGACGACGGAATGAATACACCTCTATTAGATCGCGCCGGAGCTTCCACGCTGAGCCAGCTTGAATACGTAGGCGATCTGGTTATCCAGTCCGGCAAGACGATCCGCGCTTTGGGAAGAACACTTCCACTCATCGGAAACCGGCATCGCTGGCTCTCCGCCATCCGGCAGATGCTCGCGATCGGCGTTGCTGCGATTCCGATGGTGGGCATCATGGCTTTCTGCACGGGATTCATTTTGGCCATGCAAGGCGCCTCCGAACTCCGCCGTTTCGGTGCGATCCAGTTTGTAACTGACCTGGTGACCATTGGTTTTACCCGGGAGCTCGGGCCGCTTCTCACCGCGATCGCTGTCAGCGGCCGTTCCGGATCCGCGTTTTCCGCCGAAATCGGCACCATGATGGTGACGGAGGAAATCGACGCTCTCCGCACCATGGCGATTGACCCGATCGAGTTCGTGCTTGCGCCGAAATTCCTGGCCGCCCTCGTCATGCTTCCGTGCTTGACTATCCTCAGCAACGCTTGCGGGATTCTCGCCGGCGGAGCGTTCATGCGCATGGCCAACGGTACGCCGTTTGAAGTGTATCTCACTGCGGTGACTCACTCCATGGTTCTACGAGACGTAGTCACGGGATTAGTGAAGAGTCTTGCTTTCGCAGTGATCATCGTGCACGTCGGGTGTCTGGAAGGATTCAGAGTTCGCGGCGGCCCCGACGCTGTCGGCCGATCCGCAACCTCCGCGGTCGTCAAGGCAACATTCCTTGTTATCCTCGCCGACGTCGCCTTCACCGCAATTTTCTACCTCACCGGAGCTCACTGACTCGTGTCTGATCCAGTCATCTCCGTCCGTAACGTCGTCGTAAGTTACGACGGACGCCGTGTATTGGACGGTATCAACCTGGATGTCGAACGCGGCGAAACCATGGTCTTGCTCGGCGGAAGCGGCTCAGGCAAAAGCACGCTGCTGCGCCAGATTATCGGGCTGGAGCGGCCGCAATCCGGACAGGTTGTCGTGAACGGCATCGACCTCAACACCAGCAATCGAAAAGAGCTGAAAAAACTTCATCGCTCCATGGGAGTCGCCTTTCAGAACGCCGCCCTATTCGATTCCCTGTCTCTCGAAGACAACGTCGCACTGCCGCTGCGCGAACTCACCAGCCTTGACGAATCGACCATCCATCTGATGACTTGGATGAAACTCTCCGTCGTTGGATTGGCGGAATTTAAAAACCTTAGCCCGCAGGCTCTTTCCGGCGGAATGAAAAAACGCGGCGCCGTCGCCAGGGCATTGGCGCTCGATCCCGAAATCCTGGTATTCGACGAACCGTCCGCGGGACTCGATCCGATCGTCGCCGCCGAACTCGATGAGTTAATTCTGGCCCTGAAGCGCGCATTTAACATCACAATTCTGGTGGTAACTCACGAAATGGCGAGCGCCTTCCGTATCGCCGACCGAATGGCGATGCTATACAAAGGTTCGCTCATTACAGTCGGCACGAAGGAAGAGCTGCAAGCGAGTTCCCATCCGAGAATCCGCCAGTTTCTCGATCGTGTGCCGGATCCAATCCTTGAGAGCGCGAACCATCAAATCCTCGAACGTTATGTGGAAGGAGGTGCTCTGTGAGCGCCCAAGCGAAAGTCGGTTTGTTCGTGATTCTATCTGCCATTTTGCTAATTGGCGCCATTTACTACGTCGGCAACGAACAGTGGGGGCGCCACACCATCCCTTACCGAACCTACCTTCGCTACGCCGGCGGCGTAGAACCCGGCTCCACGGTCCTCTTCGGAGGAATCGAGGTCGGCCGAGTCTCTGCCGTTCGTGCCTGGAGTGAGGATCCAACCAAGATCGAAATCGCACTCGAAGTAAGAGAGGGCACTCCCGTAAACGCGAACTGCACCGCGAAATTAGGCACGGTAAGTCTGATGAGCAGTCCCGCGATCTCGATCACGACCGGAACAAACGATGCAGCGCGTCTGAAGGCAGGTGCGGTGATCCCGTCACAGGAAACCGTCAGCATCGATGACATGGCTAGAAAACTCTCTGGGATCGCCGATACGGCCCAAGGGCTGATTACTCAGGTCCAAGGCGAAATCAAAGGCCTCAGCGACCGCTCCAACACGCTCCTTGCCAACCTCAATGATGCCACTGGCCCCGTCAACCGCCAACAGATAGCCGAGATCCTTCGAAATACCAATACAATGATCGCCCAGCAGTCGCCTAAAATTGATCGAATCACGAGTCAGGTGCTGGTCGCCACGCAAGATGCGGACGCCGCCATCAAGAAGGTCAGTCCGCTTCTCGACCACGCGGATACTACTGTGATGAACGTGAACTCGACCATCGATCAAATCCGCGATCCGCTCCGTCAGGATCTCATCCAGATGCAGTCGACCATGGACCAAGCCAAGAGTCTTCTCGCGAGCATTCAGGCCGTAGTGCGCGGCAATGACGACAATATTCATGAAACCATCGAAAACCTGCGTGTCGCCACAGAAAATCTCGCTCAGTTCAGCGGCGATGTGAAACAGCGTCCCTGGAGCCTGGTTAGGATCCGCCAGTCGAAGGATCGCAAGGTGCCGACGCTGGGCGGCGCGTCGGGGGGCCAGCGCTCGCCATCGGGTCTGGCTTCATCAACCCGTTAATATAGTTTAGGAATTTTTCATTGTGAGAGAATTCGACCTCTAACCACTCCCACTCGCGCCGAAAGATCCGCCCCGCCAAAGTGTGTTTGATTTCCCTTTCCCAGGCATACCAGATTATGTTCGAAACATATCGCCCCTGGCGCAGATGATACACATCCATAATCAACTGGAGGCAATAGAGCGTGCAGTCCGTAATTTCTTGACTACGAGGAGGAACCGGCTGACTGTCATTCCGGTTCGCAAGCCAGGCTTCGGTCGGAAACAGCCGAAGAAGTTCCTGAAAACGTCCGGAGATGGTGATGAACATCTGGGCGTTTAGCTGGCGCTGCTGGTTGAGCATGGCGACCCAAACACCCAACGAACCCAGAACCAGCGTGCCCACTTGTGAGCATTGAACCAGAATATCGGTCGGAAGATTCATTCGTCCCAAAGCAGAGATCCACCGGATCTCAGAAATGTTGGCATCCCAACAAAACTACCGGAACGCGCACTCTTTAGATATGACTCAGGAGCACATTAATGAAAACCATCCATTCTTGCTTTGTCTTGACACTCGCCCTTGGAATCACAGCGAACGCAGCCGATGAAACCGCAACCCGGCTGAATCGCGCCGCGGCGGTCTTCGCGAAAATGACGGAATCCGAACATGGCATCCGGCCAGATCGAATTGCGAATGCGGATTGCATTGCCGTAATCCCCGGATTCAAGAAGGGCGCCGCCGGAGTGGGCGTCGGATTCGGTCGCGGATTCATCTCCTGCCGCAAGGACGGCGGCTGGTCGGCTCCCGCGGCGATCTCCTTCGAGACGGCGAGTCTCGGCGTTCAGCTAGGCGGTGAGGAAATCGATGTCGTCGTGCTTTCGCTCGATAAATCCCGACGAGCCAAGCTCCTTTCAGATCGATTCACCATCGGCTCCGATGCATCCGCCGCGTGGGGCAACGGAAAGAGCGCCCATGAAGATCCGAATGCTCAAGTCGTGTTCTACGGCCAGACCAAGGGAGTCTTCGCCGGCTTCGGGCTCGACGGGGCGACTCTCAAGCGCGATCAGTCCGGAGACAAAGCTCTCTATGGCAAAGACACTACTAACAGCGAGATCGTCGACAGCGGCGCCGCCACTCCCGCAATTGCACAGCCGTTCATCGAAAGGCTGGCACAGGCGGCAAACCGATAGTGACCACACAACTCTTAGGAAAATGCACGGCCTGCATGTTGCTGGTGTATTCATGGGCGGTCGCAGACGCGCAATCGGCACCGTCGGAAGTTCCCGCGGCGAACGTCGCGTCGTCAGAAAGCAAGCGCCTTCTGGGCGTCGTCCCCAACTACCGCAGCTCGCCGAGCCTCCAGAATTACCAGCCGCTTTCGCCCGGCGACAAATTTAAAATCGCTTCCGAAGATGCCTTCGACCGCGGGACGGTCATCCTCGCGGGTATCTTCGGAGCCGAAGCCCAGGCGACGAATGCGAATCGCTCGTTCGGCCAAGGCGCTGCCGGTTTCGGCAGATATTTCGGCGCGGCCTATGGCGACCTTGTCATCGGCGACTACATGACCGAGGGCGTCTTCCCCGTCCTGCTTCACCAAGACCCGCGCTACTTCCGTAAGGGCCAAGGAAGCGGATGGTCCAGGCTCGGATACGCCGTCGGCCAAATATTCTGGACCCATACCGACTCCGGCGGTACTCAATTTAATTATTCTGAGATCGTCGGGAACTCCGCCGCGGTCGCCATCTCCAATGCTTACTACGCCGACAACCGCACCGGGCACGATGCCGCCACAAAGCTCGGCGTGCAAATCGGTGTGGATATGGCGAGCAACATCCTCAAAGAATTCTGGCCGGATCTGCAGCGCAAATTTAACCGCCGGCGCCAAACTAATCTTTCGTCCAGCACCGAGCGATAACTTCGAGACGCGGGCGATCGGCTCAATGGTGCCCCAGGATGAGGCGATCCTTTCAGCGACCCACTCCTGCCTGCGGGTATGTTCGAGATGGCGAAATTGCTTCGTCATAACGCCGGTGTTAATTTGGACCGGGCACGCGTGCTCGCAGGAGCCGTCGCCGGCACAGGACTGGACCGCATCGTTCACGGAACGATGATTCTACTTTGCACATTGCAGCGTCTTCTGTGACGCGAGCCCGCACGGCCGTGAGACCGAGCAATGCGATCAGATCCTCGCGAGACGCGGTGGGTGTGCCGTCCGCCAAATGATCGGGTGCGCGATCAGGCGTGTCGTGCGACCGGAGAGGAGTAAGGGCTTCCGTGTTCGGTGAAAAAAACACATTTTAGGACTCCATGAAGTCTTAAAAGCCGGCTCCGGCTGCTATTCGCGGCTGACAGCTTGCATGATCCGACCCATCTCCATGGCGTTGCTGGACGGAACTTCCTGAAGTGATATGGCCAGCTGATCTGTGGGGATTCCCGTTAGCTCCTGAAACAACGGCCACAGTTGCGTGAGCAAGTCCGTCTTTTCCTCGACAGTGTGGCCACTGCGCAGAACGCAGTTTAGCGTAGCGGTAGGAGCCTCGTTTCCAGCCGTGTATCCGGAGTGTTTGGGATAGGAAAGAAAGATGACGCGAACAAAGTTTCTCGGAACTTTCATCACGGCCGAATGTATGCGCGTGATCCCCTCTGCGATCCGGGCCTTCGTCTCATCCGATACACAGTCATGTTCCGTGATAGCGGTGTACAGCGGCATTCGCCTTGCCTCCAATCAGTCTGTCTAAGCTGCCACCAGCGATGGAGCTGGTTTCCCGTTCAGCACGGCGTCGATGTTGTCGAGAGCAACCATCCCCATAAGTGTTCGACTCTCCACGGTTGCGCTCCCAATATGCGGCAGTAAAAAGGTATTTTTTAGCCCCGCGTAACCGGGATTCAGTTGCGGTTCACCCTCGAAGACATCCAGTCCCGCCGCTGCAACTCGCCCGATCTTGAGCGCTGTAATAAGGTCGTCATCGACGATCAATCCACCGCGGGCAGTGTTAATCACAATTGCCCCGGGAGGCAAAAGGGCGATGGTTTTCGCATTCAGGAAGTGATGCGTATCTTCCGTTTCGGGAGCGTGAAGAGTCAGAAACTGACTCACGCGGAGGAGTTCCATTGGATCAGCGTGAAAAATCGCATCTCCTGCCTGTTCCTCCGGCAGTTGATGAACGTTCGAGTAATGGATTCTCATGCCAGAGGCGCGGGCGCGCTTCGCGACGGCTTGGCCGATTCGTCCCATGCCTAGGATGCCGAGTACCTTACCGGTCAATTGCCAGCCCAAGAGCGCGCCACTGCGCGATACCGTCCACTCGCCGGTCCGGACTAGTTCTTGTGCCTCAAACGCGCGACGCGAGGCGCCCAAAAGCAGCAGCATAGCCACGTCTGCCGTCGCGTCTGTTACGGCGGCCGGCGTGTATCCAATGGCAATGTGTCTTTGCGCCGCAGCCTGTAAGTCAATATGATCGACACCGACTGAATAGGTAGAGATCACCTTCACGGAAGGAGAGACACGCCTGAAGAAATTCGCGTCAAGCTTATCGAACGGAGTGATAAATAGCGCATCCGCCCCTTCGGCAGCAGCAAGAAGCTCAGCGTTTTGAAATGGTGTTCCGTCCGCCTTCCTCCGCACCTCAAATTCACTATCGATTCGAGTCTCCACTGGCTTAACGAAGTGGGTCGTCACTACCAATATTGGCTTCTTCAGAGACATTTTCCCAAGGCTGTCCTTTTAAGATGTGGGTAACGGTATGTTCGCATCTGGCGCAAATTGCGGGCCCGTGGGGCCGAAATCCGAATCCGCAAAAGCATGCCCGCCTCGAATCAACGTCGATGGCGAATCGTTCTTGTCCATCAGCGCTTCCACGAATACCAATTCTTTGTGAGGAGTGTCTAAAACGCGCCGAAACTCTTCTTCCGTTTCGACCGTAAAACACTCGGCCGTACTTTCGCGGCAAAACACCGAAGGTAGATCGGCGTAGCGCCAATTCGCAACATCGTTGTATCGAGCGTTCTTTCCTAATATTGCTCGCTCGATAGTGTATCCCCGGTTGTTGATCAGGAAGATCAACGGCTTGAAATCGTGACGCAAGATCGTGGATAGTTCCTGTGCGGTCAGTTGAAAAGAGCCATCGCCGATGAACAAAATCTGCCGGCGTTCGGGTGCGGCACAGAGAGTACCGAGCAGCGCTCCCATCGTATATCCGATGCTGCCCCACACTGCCTGTGTGACGAAGGAACAACCTGGCGGCAGCCTCATTTCCGTGGCGCCGGAGTTGGACGTGCCATCTTCCGCTATGATTACATCTCCGGGACGAAGGAATTGTTCCAGAGTTTCCCAGTAATACTTCTGCGTAAGCGGAGCTTGCGTGGCGGTGCGTGCTGAACGCTGCGGGGTGTTCACGATTCGTGTCTTTGAGGCGGGTGCCGATCCGTCGATCAGCTTCTCCAACAACTCGGTAAGATAGACGGCTTGGTAATTTTCGAGACCGAGATTGGCTGAGCCATAATTCAGATGGATGGCGTTCGCGGGGATCGCATCGGAGAAGAACGCCGAGGTGGAGTCGAGGCGGCGCAAACCGACCGTGACCAAACAGTCGCTGTTTTCGACTGCGTCGCGCGTGCCGGGCGCGCTGGCGATGCCCAAATACACGCCGGCGAATAAAGGAGAAGTCTCGTCAAAGCCGCCTTTGCAGGTGTTCAAGACTGCGGCCGGCATTTGAAGTTTTTCCGCCAAACGCTCGATCTGTCCGAGCACACCGAAACGGTCCGCGTCCAGGTCAAGCAGAACTGCGGGACGCTTCGCCGCGTTCAAGCGCGCGAGAATCGCATCTGCACAGCTTTGCAGACGCTCCTGGTTGCTCCGAATTGCCGTAAGTCGAAGCGGCTCATCCGGCGTTTCGATTTCTATATATGCGATATCGGACGGAAGCTCCAGATAGACCGGCAGCTTGCGGCGCCAAGCCGTGAGGATCAGGCGGTCGACTTCGACGACGGCATTTTCAGGGGAAAGCTCGGCTTGGGCAGCGGTCACTTCGGCGAACGCGCGATAGAAATTGCCACGTCCGCCATCCGCAAGCGTGTGATGCATCATCTCACCACGTTCCAGGGATCGCACTGGAAGCGATCCGCAGATGCAAATGACCGGGACATGTTCGCTGTAGGCTCCTGCAATCCCGTTCATCGCGCTGAGAGCACCCACGCCGTGCGTCACTGCCAGCGCGGCTAAGCCGTGAATTCTAGCGTAACCGTCGGCCGCATAGGAACCGTTGAGTTCGTTGCAGGTGCCGATCCACGCGGGCTGGCCTCGATCTTCCAGTTGCTGCATGAATTCCAGATTGTAATCGCCAGGTACACCAAAAACATGTCGAATGCCCACTTCATGTAGTCGGCGGAGCAAAAAATTTCCGATGGATTGTTTCATATATTGACCAGTTACCCACCTGCGACGCTTGAAGTTTTTGCCATAAAAAACACGCTCAGGGAGCGAGCCCCCTGTGCACCGCGAACCATAGTGGCCTCAATGTCGCCGGTTGCTGAAGGTCCCACCATGAAGCACCCGTAAGCTGTCCGATCGAGATGCACGCGTGCGTAGGCCTCGTGCATGTCAGCCACAATCTCGTTGGGATCGAGCAGAACCACGAGGTGTTGGGACAAAAATCCCAGGCTGTTCACGATCAAGTCCTCCTGGGTAAGCCAGACAGCTCCAGTCTCGGCAACGCCGAATTGCGCGCGAACTACGCCGACATCTACGTCCGCCAGTTCGTGAGGATCGCGAATCGTTTCCGCGCGCCGCGTCCCTGAAATCTCGGGAACGGTGGAGCAAATCACCTTTGCCTCAGGATGCAGCGACGCCAATTTTGCCTGCGCCTCGGCTCGGTTTGCGATATTGTACGCCGCGCCGGCCGCTTTTTCGAGATGTCTTTCGAAGATGAGTTTGAGAGGTTCATCCGCTCTACTGAAGACGGGGATCCGCGGATGCTCGATTGGTCCCGGCGGAATATTGGCGCGGATAGCGGAAAGGATCTGCTCTCGGCTAGTGTTGGACATGGTCTTCAATCCTGTTGGCGACATACCAGTTGCGGAAAGTCTGCTCCGGGACCTCTGGCAGTTCCCGATCCCGCGCCCATGGATTGAGAGACCGGTTGTACAGCAGGAAGTGCGGCGCGTGGTCCAGCATCGGCCCAGCCGCGTTTTCTACCGCGTGAAACTCTTCCGGATGAGCGAATACATGCCCTGCGACCGCGAAGGAAAGGCGCTTAGCCAACGGAAGATAGCTTTTCTCAGCCATTACTCTTCGCCACTTCAATATTTGATCGCTGATGTCGATTTTCACTGGGCAGACTTCCGAGCAGGATCCGCACAAGCTCGAGTGAAAGGGTAACTCGCTGTATTTTGATTCGTCGAAAGTGGGGTCGAGAATAATGCCGATCGGGCCCGAATAGGTTGCTCCGTATGCTATTCCTCCGCTGCGGCGATAAACGGGACAGGTATTCATGCAGGCACTGCATCGAATGCACTTGAGCGAATGCCAGAAGTCAGCCATACCCAGGCGGCGGCTTCGGCCGTTGTCCACCAGGACAATGTGGAGCTCGCCGCCTTTTCTGGGTCCGGTGAAATGGGAAGAATACTGCGTCGAGGGCTCACCTACCCCGCTCCGGGTCAGCAGACGCAGGAACACGCCCATGTCTTCGACTCGCGGAATCATCTTTTCAATGCCGATGCTCGCGATGTGCAGTGGAGGCACAGCAGCGCCAATGTCGGCATTTCCTTCGTTGGTGCAGACCATGAATGTTCCCGTTTCGGCAATCGCGAAGTTCGCGCCCGTCATACCCGCTCCCGCGGCGAGGAATCGGGGCCGAGCGTTGTTTCGCATCGCTTCCGTCAAGAAGTGTGGATCGTCATTGTTAGGATCCGTGCCGATGCTTCGCGCGAAGAGTCGAGCCACATCTTGACGGGTTTTGTGAACCGCAGGCATGATGATGTGACTTGGCGGCTGACCGTCCAACTGCTGAATTCTTTCACCCAAGTCAGATTCCACGACGGTGATTCCCCGCTTTTCCAGGTAGGGAGTCATGGCGCACTCTTCCTGAAGCATCGATTTGCTCTTGATCAGTTCCTGGACGCCGTGGTTTTGCAGAATGGAGTGTACGATTTCGTTATGTTCGGCCGCGTCTCGCGCCCAATGAACATGAGCGCCGCGCTTGGTAGCATTGCGCTCGAACTCTTCCAGGTACTGATCGAGATGAGTGAGCGTGTGTTCTTTGATTTTGGAAGCGATCTCCCGAAGTTCTTCCCATTCCGGGATGGCCGTTGCCTGATGGTCGCGATGCTGCCTGAGCGTCCACAAGACCCGATCATGCATCGGCTCATGGATATTGTCTTGAAGAATGAAGAGAGCTGCGTTTGCTGCCGGATCGACTGGTTGCTGAGTACTCATGGTAATAAGCTCCTCGTCAATACGGCCCGCCATTCAGGACCTGGGCGACGTGGAGATACTTCAAACCGATTTCCGCCCGGCGCGCGATGCCCTGCTGGTGCATTAAGCAGGACATGTCCGGAGAGACCACGTATTCGGCGCCGTGGCGGAGCTGGTCCTGAATTTTGTCGAAACCCATCCGGGCAGACACGGCCTCGTCAGTAACACAAAATGTGCCGCCGAATCCACAACACTCATCGGGCCGGTCGAGAGGCACCTGCACCAGTCCCTTGACCTTCGAGAGCAGCGCCTCGGTCTTGTTGAACGGCGGACGCATGATTTCCGATGGCCTGGCTATTCCCAAACCTCTCACCGAGCTGCAACTGTTGTGAATCGCAATCGTGTGTGGGAACTCGGCCCAGGGAAACGAGTCAACTTTGAGAATGTCATGCAGGAATTCAACCAGCTCATATGTATGCTCGCGAACGTGGGTCACCTCATCAGTCTGATCCAGCGTGTCATAGTGACGACGCACCTGTTTGACACAGCTTCCGGCAGGCCCGACGATGCAGTCATAGTCCTTGAAGTTGTCCACGAAGAGTTGCTCCGCCCCCCTCGCATTGTGTTGGTCGCCGCTGTTGGACATCGGTTGACCGCAGCAAGTCTGACTCAGCGGAAAATCAACATCAAGGCCAAACCGTTCTAAGAGCTCCAACGTCGCGATTCCGACCTTGGGATAGTTCAAGTCGATGTAGCACGGTATGAACAGCCCAATCTTCAATTCTCGCGGCGAGGCCTGAAGACTCGATGTTTGGTTTAACGCAGCCATAACGACATTACGGTCTACGCGACCAGAGAGAATCCATTAGAGGCGCAGATCAGCTTCTTGTTCACGAATTCCTGGATTCCCAGATCAGAAAGTTCCTTGCCATAGCCCGACCGCTTGACTCCACCGAAAGGCAGATCCGCTGTGCTGACCGAGGGGTAGTTGATGAAGACCATCCCGGTTTCAATTCTGCTGGCGACGCGTTTTCCGTGATCGATGTTCTTGGTATAGATGGAACCACCCAACCCGAAGGGAGAATCGTTAGCGATGGCTATCGCCTCTTCCTCGTCTTTGGCCGGTAAAACGAGCGCGACGGGGCCGAAGAACTCCTGCCTGTACGCGGGATTGTCGGGTGTAATATCGGTGAGGATCGTTGCCTGCATGAAGGATCCCTTGCGATCGACTCGCTTGCCTCCGGTGAGGATCTTCGCGCCATGGGAAACTGCCTCATCGACTTGCTTCAGCAACAGTGTGAGCGCCGCCTCCGATGAGAGAGGGCCAAGTGTGGTGGTTTCATCAAAAGGATCGCCGACTTTCAGCGACTCTAGTGCCGCGCGAAACATCGAGAGAAACTCTTTGAGCCTAGGCCCGACGAAGATGAACCGCTTCGCGCCGATACAGGTTTGTCCCGTATTTCCGATCCGTCCGACGACGGCCATCTTCACCGCGTCCGCCAAGTCGTAATCCTCAAGCACGATAAAAGCGTCGCTTCCACCGAGCTCCATCGTCGACTTTTTCAAATTTTTGCCGGCGCGAGACGCCAAAGACTCGCCGGCACGCTCCGACCCAGTCAACGCAACACCTCTGGTGCGCGGATCATCGATCAGCTTCGCCACCTGATCGTTTGAGAGGAAAACGTTCGTGTAAGCGCCTGCCGGCGCGCCGGCGTCGGCCAAGAGCTGCTCGAATGCAAGCGCGCACTGTGGCACCCCGGGAGCATGTTTTACCAGCATCACGTTTCCCGACGTCAGATGCGGCGCAGCGAAACGCGCGAGCTGATAGTAAGGATAGTTCCACGGCTGCACACCGATCAAAACCCCGAGGGGCGAATATTCGATGTACGCCTCGCCGGCGATGGAGTTGAGCGGACGAGGCGCTAGAAATTTCTCCCCATTGTCGGCATAGTATTTCAGGATGGAAGCACTTAGCTCAACTTCTCCGCGGCTCTCCGCGATTCTCTTTCCCATTTCGAGAGTCGCGAGGCGGGCGAACTTCTCCTTTTGCTCAAGCATCAGGGATGCTGCCTTGCCGATCACCTTCGCTCTGTCGCGAACCGGCTTCCCGGACCATACTTCGCGAAACGTCCTATCGGCGGTCACAAGCATTTGCTCCATCTGCTGATCGGTGTGTTGATCGAAGGTACGCACCACCTCGCCGTTAGACGGGTTCACGCTTTGATAAGCCATCCTCATTGCTCCTTTTTGTGACTACTCAAGTTATGAAGAGCGAGGCGCGCCAGAGTTTGTTGGATGGCATTAGGGCATTCCGAGCGGCGCGATTTAACGCTCAGTAGCAGCCCCTTTTGGCGATGAATCGCGTCATAACGGAATTGTTTTCGCACTGAGCATGCGGATTTTCGCGTCAAAACTCCGATATCGTGACGGGCTAGCGTTAAAATAACGCGTCGATAACGCCATGGGGGTTTTCGCCGGTCCTGAGTTCGGGTGATTTGAAAAGTCGACATCTCGCTAGCAGTATCACGCCGGTGTCAGTAAGAGAGGGTCGGAGAGAATCGGTATCTGGTGATTCTTGGGCAGTTGTTGGGTTATTGGTTGGAGGGATTGTCCGGGGCCGGTAGACTCCTGTCCCAGCGATTCGTTAGCGCCTTCCTTGCTAGCGGCGCTGGGTGTAGGGGCTTTGCGGCGCCAGGAGTGGCGACGCGGCACGCACGAGTGCGTACGCCACAAGCGCCGACGACGGGGTCGTGAAAGGCATCTTACTAAAGTCCCGGAGTGATTCCAGCGGCTTCCTGAAGCTCCGCCCATGCGAGCAGATACCCGAGTTTCGCCTGGAGAAAGTCCGCTTGCGCCTTGTATGTTGCGGCCGTCGCCTGGCGACGAGCGGTGATCAAGACGGCTCCCTGCGCAAGTTGATTCTGGGCGAGCCGTTCGCTCTCCTGCCGAAGCTTTACCACTTGTGTGGCGACTTCCACGAGGCTCTTGGTGCGCAGCAATTTGTTATAACTGCGCTCGATCGAAACCGCGACGTCCTCCTTCAACTTGCGCAAGTTCTCCTCGGCTTCCGCCAGTTGATCCTGCCTCTCGCGGACCGCGGCCCGGCGTTTGCCGAAGTCGAAGACGTCCCAGGTCATATTGACACCAAAGGTGCCGAAATTTCGAACCAAGAACGGAACACCGTCCTGGTAGCTTTGCCGGGCATATGCGGTGATATCGGGAATATATGCGGTCTTCGCGGAGCCAACGGCGGCCTGCGCCTTCTCTACGGAAGCCTCGGCAGCATTGACCTGCGGATTCTGCGACCACGCGGTTTGGACATACTCTTCGCGTGAACGCTGATCGAAATCGGCCGGCACCTCCGGGTCCAGTTCGAGCTTGGTATCCAGTGGAAGCCCCAGCAGATCGTTGAACTGGGTCGTCAGGTCGGATAACTGGAGATCCGCCGTGAGAACGGATTGCCGGCTCTCGAGAACCGTTGCCTGTCCTTGAATCGCGGCGACTTTCAGCGCGCTTCCGTTGCGGACGTCGTCCTCGCTTTCGCGAAGATTCTCATCCGCGTATTGGGTCTGCTGTTCGGCTGCCTGCTTCTGCAATTTTGCGATCAGCATTCCGTAATACAGAGAATGCACTTCGAGCGCGATCTCATTTTCCGCCTTCTTCAAATCGTCGCGCGAAATAGCGACGTCGGCGGCCGCGATTCGATTCGCGTCGCGAATCCGGATCAATTGCGTCAACGGCTGCGAGAGCTGGGTGCCGCTGGTAAAGAACGTATTTCTCCCCTGCGGAAGAATAGTATTGGCAGAAGGCACATACGATCCCCCGACGGTTCCAAACGCGCCGGTCGGAATACTTATATTCTGCAACTGCGTCACATGCAAAATGTTCGATTCGTTCTTGAGCGATGGAAAGTAGGAGGAACGCTCACCCGCCTTTTTCTGTTCGTTCTCGGCAACTTTCAGCCGCGCGATCTTCAATGCGCGGTTCTGACTGATCGCGAGGTGCACGGCCTCGGTCATTGTCAGATGGCGGACGTCGTTGGCATATTGGGGCGCGGCGGCGGCAATCCCCACGGCGGCGGCAATGATGGCACGATTCATGTCATTTTCCTCAAATCCTGATAGCTGAACTTCGCGCGCTTGAGAAGCAGCAACAGCAGCAGATACACGACAACCATCCAGCCGATAACGATAAAGCCGTCAGAAATCGCCATGGTATAAGCCTGGGCGCGCACCTGCTGGCCGAGAATGTCGATCGCGCGGGATTGAGCCTCGTCGGAGCCGGTGGAAGGTGAGAAGAGCCCCGCGCTCAAGCCCCGGACGCGCTCATCGGTCAACCAACTGCCAGCCTGAACGTGCAATCCCAGTGCGTTGTCGTGAAACCGTTCGCGCACGGTAATAACCCTGGTCATCACGGAGGTTCCAATCTGCCCTCCAAAGAGCCGGATAAAGTGCATAAAGCCGGAAAACGTCGCGGCAAAAGCGGCGGAGGTCAAAGCGCCGGATTCAAGACCCTCAAGTACGATACTGCTGACCAACCCCACATAACTCGCGGCGAGACCCAACGCCAGCAACAGCTCCACCGGCTCAAAATTGTTTGCAGCCCATGCGGTATCGACGCGTGAGCAGATCCAAGAGGCGACCGCAACGAGAGTCAATCCCAATGCAAGCGTCAGTCTGGAATTTGTATAGATCGCGAGCCATGCAACCAGCCAGACCATGGCGAACATAGGTATTGCGACCCATGCCAGTGCGTATCCCGTTTCGAGCGGCCGGTATCCCTGAATCGTGTTCAGGAACCCCGGCACGAGAACGAGCACTGAAAGGTGCACGAACTTGAAGACAAAAATTGACAATGCCAGGATGATGGTGTTCCTCCTGTTCAGAAACGAGAGGCTTAGGGTCGGATTCGGCTGTTCGATCCGTCGAATGCAGGTCGCGATGAATAAGAAGGCTCCGCCCGCCAGCATTGCAACGATGACGCCGGAATTCAGCCAATTGAGCCGTTCGCCCTGATCGAGCGCGCCGTAGATGAGAGCGAGCGAAGCGCTGAAGTAGGCGAAACCGCGCCAGCTCGGGACTGGGCCGGGAGGGGAATGCCGCGGGATTCCGAAATAAACGCAGAGCATCATCAAGGGCGTTGCGGCGGCGGCGGTCCAGAAGATCCATGCCCAGGAAAGATGTTCGATGTACCAGCCCTCCAGCAAATTGGCGATATTGCTGACGAATACGATGTCCGCCGCATAGGCCGCAATCCCGAAGATGATCAGCCGTTTGGGCAGCGACGTCAATACGAAGGTCATGGTCAGGGAATAGAAGGTTCCTGACGAAAGCCCCGCAAGTACAACCAGGGCAAGCATGGCCCAGTAGCCGGGAACCAACGGCAATATCGCGGAAACCACTGTGAAGATCGCGGCGGCTGGAAGAAGAATCCGGCGCGGACCGAACAACGCGTTCACAAACACCACAAAAACGCCGCTGAACATCGTCGCCATGTTCAACGCGGTTGGAATCCAGGACGCTTCGTCGAACCCGAATCCTTTCGCGCCCCGAAGATCGGGCAGGCCGACACCCACCAGCCTGGCGGTCAACGTCGCGAGTCCCGCACCCAGGAACACACCCAGGATCCCGAGATACGGATTGGCGCCCGGCGGGGTGGCGCTTTGCGCGGGCGCGGATTTGGTCTCGGATGCAGTCACTGGGGACAGCTCCTTTAACGCGTCGCGCCGTTCGCCCGAATCGTCGCGATCACGGACAAACCAGGCCGCAGCCGATCCAGTTCGGTCTGCCCCGGCTGGAGTACGATTTTCACCGGAATCCGCTGAACGATCTTTGTGAAATTTCCGGTCGCGTTGTCGGGTGGGAGAAGAGCGAACTGCGATCCGCTGGCGGGCGAAACCTGGTCGACTTTGCCGTGGAAGACGACTCCGGGAAAAGCATCGACCTTGATCTCGGCGCCATCTCCCGCGCGCATGTGGCGGACTTGTGTTTCCTTGTAATTCGCCTGTACCCAAACCTCGCTCTGTACCAGCGTGAGGACCTGGGTTCCGGGACTAACGAGTTGTCCTGCCCGCACCTTTCTTTCGCTGACGATCCCGTCTTCGGGCGCGACGATCCGGGTATAACTCAAGTTCGTCCGGGCCAGGGAAAGCGCCGCGCGTTTCGAGTTCAAATCCGCCCGGAGCAGAAGCTCCTGCGAATCGAGCACAGCCCGCTGCCGCTTCTGGGCCTCCAGTTCCGCCCTAGCGCTCCCGAGTTGTGCTTTCGCGCGCGCCAAGTCGGCCTCGCGGCTCGCGAGCTGCGCCATCGCGGTTGCAAGGTCCGCTTGGCGGCTCGCGAGCGTAGCTGCGTAGCGTTGTTGGTTGGCGACCACCTGCTCCACTGTCTGATGCGTCGCGGATTCGGTTGCGATCAAGGCTTCCTGCCGGCGGCGCTCGAGCATCGTTTGCTCGACATCGGCCTTGGTCCCTTCGATGCCGCTCCGCGCGTTCACGACGGTGGCGTTAGCGGCCTCAATGCCGGCATCGGCGGCTTTGATCTGGGCCTCCGCTGCGAGGATATTTTCGCCGGCCTGCACGATGTGCGCGTCTTGCAATTCCTTCTGGCGCTGATTGTTGATTAACGCATCCTCGCCCGAGGCGACTCCCGCTTCCGCCTGCTGGACCTGCGCGCGGAAGTCGTCGTCACGAAGCTGTACGAGAAGCACACCAGCTTTGACGCTCTGATAGTCGGAAACGGCGACGGTAGCGACGAGCCCCGCGACTTTCGTGCTCAAGGGCGTCAAGTCCGCGCGCGTGTAGGCGTCGTCCGTTTCCTGCTGGGCCTTCTCGCTAGCCCAGGCGTTCCAGTTTCCTGCGATCAGGTACACGATTACGACCGCCATCAGCAGGATCAGCGCGGGCACGATCCACGCCCTCAATCGACCCGCAAAGCTTATCGGTTGTTCAACTTTGGTCTCAGCCATTTTGGCTTCCTCTACTTAATCGTTATTGGCACGAAAAGAGTTTTGGGAGACATGGCTCCGCATGGACGAAACGAGTTGCGTCGCGGTTTCGCTGAGATCGCGAGACATTTCCGCCACGACTGCCGGGACAGACCGTTGCTTAACTTCGGACGTCTTGAAGGACGTGTCCGACCACATCACATTGCCGGTCTTCACATTCTGGAGCTTTGCCGAAACTCCAACTTCGACCGAAACGGAACGCTCGCTGTCGACTTCCTCCAAATGATCCAGCGAGCCGGTCAACAGGAACTCCGCGCCGGAGCGTCCGTCGTATAGTTCGACTGATTCGAAAACCTGCTTGAGCTCGCGCACGATCGTGGTTGTTACGCTTTGTCTCGGATCCTCAGCCCAACGGTGGTAATCGTAGAAAGCGATCTGTTCGGATTCCGGACGGTACACAATCGGTCCTTGTCTCAAATACTGCGGAGCCCGAAATTCCCGCACTGCTACGCTTGCCGGGATCGGCCCGGAGCCGCCCGAGGCGGAGACCGGATTGGGCAGCTTCAATACGTAATAGTCCGGATACCGCACCTTGGCGCATCCGCCCAAAGATATAAACAAGAACAGCGGCGCTGCAATTATTGATTTCCTCATCGGACCACCCAATGAGTAAGAGCGACACTATTCAGTTTTTGTTTGAGTGCCGCGGGATTCGCAAGGTCCCGATCGCCGCCGTGAAACCAGGGTGCGGCAAATGGCGCAGAACCTGCTCGTCAAAGAGTATTCCGGTGGTGACTCGAAACGAGCCGCCTAGGACCTCTCGGCGCCTTCGACTTCTAATGAGAAGTCGATATTTCCGCGCGTCGCATGGCTGTACGGACAGATCTTTTCGTGCGTCTCTTCCACGAGAGCGACGGCTTCTTCCTTCGGTAGGGTGGGAATTTTGACCTGCATCTTGACCGCAATGCCGAAGCCGCCTCCCTCGCGCGGCCCAACGGAAGTGTGGCATGTGACGACAGCTCCCTTGACATCCTTCTTGTGTTGACGCGCCACGAATTCGATCGCTCCACCGAAGCAAGCGGCATACCCAGCCGCGAACAGGTGCTCCGGCGTGGTGGTGTCGGGCAATCCCGGTCCGCCCATTTCCTTCCGGACCGACAGGTTGACGCTCACCGAGTGATCGGTAGTCTCAGAGTGTCCGTTCCTTCCCCCTGTGTTGATCGCGATAGCGGTAACGAGCGGCTTGATCGTGTAAGCAGGCATTGATTCCTCTCTTGACACTTACAATTGTAGCCAGATTCCCCAACACTTCGACGATCCGGCTTCATTGCGCTACTAGCGGAGGAGGTTCACTCGCGCGAGATCGATGATTTCATCCCCGCGTCCATTGAGAACGGCCTTCAGCATGAAAAGGCCAAAGCTCTTGGCTTGTTCGTAGGTGATCGTTGGAGGCATCGAAAGCTCCTGATGCGACACCACAACCTCGACCAGAGCGGGCCCGTCGTGTTTGAGAGCCTCCGCGATCGCAGGTTCTACCTGGTCCGGAGTTTCGGCTCTCAGACCCAGGAGGCCCGCTGCCTCCGCGATTTTTGCAAAGTCCGGATTGTGAAGATGAGTCGCAAAATCGAGAAAGCCGCTGGCCCTCATTTCAAGCTCGACAAAGGCGAGCGAATCATTCTTGAAAACGACCAGCTTCACCGGCAAGTCGTTCTGGCGCAGAGTAAGCAGTTCGCCCATGAGCATCGCCAACCCGCCATCGCCGGACATGGTGATCACCTGGCGGCCGGGGTGGCTGACCTGTGCGCCAATGGCCTGCGGTAAGGCGTTAGCCATGGACCCGTGATTGAGGGAACCAATGAGCCGGCGCTTGCCGTTCATCCGGAGATAGCGCGCCGCCCAGACGACCGGCGTTCCGACGTCGAAGGCAAAGATCGCGTCTTCAGACGCGAGCCGATCAATCACGCTGGCGACATATTGGGGATGGATGGGTGTCCTGCCCGAATCGCCGCTTGCCAGTTTGTCCAGACCCTGGCGTGCTTTTCGATAGTGTTCGATTGATTCGTTCAAATGCGCTTCGTATTGGTTCTGTTCCAGCTTGGGCAATAGCGCTCGCAGCGTGGTTTTTGTGTCTCCCACAAAGCCGAAATCAACTTTACTGCGGCGCCCTAGCTGCTCGCCTCGAAGGTCGATCTGCACCACGGTCGCGTCCTGAGGGAGAAACTGTCGATAGGGAAAGTCCGTGCCGATCATCAGCAGCGTATCGCAGCTCATCATGGCGTGATAGCCCGATGAGAATCCGAGCAGGCCGGTCATTCCCACATCGAAGGGGTTGTCGTACTCGATGAACTCTTTGCCGCGGAAAGCATGTACGATGGGAGCCTGTAGCTTACCCGCGAGATCAATGAGTTCGTCGTGAGCTCCGGCGCACCCGGCGCCCCAAGGATCGTTATCTTTTGTGAGCGATTCAGAACCGCTGCGAGAAGATTGAGTTCTTCATCCGACGGACACACCGTCGGTTTCGGCTCGGCAAAGAGCAACCGGGGTTGTTGCTCAACCGCATCTCGCAAGGCCACATCCCCCGGAATTACAACGACTGCAACGCCACGCTTTGCAATCGCGGTTTGGATCGCAATCTCCAGCACGCGTGGCATTTGCTCCGGCTGCGAGATGAGCTCACAATAATGGCTGCACCCCGCGAAAAGCTGTTCCGGATGAGTTTCCTGAAAATATCCGCTCCCGATTTCGGCGCTCGGAATTTGCGCCGCAACCGCCAGAACGGGCACGCGGCTACGCTGGCAATCGTACAGGCCATTGATCAAATGCAGGTTTCCGGGCCCGCAGCTTCCGGCGCACACAGCCAATTTGCCAGTGAGATGCGCCTCTGCGCCTGCCGCGAACGCGGCGGCCTCCTCATTGCGTGTTCCAACCCATTGGATCTCCTCGCCAGCGCGAATCGAGTCCGTGATGCCATTGAGCGAGTCGCCTGGGACTCCATAAATTCGCTGAACGTCCGCTTCCAGTAAGACGTCTATCAGCAGGTCAGCCACTCTCTTTGCCATCGTTATCCTTTCCAGAATCTAGTTGAAACCACACCGGACCGTCACTTTTTCGAAGCCTTGAGTGTTTTGAGGTCGTCCACGATGTACGCCAGGGATGCACGAATACCCTTGCCGCATCGGCGAGGGGCAAGGTCGGACAACTCCTCGTCTTTGCAAACCGGAAGAGTAAGGGCGCCATCGCCGATCCATGCCTGCTCTACCTTGACGTCGTGCGGAACGTTTTCGACCAGTTCGTGAATCGCCGGTTTGTCGTGTTTCCCCGCTGCGAGGCGAGGAACGTGCAAGAGATTCACCACTGGCCGTTCCGCGAAAGCCGCGAAGTTCTTCAGCGGTTCCCGCAGTGTCACCACGCCTTCGGCGAGCCTCTGGCCGCCCGCCGAAAGGGTTCCCGCAAACTTCGATCCAGCCGCCAGGGGCGGGCCCGCTTTGCCGGTAGCCGCGTAATACCTGGTCTGGAAAACCGACCCAAGCCGCTTTGGATAACCCTGACTCCAGCCACGCGCGAGCGCCGCATCGTTGTCCACAAAAATGTAAGGACAGTAGGCGACAGGCCTTCCTTCAAAGAGCGCGTCGAGCAAAATGAAGAACTCACGATACTGGTACCGGGCAGGATCCAGGAATTCTTCGTGGGAGCCCGAGAACTGCCAATCGTAAAAAAGGCCGTTCGCGTGGCCATCCGCCGCGGGATCAGGATCGAGACCCTCGGGCAGTGTCGCTCGAACTACGGCGGGATCCGCCCAGAATTCAATGTTCAGGAAGTCAGCGGAGTAATACCAGGGGGGAGCCGGATTCAGTGTCGACTTACCTTTCGGCGTCAAGGGATAATGGAAACCTTTTAGCATGTTTCTTTGCCTCGTAAGTTGTTGTTTCAATCGATTTCAGGTAATCCGCGATTTGACATCGCCCTCTTTTGCGAACGGTCCATATCGGAAGATCCGATTTCCAACGTTTTTGTTGGGTGTCGCCGCAGACTCGTAGAGAGGGCCTGGAGAGCGATTTTCTCGAAGATAGAGGGCGGAGAATTCCATCGCGTCCACGCGATTCATCTGGCTTTTCAAGGTTCGTATCCCCCGCTCCTTTATCGCCGTAGAATCCACCCAGAAATCCCAGCGCCTTCCAGCGGAACGGCAGACTTCCAATCACGTAGTCGCTGATACTTGAGCTTCGCGTCAGGCAGTAAGACGGGGCGCGTTTTCAATGACTGTGCGCCTTCGGGTCACTTTACGCCGTACGGCTCTGGATCCGGCACGAGCGCGCGGTGGTGTCACTTCGAGAATCGTTTGCGGCGGCTAGGCGCCGCATCGGGACGACTTATAATGGCGGTACGCCCAATGACGAAAGCCCGTCCGGCATTGGCTTCAGCACATCTGCTAACATCGCGAGGACTCCTGAGCCTTGTATTGGCAGCGTGCGCTTTTCCCCAAAACGCTCGGCCTGAAACTCTCAATCCCTCTCTGTTTCAGTTACAGCACACATCGTGGACGGAGCGTGACGGCGCGCCGCCGGCGATCAACGGATCGCTCAAGCCCCCGACGGCTCGTTGTGGCTGGGTTCGGGCGAAGGCCTGTATCGCTTCGATGGTTTCACTTTCGAGCGGGTACGCGCGATTGATGGAGACTCTCCGGCGCCCACGGAAGTCTACGCCCTGCTCGCCGCTTCGAATGGCGACTTGTGGATCGGAACTTCGTACAATGGCGCAATCCTGCTGCGGAACGGAGTGGCGAAGCGCTTCCCGAAGTTCGAAGGGATTCCGATCAATACGACGGTACGGGGTTTGGCGGAGGATTTGGACGGGACAATTTGGGCGGGCACGGCATCAGGACTCCAGCGCTTCGATGGCTCCCAATGGCGTTCCGCCGGGAAAGCGTGGGGTCTCCCGGAGACGGTGCGACTTGCGCGACTCCAACTCGATTCAAACGGAACGTTATGGGTGGAGGCCACTGAGCATCGTCTCTTCCGGCTGAAGCGCGGCTCGCGGCACTTTGAGCGGCTCACGGATTTCCCGCAGGAAAGCCTCTCCTTCGATCAGTCACCTTCAGGAAGCTATTGGGGGAGCACGAGTTCGGGAATCTGTCCACTAGCGGAAGTGTTGAACGGCACCGCCGGTCCTCGCTGCGTCGTCCATGATAAGCGGAGCGCGCCCCCACCCGCCCTTGCCTATTCCCATCTAACTTTTGATCGCTGCGGAAATCTCTGGGTGAAGTCGTGGAAGGGCGTTGGGGTCGAGCGTGTGGATGCGGCTGCATTTGGCCCCGGTCATCCTGAAGGGAAGGTAGAATCGTTTACCAAGCGCGATGGCCTGACGTCCGACGCCCTGGGGTTTATCTATCAAGACTGGCGCGACGGGAGCATCTGGGTGGGCACGGATCATGGCTTAGACCACTTCCGCGAAGCTTCCTTTCTTCCGGCCCTCCCCAAGCCAGGAGTTCTCGATTTCGGCATCCAGGCGCAAAAGAACGGCCGCGTGTGGATTGGCAGCGCAGAGGCAGGAGGATTGTGGATCGCCTCTCCGGACGGAAAGACCGAGTGGGTTAACCTTCCTGGAATTAGCTTTCAGAGCCTCTACGAATCCCGCCGTGGGACCTTGTGGTTCTCGAGCTACTCGCCCTCGGGGGTCGTATCCATCGCATCCACAGGCGATGGTCCTACTGGTGGAAAGGTAACCAGCTTGCCATTGACGCCGGAACTGCATTCTCAGGTGGCGGTGCAATCGATGGTTGAGGACCGAGACGGCGCCCTATGGGCTTCTTTCATACCGTTTGGATTGGCCAAATGGGAAGGTGGGCACTGGACCAGGGATGGAGGACTGACTGGTCTGCCGGAGGCATGGGTGGTGATCCTGCACACTGGCCCCGACGGTAAACTTTGGGCTGGCTACTTAAACGGGGAGGCAGCCGTCATCGATGGAACATCCGTGCGAAGGTTTTCGGGAAAAGATGGCTTGAACATCGGGCCAGTGGCGGCCATCTTGAGCCACCGATTGGATTGCTGGCTTGCGTGTGTAAATGGGATGGTGCGTTTCGACGGTAAGAGCTTCCACATACTGTCAGAAGCGAACAACAGGCCATTTTCGGGAATAACAGGAATTGCGGAAGCGAGGAACGGCGATCTTTGGCTCAACGCATGGGACGGAGTAAGACGTGTCGCGGCGGCCGAACTCCGGGAAGCGGAGAAGAATCCGGCATACGCGGTTCATTCCGACCTCTACGATCTGACGGATGGCTTGCCAAGTGTTCCGCAACGCATCCGGCCCTTTCCGACTGCGATTTCGGCCTCCGACGGCCGCATTTGGTTTGGTTTGCGGGCGGGCGTTGTATCCGTCGATCCCGAGGATCCGAGTCTCAGCATTCCTGCCCCTCCGGTTTCCATCGTGCGCGCAATCGCGGATGGAAAGACCTTTAACGCTGCCCCGAATGCCAAACTCGCCGCTCGGACAAAAAACCTGGAAATCGACTACAGCGCTGTGAGTCTGAATCGCGCGAGTCGAGTGCGCTTTCGATACAAATTGGAACACGTGGATGCAAGCTGGCGGGATGCCGGTTCGCGCCGGCAAGCCTTTTACAACGATCTGGCCCCTGGTAAATACCGGTTCGTGGTAAGCGCCTCGAACGGCGACAATTTATGGAATGAGAGGGCGCGACGCTGGACATTGACGTTGCTCCCGCATTCGTCCAGACAATCTGGTTCAAGACGCTGATGGCCTTGGCGGGCGCCGGCCTGATCGGGCTTCTATACCGGCTACGCCTCCAACAAATCACCGCCCGCGCGGATCTTCGATACGGCGAGCGTCTTGAGGAGCGCACGCGGATCGCACGCGAGTTGCACGACACGATGTTACAGAGCTTCCAAGCTTCTCTTGCCCAAATGCAGGCCGCCCGCAACTTGTTATCACGGCGCGACGATCGCGCTCTCGAAAACCTCGATGGCGCGATCACCATGGCGGCTGGGGCGATCGCGGAGGGCCGCAATGCTGTCGGCGAATTGCGATCGTCCACGGCGGCCCGCAATGATTTCGCGGAAACATTGAAAGCTCTGGGCGAAGAACTGGCTGCCGGTGGCGATGCGGCGTTCCAACTAGTTGTGGAAGGTCCACCGAGGGAGCTGTATCCCAGTATTCAAAAGGAAATCAGCCGAATCGGCGGCGAAGCTCTGCGAAACGCGTTCCGGCATGCCCGCGCGCATCTCATCGAAGCGGACGTCCGGTATTCAGAACAGCGATTTCGATTGCAGGTTCGCGATGACGGCGTTGGCATGACAACCGAAATTCTCGAAGGTGGCCGCTCCGGTCACTACGGTTTGCGTGGAATGCGCGAGCGAGCCGAAAAAATCGGCGCGGAATTGGAGATTTGGAGCGCGACCGGCACGGGAACTGAAATTGACTTAAGCATCCCGGCATCGCGTGCTTACCGCGCATCGCCTCTTCGCTGGTTCTTCACGCGAGAATCAAGATGACGGAACGCATCCGAGGAGTTAACTAGTGAGAGGTGATACCAGAACGATCAGGGTTCTCGTAGCCGACGATCATGCCATTCTTCGTCAAGGTATCGCGTCGCTTGTCAACGCCGAACCTGACATGGCGCTGGTCGCGCAAGCCGGTACCGGGCAGGAGGCGATTGAGCAATTCCGCCTGCATCGGCCGGACATTACACTCATGGATCTGCAAATGCCCGAAATGGGCGGCATCAAGGCGATGACCGGCATTCGCGACGAATTCCCCAACGCCCGGATCGTTGTCCTGACGACCTACGGCGGCGACGTTCAGACGCTGCGGGCGCTTAGAGCGGGGGCGCGCGGGTACCTGCTGAAGGGGCATGTACACACGGATCTGCTAGAGACCATTCGGGCCGTGCATGCCGGAAAAAAGCGGGTTCCGACCGAAGTCGCAGCCGAACTCGCAGGGTATGCCGGCGCAGATGAGTTGACGGCACGCGAAATCGAAATCCTTCGGCTTATTGCCGGCGGCAACGCGAACAAGGAAATCGGCGCCCGGCTCGCCATTGCGGAGGAAACTGTGAAGACCCACGTTACGAATATCCTCAGCAAGCTGGAAGCGAACGATCGTACTCACGCGGTGACAATAGGCCTTAAACGCGGAATCATCGATCTCTAGGTCGCCGTCAAAAATGTACTACGTTGCGGTCGACACCGCGCCCCCAAAGGTCACAAGTTCGGTGAAAACTCGCCCTCATCCGGCCGATAGAGGTTTTTGTTAATGTGGAGGCTCTTGATTCTGGATTCCAAGGTTGTCCGCGGAATCCCGAGCTTCGTGGCGGCTCCGTGAGGTCCGGAAACCCGGCCGTGACTTTGCGCCAACGCAGCTCCAATGAGTTCTCGTTCCTGATTCGACAAAGAGGGACGCAGGCCGACAGTACGCTCTAACTCCGGCCGCAGCCAAGCATCTTCCACAAACAAGGTGTCCGAATCGCAAAGGATCAACGACCGCTCGATCACATTCTGAAGTTCGCGGATATTTCCCGGCCAGTGATAGGCCTCGAAAAGCTGTGCTATTCGCTTCTCGAGCCGTTGAATCCTTTTGCATGCTTTAGCGGCATAGCGCTCGATGAAATATTTGGCAAGGGGAAGAATGTCTTCAGGCCGCTCGCGAAGGGGCGGAACGTGGATCGGGAAGACGTTCAAGCGATAGAAGAGATCCAGTCGAAATTTCCCGGAATGAGCGGCGGCCCGCAGATCAGAGTTTGTAGCCGCAATGACACGAACGTCGAGGGGGATGCTCTGAGTGCCTCCTATTCGTTCGAACTCGCGTTCCTGGAGCACGCGCAACAACGCGACCTGTGTTTCGTTTGGCATGTCGCCCACCTCGTCAAGAAAGATCGTCCCGTGGTTCGCGACTTCGAAGCGCCCCGCATGCCGCTGATTAGCACCGGTGAAGGCGCCTTTCTCGTAACCAAAGAGCTCCGCCGCAATCAGCGACGGTGGAGTAGCGGCGCAATTCATCCCGGTAAAGGCTGACCGCGATCTGCACGACCTCTTGTGAATCGCGCGGGCGACCAGTTCCTTTCCTGTGCCACTCTCACCGGTGATCAGAACCGTGGCATCGCTAGGAGCGACCTTCATCACCTGCGCGATCACGCGGCTAATCCCTTCCGACGAGCCGACGATATTCTCGAACATGGATGTTGACAGAACCTCGTCACGAAGGTCGAGCGTTTGATCGCACAGCTCTCCGATCATTCCCGTGCTGACCCGGCTCGCAGCGTCATCTGCGAAATCGTTGGAGACGCGATTCGGTGTGGCGCGAGAACGCAGGGGACTAAAAGCATCAAGACCGAATGACGACGCGCTCATCATAAGGCTCCAGTTCTACGCTCCAATGCGTTTAGCGAACAGCCGCCAGCGAGGCAATCACATGAAGCTGGTAACTGGATGGGACTACAGCTTTCTGACATCTTCGATTCCTCACTTCATTTCAACTCAGGCACTGATGGAGACGCAGTCGTTGTCCGCCGTTTGTCATTTTGCGGATGGCCGCAAGCACCATCGAGGCTATCGACCCGAAAGGATCTTCTCGTACTGAGCAGTTTTTATGCCGCGTTACCTAACGCCCTCCACGCTTGTACGGCCTCTCGTTCCCTGCCAAACAGGAGAGCAGCGGACCCCTCCTCGTGGCTCACGCGGATGCAATCGCCGCGGTGAATCTGGCCGCTGGCCATCAGGTTCGACAATGGTTGTACGAGCAGGCGTTCCATTGCTCGCTTCAAGTGCCGCGCGCCATACCTGAGATCGGTGCCTTCGAGCAACAAGAACTCTCTGGCACTATCGGTGACATTCACCTGGAACGATTTGCTTCTGGAAATAGCCTGAATACGGCGCTGCACCGTCTCAAGCTCAATATCAACGATCCTGCGCAGTTCCTCTTTACCCAGAGACCTGAAGACTACAATCTTGTCCAGACGGTTGACGAATTCCGGCGCGAACTTCCTGCGAGCAGCCTCAACTCCGGTGCGTGAAATCCGCGTGCTTAGTTTCTCGCTGCAAGTGGGACCGGCGAACGGAGGAGCGTGGAAACCCAGCCGCGGAGTCACTAGGGAACTCATTTCAGCCGCGCCGAGATTACTGGTCAAGAAGACCATGGTCCTTGAGAAATCGACTCTGCGGTTGTCGCCCAGCGTCAATGTTGCTTTGTCCAGAATGCCCAGAAGGAGATTCCACAGTGCGTCGGAGGCTTTTTCGATCTCGTCGAAGAGCACAAAACTAAGCTTCGCCGTATCGGTATGATGCTGATTCAACGCTTCCTGGGACAACAGAGCGTGCGTTTCGCGGTGGCCCAGGTATCCGGGAGGCGATCCGACCAACTTCGCGATCTCATGACTGTGTTGAAACTCCGCGCAATCGATCTTGATTACCGCTCGGAAATTTTTCAGCAAGGACTGGGCGGTTGCCTCTACGATGCGAGTCTTTCCAGAGCCTGTCGGCCCCAGGAAAAGAAAGTTTGCAATCGGCCGCCCGACCGGCGACAGTCCCGCCACGTGAGTCTGGTAAGCCTTCACGATCTGGTGAATTGCTTCGTCTTGCCCAATGACAAGGTGGTGGAGACGGTTCGCCAGATCCGCCGCCGGCTTTCCCGTTTTAGTGGGATCTAACAATACCAGGTTCGACATGTTACTTCTCCTTCCAGCACCTCACGCGGCGCGGCCAATAAAGCCGCCGCCCGGCGCATGAATCTCTTCACGATTGCCGTCTAAGGCTTCCTGGCACCGTATACAATACGGGGCCCACGGCACCGCGGCAAGGCGCTTCGGATGAATCTCTTCCTCGCACTCCTGGCAAATCCCGAAGCAACCGTCTTCGATACGACGAAGCGCCGCATGTACTTTTCGAAGTTGGTTAAACTCACGATCGAGGTTACAAACTGCGAGTGCGCGTTGTGAAGCCGCCTCGATCTCGTCGAGTTGATCGGCGCTGCGCTCAACCGCAATCCCGTCGCGGTGGCGGGTGAAACCCTCCAGTTCACCAACCTTGGCAGTTAGAATCCTTCGAAATCGGCCCATCTCGGTCTTAGTCATAATCCGTCCTCGTTCTTACGAAATGATTATGAAACCGTTCCTGTTGACTGCCAACCCCAGGCAGTTGGGCCGCACGTTAGCTACATAGTTGCGCGATCGGTTACGGAGATGGTGAGATCAGACGCTACCACTTTCGGGTAGGATGCGTTTAGAGTTCCGGCATAGCGATGCGCTTCCTGCCGAAGAGCCGGGCATCGATGGACCAGGCGCCAGGTCCGACCATCGCCAATACGACGCCGAGGACCGCCTGTACGATGGGAATCCACGGATCTCCAGAATGTGACAGGACCGAGGAGAAAGCGATCCACACCTTGACGATAGCTACGAGGACTCCGGCAACCGGAGTCCATAGACCGATGAGGAGAAGTATCCCCGCACCGGCTCCGATGATTTGTAGGACGATGATCGTCAACGGAGGCGATTCAAGCGCGCTGACGATTCCGAAATGGATCAGGACAACGGCTGTAAGCAGCCGCAGGAGCAGAAGACCTACGCCCGGCCAACCAGCGGCAAACGTCGAGAATAGCCGTTGCAAAATACTCCCGCAAATAGGGTATGAAATTCGCAACAGGATTGGAACGTCGGAAACGGGTAACGGGCTATCCCACTTTCGGGGGATCTACATCGGCGCCGCTCAGCGGAGTACCGCTGCGACCTGTACGCTATAGTTCTATGATCCCCCGCCTTAGGCCTATTGTGACCGCATGGGTCCGGTCGTTAGCGCCAAGCTTGGCGAGTATATTTGTGACGTGGCTCTTTACCGTGTCCTCCACGATCGAGAGCTGAGCGGCAATCTCTTTGTTCGCGCTCCCGCTCGCGATCAGCTGGAGCACATTGATTTCGCGTGAGCTCAACTCGTCCTCCACAGCATGCTCGACTAACTCAGCGGCGACTTCCGGGGGGATTCGCTTTTGGCCGGCATGGACGGCACGAATGGTGTCCAGGAGCTCTCTGGGTACGTGCCCCTTTAATATGTAACCCCGCGCACCAGCTTTCAGAGCCCGTAACACCTGGACATCGCCGACGTACGTCGTCAGGACGATGATTCGCGCATTGGGGAACTCGCTTCGAATGCCGATTATTGCCTCAATGCCATTGAGCGAAGGCATCTGGAGATCCATCAATGTCACATCCGGCCGGTGCAACCGGAACTTTTGGATCGCCTCTTGTCCGTTGGAGGCTTCCGCGATCAGCTTCATGTCGGTTTCCGCGTTGACCAGCGCTGCGATTCCCTCGCGGAGCAGGGCATGGTCGTCTACCGAGAGAACCCCAATCATTCGTTTGCCGCCTTCTTACGGAACAGCCCAAGAACAGTGCGGCCGGCGGACGTCCCGTATGCAATCGATCCGGGGATGCTCAGGTCGACCTCCGTGCCTGCTCCGGTTTCAGCCCATACGTCCAGCTTCCCATGGATGCGTTTGGCGCGCTCGCGCATTCCCGACACCCCGTAATGGCCAACGCGTCCTTCGGCTGCGATTGCCGGATCGATCCCCTTTCCATCATCCCGGACGCGCAGCCGGAACGAACTTACGCTATAAGTGATTTCTACCTCTATATTGTGCGCTTGTGCGTGGCGAAAAGCATTTCGTACCGCCTCACAGGTAATCGCGTAGACCTCATCCCGCAGGATCGGATGCAGCTCCCGCGGCTGGCCTTCCACCACCACATGGAACCTTGCAGAATTCGAAGCGGAGTCGCGGTTTGAATTATGAGACCCCATGTCGGAGCCCAAGGCAGTCACCGCCTGCGCCAGTTCGTTGGTCACCACGGTCGATTCACGTAACCCGCGTATGGCATCCCGGCCTTCGGCGATGGCCCGCCCTGTCACATCGAGGGCTTCGTCGAGGGTTTTCATTGACTCTTCGGGGCGCCGGGGGAGCATGTTGCGAGCCGCTTGATAACGGAACATCAGCCCGTGAAAACTTTGCAGCAGCGTGTCATGCAAATCGCGGGCGATCCGCGTCCGTTCATCCAGGCGCGCGTTGAATTCCCGCGTGATCTGATGCAGGCGGTACCGATACAGCGCCCAGAGCAATGCCAGAAAAGCAGCCGCGCACGATCCCTGGAACCAACGGGTCTGATAGTACGCCGGGTCGATGGAAAAATCGAAGGAGTCGCCGGTTTCGTTCCACACGCCGTTGTTGTTGCTGGCCATGACGCTGAAATGGTATTTGCGGGGAGGAAGACCATTGTAGAACGCTTGCCGCCGACCGCCCACGTTCTGCCAATTGCTGTCATGACCTTCGAGCTTGTATTTAAAATGGCATCGGATAGAGCCTCGAAGGACCAGGCTTCCATTGCCACAGCCCGGTCGCCGCTCCCACCCAGAGACTACCCCAATGCTCATATAACGAGACCACTCCGCGGCCAAGGGCCCCGTCCTGTCCGAGCAAAGGGTCTTGCCGCTTTGTATCGCACAGAGTCTCCCCAGGGGATTTCCCACCGTGCCGACCCATGTGGTTCCTTGACCATCCTCCAGGAGCGCCTCTATGTTCTATCCAGCCAATTCCGGGTAGTGAGTTAGCCTGCCGTCATTCCAACTCGCAAGCCCAGCGGCGGTACCTATCGACAGGCGCCCATCGCGTGTGGCGAGTAGTTTGAGAATATCGTTGCTGGGAAGATGCTCTCCTGCCGGGGGCACCCATGGGACGCTTCTAAGGCCATCGAATCGGACCAGGCCGAACTCCGTTCCGAGCCAGAGATAACCGTCGCGCATCTGAGCAATCGAATTGATTGCGCCTTTGAAAAACCCGTCGCGGACCGTCCATGCGGTATGGGCGTATTGATTGATTTCGAGAGACGGGTTTAAGCCGGATGCACAACGGCAGCACGCCAGGAGTATGCCTAGCGCGATACCAGCCCGTCTCGCCATGCGCATAATTATCTTGCTCCGAGATATTTCGTGGAAGCGCGTTTTGGGCATAGAATACGATTAAGGGCCAAAACCGCTTGCTCACGCGCGCGGATCGGAATAGGTGCGGTGCGCACCATAAGGGTGACGATGTTTCGCTCGTACCGCAGCCGAGGAAGGGTCGTCTCTACCGAGAGAAGCCTAGTCATTCGTTTGCCGCCTTCTTGCGGAACAGCCCAAGAACGGTGCGGCCAGCGGATGTTCCGTATGCAATCAATCCGGGGATGCTTAACTCGACCTCCGTGCCTGCTCCGGTTTCAGTCCACACGTCCAGCTTCCCACCGATGCGTTTGGCACGCTCACGCATTCCCGGCGCACCGTAGTGGCCGGCGCGTCCTTTGGCTACGATTGCCGGATCGATTCCCTTTCCATCGTCCCGGATGCGCAGCCGGAACGAACTCACGTCATACGTGATTTCAACCTCTATATCGTGGGCTTGAGCGTGGCGGAAAGCATTGCGTACCGCCTCACGGGCAATCGAGTAGATCTCGTCCCGGAGGATCGGATGCAAGTCGTGTGGCGGGCCCTCTACCACCACATGAAAGCTTGGGGAATTTGGACCGGAATCACGGGCGGCCATTTCCTGGCTCATTTCGTTACCCAGGGCGGTCACTGCCTCCGCCAGTTCGTTGGCGACCGTTGTCGAGGCGCGTAGATTGTGGATCGCATCCCGACCCTCGGCGATGGCCTGGTCTGTCCGTCCCAGAGCGGCATCGAGAGCTTCCATCGCCTCTTCGGGTCGCCGTGGGAGCATGTTGCGAGCCGCTTGATAACGGAACATCAGCCCGTGAAAACTTTGCAACAACGTGTCATGTAGATCCCGGGCGATGCGCGTGCGCTCGGCCAAGCGCTCCTCGAATCGCAGGTTCAAGCGGCTGGTCAACCGCTGCATCCGAAAACGGAAGTACGCAATTATGGCGCCCCCACACACTATTACGACACCGGTGCGCAGCCACCAAGCCTGCCACCACAACGGGTCGACCTCGAACGCGATCGCAGCCTCCGCTCCGTTCCAGGCGCCATCCGGGTTACTTGCGACCACCCGAAACCGATACGAACCAGGCGCCAGATTGGTATAGCCGGACTCGCGCAGCGATGTTGGCTCACTCCATCGGGAGTCGTATTTATCGAGGCGATAGCGAAAACGAACCGATTCCGGAACGGAAAGGCTCAAGCCGGCAAACCCGAATGTTACCCTGCGATCGCTTCCAGGAATATGAACTGGTCCCTCCATAGGCACAGGGCTACCATCCGCAGAAATCGTCTGCACGTGAACAATTGGGGGTGCTGCGTCGCGCGCTAACCGCGAAGGGTCGACGACCGAGACGCCGCGATCCAGGGTAAACCAGATGTGCCCGGCGGCATCCGCCATTACAGATCGGTGGCGCCTCAATCCCTCGGAGCCGCGGAGACCGTCGGCGGCACCAAACTGGCGCACATCGCCTTCGCCCAGGATGCCTTGCAAGAGCTTCTCGCGATTCACGCGCAATACGTGATTGGAAGTTGCAATCCACAGCGAGCCGAGCTTGTCTTCTGCCAGCCCAAGAATCGCCTCCCCCTGCCACGCTGGCCCTGCGGCAGGAGTTTGAATTCCCTTAGAGCTTCGAACCGCAAGGCCCGCTGCCGTTCCAATCCACAGCACACCGGCGGAATCCACCAGCAGGCAGTAAACGTTGTTCGATGGCAGCCCGTCTTTTTCGGTATAGCCTAGCCAACCGCCGTTCGAAAGCCCGCTCAAACCGCCCGTCGTTGCAAACCACATGGTCCCGTCAGAAGCTTCAACAATCGACGCGACCGTGTTTGCCAGAAGTCCGTTCGCACCAGTGTATGTTGTGAACCGGCCCCGGCTGAACTGACTTACACCACCGCTCAGCGTCCCCGCCCAAACACTTCCGTCGCGAGCCTGGTATACCGAGAAAACGCTGTTTTGGGCCAGCCCATCGGCTTTGGTGTAGGTTCGGGCGATGAATGAGTCTCCCTCAGCACGAAGTCTGGTTAGTCCTCCGAGCCGTCTTCCCAGCCAGATCTCGGTCTTGCTACCCGCCATCGAGTAGACCTCATCGTTATCCAGGCCATCGTTCGAAACGCGCCTGCGCTGACCGCCCTTCATCCACCAGAGCCCGCCGTCGGCCGGGGGGGCCCACACGCGGTTTCCCGAGTCCACGAAGACGGGATTGCTGCGCTCTGCCGGGAGGCCCTCGGCGCGGGAGTACGTCACGAATGCGCTGTCGCGGAGACGCTCGATTCCGCCCGCTCTCCCGATCCACAGGTCGCCCTCGCGATCTTCAAACAAGGCGGTGACAGCTTCGTGCGATCGACTCCCGATATCCAGGTAAGCGATGCCTTGCGGATTCAAGCGCAGAAGACCCCGGGAGTCCGTACCAGCCCAGATGTTGCCGTCCCGATCGCGCTCCAGGGCGAGAATTTGGAGTTGATGGAGCGAAGCCGGCCCCACTGCCACGAGCCGTTTACCATTCCACCGGACGATGCCGCTATCAGTACCGACCCAGAGGTCTCCATTTGCTCCGGCGAGTAAGGAGTTCACCTTCAGATCGGGTAATTCCTCCGAAATTGGGACGGGATGTCCGTGTTCTGCGCGCGAGAGGCCTGCGTCGCGGGTTCCGGACCAGATTCTTCCATCCGGTGTCTGGGCGATAGAAAGCACCGGAGAACGAGGCAGATCGTACGTGTCCGCAACCATTTCGAATTTGCCTTGACGGTAAGCCATGACGCCCCGATCCATGGCCGAAATGAGGAGATCGCCGCCATTAGAATCGCACATGGCAGAAATACGGAAATCCAGCGGGGAAATGGGGGTGTCGAAGGCGCCATTGCGATAACGCAACAGCTTCCCTTGCGGCCGGATCCACAGATTCCCATGCCCGTCTGACATCAAGCCGTAAACACTCTCGCCGTTCGGCAAGCCCGGCACGTCCTGAAGAAGCCGGAAATTCAACCCATCGAATCGGACCAGGCCGGACTGCGTGCCGATCCAGAGATAGCCATCGCTCGATTGGGCGATCGCATAAACCGGTCCGCGAGGGAACCCCTGCTCGGCGCCCCATTGGTCGTGGATATATTGCGACATAGCGCGCGTGGGATCGATCGCGTACGACAGGCCCGCAAAAGACATTGCCAGCCACAAGAGTGCCGGCAGTTGCCGAACTTGCATGGCAATTCTTACGTTAGGGGAGGTACTCAAACTTCTCAATAATCACCTCCGCCCCATGTTGAATACGAACGCTTTTATTTTCAAAAATGTAAAGGTTCAAATGGAGCGTTTCACTACCCGGTGACGGGACTCCCGATGTAAACAGATGCGCGGCGATCAAATCGGCGTTGCCGCCAGGTCCAGCGCCGCGAACCGTTCGAAAGCCGATGCGGCCGGGCTCCCAATCGAACGAATAGCTGAGCCGTCCCGGTGGAGAAAGAAAACGGACTACATTGGCCGCGACGTCGAACGGTTGCACTACGTATTGCGAGTTCTTGCCTGTGAGCGCACCCCAGCGGCTGATCTCAATGTCCATCTCACGAGTTGGCCCCGAACCGTTGGAAATGCTCAGAACAACCGGTGGCTCCAGACGGGAAACGTCGCTTACTACGAAGCGATACGATCCGTATCCCAGACTTGGGACCAGGCGCACTTCTGCGCTAGTCCAACGCACTGGAGTCTCCCCGGGTACGGAGGTGATACGGAGGTGAAGGAATCCTTTGTCGTCAACCCAGGCATTGGCGCAGTCATATTGATTCCGCGACCCTGCCGGGCTGCCTTCGGTCTCGCGAACCAGCCACTCATAGCCACTGAAATCGAGCTTCTTGATTGCGCCTTGGTCTAACTTCGATCCCTCGGCGGTGACGACGGCCTCGACCGGCCCTCCCGGCCGCGGCAGTTCGTCCAGGGTGAGAGGCGGTTTGTATCTGGCATCTACCAGCAACGCGGCGTAAGCAGTTCCGGGGTGAGTGGAATTGTTCCAAGTGGAATCGCGTTGGATTGCCGTGAAGGGATGCTCGATGCCCAATGGTTGGAGCCACCAAACTCCGGCGCGGGCGAAGAGCACAACCCGCTGATTGGGCTTCGCGCCCGTAACACGCCCCGCGATCGGACGGAGCAAATACGCGCTGCCCTCGCCGGCTGGAGGCAGCTTGGTGAATTCGATAGACGGTGCAACCTGAGCCTGATGCGAACGACACCCGATGACCGGCAGACAGGCGAGTCCCAGCACCCCATAAGTTTTCACTAAAGCTATCGAGGCGGAGCCCGGCACAGACTTCAGCCTTCCGCATCCCTACACGTCGGTTGCACCATCATAATGCGAGACGCCGCGACAAAACAGTATACTGCCGCAAGCAGACTAACTGTTATTGAGCGCCTTTGCGTGAACGTTTGACCTCCCTCAGAAGTCGCGGTGCTTCACGTCGGTCGCCGTAAGCGCAGAAATCCTACCCAGGCTAACCGCCGGCGAAAGATGAAAATAGCCGTTGCACAATTCTCCAGTAACAGTCTAAGGGATCCGCAATAGAATCGAAACACCTGTAACAGGGATCGATCGATCCCACTTTTTGGTGATTATAGCTCGATGATTCCGCCCTTATACGCCCAAAGACATTGCGCTGAGTCAGGAGTAGCCGATCCCTAGACACGCGCATACTCGCAGCCAGGACACCGGATCACCGATGGATCGACTCTCAATGCGATCAAGCGGTTGTGCTTGTGATTGCCTGGCTGGGGAATTTCGTCGAGGTCGATTTCTGGCTGCTGGATCTTACGACGATGCATATTAGGAGGCTGACCCGCCTCACGGAACGCGCGACCATGGGCACATTTGACGTTACGCCCGGCGGGAAACAAATTATTTTTGACCGTCTGCGTGAGAATTGCGCCGTGGTCCTGATCGACAGGCAGGTCGTCAAGTAGAATTGTCGCGCAGGGCGCCGCTCGGGAACAAAGATTTCGTCTAGATGGTATCCGAGTGAACTGCCGGGGCTAAAACATTAACTTGGCCGAAAGCTGAAACTCTCGCGGCGTCCCTCGTCCGGTCTGATAGTTGCTGATCGTGGATGTGATGGCGCCGAAGTTGGACTGGGAGAAATCCGCATTGGGAGCGCCGAACTGTGCCCGATTGAACACGTTGAATAAGTCAGCTCGAAAACGAACCGCCATTCGTTCGCCGAGCAAAACATCTTTCGCACATGCGAGATCCAGTTGCGAAATACGTGGCGCGCGGAAAGCATTGCGGCCAAGATTGCCAAACGTTCCCGAAGCCGGAATAGAAAAGGCTGCCGGATTCATCCATTCGTTCGGAGTTGATCCGCCGGGAGGCGTGAGAGGAACACCGTATACGTAGTTTGGGCGTTCTTCTCCGCTGATGGCAAACGCGCCGGGGACGGAACCGTTCGAACGATCAGTCGTGATGTTAACGGGAAGCCCGGTTTGCGCGGTCCCGATGGCGCTGATCCTCCAGCCGCCTAATAGCGTGCGCGCAATGGCGGGACTGCTCAGATATCGTTTTCCGGAGCCAATTGGCAATTCGTAGATAGCGGAGAGGTTGAATGCCTGGCGAATGTCGTCATCGCTGCTCGCTTTGTCGCACGACCGGCAAAAAGAATCTTGAGGCGTGTCGGATTCTCCTCCGCCGATACTGCCGTCGTTTATGGAGTGCGACCACATGTAATTCGATGAAAGCAGAAATCCGTTTCGAAACGGACCGCGGACGTTCAGTTGCAGAGCGTGGAACGTACTATTGCCCACGTCGCCGCGCCACGAAACAGGACCGAAGGCGGGGTACGGCGCGATGCCGGTCTGCGGATTCACAAGGTTGACGTACGTGGTGGTCAGGACGTCGGTTCCTTTATTCCCGAGATATGCGGCGGTTCCAATAATATTGAAAGGCAGTTTTCGTTGAACGGATGCAGTCCATGCCGCCACGGTATCGTCTTTGCGGTTGCGGTCCAGGTCGCGCGGCGAAACCACGCCCAGGCCACCTGCTTCCGCGTACTGAAGGAACGGAGTCAAGGGAAATGACAGCGCCGGGAACGTAGTGTTACTGAATGTATAGCGATCCACGGTATTTGAGATGGGAAGGTTTTGATCGTCTTCCTGTCCGTCGGTGTGGAAGAGGCCGGCGCCCAGGCGCAGAACCGTGTCGCGATGCGCCCAGGCGATGCCGATGCGTGGATCGACATCGTTGTAGCGTGGATGAAAAAAGGAATCGGCGCGCGGGCAATAACCGCCGCAGGTCGCGAAGTCGAACGGGACATCGTCGTTGCCGATCGCATGGAGCGCATTGAAAAAGTTGTAGCGGAGTCCGTAGGTGATCGTCAGATTCGGAGTGGCTTTCCATTCGTCCTGAAAGTAGCCAAAATACTGAGTCTTACGCTGCCGCACCAGGGGCAGGATCGCAGTATAGGTGGCGGAGCCCATGCTGTTGTCGAGGAAGGCGGCCGTCGAGGTATAAGTCAATGTCCCGCTTTGCGAAGTACCCTGGTTAAGAAGAATCCATCGCGTCTCAAACCCGAACTTAAGAATATGTTTGCCCTTGGCCCAGGAGGCGTCGTCGATCAGATCGAAGGTTTTCGAGGGGTAGTCGGTTGTTGAAGATCCGGTCAAGGAACTGAAGCCGGACACGGAAACGCCAAATGAAACTGGCGAAACGTTCGCCGTATGGTAAATCGTTTGATTGACGCCGAACTTCACTTCGCTGATCAGGGACGGTGTGAATACGTGCGAAAGGGCAACAACTCCGTTATTGAACTTGGTGTCGAAAAGGGTTTTGGCCGTCAGTTGACCGGTGGGAATCGTCTCAATTGCCTCATCCGCGTTGAACCGGACGAATGCGGTTGTGCGATCGGAGAAATAATGATCCAGACGGACCATGCCCGAATGCTCGTTATCGATCTGTCGGCCCGGCGCATCGTACTGCGATACGCTCGCATTGGAAGTTGGCGCGGTCCCCGCCGGATACGCCTGCAAGATAGGAATCAACGCGGGCGCACTCAGCGTCGCTTGCTGCGTAAAGGCCGGGCTCGGCACCAGACCGATCTGCGTGCCGTTTAATCTCTGCCGCAACCCCTCGTAGTTCATGTGAAAGAAGGTCTTGTTGTGAACGATCGGTCCCCCGAAACCTGCCCCAAACTGATTGAGCAGGAAGGGATCGGGAGAAGCGGCGTCAAAAGGCGAGCGCGCATCCAGGGCGCTATTCCGGAAAAAGTCGAACGCCTGCCCATGAAAGCTGTTCGTGCCGGATGGGGATACTACGGAGACTTGGCCGCCCGCCGTTCCGGATTGCGTATCCGCGCCGAAATTCTGCGACTCAACCTGGAACTCCTGGATGGAATCTAGAGGGATGTTGAGGCGCATGTATTCTCTCTGCTCCTGGTTGTAGACGGCAGTGGCATCGACTCCATCGAGGGTCAGGTTATTGTCATCCAAACCATGGCCGGCGAAGCGAATCGTCCTTTGATCTCCCGCGCCGTTATCGAGCGCGCCCGGCGCAAGCGCGGTCAGCGTCGCCCAATTCCTGCCGTTGATCGGCAGATCGTCGATCTGCGCGCGCTCGATAGCGGCGCCGATCGTAGCGTCCACCTTGTCAATTTGCACCAGGGGCTCCGTGACGCTAGTCTGCTCCCGGCCGCTCGCCACTTCGAGGCGGGCGTTCAGAGTCCGGGTTTGACCCACTACTTGCATCACACTCTCCGCCGTAAAAGTCGAAAAGCCGCGTTTTGAAAACACGACCGAGTATCTTCCCGGCGGAAGCCCGGGCAGTTCAAAGCTTCCCTGAGATGTTGTCAGCGTCTCCCGCTGAAAGCCCGTCGCGCTCTCAATGGCGCGGACGGCGCATTGCGGAACCCGATTCCCTTGCTGGTCGGTGACGGTTCCGGTGATGGCCGTACGATCCACTTGGGCTAGCAAGACGATCGAACTCAGCGGTTGAAATAGGAGGAAGAAAGAAACCAATAAGAAATAACGACCGATCGCCATTGATCTATTTAAGGCACCCGTACCCACGCAACGCAAATGAACAATTGGTTACGTGGGATCCCTCTTGAGCTGTTCTAGCGATTTTGTTAGCGCTCAGATCCCGAGGTTGACGCCAGAGGTTATAACCCCGTCACGTCAGTGCGAGGATTCGGATACAACCCTTCCCTAGTGAGCGATGACATGTCGATCCCCGCTGCACGTCTACGGGCCGGTGCGCGGCGTAAAGCTCACGATCAGACGTTTTGCGGTCCCGTGATAGCCCCTCCGGCGCGCGCGCTCAGGATGCGGGTTACCGTGGTGACCGCGGTTGCCGCTGCCGTGACGTACCCTAGGCCGGACTCTACGGTGTCTCTCTGCCCCAAGAAAACCGCGACCAGCACGATCAGGGCAATGCCGGCCAGCCCGGCAACGAGTACCGTGGAGAGCTTGCTCCAGTTTCGCGAGCTTTGCCGATCCTCGATCTTCGACGGCCCAAGGTCCGCGTCTGCCAGCACATATCGCCGGAAGCTCTCGTTAAAGCAGCGGCCGCCGGGATCGAAAACGATGAGGCCTTTGCGCCGCAGTTCCAGGATGGCTTCGCGGTCGGACAAGTTCAAGAAGCCATGATAAGCGAGGCGATAGAGTGCCAGCCGTTCGCCGGTGGAACAGGCGGCCCAGAGGCGGGCGTAGATCGGACGGGCACGGTCGCCGATTTCCGTGACGATTTGATCGTCCGTGGAGTAGTCTGCGCCGGAGCTCGCCATGGATTTGCCGATGGCTTGGAACTCGGGACCAGCCGCGCATTCGCGCGCGAAGATGCGCCGCAGCCGGTCCTGCTCGGCGGGGCGCAGGGTGCTGTCGATGGCTGGCTCCGGTGTTGCGGCGGCGGCAGATGGCCGGATGAATTGGCGGTCGAAGAAGGCTAGAACGGCCTGCCACCGGGCGCCTTCGGGTGACGTCGCGGGCGAAAAGTACACCAATGGGTCAATGGAGGTCGCGACGGCGACGATCGATGAGCCGGAGTAGACCAGCGACTCTAATAATCTCAGCCGAACCAGATCGGTAGCGGGATCGCCGAGGCGAAAGTCGAAATTGCGGATGGTGACGACGCGGGCAGAACGCACGGCCAAGCCTAGCTCGAGCGTCACGGTGCCTGCGGCCAGCGCCGCGACGTCGAGGGTCTCGGCGCCGGCGATGGCTTCGAGACCGCCGCTCGTCTGCCATGCGCTATGCAGGAATAGGGTGTGCCGCGGGACGGCGGCCGGGATGGCGTCGATCATGTTTACTTCCGGCAGCCGGAGGCCGATTTGAAAAACGCGCGTCAGCAGCCAGCGCAGGCTGATGTACAGCAAGAATGCTCCAGCGATCGCAAAAATGGAACAGAGCAGAAGCGGTGTGCCGATCCATGAGTGCCAGTCCACCAGCGGCGGGAGTTGGGATCGGATTACCAGCATCCCTCTCGGCGTCACTTTTGAATTCTCCCCGAACCCATGCTTGTGGATCTCGATCTCTCCGGCGTGCGGCGGCCTCGATTCCTTCCAACGGAGGTACGGATCAGCCCTTAGGCCAATCCAGTCTGTGGGCTCCTCCATGGCGATGCGGTTGAACTTCGCATGCGCACTGTCCACGATTCCAGCGGTACTTAAGTAAAGGAACCTTAGGACGCTGTTTGAAGGGGTCTCTTCCGGCTCGTTTGGTCGCACCTCGACTGCGGACTTTAGAAAAACGTTGTGGTAGAGGAAAGCGCGATCGTCATTGGCACTCTCGTCCCAGGGGCGGAGCTGCCGGTTTCGGACGTCCTCATCCACCGTGCGAAGCTGTTTCTGCGTGCGCGGCTCGTCGTACCGCTTTTCCAGCTCATCGGCCAGTTTTCTCTGACCGACGAGCAGGAAATTCAGCGTCTCATGCAGGTGGGCGACACGGAAGAATGCCGCCGCGGGCAGGACCGAAACATTCAGGATCAGCGCCGCGCAGGCGAGTGTCGCGACCTGCACCAGCGGGCGCTGGGCGAGGCTCTCGCGCATTCTCGCGATCGATGCAAAGCGGTTTGTGCTGGGGCGCCCGGATAGAATGCGGGCGGAATTGATCACCGCCAAAGCCGGCAGGAGCAGGGCTTCCAGGGGAAGCAGGACGATCTGAAGCCTGAACGGGACCAGAAACAAAGATAGGAAAAAAACTGCCGCCAGCGGAGCCAGCGAGACGAAGACAGCGGCATACTCGGGCCTGTGTTCCTCGGCTGGCCATATTCTATCGGCAAATTGGGCGCGCAGGCGGGACCAGAAGAACATCCGGACCAAGCCTGCGATAAGCAGGATCGACAGCACATAATAGCCGTACAGAGTGGCAGCCATACCGGCTATTTCCGCCGCCAGGGTCTCGTCGTAAATCCCATCCTTGTACACGACCAGCGCGAGACGGGGAAATCGGTGAATTTTCTGGAGTGGGGTCACGTAAATGCGATGCTCGCGGCCTTTATAAGACACATCGAAAGGCTCCCCCACTGAGTTCAGGGCGGCTTGCATGGTTTTATCGTTGTCCGTCTCTTGAAACAGATTCTCCTCCTGGTTCAGGTGGGCGTTGTGGCTGAAAAGCACGTTACCTGAATCGTCGACGATAGCGAAGCCGAAACCCGGCGGCAGCACGGCGTGAAACAACGATTCGGGCGTGCAGACCATGAAGGCGGCCGTTAGTTTTGCATCCGCGCCGGCATCGACGGGTTTTGGGAGCCGGATGCCGAAAACGGCGATGCTTTCGCCTGTGGTTTGCGAGGTGATCGGCTCAAATGTAAACTCCTTGGCAGAGTCTTGAGCAGCCTTAAGATCTTTGTCCTCGCCATCGAGAAGAGCCTTGCGATCGTAACGCAGATGCCGGAAGGAGATATCGTGCTCTAGCGAAAGGAATGGCGTGATGTCGCTGCCGCGTGCCCATTTCACTTGTTGCCCGCCAGAATCGTCCGTCCAAAAGACCAAGTCGAAGTTTTTGTAGGAGCCGTCTTTGAGCGGGAAGAGCCGCTCACTTTTCAGAACGGCGGTCTCGTCTGCGTAACGGTCGGTCTGGTCTCGCAAGCGCTCCGTCAGGCGATACAACTGACCGATGATATTGCGTGTTTCCTCGGTGAAATGCTGATCCACCTTTTCCGCGAGGTGTTTCAGCTCTCTGTCGGTAACACTCTGGTATGTGAGGCTGTGATAGAGGTAGGCGGCGAAGATCGTCGCGAAGGCCGGAAGCAGAAAGGCGGCGCCCGCGATCATGGGAGCGTCGCTGCGTAGCATGCCGGCTTGCCGGCCCGCGAGCCGGATGACCGGCAGACATAGTACTGCGATGGTAGTCAGAAACGAGAGGCTGATGATCCAAAAGTAGGAGAGCGACCAAGTCTGACTAGTAAACCGGTCCGGCCGCACCAGACCACAAAGCACCCAATGCACCGGCTTACCCGCGGGATCGACGCTCAGCGTGATGGGCTGCGTGTAGACCTTGTATCGGCTGCCCACGATTTCCATTTCCCGAAAGCCGGACATAGCCAGGGCGTCGGCATAGCTCTCCTCGGGAACCTTAGCGGCGTCGGTTCCATTCTCCGGCTTGGCCGAAGTTGCGGCGGGGTTCTTCGCGCCGGTCCGTTTCGCGGTTTCATCCGCATGAGCGGGATGGTTGTGAAAGAGCCCGGAGAGTTCGTCCACCCGCACTTCGGAGAAAGCCGATTGATAGAGCACGTCGCCCTGCTCATTCGCCACGGCGATCAGGTCGAAAGGAGGCGCCACCGGATCTTGCGGCAGAAAGTCCGCCATGAGGTCGTTCATTCGGGTGCGGACGCGAATGGGCTGGGTTCGCGAAAAATTTTGCGCTGAAGTAGGGTGATGCAGACGCACTTTGGGCTGATAGAAGGGGGGCATGCCACCGGCGGGCGGGTCGTAGTCCAGGATTACCTGCCCGTCACGAACGTCCAAAGTCAGGCCGGGGGAATGCCCTACGTGAGTTGGCGGGGGATCGTCTAACGTCAGGTCCGTCTGCTCCTCCAGGAACTGCTTTAGATCGAGCTGGACCTCTGCCGGATCGTTCTTATAAAGGCTGCGAACGACGTCCGCGTAACCTCTTACGGTCGATTCCACCTGGCGGCTCAAGGTGGCCAAGCGCCGCAAGTTGCGATTGTCGAATTTCGCCGCCTGCGAGCGCACGTGAAGATAGTACACGCCGAAAACGGCTCCTAAAACCGCGAGGGTGAACAATGGTGTTACCAGGCCGCGCAAAGTCGCAAATCGGCTCAGCATAATACCTCCGCCGGAAGCTCGCTAATTATCCGGAAGTTACATTTTGGATTTTCGAGTCCCACAAGCATAACCGGACACTCTCCTTTGGTCCAGCGAGTTGCATTATTTCCCTTGGAACAGGCCCGAATACGCGGCCGGCGCCAGGGTTTACATTCTATCTTCCTTGGCAGACAGTTTCCCGCTTAAGCGATGCGATTACGGCAGGGCCGCGCCACGGATGCCTTTCTTTTCTTGTGCGTTAGTGTAACTAAGCTGATAATCGTTTCACGGAAATTGATCTTTTCCCTATCTCTTATCTCGGAAAATTTCCTAGCCGATTTTAAATGAGTAAGCGTAAACAATCGCATGAAAGGGACATCCGAACCAAAAAATAAGATGAGCGACGGTTCGGTAACTCAGAGTGAGGTTCGATAAGACTTCGGCGCGATGGGTCCCGGTATCAGCTACAGGACCATGGCATCGGGTGGCCTGCGGTTCCGAAAAAGTGCGCGCGATTCTCCCTTTCGATGGGTTGCGACGGGTCGAGCAATCGCAAGGAGCCTTCGTTGATCAGCGGGGTCGGCCATAGCGACTGGCTAAACCGTCCGGGCGCAAGTCGGCGTGCATTCGCTGCGGTACCTGCCCAACAGGGGCTCGCTGTTCACCGGACTTCACGTTTAAGGGGCTGCTGCCAGAAAAGAAGATGGACGATGCTCCGGAAGCTCTTGCCGGTTGGGAGGTTACGATCGTGAGCGCGCCCGGCTTGCACAGCGATCGTCCGCAGGAAACGGTGGAGTATCGAGCTAAGTTATTTCTGCTGACTTCCGGATATACATGGAACCAACATCTGCTGCTGAATTCCCCGTGCTCGGTTCCCGAACGGAACCACGAACCGGGCTCGGCAAGTGGGAAAGTACATGAACGGCCATGCTTCTATTCAGCGTTTATCGAATTGGGCGACGATTTATCTCAACTTGAATGCGCAATACGGGCTCATTTCGCGCCAGAATTTCCGTTATTCACCGAGCGAGCCTTATGTGCGCCACGATCTTCGGACCTGGGAAGCGGGCAGGGAAGCACTGCGGCTGAAGGACGGGAACGGCCGCATCCTTTTGGGGGCGACATCGCGAGGGACGGGGGGCGTAACAAGAGGGGCGCAGTTCGCGTACGCGCTTACTACGATGTCATCCTTCGGAAAACAAACTGGCGCTGGATTCGCAGATGAAGCACAAATGGCGCGATCCAATGCCGAAGCTCACGCATCGACGCGACGCTGCTTGCGAAGCTCGGTACGCGGCGACAAAGCAGCATATTGGCAATATTTTCGAGCGGATGGCGCGGAACGATAACGGCGAAATTCTTCGCACGAACGAAGGGAATTATCTCGATCACCCGGCCGGAGGCTGCCGCATGGGGAGCAATCCGGAAAGAAGCGTGGGCGACAGGTTCGGGCGCATGCAGGATCGCGAGAATCTGTTTGTCGTTCGCATGCCTACGCTGACATTCGTCGCACTGATGCTGCGGTCGGCCGAAACCATCGCCCGGGACTTCGGTAGCGGGATTGAAACATCTTGAAGGGCGATGTCTCCTATAAAGATGAACCTGACTCGCCCTTCGATAGCTCTTTTTGCGGCGTTGATCGTCGCATCGCCCGCCGCGAACGCACAGGGAAAACAAGACGGCAAAGGAGGTTCCGACTCCCTTACCGAGCACGGCAGATACATTGTTGAAAATGTGGCGATGTGCGAGCTGTGTCACACGCCGCGCGACGACAAGGGGAATCCCGATCGAGGACGCTGGCTCATGGGTGGACCGGTCCAGCTAAGGCCGTCCTATCCGGCGCCGAACTGGGCGCAGACGGCACCTCGCATCGGCGGTGGCCCTCCCGGCACCGACTCCGATTTCATCAAGCTGTTGACGACGGGAATCGCGCGGACCGGCCGCCCTCCGGATCCACCGATGCCGCCTTTCCGGATGACGCGCGCGGATGCAGAGGCGGTGCTCGCGTACCTCAAGTCGCTCGCCGTTAGAGATTCCACTCGGTGAGTGGAGCAGGGGCCGCTTTCAGAGGCTGTTCGAGCGCTAAGATCGCAGCCATCTTTGCGGCAAACTCCGCCTCGGAGAACTGCGCCGCCCAGGTTTGCAGGGTCCTCGGATCGAGGTCCGCTTCGAGAGCATCCGATTGAGCGATCGCGTCCCGAAGCCCTTCGTCGCTTGCGCTGCGATAAAGAATCCCGCCGAAACCTGGAACAGTTTCCAGGGCTCCGCCGATCCCTAGCGCGATCACGGGTTTACCACTGGCCAATGCCTCCACAGCGGTGATGCCGAAATCTTCCTCGCCCGGCATAAGGAACGCCCGGCACCGCGCGAACAATTCCCGAAGTTCGCCATCCGTAACTCGCCCGCAGAATTCGATATTCGGCGCAGCGAGGCGTTTTAGAACGGCGAACTCAGGTCCATCCCCGGCGATTTTCAACCTTCGCCCGGACTGCGAAAACACCCGCACGGCGGCATCGACGCGTTTGTAAGCGACCAGCTCCGACACGATTAAATAATAGTCCTCGCTGGGCTTCGAATAGAACGTCTCCACCGCGACCGGCGGGAAAACCACGCTCGCCTCGCGCCGGTACGTCTTCGCGATCCGCCGCCGCACGTTTTCGCTGTTCGCGATAAATTCGTCAACGCGAGCGGACGAAGCATAATCCCACAGTCGAAGATAGTTCGTGAGCGGAGTCATCAGCGCCCGTTTGGCGCGGGACTGCGTCCAATCGTTTCGATATGCCGGATAGAGGTCCCAGAGATAGCGCATCGGCGTATGACAGTAGCAAACGTGCCGCGCGCCGGAAGGAACGATCACTCCTTTCGCCGGACCGGACTCGCTGCTGAGGATCAAATCATAGCCCCGCAAATCGAAATTCTCAAGCGCCATCGGCATCAACGGAAGCAGCGACCGGTAGTGCCGCCGCAGCGGCTGGAGAAAGGACGTCGTAATCCGACGAGCGCGGATCGCCGGCGAGACGCGGTCAGGTTCGTAGAACAGCGTGAAAATATCGGCCTGGGGACACAAGCGACAAAGGGCCTCCAGGACTTTCTCCCCGCCGCGCATGTTGAGGAGCCAGTAGTGGATAATCGCCGTCCTCATAAAAGCATGATCTCGCGCACCACCGGCGGCCTTGTGCAGACGTTGTATTTTTGCTGTAAAATCCCCGCGGAAACCTGGATTCAGCGGCTTCGATCGCTTATTCTGGCGTTGAATGCCAGTAGAACTCGAAACGTTATCGGCTCTTGATGACGTGTTTCTGCCTGAAGCTTCTCTTCCCCTCCGCGCGACGTTCTTCCCGCTCGGATTTCCACTCGACCTTGCCACGAACTCCGACGCGGTGATCCGTGCGGCAAGGCAAAGCTGGAGCTCGTTCCCAGCTGTCTACCGGGAAGCTCCGGTCACACTGAGTCTGGCGGTAACGGAGCATGAAGACGCGCCAATTCCGCCACATCCAACATTCCGATCTCAGCTTCACCTGATGTCGATCGTTTCCGACGCGCAGAATCAAGTGATCTGCGATTTCACCCAAGGCTGCGCCGCGGGCTGGATCACGACGCGCGTTGCCGAATCCGCGGAGTTCCTGCGGTTTCATTTTCTGGAGTCTTCAGTATCGACTTTGCTGGTCGCCGCGCATCTCGCGCCGATGCACTGCGCCTTAGTCACGCGTCAGGGTGTCGGAGTCGCGCTCTGCGGCGAATCGTCCGCCGGAAAAAGTACGCTTGCCTATGCGTGCGCGCGTCGCGGCTGGTCTTTTGTATCCGACGACGGCACGTTCCTGCTTCGCGATCGCGCGGATCGCTATGCGGTGGGAAATCCCTACAGCATCCGCTTTCGGCAGGATGCGAAGCTCCTCTTCCCGGAGCTTGCGAATCTCCTGGTCGCGCGGCGCCACAACGGCGCGCTGGGGATCGAAGCGCGAATCTCCGATCTTCCGGTGACGACGGCCCACGGCTGCTCGATCGACCATCTCGTTTTCCTGCGCCGCTCACCTTCCGGTCCGGCACGAATCAATCGATTCGACCCCAGTGAAGCGCTGCAATGGCTGGAAAAAGCTACTCTGTACGGACCATCCGAAGTGCGGGAATCGCAGCGGCGGGCATACGGCAGGCTACTCGACGCGGGCGTTTGGGAGATGCGCTATTCCGATCTCTCGGACGCTGTCCAATTGTTGGAGCAACTCGGAGCCGCTCGATGAGAGCCCTCCTTGCTTCCGGGAGTCGGATGGGCGATGTTGCGGCCATACCTACGCGGGCTAGGAGTGGATCGGGAATGAAATCGCCGATCTTGCCTTTCATCGCGACTATTTCGCCGAACATCGAAGCTCCCGGCAAACCATTTTCGGCAGGCAATCCGCGACGCATGCAGCTCGCACTGAGATACGACTTCTGACCTCTTCGCTGACTGATCTTCCTTCGTTTATAAGAGCGCCCCTCGTGGCTTTGCAATTCTCGTCTCCCGATTGCCGACTGCTGGCGCAGCTCACCGAAAGCGATTGGCCGCGAGTTCTGCGCTTTTCCGATCGAGCTCAACTCACGCTGCCTTTGGCCTTGCAGCAGCGCGATTGTCTGCCCCAGGACGTTCGGGCCCGCACGGATCGTAACCTCGCCGGGAATGCGGAACGCTGGGAGCGCGTTCAGGTGGCGTTTCGCCAGGTGGCCGCTCCCTTTGAACGAGCGGGAATGGAAGCAGTGGTCCTGAAAGGCTTCTCGCACTGCCCCTGTTTCGTCCACAATCCGCGCTGGCGCCCCCAATACGACATCGATCTGCTGTTGCCCCAGGAGCAACTCCTTCGCGCCCGCGATGTCGTGAAAGGGCTTGGTTATGAGCCTCTGCGCGCAGAGGACGGCCGCGAAGATCATCTGCCGGCCATGATTCGCAAGACCGGCTGGCAATGGCGCGGCGATCTCTTCGATCCCGAAATTCCCCTTGCCCTGGAACTGCACTTTCGCCTGTGGGATCAGCAGACAGAGCACTTCGAGCCCGCCGGCCTGGAGCAGTTTTGGGAGCGCCGCGAGCGCCGCCAGTTGGAGGGTCTTTCGTTCACCGCGCTCCATCCCGTGGACGCGTTGGCGTACGCGTCCCTACACCTGTTGCGCCACCTGCTGCGTGGAGACCTGAGGGCGTTTCACGTTTATGAGTTGGCTTCCTTTCTCCACCAAACGTCAGGCGTCGATGCGTTTTGGTCCAATTGGCAGGAGTGGCACGATCCGTTCCTGCGTCAAATCGAAGCTATCTGCTTTAGCCTCGCGCACCGGTGGTTCGATTGCCGTCTGCACCTGGCAGCGTCGGAACAAATCGGATTCCTCCCGCCGGAAGTGACGCGATGGCTGGAGCTGTGCGCATTCTCACCTCTGATGCATCTGGTCCGGCCGAATAAAGACGAGCTATGGCTCCACTGGAGCCTGATCGAGTCGCGCCGCGCCAGATGGTCGATGCTGCGCCGCCGTCTGCTTCCAGCCATGCCCCAAGGGCCAGTCGACGCGGTTCATATTCCCGATAGCGAAATAACCTGGCGCATCGACATTCGCCGCCGGTGGCGCTACGCGCGCTACGCCGCATCGCGAGTAGTGCATCACGCGGCAACCTTGCCAAGCGTCGCGATGGGCGCATTGGAATGGTTCGCGGGATCAAAACATCAACCCTGAGCCAAGCGGACGCTCCGCGCTGATCACACCCTCCGACTACCCGCCCATTGCCGCGGCACTGCTCTTTCGAGGGCTGCGCGCGGAACGCATTGCGCCATCACATCTGTGATTCGCTCGCGATACAAAGGCAGCGTGTAGCGAGCCTCCCATTTGCGCCGCGCATTCCGTGCCACCGCCCGCAAGGTCTCCGGATCGGCTTCCACTACCTCTCGCAGCGTCTTCGCCAGATCCACCGCCAGGAAGCCCGTCACCCGATCCTCGATCACTTCCGGAATTCCGTCTACCGGAAAGGCGACCACCGGAAGCCCTGACGAGAACGCCTCGAGCAACACCCGCGGCATTCCTTCCACCTTCGAAGGCATCGCTAAAACATCCAGGTTGCGCATCACACTCGCGACGTCGCTCTGCCAGTCCAGAAACTCCACCGGCAGTCCCGATGCAAGCCGCCGGACGTCATCGTAATATCTGCGATCCCCGAACAGCGGCCCGCCGCACACTACAAACCGCGCCCCCGAAACGTGTGCTGCCGCGCGAAGAAGTTCCAGTTGCCCTTTTTCGGGTGCGATCCGCCCGATAATCCCAACTCGCCGTTCGCGCCCTTTTTCGAAACTTCGCTCGACAAATCCAAGATCCTCCGTTCCATTGGGAACAACGTGTATGCATTCCGCTGGGACCGAGCCTCGCAGCGTTTGCCCCACCGCCTCGCAGCACGCGGCCACAATCCCGCCGGACCGGCGTAGCGCCCATCTCTCCAAATACCGCGCACTCCCCTGGCTCACGCGATGATGCGCGTGGAACAGCAGCGGAACGCGTCGTTTTACCGCCAGCGCCGCCCCAACCAGCAATCGCGGTCCGTTCACATAAACTAGATCCGCGCCCTCCATCAACTCCGGGATCGCCGCCGCCTGCCGGGGCAGATCCGCGGCGAATTGCAGTACGTCCCGCGCGTATTTTCGGCTGCTCCGATACGTACCGCACCGAATCTCATCCACCCGCATCCCGCGCTCGCGAAGAATCTCTACCAGAGGCCCTCCCGGCGGAATCGCGGCACGCGCCGTCCAACCTCGCTCTTCGACCGCGGGAAGAAGATCCAGTAAACACCGCTGCGCGCCGCCCAGCAAGCTAATCTGATCCAGAAAAAGAATGTTCACCGGCGGCGCACCGCCAGCGCGAGCACGCAGAGGTAAACTGGCAAAACGCGCCAATACGTAAGCAGATCGGACGACATCATCTGCACCATCTGACCCGACCAGAAGCACAACATCCAGGTTCCGCAAAACGACCGCTGCGGGTCATCCGATCCCGCCGCCCGATACGACCAGCGAATCACCGCCGCGTTCCACACGAGAAGCGCGACCAATCCCGCGATCCCCGTCTCGATCAACATGCTGAGATAGGTGTTGTCCGCAATCGCCGTCTGCCCGATAAAATCCGAGTAAGGAAGCGTCTTGTAGCCAATCCCAAAAATGGCGTGCCACGGATGCTCCATCAGAAACTGTGTAAGAACGGTCCAACTACTGATCCGCCCCGAAAGGATCGCGTTAGGAGATTCGAAAAAAAACGAGAACGATTGCGAAATCCTCTGCCAATAAGCCCACGCAAATAGCGGAAACAACCCGAACAACAGAGCAAACGCCGCCCCTCCCGCTACCCCCGCGACCGCCAGCAGCCTTCCCAGCCGTGCCCGCCTCCGTTGCAGCCACAACAGCACTGCCAATCCCACCGCCAGGTTCACCAGCGACGCCCTCGAATAGGAAAGCACCAGCGCCGACATCAGTGCGACTCCGCCCACCAGCATCGCCACCATCGACACAGGCCTCTCGGCTCGCGGACGGAATAACGCCACCGCAATCATCTCGAGAAAGAATGCGCACAAATTCCCCAGCGTGCTTGCCTCGTAAAACACCCCCTGCGCGCGCCGGAACACCCCCGAATCCAGCCAGATGAACTGTGGCCCATATCCCCCCGGCGCTGGAAATTGAAAATAAAAGTCGAGACAGGCGAATGCCGCCGATCCCGCCGCCGCCCAAAACAACACCCGCACTATGCTCCGCGATACTGCCGCCCCTCTCGCAAACAAAAACACGTACACCGAAATCCCGAACAGCATCACCCGAGCCAAGCTGGCAGCCGCGATCGCAAATCCCGAATAAATCGCCGCCATCGCGACACTCGCGGCAATCGCTGCCAGCAGCGCCATTAGCGACACGCTCAATCGATCCACATGGATCGGGATCCGGTAAATCAATCCGATGAATAGTCCGCATCCCGCGAACAACAATGCAATGTGAGGTCCCGCATCGCCGATATCTATCGGCAGCGGAGGCAATAGCAGCGCGGAGATAAAGAACAGCACCAGCCATCGCGACGGCTCGCGGAGTATCCACCACAACGCCGGAATCGCAAGCATCGCCGCGGACAAAGATGCTTTAACCGCGACCCCCGGCGTAACCGCGACCGCCGCCGCGCACGATCCCAGCAAAGCGCCCGCGGAAATCTGCCCCCACCTCCGCTCCGCCGCGAAACTCATTCCGGATATCCGCGATAAGCGAAGGAAACGGTCAGGCAAGCGATCAGCGCTATGAGCGCAAACAATAACGCCGCCGCCACATTCAACGCGATATTCGGCGAACTTGGACGCTGCGGCACCACGCCAGGATCGATTATTCTCAGCCTTTCTCCTCGCGTCCCCGCTGTCGCCCGCAATTCGCGAAGCCTTGCGGCGGAGCTCTCGCTCGCCGTCTGTGCCATCTTCAATTCCACTTCAATCTTCTGCCGATCCGCCGCTCTTTGTGAAGCCAGCGTGCTCTTTTGCTCGATCCGTTTTTCCAATTCCGCCACTCTCGTTTCCAGTTCAGCCGCCTTCGCACGCAACCCCGGAAGCTCGCGGGCGAAATCCGCCTTTTCCTGGTACTCGGCGATATCGCTCCGCGCCTCGATCAAAGACTGCCGTACTTTCTCGAGCAGATCCACGTCCGCTTCGATCTGCGGTTGCAGCGCTCCGCTCGGTTCCCGCGCTGCAATCGCACTCCACGCCTGCTGCGCCTGTTCGAGCCTCTGTTGCGTTTCGGAAGCCTGCCGGTCCGCCTCGGTGATCACCTCCCGATCCGTTGCCGCGCTCTCGCCGCGGCTCAGCTTCACCGTCTCGTCAGCCACGTAATTGACGAATTGTTGAGCTATTTCCGGCGTCGGCAGCGTCGCGCTGATCTCCAGGATTTTCGTATCCCGAACCTTGTTCACTTTCAGCACCTGCTGCTTCAAAGATTCGATGCTTCGCCCGTTCACAGCCAAATGAAAACGCTCCACCGCGCCCGCAAACAGGGTGTCGCTCTCCGCGAATCGTTCATACGTTCGCAACGATTCCAGATATACCGGACTCACTGACGTCGCCGTCCGCACATCGTTTCCCGCCGGCGGTTCGATCACGATGCTTGCCGTCGCTGTGTACTTCTTCGGAAGCAGCAGGCTGATGCACAAAGCCAGTGCCACGGCGCTCACCGCCGCAGCTCCGATCAATCGCCAGTGCAGCCGAAGGTACCCGATATACTCAAAGGCGTTCCTCCCGGAGTCGCCGTACTCGGAACCGCGCCCGCGTTCGTATTTATACTCTGTATGCAAATCTGCGTGCTCCTGATAATTGCGCTAGTCCCTCTCGCAATCGCGCCGGGGCTTGTATCCGCTTTCGATATTACGCCGAAAATCGCGATTCTCCTATTTTGCGAATCCGTCCTGTTGCTATTTTGTAAACAACTTGTGAACAGCGTCCGAAGCTTCTATAAAGCAGCTTCCGGACGCTTATTTATAGGCCTCCTCGCGCTCCAATTCCTGTCGATACTCTTATCCACACTGTGGTCTCGAAACCCCAGATTGTCCGTCGTAGGAAGCAGTTGGCGCCGCGATGGCCTGATCGCCGAATCCTCCATCCTGCTCTTCGCGCTCATCGTCGCCGCATGGTCAGCGCAGGATCCCCGCCGCATCCGGGTGCTGCTTCGCGGCGCCGTTGTTACCGGCGCCGCGGCGTCGCTCTATGGCATAGCGCAATATTTCGGGTGGGACCCTCTTTTACCCTCGAAAGCCTATCAGGCAGGCGAAGACATCTTCACCATCGTCCGTCCCCCAGCGACCTTCGGACACGCCGACTACTTCGCAAACTGGCTGGTAATCGTCGCGTTCTTCGCGCTAGCCTGCTGGGATGACGAATGGAAAATCGTCGCGCGCACAACGATGGCCCTCACCGTCATCGCCATTGTCTTGAGCGGCACCAGATCCGCGCTTCTCGGCCTTTTGGCCGGCCTGCTTGCGTATCTCTTCGTCGCGCGTCCCCGCATCAATCGAAAATTGGTGCTAGCCCTAGCCGCCGGTGCAGCCTGCCTGGCGCTCTTCTACATTTCTCCTGCCGGAGCCAAACTGCGTGCCCGCGTCCACTGGTCCATCGACGACGTTCGGGGCGGCGCGCGTCTGCTCCTGTGGAAGGATTCGCTTCGCATGGCGATGCGTCATCCCTTGCTCGGCTATGGACCGGAAACCTTCACCGCCCAATTCCCTCGCTTCGAGTCGGTCGAGCTGTCCCGCGCCTATCCCGACTTCTACCACGAGTCCCCGCACAACATGTTCCTGGACGCGCTGGTCTCGCAAGGAATCATCGGCGCGCTAGCCCTATCGGCGCTCTGCATCTTCGCCCTATGGGCCGCCAGAAAAAACGCCTCTCTCACCGCAGCACTGATCGCCGCCATCGTCTGCCAGCAATTCATGGTCCTGACGATTCCAACAGCCCTCTATTTCTACCTTCTGATTGCGATCATTGCCGCTCAAGCACGGCAGGTCACCGACCTGCCCCCAACTCGTATTCTCCGTTGGGCGATCATCCCCATAGCAACTTCAATGATATTTCTCTTCTTTTCCACCCGCCTCCTCCTGGCCGACCGGGCCCTGGCCATAGCCGAATACCAAGCCAACTCTGGCAACGTCCCCGCAGCCGCCGCAGCCTACCGCTCAGCCCGATATTGGCAACCCCTTCCCGGCGACGCCGATCTTCGCTACTCCAAAGCCATGACCCGCCTCGCCACCAGCACCAAGGTTTTCGCCACCAGCTTGGCCGCTGCCCAGCAGGCCTCCGAATCCGCGATTTACGCGACCGAAACCTTCGAGGACCGCCAAAATGCCTGCTACAACTACGCCATCATCGCGGCTCTGCGAAACAATCCCGGCGATGTCGAGAAAGGCCTCCGCTGCGCCATCGATTTCGCTCCCCATTGGTTCAAGCCGCACTGGACTCTCTCCCAATTTCTCGAACTCACCGGACGCCACGCGGAAGCGCGCGCCGAAGCCTCTATCGCCCTGAATCTAAACGGCGGCCACGATGCCGAAGTGACCGCGACCTCTCAGCAGATCCTCAGCCGCCCCTAATTTCACAATACTTTTACGACTCCTGCATTGTCCAGGGGTCCCCCCGTCACCTATAGTTGGGCCAGAGATGATTTTATCCATGCGAACGCACGTGGTTTCTTTCTTGATAATTATGGCAGGCCTTGCGTCCGCGCAAACCCCCGTGATCAATCCGACGGGTGGCATCGTCAACGCCGCCGATTTTCAGAGCCCTCTTGCGCCCGGATCTCTTTTCTCGATCTTCGGCTCGCGTCTCTCTTCTCAAACGGCGCAAGCCCTGACCATTCCACTCTCGAGTTCCCTCGGCGGCGTAACCGTTCAGTTCGTTAACGGATCCACTACCATCGAGGCGCCTATGCTCTACGTGCAGCCCGACGGTTCGTCCGCAGGCACCTCGCAGATTAACGCTCAGGTTCCGTGGGAGCTGGTGGCACCCGGCGCCACCGCGACGGTCAACGTGGTGGTCTCGCACGATGGCGTTTCTTCAGCTCCCACGCCCGTGACGATCGGCCCGTTCTCGCCTGGAATCTTCGCCTCCGGCAACCTCGCCGTTGCTGTGAATCTTGACGGCACGCTCGCCTGGGCCGCCGGTACCGTTGCCGGAGTCACGACCCACGCTGCGAAACCCGGCGACACAATCATCGTCTATGCGACCGGGCTTGGCGCCGTCACCCCAACCGTCGCCGATGGAGCCGCTTCCCTCGATGCGCTGCGTCAAACCCTCACGCAGCCTGTAGTCCTTGTGGGCGGGCTGCCGGCCCAGGTGCAGTTCTCTGGCCTCAGCCCGCAATTTGTTGGAGTGAATCAGCTAAACATCGTGATTCCGAACGTCCCCGCCGGAAACAACGTGCCGATTCAGATTCAAGTCGGCAATATCACGACGCCCAACACCACAACCATCGCCGTCAATTAGTTGAGGCGGAGCGCACACCAAACTCCGACTGATCCCCGCACGGACGTGGCGGGGTTGCAATCCTTAGCGTGACCCTGGGATCAGGAGCCCTAACCAAAATCGCTGGGACAAGCTTGCTAGTTAAGGAGCTGTTCTCTCCGCGAGGCGTCTGCCAAGCCCCCCGTCGATGACAAAGCCGACCTTCGCGGCAACATCGAAGCAACCCAGGCAGAAACGGCAACCAATTAGGCTCGCGGCGTTTAGGAAACAGCCGAGCGTTCCACCGCATCTGGAAGACACATGTACTGAGACAAAACCGCTACCACATCCTTCTGCCTTTTTCACCCCCCGCTCCCGCCTCGGGAGTTGACGACTGAAGGTCTGAAACAATCGCATCGGTCGAGTACTCTAATCGCCGTTGTGCGGAATCTATCGGTTGGGGTGTACCGGTTTTTAGAAAAGGCTCTAGAAACGGTATATCCGGGTAGCTAGAGCGGAACTAAAACATTCGAGTGGCCGCCGCGAGCGGATTGGATTTGCTGAATGGCGCAGATCTTTCACGCGAGTTCGAATAGTATAGCCAAGGTTAGCATCGTGGCTGTCGTGTTCGCCTTGGCGGGGCTCCTCTGGGCAGCCTACAGCCTGAATGCCGGTTCGTTCACGACCGCGGTTAAAGTCGCTCCTGACCAGCCTATCCCCTTCAGCCACAAGCATCATGTCGCGGACGACGGGATCGATTGCCGCTACTGTCACACCTCGGTCGAGACATCGGCCTTCGCCGGATTGCCGCCCACCGAGACGTGCATGAGCTGCCACTCCCAGCTTTGGACTAATGCGGAGATGCTGGAGCCGGTGCGTTCCAGCTATCGCACAGGAAAATCAATCGAATGGACGCGCGTTCACGACCTTCCCGATTTTGTCTACTTCAATCACAGCATTCATGTTAATAAAGGAATCGGCTGCTCGACATGCCACGGACGCGTCGATCAGATGCCTCTGATGTACAAGGTCAATACGCTCTATATGCAGTGGTGCGTAGACTGTCATCGGCATCCCGAACGGCAGGTTCGCCCGCGCGAAGAAGTGTTTAACATAACCTACGAAACGCCGGCGCCGAATCAAGATGAAATTGGGCCGAAACTTGTGGCCTTGTATAAGATCCAAAGCTTGACAGATTGCGTGACTTGCCACCGATGAATGACGCGAAATACTGGCGGAGCTTAGAGGAGCTTGCCTCAACGGCGGAGTTCCGCGCCTTCGTGGAGGATGAATTTCCGAACCGCACCCCGGATTGGAACGACCCGACTTCCCGGCGGCGCTTCCTCACTCTGATGGGCGCATCCGTAGCTCTGGCGGGCGCCTCAGGATGCACCGTCCAGCCGAAAGAAGTAATCGTCCCTTATGTTCGCCAGCCGGAGGAAGTGGTTCCGGGAAACGCACTCTTCTATGCGACGGCGATGAGCACTGCCGGAATAGCTACGGGCCTGCTGGTAGAGAGCCATTTGGGCAGGCCGACCAAGATTGAGGGTAATCCGCAGCATCCAGCGAGCCTCGGCGCGACCGACGCCTTCATGCAGGCCAGCATCCTGACTCTCTATGACCCGGATCGGTCTGAGACTGTGATGCAGAACGGCGCGATTAGCGACTGGGGACAGTTCCTTGCGGCGTTGATAAACGCTCGCGACAATACTAGGTCGAAACAGGGCTCCGGCTTTCGTGTTCTCACCGGCACCGTGACTTCTCCGACTCTCGCTGCCCAGCTTAAGGAGTTTCTAACTAGCTATCCGGCCGCCAAGTGGCATCAATACCAACCCTGCGGCCGCCACTCCGTGCGATCCGGCGCAGTGATGGCCTTCGGCAAGCCGGTGAATACGATTTACCGGTTCGACCGCGCCGATGTTGTTGTCTCGCTCGATGCGGATTTCCTATGCTCCGGCATGCCCGGCGGAATCCGGTATGCGCGCGACTACAGCGCCCGCCGTCGCGCCGCGGCTGTAGACGCGAGCATGATCCCACCCCGCCTTTATGTCGCCGAAGGTACGCCGTCCATAACTGGCGGAATGGCGGAACACCGTTTTCGGATGCGCACTTCGGAGGTTGAAGCGTTTGCACTGAAGTTGATGAATGAACCTGAAAGCCCTGTTTCCAAGGATCTGAACTCACATCGCGGATCAAGTATCGTCATAGCCGGCGAGCATCAGCCTCCTCGTGTTCACGCCATCGCTCACGCTCTCAATCAAGCTTTAGGAAACGCTGGGAAAACGGTACTCTATACCGATCCTATCGAAGCAAATCCTGTCGATGAGTTGGCGTCGCTGACCAGCTTGGTCGCCGACATGCGAAGTGGAGCGGTCGCAGCACTTCTGATTCTGGGAGGCAATCCAGTCTACGACGCACCTTCCGACCTTGACTTCCTCGATGCGCTGAAGAAAGTAGCATTTCGCGCCCACCTCGGACTCTATGTTAATGAGACCGCAGCGTGGTGCCATTGGCACGTACCCGAGACTCACTATCTTGAATCCTGGAGCGACGCACGCGCGTACGACGGGACCGTTAGCTTGGTGCAACCCCTAATTTCGCCGATTTACGGTGGCAAAACTCCACACGAGATACTCAACGCTCTGAATGATCACGCCGACCGTTCGGCACACGATACCGTCCACGACTATTGGCTAGGTCAGCACAAAGGTAAAGATTTCGACGCCTTCTGGCAAGCGTCACTGCATGACGGGGTGGTCGAGGGTACAGCACTTCCAGAGGTAAACGCGCCTGTGGCCAAGGTTCCTGAGCCATCGGGAAGCGCTCCCGGCGGTCTTGAAATCGTCCATCGCCCCGACCCTGCAGTCGGCGACGGTGCAATGTCCAACAACGCATGGCTTCAGGAGATGCCGAAGCCGCAGAACAAGATGACCTGGGACAACGCGGTGTGGCTCTCCCCTAAGTCAGCTCAACACTACGGTGTCACTACCGGAGACATTGTTGAGATCGAGCTTTACGGCCGCAAAGTCGACGGCCCGGTCTGGATCATGCCGGGCCACGCGGATGAGTCGCTTACAGTCCATTTTGGTTACGGACGCACGCGCGCCGGTAGGATTGCCGATGGAGTCGGGTTCAACGCGTATGCGATTCGCAATTCCAGTTCGCCGTGGGTGGGTGCCGGAGGTGCGATTCGCCGAAAGTCCGGCGGTTATGTCTTCGCGACCACGCAGCACACGCAAACTATGGAAGAACGCGATCCATTCCGCGTCGCTACGTTCGCTAAGTATCACGAGGATTCTCAATTCGCTCGTCCGGAGGAGGATCGCGTTCCAGACGACCATTCCATGTTTCCTCTTTGGGAATACAAACAACATAAGTGGGGAATGTCAATCGACCTGACGGCCTGTGTAGGCTGCCAGGCATGTATGATCGCCTGCCAATCGGAAAACAACATTTCCGTAGTCGGAAAACACGAAGTGGCCAAGGGGCGGCACATGAATTGGATACGCGTGGATCGTTATTACCACGGTTCGCTCGACGATCCTCAAATGTACTTCCAGCCGGTACCGTGTATGCACTGCGAGAATGCCCTCTGCGAGTTAGTCTGTCCCGTCGCCGCTACGGTGCATAGCGCCGAAGGCTTGAACGAGATGGTCTACAACCGCTGCGTGGGGACTCGCTATTGCTCGAATAACTGTCCTTACAAAGTTCGCCGCTTTAACTTCTTCCTCTATGCCGATTGGGACACGCAGAGTCTTTTTGGTTCACGTAACCCTGACGTCACTGTTCGTAGCCGTGGAGTCATGGAAAAGTGCAGTTACTGTGTACAGCGGATCAGTCGCGCAAAGATCGACGCGGAAAGACAGGACCGCCCATTAGCGGATGGAGACATCGTCACGGCATGTCAGCAGGCATGCCCTGCCCAGGCGATCGTCTTCGGCGACCTGAACGATCCTGTCAGCAGAGTGTCGAAGCTCAAGAGTCAACAGCGAGACTATTCTCTGCTGGAAGAGCTGGACACCCGGCCGCGAACCACCTATCTGGCGCGTTTGCGCAATCCAAATCCCGAGTTGGAGAGGGGATGAACGAGTGAAGCCTGAAGACCCGCCAATCGCGACGCTAGATCCCGGACCGGAAAAGGTCCTGGGCCCCGGACACGATTATGATTCGGTAACCGAAAAGATCTCCGGCGTGGTTTACCGGCCGTTCCTGCGGACCCCTCGCCAGATGTTTACGGGCTTCGCCTGCGCCTTCTTGTTAGTGAACGTGCTGCTAGTGGCAGTCACGTGGCTATTCTTTCGCGGCGTTGGTATCTGGGGAATCATGATTCCGGTGGCCTGGGGATTTGCGATTGTGAATTTCGTATGGTGGATTGGCATTGGACACGCCGGTACCTTGATTTCCGCCATATTGCTATTGTTAAAGCAAGATTGGCGAACCTCCATCAACCGCTTTTCGGAGGCGATGACACTCTTCGCGGTGGCCTGCGCGGGAATGTTCCCGATCCTTCATCTTGGCCGCCCTTGGCTCGCATACTGGCTAATACCTTATCCGAATACCATGTGGCTGTGGCCCCAGCCGCGAAGTCCGCTGATTTGGGATGTCTTCGCCGTCTCCACCTACGCGACAGTCTCGCTCCTGTTCTGGTTTACCGGTCTTATACCCGATTTCGCCACCATGCGGGACAAGGCTCCGAATACCTGGGCGCAGAAAACGTTCGGTCTGTTGGCGATGGGCTGGCGAGGTTCGGCGAAGCACTGGGCGAGATATCAGAAAGCATACCTATTGCTGGCGGGCCTTTCGACACCGCTGGTGGTGTCCGTCCATTCGGTAGTGAGCTTCGACTTTTCGGTTAGTATCGTTCCTGGCTGGCACACCACCATTTTCCCGCCATACTTTGTCGCTGGGGCGATTTATTCAGGCTTCGCCATGGTATTGACGCTGGCGATCCCGGTTCGACGTTGGTATCACTTGGAAGACCTGATAACCATGCGCCACATCGAGTGTATGGCGAAAGTCATGCTCGGCACAGGATTGATCGTCGCTTACGGTTATGCGATGGAAGCTTTCATGGCCTGGTATAGCGGAAATCAAGTGGAGCGTTATACTTTCATCAACCGCGCCTGGGTAGGAGGCTATTGGTGGACTTATTGGCTTCTTATACTATTTAACATTTTAATACCGCAACTGCTCTGGTCGAAGCGAGTGCGCATGTACATTCCCGCCGTCTTCGCGATATCTCTGGTGGTGAATGTAGGAATGTGGCTTGAGCGGTTTGTTATTGTGGTTACCAGTCTGACTCGGGATTATGTTCCGTCGTCTTGGGGTATGTATTATCCGACGATCTGGGACTGGGCAACCTATGCCGGAACCATCGGCGTGTTCCTGAGCCTGATGTTTCTTTTCGTTCGCGGCCTTCCCGCAATTTCGATTTTTGAGATGCGTGAAGTAGTGCATCACCTGGAGCCAGAGCATGGTCACGGAGACTAATCTGTACGGCATAATGGCCGAATTTGATCAGCCTGAGCCGTTGCTCGATGCGGCGAGGCGCGCTCGCGACGCAGGTTACCGGGATATGGATGCGTACTCGCCAATGCCTATCGAAGGACTCGCCGAGGCGATCGGATTCCGAACCAACACGGTCCAGAGACTGGTTTTCGCCGCTGGACTCCTCGGAGCTACGGGTGGGTTTATGTTGTGTTGGTGGATGACAGTCATCGCTTATCCGCATAATGTAGCTGGCAGGCCACTGAATAGTTGGCCCGCGTACATCCCCATAACTTTTGAAGGTATGGTGTTGGTGTCTTGTCTTACGGCCGTAGTGGGGATGCTCGCGCTGAACGGACTTCCCCAGCCGTACCACCCCGTCTTTAACGTTGCTCGCTTCGAGCATGCTTCCCGTGACAAGTTCTTTCTTTGTATAGAAGCAACGGATCCCAAGTTCGATGCGCAAGCGACGCGAGAGTTTCTGGAACAGCTAAACACGCGGGGAGTGGTGGAAGTTGAACAGTAAACTTGCTTTCGTTATCGCGAGCCTATGTCTGGCGGGTTGCCGCCAGGACATGCATGATCAGCCACGCTACAAACCTCTAGCAGGAACCGCCTTTTTTGGTGACGGACGCTCGGCCCGGCCCGTGATAGAAGGTACGGTTGCGCGAGGACACCTTCGCACTGATTCAGTACGCTATGCCGGAAAAGTAGACGGCCAGGACGTTGATGTGTTTCCGTTCCCGATCACAGCATCCGACCTTGAACGCGGACAACAACGATTCAACATCTACTGCTCTCCCTGTCATAGCCGTATCGGCGATGGGAACGGCATAGTAGTCCTGCGAGGTTTTCGACAGGCGGCATCCTATCATACCGATCGGCTGATCAAGGCACCCGCTGGACATTTCTTCGATGTCATCACGAACGGCTTCGGCGCGATGCCCAGTTACGCCTCAAGAGTAGAGCCGGACGACCGATGGAGAATCGTCGCCTACATCCGGGTTCTTCAGGTCAGCGAGAGCGCCACGATTCAGGATGTGCCTGCGGATAAACGAGCGCAAATGGAAGCAGCTCCACAATGACACGCGATTCCGCCAGTGGTCAGATCGGCACTTGGCAGCGTGCGTCGCTGCTAATCGGTATCGCCGGTGTGCTAGTGGTCGTCGCTGGCCTGTTCCTCAACCGGGAACAAGCTCTGCGCTCTTACCTCTTTGCCTATCTCTATTGGATTGGAATGGCCTTGGGATCCATGGGAATTCTACTGCTGCATCACACGGTCGGCGGGAAATGGGGAATGCTGATCCGCCGGATGTGCGAGGCCGGTTGCCGCACGTTGCCGTACATGGCGATTCTTTTGATTCCGGTGTTGCTCAGTATTCCCACACTTTACCCATGGGCGAGGCCTGAAGCAGCCCGGGATGCGAATATACAGGCGAAGAGCGCTTACCTCAACGTACCGTTTTTCTTGATTCGCGCCGTCTTTTACTTCCTCGTATGGACCTTCTACGGTTGGCGACTCAGCAAGTGGTCGGCTGTGCAAGACGAAACCGGCGACGAGAGACTCGTTTCCAAAATGCGCGCCGTGAGCGCTCCCGGCTTAGTGGTATTCACCTTCGTAACAACGTTCGCGTTTATAGATTGGATCATGTCACTCGAGCCGAACTGGTTCTCCACCATTTACGGCGTAATGTTCCTGGTAGGGCAAGTCTTGGAATCATTTGCGTTCTTCATCGCTTTGGTTATCGTCCTGTCACGCTGGTCTCCGCTTAAAGACTATGTTACGCCGCAGCACCTCCACGACCTTGGCAACATGATGTTCGCCTTCATGGTCCTGTGGGCTTATCTCTCCTTTTCTCAATTCCTCATCATCTGGGCTGGCAATCTTCCAGACGAAATACCGTGGTATTTACGTCGTTTGCGAGGAGGTTGGGGCTCCGTTGCCCTTACCCTGGTGGTCTTTCATTTTGCCACCCCCTTTGTTCTATTGCTGATGCGTAAGACAAAGAGACACGCACAAAGACTAATCAAGGTGTGTGTCCTGATAATCTTGATCCGAGTCTTGGATGTGTACTGGGTAGTCAAACCGGCGTTCTACGATCAGCAGCTCAGCATCTATTGGTTGGATTTCGTCGCGCCGCTCGCACTCGGCGGGCTATGGCTGGCACTATTCTTCTGGCAACTGAGCTCCAGGCCGCTGGTTCCGTTGCAGGATCCGCGGCTTCAGGGTGCACCCCGGGAAACCGTCGCGTTTTGAGGCAATCATGGTGGATACCTCTCACAATTCAATCGGTCATGAGGCGGACGGTACCGATGTTCGCGCGGTTGGACTTACAGGTCTTGCTCTCGCGATCGGTCTGGCACTTGTTTTCGCTCTCGTGTACGGATCCTTCCAGTACCTCCGATACCATCGGATCGTCATTTCGCCCGCGAATCCACTCGCGGAGATTGGTGAAGAACAATTTCCTCCAGCTCCGCGACTCCAGGAACACCCGGCAAATGAGTTGACGGAGCTCCGTTCCAGGGAAGAACACATTCTCTCAACCTACGGCTGGATCGATAAAAAAGCCGGTGTCGTCCGAATTCCGATAGATCAAGCGATGCGCTTGCAACTGAGCCGAGGCTTTCCCGTACGTAAGGAGGCGGTGAAGAAATGAAACGTCTTCTAGCGTGGTGTCTCTGCTTGGCTAACTCTGCCGCATTCGCGCAGGTGCAGACGGGTTGGCGTCCCGCGCTGCTGGGAAGAGTCGGAATCGATCAGAAAATGGGCGCGCAAGTACCGGCCGCGGCTCCTTTCCTCGATGAGTCCGGGCGGCCGGTAACATTGCGCCAATATCTGAACAAGCCCGTAATCCTGGCACTCGTTTACTATCAGTGTCCGTCGCTATGCAACATGGTCCTCAACGGAGTGCTGCGGAGTGTGAAGAGCCTGCCCATGAACGCGGGCGATCAGTACAACATCGTTGCAGTCAGCTTCGATCCGCGCGAGACCTGGGAAATGGCCGCCGCAAAGAAAGCATCCTATATCAAAGGCTATAACCGTAAGGATGCCGAAGGGGGCTGGCACTTCCTGACCGGCCCCGAAGCATCAAGCAAGTTTCTGGCCGACGCGGTCGGCTTCCACTATGCGTTCGACGCGTTGAGCAATCAGTATGCGCATGGCAGCGCCATTGTGATCCTGACGCCCGAAGGCCGCGTGGCGCGATACTTCTATGGCATCGACTATCCGGCACGTGACGTCCGGCTAGGTTTGGTGGAAGCGTCGGATCGGCGAATCGGATCGCCCGTAGACGCAGTGATGTTGTATTGCTATCACTACGATCCTTCGAACGGAAAGTACGGAATAGTGATTATGAACGCACTTCGCGTGGCGGGATTCGCGACAGTGGCGCTATTGGCTGGATTCATGATCGTGATGTTCCGCCGGGATTTCAAGGTGACCTGAATGGGTAGCTTCTCAATTTTCCCGCCACGCGCCTCCACAACAGCAGGAGAAGTCGATGCACTCTATGGATTCCTGTTGCTGGTAGGAATCGCGATGACCGTGCTCATATTCTTCTTCGTCTTTTTCTTCGCCATCCGATACCGCCGCAGAGGTCCGGAGGATCGCCCCAAGGCAATCCACGGCTCTATTCCACTCGAAATCGCCTGGAGCGTGATTCCGTTCCTCATCATGCTGGTCATGTTCGGCTGGGGAACAAAGCTCTACTTTGAAAACTACACCCCGCCGCCACGTGACACACTGGACATCTATGTTATCGGTAAACAGTGGATGTGGAAGGTACAGTATCCAGGCGGCCAACGGGAGATTAATGAGCTACATGTGCCCACCGGACGAGCGGTTAAGCTGACTCTCGCAAGTGAGGACGTTATTCACAGTTTCTACATTCCAGCCTTTCGCTTAAAGCATGACGTTGTACCGGGAAGTTATCAGACGTATTGGTTTGAGCCAACAAAACCCGGGCGCTATCACATTTTCTGCGCCGAATACTGCGGCACGAACCACTCTCGCATGATCGGCTGGGTCACCGTCATGGAGCCCGCGCATTACCAGGAGTGGCTGTCTGGTGGAAGCACCGGAGAAACCATGGCTGCGCAAGGCGAGAAAGTGTTCGAACAGTATGGTTGTGTCACTTGTCACGTGCTCGATCAGGACGGCCGCTCTCCGTCTTTGCGCAACGTGTTTGGGAAACCCGTGCAACTGGACGATGGGCGGACCGTGGTAGCGGACGAGGCGTACCTCCGCGAATCCGTCTTGAATCCCAATGCTAAAACGGTGAAGGGATACCATCGCGACATTATGCCCGTTTTCCAGGGCCAAATCGGTGAGCAGTCGCTAATGCAGCTCATCGTTTACCTAAAGAGCCTTTCAGATGCAAAACCTGGTGACGAGGCCTCCAAATGAGCACAACCCTGCCACACCCCGACCTCGATGTACAGACCAACTACCTTAATGCCGGCTATGGCTGGAAATCCTGGCTGTTTACAACCGACCACAAACGTATCGCCCTCCTATATCTATTCTCCATCACAGCTTTCTTTTTCGTAGGTGGCGCCTTTGCGGTCGCCATGAGGATCAACTTGCTTTCGCCGACCGGAGTCTTTGGACATGATACGTACAATAAGTTGTTCACCATGCATGGCGTCATCATGGTTTTCTTCTTCCTGGTTCCTTCGATCCCGGCAACCCTCGGAAACTTTTTAATCCCGCCGATGATCGGCGCACGGGATTTGGCGTTTCCCCGGATTAATCTTCTAAGCTGGTATATCTACATTGTTGGCGGAGTGATGGCGCTCACTGCGATCGTGCGGGGCGGCGTCGATACTGGATGGACGTTTTATGCTCCGTTCAGTTCAACCTATTCAAATACTCACGTCATTCTCGCGGCGATGGGCGTGTTTGTCGCTGGTTTTTCATCGATCCTGACGGGCCTCAACTTCATCATTACGATTCACACAATGCGGGCCCCCGGAATGTACTGGTCGCGCTTGCCGCTGTTTGTCTGGGGGCATTATGCCACAGCACTGATTCAAGTGTTAGCAACGCCCGTCCTCGCCATCACCCTCTTCTTGCTTTGCCTGGAACGACTCTTGAGCGCAGGAATCTTCGACCCCGGACTGGGCGGAGATCCAGTGCTGTTCCAGCATTTGTTTTGGTTCTACTCGCATCCAGCCGTCTACATCATGATCCTTCCGGGTATGGCCGTGATCAGCGAACTGGTGGCGTGTTTTTCGCGGAAGGCTGTCTTCGGATACGGCTTTGTCGCGTTCTCAAGCGTAGCGATCGCCGTACTAAGTTTCCTGGTCTGGGGTCACCATCTGTTTGTAGCGGGTCAATCCATGTACGCCAGCATGGTATTTTCCTTTATCAGTTTCCTTGTCGCCGTTCCTTCGGCTATCAAGGTGTTTAACTGGACAGCCACCATGTACCAGGGTTCTGTCTCTTATGACACACCGATGCTATACGCTTTTGGCTTCATCGGGCTATTCACGATCGGCGGCCTGACCGGCCTGTTCCTCGCCACCATGGCAATCGATGTTCACGTAACCGATACTTACTTCGTGATTGCACATTTTCACTACGTAATGGTGGGCGGCATGGTGATGGCTTACCTGGGCGGCATCCATTTCTGGTTTCCAAAGATTACCGGCCGGCTGTATCCGGAGGGTTGGGCGAAATTTGCCGCGCTCGTGATTTTCGTCGGATTCAACCTCACTTTCTTTCCACAGTTTATCCTGGGCTACCTGGGAATGCCGCGCCGATACGCGACATACGCCGACGAATTCCATACCTTGAATGTCATGTCTACCGCTGGTGCGTCGATTTTGGGTATCGGCTATCTGATCCCCATGATCTATTTAGCATGGGCTTGGCGTTACGGCCCTAAATCGCCTCAAAATCCATGGGGCGCCAAGGGATTGGAGTGGGAACAGTCTCCCACGCCCCCTCCTACCTTTAACTTTGTCACTCCTCCGGTTGTGACTGAGCCCGCGTACAATTACTCCGGGGAAAAGGAAGAGGTGGAACTTGGCTAGCCGCGATATCGTCCTCCATCCGCCTGAGTTGAAGCACCACTTCGACGATATCGCTCAACAAAAGGAGGCCTCGACCCTCGGAATGTGGGCGTTTCTGGCCACGGAGATCCTGTTTTTCGGCGGGATGTTTTGCGCCTACACGATTTATCGCAGCGCTTTCCACGACGCATTTGAATCCACCAGCCGCTTCATGAACGTCACCATCGGCGCGATCAATACTGCAGTTCTAATCTGCAGCAGTCTGACAATGGCTCTGGCAGTCCGAGCTGCGCAGCTTGGACAGAAGAAGGTGCTCATTTGGTTGTTAATAGGCACGTTGTTATTGGGATGTGTATTCCTCGGGTTAAAAGGAGTGGAGTACCACGAAAAGTGGGTCGATCACCATATTCCTGGTCCGAGCTTCCACTACGCCGACGCTCGATACGCTCAACAGGCGCAAATCCTTTTTTATTTGTACTTCGCGATGACCGGTCTCCATGCCATGCACATGATCGTTGGTGCCGGACTCCTGACGACGTTGATTGTCATGGCGGCGCGAAATCGTTTTAACGCATCCTGGTACACGCCTGTCGATATGATCGGACTTTACTGGCATTTTGTCGACATCGTCTGGATCTTTTTGTTCCCGCTTCTATATTTGATAGGTCACACGAAATGAGTCACCCGGTTGTTCCAATCAAGGTTTACGTGTCGGTCTTCCTGGCGTTAATCGCCCTGACTGGCACCACCGTGGCAGTCTCTAAGATCGAGCTAGGAGAGTTCAACTTCGTCGTAGCGATGACCATCGCTGTTATAAAAGCGATGCTCGTTGTGTGGTTCTTTATGCATGTGAAACAATCCAGCTCGATGACTAGGCTGTTTGTTGTGGCCGGATTGTTCTGGACCGCGATTCTGTTCCTCTTTACCTTGAGCGACTACTTCAGCCGCAATTGGATTCCGCTTGCCAGATGGTGGTAACTCAAGTTCGCAAATTGAGGATGCGTTCTTCCACTCGCTCGGACTGTTTGAGCTCCGCATTCAAGCGCGAAAGATCGGAAGCGAGAGCAGCCGGTTCCTCTACTAGGTTCTTCCATGGCGCCTGTCCCGATGACCAGATCTCGTTAAGCTGCTTATATTCGCGATAGGTATCCATCGCCTGGAAGAAACCCCCGTGGTGAAATGCCATCAACTGATTGTCTTTCGCCAGGCGCTCCAGGGGTTCCCGTTCCAGAAAACAATCGTCTCCACCTAGATAGTCGAGCACCTTCCGGTCAAAAACGAAAAACCCGGCGCTGACCCAGCCTTCGGCTTGTGGCTTTTCCGCAAATGACTCGACATGCGATGAACCATCGATATGCACGACACCAAATCGCGATACCGGTCGGACGACAGTCACGGTGGCCAGCTTTCCGTGAGCCCGATGAAATTCCACCAGCTTGTTCAAATTGACGTCGGAAAGCCCGTCCCCATAGGTGAGCAGAAACAAATCGTCGTTAAGATGGCCGGAGACTCGCTTCAGCCGGCCTCCCGTCATGGTCTCTTCGCCGGTTTCTGCTAGAGTGACTGAAAAGTCCTGTTCCTGATGAGTGCCGTGATATTCAATATCCCGTCGGCCCAGATTGATAGTAAAATCCCGATTCATCGCCTCGTAGTTAAGGAAGTACTCGCGAATGATGTTACCCCTATAACCCAGGCACAGTACGAAATCGTGGAATCCGTGCCAGGCATAGTGCTTCATGATGTGCCACAGGATCGGCCGCCCCCCGATCTCAACCATCGGCTTAGGACGAAACTCCGTTTCTTCACGTAGCCGGGTTCCCTGACCGCCGCATAGGATCACAACCTTCATTCCGAGACTCCTTGCCATTGGTCTAGCTGCTGCTCGACCGTTGTCTCGGCAATGGCTTCCGACATTGCGATGAGCGACGTCGATGTCTCGGTCACGGATGCGTCAAGTCCCCGCTTGTAAATTAAGTCCCTCAGACCCTTATTCCGCGCATGCGGTCCGTCAATCATGCCGATCATCACCGCCTGGTGCGGATCGCAGGTTTGCGTCATCACCTCGCCCTGCATCAACTCGCGGCAGGAGAGCTGGCCCTTGAGAAGGGGAATGGCCAGGTAGATATCGTCGGGCGTTAACTTCTGGCCTGCCTGTAACGAATGCCTTGCGTATACTCCGCGCACCAAGGAATCCAGATAACGGATCTCCTTTTCGGGCGGGATCCGCTTTTGAGTACCGGGAGCGCCGCACATTCGCCGCGACTTGTCGAAGGCGCGAAACCAGGTGTCGATCTGATCCGGAAGCGAGCAATAAGGCGAGACCGGAACGCCATCCATCTCCACGTCGATGTGACGCTCGAACGTGCGAGCTCCTTTTGCATAAGCGATCATCATGGAGTCTTCCCAATCGTTGTATTCGTGCGTCGAGAAGCCGATCACGTTGTCCGGATACCGATCGCGGAGAAAGTCGATCTGATTCAGCTCCAACTCCGAATTCTCGCTGGGGTAGATCGAAACGCAGTGATTGATCGCCAGAGGAATATTGCGATTGGCGAAGAAAGTTACCATGTCGTCGATGTCTTTGAGTGACGAGCCGCCAGTGGAAGCAATCACCGGCCTCCGTGTCGCGGCGATTTTCTCGATCAGAATCCAGTCATTGATATCCGAACTCGCGATCTTCAAAATCGGAATGTCCAACTCTTCGCAAAAGTCGACCGATCGTTCGTCGAAGGGCGTCGCCATCGGGATGCAGCTGCCCTCCACGATCGCATCCGTCAGAACGCGAAGGTCCTGTTTGCTCATCGCGGTCGAAACAGTTTTCTTGATATACCGAACGTCCTGCCGGTCGCGGTAGTCGCGATGAATGAAGCTTTCAACGTCGCGAAACTGAAGCTTGATCGCCGCGCGGACATTGTTGAACCGGGCAATACGCGAGTGCTCCGACACGATCCGCAGGCCGCGATCGAGCTTGCCTAGATGATTATTAGCCAGCTCCAGAACGAACAGATCCTCAAAAACAGCCTTCGTCGTCGCGGCCACTGACTCAGACGGATTACGAAAAACGCGCAGGCGGCGTAGGTTGGATGCCACAATTTCCTTTCCGGACTAAGAGAAACACATGAGGCGCGGCGCCCCATTCGCTATGTTTAGATCGGCAGGAGCCTTAGCGGGCTTTACGGTCTAACTTCTTGTAAAGGAAACGCCACCGCCGTCCGATACCTGAATTGGAGTCCATCTCGTTCATGAGCCTGCAAATTTCACTGGTCGCCCTGTTTTACAACGAAGAGGCCAGCGTCGAGAACGTAATTCGAGACGGTCACCGCGTTCTTAAACAAATCGGCGTCCCTTTCGAAATCGTAGCGGTCCAAAATGGCTCCCTGGACCGGACCCCGGAGATCCTGGCGCGGCTTAAATGCGAGTTCGAAGAGTTGCGAATTCTGGTGATCCCGCAGAATCAAGGAGCGGGATACGGCGCGCTGCGCGGCCTCTACTCGGCCATCGGCGCGGATGTCGTAGGTGTCTCCGGCGACGGCCAGGTGGATCTCGACCTGATCCCTAAAATGTACGAATTCAAGCGCCACTGCGCAGGAGACATTGCCTACGGACGCCGCACCAGCCGGCCCGATGGCTTCACGCGCGCCCTCATTTCCCGATCCTACAATCTGCTGATGCGATGGGTTTTTGGGCTTCAGTCGAAAGACGTGAACGGCCCCCCCAAAGTCATCTCCCGGGCCGTGCTCGAAGCGATGCAGCTAAAAAGCACGAACCAGTTTCTGGAATGCGAAATGATGCTGAAGGCGGAGCGGATGGGGCTGACGATGTGCTCGATCGATGTCGAATTTCACGCCCGCGAAGGTGGAAAATCTTCCATCGGCTGGCGCGATTGCCGCGACTATCTCCGCAACCTGCTAACGGTTCTAGTCTCGCGCAACGACCCGTGGGGCATCCATGCAATTCCGAAATCCGCCGCGAAAGCGAAATGGATCCATCAGGAGACTGGCGCTAGTCCCGATGCCTCCGGAGCGGCAGCGCTCCGTCCCGGCGACCTCAACTGTTCCTGATACCAGCGCGCCGTTCGATCCAGAGCCGGCAGCCAGTCTGTGTATCTGTAGTTGAGAAAGTTCTCGTCCCGTAGACTGAGTCGAGACACTTCGCCGGGTAAATTCAAAACCTTCACATTCAAACGCCGTCCGCTTACAGTCTCGACGTCGCGGATAACATCGCCCACCGTTTTTATATGGAGCGGACCGAAGTGGTTCGCCGGCCAGACCGGCTCGCGTGCAATCGATGCCACAGTGCAGCGAACCACAATCTCCGCAGCATCGCGAACATAAATGTACTGGCGGGTGGTGCCATCAAGGCGGGTGCGAATCACCAGTTCTTTTTGCTTCGCCGAAGCTTCGCAGATACTTGGAAGCAGCCGTTCCAGGTGACCATCGCCTTCACCGAAAAAATTCGGAAAACGCAGCAGGCAGACGCGCGTTCCGTAAGTCTTTCGGAACGATTCGACTAGGAAGTCCTCGCACGCTTTCGAAGTCTCGTATGGAAAGCCTGGCTGATACGGTGTCTCCAGGCCGCAGCCCTCCTGCTCTCCGAAGCTCTTGTCCGTCGCGATATAAATGAACGGCGTCTCGGGCGCCGCAACGCGGATCGCTTCAAGGAGATTCGCAGTATCCATCACGTGCGATTGAAAAGCTTCTAGAGGCCGCTCCCGGCAGCGCCGAACGTCCACGATTCCCGCCAGGTGAATAATCGCCTCCGGCCTGCGCGTAACCAGAAACCGTCGCAACTCCTCAGTTGAGCGGCGCAGATTGAGCGAAATACCCTCGACCATGAACCCGCTACTTTCGAGAGCCGCGTTCACGTGAGCTCCCAGAAATCCGCCGAGACCCGTTGCTGCGACCATCTTCACCTGAGCACTCGAAGCGCTGCCTGCGTGCGCGATTCTATGAATTGCTCGAAGTGCCCCACCACGTAATCGAGCATCGCGTCAGTCAACCCCGGATAAACCCCGATCCAAAACGTATTGCTGACGATCCGTTCCGTGTTGCACAAATCTCCGACCACGCGATGCTGAATGCCTTTATAGGCCGGCTGCCTGGTCAGATCTCCTCCGAACAGCAGGCGCGTCGCGATCTTGTTGTCTTCCAGGTGGCGCGTAATCTCGGCGCGTGAAAACGGAGCTTCCGGACGAACTGTGATTGCGAATCCGAACCAGCTCGGGTCGCTTTCAGGCGTCGGCTCCGGAAGAATCAGGAATTCTTCATAAGCCGCCAGCGCCGCGCGCAGCGTCTTCCAGTTTCGCTTCCGAGCCTCGATAAAGCTCGGCAGTTTTCTCAACTGCGCAACCCCCACCGCAGCCTGCATGTCTGTCGCCTTCAGGTTGTACCCGATGTGCGAATAAACGTACTTGTGATCGTACCCGCACGGCAATTCGCCCAACTGCCAATCGAAACGCTTGCCGCACGTGTTGTCTTTTCCCGGGGCGCACCAGCAGTCCCGCCCCCAGTCGCGGAACGACTCGATCAGCACTCGCAACTGCGGACTGTTCGTCATCACAGCCCCGCCCTCGCCCATCGTGATGTGGTGGGCCGGATAGAAACTCAGCGTCGCCACATGTCCGAAAGTGCCTGTGGTCTGGCCGCGATACTTCGATCCCAGCGCATCGCAGTTATCTTCCACGACCCAGAGGTTGTGCCGTTTGGCCAGGGCCATCACCGCGTCGATATTGAATGGATTCCCCAGCGTGTGCGCCATCATGATCGCGCGCGTTTTGGGGCCGATCGCCTCTTCCAACTGCTCGATGTTGGCATCATAAGTTCCCAGATCCACGTCGATGAACACCGGCGTCAGGCCATTCTGAATGATCGGATTCAGCGTCGTGGGAAATCCCGCGGCTGGCGTGATCACTTCATCGCCGGGACGCAACGCGCGCTCGCCCAGCTTGGAGGAAGTCAGCGCCGACAGCGCCAGCAGATTCGCCGACGAACCCGAATTGCAGAGCACCGCCTCGCGAACTCCCACAAATCTCGCCAGCTGTTTTTCGAATTGAGTCGCGAACCTGCCGGTAGTGAGCCAGAAGTCCAACGAGGAATCCACCAGCGATGTGACGTCGTCCTCATCGAACACCCGTCCCGCATAGAACACCTGCGACTCTCCCGGAACAAACGCTTTCGCCGGCCATTGCGCCCGCGAATATTCCTTCACCAGTCCTAAAATTTCCGCCCGCAGTTCGTCGGCGGATTTCATGCCGCCACCGCTTTCTTCCAGCGCAGCGTCTCGTCCAGTTCGCCGGTATCGATCAGGTGCCGAAGCTGCTTCAAACGGATGTAGCGGCGGCTCTGCAAATCGGCCTCTTGCAAATCGAGCTCCCTGCACGCAGCCAGCAACTCAGCCGCGCCGCGGCGTGCGGTCCACTCGGCGCGGAAGTTCAGAGCCTCGCGAATCTTGCTGAAATTCACCCGGTAATTGCGCGGATCGGCGCTGACCTTTCCCGAGTAAGTAACCGTCGATCCCGCCACCGTCTCCGAAACGATCTGCCCCAGATCGCGCACCTGATAGTTTTCCTCGGTCGCGCCCACGTTGAACGCCTGATTGTGAATCGCCTCGCGCGGAGCGCTCAACACCGCGGCGAACGCACGCGCGATATCTTCGATGTGAACAATCGGCCTCCATGGCGAGCCGTCGCTCATAATCTGTACTTTCCCCGTCGTGTAAGCCCACGCCACCAGATTGTTCAGCACCAGGTCGAGCCGCAGACGCGAGGACACTCCGTAAGCCGTGGCGTTGCGTAACGACACCGGCGAAAACGTCGAGCTCGCCAGCTTATCGAGCCCTTCTTCGGTCTCTACCTTCGAAATGGCATAGGCCGAAAGCGGCTGAACCGGCGATGTCTCCGTCGCAAATTCGTTCTCCGACGCTCCGTAAATGCTGCAGGATGACGCGAACAAAAACCGCGAGACTCCAGCTTCCCGCGCCATGCGCGCCAGGTGCAGAGAACCGGCGCAGTTGATCTGATGGGTCCAATCCGCTTGCAACTCGCCCATCGGATCGTTGGAAAGAGCCGCGAGGTGCACCACCGCGTGATAGCCGGTCAAATCCGCGGGAGTCAGATCCCGAACGTCCTTCCGGGAAAATCCGGCGGACGAAGATTCAGCGAAAAACCCGGTGTCCAATCCGCTAACCTCATGCCCTGCTTTCCTTAATACCGCCGACATGACCGGACCGATATAGCCTGTATACCCAGTGACAAGAATTCGCATGAATCGCCTAGGGTGTTAATCGGAGGAAAAACCAACAAAGTTTAGCTTCAGTCCGTTCCGCAGCGCACCGCGCGAACATGTTCCGTTACCACGGTGGGAGCCTTAGTCCACGGCCACGCCGAATGATTCTGAAAAACCGGATCGTCATCCTTGGCGATCAGCGTACCAATGTTCCATTCGCGGCAAGCATGATCGATATCGCCATCGTTCAAAAACAAGGGCGCAAGCCCGGCTTGCATGCCGGAGCACGATGCGGGATCGCCGCCTAATACCGATCCGCATAACCGATCGAACGCCGCGGTTTGCCGCTGGCCGTAAAGGCCGAAGTAAAGGTCGTTCCAGTGCGTCGGATTTCCCTGCACAAGCGCGTCCTGGGGCAGCTCTTTCCGCAGCTGTTCGTAGACGGAGCGCGCGTCGAATGTTCGCCGCCCGGTTTCCGCCGTCTTGCTGAACCACTCGGCGACCGGCACTCTTCTCGCCTCCATCAGCGGCAAATAAGTCCTTACGATAATCAGTTCATAAACACTGGAAGCCAAGCCGAGAACCACCAGTCCGGTAACCAGGCCTGCTCTGCGCCGCCGTCGCATGCGCCACCACGCGGTCAATGGACCGGCCGACCAGATCACCAGAATCAACTGTCCAATCATGGCTCCGCGCCAGGCCAGATCGTTGTTGATGATCACGCTGGAGCGGAGGAATGTCGCGACGAACAGCGCCGAAAGAAACAGTCCCAGCGCGATTATTTCAATTTCGCCCAGGTTCTTTCGGCGTCGCCAGGCCCGCCGCAGCCATATTCCTGCCAGTACGAAACCCAATCCGGTTTCGAGGAAATAGTTGAGAGGCAGCGCGGCAAGATTGGCCCATGCCACCTGATTCCAGGTGAGTCCGTATCCCGGCAAAATGATGTCCAGGAAACTCATGCTCCGGACGGTGAACGTCACCAAAGGCCCATCCGCCGATCCGCCGGCGCCGCGGAGCACCAGCAAATACGGAAGCGCACCCGCAAGCGCCGTCGCGCCCGCAATGGGCCAAACCAACCGCTCCGGCCAGAGTTTTTTCCATAACATCACCGCGCCGCAAGGAATCAGAAAGATCGCAAACGTGAGCGTCACGTAGATGGAAAGTCCCGCCGCCGAGGCGAAGCAGAGGCCCGCACAAATCGCGGCCGGAACTTTTCCGCGCGATCGATAAAGCAGAATAAATCCCACAAAGCACGCGATCAGCGACGCGACGTGATGCGCCACCCACAGAGCCGCGGTCGGCATGCCGGTGACCTGATTGTTCCACCATTCCGAAGAGGCGAACACCAGTCCGGCGCCGGTGGTTGAAAATATAGCCGCAAAAATCAGATTTGGAATGACGTCCAGCCCGGCGATGCCGAGCATAAGAATTGCCCACTTCGCGCGCCGTTCAAGATTGCGGTCACCCGCCGGATGCAAGTAGCGAAGCCCAAGAACCGCCACTGCCATCAAAGCCCATCCGCACCACACCGTGCTGCCGATCAGCGCATGGCGCGCTGCAACCATTGAGCCTCCCGCGCGCTCCACCAGTGAGCAGGGGATAAACCAGAAGTAGTGATAGCGCAAAGGCTCGAAATGGCCCGGAAAGTAGAGAGGATTCCTCGCCGGCACGCCCAGCCGGGCAATTCCGTCGATCACCGCGCTGCGCAAATTGTAATCGTACGCGAGCACCGACGGGAACAAACGATTTCCGAACTGAAGATCGATGCCCGACGCCCACACCGCCGCGAGCCACAGAACTGCGGCGATTACCGTCCATTTGGGCAGCACTGGCTTGCCGCCTCTAACCATTAAAAAGGCGCATATTAGAGCGGCAGCCCCGTGAAAAATCCAAACGGCGGCGATGGTCAGGTAGGTCCAGAGAAGAAACTCGATACCGGGAACCATCGCTACGGAGACGGCCAGCGCGATCACGATTCGCCACGCGGGCGAACTGGCGCGAAAATTCAGCAAATCGAATGCCCACGCGATTGTAAAACCTGGAGGGATAAAGAGCAGGCTAAACAGAACGGTCGCCAGCGCGACACCGGCGAGGTCGTCGCGCATGAAGTGCGCGGGTGGCATTTACCCCCTATCCATCGGCCGAATGGACGCAACGCTTTAAGGTGAACGTACTAAGCGATGCCACGCGATTGTGCGCCGAATCGATTCGGAAAGATCAATGTGTTCTTCTAGATGAAGCTCATTGCGGGCGCGCGCCGTGGAGGGGACATAGCGCTCAGGTTTTTCCCCTACGACGGGGGTTCCGCGAACCTCGACGGGCCCCGATCCGGCGATCGCCCTGGCAAGGTCTGCGATGTTGATTTCCTGCTCCGACCCGACGTTGTAAGCTCGCCTGGATTGGCCGCGGATCAGAATCGTCCACAGCCAGATCGCCAGGTCGGCGGCGTAGAGATAGGATCGAACGGCCGTTCCATCTCCTCGCACAACCACCGGCCGGGCGGCGAGCGCGTCAGCGATAAAGTTTCCCGCCGCGAAATGAGCGTCGAGCGGCAAATATGGGCCTAGAAAAGCAAATCCGCGGGCGATTTTGACCTCCAGTCCACTCGCCGCGCACATCCATTCCGCCATTCGTTTCCCTTCCGCGTAGGCGGACCGGGGGTCCAGCGGATCGGGGCCACCCATGAAATCTTCCGGCATTTTCTCCAAATCGGAGGGCTGGCGGCCGTAAATCGCGCCGCTGCTGGCGAGCAGAAAACCTTTCACCCCGTGCGATTTAGAAAATTCCAAAACGCGGCGCGTTCCGTCCACGCAGATTTCTTGCATTTCGAAGGGACGAGAGTTATTCAGCGCAGCGCTGGCCGGCGTCGCCAGGTGCAGCACATGGGAGAAATCGCCGTCCGGAAAGTCGAAGTTGCGAACATCGCCGGCACAAAACGAAATCCCCTCCCGCTGCTGGGGATGGCGGCTAAGCACCAGCATTTTCGCGCCGAGCTGGAACTGCCGGTTCGCGGCGCAAAAGCTATTGACCATCCATCGCCCGAAAAAGCCGGTTCCTCCAGTGACGAAGAGCGATGCGCCCCGAAGTTCCTGCCATAGCCCTTGCGTATGTTCCAGGATGTGTTCGAGGTCGGTCAAGACGTTTATTCTACACTTAGGAACGCGTGCGCATTTTTATTTCTGCCGGGGAGGCTTCGGGGGATTTGTACGCTTCGCGGGTGGTCCAGGCAATCCTTGCCCGGCAGCCGGACGCGGTTTTCTTTGGCTGCGCGGGCCAGAGGATGCAGGCCGCCGGAGTGCGGGCCGTGGTGGATTCCCGGTCGATCGCGGTGGTGGGACTGGTGGAAGTGGTGGCGCATATTCCGCGGATTTATGGGGAATTTCGCAAGCTAAAGAAGGCCATTGTCGCCGAGAAACCGGATGTCGCGGTGTTGACCGACGCCCCGGATTTCAACTTGCGGCTCGCCAAATTTCTGCGCCGGCAAGGGATTCCGGTGGTTTATCTGATCGCACCGCAGGCCTGGGCGTGGAGGCGCCGGAGGGTCAAGACCCTGCGGGCAACCGTCGGCCGTCTTCTCTGCATCTTCCCCTTCGAGGAGGAATTTTTCACCCGCTACGGCGTTCCAACCACCTATATCGGACATCCCCTGGCCCGGATCGTGAAGGCTTCGCTCACGCGGGACGAGTTTTGCGCCCGCTTTGGATTACAGCCGGGTAAAAAGATCATCGTCTTGCTGCCCGGGAGCAGGCATGGCGAGATCGAGCGCCACTTGAGCGGCTTGCTGGACGCGACAAAGAGGCTTGAGGGCCGGGATCTTGTGTTTTTATTGGCACTACCGGGCGGATTTGGCGACACTTTTAGGGAACGTATTCGCGGCTCGTCCATCCAAGTAATAGAAGACGCGACCTGGGATGCGCTTGCCCATGCAGAGATGGCGCTGGCTGCGAGCGGAACGGTGACTATTGAGGCGGCTTTGCTCGGCTGCCCTCTGGTGACCTTTTACAAGGTAAACGCGTTAAGTTGGATATTGGGGCGCTGGCTGGTAAGGGTGCCATTTTTGTCGATGGTGAATCTGGTGGCCGGCCGGAAGATCGCGCCGGAGTTGATCCAGACTGAAATGACTGGTGCGAGAATCGCAGAAGAGGCGATCCGGTTATTGGACGACGATCGGGCGATGGATGAGATGCGGGCGGGCTTGAAGGAAGTAGCAGCGAAGCTCGCGAGTGAACGCGACCCGATGGAGATCGCGGCGGTTTGGGTAGAGAAGGTGTCTAGAGAAGGTTGTGCATGAAGAAGCTGGCGGGAATTAGTTTTTTGATCGCAGGCGCGCTCTTGAGCGCACAGGACCGGGCGGATCGCGGCGCGCGGCAGCAGAAGATCGACGTCCAAAGTTACCTGATCGATGCGCAGGTGGACCCGCGCGCGCAGACTCTGAACGCGACGGTCATGGTGCGGTTCATTCCTCTCGAAGACACGTCGCAGGTCACGTTCGAGCTCAACAACGCCTTGAATATCTCGAAGGTGACGGACGAAGACGGGCGGCAGGTGCCTTCGTCGCGGTTGGCGCAGGACATGGCCGTGAAACTGAGTTTGCCGCAGACGCTGAAGCGCGGCAAGGTGGCGGCGCTCACGTTTGTGTACGACGGAAAATTATCGGGCGACGAGGAGTCTCCGGTCTTCGGGATCAAGTTCGCGGCGATTCATCCGGAGGTGTCGTATCTGCTGTATCCGTCGCGCTGGTTCCCGGTGAACGATTATTCGACGGACCGTTTCAGCTCCGATCTGAAGGTCACGGTACCCGAAGGATACAAAGTGGTGGCGAGCGGAACGGAGAGCAAAGAGGGAGCGGCGTTCCGGTACAAATACGAGCAATCGTCGTTTCCCGGCAGCTTCGCGGTGGTACGCGGAGAAGCGCAAATGGTGCCATCGGGCGGGATCAAAACTTATTTCTATTTCCGCGATTCCTCATCGATGGTGCAGGCGTATGGCGACGAGATCGGCAAGGCGATTTCTTTTTTCACCAGCATTTATGGGGTACCTCCGCGATTGAGTTTGACGGTGGTCGAGACGGAAGCGGGCGCGGCGAACGGCTACTCGGCTCCGGGGATGATCTTCCTTTCGCCCAATGGAATCGGCAAGCAGGTGAACCTGAAGCTGGTGGCGAATCAGGTGTCGCGGCAATGGTTCGGCACGTTGGTTTCGCCCACCACGCGGAATCACATGTGGCTTGAAAACGGGATGGCGCGGTACTCCGAGATTCTCTACACGGAGCATGTGAACGGTTCGGGCGCGATGGACAACGAGATTCACGATGCGTATGTCGAAGCGCTGACGGTGGACCAGCCGCCGATGATTCAGGCGGCGCGGCTGGAGGATTATTCGCCGGAATATTGGGCGACAACAGGAGGCAAAGGAGCGGCTGTGCTCCAGATGCTGCGCAACGTGTTGGGCGACGACCAGTTCATGAAAGTGTTGAAGGAATATCCGACGCGGTTCGCCTGGAAGTCGGCGAATACGGACGATTTTCACAAGATTTGCGAAGAAGCTTATGGGCAGAGTTTGAACTGGTTCTTCCAGCAATGGGTGGAATCGAGCGGCGCGCCCGAGTTCAAAATGGAATACACGGTGTTCCGCACCCAGAAGGGTTTCCGGGTGATGGGGAAGATCACGCAGGACCTGGACCTGTTCCGGATGCCGGTTACGTTACGCGTCGAGACCGAAGGAAATCCGGAGGAGAAGACGATTGAAGTGGTGGGCACTTCTTCGGAATTTGTGGTGGAGACGTACGGCAAACCGAAGAATATCGTGCTGGACCCGAAGGGGCTGGTGCTCCGGTTCTCGACCGACGCGCGCGTGGCGGTGGCGATCCGCAAGGGCGAGCAGTTTGTCGAAATCGCCGACTATGGCGCGGCGCTGAAGGAATATCAGAAGGCTCTCGATGTGGCACGGAACAGTTCGCTGGCGCATTTCCGGATCGGGCAAGTTCATTTCCTGGAAGGCAACTGGTCGCCCGCGGCGAATGAGTTTCGCGAATCGCTGAACGGGGATCTGGTGCCGAAGTGGACCGAAGTGTGGTCGCACATTTATCTGGGGAAAATCTTCGACGTTAGCGATCAGAGGGATCGTGCCTTGAACGAGTATCGGCAGGCGGCGCGGACCAAGGACAATACGCAAGGCGCGCTCGACGAGGCGGCGAAGTATACGGCGCAGAAGTACGAGAAGCAGAGAACGACCAACTGAAGAAGAAGTAGCCACTAGCCAGCAGCCAGTAGCCAGGAGAAAAGACACTGCGGCTGTACATCGTGAGCGACCCGGCCGAAACCGGGCCGCTAGTGGATTGGAAGGTCTCTCACATGGGTCCTGGCCACAACGGTGAACCGTATATTCCATGCTTCGATGCACCAACCTCTGAAAACCGGAGTTGAAGCTCCGTTATAGGATCGATCCTAAAATCTCCCGTCGAGGCCATACATATAGTTGGCCTCGCGAGCCGTTCCACGGGCTCCGGGAGCTCAGTTACCACCGTAATACGACTTTTCCTGCGCAGGAAAAAAACTGTCAAAGAACGCCCGGTGAGGTGCGTCCTTCTGCATTGAGAGTACTGCTCAGAAAAACAAAGACATTCACGCAAAGGCGCTAAGCTCGCTAAGAAAAAGGAGATAATTCTTTAGGATTTCTTGAACAATGCGTTTGCTTCGGCGAATGGGATCGAGCCTTCGATCATTTTGCCGAACTTGCCCGTGTTTTTCAGATCCTCGGCGATGCGCCTGGTGTGGCCCATGGCGGAGCGCATCATCCCGGAGCCTACGCTCACGCGCGCGACTCCTAATTCTTTCAAACGCGCGACGCTTGGAGTGCCGGCTACGGCCAGGATGTTGATGGGGAATCTCAGCGCTTCTACGAATCTTGCGATCAGATCTTCCGTTACGACTCCGGGAATGAAAAGGCAATCCGCGCCGGCGTCGCGATAGGCTTTCAGGCGGTCGCAGGCGCGGTCGAAGCGGGTGGCTTGGTCGCCGATTTCCAGCAGATAGAGATCGGTTCTTGCGTTGATCACCACCGGTCCGGTATTGCGGACGACGGCGATTCTGCTCACCTGTTCCTCGATGGACGCCAGGGATTCGGGGCCGTGGCCCAGAATGTCTTCCAGGTTCAAGCCGACTGCGCCTGATTCCGTCAGGGCGGAGGCCGTTTCGGCGATGTCTCCATAACCGCCTTCGAGATCGGCCGTCACTGGAACATCGACCGAGTGTACGATTCTGGCGACGGCGGCTAGCATTTCCTTGGCGGGAATATTTTGTCCGTCCGCGTAGCCGAGGGAAAATGCGACGCCGGCGCTGGTCGTCGCGATCGCGGGGAAACCTAGCTCTTCGAAAATGCGCGCGCTGGCGCAATCCCAGGCGTTGGGGAGGACCAGCACTTCGGGGCCGTGATGCAGGGCGCGGAGTTTTTCTGCTTTGGTCATAGTCGTTAATGGGGCGAAAGCCGGGACAGACCGCTCTGTCCACGCGGCGACGGGTGCGGAGGCGTTTTCGCGGGTGTTTCGGCGCCTTGGGACAGAGTGGTCAGTCCCGGTTTTCGCGCACTGGAGGTCCGCCCCACTTAGTGGCCTTCGGATTCCAGGTAGCGCTCCGCTTCTATCGCGGCCATGCAGCCTGCGCCTGAGGCGGTGATGGCTTGGCGATAGACCCGATCCTGCACGTCGCCCGCGTGGAAGACGCCGGTGATGTTGGTTCGCGCTCCGCCTTTCGAGAGGATGTAGCCGTCGGGGTCCAGGTCAATCTGCCCGACGAACGGCTTGGTGTTCGGGATATGGCCGATGGCCAGGAAGAATCCGTCGACATCCTGATCCCATGCCTCGCCGGTGTTCAGCGAACGAAGCTTCACGCCACTGACTTCGTTTTTCGAGACATCGTAAACATCCTCGACGACGGTGTTCATCAGGAATTTGATTTTCTTGTTGGCGCGCGCGCGGTCGAGCATGATTTTCGAGGCGCGAAATTCGTCGCGGCGATGCACCAGCGTTACCTCAGAGCCGAAGCGCGTCAGAAAATTCGCTTCCTCCATCGCGGTGTCGCCGCCGCCGACTACCATGATTTTGCGGTCGCGGTAAAACGCTCCATCGCAGGTTGCGCAGGAACTGACGCCGTGGCCGATCAGCTTTTGCTCGTTCGGCAGCCCCAGCCACTTGGCCGACGCACCGGAGGCGATAATCAGGGTGCGCGTCTCCTGCCATTCGCCGTCGATATTGATGCGGAATGGAGTGGCCTTGAGATCGGCTTCCATGACCGAGCCGTAGATGTATTCGGCGCCGAACTCCTCGGCTTGCTTCTTCATGTTTTCCACCAGATCGGGGCCGTTGATGCCGCCTGGGAACCCGGGGAAATTTTCGACTGAAGTGGTGAGGGAGAGCTGGCCTCCGGGCTCATGCCCGATGACGACCAGAGGCTTCAGGTTGGCTCTCGCGGTGTAAATGGCTGCCGTGTTTCCGGCGCATCCGGAGCCAAGAATAATAACGTTTCGCACACTACATCGTAACAAGAGGGCACCGTAACGACAAAACGAGCGGGCCGCATTGGAGGTCGCGGCGCCGCTCGTTTTTACAGGTACCCCACCGCTCCCTGTGGTCGCGGCTCGTGATCGAGGCTATCTCTTTACCAGCGATCTTATGAGCCGCGGCCACAGGAAGCGATCGTCAGGGCTATTTAGCTTTTTTTCGAGCTAGGCCAATTCCAAGCAGTCCCATGCCGAGCAGGGCGAGGGTCGCCGGCTCCGGTGCGGAGCTCGACAGGCCGATCATTTCCTGGGAGCCGGAGAGCCACGACGATCCGGGTCCGGAAGTTGCGCCAGTGTACGGGACTACGTTGGTCGACGTGTAGACGCGGACTTCGCTCTCGAAGGTCGCCAAGTTTCCGGCACTCTCGGATCCCAGCCACTGCTCGGCCTTGGTGATGTAATTTCCGGGGCCCGCGGCATCGGCGAAAGGGAAACCTGCGGTACCGCTGACGGTGAGCATGGTCCAGATCGCGTTTTGGATCTGATCGTCGGCGGTCATGGTAGCGGAACTCACCGGAAATTGGTATTGCGTGGTGAGCCAGGCAGCGAGTACGTAGCGTTGAAACGCGGTCAACGGAGCGGTGCCGCTCGCGAGCGAGCCGGTGCCGCTGTTGTAGAAACTGAAGTCGGCGGTCGGTGTCTGGCCGTAGCGCGTGTTGGCGAGCCCTTCAAAGGGCGATACGGAAGGGTTCGGAGTACTGATATTGACGGCGTCTCCACTGGTCTCCTCGTTGGGATAATCCACGCAATAGAGCAACAGAGTTTGCGACGGATTGGATGTCAGGTAAGCAGTAAACTGTCCACCGTCGTCCACGTTCTCCGGATAACCCGTAAAAATCAAGGTGTCGCCGAATGCGACAGTGCTAAAAGTGAGCCATAACAAGCCACCCACGGCGGCTTTACAAAATAATTTCATCAAATCCTCCTGGGATGTCAGGAGAATCTCATCTGGGGTTGGTCCTACCAATGGGACGCGGGTTCTTCTGGTCCTAAAACAATACCCCGTACTTGCAGAGGGAAGGGACTAGTAGTACGCAGGCAATATCAATAGATTCTGATAGTTACCCTAAGCCCAGAAGGTTACGATGCGGTTAGCCAGGAACGCGCAAACGTATGCTAAGCCTGTCATATAGGCGAATTGGATTGCCGGCCAGAACCATCCGCCGGTTTCACGACGCACTACAGCGATGGTCGACATGCACTGCATCGCGAAGGCGAAGAACACTAATAGAGCGACAGCTCCGCCCTGTGTCAGGTCCTGATGCAAGGCTTGCTGCAATCCCTGCTGGCTGCCGGTGTCCTGGATTCCGTAGATGGTCCCGAGCGTGCCGACAATGACTTCGCGCGCCGCGAGCGACGTGATGAGGCCGATGCCGATCTTCCAGTTGAAGCCCAGCGGCTTGATCACGGGCTCCACCACGTGGCCGATGCCGGCAACGATGCTGTGTTCAATCGCGGGAGGCTTCCCGTCCTGAAGAGGGAGTTTCGAAAGCACCCAGATCACGATGGCAACGCCCAAAATCACGGTCCCCGCGCGCCACAAAAAGACCTTGGAGCGGTCGACCAGGCGAAGAGCCAGGCTCCGCACGGTGGGCCAGCGATAGGGCGGCATTTCCAACATGAACGAAGAGCGGCGGCTCTTGAGGACGGTCGACTTCAGTAAACGAGCCGTCAAAACCGCGGCTACGAAGCCAAGGACATAGAGCCCCAGCATCGCCGCGGCTTGCATCCCTAGAAATCCTCCAATCAGATGCCGGTCCGGGATGAACGCTCCGATAATCAGGATGTAGACCGGCAGGCGCGCCGAGCAGGTCATGAACGGGGCGATCAAAATGGTGGCGATGCGGTCGCGCTTGCTCTCGATGGTGCGGGTGGCCATGATAGCCGGTACGGCGCACGCGTAGGCGGATAAGAGCGGGATAAAACTCTTCCCTTGGAGTCCGAATCTTGACATGGTGCGATCCGCGATCAGCGCGGCGCGGGCGAGATAACCGGAGTCTTCCAGAATCCCGATGAACAGGAACAGCAAAAGAATTTGCGGGAGAAAGATGACGACGGAGCCGACGCCTTTCCAGATGCCGTCGACCACCAGGGATCGCAGCGCCTCGTTCGGCAGCAGATGGCCAATCCAGCGCCCGGACATTTCTATCGCGGACTGCACTGCGTCCATCAACGGACGTGCGCCGTTAAAAATGGTCTGAAAGACTGCGATCACTACCAGTAGAAAAACCAGGGGACCGGCGACGGGATGCAGAAAGAACGCGTCCAGACGGCGGGTCCACAACGGCGGCGCGGGAGCCTGGTAGCCGGTCTTGTTGCCGACCGTTGTGGCCCAGGCGCGGCACTTCGGGATGTCCTGGATCACGGGCAGTTGAATGAGCGGAGCCGCGGGAGCCGCGCCCATGGTGGCGCCGCTGAGGAACTGGAAAATCTTCTCGAGTCCGACACCCTTGGCCGCGCTCACCAGGGCGACCGGCGAACCGAGCTGCATCGCCAGCTCCGCAACGTTGAGCTCGCCGCCGCGGCTCTTGAGATCGTCGGCCATATTGAGGATGACCAGCGTGGGAAGGCCGAGGCTCAGCACCGGCGCGGCCAGGACCAGATGACGGCTGAGATTGGTGGAATCGAGAATCAGCAGAACGGCGTCCGGACGGGGAATATCCTTCATTTGTCCGGAGAGCACGTCGTGGGTGACACGCTCGTCTTCAGTGCGCGGGGTGAGGCTATAGACACCGGGCAGATCCACCACGAAAACGTCGCGGCCCTGGTCCAGCTTTACGCGGCCCATGCGATGCTCGACGGTCACGCCAGGGAAATTAGCGACCTTCTGACGGAGGCCGGTGAGGCGGTTAAACAGAGTCGATTTGCCCGAGTTCGGCGGTCCAACGATCGCGACAATGTGGCGCCGAGGAGGTGCTCCGAAACCTGGGGGAGGAGCGAGGGTTGCAATCGAATTCGCGGGGCAGCCGTGGCAATCGCCCATATCTTCCTACTTCAGAATCAGCCGCCGCGCGGTTTCCCGGCGCAGGGCGACCTCTGATCCATCCACTCGAAACACTCTGGGATCGCCACCGGGAGCCGAAAGGCCTCGGGTAACGGAGTGGCCGGGTATGAATCCCAACTCCATCAGACGCCGGGCGTCGTCATCGGGAAGATCGAGTTTTTCGAGCACTCCGGCCTCACCCGGCTTGAGCTCGGTAAGGTTTTTGGCTCGGTCCTTCTTTGAAGACACCTTCTCTTTGAAACTCACTTGCATTTCCAGCCTCAGCCTTGCACGTCCGCAACCTGCTATACGAAACCTGGTTGCAGTCAGTAGTTCTTTTCTATAACGAGCATACACCAAACCGGACCAGAATGGTCTTACTTTCGTCAAAGCGCGGATTATCGGGGCCGAAATGGGAAATTCGATGTCCCGAAAAACCTAAGGATGGACTCTGTTTGTGCGGCGCGCAATCACGGCAAGGGCGATGAGAGCGCAGCCTAAAAGGATGAAGGTGGAGGGCTCGGGCGATTCCGAAAATTGATTGGAAAAACTAAGAATGCCGGTTTCGGTGGTGCCACACGCGGCGCAGGCTAAATTGAGGACTTCGGTTACATCGACAAAGGTCGGGTGAGTGGAGGCGAGAGAAAGGGAAACGGTCTGGGTCTGCCCTTGCATGAGAGTGACCGCGTTCGAGGTGGTAAAGACGCTCCCGGCGCCGCCCGCGGTAGTGCAGGCGCCCGCCGAGGTGATGCTGCCGGTGATAACGGTCGCTCCGTGGGAACAGGTATCGATGGTGATCGTTCCGCTGCCGCCGGTTTGAACAGTGATGCCATTCAAGGTGATTGCGACGCTATAGATCCCCGTCGATTTACTATTTGAGACGCCGTAGGACAGGGTAGCTGCGAGGGTTTCCGTGGTGTCGACTTTCAAGTTGTCGCTGCCGTCGTCCTGAGCGCCGTCAGCGCCGGTGCCCGCACCTTGAAGGGTTGAAAATAAGAGCGTATCGGGATTCGGACTCTGTGCCAGATAAGTTCCGGCCGCGGTCGGGAGCGGAGAGTCCAGGGTCCCCGTATCGGTGCTGCTGAGTGCAAAGGCGCTGAAGGTCAGGTCAGTGGCGAAACAGCCGGTGGTGCCCGGTGTGGTCAGATTCGCAATGTTGTTGGTTGTGGAGGAGCCCGGTACATTGACGGTCCAGGAGGGCGCACCGGCGCCGCTAAACGTTCTGGAAAGAGAAGAAATAGTGGTTGGACAAGCAGCCGGAGCCGCAATCATCGGTGTGATCAGTACGGTTGTGGCTCCAAGCACCAAACAAATCGAGCGCTCTCTGAAAGATCCCCGCATTCGTCCCTCCGCAATCTAGGAGTTATCCTAGCATCGCGAAGATCGGCGAGTCAAAGGCTTGCTTAGATTAAGAGGACTTGCGAGCCGTAGTCTTCCGGAAGCGAAGCGCGGCGAGGCCGGCCAGCGCGGCGCCAAGAAGAGCGAAGGTGGAAGGCTCAGGGGTTGCGAACTCATCTTCGTAGGCGGTGACCCAGGTAGTGCCCCCGAAGCGCGTGGCGCCATTGATAACGATGTTGTTCAAAACGCCGACGTTTGCCTCGGCGGTCGTCAACGCAAGACTGTAGTTCGTTGTCCCAGCAGTAATCGCAATAGTCTGGACATTGCTTGTGGAGCAGGTGCCGCTGGTGGTGCCGGTAAAATTCCCACCGAGGCAAAGATATACGTTCCCAGTGACTGTGCCAGCTACGCCCGTTCCACCCGTTGTGCCGGCCGCTCCCAGAGTTACGCCCTCAAGGGCAAAGTTAAAATAGGACACGGTCGGACCGGTGCTCGAAAATTCATACCGATTATTGATGGTAGTGCTCGATGCATTAAAACCACTAGCATCAAACCAATTATTGACATCGTCTCCAGCTGCGCCCTCGGCGCCGTTGTCGGCACCCCGAATGGAAGAAAGCACCGCGAAAACCGGAGCGCTAGAGCCGAGCGTCTGGTTGGTAAGCGTCGAGATGTATGTCGTTTCAGGGGCAGTTACGCCCCCGGTGCCGGCAGGCGTTGAGGCAGCCAGGTTCGTGAACTGAATGTTTCCGGATGCGCAGCCGGTGTCGGTTGTCGATAGGGTATTGAAGTCGTTCGCCTGCGGTGTCCCACCCGCAGCGATCGTGATTCCACTTGTGGTGTTGGTATTAGTGCCGGAGAGCGATGTGGTGGAGTCGCACGCGACCGTCGTCGCAAAGCAACTCCCTGCTAAAGTGACGAACGCCGTAAGAAGGAGCGCACGATTAGGACTGAACTTATTATTTGCCGTCATTAAGACCATTCTCCGATTAAGAAAACACCAGCGCCTGCACTCCTGCGCAAATAGAATCCTAACAATAGAAAATAGATAAGTCAACTCTTTTCTACGAGTAGCGGGTAATCACCTTAATTTTTTTCTAGGGCCCTAGTACTATTGTTTTCTAGGGGAAAGCGGCATGACGCCGACCCCTACCGGTAACATCTTTGCCCCCAGCACACGCCTGTAGTATGCTGAGAATCGAGTTATTTCATTGACATTCTGGAGGTTCACGAAGCCCATGCCCGCCACGCCGCGCAAACTCGCCATTGGAATTCCGCTTACTCTTTTGTTTTCTGCCGTTTGCTGGGGGCAAACTGCCGCCTTCGAGGGCGATGTGATCGGGGAAGACGGCAAACCGATGGTCAAAGTGACGGTTCACCTCGACCGAACCGATATTAAGGGCAACTACAATGTGAAGACCGACAAGAAGGGTCATTACTATTATGGTGGCCTCCCGCCGTCGGGCATCTTCAAGATCTGGGTCGAGGTCGATGGCAAGGAGCGGGACTCGGTTGGTAACGTTCACGCTGGGCTCGGGGATGCGAAAAAAGTAGATTTCGATCTCAGCAAGTCCGTCAAGTCGACGGCGGATAAGCAGGCCGAGATGAAGAAAGCCATCGAAACCGGGGAGTTGACCAAGGAACAGACTCGCGATATGACGCCGGAGCAGAAGGCGGCGCTCGAGAAAAAGATAAAAGACGCGCAGGCCACTATGGCGAAAAACAAGGCGCTGAATGACGCGTTTAACGCCGGCAAGACGGCGCTGGACGCCAAACAGTTCGACGTCGCCATCGAGAATTTCGAAAAAGCCAAAACGATGTCGCCCGATCAGAACGTAATCTGGGGCAATCTGGGCGACGCTTACGGCGGTGCGGCGAAGGGTAAAACCGGGGCTGATCAGCAGGCCATGCTGGACAAGGGAATCGAGTCTTACAAAAAGGCGATCGAACTGAAGCCGGACGACGCTGCGTATCACAATAATTACGCGCTGCTGCTGGCGCAAGAGAAGAAATCCGATGAGGCGCTGGTCGAGTTAACGAAGGCCGCGCAATTGGATCCGCCGAGCGCGGGCAAGTATTACTTCAATGGCGGCGCGGTGCTGGTGAATCTCGGCCAGAACGAGGCGGCCGGCGGTATGTTCAAGAAAGCGATTGAAGCGGATCCCACGTACGCGGAAGCGCACTATCAATATGGTCTTTCGTTGTACGCGAAGGCCACTACGGCGCCGGACGGGAAGATCGTCCCGCCGGACGGCACCAAGGAAGAGTTTCAGCAATACCTGGAACTGGCCCCCACGGGTCCGAACGCAGAAACGGCGAAAGCAATGCTGACGTCCATCGGCGCGACCGTGGAGACCGACTACAGCAAGCCTGGGGCGAAAAAGAAGACGACCAAGAAGCCGTAGGTTATGCTGCGGGCGTTAGCTTACCTGATCGCCAGTGTGCTGGTGATCAGCGTCGTACGCTCCATTATCGGGATCGTCATGAAAGGATTCGCGGATCTGTTTCATCCGCAGGCGTCTCCGCGAACCGGCCCGCGTGCGCCCTCCGTGCCAGCAGGGGGTGAATTGAAGAAGGACCCGGTTTGCGGTACCTTTATCTCGACCGCCACCGCGATCCAGAAAAGGGTTGGCGGCGAAACGTACTATTTCTGCTCGCCGGAGTGCCGGGATAAATTCAAAGGCTGATCAGGCTCGCTGAGCGAGAAATCCGATCGCACGCTTGGGGCGGCTCGGTGGGTCGAGAATCGCGCGCAGAGTCTTGAAGACCTGCCGGAGTTCGATGTCGTGATCGCCAACCTTGCCGGCGAGTTTTGCGAGTTGCTTTGCAAGCAGTTCGTGGGTCACGGCTCTTTGGCGAATTCTGACGAAGGCGCGAACGACTTGAATGCTGGCGCGTACGGCAGGGGCGCTCTTTAGGACGTTCGCCAGCATCACGGCGCCGTGTTCGGTGAAGACGTAGGGTAAATACTTGACGTTCTCGCCGCGCTTCAAGATCACAGATTGTGATCTTGAAGGTTGTGATCTTGAAGAGAGATGCGCTGCTTCTTTGGGGGTGAGACGGAACATGAAGTCGGAGGGAAAGCGATCCAGATTGCGCTTGACCGCTTGATTCAAGGTTCTGGTCTCGACACCGTAGAGGGCGGCTAGATCACGGTCAAACATCACGCTGTGGCCGCGCAATGCGAGAATCCGGCGTTCGATTCCGTCGAGCGAGACGATTTCGATTTTTCGGGTTTTCTTGGAAGTCTTAGTTGGCATATTACTTGGATAGTGCGGGAGGGGCGCCCGGGCTCTCACGTTCAAGATCACAATTTGTGATCTTGAACGCATTTCCGACTAACCTAGAGATATGAATCTTTCGGATCTCGCGGCCACCCTTGGCTGCGAATTGCGGGGCGATGGGTCGATTGAGATCACGGGCGTTGCGGGCATGGAGTATGCGGGCGCTTCGGAGATCACGTCTCTCCATAATCCGAAATATGCGCCGAAAGCCAAGCATACACGCGCGGCCGCGATACTGGTGAAGACGTACATGGAAGATATTCCGGCGGCGCAGTTGATCTCGAAAAATCCATATCTCGATTTCGCCCGCGCATTGGAGCTTTTCTATCGACCACCGAGCCTCGCTCTTGGAATTCACCCGTTGGCGCATGTAGCGGCCAGCGCGCGGATCGGTGAAAATGCCGCCGTCGGACCATTTGTGTCTGTTGGCGAAAACGTGACGATCGGACGCGATGCGGTGCTGCATCCGCACGTGGTGATTTACGAAGGCGCGACAATTGGAGACGGCTTTCTGGCTCACTCTCACGCCGTGGTTCGGGAGCACTGCCGCATTGGCGATCGCGTGGTTCTGCAGAACAACGTCGTTGTCGGAGGCGATGGATTCGGCTTCGCCAAGCAAGCCGATGGCACTCATTATAAGATCGTGCAGAGCGGCGTTACCGTGATCGAGGACGATGTCGAGATCCAGACCCTCACCTCGATCGATCGCGCATCGACCGGCGAAACCCGGGTGAAACGCGGCGCGAAAATCGACAGCCTGGTGCAGGTCGGGCATGGCTGCGTGGTGGGCGAGGATAACATTATCTGCTCGCAAACGGGGCTCGCAGGGTCCAGCATTCTTGAAAAAAACGTGCTGCTGGCGGGACAGGTCGGTATCTCGGGACATCTGACCATTCATGACAACGCGGTGATCTATGCGCAATCGGGAATCGGCGGCGACGTCGAAGCGGGAGCGGTCATGAGCGGCTCGCCGGCCTTTGACGCGCGGGAGTGGCTCCGCGCCATCACCGCATTTCAGAAACTGCCGGTGCTGCTGCGCACAATGCGACAATTAGAAAAACGGGTAGCAGAGCTCGAAAACGCGCCCGCCAAAAAATCCCATGCATGAAAGCCTGGATAAGTCCGCGCTGGCCTATCGCAATCAACCGTTCCTGGATACGCCGGAAGCACGCTCGCTGCGAATTTTAAGCGAGTATCTATACCCTCTGTCCCAGTTTCGACAGCAGAAAATTCAGGACACCATTGTGTTCTTCGGCTCGGCGAGGACGCTCGAAATGGGTCCACTGGGACGGTTTTACAACGACGCCCGCGAATTGGCGAAGCGGATCACTCTATGGTCAGATTCGCTGCACGAAAGCGGGCGGCGGTTCGTCGTGTGTAGTGGAGGCGGACCCGGCATTATGGAAGCCGCCAATCGCGGCGCGCAGGATGCCGGCGGTAAGACTATCGGGCTCAACATCGGATTGCCGTTCGAGCAGCGGCCGAATCCGTTCATTACGCCGGAGCTGTCCTTCGAATTCCACTATTTTTTCATGCGCAAATTCTGGTTCGCGTATCTGGCGAAGGCGCTGGTGGTTTTTCCGGGCGGATTCGGCACGCTCGATGAGCTGACGGAAATTCTGACACTGGCGCAAACGCAGAAGCTCGAAAAGAAGATGACGGTGATCCTGTATGGCACAGCCTTTTGGAATGAGATCATCAACTTCGAAGCGTTGGTTCGCCACGGGATGATCGCCGAAAAGGATCTCCAGTTATTTTCTTTTGCCGACGACGTAGAGACCGCGTTTTCCCTGCTCGAAGCGGGACTCACCAAACACTACATCAAACCGGACACGCAGGTGCCGGAAATCGCCAAATCGAGAGTGTAGCCGTTCGTGCGCGCCAGCCTCCAGAAGATCCTCGGTTGGATGGGACGCGCCGGTATCGCGTTTCTTGCATTCCTTTTATTGTTCCTGGCGCTCGATTATTTCATGCCTCTGAGCGGGTTGAAATTTCTCGCCGCCGTGGGGGTGTTCGTTACCGGCGTGTGGCTCGCGGTGCGTCTGCTCAGGACGGCCGTCTGGCGTCTGCGCAACCGCTTGATTGTTACTTACATGTTTATCGCCGTCGTGCCGATCGTGCTGATCGCGGCACTCGCGTCGATGGGCGGCTATCTGCTCATCAGCCAACTGGCGGTCTATCTGGTGACCAGCGAACTGGATCGCCGCATCGATTCGCTGGACACCGCCGCCGAAAGCATCGTGCGCACAGCTCCGGCGGATCGGACAGCGGTCATGCGGCGCATGACGGAACTCTTCTATAGCGAGCACAATCCGGGTCTGGAAATTCTGGTTCGCGAAGGCGGGAACCTGAGCCGTTATCCAGATAATGGAACGCTGCCCGCGCCGCGCCGGGAGTGGAAGGAAGCCCGGGGAGTTTTGGTGCGGGACGGAAAATTATACGCGTGGAGCCATCGCCGGACCGGTACCGGCGATGTGACCGTTACGGCTCCTTTGACCGGCGATTTCTTGGCTGGCCTGGTGCCGAATCTCGGCGTCGTGGATTTCCTTGAGTCCCGCGGCGGACCGGCCATACGCGCTTCGATCAAACACAGTCTTCCTCCTCCGATGAATCGTTTCGATCGGGAAGTGCATTGGTTCGCGACCATTCCCGCAGCCGTGTGGGAGGAGCCTGGCAAGGAAGCGGAAGGCCCGATTATCGCCGTGCATTCCCGCATTTCCGCGGTCCTGGCAGCGGTTTTCGACCGGCAGACTGATCCGGCGCAGCAGGTTTTTCAATGGGCCCTCATTGGTGTGGCGATCGTGTTTCTGTTGGTCGAAATCGTTTCGATGATCATCGGTGTTTCCATGACTCGAACCATTACTGGGGCGGTTCATCGTCTCTACGAAGGCACGCAGAAAGTGATGGAAGGGAACTTCTCCCATCGCATCGAGGTGAAGGGCAAAGACCAGCTCGCCAGCTTAAGCGAGTCCTTCAACCGCATGACCGAAAATCTCGAACAGTTGCTGGTGGTCGCCAAAGAGAAAGAACGCCTGCAATCCGAAGTCGAGATCGCGCGCGAAGTGCAGAGCCAGCTTTATCCGCGTGTAGTGCCGCAGACCCGGACGCTGCGGCTGACCGCCGTCTGCCATCCCGCGCGCATGTGCTCCGGGGATTATTACGATTACGAAGTGATCCGCGATTCTCAGGTGGCTCTCGCCATTGGCGACGTGGCCGGGAAGGGAATTTCCGCTGCTTTGCTGATGGCCACGTTGCAAAGCTCGCTGCGTTCGCAGTTGCAGAGTGCTCTCGAAATTGCAGCGGCCGCTGGAAACGGCTCAGGCGGCAGTTCCCTGGCGCCTTTTCTGTCGACTTCGCACCTGGTATCGCGGCTCAACAATCAGCTCCATGCGTATACGTCGCCGGAGAAATACGCGACATTCTGTTTCGGCATCTTCGACGAGCCGACCGGTATCTTTACGTACACCAATGCCGGTCATCTTCCCCCTCTGCTGGTTCGCAACGGAGTGGCGGAGCGCCTGGATGTGAACGGCACCGTGGTGGGCGCGTTTCCGTTCGCCAAGTATGACGAGAGCCATGTCGAGCTGAAGTCCAGCGACCTGCTGGTCTGCTACACGGACGGCATCACGGAACCGGAAAATGAATACGGCGAAATGTTCGGCGAAGATCGTCTGATCGAGCTGATCGCCCGCAGTTCGCACCTGAACGACGAGCAGATTATCGAGGTCGTGCTGGAGAGCGTTCGGGAGTGGACAGCAACCGATGAGTTGCAGGACGATATGACCGTTCTGCTCGCCCGCCGCGTCTAGAAATCAGGCAATATAAATAACATGACCAAGAAACTGCTGTTTGGAATGAGTTTCGCTGCTCTCGCGATGTTCGCCGCTGACGACGTCGTGACGGCAGTCGAGGGCACGGTGAAGAAAGTGGACGCGGGAACCAAGACCGTGGTGGTCGCGACGGCCGATGGAACCGAACACACCGTTCATGTCGTTTCGAAGACCTCCGTTCACGGTTGGGATGCGGCCGACGCGGGTGCCAAAGACGGAATGCACGGCGTGAAGGAAGGAAGTCACGTGGTGGTGCATTACACGGTAAAGGGCAGCGAGAAGACTGCGCAGGAAGTGGACCGCATTGGCGACGGTGGACTGAAAGTGTCCGAGGGGACCGTCTCGAAAATCGACCGCGGCACCAAAACGCTCGCCGTGAAGACCGCGGACGGCGCTGAGGCTACGTATAAAATCAGCGATCACGCCGTGGTCGATGCGGGCAAGGAGACGGGAAAAGGCATTGAAAAAGCCAGCAAGGTAACCGTGTACTACACCGAAGAAGGCGGCAAAAAAGTCGTGCATTTCTTCAAGAACAACTAAACGCGGGGCGGAACCGCCTGCGCTAAATCCCCGACTCAGCCAGATTATTCCACGCGGCGGGCCAGGTGTATCGACCGAGGTACAAATCACGGCCCGCTCCGCCAATTAGCTGCGCGCGCGCTGGATTGTCAAGCAGCGCCTGCACGGCGGCAGTGAAGCTCGCTGGTTCGTCCGCGATCAGCAATTGCTCGCCGTCCCGCGCGCCCAATCCTTCTGCGCCGATCGGCGTCGAGACCACAGCGCGTCTGGCAGCCCATGCTTCCAGAATCTTGAAGCGCGTTCCGCTGCCAGAGAGCAATGGAACCACCACCACGCGCGCGGCGGCAATCGCAGCGACGGCGTCGTCCACCGGTCCGATCAAGCGGATGCGCGAGTCGCCTTTCACCAGCGCGGCGACGGCCTGTGCATTGCGGCCGACCAGATCCCATGTCAGGCCGGGATTTTTTTCCCGCAGCCGCGGCCAGATCGCCGACCGGAACCATCGCACCGCTTCGATGTTCGGGTGATATTCGAGATTGCCGCTGAACAGGATGCAATTTTCTTCCGGAACTGACGGAGGGTCGACTATCGGCAACGCGTTCGGATAAACGACGATGTTCCGATGCTCGATCCGCCGGCGGTCTTCATCCGAAGTAACCAGTACTACGTCGAACTTCGGAATCCAGATGCGCTCGAGCTTCTTGTACGCGTCCGCGAATCGCCGATGCACGATCGCTTCCAATCCGCCCGTCGCCCGCGCATGCGCCGCAGCCAGTTCACTCTCGACGTTGTGTAGATCGAGCACGAGAAGATCGCAATGTGGACGAATCGCGTCGGCATAAGGCGCGCACCAGAAATGCTCGATCACCGCGACCCGATCGCGGCCGCTGAGGGCGAGCTGTCCTTCAAATCCCGCGAAGCGGTCGATCAGCGGAGGCACTCCGCGCGCGAATCGTAATCCGTTCCGCCATACCCGTGCCGCCAGATGTTTCGAATGATGCGGCAGCGTGAAGCTCGCCACCTGAACGTCGTACTTCGTCCGCAAATATTCGAGCAAGGATGCCGATCGCAATCCTCCTCCGCCAGTGCCGATCTGCGGAACTTCCGGCGTGAGGAAAAAAGCTTTACTTCGCGAATATTCGAGCTGCGACGTCGTAGACCTCTCTCGTTTTTTGCGCCGTCTTCGACCAGGAGAACTGCGCGGCGCGTTGGAGCGATTCCTCGCGGCGCACCGGTCGCGCACGCATAGCTTCTGCCAGCGAGCGAACATCGGTCGGGTCGATATGCACTGCCGCGCCGCCGGATACCTCCATAATCGCCGGATCGCGAGACGTGATCACCGTCGCTCCGCACTGCATAGCTTCCAGCACCGGCAGCCCGAAGCCTTCGTACAACGATGGATAGACAAACGCGGCCGCGCCGGAATAGAGCACCGGCAAGTCCTCGTCCGGCACCGCGCCTAAGATTCGCAACCCTTCTTCGGGAGTGGGCGCCGCGAAATCGTCCCGCAGTCGTCCCGCCAGCACCAAGTCGATGTCCTCGGACCTCCGCACCTCCTTCCAAGCCTCCATCAATCGAGTGATATTTTTTCGCGCCTCCAGCGTGCCCACGAAAAGAAAATAAGGACGGGTTGGAGCAGGCGTCTCTACCGGTCGAAAGTGACTCGATGCGGCCAGAGGCACCGCCGCCACTCGCTCGGCGTCGAGTCGGAATCGCGCGATCACCGCGCGCCGCACAGCCTCGCTCGGAGTGATGACCATGGTCGGTATCCGCGCCCGGAGCAATAGAGGCACTCTCCGCCGCACACGGGTCGAAGCGTCTTTTAACAACCAGGGAGAAAGATCGTGCACCGTCATCACGCTTGGCCGGCGCGAGATGTACGGAACCGAGAAATCGGTGCCGTGAAACACTTCTGCTCCTCGGCGCATCATCTCTCGTTCAAGCCCCCACAACCACCAGCGACGCTCGGCGGCCGTGCGGGGCCCCTCGCCTTTATGAAGATTTGCGGCCACCGGAGCAGGCATCGCGAATGGCTGATCCGACAACAGCCAATATTGGTCCTCCGCGTATTCGGCCGCCAGCGCCCGCGCCAGCTCCCAGGTGTAGCGCGTGACGCCGCCGGTGGGAACGGTCAGAGGGGTGGCATCGAGGGCGGCTATCACAAGGGTTACAAGGAAAGTGTAGGATATCTAACGTGGGCGATGAGAATCTGAATCCTCTTGAAGAACTAAAGCGTCTGGACCAACAGGTCGGCCTAGTGGCCACACTGGAGGGCCTGAAGCCAATCTATTACCGGCTCGACGAAATCGCGAAGATGTACGCCAACGATTTCGAAGTGCAACTGGTGGTCGGCGATATCAAGCAGCATCTGGTGAATCGCGGCACCAAGCTGAAGGAGCAGGAGGCGACCATTGCGACGCCGCCTGTCATCGCGGTACCGCCGCCTATACAAGCGCGCCCCGCGCCTCCGCCAATGCCTCCGCCGCCGGTGGCCGCGCCTCCGCCGCCGATTCCGCAAGCAGGG
>DATHOJ010000112.1:0-3122 GCA_035485055.1 Bryobacteraceae bacterium
ACAGGAGTTGCTGAAGAGAGAGTTATCGCTTTCGGTCCGACACAGGAGATCGGATCGGCAGAAATGTCGGAGAGCAGCGATCATTCGTCCTATCTATTGCGGTACAAACCCGAGGGCGGCTGGACTACTACGTGGTACCTCGACGCGAAGACGTTTCTGCCGCTCAAGTCCGTGCGTCCCGGAGACGATAGCGAAATCACGACCACGTATTCCGATTGGCGCAATGCTAATGGGGTGATGACCCCATACCATGCGGTTGTGACCGAGACGGAAATACCCGACTACCAGTGGGACCGCAAAACCGTTCAGTACAAGAGCACGCTGTCGAAAGACACTTTTGCGCCGCTCGTTCCGGGGCCATCGGACGCCACGCTTGCTCCCAATGCGCCGCCCATTCCGTTCACGATGGAGGCGAACCATATAGTATTCAACGTGTCTGTCAACGGACGGCCTCCAGTTGGATTCATCCTCGATACGGGAGCGGATCAGAACGTTATCAACTCGACTCGCCTCGAAGAGTTTGGTTTGAAAACCTACGCCAAGACGACAACGACCGGCGGCGGAAACTCGGCGGAATACGCCTATGCGGCCGGAGCGACATTCACGCTTCCGGGAGTTGAACTTCGCAACCAGCATGTATCGGTCATTGACCAGACAGGCCTGGAACGCGCATTGGGGGTGAAGTTCGGCGGAATTCTCGGGTTCGATTTCATCAGCCGCTTTGTAATAGAGATTGACTACCAGAATCAGATGATCACGTTGCACGATCCCAGGACGTGGAAGTACTCAGGAACCGGCGTGATGGTGCCGGTGATCTTCGACAATGGAATTCCACACGCGTATGGCTCGATTGGAGTTCCGACTAAGCCGGACATCCCCGCGTATTTCGTCGTGGACTTCGGAGCGTCCGAGACCGCGACGCTGACCTCACCGTTCGTCAAGTCGAATGATCTAGCACGGCTCGCACAGACAAATGCAACTGTGAACCGGCCAGCGGGGCTCGAGAGCCAATTCTTTGCACAGAATAACGTACGCGGCAATCTGCAGCGACTAACGATCGGACACCTGACCGTGAACAATGTTCCGGTGAACATGTCAGTGAACACGAAGGGAGCATACGCGAGCACTAATTTCTCAGGAACGGTCGGTGAGACCATCTACTCGCGATATCACTGTTATCTCGACTATTCGAACTACCGCATCATCCTCGAGCCAACCCCAGAAGCGAACAAGCCGTTCCCCGAGCGCGAAACTTATGGGCTGACATTGCTTGCATCCGGTGCGGACTTGCACACATACACGGTCGCGGCGGTGCGTCCGGGATCGCCGGCCGAGGCCGACGGTTTCGAGAAAGGCGACGTGATCTCAGGCGAGGATGGCAAGAATGCCAGTGAGTTTACACTTCGCGAATTGCGCGACAGCCTGAGCCACGCGGGACAGCATCACGCGTTTGAGGTGCAACGGAGCGGAGAACGGCGGACGACAAACGTAGAGGTGCGGCTGGTTTCAATCGAACGCTGAGTCTTGTACCATCTTCACGGCCACACGAAGACTCTCTTATTTCTTGAGCGGTGCCAGCCAGTTGGTGACTAACTGGAGCGGAGCCGGGGCTTCGTCCTGGGAATGGTTTACCAGCACACGCTTGCCATCAGAGGAGACGTCGAACGCTACGCCTATCCCGGGCGAAGCGGCGTGGAACAGACGCTGGGGCGTGCCCACTTCGACCTCCTGTCCCTTCGGGATCACGGTACAGACAAAGATATTGTCATTAAGATCCTTGAAGAACAGTTCCCTGCCATTTCCACTCCATGCAGGATAGGCCCCGGTATTCACCGATACTCTCCATTTTCCTTTTCCCTCCGGAAAGCTTGTTACATAGATTTCCTGCTGCCCGGATTCGTCGGAAGCGTAGGCCACCCATCGGCTGTCGGGAGAAATTCGATACGCAGAAAGATTGGACTGCTGGGAAGGCGGCTGCACGGCCGCCACCGGCTTGGCGTCTCCGCTCACCGGTCTTATCCAGAGCGAAACCATCTTCTCACCCTCGCCCCAAAGGTAGGTTATATACTTTCCATCGGGCGACCAGCCCGGGCTGTGGTAGTTGTTCTGGTCGGCAACCAATGTTTTCTCAGTGCCGCTGCCGTCTGCGGCTTTGGATCGAATTTCGACATTGCCGCCCCCTGACGTCACCAGCGCCGAGAAGATCAGCGCTTTCCCGTCCGGCGACCAGGCAGGTTCTTGAACTACCTGCTGATCGAAGGTAATCCGAGTCTTGGTCTTTCGGTCGAGGTCCAGCGTCCAAATGCCAGTCCCGCTTGCAAATGCAACCCGCTTGTTATCCGGAGAGAGCCGCACATCCCGCACCCCCAACAGCGCACGCGCATTCGTGATCGTCGTCTCTTGAGGGTCGTAGTCGGCGAGCGTCTTACCGGAGCGGTCGAACAACACCAGATGGCTTTTTGCCGAATCGAGACTGCCTCGCTGGTAAATCAAGAGTCCATTCTGCGAGACCGCAAAAATGCTGCGCCAAACGCCAATGTCGTCGCGGAGGTTACTCACCACGGGAATTGGCGATCCCGACAGAGTGCCTTTTTGCGGATCGAAGGGCTGCGCCACTAACGCGGTATTGGCACGGTAGAGAAGATAGCCGGATGCGTACTGCGCTGCAGAATCGGTAGCCAGAATCAGGCGAGTTTCCGTGCTGTCGATGGACCCGAAGTAGATTCCGTTTTCTTTGGGATCGCTTCCGGTATGGCTGGTTGCGAGAAAAATGAAATGTTTGCCGTCGGGCAGGCACCATGGCCAACGATGGGTGGTGTGCCTCGCCCTATTGATTATTGTCGCGGGTTCCGCTGCGCCGCCTTGCGCGCTCACCTTCGCCAGCGGGCCTATAAAATCGGGGGCGAACACGATCACGTCGCTGGGGCTCCAGCTTCCGCCGCGGGAATTCGGCGCGTCGGCGACGGTAGCGACAGGGCCGCCGGCGGCGGCAATCCTCATGAGTTTGCCGCCGGCAAAGAAACCGATACTGTGGCCGTCAGGCGACCAGAAAGGATGCGAAGCGCCATTGGTTCCCTCAAGGGCTTGCGCCGAGTCGCTGTTCAGCGAGCGGACCCACAGCA
>DATHOJ010000113.1:0-48136 GCA_035485055.1 Bryobacteraceae bacterium
AATCCCCTTCGGAACCGAGCTCAGCCTGCCTGCGATCAACCTTGGCCCGGTCCACATTCCGGCAATCACCACTGCGATGCAGTTGACAGATCTTAATATCGGCGTCCTCTTCATCCTCTGCATCTCCGGTTTGGGCGTCTACGGCGTAGCGCTCGCGGGCTGGTCCTCGAACAATAAATATTCGCTGCTGGGCGGCCTACGCAGTTCGGCACAGATGATCAGCTACGAACTGCCGATGGCGATGGCGATCGCCGCCCCCTTGCTCGCGCTCAACACGCTGAGCTTCCGCGGCATCGTCGACGGCCAAGCCGGCTTCTTCTTCGGCTTCCTCCCCAGGTGGACCATCTTCCAGGTCTTCCCCTTCAACATTATTAGCTTCATCCTTTTCATCATCGCGGCTTTCGCCGAAACCAACCGCGTGCCCTTCGATCTCCCTGAAGCCGAAAACGAGCTGGTCGCCGGCTTCCACACCGAATACGGCAGCATGAAATTCGCCGCGTTCTTCATGGCCGAATACTGCAACATGGTGACCGTCTCCTGCGTCGGCGCACTGCTGTTCCTCGGCGGATGGCAGCCTCTGTGGCCCGCCGAATATGGATCGCAATTCGTGCCGACCCTGATCTTCGCCATCTCCGGCCTGATCTGCCTCTATCACGGTTTGCACCCGGCGCGCCCCTTCGACCGCTTCACGCTCCCCGTGTTCGGGGTAATATTTCTGGGCATCGCCGCGATCTTCCTGATCCCGATCGTCGCGACTATTCTTCTTCCCCTCTTCTGGTTCCTTGCGAAAGTCGGCATCATCTTATTTGTCTACATCTGGATTCGCGGCACACTCCCGCGCTTCCGCTACGATCAACTGATGAACTTCGCGTGGACCGTTCTGTTCCCCGTCGCGATTGTCAACCTCTTTGTCACGGCCCTCTCGGTGGCCCTAACTTCAAAATAACTATGGACGCGATTCTCTTTCTGCTCTTCGCCGCGATCGCCGTCATCTGCGCCGTCAACCTGGTGTTGCAGACGCACCCGATTTCGAGCGCCCTGTCCTTGGTCGGCGTGATGGGCGCGCTGGCCCTGCTCTATCTTCAGTTGGGCGGTGAATTCATCGCCGCCGCGCAGTTGATCGTCTACGCCGGCGCGATCATGGTGCTGTTCATCTTCGTCATCATGCTGCTGAACGCGGGAAAAGAGCGGAAGCTGCCTCGCAAACTCTGGGTCACCTTCGCCGGAGTTCCCCTGCTTGCCGGTTTCATCGCCATCGCCGCCTTCGTGATTCATCGCATGCTCCCCGTCACCGAAGGCGTCAAGTTCGGCTCCATGACCCACGGCAGTCCTCAGGAAATCGGACGCAGCCTCTTCCAGACCTATCTGCTCCCGTTCGAAGTCACCAGCGTCCTGATCCTCATCGCCATTCTGGGCGCCGTCGTTCTCGCCAGCAAGGAGATCGAATAGATGCCCGAAATTCCTTTGCCGCAAAGCGTGCCCCTGGCCTGGTATCTGATCCTGAGCGCAATCCTGTTCTCTCTCGGCGTCGCCGGATTTCTGTTCCGCCGCAACGTCATCACCGTCTTCATGTCCATTGAGCTGATGCTCAACGCCGTGAACCTCAGCTTCGTGACGTTCTCCTATAAGTTCAAACAGGTCGACGGACATATTTTCAGTTTCTTCGTGATGGTCGTCGCCGCAGCCGAGGCCGCGGTAGGCTTGGCCATCATCCTGACGATTTTCAAAAATCGCCAGACACTCGAAATCGACGAGGTCAGCTCGCTGAAGAACTAAACGATGCAGAATCTCTGGATCATCCCCTTACTTCCTCTGGCGGGCTTCGCTCTCAACGGCCTGTTCGGACGCCGCTTTCCAAAAGCCGTCATCAATACGATCGCCGTCGGATCGGTGCTGCTTGCGTTTCTATGGGTCCTCAAATCGCTAAGTGCCCTAGGAGCCTTCTCCGGAGGCCTCGAAGAAACTCACGTCGAACACTACTTCACCTGGATCCAATCCGGCGTCCTCAACATCGGCGTCGATTTCGCGGTTGATCGCCTCACCGCCGTCATGCTGCTGATCGTCACCGGCATCGGGACCCTCATCCATATATATGCGGTCGGCTACATGGCCCACGAAGGCGGCTACTACCGCTTCTTCGCGTACCTGAATCTGTTCATGTTTTTCATGCTGACCCTGGTGCTCGCCCAGAACTTCCTGCTGCTGTTCGTAGGATGGGAAGGCGTCGGCCTGTGTAGCTACCTGCTGATCGGCTTCTATTTCACCGAAAAATTCGCCACCGATGCGGGCAATAAAGCGTTTATCGTGAACCGCATCGGCGACTTCGGCTTCTCGCTCGCGATTTTCCTGATCACCATTCACTTCGGTACGCTCGATTTTGGAAGCGTTTTCTCCCAGGCGAAAGCTCTGCCCATCGAAACCTCACCCGGCTGGATCACGGCGATCGCACTGCTGCTCCTCGTTGGAGCCACCGGCAAATCCGCCCAGATCCCTCTCTACGTCTGGCTTCCGGACGCGATGGCCGGTCCCACGCCCGTCAGCGCCCTGATCCACGCCGCCACCATGGTCACCGCCGGGGTTTACATGATCGCCCGCAGCTCATCGATTTTCCTCCATTCGCCCCTCGCGCTGAACGTCGTCGCCGTCATCGGAATCGCTACCGCATTTTTTGCCGCGACCATCGGCCTTGTCCAGAACGACATCAAGAAGGTTTTCGCCTACTCCACCGTTTCGCAGCTCGGCTATATGTTCGTCGGCCTCGGTACCGGAGCCTTCTCCGCCGGAATCTTCCACGTCATGACCCACGCCTTCTTCAAGGCCCTGCTCTTCCTCGGAGCCGGCAGCGTCATTCACGCTCTTTCCGGCGAACAGGACCTTCGGCAAATGGGCGGACTCGCCAAGAAAATCCCCATCACGTGCGGCGTACTCTTCTGCGCGAGCATCGCCATCGCCGGCGTCCCTTTTACTTCCGGCTACTTCAGCAAGGATCTGATCCTGGAATCGGCGTACGAATACGCGCCTTGGATGTTCTGGGTCGGCCTCTTCACCGCAGGCATGACCGCCTTCTACGTGTTCCGCGCGTTCTTCCTGGCCTTCACCGGCAAGTATCGCGGCAAGGTGCATCATCCGCACGAATCGCCCTTTGTCATGTGGGGACCTCTCGCGATCCTGGCCGCCCTCAGCCTCGGCGGAGGATTTATCAACATCCCGAAATATCTGGAGCCTCTCTTCCCGCTCGCAGAGGGAAGCAAGTTGCCCCCGCTGGCGTCCTTTTCGTTGCTGTCCGTCGGCCTTGTCGGCATCGCGCTAGCGTACGTGATGTATGTTCTTGCGCCCGGACTTCCCGAGTCCCTCGCCAGCTCCTTCCGCCCTATTTACACTTTGATCTATAACAAATACTTCATCGACGAAGCCTACGATTCAGCCGTCGTACATCCCGTCATCGACGGATCGCGCTCGCTCCTCTGGCGCACCATCGACGCCGGAGCCATTGACGGTACGGTAAACGGCGTCGGCAAAACCGCGCGCGCGATCGGCAGCGTCTTGCGGCATGCTCAATCAGGCTATATAAGAAGTTACGCCGGATGGGTGGTCGCCGGAGCAATCCTCGTCGTCATCGTCATGGGTCTCACCGGAATCTCCTTCGGAGTCACCCGATGAGCACTCTCGATATCGTCCTGTTCCTGCCTCTCGTCGGTTTTCTGCTGCTCCTGTTCGTCCCGAGGGACAAACCGGACACTTCCCGTTGGGCCGCGCTCGCCATATCGATCGCAGTTTTCGTCGTCTCGCTGGGCCTCCTCGCGCCGTATTGGTTCGCTTATCCCACCGGTTACACCTTCCAGACCTATAAACCCTGGATCAACTACCCGCCGATCCACTATCACGTCGGCCTCGACGGCCTCAGCCTCTGGCTGGTCCTGCTTTCCACGCTCCTCACGCCCATCGCCGTCGCCATTTCCTGGAAGTATATCGATCATCGCGTCAAAGAATACTTCGCGTTCCTGATCCTCCTCGAATTCGGCTTGGTCGGCGTCTTCGTCTCCATCGACCTGTTCCTGTTTTACGTGTTCTGGGAAATCTCGCTCGTGCCGATGTACTTCTTGATCGGCATCTGGGGCCACGACCGCCGCATTTACGCGACCGTCAAGTTTTTCCTCTACACCTTCGCCGGATCCGTGCTGATGCTCGGCGCCATTATCTATCTCTATAATCTGACCGGCACGTTCGACTACGCGGTCCTGAAAAATCTGGTATCGAGCGGCCATCTGGGACTCGGCACTCGCGAAGAGATGTTGCTCTTCCTGGCCTTCTTCCTGGCCTTCGCCATCAAGGTCCCTTTGTTCCCACTCCACACCTGGCTCCCTGACGCGCACGTCGAAGCGCCCACCGCCGGGTCTGTCATGCTGGCCTCCGTCATGCTGAAAATGGGAACTTACGGACTCCTCCGCGTCTGCGTCCCTCTTTTCCCCAACGCCGCGCATCAATCCGCCGGATGGGTCAACGCGCTCGCCATCACCGGAATCGTTTTCGGAGCCCTTGTCGCTCTGGTCCAGCCCAACATGAAAAAGCTGGTCGCCTATTCGTCGGTCAGCCACCTTGGATTTGTAGTGTTAGGAATCTTTTCCTTCACCCAGCAGGGACTCGACGGAGCCGTCTACCAAATGCTGGCCCATGGCATCTCCACCGGAGCCCTCTTCGTCCTGGTCGGCTACCTCTATGAACGCCGCCATTCGCTGGAAATCTCGGCCTACGGCGGCGTAGCGACCGCCGCCCCGAACCTCGCCACGGTCTTCCTGATCACGACCCTAGCCTCCATCGGCCTCCCGATGCTGAGCAACTTCATCGGTGAGTATCTGGTGATGCAAGGTGCAGCGGAAGCAAATTTCAACTGGGTCATCGTCGCCGCCACCGGCCCCATCCTCTCCGCGTGCTATATGCTCTGGCTCTACCAGCGTCTCTTCTACGGAAAGGCGTCGGAATCGGTCACGCATCACGTCAACGATCTGACCGGCCGCGAATGGGCCGCCATCCTTCCTCTTCTGGTCTTGATGTTCTGGCTGGGATCGTTCACCCAAACGTTCATGCCCGCGATCACCATGCAAAACGCGGCCATTCTCCAAGGAACCCAGTCATCGAGCAACACCCTTGCAGCGAAAGTGGGGCAGGTTCCCGACCTGCCTTCCGCTCCCCCACCGACGTCGGCCCTCCCGAAGGGAGCCCGCTAGCATGATGCCCACCAACGCCGAATACCTGCGCTTCCTCCCGGAAATCATCCTTACCCTCACCGGCATCCTGATCATGTTCCTCGAAGCCGTTCTTCCGAGCGGTGAGACCAAGACCAATATCTTTGCGCCTGTCTCCATCGTCGGCCTCGCCGCCGCGCTCTACGCCGCTGCCACCGCCGATGCAGGATCCGCCTTTCACGACATGCTGATCGTCGACCCCTTCGGCACCTTTTTTCGCGTCCTCGTGATCGGCATCGGCATCCTGGCCGTCTTCAGCAGCTCCGAATATTTAAAGCGCGAAAACATGCCGGGCGGAGAATTCTACGCGTTGCTCTTGTTCAGCGTCATGGGTCAGTGCGTCATGGTCACCGCCAATGAGCTGATCATGATCTTCATCGGCCTGGAAATTTCCTCCATCGCCAGCTACATCCTGGCAGGCTACCTGCGCGACGATAAGCGCAACAACGAATCAGCCCTGAAATATTTTCTGCTGGGCTCCTTTGCGACCGCGTTCCTGCTCTACGGAGTCGCCTGGATCTACGGCATCACTGCGGCCACCAATCTCGAAGCCGTGCGCCGCGCGATCGCAACTCCTGGTTTCGATTCCTTCGCGCTAGCCGGAGTAGCCGCCGCGCTGATCTTCGTCGGACTGGGTTTCAAAGTTTCCGCCGCGCCCTTCCAGATCTGGGCTCCCGACGTCTATCAGGGCGCTCCCGCTCCCGTCTCCGCGTTTCTCTCCGTCGGCCCGAAAGCCGCTGCCTTCGCCATTCTCCTCCGCGTCTTCCTCACCGCCTTCGGCCCGATCTCCGATCGTTGGACGCCTCTGGTCTGGGGCTGCGCGCTTGCCACCATGTGCGTCGGAAACTTCGCCGCCATCAAGCAGACTAATATCAAACGATTGCTCGCGTACAGTTCCATCGCCCATGCCGGATACGTGCTGGTCGCCGTAACCGCGAACTCCGATACCGGAGCCGCCGCCGCTATGTTCTACCTGGCTGCCTACGCGCTGACCAACATCGGAGCCTTCGCCGTCGTCACCTATTTCGCCCGCAAAGGCGAAAAATACGTAGCCATCGACGATTTCGCCGGACTCGCCCAACGCCAGCCCATGATGGCCGCGATGATGACCATCTTCCTGCTGAGCCTGATCGGCGTCCCCTTAACCGGCGGCTTCTTCGGCAAGTTCTACATCTTCAAATCGGCACTCGATTCGAAGCTGATCTGGCTAACCATTCTCGGTTTACTAAACAGCGCAGTAGCCGCGTATTACTATTTGTATATCCTGGTGGTGATGTATATGAAAGAACCCGGCGAATCCGCCGAGAATCTACCGCCCGTCGGCTTCGGACTGAGAGTAACCGTCTACGCCTCCGCCATCGGAACCCTGTTCCTTGGCATTTTCCCGTCGTCAGTCCTTAACTACGCTAGCCGCACAATCCTGAAATAAATCCAGCCTCGGTGGCGCGAGCTTTCGCTTGATAGGATGAGACGGCCTATTACCCTTCAGGATTTTCCCAATCATAAATCCTCGCTGAGACCGGCGAAACCGTGTTGAAATAAGGAAGGTCGCATCCCGCAATCCAGCATGCGCTTGAGGCTTTTAGGAGGTTTTACCGCCATTGACAAGATCGACCGCCATTCTTCTGTCCGCAGGGATTGCTCTCCTCTGCGCTGTTATTCCGGCGTTTGCCGGCCCTCCCCCTCCTTCCGTTCCCGAACCCACCACAGTCCTTCTGATGGGCGGAGGTCTCGGTGCGATTGTCGCCGTCAGCTACCTGCGCAGCAGGAAGAAATAAGCAAGCTTCTGGGCGCCTGCTTAGGCGCCCTAACCCAAAATATTGGTGCTCAAATCGACGCTATCTCTCGCCGGTTGGGCCACTCTATGCATCCTTATCGGACCATAATTCGCTAAATAGAGCTAGAAAAGTATCCTTAAATGAGCAAAAGTGGGCACGATTTTCAGCCTTTTGCCGCCATCCCGCAGATCCTGGTGTTCCAGCACCCAGGTATGCGGATGCGGCACTAACACTGCGTTTAATCCCGCTTCGAGCGCTGGATTGATGTCCGACTTCGGCGAATTCCCGATCATCCACGTTTCCGACGGATCAAAGCCTCTCTCTTCGACAAGTCGTTGATAAGCTGGAGCATCTTTCTCTTTCACGATCGCCGTGTGCGCGAAATAGCCGCCCAACCCGGACCGGTCGACTTTCATCCGCTGTTCCTCCGGGTGCCCCTTAGTGAACAGCGTAAGTTCATGACGCTGCACGAGTTCCGCCAACGTGTCGTCAACTCCGTCGATCACTTCCAGCGGTTGCTCCAAAATCCGCTCCGCCAGCGCCATCACGTGGTTCAAATCGTCGCTTCGGATCTCCCGTTCCGCCAGGTGCCTGTACGCCTGCTGCAGATTAAGGCCGAAGTTTTTCGACCCGTATCCATGAATCTTCGCGTTCACAAGCTCGATCTCATTAAGCACATCGCGAACTTGCATGGGAGTGAGTTTCGAATGATTCAGGAACGAGCAGAAATCGTCGAACGCCCGCTCGAAATAGATGTTATTTTCCCACAGCGTATCGTCGGCGTCGAACACCAGGTTCATTCGATTCCGCTGACTCCCCGGCCATGTCCGTTGCGCGGCGCGACGTCTTTCACGTGCTGAATTCGCTTCTGCCGCATATTGTGAATCGGGAAGAAATCGGCAAGTTGGCGGATCCGGTCGGCTTCGCTCCGGGAGCTGAGAATCGATTGGCGGAAACCCAAATCCGCCACCGACTGCGCCAGGCGAAAACTCAATTGCGGTAGATTCAAATCGACCGATTCCTTCGAGATCTCATTGAACCCGTCGATCGCCCTCTGACGCACCTCCGGCGCAATGGGCGATTCCTCGTCATCGTCAAAATATTCCACGGTTCCGCGCAAAAACGACCGCTCGTCATTCAATCGCATAATTTCAAAGCGCCTGCGCCCCCGCGCGACAATGTCCAGCCGCCCGTCCGGATATTCGCGCAGCACTTTGTCGATCATCGCGGTGCACCCGGTATTCACAATCCCCTTCTCATTGGCGAGGATCACTCCGAACTCCAGACGGTCCCGAATCACCTCGCCGATCATTTCCTTATAGCGGTCCTCGAAAATGTGCAAGGGAAGTTCGGCGCCGGGCAAAAGCACGACCTGAAGCGGAAATAGAGGCAACAAACCCGGCTGCATGCTACTATTATCACTTTCGCGCGCACGCGCTGTCAGAACAACATGATTCTTAAGCTTAAACGCACTCCGGGGATCTACCTAGTGGGATTCATGGGCTGCGGCAAGTCAACGGTGGGACGCGCCTTGGCCGACGAGCTCGGCTGGAGCTTCTTCGATCTGGACAACGAAATCGAAAACGGCGCGGGTTCTACTATCAGCGAGATCTTCGATAAGCAGGGGGAACCGGTCTTCCGCGCGCTCGAAGCCGCGGCGCTCGCGAAACGCGTCAAAGCCGTGCAGTCCGGCCGTCCCCAAGTAATCGCCCTGGGCGGCGGCGCGCTGATGGACGAAAAAAATTTTGAATTGGTCATCAATCACGGCGTAGTCGTGTGGCTCGACGCGCCGTTCGAGTTGATCGAAAAGCGTGTTGCCTCGGAGGCCCATCGTCCCCTGGCTCGCGATCGCGAGAAGCTGCGCGACTTGTTCGAAGTTCGCTGTCTCAGATACGCGCAAGCCGATTTTCGCGTGGAGACGCCGGATGAGGAAGTTATGGCCACGGTGCGCCGGATTCTCGAGCTGCCCTTATTTTGAATCACAAACTAAACAGGGTGTTGAAAAAGTCTAGCCGAGCGTTTATTTTGGCAGGGCATGGCCCCGCCCCACATGGCAAATCAACAAGATGCCCAGCACGTGGCGCGGGGCCATCCCGTGCGAATGACTTTTTTCAGCATCCTCTACAAGATTTGGTGGCACAGGCTTTAGCCTGTGAATTCTGAATCAACCATGAATCACAGAAAACACGCCCTTCAGATTTTTCGCGCTGCCCTGGCCGCCTCCGATCCGCAGGAAGCGGTATTGCGTCATCTGAAATTCGACGGACGGACCATCACTGCCGGCCGCCGGAAATATTCGACAAAAAACTTCGACCGCATTCAAGTGATCGGGGCGGGGAAGGCCAGTGGGGCGATGGCCCGGGGGGTGGAACGGCTGCTGGGCCGCCGCATCGCCGGCGGCTGGATCAACGTCAAGGACGGCCACACCGCGCATCTGCGCCGAATCCATCAACAGGAATGCGGCCATCCCGTTCCCGACCAGCGCGGAGTAGAAGGCGCGCAGCGCATGGAAGAGATCGCCCGCGAGGCAGGCGTCCGCGACTTGCTGATTTGCGTAATCTCCGGAGGCGCGTCCGCACTGACGCCCGCCCCCATTCCACCGATGTCGCTGGCCGGGAAGCAGGAGCTGACAAAAAAACTATTAGCGTGCGGCGCGACCATTCATGAGATCAACACGGTTCGCAAGCACCTGTCGTCATTCAAAGGCGGACAACTCGCGAAATTGGCCTACCCGGCGACGATGATTGCGCTGATCCTATCGGACGTCATCGGCGACGACCTGGACGTGATCGGCTCCGGTCCCACGGTGGGCGACCGGTCGAGCATCGATGACGCGCGCGCCGTGCTCGCGAAGTACGGCATCGCACAGGGCGCAGAGTTCCACGAAACCCCGAAGCCAGATGATCCCGCGTTCGCCCGTGTACAGAACATCATCGTTGGCAGCAACGAGCAAGCCATCGACGCGGCAGCGAGGCAGGCGAAGGCCTTGGGATACCGGACGATGGTGCTATCGACCAGGATCGAGGGCGAAACCCGCGACGTTGCCGGAGTGCACGCGGCGATCGCCAAAGAAATCCTTGCCACCGGGCGCCCGTTGCGCCCCCCAGCCTGCATCCTCTCAGGCGGCGAGACTACCGTAACCATCCGAGGCTCAGGCATGGGCGGAAGGAACCAGGAGTTCGTCCTGGCCGCCGCAATCGCCCTCAAAGGCTCGGGTCCGGTAACGGTGCTAAGCGCAGGGACGGACGGCACGGATGGTCCAACGGATGCCGCGGGAGCAATCGGCGATTCTTCGACCGTCATTCGGGCACGAGAGTTGGGTCTGGACGCAGGTTCATTTCTGGCCAACAACGACTCCTATCACTTTTTCGAGAAGATCGAAGGGCTGCTTAAAACCGGGCCGACCGGGACGAATGTGATGGATATTCGCGTAGTGCTGGTGGGCTGAAGAACTGCGACCACCGGTCAACGCCGGAGTTTTCACGCTAACGATTTTGGCGCGGTCAATATTTCGGAACGCTCGGATCCACCTGATCGCTCCACGCCAAAATACCGCCCTTCATGTTGCGGAGTTTTTTGAATCCCGATTGCTTCAACAAATCGATCGCCTTCCCGCTCCGGACTCCACTCTTGCAATGCGCGACCAGTTCGACATTCGGGTCGAGCTCATTCAGACGCTTCGGCAGGTCGCCCAAAGGGATGAGCTTCGTGCCCGGAATATTGCAGATCTGGTATTCGTGCGGTTCGCGCACGTCGATGAATTGAAATTTGTCGCCGCGGTCGAGCCGTTCTTTTACTTCTTTCGGGCTGATATCGCCTTCAACAAAGGCCGGCTCCGGCGCATGTTGCGGGATGCCGCAGAATTCCTGGTAGTCGATCAGTTTCGTGATCGTCGGATGATCGCCGCAGACTGGGCATTCGGGATTGCGGCGCAGTTTCAACTCGCGGAACTTCATGGCGAGCGCGTCGTATAACAGCAGCCGCCCGACCAGAGGCTCGCCCACGCCGAGAATCAATTTGACGGCTTCCGTCGCCTGAATCAGACCGATTGTGCCGGGCAGAATTCCCAACACGCCGCCTTCCGCGCAGCTCGGAACGAGACCGGGAGGAGGCGGCTCCGGATAAAGGCAGCGGTAGCACGGCCCGCCCTCATACGCGAATACCGTAGCCTGTCCTTCGAAGCGAAAAATCGAGCCGTATACGTTCGGTTTCTTGAGAATGACACACGCATCGTTGACCAGGTAGCGGGTGGGGAAATTATCGGTGCCGTCGACCACCATGTCGTACCCTGCGATAATTTCAAGCGCGTTTTCGCTGGAGAGCGCGACGTCGTAGCCATCGACCTGCACGTTCGGATTGATATCGCGCATCGCGTCGCGCGCCGAATCGAGCTTCTTCCGGCCCACGTCCTTGGTTCCGTGAATCACCTGCCTTTGCAGGTTCGTGAAATCGACCACGTCGAAGTCCACCACACCGATGCGCCCGACACCGGCCGCGGACAGATACAAACCGAGCGGCGCCCCGAGCCCTCCGGCGCCCACCAGCAGAACCTTCGCGTTCTTGAGTTTAATCTGCCCTTCCATGCCGACTTCCGGCATGATCAAGTGGCGGGAGTAGCGCAGAATCTCGTCCTTGGAAAGCGTGGTCACCTGCGGCTCGGCGACACTGGTGCTGCCTCCGGCGATGCTGGGGACAATCGACAGCGTGTCGCTTGATTGAACCGGCGTGGCGTCTTTTTTCAGGTAGCGGATGTCTTCGTCGTTCAAATAAACGTTGACAAAACTGCGCAGTTTTCCCTGGTCGTTGTAGATCTGCCGTCCAAGGTCGGGGTATTGCGCGGCGAGCGACGACAACACCTCGCCTACGGTTTCGCCTTGAAACTCCACGGAATCGTGCTTGTCCACGTACTGACGCAGCGGCGTCGGAATCAGGATTTTGGCCATATCAATTCTTCTTTCTCGGCTGCCGTCTGATCGGCGTTGGGCAGGAAGCAATTCGCATGGTCGAATTTTCCGCCCTTAATCGATAGTACGACGAACGAATACCAGGGGCACGAGTTTTCGAGATCGGTTTTAGAAAAATACGCGTCGCAATCGGGATGCGAATGGAAAATGCCAATCAGGTCGAGCCCTTGCGCACGTGCATTTTTGTCGACGGCCAGCAGATCCTCCGGGCGGATTTCGTAACGGTCTTCCTGCTTGCCCTTATACGCATTTTCGACCGCGATCGCGCTGGTGACGTTCTTCACTTCGCCGTCGGTCTTGCCGATCATGACCCCGCAACACTCGTCCGGAAAGGTCGATTGCGCATGGGCGACCATCGTCTCCCACGCCTCCGAATTAATCCTGATCATTCCAGAATGGCTCGCTTAGATATTTAGTGGCGCCATCGGCGAGAATCGTGACCACCAGGCCGGTGCCGCCCTTTTCTACAATCTTCTTTGCCACTTGCGTCGCCGCATAGACGTTCGCGCCGGAGGACATACCGACCAGCAAACCTTCATTGCGGCCCAGCCAGCGCGTCATGCGATACGCGTCCTCGGTTTCGATCCACAGGTTATCGTCGGCGATCGAGGGGTCGTAAATTCCGGGGACAATCGCGGTCGGCATGTGCTTCAGACCTTCGAGTCCGTGAAAACCGGACGAAGGCTGCGCGGAGATGCACTGCACTTCCGGCATGTCGCGCTTGAGCCGCTTCGAGGTTCCCATGAAGGTTCCACTGGTACCCATGCAGGCCACGAAGTGAGTGATCCCACCCGCGGTCTGCTCCATAAGTTCGACGGCGGTGCCATCGAAATGGGCCTTCCAGTTTGCCGGATTATTGTACTGGTCGGGATAAAAATAAAGATCCGGGTCCGCTTCGTAAATTTCGCGGCACAGGCGGATTGCGCCGTCGGAGCTTTCCGCGGGATCGGAGAAAACCATCTCCGCGCCGTAAGCCTTGAGGATCTGTTTGCGCTCATGCGATGCATTGGCGGGCAGGCACAGCTTGACCCTATAGCCTTTGATCGCGCCGATCATTGCATAGGCAATGCCAGTATTGCCGGACGTCGCGTCGAGCAGGATTTTGTCCCGCGTGAGGCGTCCGGAACGCTCGCCGTCGAGAATCATGTTGCTGCCGGCGCGGTCCTTGACAGAACCACCAGGGTTGAAAAACTCGGCTTTGGCATGGATCTCGACGCCAGGGTACTCCGCGTCTAGCTTTTTCAAGCGGATAAGCGGCGTATTGCCGATCTGATCGAGCAGCGAAGACGCGGCTACTGCGACTGGTCTGGGGAGGGCTGGAGCCATTCGGGACACCTCAATTGTACCCAATCTCGGTCAACATCAGGCAGATTTTCGACATCTTCTAGTTAGACTCGCCAGAGTCGATTTGGATGCAGCGCCAAGTTGATATAATCCTTGGCAATTATGGACAGAATATCCCGTCGCGGCTTGCTCTTTGCCGGAGCAGGACTGGCCCTTGGCGACGCAGGGCCGTCCGCCAGCCAGGTTATCGAAAAGATCAAACAGAACGTCGGCGTGCCATGGCGGACTGAAACAGTCGATCGGTTCGTGGCGGGCGATCCGGAGACTCCTGTCAAAGGCATCGCGACCACCATGATGGCGACGCTCGACGTGCTCCAGCGCTCGGCCGCCGCGGGGAAGAATCTGGTGATCACACACGAACCTACATTCTGGCTACATCAGGACACGACGGCGGAAATCGAGCAGAATGCTGCCTACCAGTTCAAGAGAGATTTCATCCGCAAGAATAATATGGCTGTGTGGCGCTTTCACGACCATTGGCATGCTCACAAACCCGACGGGATCGCGACGGGGATGGCTCGGGAACTGGGGTGGGAGAAGAATGCCGATCCGGAGCATCCTCGAATGTTCACCTTCTCAGCGATGCCTTTGTCGCGTTTCGCGAAGGAGATTCAGACGCGGCTCAATATCCGGGCGATGCGTGTGGTGGGCGATCCGAACCTTACCATAAAACGGGTGGCCGCGAATTGGGGATACGCGAGCCGGGACCCTGGCATTCAGATGCTCGCGCGGCCTGAAGTCGATGCCCTGATTGTCGGTGAAGCCCGGGAGTGGGAAGTGGTGGAGTACGCGCAGGACGCGATAGCGGCTGGGCAGAAAAAGGCTCTGCTGGTGCTCGGACATGTGGTGTCGGAGCAGGCGGGGATGAAATATTGCGCGGAGTGGCTGAGGACGTTCGTTACCGATGTTCCGATCGAGTTTATCGCGGCGGCGGAGCCGTTTTGGAGTCCTGCCTAGTCCGATAATCGCGCCAGGATATCCAAGGGTACCCGGCCCCGTAGCCGAGCGTGAGTTTCTAAGAGCCGCTCAATGTCGAGCAGATCCTTGCGCCTCTTGCTAGGGCGCCGCTCGGGGTCTTGTGCGGCCCAGATCTTTCCGTTCAGAACATCCTCAATCGATGCGACGGGAAGGCGTAGCCCCAAGACTTCCTGCTCCGCGGATCGCGACGGGAAATCGAAGTAGCGTGGATCGGTCTGGATCTGCACGCGAAGCTGCGAGCCGGACTCCGAGACGTGGAGGCTGTGCGGAAATCGCTCTAGATGAAACCGGTCGCCGAGCATTCGCTCGACCTCTTCCATTTGATCGACCGCAACGACCAAATCCAGATCAAGGCTGACCAGAGGCTCGGCGTAGGCATTCACGCCTTGCCCGCCGATAACGCAGTACCGGATGCGGTGCTCGGCCAGGAGACCGATAATACCTTCAAGGAAATTCGATTGATCCATGGCCACCGCTTTCCAGAAGGCGAGGGCCTGCATAGGGCGGCCCTACCGAGCCGCGAGAAGCGCTCGCAGATGCCGCGCGCGCTCCGGCGACCGGAGTTGCCGCAAGGCCTTGGCTTCGATTTGCCGAATCCGCTCGCGCGTGACGTCGAATTCCTGGCCGATTTCTTCGAGCGTATGCTCCCGCTCGCAGCCGATGCCGAAGCGGAGGCGGATCACTTTCTCTTCTTTGGGAGAAAGCGTCTTGAGGATGTTAGCGGTCTCGTCCCGGACGTTGGTATCGATCACCGCGTCGACGGGCGAACCCACCCAGCGGTCTTCGATCAAGTCGCCCAGCGCCGATTCGCCATCCCGCCCAACCGGAGTTTCGAGCGACACCGGATCGCGGGAAATGGTCTTCAGCTTCTGGACCTTCTCCACCGGAATATCCATCCGGCGCGAGATTTCGTCGTTGGTCGGTGCGCGGCCCAGCTCTTTTTCGAGCTCGCGCGTAGCCCGCAGGAACTTGTTCATACTCTCGTTCATATGAACGGGAATACGAATGGTGCGGGACTGGTCGGCGATGGCGCGCGTGATCGCCTGGCGAATCCACCAAGTTGCGTAGGTCGAAAACTTGTACCCTCGTCGATATTCGAATTTGTCCGCGGCGCGCATCAGGCCGATGTTTCCTTCTTGAATCAAATCAAGGAGATGCAGGCCACGATTCACGTACTTCTTGGCGACGGAAACCACCAGTCGAAGGTTGGCTTCGACCAGGTCTTTCTTGGCCCGCTCGGCTTCGATTTCCCCGTGACGGATCACGGAGGTCGTATGCCGCAGATCGGGTAGGCTAGCTCCCGCGGTCACTTCGCGCTTGCGGATTTCCCGCTTCAACTCGCGGGCTTTGGCTTGCGCGGTCTGGCTCGAACGCCCTTCCAGCTTGCGAAGATCCTGGTCGAGGTGGGACATTTCGTCCACCACGCGCTCGATCTCCTTGCCGAAAGCCTTCCACTGGGAATTGTAGAAAGGAACGTTGCGGATCGCCTTCGAAACCTCGACCCGCGAACGGGCGCACTTGCCCATCCATTTGCGGCGGAGCTTCTTATTGCTGGCCGGAACCGTCTCCATCTTGTCGATGTTCTGCACCATCTTTTTGTGGGCAGTCACGATCTCCGCCAGCTTATTTTTGACTTCGTTGCGGCGTTTGGCGTAAGCGGCGCTGTCTTCCTCGAGGTCCGCCCCCAGGTCGACAAATGCGTCTAAGTCTTCTATTTCCTTTCGAATCTGTTCGCAAATCTCGACGGCGCGGAACTGCACCAATGCCGAACGGCTAATTGCCTTCTGCATCCGCAACTTACCGCGCTCCATGCGACGTGCAAGGTTAACTTCGCCTTCGCGCGTCAGCAATGGTACGGCGCCCATTTCGCGCAAATAAACGCGAACCGGGTCGTCGGTGTAAATAGACTCCTCGGGCGCATGCGAAGCTGGAAATTCTTCGCTATCATGAGTTTCTTCGGGGTGAAAAAAATTCGCTTCCTCATCGAAGGGAAGCCCCAAAGGCTCGTGACTTTCGCCCGAAAATTGATCCTCTAGCTCGTCCACGGCGTTCACCTTCCCCACTCTCATGCCGCCCCCCTTTCCCGCGACCCGTTCCCGGCCGCCAATATCTTATGCGTCGAAAAGAGAAACACTGTGTTGGGGTTCTTCAAATAATTATCCAGCTGCTTATCTGCCGACCGGCATACGGCCAACAACTAGCCTGTTTAGAAATACTTAGAGGACTGCTCCCGCGCACACTTCGTCCGACCAGGCCGTCAGATTGGTACAACCGAGTATAACAGGCTTCGTTCGTTAAGTTAAGTCCCTATTTCAAAAGATGTTCGGAGAAGCGATCGGTTACAGAATTTCCACAAGTACTCTTAACCGTGCCGTTGAAGTAGGTCCTTTAGCTCAGCAAGGAACGCTTCTACATCCTGAAAGTCTCGATAAACCGATGCAAACCGGATGTACGCTATCTTATCGAGCGCCAGCAGCCTTTTCATGAGCATTTCGCCGACCTCGGACGTTTCCATCTCCCGGTCCGGCGTATCGGAAAGCTTCGATTCGACCGCATCCACCACTTCCGCCAGTTTCGCCATCGGAACCGGCCGTTTTTCACAGGCTTTCAACAGCCCTTCCAGAACCTTCTGGCGATCGAACTTTTCCCGCCTCCCACCTCTTTTGACGACCATGTAGGGGATTTCGTCACTTCGCTCGTAGGTCGTAAACCGCCGCTGGCATTTCAGGCACTCCCGCCGGCGGCGAATCACATCCCCGTCCTTCGATTCCCGGGAATCGATGACGCGGTCCTGGCGATGGCTGCAAAAAGGACAAGTCATGTTGATATCGGCGTCTAGCTTGCGCTTGGCGCCTTATGCTCCCGGGACGGTTCCTCCGTCGGCCGTTGCCTCGATGTGGCGTAAGTTCCGCCAATGAATCCCCTCGCGGAAGGCGAGCACCAACCCCAGCGGCACGATCACTACGAATGTGATGATCCATAGCACCAGCGCGATTCCGCTGGCCGCTTCGAGCGTGACGCCAAAGAACTCCGTCAGCACCAGGACGGTCACAATCTGCATCCCTCCGCCCACTCCGGGAATTTGCACGATGCTCCCAAAACAAACGAATCCGAGCAAGATTACCACGTCGGTGACACCCAGTTCGTGGGTTGCGGGAAACGCCTTAAATACGCATCCGAACGACGCCGCGATCACGCACCACTCGACCACGGTATAAAACACCAGCAGAGCCGTCCGCCGGCCGCTGCGCATCGATTCCATCCCTTCCCCGAACGACTGGAGCGCCTTCGCAATCCTGGCCGTAACGGCCGCGGGCAGGAACGACAGCCCGTCCATCAGCCGCTGCTGGACGCTCCCTCGAAATTGCCTCAGTCCCAGCAGCAGCGCCAGGCACGCCGCGCCAATCAGACCGGCCGTATATCCTCCCGCCTCGAGCACGATCTTGACCCTTGGCCCGTGCTGGATCGCGCTCCTCGATATTTGCGACAGAGCCATCCCAAAAATCACCAGAACCATCAGCAGGTCCAGAATCCTCTCTACCACCCACGCTGCCACCTGGCTAGAAAAGGTTACGCCTTCTTTTTTCGCGATCAGGTAGGGACGCACCGGCTCGCCCGCCCTTCCGAACAGCACGACCGCGGTAAATCCGATCGCCGTGGCCGAAAAAACCCTCCACAGACTTGTATGTTTTTGTAAAGGCCGCAGCATCACTTCCCAGCGCATCGCCCGGCCCACATAAGTGGCCAGGATCAACGCCAGTGCCAGAGTCAGCCACGACCAATCGACGTTGACTAAGGCCTTGGTAAACTCATGCCAGGAGAATCCCAACGTCCGCCAGCGGTAGACGACGAAGATCACTACTGCGAGCGCCGCGGCGATTCCCAGCCCCGCTCCGACGTATTTCTTGCTCAAAAGGTTACCACCGGCCCCGAGGCGTAGGGACGTGGGCTAGAATGTAGATCGAACTTCTCATGATCGTTCTTCGTTCTCATTGCAGGGACGTAATATTCTCGGTCGCGAAACGAAGAAGCAATGGCAGCCATAGCCACAGTTGGTCAGATTAGCACGATAGGCACCCTGTCGGGTTTGAAACAGAACCTGTGGAGACCGGCCGGCCATGAGCACCGAGGATTATTTACGGACGCGGATACCCAGTTAATCGAGCGGTGCCTGGGAGGCGAAGAAGCCGCCTGGGAGGATCTTGTCAAGGTCCATACCCGGCGTGTGTACGCGATTTGCTACCGCTTCGTGGGCTCCGACCAGGAAGCGCAGGACCTGACACAGGAGATCTTCCTGCGCGTGTTCCGGTCGCTCAAGAGTTTTCGCGCCGGCGAGGGTTCGTTTACGGTATGGTTGGCGAGATTGAGCCGCAATTTGCTGATCGACCACTACCGGCGGACTAAGCTCGACCGGTCGACCGATTCGATCGAAGAGCAGTTGCCGATGCTCGAAGAGAAAACCGCGATGTCGGCGCGGACCGATGGCTTGGTCGCCGGCCGTGAAGCGAGCGAACTGCTCCAGGCAGGTTTGCAAAAATTATCGCCGGAGTTGCGCGAAACCGTAATCCTGCGAGATCTGGAAGAGTTAGAATATCGGGAAATCGCCCAGGTACTGAACGTGCCGGAAGGAACAGTGAAATCAAGATTGAACCGAGGCCGGGCCGAACTGGCCCGAGTCCTGCGGAGGCGGATGTGATGAGAAGAAGTAGCCGGCAGGCAGTAGCCAGTAGCCAGGAGAAAACCATCCTGCGCATTCTGGCTACTGGCTGCTGGCTACTGGCTACTGCGTTATGATGACCTGCGCCGACATCGAAATCCTGCTGGCCGATTACCAGGACGGCACTCTTGCCGCGGACCAGAAGTCCGCCATCGAGAGCCATCTGTCCACGTGTAAGGCTTGCGAGGAACTGGCTCGCGATGTGGCGGGCGCGATCGCGTTCATGGAGCGCTCCTCCGAAATAACCGCGCCTCCCGAATTGGTCACCCGCATTCTGTTCGAAATTTCGAGCGGTCCCAGCCACGCCGCGGTGAAGCCCTCCTGGTTTCGCAGGATTTTCGGGAATCGGATCGGCGGCAAGTTCATGGAGCCGATTTTGCAGCCGCGCTATGCGATGGGAATGGCGTTTACGCTGCTCTCCTTCGCCATGCTAGGCCGGTTCGCGGGAATAGAAGTCCGGCACCTGACGCTCGCAGATCTCGACCCGGTCAAGATCTGGACCGCGGCCGAAGATCGGGCGGCGCGCACCTGGCAGAGGGGCGTGAAGTATTACGAGAGTCTGCGGCTGGTCTACGAGATCGAATCGCGAGTGAAGGAGTGGCGTGACGATGGCAGCGATGAGGCGAACAATAAGCCTGCCGCGGCCCCTGCGCCGACATCAAAATGAGCACCGAATTTAACCCGGACGTGAATCCAGAACCGGAATCGCCGGAAATCCTGAACCCGGAAATCCCCAAGCCGGAAGCCCCGAAAGTTGTCGGCTATTGCCGCGCCTGCGGCAAACCGCTTGATGAAACCAGTGTGCGAAATGCGCACGGAACTATTTATTGCGAGGAGCATATACCCATGCAGCAGCAGACTGTGCCGCCCATCCCGATTCCTACGCCGCAGCCGGAATCGCCGTATACGTCGCCTTATACGGCGCCCGTGCCGCCTCCCGTCGCCAATCATGACGCCTCACCCGGACTCGCTTTCGTCCTGGGCCTGATCCCCGGCGTCGGCGCGATCTACAACGGCCAATATGCCAAGGGCCTGGTCCACGTGATCATCATCGGACTGACCATCAGCGTCTTGAGCAACAATGCTGCGCGCGGATTCGAGCCTCTGCTCGGCTTGCTGCTCGCCGGATTCTGGTTCTACATGGCGTTTGAGGCTTATCACACCGCGCGCCGCCGCCAGCTCGGCCTGATCGTCGACGAATTCTCGAGCCTCTTCCCGATGCGCGGCACGGACAAATTTCCGGTCGCTCCGATTCTGCTCATCGTGCTGGGCGTGATTTTCCTGCTCAACAATCTCGACTTCTTCGAAATCGAGCGCGTGATCCGCTACTGGCCCGTCCTGTTGATCGCCCTTGGCGTCTACATGCTGTATCTGCGGATGTCAAATTCCTCTGAGAACAGTTCTTCTTCGCGGGGAGGCGTGCAGTGACTCCTGGATTTCTCTGCGCCATCCGTGGCCCTGTAATGCTGATCACACTCGGCGTGTTGCTGTCGATCGACCACTTCGGCACCGTCAGCTTTGCCCGCACCTGGCCCGTACTGTTGATCGTGTTCGGAGTATTCAAGTTAGCGGAGCGCTCCGGCGCCCGCACGTCGTAGTAAAGGAATTCCATGAAGCGTACCTCGGTTGTCGCGCCATTATTGCTGATCGGAGTCGGAGTGCTGTTCCTGGCCCGGAACATGTACCCGGATCTGGCGCTGATCGATTATTTCGCCCGCTATTGGCCCACCCTGCTGATCCTGTGGGGAGTGCTGCGGCTTGCCGAAATTCTGTTCTGGGCCGCGACCGAAAAAGAGCTCCCCGCCCGTGGCATGACCGGCGGCGAGTGGATTCTGATCTTCTTTCTGTGCATCGTCGGCGTGAGCGTCCACACCGTCCGCGGCTTTGAGAGCTGGTGGCCGCGCAGCGGAATCACCATGGGCGGCATCGATATGTTCGGCGAGAGTTTCGAGTACCCGATTTCCGCTGAAAAGCCGGCCTCGAAAAATCCGCGGGTCATTATCGAAAGCTTTCGCGGCAACGCCCGCATTACGGGCTCCGATGCGAGCACAGTCAAAGTCACCGGCCGCAAGAATATCCGCAGCATGGAGCAAAGCGGAGCGGATCGAGCCAATCAGGATTCGCCGTTTGAAATTTCGGGCGAGGGGAATGAACTGACCATCCGCACCAATCAGGATCACGTCTCCGGCAACCAGCGCATCACCGACGAAATGGAGATCGCGGTTCCGAAAGGCGCGACCATCGAAGCCCACGGACGCCTGGGCGATTTCGACGTCTCCGATATTTCCGGCAACGTCGAAATCATCTCGGACAACGCCGGCGTGCGGCTCCAGAATATCGGCGGCGAAGTGAAAATCGATCTGCGCAAAAGCGACATCATCCGCGCGGTCGGCGTAAAAGGTCCCATCGATCTCAAAGGCCGCGGCAACGACGTCGAGCTTCAGGATATCGACGGCCAGGTCACCATCGCCGGCACCTATTCGGGCGTCATTCAGTTCAGCAACATCTCGAAGCCTCTGCGCTTCAACGGCCAGCAGACGGACCTTGATATCGAGAAGCTTCCCGGCCAGGTCCGCATGGCCCTGGGAGATTTCACCGCGACCAATTTAGTGGGACCGGTGCGTCTCACCACGCGTTCCCGCGACGTCCACATCAGCGATTTCACCAACTCCCTGGAAGTATCTGTTGAACGCGGCGACGTCGAATTGCGGCCCGGAAAACTGCCCGTCGCCAAGATGGATGTGCACGCGCATTTCGGCGATATAGAAGTGAAGCTTCCCGCCGCCGCGAAATTCGAGCTCACCGGAATCACGGCGCGCGGCGAAACCTACACCGACTTCGGCGCCCCGATTCATACCGACCGCAACGGCAACGGCGGCGCTATCCGCGGCTCCTCCGGAGGCCCGGTCATCAACCTCCAGACCGAGCGCGGCAAAATGACGGTCCTCAAAGCCACTGTGGACGATAAGCCTTTCGCCCCCGAAGTGGAAGCGCCGCCCACCAGCGCCAACCCCGTAAAGCCTTTGCAAAAAGTAGAGCAGTAATCACGCGTTAGGAAATTCCGCCATCCCGCGAATCTCGACGACGTGAGCCGCGTGATTCTCCACATGCCGCGCATTTCCGCACAGCCACTGATAGCCGTCTAATTGTCCGAGCACCGAATGCGGCGCGAAATGGCTCCGCAAATCGTCGGTCGTCGACTGCGCATATTCGATGGTCCGTTCGCGCGCCGCCAGAAACGCGGACACCGCGTCGGCGAGCGAAGCGAATCTCGCGACGGGCTTTAAACTCTCCGGTGCGTGATTCACTCCGCGCGGAAGCGGAGTCTCGCGGATCTTCTGCTCCCGCGCCTTCCGCTCTTCTTCCGTCTCGACGTGTCCCGGCGCTTCGAGCGACCGCTTCACCATCGCAACCAGCGCATCGTCCGACACCGCCAGATGTTCGACGTATTCGAGAATCGACCAGCGTTCCGGCCCCGGCTTCCACCGCGCCTGCTCCTCCGTCACACCCTCCACGGCCGTCAGCAATGCAGTCCGGCTCCGCGCGAGCAGAGCCAGCGCCGTCTCCCGTTCTTTCTCGGTAATCACTTTGTCACCGCCTTCGGCTTGGGAGCCCAGAAATCCGGATCCGCATCGAGGAACGACTTCGGCGGATTGCTCATCTTCGGATTCACCGCGAACAGAACCGGGTCGCTCGAAACAATAAGATCCGCCCGAAGTTTCCGGTAGCGATCGAATTGTTCGCCCAATACCTGGCGCGTATTCCAGTTCGGCGCTTCATCCATGGCCTTCAAGGAATCCATCGGCACAATGTAAAAGTACGTTGCTGCCTGCGCGCCGAAGCCGACCCTATAGACGATCACAGGCCACTTACCTCCGGCCTTCTCGATTGCGGCTTTCTCAATCTTGCGCATTTCCTGGGAGTCCTCCCCACTTCCATTGCGCAACCTGAGAACACTGATCGAGATGAAACGAACCTTGCCGAAATTTATTGGCCCCGGGAGGTAGCTGTCCTCTTTCAAAAAGCGCGCGATCATCGTCCGCTCCCCCGTGCGCAGCGCTCCATCCGCTTCATCCAATTGACCGAGGGTGCTATTCAAGGGCTCGCTGTTAGAGATCCTGAGCGCGTCCTCGATCCCGGCGTAGCTGTTATATTGTTCGACAAACCAAGCCTGGGTTGGTCCCGTCATCGCTTCCCAGGCCACATAGTTCGGAAACTTGGTTTTTGAGAAGGCGCGGGCAAAAGCCATCTCGGTTTTTTCGTGCGCCGCCGCTTTGCCGGATTTGATGTCCTCGCGGATAATGCGGAGATAAGGAGCCGGCTCCTGTGCCCACACATGCGATGCTCCCGAAAACACCAGGCTCGCCAAAAACACGGACGCAATTTGTAGTTGCATGGATCTCGCGAGAGTATATCTTAATTCCCTTCGGCCGCGTGTTTTAAATTGTCGGCGAACTCGTCGAATGCCGGCTGCAAATCAGGAATCGACTTCCCGATCAGGGGAGCCATCCACCCCGTATATTCCTCACTCATCGAAAACTCGACAGTCCCGTTCGGCCCCGGCGTCAGCGTGAACACCCTCTCGCCCTTGAACAATCCCAGCGGCATCCCGCCGACCCACACCATGCGGCGCGGCGCTTCAAACTCGGCAACCTTCACAGGAAATGCGCGTCCCGGGTTGATTTTCGGATGCACCGTGACCTTTTCACCCAATGCAATCTTTCCATCAATCTTCTCGACGGTTTTATTCCACCGGGTATATCCAGCCGCATCGGTAAGCAGGCTCCAGATGCGTTCCGGAGTCGCCCGAACAGAAGTCTTAACAGCGAAGGCTTTCATAGAGTGACCCATTCTCACCCCGCCCTCGCGAGCCTGTCAACGAACCGGAAGGTGCGTTCCCCAGGTCAGCAAGTTTTTAAACGTCGGCATCAGCCCCTTGCCCAGCTCGGTCAACTCATACGAACCGGTCACCAGTCCGGCGGAAGTCAGCTCTTTCAAATTTCGCGTCAGCTCTTTCTGACTGATCCCCGTGACGGTCTTGAGCAAGTGGTTATAACGTTGAGGTCCGTTCAGCAGCAGCGATCGCAACACGAGCAATTTCCATTTGCCGCCAATAACCCGAATCGCCTCTTCCACAGGGCATGTGACTACAGTTTTGGTCATCGCGGTGCCTGGTCTTAGACAAAGCAAAGGCGCCAAGTTCGTCTTTGCGAGCCTGGCGCCTTTGCGTGAACCCTTCTTACTTACTTCCCGGCGTTAAATCTCTTCTCCGCTTCCGCCCAATTCACGATATTCCACCATGCCCCGATGTACTCCGGGCGCCGGTTCTGATACTTCAAATAGTACGCGTGCTCCCACACATCCAAGCCGATGACCGGAAATTTCCCTTCCATCACCGGCGAATCCTGATTCGCGGTTGACGTAATCTCCACGCCCGACCCGGTTTTCAACAACCACGCCCAGCCCGACCCGAAGCGCGTTGTCGCCGCTGCCCCGAATTTCTCCTTGAACGTGTCGAAATTGCCGAACGCCCCGTTGATCGCCGACGCCAGGTGGCCCACCGGAGTGCCGCCCGCCTTAGGACCGATGATCGTCCAGAACATCGAATGGTTAATATGCCCTCCGCCATTGTTCCGAACGGCAGTCTTGATCGCATCCGGTACAATCCCGCAGTTATTCGCGAGCAGTTCCTCTACCGTCTTATTGGCCAGCTCGGGGGCCGATTCCAAAGCCTTATTCAGGTTCGTGACATAGGTCTGGTGATGCTTCCCATGATGAATTTCCATCGTCATCTTGTCGATATATGGCTCCAAAGCGTCGGGAGCGTAGGGTAGTGCAGGCAGTGTAAATGGCATGTTTTCTCCTCTTAGGTAGATGCTCTTTCGTAGGCGTCTGCTACACGAAACATCGTGGTTTCATCAAAATGACTGGTCAAAATCTGCAAACCCACCGGCAATCCGTCGGGCGTTAGCCCGCATGGTACGCTCATGCAGGGAATTCCCGCCAAGGATCCCGTGATGGTGTAAATATCCGATAAATACATCGCCACCGGATCGTCAACTTTTTCGCCGATCTTGAACGCCGGGAAAGGAGACACCGGCGCGACAATTGCGTCCACCTGTTCAAACGCCTCGGCGTAATCCCGCGCGATCAGCGTCCGCACTTTCTGTGCCTTGATGTAATACGCGTCGTAATAACCGGCGCTCAGCACGTAAGTTCCCAGCATGATTCGCCGTTTGCACTCCGCGCCGAACCCCTCGTCGCGCGTCTCGCGATACATATCCGCTAAAGTGTTCGCCGACGCCGCCCGCGTCGTATACCGGACCCCGTCATAACGGGCCAGATTCGCGCTCGCCTCCGCCGTCGCGATGATGTAGTAAGTGGCGATCGCATAGGGCGTATGGGGCAGGGAAATGTCGCGCACCTCGCACCCCAGCCGCTTCAGCGTCTCGACCGCCGCATGAATCCGATCGCCCGTCGCGCTCTCCAGGCCCTGAAAATATTCGCGCGGCAGGCCAAGTCTCAATCCGCTCACATCGCCATTCAATGCACCCGTATAATCGGGCACCGGCGCCGGAGCCGACGTCGCGTCCATCTCGTCGCGACCCGCGATGACTCCGAGCAGCGCCGCCGCGTCGCGCGTCGTCCTGGCAAACGGCCCGATGTGATCCAGCGAGCTCGCGAACACCGTCAGGCCATATCGGGACACCCGCCCATAAGTGGGTGTGACACCTGTTACTCCGCAAAACGACGCCGGTTGCCGCACCGATCCGCCCGTATCCGAACCCAGCGCCAGAACCGCCGTCCCTTGTGCAACCGCCGCTGCCGATCCTCCGCTCGATCCTCCCGGCACGCGGTCCAGCGCGCAAGGATTTCTCACCGGCCCGAACGCCGAATTCTCATTCGACGATCCCATCGCGAACTCGTCGCAATTGGTCTTGCCGATTATGATCCCTCCCGCCTGTTCCAAGCGAAGTATCGCTGTCGCGTCGTACGGAGGAATGTAGTGTTCCAGCAGCTTCGATGCGCAGGTGGTGCGCAGCCCCTTGGTGACGATGACATCTTTCACCGCGACCGGCACGCCTGCCAGCGCTCCCGGATCTTCACCCGCCGCAATCTTCCGGTCCACTTCCTCCGCGGCCGCCATCGCGCGCACCGCTGAAAAGGTCAGGTATGCGTTGGTTTTCGGATTCTCTCTCTCGGCGTGCTCCAGCGCCTCGCGAGTAAAATCCGCGGCGCTGAATTCTTTCCTGAGCAGACCTTCCCGGATCGAAGTGATTGTGTAATCTCTCACCGTTCGATCACCCTGGGAACCTTGAAATACCCGCTTCCCGAGACCGGAGCGTTCGCCAGCGCCTCCGCATTCGATAAGCACGGCTTCTCCCGATCCTCGCGCAGGGTCGCGGTCTCTTCCGCCTTGAACAGGACTTGTGCCATCGGTTCGATTCCGCTGGTGTCCAGCTCGTTCAGCTTATCGATGTGGCTCAGGATGTTGTCCAGGTCCTTCGCCATCTTCTCCACTTCGTCGTCGCGCAGCGCCAGAGCCGCCAGCTCCGCCACGCGCCGAACTTCCTGATCGGTAATTTTCATCCCTTTTTTCGCGACTGCCGGTACAGCATGTCGAGCACCGGGTCCTCGACGCTCTCCCGCCCGATCGCCCTCTCCGCTCTCTGCGGAGCAATGCGCCTCGGCATCGGCCGAAAATCGATATCCGTGACCAAAGCTTCGCCCAGCGCCTTTTCCAAATTCGACACCAGAGTCCGGCTGAGGGTCGATAACTGCCTCTGCCAGATCTGATCTTCCACTTCCACCACCAGCGAGCCCCTCACCAGGCGCGTCGCTCGCGTATGCTCGGCAATTTTCTTGCCGGCCGCCACCTTCCACGCCGCGCACACCCGCAACTCGGGATCGTCCATTTTAAGTTTTAATTTTCCGATGAGGCGTCCGGCGCGTTCCATATTTTGCAATCTGCTGGCAAAGGGCGCGGCGGCTCCCTCATTTAATTTAAAGTAATAATGCCGCCGCGCTCCGTTTTGCCAGCGACATCCAGGAGCTGCCGGGGGAAGTCATGATTGTAGCAAACGTGCCTAATTTGATTCTCGCCTCAACCTCGCCCCGCCGCAAAGAACTGCTCGCGCTCGCCGGATTCCAATTTACCGTCCGCGCCAGCCCTATCGAAGAAGTCCGAGCCCACGGCGAAGAACCCCGCGATTACGTCACCCGCCTGGCCCGCGAGAAAGCCGAAGCATCGTACCTCGGCCCAGACGAAATCGTTCTCGGCGCCGACACAACGGTGGTTTTAGACGATCGAATCCTGGAAAAGCCGCATAGCGTCGCGTCCGCCAAAGCAATGCTGCGGGCACTCTCCTGCCGCGAGCATGTCGTCCTCACCGGAATCTGCCTCAAACACCGTGGCGGCACAATTATCGATTGCGAGTCCACCCGTGTGAGTTTCGTAGCTCTAGACGAGCGGGAAATTGAAGATTACGTCGCTTCCGGAGAGCCGATGGATAAAGCGGGCGCCTACGGAATCCAGGGCCTGGCCTCAAAATTCATCGATCGCGTAGAAGGCTGCTACTTCAACGTGATGGGCCTGCCTCTGGCGCTAGTCTACAAGCACCTGAAGTCAGTAATCTAGTGCCAAAGCCTCGGCGAGCTTTGCGCTATTGCGGGGCAGATCCGGGACGTTCCCTACCAAACCTCGACGCTGGACACCGCTCCGTCCGTCAGCTTCACGCGGCCGAACGACATGTCCTTCGCCGCGTAGCTGTAAGTCTCGAGCAGATGCCCGTCGTCTTCCATCGTAATGCGCGACGACGGAGCGCCCAGCTTCAATAATTCCTCCCGGCTGGTTCCGCTCGAAATCTTTTTCAAATCTTCCGGAGTAACCTGCGGTGGAGGAGGCGGAGGGGGCGGGGGGGGCGGCATGATCTCCGGCATAGCCTCCGGCACAGGCGCTCTAGCCACACTCGCCCGATGCCCCGCGGCCGGCGGTGGAGGAGGCACGGATTCCGCTCCGGCCCCGCTGCTGCCGCCCCCGGAAACCTTGATTGCGCCCGGACCGACATCAAGTAGAGGAGCCGCCTTCGAATTATCCTCCGGCGTCTTCGCAGCCTTCGTTGTCGTCTTATCCACTTTGCCGAAAATGGCGGTAATCCCGTCGCTGACTTTCTTTCCCGCCGCGCTGCCTATCGCGCTCCCTGCTGCCGAAGCCCCCACTTCCGTCATCGTCTGGGCACCCGCCAACCCGGCGATTAGAACCGGCATCATGAATAAAATCCTACGCATGCAGTACCTCAGTAGGCAGCGTAACATTCCGTCCACTGGAGGCATACAGGCGAAACACCTTATCCTGTTCCCAAAATCATCTAAGCACCACGTGTATGTGGAGCTTCGATGGTGTACCATGAAAACGGGAGCAGATGACGGCATCGTTTATAGAACAACCCTACGCCCTCTACACGCCCGAGGATCACAAATCCTGGAGCATGCTCTACTCCCGCATGAAGCCGCAGTGGGAAAAATACGCCAACGACCAATTCCTCAAAGGCGTCTCGACTCTCGGTCTGCGGCCGGATCGCGTCCCTCGCCTTGATGACGTGAACCGCTTTCTGCGCCCCCTAACCGGATTTCAAGCGAAAGGCGTGGCCGGATATATACCCGCGTTCCTCTTCTTCGATTGCCTCCGCCGGCGCGCCTTCCCGACCACGGTAAATATCCGCCGCTTCGACCAGCTCGACTACCTGCCGGAGCCCGATATATTCCACGACATCGCCGGCCATGTTCCCATGCACGCCGACCCCGCCTTCGCCGAGGCTCTGGTCCGCTTGGGCGATTGCGCGCACACGGCCGCTCATATGCCCGCCGAATCGCTCACCAGCATCATCCGCGCCATGGCCCGATTCTTCTGGTTCACCATCGAGTTCGGGCTGATGCGATCGAAACAAGGCCTGCGCGTCTACGGCAGCGGCCTGTTAAGCTCGCACGGCGAAATCGAGCACGCCATCAAATCCCCGAACGTGCAGCGCTACCCGTTCCAGCTCGAATGGGTGATCAACCAAGGCTTCGCCATCGACCATTACCAACCCTTGCTTTTCACCGTCGATTCCTTCGATCACCTCTTCAGCCTGGTAAATCAACTGGAGCAGTGGATGAAGCAAGGCAAACTAAGCCACGTAGCCCCGGGCGAGCCGGGCATAAATGAACAAGACATAAAAAGCTTCCAAAATGGCGCACAGTAAAGCGTCGATTCCGAGCCGCTAAGTAGGGTGGGTCCCCGATCCGCCCGCGTTAAGGACTAGGAGCCTTCGCCGTGCCCTTAGTATCCACCGATTTCCCAGCCCCAGCCTTAGGATCAGCACCCTTGCGAATCTCCTCGAAGTACTGCTGCACGAACTGCTGATACATCAGCGGCACTTCATCGCGGTGAATCTCGCTCCCTGCCTCGACGTGGGTCGCCTGCTTCTGCGCCCACGGCGTCTTGAGCTGCTGTTTAGTGGACCCGACCTCCACCATCACCTCGCCCGTGACATTCTGAGCGCGCTTTCCCAGAATCTCGCTGATCTTCCCCATTGCCTTCAGTTGCTCGGCTTCGCGAGCCGCCTTGTCGCCGTCCGACGATCCGATCCCGCTCTTCGCGTCCGGTGAATTATTCTTGTCCTGCGATTTATCGCCGGACTTGGCATTCGCGCTCTGCTTCTGCTCACTCTTGTCGCCCTGCTGCTGTTGCTGGTCGCTTTGCGCATCGGCATCCTGCGAATCGCTCTGCGAGCCTTTTTGATTCTGCGCGCTCTTCTGCCCCTTCTCCTGGCTGCCCGACTTCGAATCCTGCGAATTTTGCGCTGACTGAGCTTCTTTGGGTGGCGTGCTCTTCATCTTGTTCAGCATGTTCGCCATCGCATCCTTCAGCTTGTCGAGCATGCTGGAATTCTCGTTATTCGCGTTCTGATTCTTCGCGTCCTGCTTGCCCTCTTTCGATTTCTCGCCCTTCTGCCCGTCCTTCTTATCCTGATTCCCTTTGTCGTCCTGATTGGCGGATTGCTCGCCCTTTTCGCCCTTCTCGCCGTTGTCGCCCTGCGTATCGTCCGGCGACGATTTCTCCCCTTTCGCCGCCTCTTTCGATTGATCTGCCGCCGCCGAATTGTTCACGTCCGGCGTCTCCACCGTCTGCAATTGCGAATCGGGCGTCTGATCCTGCTGCGTCGTCGGTGCGTCCGGATTCCCCGGATCGAGAGGACTGTTCGGGTCGATCGCCTGCTTGCGGATGTTATTCTTCGCCAACTGCTTCTGCGGGCTGTTGCCGAAGAATGTGTCGTAAGCCATCTTCACCAACGACGGCTCCAGGCTCATCGTTCCCGTCACCGCATAGCGAAACGCGAACAGTCCGCAAGCCACCAGCGCTAGTCCAGCCGCGGGCCATGCGAATCGCGACCGCGTGAACGGAACGGCGATTCGCGGATCGATCGTCCGCGCAATCTCCTCCGCCGAGTGCCGCTGCTGCGCGCAAATCGGCTTGTCTTCATCCTCAAAGTAAGTGGCCGTCGAAAGCGCATCGGCCAGGTTCATCTTCCAGTCGATCCTCTGCGCCAACCGGTATTCCGAAGGAATTTTTCCGCGCAGCCGGTAAAGGCCCGCGGCTAAGCTCGCGACCGCCAGCACGGCGATCCAATACCATTCGAGGAGTGAAGTGCCGATGAGCATCAGCACGATCGCTCCGCCCATAGCGATAGAGATCGCCAGCGCCGATTGGTCGAGGACGAGATCGAGCATCGAACGCCGGCGGGCTTTTTTAAGAAGTTGAGATACGGGAGAGAGTTCGTCCACCTTATCTTGAGTATCGCACGCGCTCAGGCCGTCTTCTGGTAGGGCTGTCGGTTAGCCGAGATGCGCCAGGCAAGTGCGACCGAGTCGGCGCTCAGTTCCGCTTCGTCGAGAATCATTCGAAGCTCTTCGGGGATGCACCGGAGAAAGCTCCTCGGTTTGTCTCGCCATCCAACCCCTCAGTGTCTTGTTTCGATCGGCGTTCATCAGCGTTCATCGGCGGCCAACCTTTTTTTATCTTCATCCGGTGGCTTCTATCAATCACAACCAACGTTCCCTGCTAATCTGGGATTTTCTATGAATCCGCTGCTCGAAATCTCTTTCCGTATCCCCTTCGACAAAATCCAGGCCTCCGACGTCGAGCCTGCCATAGACGAGCTCTTGATCAGAGCCCAAAAGAGCCTCGAAAACACGATAAGCAGCAAAGATCCTCTCCGCGCCCTCGACACCATGACCGAGAATCTCGACTACGCCATCGCCGTCGTCCGTCATCTCGAAAGCGTCGCCACCACCCCCGAGCTCCGCGCCGCTTACAATGCTGTCCAACCCAAAGTCAGTGCCTTCTATTCCGGCCTGATCCTGAACGAAGCCCTCTGGAACGCCATAAAAACCTACGCCGTGACCGCCGAAGCCCGCGCCCTCACCGGCACCATGCTGCGTTACCTCACCAAAACCGTAGCCTCCTTCAAGCGCCACGGAGCTGACCTCGACCCCGCCGGAAAAGCCCGTCTCAAAGAAATCGATGTATCCCTGGCCGAAGTCACCACCAAATTTTCAGAAAATGTTCTCGATGCGACCAACGCCTGGGACTTGGTGCTCACCGACGAATCGAAGCTCGCAGGCCTTCCTCCATCGGCCGTCGCAGCCGCGAAAGCCTCCGCCGAAGCGAAGGGCGCCGAGGGATGGCGATTCTCCCTCCAGGGCCCCAGCTATCTGGCCGTAATGACCTATCTGGACGACGGTCAAGTCCGCGAACAGATGTGGCGTGCCTTTAACCTTCGTGGGGCGGCCGATCCCTTTAACAACCGTCCTCTCATCGCAAAAATCCTTGAGCTGCGCCGCGAAAAAGCGAAGCTTTTAGGCTTCCCCGACTTTGCCGACCTGGTTCTCGACGATCGTATGGCCCACAAAGGCGAGCGTGCCCAAACTTTCCTCGACGACCTGCGCAAGAAAACCGAAAAGCGCTTCCGTGAGGAAAACGCCGAGCTCGAAGTCTTCGCAGGCCGCAAGCTCGAACCCTGGGACGTCGGCTATTACGCCGAAAAACAGCGCCTCGCCCTCTACGATTTCGATGAAGAAGCGTTGCGCCCGTACTTCTCACTCGATCGCGTAGTCGCCGGGATGTTCGAAATTTTCCGCCGCGTCTTCGGCATTGTAGTGAAAGAGGAGCAAGGCATCCCCGTCTGGGATCCCTCCGTCAAGACCTATGCCATCGAAGATTCCGGTTCTTTCTACGCCGACTGGTTTCCCAGAGAAAACAAGCGCGGCGGTGCCTGGATGGATTCGCTGCTCCCCAAACTGGGCCTGATCTGCGGCAACCTGACGCCGCCCGTCGACGGCAAACCCGCGCTCCTCACGCACCGTGAAGTGGAAACGATTTTCCACGAGTTCGGCCACCTGATGCATCATCTCTTAAGCCGAGTCGAAGTCCGCAGCCTCTCCGGAACCAGCGTGGCATGGGATTTCGTCGAGCTCCCTTCCCAGATCATGGAAAACTGGTGCTGGGAGCGCGAATCTCTGGATCTGTTCGCACGCCACTACGAAACCGGCGAGCTGATTCCCGAAGAACTGTTCCAGAAAATGAAGCGCGCAAAAACCTTCCGCGCCGCCAACGCCCAGATGCGCCAGCTAGGCTTCGGCTTCGTCGACCTCGCCCTGCATCGCCAATGGAACTCTTCCTTAGGCGACCCGGTAGATTGGTCCCGCCCGATCCTCCAACAATTCGCCGCCGCGCCTTTGCCCAACGATTACGCGATGATCACGGGCTTCACGCACCTGTTCGCGAGCCCGGTGGCCTACGGCGCCGGCTACTACTCCTATAAGTGGGCCGAAGTCCTCGACGCCGACGCGTTCACCCGCTTCAAAAAAGAGGGAATCTTCAGCGCCGCCGCCGGCCACGACTTCCGCGAAAAAATCTTATCCAAAGGCGACAGCCAGGACCCCGCCGACCTCTACCGCAGCTTCATGGGCCGCGACCCCGACCCCAACGCCCTATTAGAACGCGCTGGCCTGGCTTGAAATGGACCTTGAAAAATTTCGCGCGCAGCTAGTCTCCGCCTTTCCCCCGCAGCCGTTCTACGGTCCCATCGCAGCCTGCGAATGTGTCGAATGCAGTGCGCTGCGCCAGGAATTGCGGGGAAAGTGCTGGGATCAGATTTCGCCTGAATTCGTGGACATCAACTCAGGATCGCTGTCAATGCTGGAATGACACGCGCTGGTGGCGTTTCTTCCTGCGTGGCTGTGGCGATCGATGGAAACCCTGAACGACAAAAGCGCCCTCGCGGAGTTCACTCTGTACTTCCTCTGTCCAGGGAGCGATGACGAAGAAGGCTGGAACGAGGAGAGGATTGCCGAAGAGGTTAAACTGTTCGACAGCGCCCAGCGATCCGCCGTGTGCGTCTTTCTCCGCTCTACGCTAGACCTGCCTCAATTCAGCCGACCTCATGCTGAGTTCGGTCTCAAGTCGTGGCGCGTCGAAGTGGGGCAGGTTCCCGACCTGCCCTCCCCGCGTTCAGAACCGCGACCAGCGGGAGTCGGTCAGCGCCCTAAAAAACATCCAAGTCCCGACCACTAACAACCTTACCCGCATACCCCCTTCGAACCTCGCCCAGTAACTCCTCCTCCGAAGTCCCCCAAAACAACAGGTGCGTCAACACCAGCACCCCCGGCCGAGCCTTCGTGGCAATCCCCGCCAACTCCTCCGACGACGTGTGATACCGCGCATGATACCTCTGCCACTCCACCGGCCTCTTCTTGAAACCCTCAACTGAATAAACCTCGTGAATCAAAACATCGCACCCATTGCAGGCTTTCGCGACAACATCGGTCGGCCCCGTGTCTCCGGAAATCACGACGCTCCGGCCATCCGCGGTGTCGAAGCGATACCCAAACGCTTCCTTCCACTCCCCATGCGGAACCAGAAACGCAGTGACCGTGACATTCGCATCGCGATAAACCACACCAGGCCGAATCTCATGCGCCTTCACGCGATAACCGGTCTTATTAGAAGGCTCGCCGCCCGTGAGCCGCACATGAATGTCCTCTGCGTAGGCCGATTCAATGTGCGAAGCCATAGAACGGATCCCGCGCGGCCCATACAATTCCAAAGGCACAGCGCGCTCCAGCGTCCAAGGCGTGAAAATCAAATCCGCCAGCCCGGTCGTATGATCGGAATGCAGATGAGTAGCAAACGCAATCTTCAAATCGCTAGGTTTGATATGAGCCGCAGCAGCCCGCCGCACCACCCCCGGCCCAAAATCGACCAGATATGGAACCCCACCCGCGATCACCGCAACCGAGGGGCCAGCCCGCTCAGGATCAGCGTTAGGCGTCCCAGTCCCGAGCAAAATCACCTGAGCCGCAATCAGCAGCATCTTGCCCTATCAGCGTTCATCCGCGTTCATCAGCGGCCAAAACATTCTTCTCCACCCTACCCCTGCCCCGTAACACCCTTCCACTTCCTCAAAACCAACTCCGCCAAATTCAATAAAATCGCGAACCCCAACAACCCCGGCCACAAACTCACGCTCGACGGAATCTGCCTCCGCCCCGGATCGAACATCGCCTTGGGACTCGGCTCAAACCGACCCCCCGTAAACTCCGCTACCTGCTTCAGCAACCCTTCATTGGACCCGTAATCCGCCAGCTCCGCCTCGGGCCGATACAACCCCGCCTCCGGAAACGCCCTCGATTCCACTAAAGGCCGCACCCGGAACAATCCCTGCTTGGCCCCGATCTGCACCCGCCCTTCGAACACCCCCGACGCAATCTTCTTAATCGCAATCGGCTGCTGGAACCCATCCGGCCCAAAAACAAAAATCCCGGGAATGGTCGCCGGCTCCGGAACATCGCGGCCCAATCGATACTGCACCACCAGGTCCCCGTTCGCGCTATCGAAATCGATCGAAGCCTCGCCCGCCTGCGCATGCGGCAGCAGATCCCGGCTCAAGTTGGTCCAAAACTTGTCGTACCCTTTCCACGTAATCCAATCCGCCGCCCACCGAGCCTTCGCGTCCGACGCAAACACCGCCGACCGTCCCAACCCGTATTGCCACCGCGATAACAGCGGATCTTTCTTATCGATCGAAAGAATCGTCTCGGCCGTCGGCTTGGCGATAAATTTCACGTATCCCTTCAACGCCGGAGCCGTCTCGATCCCCGTGCCCTCCAGAATCTCCGCGTGCTGCGAAACCTCCGGCACCAGCGGCTTCTCCACCGCCGTCGATCCCGTATGCTCCATCACATCCCGCAATAGGATCTGTTCCAGGCCGGCCGGCTCATTCAGGAAATAAGATTTCCCGCCCGCAAACTGTGCGACCTTCTCCAGATACGCCCGATTCACATCCTGCCCCAGCCCGACCGTCGAAATCGTGACTTTCTTAAGCAGCGCCTCGCGCGAAAGATCCAAACTATCGCCCTCTTCCGATATTCCGTCCGTCAGCAGCACGATGTGTTTGAACGTCGCATTCGCCGGCAGGATTCTTCGAAACGCCTCATTCAACGCCGGCGAAATCTGCGTGCCTCCATCCGGCGTAATCCCAGAAATCAACCTCTTTATAAGCGGCCGATCCTCCGCGCGCCGCAAAGGCACCGCCCATTGAAACGAGTTATCGAAAATCAGCACACCCACCTGATCGATCGGCCGCAGATTATCCACCACCCCGATCGCAGCCAGCCGCGCCAGCTCGATCTTGCGCCCCTCCATCGACGACGACTTATCAATAATAAGGATGACCGCCGTCCCTTCCGGCGACCTCGGAGGCGCCAGCTTCGCAGGCAGTGCCCGGTCCAGCGCGTCCTCTTCCTTCTTCCCCTCCGCGTAAACGTTGCGCTCGCCACCGATAATCAGCAGCCCTCCGCCGCCCTTCACGTATTTCTCCAACTCCTCTTTGCGCGCTGGCAGAATCGCTTCCAGATCCCAGTTATTGAAAATGATCAACTGATACGGAGCCAGATCGCCGCTGGTAAAATCGTTCACCCGCTCGACATCGAACTGCGCCGCCGCCAGTGTCGCCGATAGATGCGAATCCACCGTCCCCGCGTCCTGCGATACATAAAGGATCTTCGGCCGGCGCAGCATCACCGCCTGATCGTACCGAACTTCGCTTTCCCCGCCGCTTCTAATCGCGATCGATAAATCCAACGCCCCCGGAGTATTCAGCGCCGCATGCAGCCGCACCGGATTCTCGCCCGCCTGCAACGAAACTGTCGTCTTCCCCAGCGCGTGACCCTCAGCCGCCATCTCGACCTCAGCCGTCTCCGCCTTTGGAGCCGACACCACCAGGTCGATCGGAAACTGTTCGCCCGTAAACGCCAGCGAAGGCAGCGAAATCGTCTCGAGCCGCAGCGCCGGCTTCGGCCGTCCCTTCAAAGCGAACGTGTCGATCGCAATCCCCAACTGCTGTGCCTGCCACGCCGCCCTCGCAATGCTGCCCTTATTTTCCTTGCCGTCCGAAATCAACGCCACCCGAGGCACCATCCCCGCGGGCAGGGAAGCCACCGCTTCCCGAACCGCCGCCTCCAGATCCGTAGCCCGTCCCGCTTCCCCAGCCGTCAGCCGCAAATTCCCTTCCAGCGTCTGCGTCGACCGCGCAAAAGGAATCACGCGGACCCAATGCCGGCCCTTCTCTTCGTTGATCGCCTTGGCAAGCTGCGAAGCCCGATCCAGATCCGCCTGCGAAACGCTAGCCGAAGTGTCCACCAGTACCGCCAGCGCAACTTTAGTTTCGGTTGTAGCGAGATGAGGCTCCGCGAGCGCGACCAGCACCGCGATAAACGACAGCGCCTTCAACACCAGCGCCAAATGTCTCTGCGTCCGCCGCCACTCAAAAATAGCCCAAGCCACCGGCAGCCACGAAATCAGCAGCACCCACTCCCGATCAAAAGTCATACAAACACCTTCGACCAAAATTCAGGACCGGACCACCCTCTGCGCCGCTCGCTACTTCAGCATTCACGAGCCTAACCAGCGAAAAGGACCATCTGTCCCCTACCCGCAAATCCAGGGACTGACTACCTTTTTCGCCCCGCCCCACCACTGCCTTCACGAGCCTACGGAGCGAAAAAGGCTGTCTGTCCCCTAGCCACTCACCGACGTGTGTCGCAGCGCTAATCCGCACGGCGCGCAAATCCAGGGACTGACCACCTTTTTCGCCCCGCCCCACCACTGCCTTCACGAGTCTACGCAGCGAAAAAGGCTGTCTGTCCCCTAGCCACTCACAGACGTGTGTCGCAGCGCTAATCCGCACGAGCCGCAAATCCAGGGACTGACTACCTTTTTCGCCCCGCCCCACCACTGCCTTCACGAGCCTACGCAGCGAAAAAGGCTGTCTGTCCCCTAGCCACTCACAGACGGGTGTCGCAGCGCTAATCCGCACGACGCGCAAATCCTGAGACTGACCACCTCCTCGCAGCGAAAAAGACCCTAGCCGCCCACAGACTTCTGTCGCAGCCCTCACGAAGCCTTCCTCCAAATCGACCCAATCGCCGCCTTAGCAGCCCTCAACCGAAACGCCCGGCTCCGGCCAAACAACATCCAGTCCACCAACAACCCCAGGGCCCCCAACACCGCGAACCAAGGCCAAATATCCGTCGTAGAAACCAAATTCCCCGTAGCCCGAGGAATCCCCTTATGCACCGACGCCGGAGCCTTCCACACCACATCCCCCACATCCGGCAACGTCAACGAATAGACCAGCTCCCGCGACCCCGTCAGCACCCGAACCGTCGCCGGAGCCCCACTGAAAAACCGGAGTAAATTATCCTCGATCGTAAACGGCAAAGGCCGCGAATCCTCAGTGACGACTTTTACCGCCGCCGGATCCGTCCCCTTCTCGACCGGCACCGTCACGGTCCCGACCGTCCCCGCCTGCACCTCCCGGCTCCGAAATACATCCGGAGCCATCCACCGCAAAGTGTTCGCGATCAGCAGCGGAGTAGCCAGTTCATACTTCATCGACGATTTCACCGGATGAAATCCCAAAGCAACAATCTTCGGCGACCCCGGTCGAGCCACAATCAAAGGCCCCTCAGCCGACTCCGCCACCGGAATGTCTCCAGCCGCCAGCGTAAACACCTCCGCCGACCCCAGTTGCACATCCTTAGTCCGCAACCCCGCCCCCAGCGGAGTATCCGTCCTCCACGATTCCAGCTTCACCGCATTCCGAGTCCCCTTAACAGCAATCGGCGACCCCGCCGCCGGAGGCTCGATCCATATCGAACTAACCTGCGGTTTCGCCGCCGGCGCGAATCGATCCAGAACCACAATATCCGCCTTGACGCCAGGATCATATTTCGCAGGCGATTCGAATGTAGCGTTCACTTGACTGTTCACCGCAATCAAAGGCTTCAGCAGAGCCGGTTCATTTGAATACACCACCACCCGCAAAGGCTTCTCCGATGGCAACTCCACCACCGCCCGATCGTCCTGCGGAAATGCGTCTTTTGAATTTAGCCGAGCCTCCAGATACCCCGCCGCATGGGTCTTATAAGCGAACGTAGCCTGCTGCTCCTCGCCCGGCTTCAGCGAAAAACTTCGCGACCCCGCAGGCGCACCTCCGAATTGCAGCTCCAGCCCCACATCGCGCGGCTTCAATCCGTAATTCTTGACCGAAACAAAAATGTCCCAAGTATCCGCCGCCGAACTCGATCTTCTTAGTCCAACCTTCCGCAGCCCGACATTTTCCTGCGTTCCCTCCACCTGCAACACCCGCAAATTCGCTGGAACCGCGCTCAGCGCAGCCTCATCCTCCGGAACCCTTCCCGCGCCCGCATAAACAATTTCGCCCGCGTGCTGTGCTTGCAGCTTCTGCGCCCTCTGCGCGAACTCCAAAGCCTGCGAAAGGTTCAACGCCGACGCCCCCGGCTGCGAACGCCCGATCGCATCTTCCAAAACCTGCCGGTCGGATTCGAACGCCGTTACCGGAGTCGCCAGCGCATCCGCCCGCACCACCATCACCCGATCCCTCGACGGCAGAGCCTTGACATACGCTCGAGCCGCCACCCGCGCCGCATCCTCCAGATTCGTCCGGCCGTTCCGCGCTCCCATCCACGCCGACGTATCCAGGATCAGCACATGGTCGCGCCCGGAATCGTCCGTCCCCAACCGCGGCCCCGCCAGCGCGATCAGCAAAAACAGCAGGCTCAACAATTGAAGCAGTAAACTCCACGGCTGCTGGATCCGCTTGCGATGCTTCATCTCCGTCCGCGAATCCGCCGCAGTCCAGAACCGCAGCGTCGCCACCACCTGCCGCCGCTTCGAACGGTCCAGCAGATACAGCGCCACCACCCCCGCCGAGATCGCTCCCGCTACTCCGAGCAATTCGCCGAGGCTGAGATTTAGAAAATTCACTTACTCGATAGCTCCGCTGCGCACCATGGGTCCGAAAAGGGCGTCTTCTATTGGGACGCTGGTCGGTATCGCTACGTAACGGCCGGAATTGCGTAAAGCAACGTGACGCAGATGCTGGGAGTATTCATCGAACGCCGCCGTATACTGCGCCCGCGCATCGGAATCGAACGCCAGTTCCACATGGACGCCCGTCTCGGCGTCCTCCAGTTCCAGTTCGCCGTCCCAAGGCGGCTCCCGATCCTCCTCCGCATAAACCTGCGTCAGGATCAGCTCATGCCCGAAGTCGCTGATGTATTGCAGAGGCTTCTCGCAATCCGCATCGTCCAGGAAATCCGAGACCACGATCACCAGGCCCCTCTGCGGATACTTCGAAATAAAATCCCGCGCCGCCCCGAAAAAATTGGTCGCGCCGCCGCATTTCAAATTCGATAAAAACGTCGCCGCCTGCTGAAACCGGTGCCGTCCGCCGCTAGCCAGAAACGCATCGCCCAGTCCGCTCGAAAACGGCTGCAAGCAAATCGAATCGAGCCTCACCAGTCCCACGTAACACATGGCCGCCGCCAGCTTCCGCGCGTAATCGAACTTCGGAACCTTCCCCGTCTCCATGGACTTGCTGATGTCGAGAAGAATCCGCACCGGAATGCGGGGCTCCAGTTGAAACATCTTCAGGAACAGTTTTTCCAGCCGCAGGTACGCTCTCCAATTGACCGCCCGCAGATCGTCGCCTTGATGGAAGTGCCGGTGGTCGAGAAATTCCTGCCCCGCGCCCGCAAATCGCGAAGTATTGTGTCCGCCCACCAGCCCCGGCAAAGATTTCTGCCAATGAATAGTAAGCCGTTCCAGCTTCTCAAGAAGTTCCCGGTCAATAAGAGGTATAGGCACGTTCTTTATCTGAGCGCCCTCGGCGCGAGTACTTTCCCCGCGCAGAACAAAATCGCGAAAAATGGGGACTGCCTACTCTGTCCCAAGGCGCCTGGAATTCTCCGGGGAAGCGTCCGATCACTCGCGCGCCGCGTGGACAGAGCGGGCTGTCCACACTTTTCGCCCCGTCCGCGGAGCGAATCAAGCCGCACTCTCGCTCGCTGATGTTGTCGAGACCGTCGACACCTGGACTGCGAAAGGAAAACCACCACTAGCATCCCCTTATTTATGAACTGCCGCGCCCACGCTCGGAATGATGCGACTGAGGATCGTCTCCGGTGTTTCCCCTTCGGCATGTGCGTCGAAGTTTAGAATAATTCGGTGCCGGAGAACCGCCGGCGCAACCGCCTCGATGTCCTCCGTCGATAGATGCAATCGTCCATGCATCAGCGCCAATACCCGTCCGCACTCCACCAGCGCCTGCGCCCCGCGCGGCGAACTTCCATAACGGATAAATTTCTTCGCCAGGTCGTGCGACTGATCCGCCGTGGGCTGCGTAGCCATCACCAAATCAATCGCGTACGATTGCACATGCGGCGCCACCAGCACCGTGTGGCAAACATCGCGCAAACCCAGAATCGCGTCCCGGTCCAGAACGTTATCCAACTCCACTTCATCTTTCTGAATCGTCCGCTCGACAATCGTGCTCAGATCGCTGCGAGAAGGATACTTCACCAGAATCTTCATCAGGAACCGGTCAAGCTGCGCCTCCGGCAGCGGATAAGTCCCTTCCATTTCGATCGGATTCTGCGTCGCCATAACCAGGAACGGAGCTTCCAGGGCATGGGTCGTCGTACCGATCGTAACCGTGTGCTCCTGCATCGCTTCGAGCAGCGCAGACTGGGTCTTCGGTGTAGCGCGGTTAATTTCATCGGCCAGACACAGATGCGTAAAAATCGGCCCCGGCTGGAATCGTAGAGCGCGCGCGCCGCTATCGCTGTCGATAATCATGCTCCCGACAATATCGCCCGGCATCAAATCCGGCGTAAACTGAATCCGCGAGTATTTCAAATGCAATACGCGCGAAAGCGTGCGCAGCAGGGTGGTCTTCCCCAGCCCCGGAACGCCCTCCAGCAAAACATGCCCGCCCGCAAGCAGACAAATCAAAACCCCATCGACCACATCCTGCTGGCCGACAATGATCTTTCCAATTTCCGAACGAACCCGGTTAAGTTGAGCGGTAGCAAGTTGAAGAGCGGTATCCGGCTGCACTGGATCATTCTAGCGCATGTGTCTAACAGTGGGGCAGGTTCACCCTTCAAGCCCACCGCAGTGCGCGAAAACCGGGACTGACGTCTCTGTCCCAAGGCGCCACTATCCCCCGCAAAAGCAATTCAAATCCGTCGCCGCAAGGACAGAGGGGTCTGTCCCGTTTTTCGCCCCCCTCCACTCAACCCCGTTTTCCAGCCGGCGAATTTCCCCCCCAACTTAAATCCGCCAACCCTCCCCCGACGTATAATCATCGGAGCCAACCAAAAATGAAGCGCAGTCTAATCCCGTTCCTAGCAGCCCTGGTCCTAACCGCTCACCCCATGGGCAACTTCAGCGTCAGCCACTTCACCAGGTTCGACGTCCAAAAGAAGTCGGTGCAAATCACTTACGTCCTCGACCTCGCCGAAATCCCGACCTACCAGCTAATGCGCGACTGGAACCTGGACCCCTCAGCCGACGCCAAGATCCCCCAGGAAACGCTGAACGAAAAAGGCAAACTCCAAGCGGAAGCGTGGCTGAAAAATCTGACCTTCACCTCCAACGGCGCGACGCTGATCCCCACTCTTGAAAGCACGAAAATCAAACTCTCCGACGGCGCCGGAGGCATGCACGTCTCGCGCATCGAATCCTCTCTGCGCCTGAAAAACGTCCAAGGCAAGCTAGCCTTCGAAGACCGCAACTATCCCGAACGCGCCGGTTGGAAAGAAATCGTAATCGCGTCCAGCGACAACACGCCCATCATCCAAGCGAGCCAAAGCGGAAACGACCGCAGCAAAGCCTTAACCGAATATCCCGCCGATCCCACGCTGACTCCCCCGCAGGATCTCCGCGCCTCCATCGAATGGCACGTAGAAGCTCCGGTGATCGTGACGAAGATAGTCCCCATCGAACAACCCACCGCGCCCGTAACCCAAGCCGCCACGCCAGCTCCCTCCGCGACCCCCAAACCAGTAGCCGGAGAAGTCACCAAAGGCGATTATCTTTCCCGCATGCTAAGCCAGCATGATATTCCCTTCAACGTAATGTTGATCGGAATCGCCGTAGCCTTCGCCTTCGGCGCACTGCACGCCAAATCCCCCGGCCACGGAAAGACGATGGTCGCCGCTTATCTGGTAGGCTCGCGTGGAACCATGAAACAAGCAGCATTCTTAGGCGGAATGGTGACCCTGACCCATACCATCAGCGTCTTCATCCTCGGCCTGGTCACGTTGGCCTTCGCAAAATATCTGGCCCCCGAAAAATTAGTAACGTGGCTGGGCGTAGCCTCAGGAATCTCGATAATCCTGATCGGCGCGACCCTGTTCTACAAACGCCTCCGCACCCTGAATAAAGCCAAAGCCCACGCCCACCACCATCATCATCACCACCACGATCACGCGCATCCGCACACCCACCCCCACACCCACGACCATCATCATCACGACCACGACCACGGCCCCCACGGCCACAGCCACGTCCCCGAAGGCGAAGTCTCTCTGAAAAGTCTGATCGCGCTAGGAGCCAGCGGAGGCATGGTCCCATGCCCCTCCGCTTTAGTGCTCCTGCTGATCTCCATCTCACTAGGCCACGTCGGCCTCGGTCTCCTGCTCTTGGTGTCCTTCAGCCTAGGCTTAGCCGGAGTCCTGATGGCGATCGGAATGATGGTGATCTACGCGAAGAAATGGCTGCCCGATCCCGTGAAGACCAGCCAGCACCCAGCCTTCCGCCTGATCCCCGTCCTCTCCGCGTTCGTAATTGTTTGTATCGGGCTAGTAATGACCGGAGTGTCCCTAGGCTGGCTAAAACCCGGTACATTCCTAAGCTAAGTGGGGCAGGTTCCCGACCTGCCCTCTTCAAGCTAAACCGACTTCCTCTTAGCCCGCGCCGCCGCACTCTCAGACCCCGCGGGCTTTCGCACCGGCTTCTTCCTCAGCAGCCGCGCGACCGCTCTCACCATGTGCGAAACTTCGTTCGCGCTCTTCATGATCACCACATCCGCGCCCGTGTTCTCTTCGCTCAACCCCAGCGAATCCACGAACCCCGATATCAGAATCACCGGCAAATCCGGAGTGATCCTCCGCAGCCCCACGATCAACTCCAGCCCGTTCATCCGCGGCATTTTGTAATCCGTCACCACCAGATCGAACTTACTATCGTTAAACTGTTCGAGCGCATCCACTCCATTCGCAGCCGTCGCGCACCGATGCCCCAGTTCTTCGAGCACGCTCTTGCGGGCGCAAAGCCCCAGCTTGTTGTCGTCGACTAAAAGAATGCTGCTGGGCGCCGTTGTTCGAGCTGACGTGGAAGAATTTTTGCGAAGGGGCATGGGAAGAACAACGAGAAATTAACAAAGCTGCAACATGTCTGTCAACGCATTTCTAACGCCCTGAAATGCGGACACATTGAGTTCTTGACTTCTTCGATTAATGGCGCAGAGCGCCCGCTATTCCACTTCGCGCGGAGCTTTATAGCCCGCCTTCGTCACGATCTGCACTTTGATCGGCTTGTTCTTTTCATCCACCACCTTCAGTGGCTGGTTCGTTTCCGGATTCACCAGCTCCACCTTCAGCCTCCGGTACTTTCCGTCCTTCGTCTGATTGCTCGGCTGATACGTCAGCGTGTAATTGCTGCGCAGCGATTGATGCACCATCTGGAAAATCCCCGACATCTCGCCCTGGAACCGCGGGAAAAACGCGCGCCCGCCCGTCTCCGTCGCGAACGTCTTCATCTGCTCGTTCGATACCGCCAGGTTCATGTCGGACATCGCTCCGCCCATCCCCGGCCTCATCGCCCCCTGCATCTCCCTCTGGGCCTGCGCCAGCCCGATCGCATAAATCGGAATCCCGTTATCCTGAATCGCATGCCGAGCCTTATCGAACGTCAGCTTGCTGAACGTATCGATGCCGCTCGATAGCAGCACAATCGCCTTGCGCCCCTCGATGTCCTGCATCCGCTCGCCCGTGAACACCAGCGCGTCGTAAAGATTCGCTTCCGAAAACGCCGGGATCCGCAGCCGCGAGAGCGCCTGCTGCGCCATCATCCGATCGGTGGTGAAGTCCGACAAAATTTCCGGCCGCATGTCGTACGCGATAATCGCCAGGTAATCTTCCGGCTTCAGCGTCGATACGAATCCGTACGCATCGTTCAGCGTCTCCGCCCAGTTCATCGTGTACAATTTCTGGAACCGGTTCGAAAACTCCACCACCAGGCAGATCGTCATCGGAGCCTCGCCCACCGAATACCCCGTGATCTTCTGCGGCGAATTGTCTTCTAAAATCCGGAACCTCTCCTGCGGAATCTTCGGAATCGGATTCCCATGGTTGTCCAGCACCGCCACATCCAGCGTCACCGTCATGACATCGGACCTGAACGTCGGCGCCCCTTGCGGCAGCCCGTCCTTATTGGGCTTGTACTTCGATGGAATCTTCTCCGCATTCGGATCGGTAGTCGTATCCGTCGACGCCGGCGCATTCGGATCGGTCGTAGTCTTCTTCTTGCTGACCGTCTCACTCCCCTGCGTCACCGGCCCCTGAGCCGCCCGAATCCCCAGCCCCAAGCCCAATAAACCAACCGCAGCCATCGCAAAATATTTCATAGAAGGACCACCACTCCACATTATGACGAGAAATCCGCAAACAGGGTTGCGCGATGCTTTTCTCCTGGCTACGCGTTTTTTGCGTCCGTCCCGGACTGGCTACTTCTTCACTGTATTCTTCCATTCTTCTTCAAATACACCTGAAACCGCCTCTTCGCCCTAGCCAGCTTCCAAGCCTTATATTTCTCCCGAGCCATCCCCACCGGATCGAACCTGAACCCCCGCACCCGCCTCATCTTTACATAAAGGTACCCGAACCCGAGCCCGCTCAAGTGCGCGAAGTCGTTCACCCCGCTCGCCGGCTGGAACGTCCCCAGGAACGCGATCGCCCCCACCACCATCACGTAATACCGCAATTTGATCGGAAACAGGAAGAACATCAATACAATCTGATCCGGCCACAGCACCGCGCTCGCCATCAGAATCCCGTAAATCGCCCCCGAGGACCCGATCGTAGGAATCGCCGGATTCCCAAATAGATAGGCGGCCAGCACTACGAAAACCCCCGCCCCGATCCCGCACAAAAAATAAAAGTTCAAAAACTTCCGCGTCCCGAACGCCTGTTCGAGAGGCGCTCCGAACACCCACAGCGCGAACATGTTGAAGGCGATGTGAAACACATTCCCGTGCAGGAACATGTACGTCGCTACCTGCCAGATGAAAAAGTGCGAGACCACATCGAGCGGCCGCAGCCAGAACAGGTTGAAAAACCACCCCCCGCCCGCGAGGCCGACAAAAAATTGCAACAGGTAAACGCCGACGTTGGCAATCAACAACCACTTGATCGCAGGCGGCAACCCCCCCGAGTCCGAATAACTTCGCGCATAGGAGCGAGTGCTGTACGCCATGTGCGTTCTGCCCCAGGATACCATCGCCCGCCCGCCGGCCAAATCCATTTCTCCCCAGCCCCCGTCTTCCTCTCGCCACCCGACCAATCCACTTCTCCCAGCCCCTCCAACGCCCGACCAATAAATGTGGCGCACGCGTCCACGCGTGCCGCGTCGACACTCGTGTCGCCGCTCGGTCCCCGCGCCCCCGCATTTCCCGTGAACCTCCATAAACCCACCGGACATTTCTATTGCGCAATAAAAAATATTCGTGTATCATCGTCGGCAATTTAAAATAAAATGGATTTCTCCCGCCTGATCTCCATCGCCCGCTGGGAAGTAAATCTATTCGTCTACGGCCTGGCCGCCATCGTCGCCCTTAAGCTGCTCACCGGCCAAATCAACACCCGCTACCTGCTCCATGGAATGCGCCGCGATGGCACCCGCTATTTCAGCCCGGAGCGCGTGCAGATGCTGCTGGCCACCATTATCGTGGCCCTGCAATACCTGCTGCTGGTGCGCCACGCCGCACCCGGCCAGATGCCGGAGCTTCCCAACGGATCGCTCCAGTTGCTCGGCCTGAGTCACGTCATTTACCTGGGCGGAAAAGGCTTCACCGCATTCCGCGAAAAAAATTAATATAAAGGAGAAACACGGATGCGATTCGATGTGCTGGGACTCGCCGCCGGTTGGGTGCTGGTGGTTTTTGTCGGCCTGTTGTGTCTCACTTTCCTGATAAAGGTCTGGACCAACGAAATCAATATCAGCCGCGTCATCTCGGAGCCCAACGGAGACGCCAGCCTTTCCCGTCTGCAATTCCTGATCTTCACGGTTGTAATCTCGATGAGCCTCTTCCTGGTCATCATGGAAAACCAACCCCAGCCCGCCTTCCCGGTGATTCCCGACCAGATTATGGTGCTGCTGGGCATCAGCGGCAGCTCCTACCTGGTCAGCAAAGGCATCCAGTTCTCGAACCCCGCCGGAGTCAGCCGTCCCGCCCTCCAGCTCTCCGCCACTCCGGCCCACGTAACCGCGCCCTCCGCGACAGTTGTATTGAGCCTCTCCGTCCCCAGCACGTCCGCAGGCACCCCAGTCCCTACTTCCATACGCTGGTCGCTGGACGAACCCGCCCTGGGATCGATCGCGAGCGCCGGCAGCGGCACCGCAACCTATACCGCTCCAGCCTCTCTGCCCGCAGCGCCCACAAAAGTAAAAGTGCGAGCCCAAGCCGACGGCTCCGGCTTCGACGACGGCACCGTAGACATAACCCTCAGCTAAAACCGACAAAATGCGGAGCCATCGCACACATCACAGTAGGGCGGGTCCCCGACCCGCCCACCGACCCCTATCCCCACATTCTTAAACAAGATAGAAATACTTTTACGAATCCCTTGCGCATCCCCAACCCGTCTGCTACTCTGGTTTTGCCGTCGAACGAAGCACCCGCGGCAGAGTTGAAATAAACTGGAAAAAAGTTGAAACAACTCTTGCATAGCGGACATCAGTTTGCTAGAGTAGTTGATGGCAGTAGGCGCTAAGTAGTACTTTTGCGCTTTTGGTTTGGCGCTTAGGCGCTTTTTTAGGGTAGGGTTGGCAGCAAGACGCGGTAAAGGAATCACTTTCCGACTGAAGTCCCGATAGCCCCCTTTCTGAAGAAGTTCTTTCAGATCTCCCAATTTCTGGTTGTAATCGAACCGACTCGTAACGGGCTGAATTTTGGTCCAGGGTTGATTTGGTTGCGGCCGAACGGCTTTCGAGGCCGGCTTGGTATCCGCTTTCTAACGATCGCGGGTTTCATGCGCAGATGTTTGACAATCTGATTGAATGTGAAACGCGCAGCGTTTTCCGGTAACGGAAGCGTCGCGCGTGTACAAATAGAAATGTTCGTCAGTAACTTGAGTTCAAACTGGAGCGACGGTCAGTTCTGGCAGTAAAATGTCGGTCTGGCCTTTTAAAAACAAACGGTTCAAACGAGAGTTTGATCCCGGCTCAGAATCAACGCTGGCGGCGCGCTTAACACATGCAAGTCGCACGAGAAAGGGAGCAATCCTGAGTAAAGTGGCGTACGGGTGAGTAACACGTGGATCATCTACCTTTTAGTGGGGAATACCCCCGGGAAACTGGGGACAATACCGCATAAGCTCGTGAGAGGAAAGCAGCAATGCGCTGAAAGAGGAGTCCGCGGCTGA
>DATHOJ010000114.1:0-14479 GCA_035485055.1 Bryobacteraceae bacterium
AGTCCCAGTCCCATCAATCTACGGCCCCAGCGCCGACGAAAACCCCTTCGCCCAAGCCCACTAACCCCCACGAACGATCAACACGTGAGCACTTTTAAGGGCGGACATCAGTCCGCCCTCCATTTGTCCGGTAATACGACTAATCGGGACTTGGCAGCTGCCAAACCAGGATAAAGCACCTAAGTAGAACAGGCCGCCAAGGCATGCTCGTAGGGTTGAAGTTACGCGGAGCTGATCCACGAAGTTAGCCGACTTATCGGTACCTATCGTGGTTCACGAGACGATAGCTTCGGGTTGTACAGTCAAGCGTCGTTCAACACCGGCAGTGCGGATGCCGGTTGGTGTCAAAGCAGGCCGCGGTGGCCAGTGTAGTTTTTGTCGACGTCCAGACCACGCTCCTTGATAACCTCGGCAGCAGCAGCCAGCGCTGTTGCGATGGCAGGATAGCCAACGTATGGCAGCGCCTGGACGAGAACTTCCTCGATTTCTTTCAATGTGAGGCCGTTATTGAGCCCGGCCCCCATGTGGATGGCGAATTCATGGGGCTGACGCATGGCAATCATGACGGACATCGAAACCAGGCTGCGGGAGCGCTTGTCCAGACCGGGACGAGTCCAGATATCCGCAAAGACCTGGTCGACCGCGTAGGCAGCGATCGGGGCACCAAAGGTGTTTGAGTCAGCGGAAGCGCTGAGGTTTTGGGCCGCCTGGTCGCCCATCATTTCGCGGACTACATTGATGCCTGCTTCTCTATTCGTCATGATTGAGTCCTCTTGTAAAGCTCAAGTGACTTCTCCACCCCGAGACTACCTTGAAGATTTACTGCATCTCAAAACTCGTCGTGCGCTCCGTCTTATTATTCGCGTTATCGACCGCAAACAGGATCACCTTATAGGACCCTGGTTCCAGCGTCGAGACTGGTAATTGCGCCGCAAACGGTATCGCGGGATTCCCGCCCTTTTCAGGAAGCGGGATGCGGAACGCGCCGGAATCGGATTTGACCGCTCCTTTGTCGTCCACCACCCGGATCTGGAGGCCAACCGCCGTTTCCTTAGGTGGCTGCTCCGCGGTCAGAGCCGGCTCATAAACTTCGAAGTACATCGCCGCGTGATCGGTCTTCTTAAACTTCGCCGAACCTGCCGGCGTCACTTGAAAACCCTGCGCGATCAGAGGTGTCCGGTCTTCGAGAAGAGCCGTTTCGAGCCCCTGATCGACCTCGCCCGTCTTCCGGAACCTGGTGCTGAACGCGAGCGCGCTGATGCTGAATTTCTTCGTGTCATACGGTTCGATGACCAGCGGCTGCTCCAGTTTGCCGAAATTCTCGCCGCCCGCGCTGAAGACCACCTTCAGATTGTAGGTGCCCGACGCCGTGTCGAATTGATTTTCATAATGATACAAGCTCTGCTGAAACGCCTCGACCTCTTTCTCATTGTCGAAGTCGATCTTCACCGCATCGCTGAAACGCGCGGCCACCGCGCCATCCGCTTTGTAGGCGATGCCCAGAACGCTAAGCGTCGCCCGCTCCTTTCCCTTGTCCTTTGCGAACTTGATCGACTGCGCCGGAATATCCATCGCGACATTGACCCGCGCCACATTTACGCCCGTGAAAAAATAGGGCGCCTGCATCGATGCCGCAACGGTCCCCGCCGCCCCCGCCGTCGCCCGAGCCTCCAGCGTCTTTTCGGTCGGCGTCTGCGCCAGCACGTCCTTCGGTTTCGTGTTGCAATATCCCGTGCGTGCGCGAACGGTATCGCCGCCCTTATCCACCTTCACGCGAATCGTGTGGCACGTCTCTTTGCCGTCCTCGAGTACAGGAGGGGTATAGCCGATCAGATAAAACTCGTTCATCTCCTTCGCGATCTTCTGCATCCCGCCCAGCAGATCGTTTGTATTGACGATTACGAATCCACCAGTGCCGTCGGCCAGCATGTACATCACCTGCTGATTGGTGGTCGCGCTTTCAGGAATTTTCGGGACGATCATCCGCGCGGCAGTCGTCGGTGGCATTACGGTCGTAGCGCCGGTGCCGGTTCGTCCTGCGTTGGTTCCGCTGGTTCCGGTCGAGCCTGTACCGCTGCGGCTCCCGCCAGATCCACTGCCTGCTCCCGGAGCAGAAGGCGCGCCGCCGCGACCCCCGCCTCCTCCGCTGCTCGTCCCTCCAGTGCTTCCGCTCCCAGTGGACCCGGAGGTTCCCGCTCCTCGCCCCTGCAACGGACTATAGGCGACATTCCGGAAAGGAGACTGCTCCATCGGCATTGGCATGGGCAAAATCGACGCGCTGCCCGCCACCAGCCCTCGAACATCGATCGGATAAATCGCCACGTTCGACCGGTTACAGACGTCGATCGTTGCCGTCACGTCCGATAGGATGTCCGGTGAAACTTTAAATCCGGCCGTTAAAAGGACCATCGTTTTGCGTCCCGGAATCGTCGCCAGACTCTTCGCCATATCGCGAATCGCCATGATCACGTTGCGCGTCCCGAAATTCGCGGCGGCACGGCCCAGCCCACCCGCGCCCGATTCGTTCGGCGACGGACCCACCGGGATTTTCGTCCCGTTCACGATCGCCTTCAGCCGCTCCACATCGCTGGTAAAATTCTGCGCGATTTGCAACGAGCCGCTATAGTTGACGATCGCCATCTGCCGGTTCGGCCCTGCATTCGCGTCGATGAAACTCGCCGCCGCCTTCCGTGCCTGCGCCTGCTCCCCGAAACCCATAGTCGAGTTATCGAAGAACAGCACCATGTAGCGCGGCTGATTGTTCAAAGGCGACGCAGGGTCGGCCTCGAAGGAAAAACTCTTGATCTGCTGCTCTTTGTTGTCTTCCCAGACCTTAAAATCCTTTTGCTTCAGATCGCGGACGTAGTTGCCCTTCTTGTCGGTCACCACCGCATCCACCAGCACCACGTTGGTTTCCACGCGTAGCACATTGTTCGGATCGGCCGGTAAAGGCGTCGTTGACGCAGGTGTCTGTTGCGCGGCCCCATACGCCGCGAATAAAAGGAAGCTGCCAAGAATTTTCATGATCCCTCCCTACGGAATCTCGACTACGCCATTGTGCGCCGCCATCGTCTGCCCTTCGCTATCTCGAACCACTAGCCGGACCACATAACTCCCTGGAGCCACGTCGAAGCTGGTCTTCATCGTCACCCCGTTGGCGATCCTCGCATTAAACGTCTCGTCTTTGAGCCGCATCTCGACGTCTTTTTGAATCGCGCCCACCAGAACTCCGTTGCGATCGAACACCGCCGAAACGATACTCAGCACATTCCGGCTCCGTCCGTCGACCTTCTTAAAGTGGAGATGTTTCAAGTCCACGTGCGCCAGCACCGCGAGCTTGGCGTTGGTGTCGGTCGACTTGAAAAATTGCGTGTGCAACTCCACCGGAATGTCCGACAGCTCCTCGCGCGAGAACAGTGCCACGCGAATCTCTTCCTTCGCGTCCTCCGCCGGATCGTTCGCGTGTTTCGGAGCATAATATCCGCGCCGCGCCTGCAAAGAAACGCCCTTGGTCTCCTTCGCTGTCACCTTCAATGAATGGTAAGTTCCATCGAACTTCAGGTTCTGCGGCGAAAAACCAAGGATATACATAAACTCCGGCGTCGCCCCCGTCTGCCGGAACCCTTCCAGCAAGTCGTTATTATTATGAAAAAACGTCCCACCGGTCCCATCGGCCAATTCGCCCAGCACATCCCCCTCGGCAAGCGCGGCCTCCGTTTGATACCGGGCCCTGTTGTTGGACGCGACAATACTGGTCGAACTCTGGCTCGCATCGCCGCCAGGCACGATCACGTACAACCCCCGCGCGTCGAGCGTGCTGATCGTAACGTTGGCTCGAATGGCGCGATCGATCAATTCCACTTCCTGTTGCCGGTAATTGATTGTCACGATAAATCCCGACGAAACCAGCACCACGGTCCGTTGCCCCGGCATCGCCGCCATCCTCTGCACCGTGGCTTTCAGGGTCGAGAGTGTGACCTGAACATCGGCCTCCGCCACGCCCAAAACCTGGCTGGCGACCCCTTGCGCTATGGACTGTCCGATAGCCGCCGTAGTGGCCGCGCCACACGCCACCGCTTCCCTTCCCGCCGCCGCCAGCGCGATCGTGTCGTTCTTGTTCTGGATCAGGTCCGCCATGTAAGGCGTGATATCCGGGCACTGACTGAGGCCTCCGCTCAACCGCGACCGCGGCAGGATCCGATTCATCGTCTCTTGCAACTTGTCGCGATCGTCCGTAAAATCGAGCGCCGTCTGCCCCGACGTCGTATAAACCGCCGCCCGATCCGCGCCCTTCAGTGTCTCCGCCAGATGCTTCACAGCCGCCGCGCGAGCCTGGGCCAGATCGGCAAAATTGGTATGCATATCGTCGAAAACGTACGCGACAAACCGGTTGGCCAGCAGCAGATCGTCCGTAGGCTTCTTTTCTTCCAGGTCCGGTTCCCCGGTCACCTGCATCGGCTTCAACCGTCCGTCGGCTGTTTCGATGGCGAACCTCGAAATAACCTGCGGCTTACCCTTATCGAAAAGCTGAAAATCCTCTTTTTTCAAAGTGCCGATCGCATGACCCCGTGGATCCCGCACCACCACCGGAACCATCACCAGGTTCACCTTGGAACTAAACGTCGACGGCGCGTCGCGCGACGCAATCTCCGGCGATTTATCGGCAGCAGCTTGTGTAGGCGGCGCCTGCGCAGGAGCGAAGACGCACCAAACCAACAATGCCGCCCCTATGCGGGCGTAAGCCATGATGACCTTGGTCCATTCTACCCTCTAAAATCAACACCTGCCGCCAGCTTCTTGTCTAGCCGCTTTGTTTTATCAGCGTGCATCAGCGTTTATCAGCGGCCAATATCGCTTGCCTCACCTCTGCGACAACACCCACAACACCAATATCAAAATCAAAATCCCCAAGATCAGTAAGGTAATCTTCATCGCGCTATAAGGCCGCTCACCCTGCACCTCGCCCGTCCGAGCATTCACCACCACCTGAAAAACCTTTCCTTGAAACCGGTACGCCCCAATCCACACCGGCAGCAGCAGATGCTTGAACGTCTCATTCGAAGTCGCCGTCTGCACCCGATCGATCCTCTGCTCATCCCCGCCGATGTCGCGCCGCACATCATGCGAAATCACGTTTTCCATTACGACTTTCGCTTTCTCGAACCCCGACGGCAAATCGACCTGATACCTCTGCGCCTTGAACCCCGCCAGATATTCCGGATCGTAAGCACACAGCGCCGGCAAATCCCACGGCTCCAGCGCATTCAGCCGAGCCTCATTCACCGACTTTGTCGCCGGCACCAAAACATCGTCGAACCGCCTCGATACCAGCCCCGACGCCGGAGCCCAAGCTGTTTGCATCACCTGCCTCGACTCCTGCACCTCATTCCCATTGCTATCCCTGGTCGTGTAGTATTCCGTCACGAAGTAATGAGTCCCCCTTGCGCCCGCATATTGACTCGACGTATCGGCCGCGTAGGTCCAGAACGGAATGTACACGCCCGCAATCCCTTCCTGCTGGGCCATTTTTTGCAGCGCATTCGGTGCGAACCAGCGGGTCGCGATCCACTGCCGCACCTCCGTCTGCGCGGCCTCCTTCGTCACCTTCACCGGCAGCACGGCATCCGGCGCGATCATCGGATCGGCCGCCTTGGCCTGCGCCACGATCATCGCTCCGCAAAACGAACACGCACCCGCAACCTCCGGCGGTTCGAACACCACCACGCTTCCGCACCCGTCGCAGTTTACTTGAAGCGCCACCTCGCTCAAGGGTTTCGCATTGGCCAGTGCATCCTCCAAAGGATGCGACACGACAAGCGTAGTCGGCGTAGCAACGGCCTCGGTGCGTCCGCAGCTTTGGCACTTCATCATCCCCGACTGCGGATCGAAATCCATCTCACCGCCGCATCCAGGGCAGCGAAAATGGGCAAAGGTAGGCGTTTCAGGCATCGTCTCTCCCACAAAGGATATCTTTTCTTCGCGCCTTAGCGCCGTGGTGTGAATTCTTTGTGTTACATTGACCCCAGATTATGCTCAGTCGCCGAATCCTGATCGCTCTGTTCGCGTCGTCCGCTTGCTTCGCCGCTGCTCCAGATGGCGCCGCGCTCTACAAATCCCGCTGCGCCGTTTGCCACGACGGGAAACCGCAACTGCACATGCCCTCCCACGACGATCTCGTCGCGAAAACCCCGGAAGCAGTCGTCAAAGCGATGTTCGAAGGCTCCATGCAGCCGCAAGCCGCCGGTCTCAGCGAAGAAGAAGGCCGAGCCATCGCGAAATTCATCACCGCCAAGGAATTTTCGACTTCGACCGCGCCCATGGCCGGCCAATGCACCGCTCCAGCCAAACCCCTCGCCATCGCATCCACGGATTGGAACGGATGGGGCCAGGACCTCGGCAACTCCCGCTATCAGCCGAAACCGGGACTCTCCGCAGCCGACGTGCCAAAACTCAAAGTGAAGTGGGCCTTCGGATTCCCCAGCGATACCTCCGTGCAAGGCCAACCGACCGTAGTCGGAGGACGCATCTTCGTCGGCAGCGTCAGCGGTACTCTCTATTCGCTCGACGCGGCGACCGGCTGCATTTATTGGACCTACAAAACCGGCGCGACCATCCGCACCGCTCCCGTCATCGGGAAAGTCGGCAAGCATTTCATCGCCTTCATCGGTGACGTCAAGGCCACCGCGCACGCCGTCGACGCTGAAACCGGCAAGCCGCTCTGGAAAGTCAAAATCGAGGATCATCCCGTCGCGCGCATCGTCGGCGCTCCAACCTTTTATAATGGCCGCCTCTACGTCCCGGTTTCGTCGATCGAAGAAGCCTCCGCGATGGGCCCCAAGTATGAATGCTGTAAGTTCCGGGGCAGCGTCGCGGCGCTCGACGCGGAAACCGGCAAGGTGATCTGGAAATCCTTCACCGTGCTCGATCCTCCTAAGGCCTATAAAACCAGCAGCACCGGCGCCCAGCTCTACGGACCGGCCGGCGCCGCCGTCTGGTCTTCCCCCACCGTCGATCCGAAACGAAAATTGGTTTACGCCGCGACCGGCGATTCCTACACCGACGTCGACATGAACACCAGCGACGCAATCCTCGCCTTTGATCTTAAGACCGGCAAACTGGTCTGGTCGAAGCAGGTGTTGGAGAAGGATAACTTCACCATGGCGTGCGGCCAAGCCGGCAAAGCGAATTGCCCGGAAACCAAGGGTCCCGATTTCGACTTCGGCACCTCGCCCGCCCTCCGCTCCATCGGTGGAGGCAAACAGCTTCTCGTGATCGGACAAAAGTCCGGCATCCTGTGGGCCCTCGATCCCGACGATAAAGGAAAGGTTGTCTGGCAAGCGCGCGTAGGAAAAGGCGGAGCACTCGGCGGAATCGAATGGGGCCACGCCACCGACGATACCCAAGCCTACGCGGCAATTTCCGATCGCGGAAAAGGCCCCGGCTTGGTCGCCGCAGTGAATCTTAAATCCGGCGAAATCGCGTGGTCGAAACTGACTCCCGACACCGGCTGCAAACCCGGCACCGCCGGCTGCCAGACCACCATGTCCGCCGCCATCTCCGTAATCCCCGGCGTCGTATTCGCCGGCGGAGTGGACGGCCACTTCCGCGCCTACGACACGAAATCCGGCGAAATCGTCTGGGATTTCGACGCCGCCCACCCCTACGACACCGTTAACAGCGTGCCCGCCAAAGGAGGCTCATTCGACGCCCCCGGACCCGTCATCGTAAACGGCACGGTCTACACCACCTCCGGCTACGGAATGTGGGGAGGCTCGGCCGGCAACGTCCTGTTAGCCTTCTCCATCGACGGCAAATGACCCTCGACGAATTACGTACGAAAGTCGGCCTGGAAATCGGCGTCAGCGATTGGCGCCAAATCACGCAGCAGCAAATCGACCAGTTCGCCGACGTCACCGGCGACCATCAGTGGATTCACATCGACCCGGAACGCGCCCGCCGCGAATCGCCCTATGGCACCACCATCGCCCACGGATTCCTCACCGTCGCACTGCTCTCCCAGCTAATCAACGAAGCCGTCGTAATTGACGGCAACTTCAAACTCCGCGTCAACTACGGCTTCAACCGCCTCAGGTTCACCGGAGCCGTCCCTTCCGGCGCCAGAATCCGTGCCCGCTTCACCCTCCACTCCATAAAAGACATCGAAGGCGGCGTCGAACTCAACTGGCTCTCTACAGTCGAGGTCGAAGGCCGCGATAAACCCGCGCTGGTGGCCGAATGGCTCGGCCGAACCTATTACTAATCTCGCCGCCTCCGATAAGTGCACCGTGAGCCGGTTCACAGAGCAAGCGCAAAACATCCTCGAAGCCGCCGAATCCGCCGGATCGCCCACCCACATGACCATCCTGATCGCCGACGATGGACACATTAAAATGTTCGCCGACTCCGACTGGCCCCTTGACTCCCTGACCTGGCACCACGGCGCGAAAACAGCCTACCGAGTCACCGAACAATCCGGTTCCGTCCGCGTAGAAGCACGCGAAGGTCAAAGGACCTGCGTCTTAGAATCAAAAAGCCAGATGCAGATCGCGCGCTTCCTGCTAGGCTAACGAAGCGCCTGGTCGATCAGCCCGCCAATCCCGCTGAGCGGCTTCAATTCCATCGAAAAACGCTCTTCCAGATACTCCGGCGAGTTATAACTCAGCCAGACTTTCCCCTCGCGATCCTCCCACGCCATCGCCTTCAAAGGAAGATCGATCCCGACCGTCGGCTCCGCGACCATCAACGGAGTCCCGCCTTTGGGATTCCCAAAAATCAGCAGCTCCATCGGCGGCATCTTCAGCCCAGCCTTCTCGGCCGCCGCCCTCTGGTCGATCCGCACAAAAATGTGAATATCTTTTTCGCGCAAAACGGCTTCGAGACGATCCATCGTCTCTTCCACCGAATGCGCGCTAGGCTTGCTCACAACTCCCTTGCCGGAAGCCATTCGCTCATATCTTCTCACAGTGGGGCAGGTTCCCGACCTGCCCTCTCCGAATCTTTCTACTCCGTCCGAAACACCTTCTCCACCCTCTTCTCGCCCGTCTCTTTATCGATCCCGAACATCTCCCCAAACTCGGGAAAGCTCAACACGAACGACTTCCGCATCTGGATGAAAATTTTCTCCACCAGCGAAACCCGTCCCCCGATCACCGCCTCCGCCCGCACCGCAGCCCCATCGCGAAACACGTGGATTTCTTTCGAAGGATGGCTCACCACCCACAACTTGTAGGAATCCGAGCCGTCCTGCCGCAGCGTAAAACCATACGCCTTGGCCCGCTCCAGAATATTCAATTCCTGCCGCCGCCCATTCTCCGCCGCCATGATCCAATACGCCACCACCGGCTGATGCGGATCGAGATGCCCATCCGCCGTCACCCTAGCCTCATATTGCACCCGGTTCGCGTTCGAGCTTTTCTCGATCGTGAACAAAGGCACGGATTTAACCTGCGCCACTCCGATCGCCGCCGCCACCCAAAACAGCGCCCAACGCATTAAGCTTTCGCCGCCCGGATGCTTTTCGTAGGCAGGCACCACAGGAACCCGTGCGACTCTACCGTTACGTCCTGTGCCCCCAACTCCCGCAGCACCGATTCATACTCGCTCACATGAAAAATGTCCGCGATCAAAATCCGCCCGCCCGGCTTCAACACGCGCCACAGCTCCCGCACTATCTTCTCGCGATCTTCCTGATCCCTGAAATTGTGGATCGCCACCGCCGACATTGCCACGTCGTAGCTCTTCTCCGGATACACCAGCTTGCGGATGTCGCCCGTCTCGAACCGCACCTTATCCGCGACCCCTTCCGCCTTCGCATTCAGCTTCGCCGCGTCCGACGAATTTCCCGACAGCACCGTCGTGTCCCACACGTCGACGCCCGTAGCCTTCCCCGTCTTCAACCGCTTCGCCGCGCCGATCGTGATCAACCCGCGCCCGCATCCCGCATCCAGAACTTTTTCGTCGCCCTTCAGCTCCACCAGATCCACCAGCCGGTCGCGCAGCTGTAATTTCCCCGTACGGCTGGACCAGATCATCCACCCACCGACGCCCAGAAACCCCGCGCCAATCACGCAGAACACCGCCAACAATGTACCTGCTGGACCCGGATATTCGCTCCGATTGATCAGGTAAACCGCCAGCCCGATCGCGATCGTCCACGCCGCGCGCGTGAACATCCTCTTCACCAGCAGAGGCGCGTCCAACCCGTAATCGGGTGCCCCCGCCGGCGCCGGCGCTTCCTTTAGTGAGGCTTCCGCCGCCATTAAACCGTGGCCTCGACCGGAGCCGCCACGTCAAGAGGCTTCTTGAATTTGCACTCGTCGTTCGGACACTGCGCGAACGCACCGGCCTTCAGATACTTCTCGATCATGTAGCTGCCTCCGCACTGCGGACATTTCTCCGCAATCGGCTTGCCCCACGCCACAAAATCGCAATCCGGATACCGGTTGCACCCGTAAAAGGTCTTCCCGCGTTTCGATCGCCGCTCCACCACTTCGCCCTCGCTGCAATTCGGACACTTCACGCCGATCGTCTTCTGCTTCACGAATTTGCAGGTCGGATAATTGCTGCACGCCACAAACTCGCCGTAGCGTCCAAACTTCTTGATCAGATGATTCCCGCAGCTCGGACACTTCTCTTCCAGCGGCACATCCTTCTGCTGCTGCGCCGCGCCCAACTGCTTCGTCGTCTTGCACTCCGGATAACCGCTACAAGCCAGGAACTGACCGAATCGCCCCTTCTTTAGCACCATCGGACGGCCGCAGTTATCGCACATCTCCGCTTCGTCCTGCTCGGAGACCTCGCCCGTATCGGCCACCGGCAATTCGCGAGTATTCGTGCACTCCGGATATCCCGTGCAGGCGATAAACTTCCCGTGCCGCCCCCACTTGATCACCATCGGCTTGCCGCACTTCTCGCAAATCTGGTCGGTCGGCTCCTCCATCCTCTTGATGTCGGTCATGTGCGTAGCCGCGTGATCCAGGTCCTTAGTGAACCTTTCGTAAAACTCGCTCATCGCCACGCGCCAATCGATCTTGCCGTCCTCGATCTCGTCCAGCTCCGCTTCGAGGCGCGCCGTATACGTCACATCGAACAGATCCGCAAAGCTCTCGAGCAGCAGGTCCGTCACCACTTCGCCCAGCTCCGTCGGCGCGAACTTACCTCCGTCCTTCCGAACGTACTCGCGCTCCTGAATCGTCGAGAGAATCGACGCGTAGGTCGAAGGCCTTCCCACCCCATCCGATTCCAGTTCCTTCACCAGCGTCGCTTCCGTGAATCGCGGCGGCGGCTCCGTGAAATGCTGTTCCGGATCGATCGACTTGAACTTCAGCGTCTCGCCCGCCGTCACCACCGGCAGCTTCTGCTTCAGCTCCGCGTCGTCCTCGTCCTTCGCGTCCTTGCCTTCCTCATAAACCTTCAGGAATCCGTCAAACTTCGGAACGCTTCCCGTAGCCCGGAATAAATAGACCGCCTTGTCCTTGCCCGTAGCTTCCACGTCGATGGTCGTCTGATCGAACACCGCGGAGGTCATCTGCGACGCCACAAACCGCATCCAGATCAGCCTGTACAGCTTCAGCAAATCTTCGTCAAGAAACGCCGCCAGGCTTTCCGGAGTCCGCATGGACGAAGTAGGCCGCACCGCTTCGTGCGCATCCTGCGCGTCCTTCTTGCCCTTGTAAAAATTCGGCTTCTCCGGCCGGTAATCCACGCCGTAGCGATCCTGAATCATCGCCCGCACTTCGTCCACCGCTTCATTCGATACGCGCACTGAATCCGTACGCATATAGCTGATCAAACCAACCGAGCCTTCTTCGCTCCCCAGTTCGACGCCCTCATACAGCCTCTGCGCCAGCATCATCGTACGCTTCACGCTAAATCGCAATTTTCGTGCCGCTTCCTGTTGCAGTGTCGAAGTAATAAAGGGAGGCACCGGATGCCGCCTCTTCTCCTTATTAACCACCGACTTGACGACGTAAGCCACGCCGTCCAAGGTATCGACAATCGCTTTCGCCCCGGCTTCGTCCGCGATCTCGACGTTTTCCGAATCGCGCTTGGCCAGGTGCGCCGAAAGCTGTGGAGGCTTCTTCGCCGCCAGGTTGACGTCGATCGTCCAATACTCGCGTTTCTGAAACGCCCGAATCTCGCGTTCCCGGTCTACAATCAGCCGCAAAGCCACCGTCTGCACACGCCCCGCCGACAGTCCGCGCCGCACTTTATCCCACAACAACGGCGAAATCTTGTAGCCGACTAACCGGTCCAGAATACGCCGCGCCTGCTGCGCGTCCACTAAATGCAGGTTCACCGAAAGCGGTTTCTCGAACGCCTTCTGAATCGCGTTCTTGGTGATTTCGTTGAACATCACCCGGAAGAACTTGGGCCCATCCTTCTTTTGCAGCTCTTCCTGCAAATGAAAACAGATGGCTTCCCCCTCGCGATCCGGGTCAGCCGCCAGGTAGACGTTGTCAACGCCCTTGGCCGCCGTCTTCAGCTCCCCTATCAGCTTCTTTTTGCCTTCGATCACCTCATAAACCGGCTTAAAGTCGTTATCGACGTCCACCGAGAGATTCTTTTTCGGCAAATCTTTCACATGTCCGAGCGAGGCTTTCACCACGAACTGTTTGCCGAGATACTTACCGATCGTTTTCGCCTTCGCCGGCGATTCGACGATGACGAGACTCTTTTCCATAATGATTACAATCTAGCTTTCTGGGTAATTAGGACGAAACACCGAAATCTTACCACGCCTCTAGCCAACCACGACAACCGGGACCATCTCCGAAGGATAGGAACACGCGCGAAATCGGGGACTGACTACTCTGTCCCAAGGCGCCATCATTCCCGCTAGCCGCTCCCGCGTTGACCGCCGCGTGGACAGAGCGGTCTGTCCCCTATTTCGCCCCATCCACACGTCTCTGGCTCCTTTTTCCGCTCGACCGAAGTGACGGCGCAACCGCGAAGAAGCGGGAGATCCCGATCATTCCGCCCACACCTTAATATAGCTTTTCCCCGGCAGCTGCCTGACCATCCCCCCCAATTCCAGCTCGAACAACGAAGCAATAATATCCGACGCCCCCAACCCCTCCAGCGAATCGATCAAAGCATCCAACCCCACCGGAGCATCATGCCGAAGCGCCTTCAAAATCGCCCGGGAGTTGCCGTTTATCTCTGATGCAAGATTCACACCGCGAGACTCATCCCCAATTTTCTCATTTAAATTCAACAGATTACGGCACTGCTCCACCAGCCGTCTCCGATCCTCCCCCTTCAATTCCGTCACCACGTCGTTCCATTCCTGGACCAGTTTCGCCCCTTGCTTGATCAGCAGATTCGGCCCCCAGCTCATCTTGCTGGTCACATTTCCCGGCACCGCGAACATCTCCCGATTCTGCTCCGCAGCCAGCTTCGCCGTAATCGTCGAACCCGAATATTCCCCTCCCTCCACCACCAGCACTCCCGCGCTCATCCCACTGATAATCCGGTTCCGAACCGGAAAATTTTGCGGAAACGGCGGCGCGCCCATCGGAAACTCTGAGATCACCAGCCCCTTTTCCGATAGCGTCTCCGCCAGCTTCCGGTTCTCCGCCGGATAAACCTCATCCACCCCGCACCCGAACACCGCGATCGTGTCCCCTCCAGCCTCCAGAACCGCCCGATGCGCCGACGTATCGATTCCCCGAGCCATTCCGCTCGCAATCGTCAGCCCCGCCTCGCAAAGATCCCGCGATAACCGCTCCGCGACCTGCTTGCCATACGGGGTAGGCCTCCGCGTCCCGACCACCCCCAGCATCAGATTCCCCAGCAACTCCACCCGCCCCCGGGCATAAAGCAGCGGAGGAGGATCGAAAATCTCCCGCAAACGCGCCGGATACATGGAATCGGTGATCGGCACCAACACCACCCCCAGTTTGGCAACCTTCTCCTGCTGCTCCGCGGCTTCTTCGAACGCGCACCCACTGGCAACACTCTGCGCTACTCCCGCCGATAACCCAGCCGCTTCCAACTCGGACCGTGAAGCCCGAAAAATAGCCTGCGGAGTCCGAAAAATCTCCACCAGCCGCCCAGCCTTCCGAGTCCCCACGCCCGCGGACATCCGTAAAGCCAGCCAATGCAGCGATTCGTCAGCACTAAGCGCAGGTTGCATAATTTGGTGGTGCCCGAACCCCACCAGAATTCTCAGACTTCCGAAAATCCGAAAGCACGGGGACTGACCACTCTGTCCCAAGGCGCCAAAGTTCCCGCGAAAGCAGCGTGGACAGAGCGGTCTGCCCCCGTGCTTTCGCCCCAGCAAGAATTCCCATTGGTCTTGTGCTTACTGGCTACTGGCTACTGGCTACTTCTTGTTAATCTGGTCACCATATGCCCAAAGCAACCTACGACAACACTAAGCGCAGGTTGCGTAAGTTTGTGGTGCCCGAACCCCACCAGAATTCTCAGATTTCCGAAAACCCGAAAGCACGGGGACTGACCACTCTGTCCCAAGGCG
>DATHOJ010000115.1:0-44294 GCA_035485055.1 Bryobacteraceae bacterium
CACGCCGCCACTGTGCTCGATGCTGGTCACCTCATAGTTCGCCAATCCTAACACCGCTTCCGAGTTCATCCAAAACATCCTCCTTGGCTTTTGTTTTATCAGCCAAGGAACTCAGTTGCCCCCGTTTTCGATGAAGAGCCAGCCCGTCAGGGCCGAGCGCAGCGAGTTCATCGCAGAGCCTTGACGGGCTGGCCTGGCTGGCGTATTCACGATCTGAAGGGCGAAGCCAGCGGCGGTCGCGCCAACATGCCGCTGGTGTCTCCATAATTTCATTAGGCTTCGGAACTCTTGCTGAACGCCGCCCTGTGCCTCGCTTCCATCCGCACTGATTCGGCCGGATCATGATGGCCTGTGCATTTAGGAGTCCTCCTCCAGGGGTGCTGCGATCTACAAAACGATCTCACCAGAATTGCTCCCGATGGACCTGTCAATTTTCCGCAGTCACCTAAACGCGGCTTCAACACGCCTCCTTCTAAGGGAACTACCCTCCATCGCTCACGCGGCCTGACGATCGATCATGTGTAGCGGCTCGTACGCTTCCGCTGTCACCCAGAGCCGATGCAGTAATACCGCGAGCTTTCGAGCGACCGCCACCACCGCGCGCTTTTTCGCATTTTTCCCACCGCGTGCGGCCAGCTCCAGCCCCCACCGACGCAGCCGACTGTCCGGTGCTAGTGGTCCCAAGATATACTGCGCGGCCTGCACCAGTAACCAACGCAGATGACCATTCCCTGCTTTCGTGATTCCCAGTTGCGGCGAACTCCGACCGGATTCATATTGTCGCGGGCTCAGTCCCAGGTAACTACCGACCGTGCGGCTCTTGGCAAACCGATGCGGATCGTCCAGGGTCAGCACATAGGTCAGAGAGATCAAGGGCCCAACGCCCTTGACCTGTTGCAGCAGCTTAGTCTCGGGATACTTCTTTTCGGCCAAAAGTGCGATCAACTCGTCGCAGCGATCGATCTGTTCGGTCAACGCACGTATACTCTTCAACAGCGGACCAAGGGCTTGCTTCAGCGCGGGGGGAACCAACGTCGCCATTTTGCCGCCGAAGGCCGCGGTGGTGCTCTTGGGCAGTCGTCCGCCGATGGACTTCACCATGCCACGCACTGCATTAACTAGTTTGACGCGAGCTGCCACCAACGCCTCTCGGCCACGCACTGCCGCTAAATCGGCCTGCGTTTCAGCACGACGATGCCGAATCGGGGCCAACAGGTTGGTGTCGATCCGGCCGAGCCGTGCCAGCATGCGGGCATCCAGCCGATCGTTTTTACAATCACTGTTGTAAATCATCCGGACCTTGCGTGCGTTGGCGACCACAACCTCATGCCCATAACCCTCAAGCTGGCGGCTGATCCAGGGCGAGTGCGTTCCTGCTTCTATCACAATCCGCATGGCTGGTGTCTTTCCGAAGCGTTGCTCCAGCCCTTCCGCGCTCGTTCGGAAACGATCTTCCTCCACAATCGTGCCGTCTCGATCCAACACACAGTAACGGCTCCATCGATCTCCCAGATCCACTCCGATCGTATTTTGCGTTGATTGCGGCGCACTGGTTGCTTGCGCTGATTGTAGATTGTCTCTCATTGCCGACCTCCTCTTCCCATTTTCTAGCGGAACAGCCTGTTGTCCGCTGTGGATTCGGCATCCTCATTTCTATCTACAATCTCTTGGGGTGGACCCCTCCGGTGAGACATTTTCTTGTAACTACACTCGCAGTTAAATGGATTGTACTTCTCAAATCGGTTTCTCTTCCTTAAACTTGCGGTCGGCTGGCGAAGCGGAGGCGGGCTCTGGTGGAGACCAACTCGCCGAGGAATAGCCAACTGGAGACTCATCGAGACGATGGTCCGGGGAGCCGGCTTCGGCCGGCTTCCTGCTTTTCCCATGCCTTCTATCGGATCGATAGATCTCCGCATGCCTGAAAAAACTCATCGTCGCGCCCACGGAACCGGCTGCGGCGGCTCGTTCGAACTCTTCCGGCGATTGATGCCCGAGCGCTGAGTGTAGCCGGCAGTGATTGTAATATCGGTCGATAAATTCCTCGATGTTCGCACGCAGATGTCCAAGATCGCAGTACTCGGTCGCATACACCTCCTCCCGCTTGGGCGTCTTTATGAAGCTTTCGCAGCTCGCGTTGTGGTATGGATTGGCTGGCCGACTCATGCTCGGAATGATTTGGTGTCTTCGAAGCACGGCCACGTAGTCGCCTGAGGCATACTGCATGCCGCGATCGGAGTGATGCACCAGGCCCGGCCGCGGTTTCCGTTTCGCGATGGCACGCACCAGTGCGGTGAGCGGCAACCGCGTCGCCGGGGTTTGATCCAGTTCCCACCCCACGACCTTTCGCGAATGTGCGTCCAGCACCACCGCCAGGTATACGAACTCGGTTTTGAGCCTGATATTAGTGATGTCGGCGACCCACAGTTGATTGATATCCTTCACCTTCATCGGGCTCGCCACGTTCAGATAGACCTCCAACTCGTGCTCCGAATCAGTGGTCATGACAAAGCTCCGCGGCTGCAGCGCGAGCAGATTATCTTCCTGCATGATGCGCGCGATTCGCTTCCGGTTCACGATCATTCCGCGCCTGCGCAGCGCGGCCGTTACGCGCCGGGAACCATAGCGGCGCCGGTGTTCGAGCACGACTTGGTGAACTGCGGAGCGGACCTGGACGTCTTCTTCCTCCGGCGCTCGCTCCTGCAGCGAGCGATAGAAACTCGCGCGGCTCACTTCCGCCAACAGGCACATTCGTTCCACTCCCAGGTTGCCTTGCATGGTCATCAGCTCCTGGATTTCGTCGTACACGCGGTCCCGCCAGTGTCGCCGCTGTTCTGGCGTCGAGCCTCGACCTTTTGCAAGGCACCTTTGAAAAAATCCGCTCCAGCACCTTCTCGCCGAGCACTCGCTTCAGCTCGCGGATTTCCTTGCGCAGTTCCCGTTCCTGAGAGTTTGCTGGCGGACCGTACCCGTCATCGGCGGCTTCCATCGCCCGCCGCCACTCGTACAACTGGGTCCGATGCAGACCCAATTCCGCCGACAACTCGCTGACGTTCTTACAGATTTTCATCTGCTCCAGCACCAGTTTCCGAAAGGCCGTCGGATACTTGTTGATTTTCTTCTTTCGCCTCACTCGCAGTTCCTTTCCCTGCAAAAGTGTAGCTACTCAAAATGTCTCATTTTAGGGGTCCCCTCCACGATCTATTTTCACCGGTGGACCGATCTCATTCAAATATCGATGTCCGCGTGGCGCGACTTCACGACCACGGGCTGATACAATCTCCCTCATGCGAAAGGAAGATCTAGACCGCCGTAGTGAGGAGTTGAAAGCCCGGATGCTCGCAGAACGGAATCACGACGCGCAAAGGCAACGCAGCAGCGCAAGCGCAAGGGAGTCAGCCTCACGGGTGAATCCTTCCGACTACGAGGCACCATCGCAATCCCGATCTAATAGTGCGCCATCCCTCCTCGAGCAGTTTGACCTTACCGAGTTTCTCGAGTACCAAGCACCGCCAATTCGCTGGCGAGCCCGAGACTAGGAGTCCGCTTTGGCTTCCTCCGCCGTATTGATAGCAGAGTACCCTTATCTGCCCTTTTCTATTCCGGCCCAATCGGTGCGGACACAATAATCTTCGGCGTCCACCGTAGGTGGCCTCGATTGGTTTCTTCTTCGAAACTGCCGTCCAGACAAGCCGATAGATGTCATCCACCGTTTGGATGTTGGCGACGACAACGCTCATCTTCCTTTAGACTAAGACACTCGCGAGAGATTGCGCTGTGATCGAGAGTGCAAGGTGAGCATCTCTGATGATGCCGGGCGAGGATTGCCTTCAATTGCTGGGCTTCGTCGCGAAGTTTCTGGCCTTGAGCAATTGCCGCATCCAGCTTCGCTCTAAGATCCTGATCGTCCTGCATGAGAGAGTTCCTGCCGTGGGTGATCAAGCGTTTTCAGGGTTGATTACCGCGAACCCCTCCAACCGAGCCACCTCGCAGAGTGCTGCATCCGCTGCTACAAACTGATCGACCAGATTTTGATTCCGCAGTTCTGATGCAACCGCAAGTTGAAGAGAATCGAGAACACGGAGGCCGTCGATCAAATCGCGAATGACACTGGAGGTTTATGACTGTGAACGATTGCCGTTTAACTCGTTGATTGCATTCCTAGCTATAGTCCGGCCAATGAGCATTGCCATGTTGCCTTGGGCGCAAGTGGTCGGGCGTTCAAATCGCGTTGCCCCGACCAATTGAATCATACGGTTATAAAAGTGGCTGCAAAACTTGCTCTAGAAATACTCGAGGTGCGAAATGGGCTCTCTGCCACTATAAGTGTGAAATCCTTGGAGTAATTACATTGGCGGAGCTGAACCTCCACTCGGGCGGGTTGCCCCAGATTCGGGCATCTTCATCTTTTCGATTCAGGGCTTGGTAGTACCTCGTAAGGCCGCATCATCTCGTTGTCTTCGTGCTCTAGCACGTGGCAATGCCAGACATACCTTCCGAGGTATCCCTCGAAACGCACAATGATGCGCGTGATCATTTTCGAATGCGCCCGGATGGTGTCCTTCCAGCCAACCTCGTAGGGATCGGGAGGTGTTGCAGGTCCCGTAAATCGAATCTGGCCTGTCCGGAAATATAGCGGCTCGTCAAAGCTGCGCCGATCGAGTATCTGGAAACGAACCAGATGCAGGTGGATTGGATGCGAGTCCTCCGTGGTATTGAGAAGCTCCCATATCTCCACTGTGTCGATGACGGGATTCTCGGTGACCGGCATATCCCAATGCTTCCCGCCGAGCAGCATCGTCATGGAGTCGCCATTCGGACCTTTGAGTTCAATGAGCGGTATGCGGCGTGTCTTAACAGCTAGCGTCTCCACTGTCTTCACGACTGGGCGCAGCGTGGCTGGCATGGAACTGGTGTCCCCTGAAACCAGCTTGTTTGAAACACGGAATTGCAGGATCTCGAACGCATCGCTTTTTAGAACGATGCGCTCGCCGGCGTGAGCGGCGAAATCGACAAGAAGGTCGAAGCGCTCGCCGGGCGCGATTACAAAGCTATCGAGAGCTACCGGCGAAGCCATTAGTCCCTGGTCCGATCCGATCTGAGAGAACTTCTGTCCATCCGATAACGACAGGTGAAAGAAACGTCCATTAGCAGCGTTCAAGAGACGGAACCTGTATTTTCGAGGCTCGACTTCGAGATACGGAAATAGTTTGCCGTTGACGATCATTGCTTCGCCGAAAGCTTCGGGGACCCAGGGCATATCGGGCATTCCCGAGTCAGGGTAGTCAAGGCTTCCATCTTGCCGGAAAGAGCGATCGTAAATCACGAGAGGTATTTCGAAGCGGCCTTTCGGCAGGTTCAAGGCATCTTCGTGGTCATCACGAACCACAAACAATCCGAACAACCCGGCATAAATGTTCAGGCGATTTATGCCCATCGCGTGGTCGTGATACCACAGAGCCGCTGCTTCCTGAAGGTTGGGATATCGATAAGTGACAGACTTACCCGGCTCATACCAATGCTCCGGATAACCATCGCTTTCAGGCGGAGTTTTCGCTCCATGAACATGGACCACTGTGCGGACTTCCGGCTTGTCCTCTTCGGCGCCGTGCAGGTTGTGATCGATCGGAAAACAGTGCTTCTTCGGAAGGTGATTCACCCATTCAACAGAGACACTGCTTCCGCTCCGAGTCTCGATCACGGGACCAGGTGAGCTACCGTTATAGCCCCATATCCGCGTGGCGGGAAGATCGCGGTGCATCTTCACCAGGATCTCAGTCATCTCTAGGCGGTAGTGATCCCGCTTGCCCGCGCTCTTCGCCACGGGAGGGATTGGCAGGGGGTCGACGAACTTCTCGAGCGTTTCGGGATGGAGTGCCGGGCTTTGGGCGCGGCCGACAACTGCAACCGCGCCCGCCACGAAGGCTCTTCGAGTGATAGGAAGCACTAACTAGAGGTTACTTCGCCGCACTCGCAGACGGGGTGACTACTTCTCCCGTTGTCGGATCCAGAATCAATTTGCCCTTGCTTTGCGCTTTGGTGAAATCCATCATACTCGCGATGGAGTTGGCGATCGCATCGTACGATCCTTGCCCGATGCGTTGTCCGTTCAGCCAGTTATCTTCGACGAAACGGATGATCGAGGTTTGATCGGTCACAGTGTGATCGACGAAGTTCGGTTTGGACCAGGGGGAAATCACCATCATCGGGAGACGCACGCCGTAGCCGCAGCGGCCCTGCGCGTGAGCGGTTCCGCTGGCGACACCAGGCAGCGCAGCCGTACCGGTTCCGCAGAAGCCAGGCACGTCGGCGGGGCTCGCCGACTGATTGACGATCGGGGGCATCTGGTGGTCGTACCAGCCATCCGAATCGTCGTAGTTGATGATGACGGCCGTGCTGCTCCAGTAGCCGCTTTGCTGGAGGAAGTTGACCACTTTAACGATAAACGCCTGCTCGTCAAGAGGGTCGGAGTAGCCTGCATGTCCATCCTGGTATCCGGGCGCCTTCAGAAAGTTGACGGCGGGAAAATTGCCGGCATTGACCGCGTCATAGAAATCGTGCACGTCGTATTGGTGGTTCGCAGCATCAGCCATGCCTACCGCCGCAACCGACGTAGGACGCGCATGCGTCGGATTGGCTGTTGACTTGTAGTATTGGAACGGCTCGTGATGCGGGATATAGTCCGCTTTGACGGTGTTCGTGACCGTCGATAGGGTGGTGCGGGCGCAACCGGTGGTGCCGTTCGAATTCGTTACGGTCAGGTCGAAGCCCTGGGTATAGAAACCCCAGGTCACTCCCGCGGCGTTGAGTAAGTCGCCGATGTTCTTGCCGGTCATGGAGTACACTTCGCCCGTCGTAGTGGAGCACACATCTCCAACCGGGTCGGCGTCGCCGATAGCCGTGAGACCTCCGCTTCCGTCCGCGGTCACGGAGCTTGTGCCATTCACGTTACCAGTCACGCCGTTCAACTGGCCCGACACCAGGTTCAGCGCGCCGGGCGTTGAGGGTCCGAAAGCCGTATCGTACGAGTTGTCACTCATCGCGTAGTGTTGCGCATAGTTCCACAGCGCGGTCACTGTGTTTCCGTCGTAGTAGCCCATGTTGATACCGGTAGTTCCGAGAATGGAACCCGCGGGGATAGAGGCAGGCTCCGTGGTTCCGGCAGTTCCGGTGGAAGCCGGATACATGTCCATCAAGCCGTTGTGCATGGCCATTTGCTCAGGAGTGTAATTATGATTCTGATCCGAGGTCGCTGCCTGTGAGCGATCGAGCCGGAAAGGGTTGGTGGCTCCGGAGCCATTGGCCGTATTCAGGTTGGGGTTGCTCGACATTAACGCTCCGGCGAGTCCATTGACACTAGGGGTATTCGCGGCGGCCTTGAAAACGGGCTGTCCCTGTGGATTCGTCGCGTTTGGATAGGTTCCAAAATAGTGGTCGAACGACACATTTTCCTGGAAGATAACCACCACATGTTGAATCGGAGTGATGGGGCTGGAGCTTTGGGCCCTGGCGGCGGGGGGATGAATCAGAAGCCCGGACACCAGCATTTCGATTGTCAGTATCGAGAGAAAGGGGCGCATAGTTGTGTTGGTAGATTCCTTCTTCTGCTTGGATTAGACCTTTCGAAGTCTACGTAGTCAAAATAAAAATCGGATGAATGCTCAGTGAGAATTGGGTGGCTAATTCTGCGCCTTGCGGGTAACTTCGCCCGACGATGGATTCAATAACACCACTCCCTCATGGGCTGTCGTGAAGTCGAAGTGCCCCAGGATGGAGTTGGCGAGTGCATCGAACGATTGGTCGCCAATTCGGGGCAGCCCCCAGTTGTCTTCGATGAACCGCAGGATTGATGTCTGATCATTCACAGTATGGTCTACGTTGTTCCGCTTGGCATAAGGGGAAATGACGAGAAATGGGAGGCGCGGACCGTATCCGCAGCGATCCTGATACGCTCCAGAGACAGAAGTTCCGCACATGCCGGAGCCCGCAAGAGTATCGTTGGCGGAGTCGCTTGACGGATTCACGATCGGCGGCATGACGTGGTCGTACCAGCCGTCCGAATCGTCGTAGGCGATCACGATCGCCATGGAACTCCATTGGGGAGACTGTTGAAGGGCATTGATCGTTTGCACCAGGAAGCTTTGTTCAGCCAAGGGGTTCGAGGTTGCGGGGTGGCCGGTATTTACGGCGCTGGCTTTGATGAACGTGACGGCGGGAAGATTTCCACCGGCTACGGCATTCCATAAATCCGTGAGAGCGTACTGGTGATTGGCCTGGTCGGTCTGTCCGATCATGGCCGTTGAGGTGGGCGGGAAATGATGGGGATTAGCCGTCGACTTGTAGAATTGGAAAGGATCGTAATGGCTATCGTAGAGGCTGGTGCAGGTGGCGGTTCCCAGCGAGGTCGAGGCCGGAGTAAAGTCGCCATAGAACCATCCCCAGGTAACGCCCGCGGCGTTGAGAAGGTCTCCGACGTTCTTGCCGGACATTTGAACCACTGGGGGAGCGCCGCAATCGTCCCAGCCGGCGGTGATATTGGCGATCACCGATCCGTTTACAATCTTCCCTGAGACAGACGGTGTGTTGGTTTGATGGGTCTGGCCGGATATCAGGTTTAGATGTCCCATGACGGTGGTGCCGAACGTCGTAGCGAAGAAGTTATCGCTCATGGAGAAGTGCTGCGCATAGTTCCAAAGAGCGGTCACAGTGTTGCCATCGTAATACCCCATGGAAAGATTCGGCGTGCAGCCAGCACCGGTACCGCTGAGTAGGGTGGCTACTTTGTCGATGAGTCCGGCATGATACGCGGTTTGCTCGTCGGCGTAGTGATTGTCGTTGTCGCAGGTTAGAAACTGGCTTCGATCGAGCCGAAAGGGGGCGGCCACATTCGGGTTGCTCTCTAAAAGTCCGGGAGTTAATCCATTGACACTGGGAGTGCCTGGGGCAGGCGTGAACACTGGCTCACCTTCGGGATTTAGAGCGTTCGGATAGGTGCCGAAGTAGTGATCGAACGAGATATTCTCATCGAAAATCACCACCAGATGCTTGATTGGGGTGGTCGGACTACCCGGGGTGGTTTGGGCGAAGGCATTGCCGACAATCAGCATCCCCGCTGCAAACCCGGCTATTGCATACATGCGCATTTGTAATTTATCTCCGTTGGGTCTCGATAACAAAGGACTGACTTTACAGGAGCCAGGTTAAATTTAGATGACATTGCGAAAATCGAGGCTAAACTAGAACCACCATAGCGAATGAATTTCGAGAAGCACTGTAAGCTGATTGTCATTTTCGTCACGCTCCTAAAGAGTGCCGAGATTTGTCCACGCCCCAGCGGAGGCAGTACGGTCACGCCGCCTGCCGACGTGCGGACTTCGAATGGGCGCTTGGAGACTTCGTTTGCGTTCCGGAGTGAAGTGGATGACTATGGGCTGACTCGCTACTGTTATGTAAGTGAGAAAGGAGGTGAAGCTCCCACGCTCCGTGTGCGGCCCGGAGACGAAGTCGTGCTGACCATCAAGAACGAATTGATGACGCTTCCTCACGGATCGCCGGTGGAGCATAAGCACGCGCCGCATGCCTGTTCCGGCGGACCGATGACGTCCGTCTCGACAAACCTCCATTTTCACGGCCTGGAGATCCCGCCTACTTGTCATCAGGATGATGTTATTCACACCTCGATTCAGCCTTCTGATCCTGCGTTTCAATATCGTTTCAGAATCCCGGCCGGTCAACCGCCGGGTTTGTATTGGTATCATCCTCATCCGCATGGTTATAGTGAGCGGCAGGTGTTGGGAGGAGCTTCGGGTGCACTCATTGTGGAGGGAATCCGTAACTTTAAGCCACAGGTAGCGGATTTGCCAGAGCGGGTCTTGATTCTCAGGGATCAACGAATGTTAGGTCCTTCCGGCGACCGGGACGACACATCGGGAAAAGACATTTCCTTGAACTTCGTTCCCATTATGTTTCCGCTCTATATGCCTGCCGTGATGAGAGTCAAAGCGGACCAGCGGGAATTCTGGCGGGTGCTGAACGCGTCCGCCGATACCTATTTTAGTCTCCAGGTCATCACGGTCGACAACGAGCGACGGGTTGCGCAGGACATGCAATTGATAGCGATGGACGGTGTTCCACTCGCGGACGACATCCGCAGGACGGAGATATTAGTCTCGCCAGGATCCCGCGCGGAGTTTATCTTAACGACGCCCCACGAAGGCGCATTTTCACAGTTCGTCAGCCGGAGCTATGACACGGGACCCGATGGATCGGCGAACCCGGACCGGGTGCTCGCGAATATAGTCAGCGGTAACAGCATTCCTGAGGCGCATTCGGTCGACGAGGCAGGGGCTGCTGAGTGGCATTTCACAGATCTCCGTTCTGAACATCCCGCCGCAGTGCGCAGGCTCTACTTCTCAGAAGACCGCGAAGATCTGAGGAGTCCGGGAAAACCAGCGAGGTATTTTATCACTGTCGAAGGCAGAACGCCGGCCCTCTTCGACATGAATTTCAAACGGCCCGATATAACTGTGCGGCAAGGGTCCGTGGAGGACTGGATCATCGAAAATCGCGCGCGCGAGGGACATGTCTTCCACATTCATCAGCTACACTTTCAACTGCTTGCCCGCGATGCGGTTGAGATGGACCAACCATCGCTTCTCGACACAATCGACTTGCCTTACTGGGACGGAAAAAGCGCGCGGTATCCGAGTGTCAAACTAAGGATGGATTTCCGCGCTCGCGAAATCGTGGGCACGTTCCTGTTTCATTGTCACATTCTGGAACACGAAGACGCCGGCATGATGGGTTCCGTGGAAGTTGTGCGGCGCCGATAAGACGCTGTCTTCCAGCCGACATGGAGTTGTAACCACAAATCTACGATCATCGACTATCTTGTTGGGTAGGTGCCGAAGAACGCTTCATTCGCAAAGGACCCGGATCTGATGTCTTATGACGCACCGGCTCGGCAAGCGGATTGGGGTCTTCACGAGTAAGACCCTTCTTTTCGTTGTGGCGCTATGTACGTGCGCTCCGTGTATCGCGGTGGAACTGACAAAAGCGACGGTAGATGCATTCGATCGCTATATCGCAGCCACGGAGGCGAAGCTGGAGCCAAGGTTTCGCGGCGATCATTTCCTGTGGGCCGACGAATCCCCGGAATGGCGTCAGCGATTGAGACGGGGAACCCTGATTGTCCAACCGACAGAACCCACCAGCATCATCGCAATCAGAGGTGGGTTGATTCAGGATTGGGTGGGCGCTGTTTTCATTCCCGATGCCTCCCTTCGAAGCACTTTGTCTGTCGTGCAGGACTACGGGCATCACAGGGAGATCTACAAGCCTGAGATTGCGGATGCGAAAATACTATCTCGCGCCGGCGACGATTTTCAGGTGTATATGCGGATCGTCAAAGCTAAACTGCTACTCTCCGACGTATTGAATACCGAGCATGAGATCCGATTTACGGCAGTCGATTCGCATCGGGTCTTCAGCCGGGCGTCCAGCCGCCGGATCGCCGAGGTCAGTAACGCCGGAAAACCAGGCGAACATGAATTGGCGGTCGGGCAAGACCGCGGCTTCCTTTGGCGCATTTACGGTTATTGGTTTTTCGAAGAGAGCGACGGAGGCGTGTATGTTACCTGCCAATCGATCACGCTGACCCGCGACTTGCCGTTTGCATTGGGAACGGTACTCGGCCCAATCCTGCGTGAGTTGCCTGGTGACTCCCTCCGGAATAGTTTGGAACAAACGAAGAAGGCGGTTATAGCTATTTCACGGACAACCGTACCCTAATGCGCTAGGAAACGCAATTGCCACGCCGTTGTAATGCAGGCCGCGTTAAATAATCCCATGGGAAGATTATGAAAAGAATCGTACTGGCGTATTTCAACGCAGGCGGGGGGCATCGGGCGGCGGCGCGTGCGCTGGAAGATACCATCCTTCAGCAAGGACGGCCTTGGCATACCAACCTCCTGAACATGGATGACGTGCTGGAATCGGTTGACCCGATTTACAGATCGACCGGCATGCATGGCGGTGAGCTTTACAACTGGACCCTCCGCCGTGGGTGGACCGTCGGATCGGCACAAGTGATCCCGATCATGCATGGCGTAATTCGCCTGCTTCATTCGCGCCAAGTGAAACTGTTACGCGACAGGTGGAGAGCCTTGCGGCCGGATATGGTGGTCTCCGTGATCCCGCATTTGAATCGGGCCCTCTATGAGAGCCTGCGCGCGGAGAGTCCGGATACTCCTTTTGTCACCTTGATTACTGATATCGCGGACTACCCTCCCCACTTCTGGTTTGAGCCGCAGGATCAGCACTTCATTTGCGGATCGGAGATCGCGATGCAACAGGCGAAGGCCGCCGGAATCGATGAGGGGTTTCTCTGGCGCGTCTCGGGAATGATCTTGCATCCTCGCTTTTACCAGGCAATGTACGGAAATCGCGCCGAGGAACGCCGCAAACTAGGTCTTGATTCCGAGCTGCCCGTTGGACTGGTCATGTTCGGGGGCTACGGCTCGCAGTCGATGGTCCGCATCGCGAAGCGCATGGCGCTTGCCAAATCGAGGACGCAGTTGATCTTTCTCTGCGGTGGAAATCGCGCGTTGTTTGAACACTTGAGCAACATGAAGCTTCCGTTCGCCACCCACGTCGAAGGATTTACGGAAAATGTCGCGCACTATATGTCTCTCAGCGACTTCTTCATCGGAAAACCCGGTCCGGGGTCGGTGAGCGAGGCTCTGGCGATGGGCCTCCCTGTCATTGTCGAAGCGGGAAATAAGACACTCGCCCAGGAGCGGTACAACGTCGAATGGATCAAGGAGCAAGGCGTCGGCCGAGCCGTGACCACCATAAAAAACCTTCCAGAGGAAGTTAGCAGCCTGTTGGCGCCAGCGACTTACCACGCCATGAGGCAGCGTATCCAGGCCATCAGCAACCGCGCGGTCTTCGAGGTGCCCGATGTACTCAAGAAAATTCTGAGCCAAGCCGAAGCTAGCCGTCACCAGCGAATGTCACTCGGTTAAGCGTCATCCGTTATTCACCAAATTGCAGGAGACTGCTTCGTATGCTTCCATGTGACTCCTCAAACAATTTCAGTCTTAGATGTTTTAAGGGAGGTTCGCACAAATCCAGGCGAGTTACTGATCAGGCAATGGAACTGGAAGTCGGCGGTATTCAGCTCGATCCTGCGGGCGCTCGTGTTTCTGATCACCAACCTGACGGCGGGATGGAGGTCGGCCGCTGGAGCGATGGCCGCTGAGTTTCTCTTCCGCGCGGTCATTTCCGGCTTCTACGGATCGTTAATCCAGGCCTTTCGAAATGCGGAGCCAGCATGGATGGCCACTCTGACCGTACTGATTCTGCTGCCTTTCATCTCCCACTCGCTTGAGCTTGCGATGCATCTTGCGCGTGGCACGCCGAAACTGCTCAGCAGCGTGATCGCGTCGGTTGCATTCACAGAGATAGCGACCTTGTTCAACCTCTATGCCATGCGCCGGGGCGCACTGGTGGTAGGCGCGGAGGCTCCGTCGATTGGCGCGGACTTGCGGAGGGTGCCAAGGCTAATTGCCGGATTCATCGCCGCCGGTCCTCTTTTGATCCTCCGGTACCTTCGCGGGACTCAACAATTTTAACCCGTTTTGTTTTATTCACAACTTAGATATCAAATTTTAAACGGCATAGAGCGATGCTGTACGCATGATCGAAACGGGCAAGCTGAGTCGAAGAGGGCTGCTGGGGCTGGCGATGCTGCCGCTAGCGCGCGCCGCCAGCCTGCTAGACATCGATCGCATCGCTGGCGCAGGTCCAAGTTCAACTCATCTTTGCCAGTATCGGGGCCGATATCGGGTCCATGCAACGATCACGCTGCTGTCCGTTCCGCTCTTTTCCAAGGCGAACGTAGGCGGTGCTTGCGCCATGATCGAAGAATCGGTGTCCGGATCATCGCGCATCTCCTCCATCCAGTTTTCGAGTGGCTCCTGGCCGGACCGTCTCAAGGGATTTAACCGCTTCGGCATGGCGCAGGAAGCGGTCCTCGAGGAATCGGGCGTCGCAACCGAAAGTGCGTACCTCAGTTTCATGACCAGTTCCGCTGAGATGAACCTCGACCAGGCGAAGAAGTCGTTTGCGGAGCGAAGTGCGTCGCAACCAATCAGCGTCGCCCATGGACGGGCTCGCCGTTCTGAGTGCTCCGCGGCGCTGGACCACCTGACGGTGCCTGCCAAATCCACCTGGACGGACTGTCCGCGCCTCATGATTGAAATGCGCGATCGTCTCTCGCCGCTCAAGGTAGCAGCCGCAGTCCCGGACCAAAACTCTGCGTATCGGCCGTTTCTTCATACAGTTCGCAGTGCCATGACGTCCGGCGCGGCCGCCGCCGAGAACATCTTCGTCCACAACGCGAAGCTTTACCGTCTTCGTACGCGATCATCCGCTGTTTCGGAGGGCGTGCTGTTAACCGGAAAGATCGCCGAAAGCGGCACGAATCAGGAGAGCGAGTTTAAGGTGTGGTTCGATCCGCGCGACCCCTCCGGAATGCCGTACCGCTTCGAATTCCGACCCAAGAGTTTCCTGCATCTCGTGTTTGAGCAAGACCCGGATGTGATTGGCCCGGCATTCTCATCTCTGATCGCCAAGGAGCAAGCGTGACACCAATAAAAGTTCACTTTGAATCCGATACCGCGATCCGTAGCTTCCGCACCGGCGTGTCCTTGCACAGCCACACGCTCCATTCGCGGGAAACGCTGGATTTTATCTACAAATTGGCACGCCGCCTGCCGCCCATGCAGTTCGCGCTCGTCAAAGGGCAGGAGCGTTATCAAGCGGCGCATGGAACTAATCTCGACCTTACGCGCGCCTGGTGGACTCCGCCGTGCGCTCCTTTGGACGCCTGGAATCTCGAAACAAGACATATTCATGATCTTCTCGGCATGAACGCGCTCGTCTCTCTGACCGACCATGACAACATCGACGCTCCCGCGAATCTGCGAATACTCGAATCGTGCAGCCAGATTCCCATCTCTCTCGAGTGGACGGTCCCGTTCGAAAACACGTTCTTCCACCTCGGTATTCACAATATCGCCGCCGATCGCGCACGCGATATCATGCGTGAGCTTGAGGATTTTACCGATCATCCGGCTCAAGCGAAGCTTCCGGAGATTCTCGACGCGCTCGGGGCAAATCCGGCGACGCTGATCGTCTTCAACCATCCGTATTGGGACGAGCGCGGAATCGGAGAAGACGCGCATCGCGCCGCCGCCCGCCGGTTCACCAGGACTCACCTCGCTCGTCTTCACGCCTTCGAGCTCAACGGCCTCCGGACCTGGAAAGAGAACCGTGCGGTGTTCGAACTCTCCTCCATGTTCGGCTTGCCGCTCGTCTCCGGAGGAGATCGCCACGCGCTCGAACCCAACACCATCCTGAATCTCACCGGAGCGTCGACCTTCGACGAGTTCGTCGAGGAAGTTAGGAAAGGAGAGAGCCACGTCCTCATCACTGAGCAATACATGGAACCCTTCACGCTGCGAATTGTACAAAACATTGAAGACATTCTTAGCGATCAGCCGAACCACGCGCTCGGCTGGCGCCGCTGGAGTGACCGGACTTTCTATCAACATACAGACGGAGTCATCCGGTCTCTCGGCGATTCCTGGGAGGATCGCGAGCCGCTCGCCGTCACCATCTTTGTTCGTGGGTTTCAATTGCTCCGCCATCCCCCTCTCAAACGGGCCTTTCGAGTCGCGTTCGCCCGCCGCAATGAGGCCATTTTATGATCCCATCAGCGAAAGCGCCGCGGATCGCATTCTTCACCGACAGTTTTCACGAGGTGAATGGCGTGGCCCTTACCAGCCGGGAATTCGCTGGCTTTGCGCAGCGGTACGGGTACCCTTTCTTCTCCGTGCACGCAGGTCCGGAAACAAAGCACTGGCGCGAAGGAACGTTCGAAACGTTTGAACTGTCGAACTCGAAGGTTGCTCTCGGCTTGGAGCACGACCTGTCTTTCGACCTGCTGTTCCTGCGCCACTATGGGCCGATGAAACAGAGGCTGGAGGAATTTCGCCCGGATGTGGTGCACGTAACCGGTCCCAGTCATGCTGGCTTGCTCGGCGCGCTGCTGGCGCATCGGATGCGCGTGCCGATCGCGGCATCCTGGCATACGAATCTGCATGAGTTCGCATCCCGGCGCTTGGCAAAACAAATGGCATGGCTGGCGGAAGGGCCCCGTGCCCAGGTCGCCAAGCATACGGAAAGAGCGACGCTCGATATTACGCTCCAGTTCTATCGAGTAGCGCGGATCCTGTTCGCTCCCAACCCCGAACTGGTCGACATGCTCTGCACGCGCCTCAAACGGCCGTCCTATTTGATGCAGCGCGGTATCGACACCAGCCTCTTTTCACCATCGCGTCGAACCTCCACCGAAAGCGACTTCACAATTGGGTTCGTCGGACGCCTCTCTCCCGAGAAAAATGTTCGTTTGCTCGCCGAGCTAGAGCGCGCTTTGCACGCCGCTGGAGTCCTCGACGTCCGTTTCCTGATTGTCGGCGACGGCTCCGAACGGGACTGGCTCATGAAGAACATGAAGCGAGCTGTCATACCCGGAATCCTGCGCGGCCCCGAACTGTGGAGGGCCTATGCCAATATGGACGTGTTTGTGTTTCCTTCCGTCACCGATACCTTCGGAAACGTGGTGCTCGAATCCATGGCCTCCGGCGTTCCTCCCATCGTGACCGCATCGGGAGGCCCGCGTTACCTGGTCCAACCCGGCGTCAACGGCTACGTAACCGATTCGATGCAAGAAATCGTGCGCGCCGTTTTTCACTTGCGCTTGAGTAAATCGCTGCGAGCGCGAATGGCTAGGGATGCGCGAACCACCGCGCTTGCTTACTCCTGGGATAACGTGTTCGATCGGATTTACCAGCGCTACGAAGAACTCCTCGCCGCTGGAGTTCAAAAAAGTTCAACCTTGTACCAAGCGGCCGATTTGTCGACGACCTAACAAGGCGTCACCACAGGGACCGCTTTCAGTGAATCCTCCCGATCGCCGCAATCTCCTTACTCACCAGCTCCTTCGGCAAGGCAAGATACCCCAACGCAGCAGCCTGCGCCTGCCCCGGCGCCAACATCCATTTTAGAAAACCCACGATCGCGTTTCGCTTCGTCTCGTCCATGATCTGCGCCGGAACAACCAGCCAGGTGAACGACGCGATCGGATACGCGCCGGCTCCCACAGCATTCACAATAGAGACTTTAAAATCTTCATTGATCTCGACGGAATCGCTTGCCGCCAAAGAGAGGGCCTCCAGACTGGCTCCCACAAACTCGCCCCCCCGATTGCGAACTTTCCCAAAACTCACGTGGTTCTGCAACGCATAGATGAACTCGACATACCCGATCGATCCGCCAAATTCCTTCACTGTCTTCGCGACACCCTCATTTCCGGTCGCGGCGCGGCCGGTCGGCCACTTGGGAGTCATGCTGCAGCCGACCTCGGACTTCCATTCCGGGTTGGTTTTGGAAAGGAAGTCAGTCCATGCGTAACTGGTGCCGCTCCCGTCGGCCCGATGTACCACGACGATATCTTGATCCGGAAGCCGGATACCGCGATTTGCACGCGTGAGGATCGGATCATTCCATTTGTTGATTTTCCCGAGATAAATCCCCGCCAGAGCCTCCGGCGTGAACTGGATTTCGCCCTCGATCCCCGGCAGATTCACGATGGGAACCACTGCACCGACAACCGAAGGGAATAGCAGATATTTTCCTTCTTCCCCGGCGAGCTGGCGAATCGCCTCCGGGTTATCCGATGCTCCGAAATCCACTTCGCCCGCCAGCAGTGAGCGAACCCCCGCTTCCGATCCGACCGGTTTGTAGACAATTTCCACGTTCGGATTCTCGCGCCGGTAATTTGTGAACCACTTCGAATACACCGGATAGGGAAATGTCGCTCCCGCTCCAGTTAAAACCGTTTGAGGCTGCTGCAAGGGCGCGGTTCGAGACGAAGCGATGCCCTTTTCTAACGCCTCCGCCGCGTGTTTCGCGATTCGCTTCGCGAGATCCTTGGAGACATCCTCCGCGCCGGCTGACGGCGTCACCAGGTCCCCCCACAGCGTCTCACCTTTCTGATCTCTCAACTCGACCGAAAGATAGCCGCCATAAAAAGGGGTTCCATTCCCTGGCGACCTTCCCGACCTTGGGTTCAGACTGCGGTACCCTTTGACCCAAATCTCTCCGCCCCCGCCGAGAATCAGATCAGCGCTAGATTCGTCGGAAACCAGAGTGATCAAACTCTGCTTGCGTAGTGCGGCGATCACCTCTTCCCGCAGCTTTTCCGAGCCCTCTTTGGTCGCGAACGGCTCCACATACAGTCGTTTGGTCTGTCCCAGCGCCACGGAAACGGCGCAACAAACCAGAATCGCAATCCACTTCGCGGAAGCAGGCATTATCCGAATCTCTTCATCCTGACATCGAATCCAAGGCCCTAGATTGCGGCTGCGTTACAACATCGTGAATATTCCGTGCCGCGCGCTGGAATCATTGACACCGAACCAGGATCTACACAACCATAGTAGAGCCTTGAGATTCCTCATTGCCGTCTTGATCTTTACTCCCTGTTTTTCCTTCGCTCAAGACACCCCCGTGCCCGCATCGCCGCCGTCCGAGCCGGATTCCTTCTGGAGCCGATTTTGGGTTTCTGCCCAAGCGAATTTCATCCGCCAGCAGCACGATGCGTTCGATGCCAAATATTCGGGGCCGAACAGCTTCTCCGCCGATAAGGAACACGCCACGTCGCGGGTCGAGACCCTATACACCGGTTTTCAGATCACCAATAACCTGGAGATCCTCGCCGATGTCGAGAGCGCCGGCGGCGCAGGACTCAGTAACGCTCTCGGCGTCGCCGGTTTTCCCAACGTGGATGTAGTGCGCAACCCTTCATTGAGTGAAGATCCCTACGTCTCGCGTGTGATGCTGCACTATACGATCGCGTTCAGCAAGGAAACCACGGAAGCCACACGCAATCCCTTGTCGCTCGCCTCCACTGTTCCGATCCGCCGCCTGGAACTTAGGCTCGGAAAGATGAGCACCGTCGATTTTTTTGACCTCAACTCCGTCGGCAGCGACAGCCACCTCCAGTTCATGAACTGGGCGCTGGTAAACAATGGCGCTTTCGACTACGCCGCGGATACCCGCGGGTACACATATGGATTCGTCGCTGAGTATTACGATAAAGCCTGGGCCGCGAGGTTCGGAGAGATGCTGATGCCTACCATCGCCAACGGCATCACTCTCGACTGGAACGTCGCCCGCGCCCGTGGAGAAAATTTCGAGTTCGAATACCACCCCACCCTGCTTCCCAAGCGCGCCAGCGTGGTCCGGGCACTCGGGTTCGTTAATCATGCGAATATGGGCAGCTATCGGGAAGCAATCAACGGTTATCTTTCCGGCAAGAATGCGGTCCCGGATATTACCGAATACCGCAAACAGGGCAGGGTGAAGTACGGTTTCGGTTTAAACACCGAGCAGGAGCTGACTCCCCTTTGGCGAGCCTTCGGGCGCCTGGGCTGGAACGACGGTCACACCGAATCGTACGCCTATACGGAAATCGACCGCACCGCCGAAGCAGGCACCGATTTTCGGGGGACACCCTGGCGCCGTCCCTACGACAAAGTGGGCGCCGCGTTCGTCGCCAACGCCCTCTCCGGGGATCACCGCCGCTATCTCGCCCTGGGAGGACTGGGGTTCATTCTCGGCGATGGCGGCCTGAATTACGGCCTGGAAAAGATTTTCGAGACCTATTACACGGCCCACATCTGGCGTGGCATTTCGGCCGCCGTCGATTACCAGCATATTGTAAATCCAGGCTACAACCAGGACCGAGGACCTGCATCCGTTGTGGGCTTCCGCCTTCACGTTGAGGACGCCATCCCATTCGATAAATTCCGCAAATAACCTAAAGTGGCGCTATGCAATGACCAACCTGTGCCGCTCTGAATGGCGGACGCGATCATCCAGCGAGCGTGGGATCTCGGAACTTCACCTCGGCCGGCGGACGGCCCTTACCTTCCCGCTAGTTCCTCCGCCGCAAAAGAACTGATCGCTGCCATCGCATTCCAAACCCGACACGCCGACACCGGCCGGCATATCGAGTTGCTCCAGGACTTCACCCGTCCGAGGATCGATTCGCCTCAGATCGCTTTCGTCACCTTCCCAAGTGCCATGCCAAAGCTCTCCATCGACCCAGGTAACTCCGGTGACGAAGCGGCTGCATTGGATGGTGCGAAGAATAGCTCCAGTCTCAGGATCGATCTGATGGATCTTGCGGTCCCGGTACTGGCCCACCCACAATGTGCCTTCAGCCCAGGCGAGCCCGGAGTCGCGGCCGCCGTCGGGCGATGGAATCGTCGCGAGCACCTGGCCGGTTTCCGGATCGATCTTCAGAATACGATCCTCGGCAATCTGAAACAGGTGCTGGCCGTCGAAAGCCGTTCCAGCGTGCGCGAGGACATCGATCGAGCGAAGCGTCTTGCCGCTCGACGCATCCAAAGCGCTTAGCTTGTCTCCGGTGGCAAACCAGACTCGCCGGCCGTCATAAGTGACGCCATGCACCTTCACGGTTCCCGGAAAGGGCCCGTATTCGCGAACGATTTTGGCTGCTGATCGTTTCATGCTTCCATGCTAGTCACTCGGGCATCGGAGCGGGGAGTAACAATGTCGTCGTGAATCCCGGCACAAGCGGAGTCATCCAACGGCGAGCCCGGGCGCGGCCGAACGACTGCACCTTGCCCGCCGCCGCGAGCGAGTCGAGCGCGCGCTGCACGGTGCGCTGGCTGGTACCGAGTGCCAGCGCCAGCGCCGAGCTCGACCAGGATTCACCATCGGCGAGCAAAGCAAGTGCTGCCCCGTGCTCACCGTCGACGGGCCGTGCGAGTACGACCACCTCGCGAGCGCGGCACGGCGCGAGTAGAAATCCGCTCTTGGTCGCGCTTACCGTGGCAAGTGTCCGAAGCATTCTGCGCAGACGCCCGATTTCGACCCGCAACCGCGCGCGGTGCGATTCATCCGCGAGTTTCGCTCCGAACGCGCGCCGAAGCAGGACATACCGCGGAACGTCTCCGGGCCAGGCTTCGCCTAGCGCGCGTGCCAGTTCGAACAACACGGGACGGCTTGCGAGCGACACCGTCTTGCTCTCGGCACGCAGGATGTAACGGCACGCATCTATTACAACCAACCCTTTGGAGGCCTGGAGTGCTTCCACATCCTCCAGCAGCAGGGTCCGCTCAGAGCCGTTGGCGATCAGGCGCGCGGCAGGCGTGTTCAGCGCCATCGACGCACGTTCCACCTCGGCCGTGAGCGCGGCGATATCGGCCAGGCTCGCAGCGACTTTGGCGCGGGCGAGCGCGTCGCGCGCTGCCTTCGTTTGGAGGCGCCGCAGCGCGATCCCGGCAGCTACCAGCTCGTGGACGGCCGCAAACGCAGGCGGGAGGTTCGCGGGGTCGAGCTGCGCGAGCGTGTGCTCGGCCTCCTCGATGCGACTGATCAACAGGAGGCGCCGTACGCCGAGATACCGCGCATGCGCGGCATTGAGCCGGTCGCCATGCGCTTCGAGTGTCGCGCGAGCCACTTCGAGCGACTTCGCTGGCCAGCTCAGATCGCGTGAGGCGAGCGCGATTTCGGCTTCGGCGACCATACACCTCGCTCGAGCTACAGTTTCTCTCGGACTGAAGGCGCGAGCGGCCCTCCGCAAGAGAGCTTTGGCCCGGACCAGATCGCCGAGTTGCGCCATGGCAATGCCGCGAAGCGCCAGTGCCGGCGCGTCCTCTCTCAGGGCGACCCGATTTAAGGCTCCAAGTGGATCGCCGGTGGCCAGCGCGCGCGCCGCGGCCGTGATTAATGAGTCCATGTCGATCCGGCGAGCTGCTGGTTCTGAAATCCCGCCACACTTGTCACTCCCGGCATTACAACATTCCGGGCTAAGTTTATCTCGTGAGCACCAACTAACAGGTTATATCGAGTCAGAAGTTCAGAGGAGGGATCTATGTGCCCAACGTGCATCGAAAACGCAGCAGTAATGGTCGCCGGAGCTGGATCCACGGGAGGGATTCTGGCGGTGTGCATCGGCAAGTTTAGAAAATTCTTGAAAGCGAATGGCGTCGGTCTGGATCACAAAAAAAGGAGAAATTAAGATGGCAACAGTCAAAGAAAAAAACAAGCTACACGGGAAACCCCCGATTGTGTCACCTCAGGAGTGGGAGGCTGCGCGTGAGCAACTCCTCGTCAAGGAGAAGGCTTTGACTCGCTCCCGTGACGCGGTGGCCGCCGAACGGCGGCGGATGCCTTGGCTGGCCGTGGACCAGAAATACGAGTTCGACGGACCCAGGGGCAAGGTGAGCCTGCTTGATTTGTTCGAGGGCCGCCGTCAGTTGATCGTCTATCGCGCCTTCTTCGAACCCGGGGTGTTCGGGTGGCCCGAGCATGCTTGCCGCGGCTGCTCTCTCGGGGCCGATCAGGTCGCCCACCTGGCCCATCTGAACGCCCGCGACACCACCCTCGCCTACGCTTCACGCGCGCCGCAGAAAGATATCGAGCGCGTGAAGGCTCGGATGAATTGGGAGATGCCTTGGTACACCATCACCGACAGTTTCGACAAAGACTTCGGCGTGGATGAATGGCACGGCCATAACGTGTTCTTCCGCGACGGCGATCGGGTGTTCCGTACATACTTCATCAACAACCGCGGCGATGAGGCAATGGGGACCACCTGGAGCTACCTCGACCTTACACCGCTCGGGCGTCAGGAGACGTGGGAGGATTCGCCAGAGGGTTATCCCCAGACCCCTCCGTACAAGTGGTGGAACTGGCACGACAACTATGAGGCCGAGGCGTCGCCAGACCCGAAATGGGTTAAGGTATCTGACGCCGGAGAAGCCGTCTTCCGAAAGGACGACGCAGAGCCTAAGGCATGACCGCGCCCTACTCCACTTCCGCCCTTGCCGGTGGTTGCGTCGACGGACGTTCCGCGGAACGAACACGATTCCATTGCACGTGCGGGGCAAGGATGAAGAGAAGCAGTGCTCCGGTCACAACTGGTGCTACGAACGGTAGCAGAATTCCTCCCAGTTCCAACGGGGGGATCTGCGAGATGAACGCACCGAGGCAGCAGGAAACCAGGCAAGGCACCCTCATCGACCTCCAGACCGCGCCGAGACCCACACGCGGCAAGACCGTTCCGCTGACCCGGGGTGGTGGCACGCCGGGCGTGTTCAAAAGCCGACGGTTTTTCGACCAGAGCGTGAGCGCCGCAAGCATCTCCTGAGCTGCTGCCGACGTACCCGGCCAGAACCAGCGCTCCAGAGATTGCAGCGATACAACGCCCGTTTCGCCGCCGTCGAGTCGATATTCGACGCAGACAATTTTTCGCGGTGTCCAATGTCGCGGGCCGCTGGCCAGCCAAACTCGCCGCCCGTCAGAACTTCCAAGCGAAAACGAGCACCGCGTGCCAACGAAGTGGAGCGACCCTCCGTCGATCTGCACCAAGCCGAGGTCGTAGTGGTACAGCCCCTCGAAATATCGCGGCTCCGCAGCGGTCGAAACGCCTGTAAAGTAGCTGCCCGGTCGATGCGCCTCCGGAAGTTGATCGCGGAGCCTGCGCCGCTCCGATCCTACGATAACTTCGTAGGCGACCCAGAAGAGCACCATCGCCCCAGCGCTCCAAGCCACAGTGTGCGCCAGCAACATAAACGCGTCGGGCGCCAAGCCTCGCTCCAGGGCTATGAACGCCGCGCCTGCAAGGATGGGGAACAGCTTGGAGAGCAGCGTCATTCGCTTCGCGAGCCGCTCCTTGTGGACGGACAAAAGGCTTTCGTCGGAGTGCGAAGGAGCGAAAGGAGAAGCGAAGCCGGGCAGGGCCGGAACCACGCTGCACGCGGAGACGATCTCATCCACCCGTGCCGATGCGACTCCGCCCTTTCGCGCGAGGGACCGGAACCGCGCGGTCATTGGTGGGTGCGGCAGGAAGAGGCCGGCCGCCCGGCCCCAATCGAGCGGCATGCCGGTCGCCTCACTGATGCGGGTAAGAGCGGCGATCAGCGCCTCAGGATCTCCTGTCGCGCGGACCGCATTCCAATCGGCGTCATACTCCTGCATGCGCCGCACTGCGCGCCACAGCAAAACCGACAGAATGGGCACGAACGCAATCAAAGTCTTTGCCTCCGCCCAAAAGCTCCCCAGGAGAATCGTGAGACCCGCCACCAGTGCCACCGCCGGGACCGCCAACCTTTGCGCAGGGTGAAGATGCGCCGCCTCATGAGCCAGGACTGCCTCCGTCTCCCGGCGGGACAGCAGTCGAAGCAGCCGTTCGGAAAGGAGAATCGAGCCGCTATTGTGTTGGGCGAAGGCCGTAGGCAGGTCCCGAGGCGATTTAAAGACCGTCAATTGCCGCAGCGATACGCCGCTGCGCCGCGCGACGAACTGGGCGCGCTCAAACAATTCTCCTTCGGTAATCGCCACTTTCTTCAGGCCGGGGCCGCGCAGGCCCAGATAACCGCAAATCAAAGCCGCCCCGATCAGGAACTGCGGTCCCCATCCCATTCCCCTTAGCAGGAATAACTCCGCGAACGCCGCGAGCAGGCACGACAGCGACGCCCCTTTCCAGAACAGGGCGATCGGTGAGTCCAGCGGATTCGTCGTCAACCTCGATCCGATCCAGGCAATCAGCACGGCTGGACCCACGATGTAGAGCAGCGCCTCCCAGCCCGGCAGAGCCGATAATCGGGCGAGAAGAAACGACCCGATACACCACAGCCAGGCGGTCCACATCAGCCAGAACACCACGCGAGGCATCAGCCAGGTCCGGACAAAAGCCATATTACAGGAATCGTCGGGAGAGCGGATTCTTAATAGTGTCCCCGCCGCCGATTTTTGTAGCCTAAGGCTAGTTTTATACAGGCTAGCGAGCCCTGAAAGATCCGTGGTTTCGACGGCAAAACATATTGATTGATAAACTGCAAACACACTGTTAATGCACGAAAGCGAAGGGAAGATGCGAATTCACCGTTACAGGGGGCGTGAGAACGGACTCATGATCATCGGGTCCAAGGATGAGTTGATTAAATTGGGGCACGCTCTGGCTGCCGCGTCACCGGGAATTGTCCGCGTTGACCCGAATGAGTGGCCGCCTCAAGTGGCAGCTTTCAAGCCTTTAAGCGCAGATGGACACTTCACCGTTTCATTCCACCTGGAAACGGTTTCAGAAAAAAAGCCGGACACTAATTTCCCGGATAAAATCTCATAATTGCCCGAATAGCTGGATCTATCGCATAACGAGATAACTGGCGTCCTCGCGCTTGTGGTCAGGCCAGAAGGTAGACAAATTGGTGCTTTGGAATGAAACGTGCACTCATGACAGCAGCGCTGGGTTTCGCGCGTGAAAGCGGAAGGGAAATTCATGAAAACACTAAGGGCAGTTGCTTTAATGACAATAGCGGCGGGCTGTTTTTTCGGTCCTGCGCGAACAGCGAATGCACAAGTTGCAGTCAGCATCGGAGAGCCCCCGGTATGTCCTTATGGCTATTACGAGGCTCCTCCCTATAACTGCGCGCCAGACGGTTACTACGGACCGGAGTGGTTTTCGGGCGGCATTTTTATCGGCGCCGGACCATGGTTTCACGGGCCAGAACATTTTTACGGCCACGTAGATCATCACCTTGATTACCGGCATGGCTATCACGGAGCCTTCCCGGCCCGCGGCGAGCGTCCCGCTGAGCACCGCGCAGAATTTCATGGAAAAGCGATGCATGATGTTCATGGCCACGAGGCGCCGCGCGGACGTAAGTAAGGTCACCGCAAGCGTGCCGTGATTCGCTTCTGAGTGCCCGCAGGCATCCGGCGAGATACGCTGGAGGCGTGCTGCTGCGCCTCTACGCGTTTCTCAAAGTTGCTCTGATGCTCCTGGGGCTGATCGTGGTGATTGTGACCATCACACCCGTCGATCGCTGGTACGCGCAAATTCTGGCGGGCCCGTGGGCCGATCCCGACGGAGATATTTTGATTGTGCTCGGTGCGGAGAGTCCGGCTGACGGATACCTGGGTGTGGAGACCTATTGGCGGTCGGTCTACGCAGTGTGGGCCTGGCGGAAGGGTCATTTTCGCACCATCGTGGTGTGCGGCGGCTTCGGCACCGCCGAAGCGATGCGCGATTATCTTATCTTCGAACACGTCCCGGAGGCTGAAATCTTACTCGAAAACCGCTCCCGCTCGACGCACGAAAACGGGTTGTTCGCAGCGGCGCTTTTGAAGAACAACCCGGGGCACAAGGTACTGCTGACCAGCGACTATCACATGTATCGAAGTATTCGGGAGTTCAGGAAGGCAGGCGTCCAAGTCGAACCCAGGCCGATCCCTTTTGCTTTGAAACAAAGCAATGACTGGACCCTGCGCTGTCAGGTGTTTGTGGAACTGGTCACGGAAACCAGCAAAATCATCGCATACCGAATGCGCGGATGGATCTGACAGCGTGCCGCATCGTCGGGATCCGGTCAACAGGATCGCGGCCAGCATTTGCAAAGTCGCTGACCGGGGCTCCCGGTTGTCTATCGAAGGGTCGATCTCACTGCCGATTGCGGTCCGACTCAGAATCTCGCGCACGGTTCTTGCGACTCCGCTTCCTTGCCAGTGCCGCTTTGACACGCATCTTCTGACCCGGCTTCAAATAGAATGCGTGACGCTTGATGTCCTTGATGATGTCTTCATTGAGAACCTTTCGCTTGAAGCGCTTGAGCGCGCTTTCCAGACTCTCGCCATTGATTATCTGAACTTCAGCCAACGGAATTCACCTCTGTTTCTTAAATGGTATCGCCGCTTCAGGGTAGCAGTTTCCCCGCGATTCTTCTATTTCCCGCCCCAGGGCCTACAATGAACATCTGAGGTGAGTGGTATGAATGCAAGCCGAAAGTTGACTGTCTTGGGATTTGTGGCCGTAGCGGCGCTCGTCGCCCAAAACGCCGGCGTTACGCGCACGATCGTCAAGATTCAGGACGTCTCGGGAGGTCATCAGGCGGTAATCGCGAGCGTCACAATTACGCCAGGAGCTTCTGCCGGGCGCCACACGCATCCCGGTGAGGAGATCAGCTATGTCATCGAAGGGGAGGGTGAAATTCTGATCGATGGCCAACCGCCGCTCCACATAAAGGCCGGTGACGGTTTCGTGATTCCAGCCGGAGCGATTCACGATGCGCATAACACCGGCACGATACCGCTCAAACTGGCCGCAGTTTACTACGTCGAAAAGGGGAAGCCATTGGCCACGCCCGCAAAGTAAGCCGTAACAGGACGTTGCACTCGATTGCCGTTCCGTCTACTGCATTAGCGTACATAAATGCGTGTGGGCCCCTCGATCTTCAAGCTGTGCAATTCCGTTCTCAACTTGACAGGTTGGACGCCCTTCTCGTTCCAGGCTTCGATCGTCACCCGGTATTGATTGTCAAGTCGCTCTCGAAAGTTTTTCAAGAAAGGCGAGATCGTAACAGGATCGCTGAAACCTTGCCAGTACGCATAGCCCCCGGTTTCGTCGCTGACTTCCATAAGCCGGGACTGCGCAAAATTAGTAACCCAGTTGCTCCGCCAAAGCGGGCCGGCTCCTCGAAGATAAATGGAATAGACCATCACGCTTTCTTTCAGAGCGTCGTGAATCGCCGCATTGACGTACGGGTCGTCCAGATCTGCCCCACCGTAATAAGGATCTACTCCGTCCGTCAGCATTAGCACCACGCGGCGGTTCGTGGATTGTTTCGACGGCCAATGCTTCGCAAGATCGGAGAGCACAAAGTAGGGGCTGCCGTTTTCCCCCGGAATAGACGCCGGCAGGCGCAAGGCGCGGGCCGCTTCCTGGTGATCCGCGGTGAATTTCTGCGCCAGACCGAAGGTGCCGTTCCGCATATAACCCACGGCTACCTGAGTCGTGGCCGGTAGCGATTCGAGGAACGTCTTCAACTCCCGCAATTGAAGCGCGACGCTCGATGACCTCGAGGAGTCGTCCAACAGCACGAAGAGTTGCATGTCTGCCAACCCGGCCGACAAACGCTCCAAACGAACGACTGGCGCGGGAATATTACCCCGCAGCACCATTAGGTCGCTAACTTCCAGGCTGTCCGGTCGATCGTCGCTAGGCGCCGGACGCACTGTGATAACCATCTGAGTGGGGCCGCCCGTCGTGTTCGTCTTGGGCGCCGATATCGCGGGAATTCCAGCCACAAGGATCGCCGCAATTACTTCCGTCATGATGCGCTTGATTTTCATCTCGCCTCCCTCGCAGCTTCTAAATAGTTGGATGCGGTCATAGTGGTTCCGGTTCCCCGTCCCATAAGCGACTCCGCAGAAAGGTGTTAGACGAGGCTGGATAATGCCGATGGCGACGACTTATACTGGGAGAGGAAGGACCGGACAATTTGGCCGCCCTCATCGAGGCAATTAACATTAAGCGCAAGACCGTCTTTGAGTTTGAAAACACTCCCTTCTCCTGCATGGATGCGGAGATAAGCACGCCTACCGCCCGTGGAGGACAGACTCTGGTGCGCCTGAAAATGCGGAACCTTCTCACGAGTGCGGTGTCGGATAAAACTTTCAAGGCTGGTGAAAAGTTCAAAGAGCCGGATTTACAGTTCGTTCCGGTCAGCTATTTGTATAGCGACCGGGATGGCTCTTATTTCCTGGACCAGGAAAACTTCGAGACATTGATTCTTCCTGCCGAAGTTGTCGGGAACGCATTGGACCTTCTGTTGGAGGGTACGCTGCTTAACATCAACAAATACAACGGCAATCCGATTAATCTGCAGTTGCCGATGTTTGTCGAGTTGAAGGTCGCCGAAACCGAACTAGCCGTGCGTGGCGATACGTCTAGCGGCAGCGGCACGAAGATGGCGACACTCGAAACGGGGCTCAAGATTCGGGTTCCACTTTTTATCAAGCAGGGTGAAAGTGTAAGAATCTCGACAGAGGACCGCGAGTTTTCGGGCCGGGCGTAGGGATAGCAGGGCAGGCGTGAAGCCGCAAACTGGAAGTACATGAATTGTTCCAACGCCGCGGTTACCGAATTTCGTGACGGCGGTACGCCCTGGTGATCCAGCCGACCTACGCCGCCGCCCGCTTGGCGGCCAATCGCATTCATCGCCATTTGGCGGCTCATTCCACCCCCGCACAATTTTCTGCGGAGCACGCAGCCGCGCTGCCCGATGCGGCGACATTAGCGGCCTTGATCGACGCGGCATTCTGGACCAGTCTGCGCCGGGAGGAAGGCTACATCCCGCGCATTTCCCTGGCCTTCGTTGCGCCAGGGCAAGTGGACGATGCCGTTTCCTTCGCAACTTCGCTTTCTTTAGAACCCAAGGATCTTACTAAACTCGCCGGAGCTGTGGAGAGGATCGGCCTTCATCTTGGTGTTTGGCAGCAGAAGGGTGAACTGTGCGTTTGGGGCATCGCCCGCAACCTACCGGCATTTTGTCTGATTTTGGAGGTTATCCTTCCGGGTTTGCTGGTTGTGAAACAGAGCCCTTGGGAGGAATCCGGCAAGTTCATCAACATCGCTGTACTCCAGGGGGACGAGATCAAGATCATCGATCCTCAGGCTGCGATCAGCCCTGCCTTTCCGACCCTGCTCACTTCACTCCTCCGCTTGGAATCACAGTTCGCCACCAGTTCGACGGTTAATGTTCTTTTGCAGCTTGCCGTGTCGATCCGTATGCATGGCCGTGGCGGAATGCTGCTGGTAGTGCCGACGGGGTCGGATGCCTGGACCGAGTCCATTCTGCAACCCATCACGTATTCAGTCGCACCCGCGTTCTCCGGTCTCGCGGATCTAATGCGAAAAGATGCTGCGGGCAAGCCAAGCCGCCGGTGGGAAGATGCGCTGGCCCGTGCCATAGACGGAATTGCGGGGCTTACTGCCGTTGACGGAGCTACGCTGATAACGACGGATTACCAGTTGCTTGCGTTTGGCGCCAAGATCGTCCGCCGCGTGAAATCCCCGCAGGTGGCCCATGTAATCGTCACGGAGCCTATCGAGGGAGGGAGGCCGATGATTGTCGAACCAGCCCAGTTCGGCGGCACGCGCCATTTGTCGGCGGCACAGTTTGTACACGATCAGCGTGACGCGATCGCGCTAGTCGCCTCACAGGACGGCAGATTCACGGCCTTCGCCTGGTCGCCGAGCGAAGATATGGTGCACGCGCATCGTATTGAAGCCCTGCTGCTGTAATGCTCCGCCCGCAACGGATCGCTCCCGCAGGTCCCGGCTCCATTGAATCACCGATAACGCTCTCATAGGGGAGCGGTCAGATTCGAGGTTGCCTCGCAATCGCACGCATCTCCTCGAACGCCATTTTCGATGGAGTTACACTATTCAACACCGGCTGGTCAGAGAAGGAGGATAAAGAATGAAATACCGGAAACTGGGAAATACTGGGCTCATTGTAAGTGAAGTGGCTCTTGGTTCCATGCAGTTCGGCGGCAAGATGAATATGGGCAACCTCGGCCAGCAGGAAACCACGCGGATGGTGCAATTGGCCTTGGACAGAGGCGTCAATTTGATCGATACCGCGGACGTCTACAGCCTGGGCGAGAGCGAAACACTGTTAGGGAACGCGCTGAAGGGCATCAGAGAAGAAATCGTTCTCGCCACCAAAGTCCGGCTGCCCATGGGTGAAAACTTCAATCGGAGTGGCGCTACCCGCGTGAATATCATGCGGGAAGTGGAGGCGAGCCTCCGGCGATTGCAAACGGATTACATCGACCTCTACCAGGTGCACGGATGGGACAGCAACACCCCTTTGGAGGAAACGCTGCGGACCCTGAACGACCTCGTGCGCCACGGGAAGGTCCGCTATATCGGACTGTCCAATCTAATGTCTTGGCAGGCCGCGACCGCTGTAATGCTTCAGGAACGTCTGGGTCTCGAAAAATATGTGACGGCACAGATGTACTACAGCCTCGTCGGGCGGGGACTGGAGCACGAATTCCAATCGTTTGCCGAGTACCACAACATCGGCATTCTGGTCTGGAGCGCGCTCGCTGGAGGATTCCTGAGCGGCAAGTACACCCGGAACAATCCTGCACCCGTTGGGACACGCTTCGCAGAGGCGGGTCAGTTCGTACCTTTTGATAAGGAAAACGGCTACGGAATCGTCGATGTATTGAAAGAGGTCGCCAAACGGCACGACGCAAGCCCGTCCCGCGTCGCCCTCGCGTGGGTGCTGGGACGCCCGGCCGTCAGTAGTGTGATCGTTGCCGCCCGAAAACCCGAGCACTTGGAAGACAACATCAGCGCCGTGGACCTTCAGCTCTCAGCCGAGGACGTGCGTCTGCTCGACGAGATCTCAGACCCTGGCGTTCCCTATCCGAAGTGGATGGTCCTTCAACTCGACAAGGCAGAAGACCCGCGTCCAAGAGTGCTGCATCCAGAAGAGTACGGCGAGGACGGACGTTGGAGGGATCTTCGGGGCAGCCGATGGTCCGGCTGAAAGAGCCAGTTTGTCTACTTACCTCCGGATTTCGGCTTTACGGCGCGGGCGAGAGCCAAGCGGTTCTCATGCGTTACATAGCTGATCTGGAGGTCAAAGCCATTAGGCGTGGTCGTGTGATAACTCTTGAAGGCAGCGACATGGATGTCGTCCTTCGTAGAAGTATCGATTCGCGCGCGGAGGCCGCGCTTTTCTAGTTCCGCTTTTACACCGTCTGTATCCCAAGGCGAGATCCCGAATGAGATATGGTCGATGCGCGGTCTGCGGGACGGCGGGGATTTCCCAAAATTCGGATCGTTCGCGTTGCCTCCCCGGACGATGATGTCTCCGATCTCGCCAATCATCAATTCATTCTGACTTCCTTCGTCGTAGGTCTCTTTCCAGCCCAACAGGTTTGAGTAGAATGAGGCGCTTTCCTTGTAGTTCGGGGCGTTGTAGGAGAAGTGGTCCAGCCACACCGTCTTCCATCCGGTCGATTCAAACGGCGCTGGCAGCGACGCTTTCGCAGTTACCGGGACCTTGCGGGCCGCGACGAGTCCCAGGCCATTGCTGATCTGAAGATCCCATCCGTTCGGGTCTTTCACATGGAAACTCTCGAAGCCTCTGCCATCATTCTCGGCCACCGGCGTCAGGCCGCGTTTCTGGAGTTCCGCCTGCATCTTCGCAGCATTCCAAGGCTCCAGAGCGAAGCAGAAATTCACGACCCGCGCCGGTGGCTGGTCGGCCACTTGTCGAAAGATAGCGGAGCCCCAGTTACCGATGTCCAGCACGGCTTGCTTACCGTCATCGCTGCGGAGAGTCCAGCCCATCAGTGCGATATAGAAAGCCGCTTCCTTGTGGTAGTCCGGCATCTCAAAGGTGATGTGATCCAGCGCCACGCTCTTCCATCCAGTCGGGGCGAACAACGGTGAAATGGGCGCGGTTGCCACCTCCTCGGCCAAGGGACATGAGGAGGTCCCATAGCCATCCCGGCACCGGCCCTGTCCGAACGCAGAGGCGCTAAATGACGCCCCGGCCGCGAATCCTAATGATCGGAGCAACTGGCGACGCGTCCGGATGCTGCTGTCATTCGTCCTCACCACTCTTTGCTTCCCGTGGCGCAGGTAGTTTCCAAACGGAGATATTTTTGAAAAACTTCTTGGGCCAAACCGGACGCGTGAAGGTCGCGTGCGATCGGCTGGAGGAATCGACCATATTTCTCCAGCGTCTCCCGGTCTCCATGTTGGATCGCGGTCGATACGATGCTTCTTATCTCAGGCGTAATCAATTCAACGCGGCCCACAAAAACGCGCGCAATCCGGTCCGGCCGCGGCTCTATCTGGAGCGGCAGAATCGATTCCATCTCGCTCGCCGGGACAATGTAGAACACACGGCTCCCTTCTTCAAACCAGGAATCCCGCCACGTTTCGACCATCGCGTGCGCTTCAGCGGGAAACAGGCCTTGCTCCGCAAGAATTTTTTCGAGATCGACCTTCAGCGCAGCCAGATTCGCGTCGGCTTTGGGAAACTCAACGCTCGTTTCGTTCTTCACCGCGCCCAGAGCGCGATAGCGAATTCTTCCACCGGCATTTTGAAACAAGATCGCCGCGGGAATATCGCTTTTCGCCAGGTTCCGGACTTGCAAGTAATCGGCCTCCACACTTTCGACTGCAATCGGTGGCTGAAATTCGCCGACGCCGCGATAAAACAGAAATTTTTCTGTTTCACCGCCGGCCGTTAGCGATGCCGAATTGGTCGATCGCGCCGAATAGTAGTTGCTTGATTCGAACTGGTAAGGATACTTGGGCGTCGCCGATGGGTCGATGTGCACTTCCGGCCACTCGATCGAATCGGGTTCACCTTCGCGCGGCGGCCGTATCCCTGGACCCCTGGGCACATCCCCCGTCCCCGGAATGTTCCCGGACCCGAGTGGCCGCGCTACCTGCGTCGCCTTCGGATACCACTCCGTAATGTACCCCTTCGGGAACGCGACGTGGACGCGGGCCGTCATCGCCTGCGGAGTATAGAAGTAAATGACCGGCGTCTCCATGCGCACCGTTCCGCTGAGGTTCGCTTTGAAACCTATCTGGAATCGATGGACGAAACACGGAAGATCCGTTGGACCCCCGAACGGCTGCCATTCGAGCGCCATGCCGTTCTCACCTGCGATCGAGGTGAACGTCCCCCACTCATGCACGGTGAACTGGGTCTGAGGTGCCTTGTTATCCGCGGCGTTGTCCGAAGCCTGCACAATCAGGCAACTGACAGGAACTAGACATGCGAGAAGTCTCATTTCGATCCTCCTTCGAAGGCCTTATGGCTGACAATTAGACGATACCGCTTTCGAAAGGTGCCGTCATGGTGGCAACGTCCAGTTCGTCCTTCCCCCGATCCACTTGGTCAAATTCCAGGCTGAAATCCGCCGTCTGCTCCACAGAATGGTTCGACGGGAGGAATTATGAGAATCACCACAGGGATTGCGTTTGCCACTCTTGTATGTGCGTTGGCTTTGTTCGCCGATTCTAGCCAGACCGTTCCATTTCCGGCCGGGTATCGGACCTGGGCCGTGACCCGCAGCTTTATCGCCAAGGAAGGCCCCAATGCCGGATTCCATCACTATTACGCTAATCCCCAGGCACTCGAAGGTTTCGCGAACGGCAAATTTCCCGATGGCGCAGTGCTGGTGGACGAGCGTTTGGAAGTGGATCAGAATGGAGGGGGCAGCTTCGAAGGTAACCGCGTCGGCATCAACGTGATGAGGAAAGACAGCCGCCTTTATTCGGACACGGGAGGATGGGGATTCGACGGCACACTGGGCGACAGCCAGGTGCTCTCCGGCCCGGCCAATATCCGCGCAGCGTGCTATTCGTGCCACTTGAAACAGAAGGATCGTGATTTCGTCTTCAGTACGTTCCGCAAATAGCGACCGAGTTGTGCCGCGGACAAATCCGGCACTGCGCCCGCTTCGCAGCTTTCTCTTCGTGTTCGGCGCCTGGACGCTGGTCGGATTGTTCTACCTGAGCCAGGACGCCGGCCGGAGATCGTTTTTCGGCGATCCGCGGCCGTGGCAGGAAATGACGTATTGGGCGGTGCGGGTTTATGTCTCCGCCGCATTCACGCCACTCATCTTGTGGCTGGGCCGCCGATGGCCGATTGAGCGGCCGCATCTCGCGCTGCGATCCGTCGGGCACGTAATGGCGGCAGCCGCATACGCCGTCGGAGAGGTCGCGGTCGAGACCGCTGTTCTACTGCATACATCCAATCCGCCAGGGTTTGCAGTCTCTCCTTCCTACCGCCGCTCCGTAGCGATTCTCTTGATCTTCGGCTTCCACGCCAACGTGATTTCGTACGGAGTGATCCTTGGAATCCAGTCGGGTTTTCGTTATTACCGCAAGTACCGGGAACGCGAGCAACAAGCGATGCGCCTGGAGTTGGACGCCTCCGAGCTGCGGGCGCAAATCGCCGGCGCCCGTTTGAGCGCGCTGAAGATGCAGCTTCAGCCGCACTTCCTGTTCAACACGCTGAACGCGATCATGGTGTTGGTGAGGCAACAACGCGGGCAGAAAGCCGAGGAGACTCTGGGCCGTTTCAGCGACCTGTTGCGCGCCGTGCTTACCGATATCGACGCGCAGGAAGTGCCCCTCGATCGCGAACTCGAATACGTCCGGCTCTACCTCTCTATCGAGGAGGTCAGATTCCCCGACCGGCTGCGGGTTGAAATTGAGGCGGACCCAGACGTCCTTCCCGCGGCGGTGCCGCACATGGGTTTGCAGCCTCTGGTGGAGAACGCCGTGCAGCACGGAATTGCGAAAAGCGCCGGCGCCGGACTAATTTCTATCCAGGCGGTGCGGGCCGATGGGCAATTGCAAATCTCCGTGAGCGACAACGGGCCCGGCATGCCTCTAGGAGGCATCCCCCAAAGCAAGGGTATCGGGCTGGCCAACACGCGCAAGCGGCTGAACCAGCTTTACGGCGACCGCGCATCGCTCGTCCTGACACCACGCGAGGGCGGCGGAACCGTGGCCACGATCTCGATCCCATTTCGAATGGGCGAATCCGCATGAAGCAGTTTTCGGTATTGATCGTGGATGACGAGCCGCTTGCGCGGGAGGGGTTGCGGATGCTGCTCACCCGGGATCCGCAAGTCGCCGCGATCTCCGAGGCGAAGAATGGCCGCGAGGCGGCGACCGCAATTCGCGAGAGCCGGCCGGACCTCGTGTTTCTGGACGTCCAAATGCCCGAAATGGACGGGTTTCAGGTAGTCCAGGAAGTCGGCCCCGAACAGATGCCGGCCGTAGTGTTTGTCACCGCCCACGATCAGTATGCGATCCGGGCTTTCGAAATCAATGCCCTGGATTATCTCCTCAAGCCGGTTACGGCGGAGCGGTTTCACCAGGCTTTGGATCGAGCCAAGGCGCGGCTCAGCCACGGCGAGGAAATGAGCCTGCGAATGGTTTCGCTGCTGGAGGCGATAGCCACTCCGTCACCCTACGCAAAGCGCCTGGCCATCCGGTCGGGATCCAGAACATTGTTCGTTCCGGTAGACGATATCGAGTGGATCCAGGCGGCGGAGAATTACGTCGAGCTGCACCAAATCGAAGGAAGCCCGTGCCACCTGCTGCAAGCCACCATGAACACGCTAGAAGCGTCGCTCAATCCGGAGACGTTCCTGCGCATCCACCGGTCGTTGATCGTGAATGTTGGCCGTATCAAGGAACTTCAGCCGGCAGGGCATGGAGAGTACGTGGTGGTGTTACGGAGCGGAGCACGGCTACAGTCCGGCCGCAGTTATCACGAGAAGCTGAAAGCGCTGATATCGAATCCGTTTTAGGCGAGCCCGCATCCGGGAAAAGACGAGTTGCATGCCACGGTGCTACTGTTTCCCTATGAAAACGGAGTTGTACGGGCGGATCGTCTTCGGAGGGTCGGCGGTGCTGTTGGGCATCATCGCGCTGCTGTGGTACGACGCTGACACCTGGCAAACCCTGAGTCAGATCTGGAGCCTGCCTTTTGGAAGAGTCGTCGGCGGGTGTCTTATGATCTTTCAAATTGCCGGTGGAATTGCGATGCAGATCCCAACGGCCGCACGTTTGGCGTCGATCGTTCTCGGTATCGTCTATTCGCTTTTCTCCATCGCCTGCATCCCCGGCATCATTTCCGCCCCGACCGTTTATTTCCACTACGGGAGCTTCTTCGAACAGTTTTCAGCGCTCTGCGGTGCGATTGCCTTGTACGCTGTAACGGAGTCGAATGCAGCCCGTTCGCTAGCATTCGCCCGACTGGCGCGCCTTGGACTCGGCGTCAGCGCGATTTCATTTACGCTGAGTCAGATGCTCTATCTTTCTACGACAGCTAGCTTAGTTCCAAAGTGGATTCCTCCAAATCAAACTTTTTGGGCTATCCTCACGACGATCGCATTTGGGCTCGCGGCGATTTCCATTCTCATCAATCGCCAGGCACAGCTTGCGCTTCGCCTGATGACCCTTATGTTGGCGCTCTTCGGTGCGTTGGTTTGGATTCCACGCCTGATCGCTCACCCGGAAGCCCATCTGAACTGGTCCGAATTTGGTCTGACGTCCCTAATCACAGGGGCCGTCTGGATGGTGGCTGATCTGCGATCGCTGAGGGCTTAGGAGCGAACGAAAATGTCCAGGGTAATTACGCGCAGAAGGATGTTGAAGAATATCGCCGCGGGCGGCGGTCTCGCGTTCTCTCAGGCGACGCCGATCCAGATCGCAGGACGGCCGGTGGAGATCTCCCTGACGCCGGTCAGCTCGCAAGCCGTTCGCATCACCATCCAAGCGATCGAGAATGGTCACGTGCAGGCCGTTCCTATCGATGGCGCCTTAGTCAAAGAAAATTGGGGAAAACCAGCCGCACGTCTGCGTACCGTTAATTCACGAACAGTCAAGTGCGGGGAACTGAGCGTGAAGGTCTCCGGTAATCCCTTGACGATTCACATAGAAGGCAAAGGCGGACGTTTGGTGCAGGAGTTGACCAGCGATGCGGCCACTGGCAGTCTCACCTTCCAGACCGGCGAATCGCCGCTCCTCGGCTTGGGCCAGGGTGGACCACAGTTCGATCGGCGCGGCAACGTCGACCGAATGGGCAGTGGACAGGGAGGTTACCAACTGGCAACGCATGGAGGCAAAGTACCGATCCAGTTTCTTATCGGAACCTCCGGCTGGGCGATGTTTGTCCATCAACCGCTGGGCTCGTTCGATTTGACCGGCGCGAAAGGCGTGCTCCAGCCAGGAAACCCTCAGGCATCGCTGCCGATCGATTTATTCGTCATCGGAGCGAACGAGCCGGCCGCGATCCTGAGTGAGTACGCGAAAATTACTGGATACCCGGAGATGGTGCCGATGTGGTCCCTCGGCTACCAGCAATCGCATAGGACACTCGGCCCCGCCGAAGAGATCGTTGCGGAAGCGAAACAATTTCGGGATAAGAAGCTGCCCTGCGAAGCGATGATCTATCTCGGCACGGACTTCTGCCCGAACGGCTGGAATACGCACAACGGCGAATTTACCTGGAATCCCAAAGCGTTTCCGGATCCAAAGCGCACGATGGACGACTTGCATGCCCTGCATTTCAAAGTCGTGCTCCACGTGGTCCTCGAAGGACATCTCTTAACGGGAACCGTAGCGGATCCTTGCACCGCGGCGCCTCTGCCCAGCGGACGAACCCCCGACAATCACTGGCCTCCCGATCGTCAAGTCGGCTGCTACTGGCCGGTACACCAGCCTTTGCTCGATCTCGGACTTGATGGCTGGTGGCCCGATCAAGGCGATGGGCTCGACGCCCCGTCTCGCCTGGCTCGCAATCGCATGTATTTCGAGGGCCAGCAAATGGTCCGGCCGAATGAGCGCGTCTATGCGCTGCACCGCAACGCCTACGCGGGCATGCAGCGTTACGCCGCGTTTCTATGGTCGGGCGATGTGCAATCCAGGTGGGAAACGCTCAAGAACCATGTTCCGATCGGCATTAACAGCGGCCTCAGTGGAATTCCATACTGGGGCAGCGACATCGGCGGTTTCGTTCCCACTCAGGAATATACAGGCGAGCTCTATGTGCGCTGGTTCCAATTCGCCGCGTTCACTCCCCTGTTTCGTTCCCACGGCCGGGATTGGCGGCTGCACCTGCCCTGGGGCTGGAATACCGGCGAGATTGGCTACCCCGAGACACCGAATTACCACCCGGATCCAACCGAACTGCACAATGCGGCGATCGAGCCAATTTGCAAGAAATACCTGGAGCTGCGGTATCAAATGATGCCGTATCTATATTCCGCCGTCAAAGAAACCTGTGAGACCAGTGTCCCGATCATCCGTTCCCTCTGGTTACACTACCCTGCGGACACTACTGCCGTGTCGCGTGGCGACGAGTACTTGTATGGTCGCGACATCCTGGTGGCTCCAGTAGTAGATAAAGGCGCGACGTCTCGCTCTCTCTACCTCCCGCATGGCACCTGGTATGACTTCTGGACTCAGGAAAAGACTGAAGGGGGCCGAGAGATTACCCGCAAAGTAGACCTGGAGACCATTCCTCTTTACGTCCGCGCCGGCGCCGTGATTCCAATGGGTCCCGTGAAGCAATATACCGACGAAGCAATCGATGGACCCCTGACCTTATGGGTTCACCCAGGGGCGGACGGAACGTTTTCTCTCTACGAAGACGATGGGAAAACTTTCGATTATCGCAAGCACGAGTTCATGTGCGTGAACATCGCGTGGAACGATAAACAACGGCGACTGAGCATGCGGCTGGCAAAAGACTCGAAAATGCTCGCTCCAATGAAAAGGAACATCGTCGTGCGCGTCGCCGGAGAGACAGTCAGCCGGGAAGTAGTCTTCGACGGTAGCCCCACCGAAGTGAAACTGTAGTTATCCCGGACTCCCTCTTGACAATCTACAAGAGCGGTTGTATCGTTCTTGTAGAACGTCTGGAGAAGCGCGTGAAAAAGCCAAAAAGTGATTTGCTGCAAGGAACCCTCGATCTGCTGATCTTGAAAACGCTGGAGCTGGAAGCGATGCACGGCTGGGGAATCTCGCAGCGCATCCGGCAGATTTCAGAGAGCGTCCTCCAAGTCAATCAAGGGTCCCTGTATCCCGCCCTTCATCGCCTAGAAGAGCAGGGCTGGATTACGGCCAGTTGGAAGGCCTCCGAAAACAATCGTCAGGCAAAATACTACGCGTTAACGAAGCGTGGACGGAGCCAGCTCCTCGAGGAACGGGAAAACTGGCTTCGCTTGTCGGCTGCGGTCGGGCGAATTGTCGGCACCGCGTAAGGAGGCGTCATGACAGCCAGGCTGATTTCAATTTTTCGATTTCTTTTCCGCCGTCAGAAAACAGAGCAGGATCTCGATCTGGAACTGCGCTATCACGTCGATCGCCAAGCCGAGTTGAACAGGTCTCGCGGCATGGGACCAGAAGAAGCCCGACGCGAAGCCATATTGAGCGTCGGCGGCATGGAAGCGCTGAAAGACGAATGCCGTGAGGCTCGAACCGGACACTTTATCGAAACTCTCTGGCAGGACGTTCGCTATGGACTGCGCGTGCTCCGCAAAAATCCGGGATTCACGTTAGCGGCCCTCCTTACTTTGGCCCTCGGCATCGGAGCGAATACCGCGATCTTCAGCTTGGTCTACGGAGTTCTCCTCCGCCCGCTTCCTTATCAGGACGGCGGACAACTGGTGGTGCTCCATCAGTTGAACACCAAAGCCGTCGTCCCGAACATCCCTTTTTCCGTAAAAGAGTTAAACGACTACGGCCAGCAGAATCACACCTTGAACGGCATCGTCGAACATCACACCATGGTGTTCCTGCTCAGCGATTCCAACACCGCGGAGCGCGTCCAGACCGCCGTTGTATCCGGCAATTTCTTCGATGTTCTGGGCGTAAAACCCCTGCTCGGCAGAACCTTCATTGACGCTGACGATCAAATGGACGCCGCGCCCGTCATCGTGCTGAGCTATAAATTCTGGCAGCAGCATCGCAACGCAGATCCCTCCATCATCGGCAAGGTTTTCCAGATGAACAGCAAGCCTCACACCGTCATTGGCGTCCTTCCCCCGATCCCCCAATATCCCTCTGAGAGCGACCTCTATATGACCAGCGTGCAGTGCCCCACCAGGTCGTCGGCGGGATTCAAAGCCAATCGCAGAGCTCGCATGATGATCGCCTTCGCCCGGCTCAAGCCCGGCGTGAAACTGGACCAGGCGCAAGCCGATCTTTCCGTGGTCGCCAGCCGGATCGCGGATGCCAATCCCGACGCCTATCCGCGCCAAGGCGGTTACGCGATGTCCGCGGTCCCCTTGCGCGACGATTTGACCCACACCGCGCGAACCACTTTTTTCGTCTTGCTCGCAGGCGCCGGTTTTGTCCTGCTGATCGCCTGCGCGAACGTAGCGAACCTGATGCTGGCCCGTCTGCTGCGTCTCGAACGTGAGATTGCTCTCCGCGCGGCTCTGGGCGCTACCAAAGCGCGTCTCCTTCGCCAGTTGCTCACTGAAAGTATTCTCATTTCAATGTCCGGCGGATTGCTCGGTCTCGCGGTGGCGCCCCTCGCCCTGTCGGTCCTCGTGAAATTCGCCGCCCGCTATTCCACGCGCGCGGCGGAAGTCAAAATCGATACCCCCGTGCTGCTGTTTACTCTTTTGGTAGCCGTCGGTACGGGAATCGTTTTCGGATTGGCTCCGGCTTTCTTCTCCGCCTCACGCGCCGCCGAAGCGTTAAAGCAGGGCGGTGGCCGGACCGGCACCGGACACGGCCGGCAGATACTCCGCAGCGGATTAGTAGTCGCTCAAGTAGCCGTATCTTTCGTTCTGTTGATCGGCGCCGGCCTGATGCTCCGCAGTTTCATCAAGCTCATGGAAGTGAATCCCGGCTTCCGCACCGACCACCTGCTTTCGTTGCGGCTCACTCCCAACTTTGCGAAATACAGCAAGAATCCCAGTCAAATCCCTACGCTGATGGACAACATCATGCGTCACGTGAACACCATCAACGGCGTCGAAATGGCATCGCTGGTCTCGAACGTGCCCTTGAGCCCGAGCGGCATCGCCGGAGGGCCTGGACATAACGATTTTCTGATCTACGGCCGGCCCCCATTGCCCGGCGGCGAGCTCGCGCCCACGGTCGACATCACCGTCGCGGATTCCAACTATTTCCAAACCATCGGCCAGCCCTTGATCGAAGGACGCTTCTTTACGCCGCACGACGACGGCACCGTGCCGCCCGTTGCCGTGATCAATGAAACCATGGCGCGCCATAACTGGCCTACGCAAAGCGCCGTCGGCCAACGAATCGCCTTCGCTTTCAAACCCGATGCCTGGATCGACATTGTAGGCGTTGTCGCTGACACCCGCGAATATGGATTGGCGAACCCGGCCAAAAGCGAAATCTATATGCCCATGGCCCAAAATTTCCCAAATTCCCACACCGCCACAGTCGGCGGATTTACCGGCAACTTGATCGTACGGTCGCCGCTCGACCCTTCCGCCTTGACCCCTGTGCTTCGCGCGGCGCTCGCCGACGTGGACCCCTTCATGGGCCTGGACCAGATCGGTACCCTTGAGCATTTTCAGTACGAATCGATAGCAGCGCCTCGCGTAACCGCCACGTTGCTCGGCGTGTTCGCGGCGCTCGCCTTGCTGATCAGCGCCAGCGGAATCGCCGCAGTCATGACCCTTTCCGTCACGGAGCGAAATCGCGAGCTCGGCATCCGCATGGCCCTCGGCGCGGAACGCTCGGGGCTTGTCGCGATGGTAGTGCGCCAGGGCATCGCCCTAGCGCTGATCGGAACCATCCTCGGTGTTTGCGGAGCCATGGCCTTGACCCGCGTGCTCTCCACCCTGCTCTACGAAACGAGCCCGACCGACGTCTTGACGTTCCTCGCCGTCTCGTTAGTCTTCCTGGCCGTTGGTGCCGCCGCCTGTTTTATCCCGGCTCGCCAGGTGACAGCAATCGACCCCGCAATCGCGCTACGCGAAGAATAGCCGGCACAGATCGCCACCGCAGCTCCGCTCTGGTATCACAGTTCCGCTCCTGCTGAACCGCCATGCGTCAGCATGCGGATAGAGCGCCCCAGCTACACTTCGTAGGGCTTACGATAAACCGGACGCGTGACCATCTTGGTCGCCTCCGGATCTCCCGTAAACTTCGGAACCGGACCAGGCTCAATCTTCAGCGCACGGCCCGCACGGTAGCTGATGTTCGCCAGGTGGCAGAGGTTGGCGCTGGGCACCGCGTTGGCAATCGGATCGTGAAGATCCTGTTCTCTGCGTGATCGCACACACGCCAGGAAGTTCTGCATGTGAAGGCCCGTAGGATCGCCCGCACCACGCTCACTTCGCTCTTCCATAATCAGTTCGCTCGAATCGCCCTTGTACGCTTGGAACCCCTGGTCGCTCATCGCGGCCCAACCGTCGCTGCCGTAAAACAGATCCCCGACACCGATGTTGAGCGGATTGCTCGCCGATCCTACCTGCGTAGGCGCCGGAGCCGTCGGAGGCGCCGCTGCCGGAGCTGCGCCCGCTTTGCCCCGGCCCGCGCCCGGTCCCGCCGTCACCACATGCGCCTGTCGAACGCCCTCGCCGTTAGTCATTTTGCCGCGCACTTCAATCACCAGTTGCTGGTCGCCGTAGCTGAAGCCGGCCGTAAGCGTGTTGGGTGTTTCGGTATCGTCGTCGATCCCAAACTTGCCTCCGAACGCCATCGCCGTTTTCGGCCACAGCGGATCGCCCAGAGCCCACCGCGCAATACCGGTCTCATGCACACCCTGGTTCCCGATGTCGCCGTTTCCGGTATCCCAAAACCAGTGCCAGTAATACGCGAAACGCTTTTCATTGAACGGACGCATCGGCGCTGGACCCAGGAACAGATCCCAATTCAAGCCGGCAGGTGTGGGGCTATCCGGCGTGTGGCCGATCGAGGGACGCAGCTTGTAGCACAGCGCCTTGGTCATGTAGAGCTTGCCGATCAAACCCTGTTGCAGCGCTGTGATCGCCTTCACCTTGAACGGCCAGCTTCGATGCTGCGACCCCACTTGCATGATGCGCTTGGTTTCGCGCTGCACCTGAATCATCCGCATGCCTTCGTGGATGTTGTAGCAAGCGGGCTTTTCGCCGTAGACGTCCTTGCCCGCCTTCATCGCCCAGATGGCGGAAAGCGCGTGCCAATGGTTCGGAGTCGCAATCGAAACCGCCTCCACCTTCGAATCGGCGAACATCTCTCGCATGTCTTCGAATTCCTTGGCTTTTTCCAGGTTCTTCCTCACGAGCGTAGCCTGGGCCTTTTCGCGCGCCGCCTGGTTGACGTCGCACAGGCCGACCACCTGAGCCTCGGCGAGGCCCGTATAAGTATTGAGGTGGCTGCTGCCGCGCCCTCCCAGGCCCACAATGCCGACATTGACCTTGTCATTTGCACCCCAGACGCGAGCCGCCGAAGCAGCGGTCAGGGCTCCAAGAAAAAACCTGCGAGTTTTTGGATCAGACACCGTGAAAATCCTCTTTCGCGCCAATTGTATCAGGTAGCGATGCCCGCCATGCTTTGCGTGTGGCCGCCAATTTGGCGGCAGCCGCCAACGATAACGTCCGCCAATCGCGACTATATTCACCTGCCTTTCAACAACATCCCGTTTTCACTCAGCTCAGCCCGAATAAACCTCGCATAATCTCGAATCAGAAAGGAGTCCAGGCGCTCTTCCAACGGAGAGCGGGATCGACCAGTAGGGGAAATGCTAGCAACCTCCTCGATACGGGTCTGTGTGCGTTGGATTGCCGCCAGTCAATGTCTGGCCCCAGCTCGTTGC
>DATHOJ010000116.1:0-2752 GCA_035485055.1 Bryobacteraceae bacterium
TGAAGCATGAGCGGTGGCCGGCGCTCGCTTCGCAGGAACTGACTGACATCCTGGTTTATCTGCGGAACCAGCCTTTCCCGGCTTCGAGACCGCCGGTGTTTCAGATCGGCGCCCGAAGAGACGGCGAGGCGGTGTTTCGGGCAAAAGGCTGCGCAGGCTGCCACTCTTCGGTGGCCGAATTGTCGACGCATACTCGCGGGAAGACGCTGACGGAGGTCGCGGCGGCGATGTGGAATCACGAGCCGATCATGTCGAAAGCGGGCGCGACGCCGGTGAAGTTCGCGCCGGGGGAAATGAGGGATCTGCTCGGCTACCTTTGGTCCGAGCAGTTTTTCGACGATGCCGGCATCGCGGCGTCGGGGCGGCGGGTATTTGCGGGCAAGCGGTGCGCCTCCTGCCACGAGAAGGGGTCCGCACCACGGATTGGGGATGCCGGATCGTTCAACGGCGCGACGATGGTGTCCGCGCTGTGGCGGCACGGCCCGTCGATGCTTCGCGAGATGAAAAAGGAAGGTGTCGAGTGGCCGCGATTTGAGGGTTCACAGATGGCGGATCTGATCGCGTACCTGAACAGGAAAAAGTAATGAGCGACGAACCGAAACGACCACTGCTTGTTCTGCTGGCCAGCCACTGGATCAGCATGCTGGGCACTGCGCTGGTGACTCTCGCCGGATTTTCGTGGCTGTTTCTGCTGCCGACAAACCTGCGCGGGCGCGTCGAGAATCCGTACATCGGGCTCCTGGTGTTTATCACGATCCCGATCGTCTTTTTTGCGGGTCTGGCACTGATCCCGATCGGAGTTTTTCTGGCGAAGCGTCAAATCGCCGAGGAGATCGACACTCTTCTGGATCGCAAGTCCGCGTTTCGGCGGGCGGGAGTTTTCTTCGGCGTCATGACGGTGGCAAACGTGATTATCGGAAGCCAATTCAGTTATCGCGCGGTGGAGCATATGGACACGGTGCAGTTCTGCGGGCAGAGCTGCCACGTGATGAAGCCGGAGTTTACCGCGCATATGAATCCTCCGCATCAAGGAGTGGCGTGTGCGTCGTGTCATATCGCGCCGGGTGCGACCGGTTGGGTGCACGCGAAGATGGCGGGAACGCATCAGCTTTTTTCGGTGATGTTCAACAGCTATCCGCGTCCGATTGAGTCGGCGATGGAGAATAACAGGCTGGTCTCGTCGGAGGATACCTGCGAGCAGTGCCATAGCCGCGAACGCGTCATCGGGCCTCGCCTGAAGGTCCTGACGAAGTATAAGGACGATGAGACGAACACGCGTACGGAAACCGTTCTGATGATGCTCGCCGGCGGTGGGGCAACCGGCGGGATTCATGGCGCGCACATGGGTGCGGGCGTTCATATACGCTACGCGGCCGCGGACAAGAAACGGCAAATGATCCCGTGGGTGGAGTATCGGAATACTACAACTGGGGCCAAGAGGATCTATCTGGCCAGCGATGCGAAAGCCGATGCGGTCGCCGCACTGCCGACCTTCGATATGCAATGCGTGGATTGCCACAATCGAGCGGCACACTCTTTCGAACAGGCGGATCATGCGATGGATGCAGCGCTGGCTACGGGTGCGATTGCGGCCGGGCTGCCGTTCGTTAAGAAGGCAGGGCTGGAACTTCTTAAGGCAGACTATAAGAGCCAGGAAGAGGCTGCGCAGAAGATCTCCGCCGGGCTTGCGCAGTTCTATCGCGAGAAGTATCCAAGAATTTTCTCGTCGCGCGGCAACGATATTCAGAGCGCGGCGGTGGGACTGTCGGCCATTTACGGGCGAAACGTTTTTCCGGACCTGAAGGTGACGTGGGGTACATATCCGAATAATTTGGGTCACATGGACACCTCGGGCTGCTTCCGCTGTCACGATGAGAATCATGCGACGCCGGACAAGAAGACGATCACGCAAGATTGTTCGACCTGCCATCAGGCCGTGGCGGTGGAAGAAACAGCGCCTGATATTTTGAAGAGTTTGGGAATCGCGGATATATTGGCGAAAACTCAAAAGCAATAGAATTGACCGAAGGAGAATTCACATGCGACTGATACTGAACGTGGCCGCGCTCGCTGCTCTCTCATGCGCGGGTGTGTTCGCGGCCGATGCGGCGGCGGGCAAGGCGGTTTATGACAAATCGTGCAAGACCTGCCATGGGGCGGACGGGACGCCGAGCGCCGGAATGGCCAAGGCGATGAACATCAAGGATTTCAAGACTACGGAATTTAGCGAAGCGGACATCAAAGCGGCGGTTACCAACGGCAAGGGGAAGATGAAACCCATTCCGACGGTGACGGGCGCGTCGCTCGATAACGTGACGGCGTACGTGAAAAGCTTGAAGCAATAACTACGGGGCGCGCGGTGGCAATTCTGCTTTGACGACGCTGTTTCCGGCGTAGTGTAATTGAAATGCGAGCTGCCGGCAGATCTCGATCATCTGCCGGTTTTCCGCGAGTATGTCCGCCGTCACGCGATTCAGCCCTTCGGCGTGGGCAACTTCGAGCAGCCTTTTCAGTAACTCCGTTCCCAGTCCGTGGCGCTGAAAACAACAGCATCGCTGGCGGCGCGCTGTCGTCCTGCTCCGAGATAGCAGGGCAGGACCTGTTAACTCCCATTGAACTAAGCCGCTGCGCGGCGGTTGTGTGCAGGTCATAGAGTGGTCGTGGAGGAAGTCCATGACCCCATTGCGCCGGCGGATGCAGGAGGAACTGCAGCGCCGTAACTACTCTGACATCACCGCCGTTTGTTATCTTC
>DATHOJ010000117.1:0-324286 GCA_035485055.1 Bryobacteraceae bacterium
CACGCCGCCACTGTGCTCGATGCTGGTCACCTCATAGTTCGCCAATCCTAACACCGCTTCCGAGTTCATCCAAAACATCCTCCTTGGCTTTTGTTTTATCAGCCAAGGAACTCAGTTGCCCCCGTTTTCGATGAAGAGCCATACCCACTCCCAAGTACTCCGGCATCAGCTCCTTTTCTCGATTGCGCTCGGCTTGACCGCCCGGCCGGACATCGTCTAAAGGATCCTTTAGGAGTCAGTACAGAAGTTTCCGGCATCTTGTTACATTTATTGAAGGGACGCTGGGAGACCATGCCCGCGGAAAATTGGTCGCGAACCAAAATCCTGTCGCAGGTCCGGAGCTATGGGCTCGCGGTCGCTGCCTGTGCGCTCGCGCTCGTGATCGCTCTGCCGACCGACGCTTCCTCCTCCTGTTTCTTTCTGGCCGTTACAGTCGCGGCGCTTTATGGTGGAAAAGGGCCCAGTATTCTGTCCGTCGTCCTGTCGGCTCTTGCTTTCGACTATTACTTCCTCCCGCCGCGGCACCAGTTCACGATTGAGCCACTCGCTTATCCGCGATTCGCGGCCTTTCTCCTAGCCCTCGTTTTGATCGCGGTTTTGATCGAAATGAAGCGGCGCGCCGAGAAATCCCGCCTCCAGCTCCGCGCTCGATATCAAGCCATATCCGACGCGGCGCCGGACGCCATCGTCTCCATTGATGAAAACAATCGAATCCAGCTCATCAACCCTGCCGCGACCAGGATCTTTGGCTGGGCCGCGGCCGATTTGACCGGCCAGCCGCTCACCCTCCTCCTGCCCAATTTCCGCGCCGCCGAGCATACCACGGAAGCGGAATGGATCGGCCGCAGACGCGATGGAACGGACTTCTCAGCCGAGGTCTCTTTTCGCGAGCTCTTGACGGGCGGCCAGAGAAGCTTCACCGGCTTTATCCGCGACGTCACCGATCGGAAACGCGCCGAGACCGCGCTCCAGAAGAGTGAGTCCTACCTGGCGCAGGCTCAGAGGTTAAGCAAGACGGGAAGCTTTGGCTTCGACACTTCGACCGGCGAAGTGTTCTGGTCTCAGGAAACGTTTCGACTGGTGGGACTCGATCCAGCACTTCGGCCTTCCCTCTATTTTTTGTTTGATCTAATCCATCCCGATGACCGGGCCCGGGTCCGGGAGGTGTTGGATCGCACATCTCAGTCCGGCGCCGATCTCGACCTGGAACATCGCTTCCTGATGCCGGACGGCTCCGTGAAGCATGTTCATGTGCTGGCTCGTGCGGTGAGCGGTGAACCCGGCAATCTTCACTATCTCGGCGCGGTGATGGACGTCACGGCGCAAGTGAAAGCGGAGGAGGCTCTGCGGGCCAGCGAACGGGACTTTCGTCTCATCGTCGATAGCATTCCCGGCCTGGTCAGCATGCAAAGTGCATCCGGCGAAGTCGAACTCATTAATTGGCAAATACGGCATTACACGGGCCAAACCCTGGAGCAGCTGAAAGATTGGCGATCGATTGTCCATCCGGACGATTTTGCGCTCACGATGAAACGGTGGATTCGTTCGGTGGAAACCGGAGAGCCGTTGGACACTGAGGTCCGTCTCCGCCGTGCCGATGGTCAATTTCGCTGGTTCCACGCCCGCGCTCTACCCCAGTGGGACACCGGTCGAATCGCCCGCTGGTATACGCTGTTGACCGACATCGAAGACCGGAAGCGCGCGGAAGAATTTGTCCGTCTCAGTGAATATAACTTTCGCATGATCGTCGATAGTATTCCCGGCCTGGTTCATACCATGACTCCGGAAGGGGAGATCGAACTCGTCAGTCAGCAGATCCTCGACCTTTCCGGGAAGACTCTTGAGGAATTGAAGGATTGGCCTCATCTGGTTCATCCTGACGATCGCCCGCGCGCAACCAGCCTGGTGGATCGCGCGATCGAAACGGGGGAGCCCTATGATGTCGAACTCCGCATCCGCCTAGCCGATGGCGTCTATCGCTGGTTTCACTCCCGCGGTGTTCCGCTGCGCGCCGCCGAGGGCCACGTCGTCCGCTGGTATTGCCTGCTGACCGACGTCGAGGATCGAAAAATCGCCGAGGAAGCTCTGAGGACCAGTGAACGCGAGCTTAGTCTGATCATCGAGACCATCCCAGCGCTGGTGTGGTGCGCCGCACCGAATGGCGAACTCACGTATGTAAATCGCCGTGTGCTCGACTACACAGGAACCACTCCCGCGGCGATGGCGCAGGCCGGCTGGCTCAATTACCTGCACCCGGACGATGTGACGCCAACCGTGGATGCGTGGTCGAGCGCCCTAGCCACCGGACAGCAGCACGAAATTCAATACCGACTCCGAAGGTTCGATGGTACCTACCGCTGGTTTCGTGTTCTCGGCCAACTGGGGCGCGATAGCGAAGGCCACATGACTCGGTGGTTTGGTTTACTCATCGATATCGATGAGCGGAAAAAAACCGAGGAAGCGTTGCGCGCGACCCAGGAGCGGCTCTCGAGGGCGTCGCAAATTGCGGCTGTGGGCGAGCTTGCCGCCTCCATAGCCCACGAGGTCAATCAGCCTCTGAGTGCTGTCGTCGCCAACGGTCATGCTTGCCTGCGCTGGCTGTTGGCTCAGCCGCCGAATTTGCCCAAGGCGCACGAAGCCGCGGAGAGGATCGTTCGCGATGGCAAAGATGCTGGAGAAGTTGTGCGGCGCGTTCGCGCCCTTTTCAAGCGCGCCGCCATCGAGCGCATCCCGCTGGACCTCAACGACGTCATCGCTGAAGTGCTCCGCCTTCTGCGCCGTGAAGCCGACAGAAAGGGCATCGCCGTGGAGACCAGTCTCCAAGGCGATCTGCCTCCGGTCGTCGCTGACCGCGTTCAGTTGCAGCAATTGCTTCTCAATCTACTCGGCAACGGCCTCGATGCCCTGGATCCTGTCGTGGATCGTCCCAAAAAGCTTTCCGTCACGTCGAAGAGCCACTGCCCGGATTCGGTGCTAGTGGAAATAAGAGATTACGGGGTCGGTTTAACTAATCCAGACCGGGTGTTCGAAGCCTTTTTTACCACGAAGGAGAACGGCATGGGCATGGGCTTGGCAATCTGCCGCTCTATTGTTGAAGCGCATGAAGGCCGGCTGTGGGCATCCTCTGGAGAGGCCCCTGGCACTACGTTCTCCTTCACACTGCCCGTCAAAGCAAACGCATGAACTCCGATCGCCCTATCGTGTATGTGGTGGACGACGATTCACGTGTGCGCGAGGCTTTGTCCAGCCTCGTCGCCTCCATCGGATTGGAGGTCGCCGCATTCGGGTCCGCACAGGAGTTTCTGGAATCCGACAAGCCCGATTCGCCCGGCTGCCTCGTACTGGATTTGCAACTCCCCGGTACCAGTGGCCTAGAGCTACAGCAGGAATTGGCCAACGGAAATGGGCCGCCGATCATTTTTATCACCGGTCACGGCGATATCCCTTCGTCGGTGCGGGCGATCAAGGCAGGGGCCATCGAATTCCTGCCGAAGCCTTTTGGCGAGCAGGAGCTGCTGCATGCCATCGATGCCGCCATTGCCGTTGATCGTAAGGCCCGTCAGGAACGATCGGAGCTTGCGGAATTGCAGAGGCACTACGGACTGCTCACGCCGCGCGAGCGCCAGGTCCTCCCTTTCGTGGTTGCGGGTCTGGCGAATAAGCAGACCGCTGGCGAACTCGGCACCAGCGAAATCACAATCGGAGTTCATCGCGGGCAGATCATGCGCAAGATGGCCGCGCACTCTCTCGCAGAATTAGTCCGAATGGCCGATAGGCTCGGCATTCGCTAGCAAGCTGTCCCAGCGATCTGTTAGCGCTCCAGCCCGAGGCTCATGCCGGGGGCTATAACTCCGTCACGTTAGTGGGGGGATTCGGATACTTGCGACTTAGTAACGATATCGCTGGTACAGCTTACTAGGGGCCTGTTTCTGAAGTTCATTTACGAAGCCCGATATGGGGCGGTCCCCCCTGGACCGCGGCCGACGCCCTTGTCGGCCTTTGTTTTCGAGTGTGCCGGCACAGCCGGACCGGGGTCCAGCGCGGACCAAGGGCGTCAGCCCCACGCGGAACTTCAGAGACACGGCGCTAGGGGCCTAACCGTAGAGTCCCCTCCCGGCGGTAAATCCCGAGCCTATCGATAGAGATGGAACTCCGATCTTGTGGCGCGCGGCTCCAGCGTGCCGACGTTTCGAATTTTCAAAGAACTCAATTTATCGGGCGCCCTTTAGCCAGTTTTTTACTTCGAACGACTGACACGAAGAACCGATTAGTAATGCCCCGCACGGTCTGGGGCCGGTCATGTACCGGCAGACATCCAACGCACAAAGGCCCTCGGAGCATGGTCTAGAATACCCCTCCTGGCCGGTCCCGCTCTCCATTGGCGGAGCGCATGAACTCCTTGACTATAAGTTAGGGGAGGTTTGTTCCAGCCGAGGTCGGTAAAAGTGCGATGTTGTTCAAACTAGCCGAGATAGAGTTGCCCGGAGCGATGAACACCCCCTTGCTCACGGGTGTGTGTGAAAGAGTCAGTTTAGATCGCGGAGCCGCGAACCCTCATAAAAGAACATATAATAGCCGGCGAATGCGATCTCCCTTAGTATGGAATTGCGTTTGGAGATCCAGATTTAGTGGCTATTTGTGCACATCCGATCGTGGCTGCTGTCGACGATGACTTTAGAGTTCGAGAATCGATTGAAAGCCTGTTATCGTCTGCCGGTTTCACTCCCTGGATCTTTGCTTCGGCGGAGGAGTTTCTGCAATCGGGAACCCTTGCGTCGGCCACGTGTCTGATCACCGATGTACGCATGCCTGGGATAGACGGCCTTGAGTTGCAGCGTCGGGTCCGTCGCGATCGTCCGGCATTGCCGGTGATTTTCATGTCCGCCCACTATGACGATGCCACCAAGCATCGAGCCATGAGCCAAGGCGCCGCGGCTTTCCTCTACAAACCGTTCGACGCCGCAGAACTGCTGGGAGCCATTGAGCAGGCCCTCAGGGAGTAGAGCAGGACAAGGAGTAGAACGATGCCTTTTTCCGATTTGATTGGATCGAGCACGAGTTTCCAGGCTGTCCTGGAACAGATCAACATGGTCGCGCCAGTGGATAGTGCAGTTCTCCTTCGCGGAGAGACGGGAACCGGCAAGGAAGTAATCGCACAGGCTATCCACGAAGCAAGCCCCCGCCGGAACAACAATTTCGTGGCTATCAATTGCGCGGCCATTCCGGCAGCGTTGCTCGAAAGCGAGCTTTTTGGGCACGAACGAGGCGCTTTCACCGGAGCCATCAGCCAGCGGGTGGGACGCTTTCAAAGTGCGGATCGGGGAACCATCTTTCTCGACGAAATCGGCGATCTTCCCCTCGAACTTCAACCGAAACTGCTCCGAGTACTCCAGGAGCAACAGTTCGAGCCTTTGGGCGGAACTCGCACTGTGCGCGTAAATGTGCGCTTCATCGCCGCCACGAACCAGGATCTCGAGGAGATGGTTGACGAGCGCAAGTTCCGTGCCGACCTCTACTATCGGTTGAATATTTTCCCAATCACACTGCCACCGCTGCGCGAACGGGAAGAAGACATCCCCTTATTGGTGGCCCACTTCGTTCGAAAATTTTCTCAGCGTGTGGGTAAATCGATCGACTGCATTCCGGACGACGTAATGGAGGCGCTCCAACAGCATCATTGGCCCGGCAACATTCGCGAATTGCAGAACTTCATTGAGCGCTCTTTGATCATGGCCTCCGGCAACGTGTTGCGCCCCCGTCTCGAAGAACTCACTCCGCCCCAGACAACGCCGTTGGTAAGGACTCTCGCCGACGCGGAGCGCGCGCACATTTTGGAAACCCTGCGCCAAACCAACGGCGTGGTGGGAGGAGCCAGCGGTGCTGCGGCCAGACTCGGCTTGCCGAGGACAACGCTGATTGCGAAAATGCAAAAACTCGGACTCTCCCGTGAATTACCGCGACGAGCGGAGGATGACGAAGATCATACCCCGACGTTTCATGGTCAAAGGGTGTGGGGAAAAAGTTCGCCACTGTCCCCGGGGAGAGAGCGATTCGCTGCTGCCCTCGCCTAAATACGATCGAAAACATGGTTGACTATGGAGAATAGGGTTGATCGCGTCTTTCGTTTTCTCTATGCCGCTTGTTCCATACGCCGGATGACGGCGGAAAAATCTTCTTCGCCGCCGGCTGCCGTCTCGGCGGAGTTGACCGCGGCAGCGCGCTCAGTGGCGGGCATCCATAGTTCCGCTTCCGCCGCCGCAGCTAGTATCAACTTGAAATCCTTGTTCATCAGGCGAACGGGGAATTGCGGTGCATAGTCATTCTGTTTAGCCGTCGCCAGCTTTGCCGCCTGCACTGGAGAGACGACGGCTGTCTTGGCCAGAGTGTCGAACAGAGCCTCGCGCGGGAGGCCGAGCTTCGATCCGAGCGCGACAGCTTCGGCGACGGACTGCATGCCCAGACCGAGGAGTGTGTTCACGACCAACTTCATCGCGACGCCGGAGCCGCTGGGGCCCATGTAAAACCACTGTTTGGCGATCGACGCAAAGACGGGCGTGGACGCATCGAAGAGATCGCGATCTCCACCGCCGAGTAGTGTGAGCGTGCCGGCATCGGCGACGACGGTGCTTCCGGAGACCGCGACATCCAGCACGGAAATACCAAACTCGCGCGCTGCCTCCGATAAGCGCCGCGAAGTTTTCGGCGCGACTGTGCTCATTTCAATAATCAGCGTGCCCGGCCGGGCGGTACGCAAAGCCCCGCTAGGGCCGAGATAAATAGACTCCACGGCCGCAGCGTCCGGTACGCAGGACAGCACGATATCTACACGGTCGGCTAGTTTTCGAGGGTCGGGCGCTACCGCGGCGCCGAGCGACTCGAATTCTTTCGTTCTATCCTGGTCGCGATCGAAGACGGTCATGGGAAAACCCGCTTTTATCAGGCGGCGGGCGATGCGCGAGCCAAGATTCCCAAGACCAATGAACCCTAAACGCGTATTGGAAGTGACTTGTTGATTTGCCATTAGATTCCTTCTGCTATCGCTGTTGCACATTGCTTGCCAACCAGGGAATCGCGAAGGATGTTGGGTTTGGATGCGCGTTATCGCGAGAGTTCGCGAAACCGCAAGGCGACTCGCTGACTCTATTGAAGGTCGAGGTGCTTCTATTGACGTAGGGCGGACACAACTGTCGTGATTCGGCCCCCCGGCCTACAGTGAAAGGCCCGTTTCCACGGAAATTGAGTGGTAATACGGGTGCAAGAATTATCGCAATGTGGATTGTCAGGCTCGCGCTACGGCGCCCTTATACCTTTATCGTGATGGCCATCCTTATCGGCATCATGGGTGGAATTTCGATTGTAACGATGCCGACGGATATTTTTCCTTTCATCGACATTCCAATGGTCGGTGTGATCTGGACCTACACAGGTATGAGTCCAGACGATATGGCGAAGCGCGTCCTGGTGGTCTGCGAGCGCGCCATGACAACCACCGTCAGCGACATCGAGCGTATCGAGTCCACCGCCTATAACGGCGTGGGGTTGATCCGTGTCTACATGCAACCCGGTACGAATGTCGACTTGGCGGTCGCACAGGTGACCGCTGTCAGCCAGACCCTCCTCCGGAGCTTACCGCCTGGGATTTTCCCGCCGCTGGTGGTGGTGAGCGACGCATCGAGCGTTCCGATCATTCAGTTGGGCCTGAGCAGCAATACCCTTACCGAGCAGCAACTTTACGATTACGGCCAGAATTTTATTCGCACGCGCCTGGCGACCGTTCCCGGTGTTTCGGTTCCGCTGCCATACGGCGGGAAAGTGCGAACGGTGATGATCGACCTCGATCCCGACGCGCTGTATGGAAAAGGATTGTCGGCAACCGACATTTCGAATGCACTCAATCTTCAGAACCTGATTCTTCCGACTGGAACGGTAAAGGTCGGGACCCGCGAATATCTGATCCGTCTGAACAGCAGCCCCGAACTCATTTCGGCGATGAATGACATTCCAATCAAGACCGTTAACGGCGCGCCCGTGTATATGCGCGACGTGGGACAGGTGAAGGACGGCTATTCGGTACAGACAAACATCGTCCGGATTAACGGAGGACTCTCCTCCTTGCTGACCGTTTTGCGGCACGGCGGCGCATCGACTCTGGCCGTGGTTCAGGGCGTCAAGGACCTGCTTCCGAAAATACAGGCGACTCTTCCGACGGACTTGAATATCAACCCGCTCTTCGACCAGTCTTTGTTCGTCCGCGCGGCGGTGTATGGAGTGGTTCGTGAGGCGACGATCGCTGCGTTACTCACCGCGCTCATGATCCTGCTGTTCCTCGGAAGCTGGCGCAGCACACTGATCGTTTGTATTTCGATTCCACTTTCGATTCTCACTTCACTCACGGTTCTGGGCCTCCTCGGGCAGACGATCAACGTCATGACGCTGGGTGGTTTGGCTCTCGCCGTCGGAATTCTGGTGGACGATGCGACGGTTGAGATCGAAAACGTCCATCGCAATATGGGCATCAAGGGGAAGACTTTGGTGCGCGCGATTCTCGATGGCGCGCAGGAGATCGCCGTGCCGGCTTTTGTTTCGACTCTGTGCATCTGCATTGTCTTCGTGCCGGTGCTCATGTTGTCCGGCGCTGCGAAATATCTATTTACTCCGTTGGCGATGGGCGTCGTGTTCGCAATGTTGACGTCCTATTTATTGACTCGCACAATCGTCCCGACACTCGTCCATTACATGCTTCAGTCTGAGATGGACCTGTACCAGGATGGCGAGGGGGCGGACACATCCGCCGCGCGGTCCGCAGGCGCGATTTGGCGAGTCCACCAAGCGTTTGACCGGAAATTCGAGAGATTCAGGGAAGGCTATCATCGACTGCTCGAATGGGTGCTGGCGCATCGGACAGTCACAGCGGGTGCGTTTATGGCTTTCGCTGTCGCCTCCTTGGGGCTGCTGGTGGTCATCGGCGAAAATTTCTTTCCCTATGTTGACGCGGGGCAGATGCGCCTGCACGTACGCTGTCCAACCGGGACGCGCATCGAGGAGGCCGCTGCGATTTTCGCCTCCATCGAAAGCGAGATCCGCAAGATTATTCCGGCCGAGGAACTCGATTCGATTCTCGACAATATCGGACTGCCGAATTCCGGAATTAACCTGGCTTTCAGCGACAGCATCACCAACGGAAACGGGGACGGCGAGATTCTGATTTCCCTGAAGCCGGATCACCACCCGACGCTCGATTACACGCGGAAGATTCGAACCACGATCTCGACAATGTTTCCGGCGGAGAGCCTCTTTTTCCAGGCGGCCGATATCACGAGCCAGATTCTCAACTTCGGTCTACCCGCTCCGGTAGACGTGCAAGTGACGGGGAACAACCTCGCTCAGAATGCTCAAATCGCACAGAAGCTACAGAGCGATATCGCAGGACTGCCGGGAGCCGTCGATGTCTTCGTTCGACAGCGCCTGGATTACCCGACCGTGGACGTTAACGTCGACCGTATTCTGGCGGGCGAAGCCGGACTGACGCAGCGCGACGTAGCCTCCAGCCTGCTGATTTCGCTTTCGGCAAGCGGTCAGGTGGCGCCGAACCAATGGCTGGACACGCAGAACGGAGTGAACTATCAGGTGGCAGCGCAGACACCGCAATACAAAATAGATACCTTCGACGCGATGCAGCGGACGCCGATCACTGCTCCTACGGGTGGGACGCAACAACTGCTGTCCAATCTGGCGCAATTGAAGCGCAACAACTCGCCGGAGATTGAGAGTCATTATGACATTCAACCGGTCATTGATGTCTTCGCGAGTCCGGACAGGCGCGATTTAGGGGGCCTTGCGAAAGACATCGAGTCGACCATCGCGAAAATGCGGACGAGTCTTCCGCGCGGAACCACGATCGAATTGCGCGGACAGGTCGACACGATGCGGACGTCCTTCACGCGTCTGGGGTTGGGAATGTTTTTTGCCGTCGTACTGGTTTATCTGGTGATGGCGGTTAATTTTCAATCCTGGCTGGATCCTTTCATCATTCTTACGGCTCTGCCAGGAGCGATGGCCGGAATGCTGTGGATGCTTTACCTCACTCACACGACCCTCAGCGTTCCGGCCTTGATGGGCGCAATCATGGGCATCGGCGTTGCCACGGCGAATAGCATTCTGCTTGTCACCTTCGCGAATGACGAACGAGTGACGGGGAAGAGTGCAGTCGAGTCTGCGCTCGCCGCCGGGTTTACACGAATCCGGCCGGTGACGATGACCGCGCTCGCCATGATCATCGGCATGCTTCCCATGGCGTTCGCCCTGGGCGAAGGCGGCGAGCAGAACGCGCCGTTGGGAAGGGCCGTGATCGGAGGGCTGCTCTTCGCGACGCCCACGACGCTGTTCTTCGTGCCGATTATTTACACCCTGCTGCGAAAGGGCGCGCCGGTGGATATGGATCGCCAAATTGCAGTAGAAGCCGGAGAGATTCCCCGGCAATGAGCGAAAAGGGGGCGAGGCACGTGCATTTAGGACGCACACTACTGATTACGATTGCCGTTGTTGGCGCTGCCGCGGCTGTTTATTTCGTGGGATATTTGCCTCGTGAGCGGACGACCAAAGAATTGGATCTCGCGGCGGCGGCCCGCAGGAACACTCCTCCCCTGGTGAATGCCGCGACCGTTAAACGCGCGGCTCAGAGCAGCCAGTTACTGTTGCCCGGAAACATTACGCCGATCACGGAGGCCTATATTTTCGCGCGCGCCGCAGGGTATCTGAAGCGGCGCTACGTTGACATCGGCGATCGAGTGGCGGCCGGCCAAAAGTTGGCCGACATCGAGGCGCCGGACTTGGATCAGCAGGTATCTCAATCCGAAGCTGCGCTGGCGCAAGCCCAGGGGCAGCTTGGTCAAGCGCGCGCCTTACTGGAACAACTCACCGCCACGCGCGATCTTGCAGAGATCACCTGGCAACGATACAAGGTGCTGACCGCCAAGGGCGCCGTGTCCCGGCAGGACGGCGATAATCAGTCGACCGCCGCCAAGACCGCGGATGCGAGCGTGGTTGCCCAGCAAAAGACGGTGAAGGCCGCCGAAGAGTATGTTCGCGCGAGCCAGGCGACTTTGGAACGGTTGTTGACGCTACAACATTACGAACAAATCACTGCGCCGTTCGCAGGGATCATCACAGCGCGCAACGTCGATGTCGGCGCGCTCATTTCCGCCACCGGCTCCAGTCTTGGGCCTGCGCGGTCCAATAGCGCCGCTCCGTCCGATGTTCCCAGCGGCGGCGAAATCTTTCGTCTGGCAGAGATTTCGAAACTTCGCATTCTGGTTGCGGTTCCTCAAACGGATTCGCCGGTAATCCAGATCGGCCAGGCCGCAACGGTCGCCGTAGAGCAGAATCCCAACCAGAGCTTCAAAGGAAAAGTGACGCGCACGTCCAGTTCTCTCGACGCGCAATCGCGAACGCTGTTGACCGAAGTGGACGTCGATAATCCGCAGGGCGTGCTGCTACCCGGGATGTATGCAATGGTGACATTCATCACAGAGCGGGCCAATCCTCCGTTTCTGGTACCGGACGCCGCGCTGGTCGTCCGGGCGAGCGGAACAGTATTGGCTGTGCTGAAACCCCTGACGCCAGAGGAACACCAGAAGGCCGCGGCAGAGGGAATGGATTCGGCAACGCTTGGCCGCGCCCGGCGCGTCCACTTTCAGACCGTGACGCCCGGCCGCGATTACGGAGTCGAGCTGGAGATCCTCGACGGACTCTCAGCAGGCGCGGAAGTGGCAGTCGATCCGAGCGACGCGGTGCAGGAAGGCGCCCTGGTGCAAATCGCGCCGAATTCCAAGCAAAAGGGGTAATGGATGAGATACAGGTGGCGGGCTCCGATTCTTTTACTGCTTATCCCTTTGCTGCTTATCTCCGCGGTTGGCGAAGCGCAAATGAGCGTCTTGCTGCGTCCCTACGAAGCAAAGCCGGTACCGGGCGTGAACTTTCAAAACTCGGAGCGGATTTTCGAGTTGATCCGTGCGGGGCAGTTATATCTTTCGTTGTCCGACGCGATCGCGCTCGCCCTTGAAAACAACCTGGACGTCGAGCTGGAGCGGTACCTGCCGCGATTCGCGCAGACCGATATCCAGAGGGCCAAAGGCGGTGGCTTGCTACGTGGATTGAGCCTGCTGGTGAACGAGCCTCCTCCGGGAATCGGAGGGCCGAACGGCCCCCTGCTGACGACGCTGACCGCTAGCCCGACGCCCGCGGCTCCGGTAAACACGAACTTCTCCGACGTGGCGCTGATCACGCAGCAGCAGAACGATCTTTCACTCACCGGCGCGCTGCCGCTATCTTCCGGGCCGGCGCTTCCGCAATACGATCCGACAATCTCCGGACAGGTCAATTGGACGCATGAATCCACTCCGGAATTCAATCCGTTGATCACTGGCTCCTCGAACTGGCTGGTTACGAATAATGTCAACGGTAACGTCGGCTGGACGCAGGGCTTTTCGACTGGCGCACAGGTCAGCATGACGTTCGATAATACACGCCTGACTTCGAACTCAGACCGTTATACGTACAACCCCATTCTCAACTCGAGTCTTGCGCTCACCATCACCCAGCCCCTGCTGCGCGGATTTGGAATCGAGTTGAATCGCCGCTATATTCGCATCGCCAAGAACAACATGAAAATCGCCGAACTGGTGTTTCGACAGCAAGCGATCGACACTGTCGCCGGAATCGCGCGGCTGTATTCGGATCTGGTGAGTCTGAACGAAGACGTCAAGGTGAAGCGCGAGGCTGTGAAGCTCGCTGAACAGTTATATGAGGACAACAAAAATAAAGTCGACCAGGGCTCGCTTGCTCCAATCGAACTCACGCGGGCCCAGGCGCAAGTCGCGGCCACCCGGCAGGCGTTGATTTCGTCGGAGGGCTTGGTCGAACAACAGGAACTCATCGTGAAGACGGCGATCACCCGCGGCGGTCTGGCGAATCCTGCCATCCGCGCGGCGCGCATCATCGCGACGGATACGCTCCCGGATCCCGGGACCGAGCCGGCTCCGCCCGTCGACGGCTTGATCGCCGACGCGCTCCGCAACCGGCCAGATCTCGCCCAAGGCGGGATTCAAGTACAGAACTCCGAGATCGCATTGAAAGGTTCGCTAAACGCACTGCGGCCGGAACTCGACGCGGTTGGGACCGTGCAGAATGGAGGCATTTCCGGCGTCATCAGTCCCGTTGGGGCGGCTCAAACGCCAGGCGCGGCCTTTTATCCCGGCGGTTACGGGACCGTGCTGGGGCAAATTTTCAAAAACAATTTTCCGACCTATACAGTCGGACTCCAGTTGAATCTGCCCGTGCGCAATCGGGTCGCGCAAGCGGACGCTGTCCGGGACGAGTTGCAGGTCCGCCAGACCCAGATCCGACGTCAGCAGCTTGAGGATCAGGTACGCCTGGAGGTAGCCGACGCTTATGTCGCTTTGCAGCAAGCGCGCGCATCGTACGACGCCGCTGTCCAGAGCCGCAAACTTCAGGAGCAATCCGTGGAAGTGGAGCAAGTGACATTCGATGTCGGTCTGGCAACGAACTATCTGGTGATTCAATATCAAACCTACCTGGCACAGGCGCGATCGACTGAGGTGGCGGCAAAAGGGGCGTACGCGAAGGCAAAGGTCGCGCTCGATCGAGCTACCGCGAGTACTCTCGAAGTGAATCGGGTATCGGTGGAGGAGGCGCGTGATGGCCATGTGTCCCGGCCTTCATCCCAGGTTCCTCATCCGTGATCGACATGATGAGATTTTAGGGCGTCGTTGAGAATCCGCGACGGATCATGACGCCCCAACTGGTTTTTTTCCCGCGGACGGCATCCCACAATCCCTGCGCGCGGCAGAGCGTCAGGAACTGACGGAATCCGAAGTTTTCGAGCACGGCGGCTCCGAATAGCGTCAGCGTATGTTTCCAATGAGGAAACCGGCAAGGGGTTAGTTCATCCAGCAACACCGCGCTGGTGGAAAGCAAAATTCCGAGTCCGATCGATACAGTGAAGAATAGAATCGCCACTGCGCCGGAGATGATATTGAACATCAGGCCCACAATGGTTAAAAGATAGCCGAGGGTTTCGACCAGGGGACCGAACATTTCGAACAAGGTGAAATACGGAAATGCGAACATGCCGACGACTCCGAAACGCGGATTCAGCAACATTTCGCGATGACGCCACAAGCTATCGACGGTGCCGCGCTGCCAGCGTTTGCGCTGGCGGTGCAGGATCTTCCAGTCCTGCGGCACCTCCGTCCAGCAGACCGGCGCCGCGACGTAGGCGATCCGATAGCCCTGCTTGCGGTCGCGATAGTAATGATGCATGCGCACCACCAGTTCCATATCCTCGCCGATGGAGGAATGATCGAAGCCGCCGACTTCGATCGCGCGATCCCGCCGAAACAGGCCGAATGCGCCGGAAATAATCAGCATGCAGTTGAACAGGCTGAAACCGACGCGGCCTCCAAAGAACGCGCGCAAGTACTCCACCGACTGGAAGTTCGCAAGCATCGACCGCGAGGTTCGGATCTGCCGCACCATGCCCCGGCGAACCTCGCAATCGTTCACGGCGCGCACCGTTCCGCCCACCGCAATGGTCTCCGGATCTTCCAGGAATGGTTTCACCATCTCGAATAATCCATCGCGCTCGATCAACGAGTCCGAATCGACCACCATGACCAGATCGCACCGAGCGGCATTGATGCCGGCATTGATGGAGTCCGCTTTGCCACCGTTCACCTTATCAATGACCAGCAGCCGGACGGGTTCGGTCGATTCATAGACCCGGCGGACGGGCTTCGTTTCGAGCGGACCGGAGACGGAGCGCGCGGATTTATAAAGCTTGAACTCCTCGATCAAGTATTCGAGCGTGCGGTCCTTCGATCCGTCGTTGACCACGATTACTTCGTAGTTTGGATAATCCAGCCACAGCATACAGCCAACACTTTCGCGCACGGAAACCTCTTCGTTGTACGACGGCACGATGAGCGAGATCGACGGCGTTAGCGGAGACCGGCGGAGTGCATCGCGATCGGCGGGCGAGGACGGCGCGTGGTGCTTACGAAGCGCGAAAAATCCGAGGGTCACAAGAAACAGGTAGATCAGATTGATGATGAAGACGTAGAAAATGATGCCCGATTCGAAAAAGAAATAGACGCGATGGACGGCGATATCCACACTATCGGGAATCAAGCGCGGACGCCTTTTGCGAGTGAAGTCAGCAGGCTGCTGAGCGCTTCGGCCGGCGCTTCCCCCGCATCGCCGGCCGCCGATAGGATGCGGAGCAGATCCCGTCCAGTGGCGCCCAACGTGGGCGCCGCATCGGCGAAATCATTCGATCGGGCAAAACCCAGGCGTGTGACGATCTCGACTGCCGCGCGCATTTCGCGCTCCGTTCGATCCGGAGCGAGGATCACTACGCGACGCGCGGACGGTGCCGCATCATCGAAACACTCGCCGGCCAGAACGCGAACCAGAAACGGACGCGTCCCCAGGGAGCGAAGCAGACGCTCGCGGTGACCGTACGAAGGCATCGACAGAAGGCCCCGAACAGCTGCAGCAACTACACCGGGGTTTGCATCTTCCAAGGAAGCCTCCAATGCAGAAATAGACGCAGGGTCTTGCAACATGCCGAGATGATCGAGAGCGTATCGGCGTTCACCCGCGTCGCCTATACGCGACTTCGCGATCCAGTTTTCGCGAAGCGTCGTCAACGTCGGAAGTTCGCGCAAGCGCAGCAGAGCGGATCCTCTAGCGCCTAACAACGCAAGACTCAGGCATGCCTCAAAATGCTTCGGCGCTTCCGCCGCACAAGCCGTGACTTGCTGCCGGGGAGTTCGTCCCGACATGTATTCAGCAAGCACGACCGTCAGGCGTTCGGTAATCTCAGAACTCGATCTGCGGCGGCGCGCGCCTCTCAGCTTGAGGATCGCCGACAATCCTGCCTGGCCGACCATCAGCACAAACACCATGGTCAATAACGACCATGCAAGCGAGAGGGGTAGTTCCAGGAATCGGCGCGAGAAATAGTAGGCGTGCAACACCCAGGTAAACCCGGAGACTGCGCCCAACAGTGCGGTCGCCTTCATCAGAGCCAGCAAAGCCGCGCGCCGATCAGACATTGGCGGGAACGCTCCCGAGCAATCGCATGAGCCGGGCGCTCAGTTCCAGAGGCGAAAAGGGCTTGGTCACATAGTCGTCCGCGCCAAGCGCGAAGGCGCGCAGGATGTCAGCCTCAGACTGTCGGGCGGAGAGAACGATGACCTTGGGTTTTCGTCCCGGAGCGCGGCGAATGTCCGCGAGTAATTGGAATCCATCTCGATTGGGCAGAGTCAGATCGAGTATTACGGCGCCGGGCTCGGACTTTTCGATCAGGGCCCAGGCGCTTTCGCCATCGTCGCCCGAATCGCAATGAATACCAAGGTTGGAAAGCGCTGATTCGAGGAGCGCTCGCGCGAACGGATCGTGGTCGGCCACCACCACTCGCAGCGGCAACCGGCGAACGATTAATTCCCGCGGGGAAAGGAGATTCGCGGCTCGCCAGACCAGCTCGCCCAGGTGGATCGGCTTGGAGACGAAATCCCAGGTTCGAGGCCCCCCCAAACTGTTTAACACGTTGATTGCGGCCCGGCTACCGACCACAATCGCAGGAATTCCGGTTAAGAGAACCGCTTGGAATCGCTGTGCTTCGCGCTTCAGGCTCTCCACCGACGCGGCGTTGAAAAGAATCAGGTCGAACTCGGCTATTTCCTTGAGATCGCCTCGCGGCAGGAACTGAATTCGCGCGCGACGGTCGATCATCGCCGCTGCGAGGCCGGGGATATCCTGTCGTCCGAAGCCTATCGCCGCTATTTTGCGGCCTTCGAGAACATCGGCTTCTTCCGGCATCATCGATTCAAGCCTGACTTGGGGTGGTTCGTCAGTGGTTTGGGAGGCCTCCACACGGACCTCGACGGCCTCTTTCGATTCGAGCTCATCACCAGTTTGAGAGGCGAAACTCGACAAATCGAGCAAACTTTGCGAATCCTCCAAGCGGATCTCGATGACCTCTTCCGGCGCTATCGATTCCAGGGGCTTTTCGAACAAGTCTTCTTCCAATTCATCGGGACCGAAGCCCAAACGGGGTCCCAGAGTCCGGACCATATCCAAGCGCGGAAGCTTCATGCGGGCACGGACTAACACGAGTTGTCTTCGTCAGATAAGTCCGAGGACATTAGCTGATGGGATAGGGTATTTCACTGGATCGGACATAAAGCGTTCGTCATGCCCAGCCGATGACAGGGTATAAGACTCAATTGGATGCGGATGCTAATCCTCAGTTTGCTCCTGGCGTCGTCGTGCGCCGCGGAGATAGATGATGTCCTGGCCAAAGCCCGTGCTTTGTCCAAGCAAGACGAACCTGACAAAGCAATTTCCTTATTGAATGAGTACCTTCAGACCAATCCCGAAGACTCGGACGCCCTAGTGCTTCTGGGTTTGATTTGTTCCTGGAATCACCATTATGACGACGGTCGCCACGCATTTTCTGCCGTTCTGGCAGCGGACCCCGATTACAAGGATGCGGTTCTGGGTCTCACCAACCTGGAAATCTGGGACGGAAATCTAGGCCGCGCTGAGCAAGTCATCCGGGCTGGGCTTGTTTGGCGTCCCCAAGACGCCGATTATAAGGCCGCGTTCGCGAAAGTGAAGGCGCAGCAGTCCCCCCCAAAGGACCCAGCCGAGGCAGCGATCTTGAATGGCGGAGGGAAGAGCAAGGATGGACCAAGTTGGGAGACGGGCATCGTCGAATCTAATATCTGGTTCAGCGACCAGCGGTCCAGTTGGCACGAAACCGCCGTCGATATTTCGCACCATTTCACCAACGGTTGGGTGACGGCCACGTTTTCTCACGCGTCGTGGTTCGGAGAAGGAAGCAACCTGATCGATATCGAATCGTATCCGCGCATCCGTCCGGGAACCTACGCTTTTGTCGAAGCCGCTTTCTCGCCAGACGCCACGCTTTATGCGCGCCGACGGTTCGGCGCGGAAATCTTCCAGAGCTTGCCGAAGGGTTTCGAGGCCTCGCTCGGAATTCGCTATATGAGGTTCAACAGCAACACCTTTCTGTATACCGGGTCGGCGGGGAAATATTTTGGGAATTATTGGATACTGGCCCGCACGTTCGTCTCACCCGACGTAACTTATGGCTGGTCGAAGAGTTTGCAGGTGTCGCTACGCCGGTACTTTGCCGATGCGGATCACTTCATCGGCGTCCGCGTCGGCGTGGGCGCTTCCCCGTTCGAAGTTCGCACCATCAACGATATCGATCTTCAAAACTCCGAATCCGCGATGTTTGAAGGGCTGTGGAGGTTCAAGAACGGATTGGGAATCCGCGTTCTATCGGGTGTGGCGCGTCAGACACGCCTGTACACAGGGGCGCTGTGGCAGTTCGAAACCGATGGCACGCTGTACTACAGATTCTAAGACAACATGTTCGAAATTCCATTTTTTCGCTTCGCCGTTCCGTGCGCCATCTTGTACGTCTTTTTCTACGCACTCGCGATCAACCCTCCCATGGAGGAAGACGAACGCCAACAAGGCCTCTCGCCCGAAGACGTCAAGATTCTTCGCTGGAAGGGCGCCAGTTTGATGGAGGCGCAAAAATATCAGGAAGCGGAGGAAGTTTACGTCAAGCTGCACAAGGAATTCGCGGAGAACTCGGTGTACACGGCCGAACTGGCCAAGATCCGGCACATCCAGCAGCATTACGAAGAGGAAGCGGCTTTATGGGAAAGCTACATGCAGCACGCTCCGATTCCGGTGGAGGGTTGTCCCCAAATTGGCTTAGCTTATCGCGCCACGGGGGATTCGGCGAAGACGCTCGACGCCATGAAGCGCTGCTACGAATTTGAGCCCACCAATTCCGACATGATTCTGTTTTACGCGTTGGAGCTGGAGCACCAAGGCGACAAACAAAACGCGCTCAGCCTGTACGCCAAAGGTCATCTGGGTTCGCCGCGATACACCGATCTTACGGTGGGCCTCGCGCGCACGGAGTCCTCGATGGGCGACAATGCCAAGGCGCGCAAGCTGATCCTCGAAGCCCTGGAGGAGAGTCCGGACAACGCGGACGCGCTTCTTGCCGCTGGAACCATCCTGGCACGGGCCGGCGACCGCGAATCTGCGCGCCGCTATCTGCAGCACGGCGTGGAAGTCGCCCCGAATTACGAGGAAATGCGAGTGGCGTTCGCGGCCTTGGGTGGAAGCAGAAGGAAGTCTCACACTTGAAGGCCATCTCTCCGGTGCTCCGTACAGCGGTCGCTGTCACGTTTCTGCTCACTTCACTCTGGTCGTTGCTCGCCTTTGTCCCGTTCACCTATCAGCAGGTGCATAAAGGAGGATTGGTTCCCGCGCTCAACACGTTCGGCCGAATTTATCCGGCGATCTATTGGACGCTGATGCTCGCCGTTGCCGTCGTCTTCTGCCTGGAGCCTTTGCCGGCAGGATCGCTCCGGCGTAGCGCGATGCGTCGGCGCGCCGCTTTCTGGTACGTTCACGTACCGCTCGGAGTTTTCTTGTCGGCGCGTCCGGTGTTCGCGGCGATGGAAAACGGAATCTCCAGCTACTGGTGGGCGCTGGCGATGCTAGAACCGATCCTGTTTCTAACCGCCATCGCTTTTGGGGATCATTGGCTCACCATCGAGTGGGGTCCCAAACCCGCCTATGGAGAACCACGCGTCTTTCTGGCCGGGTGCGCCTCAGCGATCTTCCTGTCGATCGTCTACTTCGCACTGGCGAACTGGCGCGGACCGCAGGCATGGACGCCGCTTCAGCGCACGCTCGCGATCGTCAGCAGCTTGACCGCGCACTTGATGGTGTTCGCGCTGCTGTTCGTGCTGCTCAATCTGATGGCGGTGGTCGCCGGATGGTTTCCCAATCCACAACGGACCCTGTTCGTGTTCTGTCACCCCTTGAGCGCGGGGATTATCTTCCAGCTGGTTCGGACGCTGGTATTTCCCGCGATCTCCTTCAGCGGCTACGCGTCAGAATCCTATGCGGCCACACTCGGAATAACTTTGGCTGCCTTCTCCGCGGGAATCTCGGTGCTGATGCGGCAGGCGAAACCGGCGCCGGTCGAAAGCGGATTCGACCTGGCGTTCTGGGCCCCGAATCCGCGCGGTGCTTCGCGGTCCGGCTGGTGGCCTGGCATTCTCGCTGCCGTTGTGCTTGCGGCCGTGGCGATTGGTCTCGCTGTGGCGAGTTCGAAGAACGATTGGAATCACCTCTTTCAAAAGCTGACCGCGCTTCTGGTTTGGGTGGCGACGTTCCGCGTATTCTATTCTTGCTCGCGTTCCTGGATTCCCCGTGGGACTGGCCGTCTCCTGCTGCTGACTCTGGCCGTGCTTCCTGCCCAAAGGATGCTGGATGCTGGCGAACACTCTATCTGGCGCAGCACCGGTTCGAAAGAAACGTTTTCTCGATTCCTGGACAGCTACGCCGGCTTCGACCCGTCTTTCAAGCTCGTCCACGACAGCATGTCCACCGCAGTAGTCGACAGCACTTTTTACCAGTTCCTGGCGCGCAATACCAACCTGCCTCGATCGACACAGGTAGCTCCCACCGAAATCAAGCTGGCGGAACAGGCGGTTCCGCTCTTGGAAACGCCTCCGCATATTTTTATTTTTGTCATCGACAGTCTGCGAAAGGATTACCTCGCCCCGTACAATTCGCGAGTCGATTTTACGCCGAATATTGAGCAGTTTGCCGCGGATAGTATCGTGATGCGGAACGCGTTCACCAGGTACGGAGGCACCGGACTCTCCGAGCCTTCCATTTGGGTGGGCGGAGCGATGATTCACAAACAGTATGTGACGCCGTTTGCGCCGATGAACTCCTTGCAGAAGTTGATTGAGGCGCACGATTACCAGGCATTTGTCAGCAGGGACTCCATTCTTCAGACCGTAGTCACGCCGTGGCCCAAGCTTAAGGAAATCGACGTCAGCTCCGAGACCATGGGGCTCGATTTCTGTCGTTCGCTGGAGGAGATGGAAGCGAATCTGGAGGCCGCGAAGAATGGACCTGTATTCGCCTATACGCAGCCCCAGAACATCCACATTTCAGTGATCTCCCGGCAAGGGCAAAAATCAATTGACGATGGCAGTTATCGAGGCTTCTACGCGCCTTACGCCAGCCGTCTCCGCCGCTTGGACGGCTGTTTCGGCGGATTTATTCAGCGGTTGAAGTTCAAAAACCTCTACGACTCCAGTTTCATCGTGCTGACCGCCGACCATGGCGATTCGCTGGGAGAGCAAGGCCGCTGGGGGCACGCCTACACCATCTTCCCGGAGATTATGCGTATTCCGCTGATCGTGCACCTGCCGAAGGCCTGGCAGAAATATCAGGCGTCGCCGGACGCGCTTTCATTTAACAGCGACATTACTCCCTCGCTTTATTACCTGCTGGGGCACCGTCCGGTTCAAAACAGCGAATTGCTCGGAAAACCGCTGTTTGCGGAGAACCGCAGCGACCTCAACGCATACCAGCACGAAAATTATCTGGTCTCGTCGAGCTATGCCGCGGTCTACGGAATCTTGAGCGGGGAAGGCCGCTTCCTCTATACGGCCGACGCGGTCAACCTGAAAGACTCCTGGTTCGACTTGTCGGACGACGCTCCATCGGCCCGCGCAGTCACTAGTTCGATGAGGTCGACTTACGAAAAAATGATCCGTGAGAAGATCGAATTGATCAGCCGCCTTTATAAGTTCACCGCGCTGTAGCCGTTCGGCTTCGCAAAAACTGCGAACGAATAAGGCCGGGACGGCTCGTCCGTTTACCGGCCCAGGGGCCTACTTCTTCTGGTATTTCTCGAACCAATAGCGCAGGTAAAGTTGCGTGCGCATAAAATTCGAGGGGATGGAGCCGGTTCCGTGATATTCGCCGTTCATCCGCACCATCGCGGTGGGAACGCCGCGCAGTTTGAGCGCTTCGTAAAATTCCTCGGTCTGCGGCATGGGCGTGCGCATGTCCAGCACGCCGGTCATCAACATGGTCGGCGTTTTGACATTGCCCGCGTACATGACGGAGGAGTGTTTCAGATACTCGGTGGGATCCTCCCACGGAGGATTCTTGAAGAAGAGCGAGTAATAGTTCGGCTGCGCGTCGACGATCCCGGCGAAGGAAAGCCAGTCGGTTACCGGGCAATTGGCGGAGGCCGCCGCGAACCGGTCGGTGTGGCCGACAGCCCAGGAAGTGAGCACGCCGCCTCCGCTGCACCCATAGACGAAGAGATTCCGCGAATCGACGTATCCGCGGGAGATCACCTCGTCAACGCCCTTCATCAGGTCGTTAAAATCCTTGCCGGGGTAATCGTAATTGATCGCGTTGCCGAAATCGGTTCCGTAGCCGGTGGAACCGCGCGGGTTGGTGTAGACCACCACATATCCGTTGGCAGCGTGATCCTGATATTCGAAGCTGAAGCCAACGTCGTACATGCCCGCGGGCCCGCCGTGAATACTGAGGATCATCGGATACTTTTTTTGTGGATCGAAATCCGGAGGCTTGACGATCCAGCCCTGAATTTTCATATTGTCGAGCGACGTATAGCTGAACTCTTCGACGTTGCCGAGCTTAACGCCGCGCAACAGGTCGTCATTGACCGCGGTCAACTGTTTCGGCTGCGGGTGTGCGAGGTCGAAGCTGACGATGTCAGCCGGTTTGGCCGAGTGGGTGAGAATGCCGACGGCCTGGCCGCCCTTCGTAGTGCTGTTGACGGTGAGCATGTGCGTGCCGTTGGTCACTTTCCGAACTTCGTTATCGAGCGAGGCGTAATAAAGGTTGCGATTGCCGCTCTCACTGACATTGAAATAAACGCCGCTGCTGTTCGCGTTCCAGATAAGGCCGGTGGGCGTGCGATCGAGCTTGGGTGTGATATCGCGCGGATTCGATCCGTCGATGTTCATCACATAAAGGTCGGAATCCTTCCACGCCTGCATAGCGAAATCGTACCCCGTGTATGCGACGTAGCGGCCATTCGGCGAAACCACCGGATTCTGATTCACGCCCTTGCGAGAGGTTAATTGGCGAACCGCTCCGCTATCGGTATCGACGGCATAAATGTAGTTTTCTTTGGGTCGATAGTCGGCGTCTTCGAGGCGCAGGCCGCTGAAGACGATCTCTTTCGCATCGGGCGTCCAGGTGAGGCCACTACCGCCTCCGGCTCCGCCTGCCGGACCGTCGTTAAAATTTCCCGTGGTCAATTGCCGCGGCGCGCCACCCTCGGCCGACACCACGAAAATGTGGCGGAAGCCGTTCGGCAGCATGCCCTGGCGGTCCGCGCGGTAACGAAGCCGCTCGACGATGGTCGGATCGGGGGTCCACTTTGCTCCCTCGGGCCTCGCGGGAAGTTTGATGTTCCAGGTTTCGCGCTGCGCGACCAGCTTCGTAAATGCGATCGATTTACCGTCCGGCGACCAGGAAATGCCGGAGGGCGATTCTTCGAGGCGCGTGATTTGCGTCACGGCGCCTTCTGCATCCATCCAGCGGACATGGATCTGGCTGCCCTTCGGCTCGCCATCGGCCGTGAAAGCGATCCGCGTGCCGTCAGGCGACCAGCGCGCGCCCGAACCCTTCGCAAGAAATCGCTGGCGGCTGCCGTCCGCGTTCATGATGTAGAGCGCCGACTCGAACTTGTCGTTCATCTTGTCCACCCAGCGGCGGGTGAAGATGATTTGCTTGCCGTCGGGAGCAATCTCCGGATCGGACACGTTGACCATGTCGAGATACATTCCGACATTGATCTTGCGGACAGGCTCTTTGCCGACGTCGGCGGCGCAAAGCACGCTGCTCAGCAAAACGACTGCAATGGAGCATTTATGGAAGATAGGCACGGATAGCCTCCTTCCGGCCTACTTTAGCAGCTTCAGAAATCCTTGGTTGACTGCAGCCACGCCGACAATTGCGAACGGAGACGAGTCCTGAAATCGTCCAGGTCTTCGAAGTCGATGAATCGGGGATCTTGTGCGGCCGCTGACGACTCTTTCAAATCGGCAACATCGGGCTCGACGGGGCGTCCGTTGGGAACCTTAAAAAAAAGCGATACGCCCTTCATCGGAAGCTGCGGGTCGGCGCAACACTGTTTTGCCAACTGATACTGATGTTCGAAGTTTCGCGCCGCGGGCCCCCAGGTATGATGGAGCACTTGGACGTAGAACGCGCAGGCGCGCACATTGTCGTCGACCGGCTTCCGGAAGACAGTCAGATCGGCCAGGTTCGGCAGAACGGAAACAGGAACGAAGAGAATCTCCTCCGGCATCGCCTCGGTTTCGTTTACTTCGCCGATCACGTCGTAGAATGCCTGGCGCTCCGGCTCTAAATCCGATTCAGAATCGCCGGGCGTCGCGCAGAATACGCGATGCATCCGGTAGGACATTACGTGCGGCGGCGACGGCGGATCGACAAGGCGAGCGCGGCCGCTCCGGTCAGGACCAGGAAGATCGAGGAGGGTTCGGGCGAGCTTACGACGTCAATGCTGCCCGGGGTAAAGGTATCGACACCGATCGGTGCGCCGGTGGGGTCGGATAGATTATTGGCGTCGGCCACGCTGGGCGTTCCGGTGAACGAAACCGCAAACGATCCTGGCGCCGCGGTCGGCGAGACGTCAAAGAGCACTTCGCCCAGGGCGAGAGATTCTCCGGGAGTGAGAGTCGCACCCGATCCGAATGGGAAGAAGGAATCGCTCGCGTCCAGAGTCTGGCCGGTATTCGAGGTCAACAGCGGAAGAGAGAAAGTTTCGTCAACGGACTGACCTGCAAATATATAGGGCGCCGCGCTGGTGGAGAAGTCGGCGCCCACGAAAGTGATATCGGGGTCGGTGACCGATACTTCGAAGGCGAATGTCCCGACGGTAATGCTGCTGGCACCGTTATTCGTCAGCACCACGTCGAACGCGTCTCCAACGGCTCCGGGACTGGCGACAACGATCGAGGGCTGAATCGAAAATTCCGTCGCGCTCGCCGGCGAACACAGCAGGGTCGCGCCACAGCCCGCAACAAGAAGTCTAAGAGCATGTTTCATAAAGTCTCCATTCTCTACGGCAGCGAAGTCCCCAAACGCGTGCGTGCGATCGTGTAATCGGCGATGTTGACGACGCCATCGCCGTTTAGATCCGCGAACAGGTTGTAAGACGAACTCATCGCGATCCCGATCAACTCCAGGTCCTGCGAATTCACCACGCCATCGTCGTTAAAATCACCATAAAGGATCTTCAAGTTCTGATTGAAGCCCGCACCGTTCGTCAGCGGGTTCCCGGAGCCATCTTTCAGCGCGTTCGGGCCGCTGCCCGCGAGCGTAGTCGGGAAATTCCCGAGAGCCAGCGGACTGATGGTCCAAGTCAAAGTATTGGTGCCAAGACCGCTGAAGCCGGTAGTCGTTACGCCGGTTCCCGTGAGGCTGTTTACGTTTCCCGTCGCGATCGGCGCGGAAAATACCACCTGGATGCCAGTGATCTGCCACGGCAATCGATTGCGGGGCGTGCCGATCACGTTGTAGCTTTCGGTGCCCCACAGAACGTTATAGGAAACTACGGTTGGGCCGTTCACCACCGCGGTATTGGTTAACGAGAAGCTAGTCGAGAGCGCTCCCACAGAAGCCGTCACCGAATAAGGACCGCCCGCGGTCCCGTTCGCGGTGAATGGAGCGGACGCGATGCCCGACGAGTTCGTCGTTACGGTAATCGTGTTGGCGCTATTGGTGAAAGTCCCCGAAACGCCGGTCGAAGGAGCCGTAAACAGAACGTTGACACCCGATAGGGGGTTGCTGCCGGCGTCTTTCACCGTTACCGCCAGCGCATTCGCGAAAGCCGTATTGACCGTCGCTGACTGGGGAGTTGTGCCCGCGTTGGCTGTGATGGAAGCGGCAGCCCCTGCCAGGTTCGTCAGCGAGAACGAGACTTGGGGGAGACCCGACGCCGTGGCCGTAACCGTGTACGGACCTCCCGCGATTCCGTTCGCCGTGAACGGAGCCGTGGCGACGCCGGACGCGTTCGTGATTGGCGCGAACTGCATCGTGCTGTTGCTAAACAGGCCGGAAGGACCGCTGCCGGGAGCCGTAAACTGGATCACCACTCCGGACACAGGGTTGTTGTGGGCGTCCGTCACCGTCACCGCCAAGGGGTTCGCAAAAGCTGTATTGATGGTGGCCGACTGCGGCGTGGTGCCCGCATTCGCGGTCATGATCGACGCGGTACCCGGATTGTTCGTCACCGAGAAGTTCTTAGAGATGCTGCCGGCCGCCGCGCTGATGCTATAGGATCCGGCCACGAAGTTGGCGGTAAAAACGGTCGCCGTGGCCAAGCCCGACGAGTTGGTGGTCGCTGTCTTGACGTTGGTTCCCCCCGCGAAGGTTCCGCTCGCACCGGTCGCGGGAGCGGTGAACGTTACGGTCGCGCCATTGATCGCCACACCCCCCGCATCGAGAACCGTCACCGCCAAATTCGTCGGGAGCGCACTGCCGACGGTGACGCTTTGATTATTGCCTGCCGTCAAGTTGATCGTTGCCGGGACCTGTACCACGGTTACCGTGCTAAAGGCCGTCGCAGCGGTTCCGAGGCTCGTATGAGTCGGATCTCCACCGCCGAAAGCCGCTCCGTTATTGGTGACCGAAGTGGGCGAGTTGGGCGGCACGTTCACCGTGAGCGCGAGGGTCGGATACGAAGTGCCGCCCGACACCGCCATGGTACTGGTGCAAGTGACGGTGACCGTGACCGCGCCACAAGTCCAGCCGGTGCCCGTATTGCTGGCCAGAGTGTAACCGGTGGGAAGTGTATCCACTACGGTGACGGTGCCGGATGTCGCGCTCGTCACCGCAGCAATGTTTGTTACCGTAATATCCCAAACCGCGGTCTGCCCCTGGGTAAAGGTTCCGGAGGGCGCTTTCGTAATTGACAGCATCGGCGTCGACACGATCGTCACCGTATCGGTGTTCGAATTGACCGGGACAGTATTGCCGCTCCCATTCACCGTCGCTGTATTGCTGACGCTGGCGGCTGCGTTCGAGGCTACGTTGACAATCAGTGTCAGCGTGGGGAAAGAACTGCCGGACGCCACCACATTTGCATTAGTGCACGTGATCGTCTGACCGCTTGGCGCAGGGCAGCTCCAACCTGTCCCGGAGCCGGAGACGGGAGTTAGTCCGGCTGGCATGGTATCGGCGACCGTGACCGCAATCGCGCCTCCCGCGTTTCCGGGGCCGTTATTCGCGACCGTGAGTGCGAACTGCGCGTTCTGCTGCCCCTGCACAAAGTTTCCAGTGTGCGATTTATTGATCGTCAACGCCGGCGGATTGGCGGTGAAGTTCAGGCACCACCCGCTAGCCAGCCCGCCCCCCGGGTTGTTCCCGTTCTGGTTGAAATACAGATCCCAGTTACCATTCGGGTTCGTGCTCCCGTAGACGCTCGCGAACGTGGAGGCCCCCGAGGTGGCCGCGTAATTATAGGTCCCGGGCAGAGTGTAGAAACCGCTTACCGTCGGGGTATAGGTATCGGTGGCGTTGTAGCTGGTCGGTTTGAATGTTCCAGAGGAAAGTGCGCTTTGTGGAGCCAGACTCCCACCGGTGTCTGAGAAAAGCAGATTTAACACCCCGCTCGCATTCGGACCACCGGCTCCGGAGAAGAAGTCGAGCGTTGCGCCGGTTGTCGCCGCGGGACCCACCAATAAAGAGGTGAGGAACTCCGGTTCGCCTTCGCTATAACCGTTGAGACTGACGGTAACCGATTTGATCGTACCGAACATGTTGCCGACGTTAATATTGGATGGATTGGGGAACCCGGCGCCCAGATCGCTGGGATTTTCAGGATTGGGAACGGTGATCTTGCCCGTGTTGCAGTAGCTGACCGCGGTGCCGTTGACGGTGATCGCCGGAGTATTGTCGACGCGCTGTACGAAAGTCCCGAAACTTTCACTATAGGTATTGCTCGAATCGGTGAAGGTCGCAAGAATCGTGTGATCGCCCTCGGTCAACGAAGTGGTGCTGAAGCTCGCTTGCCCCTGGGTCGCTCCGCTGGTCGAGACATTCACCGCGCCTGTCGGCCCCCCGGCCACCGGCTTGCCATTCTCGGTGAATGTGACAGATCCAGTGGTAACGGGCGTGGACCCATTCTTTACCGCGGCGGTAATGGTGACAGAAGCCCCGGTTGCCGCTCCGTTCGGAGCCGGAGCGTTGGGCGAACCGGATACGGCGGTGGTCGTTGACAATCCCACTCCCGGCGTAATCGAAAGGCACCAGCCGCCGGAGATGGATGTAGTATTCGGCTCGCCGTGATCGTAAATGTACAGGCTCCAAGGTCCGTCCGCCGTCGCGCCGTTGAACGCTTCGAGGAACGTCTTCGAGCTGGTTCCCCCACCCGTCGCGGCGTTGCTGAAAGTCGCGGGAACCCGTGGAGCGGGCGCCGGCGGATCCAGGAAACTGGGCGAACTGCGGTAGGAGGTGGGCTGGTAACTGGGGTTCCCTGCCGCAAGTCCTCCGCTTCCCATCGGAGCCAGACCGCTCGCGGAGTCGGAGAACGTCACGCTGGTGGAAGAACTCGCCACTCCGCCTCCGACGAAATCGAAGAAATCCAGAGCGTGATTGCCGTCCGGGGAAACCAGCAGCATAGAAATGTCCAGAGTCTCGCTCAGCGATACGCCGTTCAAAACCAACTGGACAGTGGAAACCGACTGCGAGATTCCCGTAACGTTCATCACCGAAGGATACGGTTGGGTATCGGTGCCGGATGCGTTGACCGAGGGAATGCTGATCGCCCCGGTGTTGCAATACTGCGTGCCGCTCACCGTTGGATGGAACTCGACAAACTGGTTCAACGTGCCCGTGCTGGGCGCGAAGCTGCTGGTCCCGGAGTAAGCCGCCGAAAGGGCGTGAAACCCTTGTGTTGTAAACGCGGCCGTGCAAGTCGCGGTACCGCTCGAGACCGGCACAGCTCCGCAGCCGGCAATCGGACTGGAGCCATCTGAAAACGCAACCGTTCCGGAGCTTACCGTTCCCGAACTGGTCACATCCGCCGTAAGTGTCGTCGAACTGTTCGTGCCGGTGGTGAACGACGGGTTGGTCGAGGAACTCAGCGTCGTGGTGGTCGAAGTAGCATTCGCAGTTGTGAGAATCAGAGACCAGCTCGTAATGCTGACGTCGGCGATACCGTTGTTGTCGACGTAAAGATCCCATTCCCCCGCCGCTGTAACGCCGTCGAAAACTTGATTCAACGTGTTGAGGGTGGTTTGAAAGCACGGTCCGGAGCGGTTAATGGAGGAAAAACCAGGATACGAGCCCAGCGCATTGCCAGCTTCAAAAGAACTGGGCTTATAGGTGTATGTGGATTGCGACGGGAACGCGACTCCATCGGGGTTCCCGCAATTATCCCCATTGGTGGGCATGTAGCTGGTCGCGGAGTCCGTGATATTAAAAGTTACGTTGGTAAACGTCACGGTCGCATCGCCCGGCGCATACATCAGTTCCAGGTTCTTGCCGGTCAGTTTATTCACCAGCAGAATGCCGAGGGCGCTTACTCCTTCATCCTCGCCGTTCTGGCCCGTGGCGCTGGCCGTCAATCCGTTCAGAGTAACGGAAATAGTCGCCACCGTGCCGGTGACTGTGCCTGGAACCACAATTGCCGACGGATACCCGTTGGTCGCCTCAACAGGCTGCGGGGGGGCATCGCTGTCGGTGAGCGTCATCGCGCTCCCGGTGCTGGTGCAGGTTACCGGACTCGTTCCGCTGCACTGCGCCTCGGCCATCCCCGTCGAAACGCACAGCACCATGGCCGTGCTGGCAATAAAAAGAAAACCCTCTCGGACCGTCATCTACGTTCCTCCGCGAATCGTCCCGCCGATCTAAGGATTCACAGATTATCACATGCTGCGGCTTAATCCAACAATATTACGCAGCGACATTATCGTTTAACACCATTGAAATAGTAAAAATAAATATGCCAAATAGACGTTGAATTCCGAGGAAATCGATGTTATCGTATTCGAGCGCTACCTTCGAGAAGGAGATTTGCATGGATCAGTATGTCGGCCAAGTGGTGCTGGCGGGTTTCAACTATGCTCCCGCGGGCTGGGCTTTTTGCGACGGATCGCTGCTGCCGATCAGTCAATACGATGCCTTGTTCAATCTGATCGGAACCACCTACGGGGGCGACGGCGTCTCGACGTTTGCGCTACCCGACCTGCGAGGAAGAACGCCGATCGGACAGGGCACGGGCCAAGGCTTGAGCCCTTACCTCCTGGGCCAAAGGGGAGGATCGGAGTCCGTGACCATTACGACTCAGACTTATCCGAACCATACCCACTCGCTCTCCGGCACCACGGACACCGGCAATGCGCTGAATCCCTCCGGAGCGGTGCTCGGCGCCGGACAAAATGCCTACAAAACCGAGGCTCCTACACTAACAATGAATGCCGCCATGTGCGGCCCCGCGGTCGGCTCCAGTCTGCCGCATGAAAACCGCCAACCGTTCCAGGTGTGCAACTGGATTATTTCCCTTTTCGGCATCTATCCGACTCCGAGCTAGCGTGCCCCGTCTGCAACCAATGAGGAGGAATTAGGTATGACACCATTTTTAGGTCAACTCGGGCTGTTCTCTTTTGGATTTGCTCCACGCGGCTGGGCGCTATGCGCGGGACAACTCCTGCCGATCAATCAGTATCAGGCGCTGTTCTCGCTGCTGGGAACAACCTATGGAGGCGACGGGCGCACCACCTTCGGTCTCCCGGACCTTCAGGGACGCACGCCCGTCTCGATCGGCAACGGTATCGCCCTCGGACAGAAAGGCGGCGAAGAGCAACATACGTTGACGACCGCCGAGGTCCCCTCGCATAATCACGCGATTAACGGAACAACCAACGCTCCGAATGCCCCCGCCGCGGGCGGCAATCTGCTGGCCCAAACCGGCACCGGGGTCACTCTCTATAAGCAAAATCCGTCCAGCATAAACTCGCCTCTGGATACGCGAACTATCGTGCCTTACGGCAGCAGCCAGCCTCACGAGAACCGGAGTCCGTATCTGGCCATGAACTGGTGTATCGCGCTCACCGGAATTTTCCCGTCCCAGAATTAGCTCAAAGGAGAACCGACATGGCTCAAGTCTACCTAGGATCGTTGATGCTGGTGCCGTATAACTTCCCGCCCAAAGGCTACGCTTTCTGCCAGGGGCAGTTGCTGCCGATTTCTCAGAATACAGCCCTGTTTTCGCTGCTCGGCACTCAATTTGGCGGCGACGGAAAAAGCACTTTCGGGCTCCCCAATCTCGCGGGAAGCCTCGCGGTTGGCCAAGGCCAGGCTCCCAATATGCAGCCCTATGACATGGGCGAATCGGCCGGTTCCCAAAGTGTTACGCTGCTCGCTTCCACGGTGCCGCAGCACAATCACTCCGTCCAAGCGGGGAAGCTGGCGGCGGATCTCAACGCTCCCAAAGGGAACGTTCTCGCCTTGAGTAACAATCCGCAGATCTACAGCTCCAACGCCACGAATCTGGTTTCGATGAATGCCCAGTCCACCAATATTGTCGGCAACAATTTGCCGCACAACAATATGATGCCCTATCAGGGTTTGCAGTGGATCATCGCGCTTCAGGGCATTTTCCCGCCCCGCAGCTAACATGCCCGCGATTCATCGCCGCGCCGCGACGCCTGCCGATGAACCTTTTCTTTTTGATCTATACTGCGCCGTCCGCGCCCCGGAGTTCGCTTTATTGGTTCTTCCCGAACCTCAAAAGCAGCAGCTGATCCGCATGCAATACACGGCGCAGATGAATGGATACAGCTCCGAATTTCCTGAATCTGGGTTTGAAATCGTGTCCAATGACGAACGCAAAGTAGGAAGAATCTGGATCGCCCGCCGCGCGGACTCGTTTCACCTGGTAGACATCGCGATCCTGCCGGATGCCCAGAATTCAGGCATCGGAACCAGTCTTCTCCGCGAGCTCCAACGCGAAGCGGAGGCTGCGCAAAAGCCCGTACGCCTCTCCGTTTTTCGATTTAACCCGGGGTCAGTGCGGTTTCATCAACGGCTCGGATTCGCCGTTACGCACGAAGACGAGATCCAGCTCTATCTCGAATGGAATCCCGGTCAATAGATCAACACGACGTCGTAAAAATCGTTGAAATCGGACGTCGTTGCCGCCGTCGAAGGACCAAGCGTGAGCTTATGCGTGCCGAACGTGAGGTTGATCGGAATGTAACTCGGAACTACCGCGCGATGAGTGCCGTTTAGATTAGAGAAGATCGACGCAGACCCGATCGCCACGCCGTCCAGTTCCAGTCCAACGCCAATCATCTGGTTGGCGGTCCCCGACCACACGGAGCCCGAAAGCATCAGGCATGCTGGCCCATCCAGCGGCGCATTAAAACTAACGGAAATTGGCAATGCGCCCTTCGCCTGATTTAGAATCGACATTACCGGCATTGGCAACAAATCCTCCCTGCTAAGTAAAATAGGTTTCGGGAAATTGTAGCATGGTTATGCGGAATTAGTCCGAAAAATAGGCAGCCACACGCCATTTTTCTTAGCGAGCGCGGTTGTAACCCATTCGTCGCACGAGCCTCTTTAAGAAGCACGCCTGAACGGCCGAGACGCGCCGTTCACCGGCAAGGCCCGGCGTTTAACCGAAAAAGCTGTGACTCGTTCCCGGTTCGGATTTACTCTCGAATCCATGACGAACGCACTTCCGGCGCAACTGGCCGCGCCTGTCCCTCCGGAAAAGCCCTTGCCATTGTTCGAGTTCATGCGCGTCACCCGTGAAAACGGCGTCGCCGGCATTCCCGCCGACGCGTACCGGAAACCAATCTACGAACTCAAGCACGCCCTCGGTAGCATGTTCATCGTCAGCGACCCGGCGGGAATTAAACGCATTTTGCTGGATAACGTCGCCAACTATCCGAAGGAACCGCAGACTTCCCGCATCATGGGCGCGGCATTCGGAGACGGCCTGCTCACCAGCGATGGGGACAAGTGGCGAAGCCATCGTCGCACCATGGCACCCTCGTTCGATCACCGCAGCATAGTCTCTTACGCCCCGGCCATGGTCGAAACCACGAACCGTTTTCTCGAAAAATGGGAAGGCTTAGCCCCGCACACGCCCATCGACATCGACTCGGAGATGACGGAGTTGACCCTCCGCATCATTTCCCGCACTATGTTTTCGTCCGACAGCGACGCTATCTGCGATCTGGTCGGCAAGACCCTCCGGGACGGAATGGAGGCCATGGACTTCGGCATCTTAGACATGCTCCCGCTGATCGGTCCGTGGCGGATGGGCCGGAAGCTGGAACATATCCATTCGATTTTCAGCGCCCTCGACGCGTCTATCCTGAAGCTCATCGAATCGCGGTCGAAGAAAACCAGGGCCGCCGATCTGTTGGGCCGTTTGACCGCCGCACGCGATCTCGAGTCGGGCTTCGCCATGACCATTCAGGAAATTCGCGACGAGGTGGTGATCATTTTCATCGCCGGCCACGAAACCACCGCCGTAGCCATGACCTTCGTCTGGTATTTGCTTTCGAAACATCCGTCGGTGGAGGCCAAACTGCATCAGGAGCTTGCCGCCGTATTAAAAGGAAGGCCCCCGAAATTCGAGGATCTGGAGAACCTGCCCTACACCCGGCAGGTAATTCAGGAAGCGATGCGTCTCTATCCGCCGGTACCCGGTCTGGCAGGCCGCCGGGCCGCAGCTGATGATGTGATGTGCGGCAGGTCCATCCCGAAAGGCGCCTCGGTTGGGATCATGCCCTGGATCCTGCATCGCCATCAGACGCTGTGGGACGAGCCCGGCCGCTTCGACCCGGACCGCTTTTCGCCCGAAAACAGCGCCGGGCGCGACCGCTTCGCGTGGCTGCCCTTCGGCGGAGGACCACGCATCTGCATCGGCGCGTCGCTCGCCTTAACCGAGGCATCGCTTATTCTCGCGACCATCGGGCAGCGTTTCAAGTTAGGATTCGTCGAAGACCAGCAAATCAAGCTGAAGGCCCGCATTACCCTGCGCCCCCGCGACGGAATCAAGTTGACCATCGAGCACAGAAGCCGTTCCTAAAACTCGGCAAGTTTATCGCGAATTAGTCTTGGTGGCGCGGACGTCAGTCTGCCGCGTCGGCTTCAGCCGGCGTCTTCGCATCTGTTCGCAACAAATCATCAGAGGTGCGGATCGCTATGGGGCCGGCAATTTTGACGGCACGCCGCCCGAATTGACGGTTCGCAACGATAGTGATTGAAGTGCTGAGCGCAATGGAGCCGCGACCTCCGGAAGTGTCCATGGGCCGATGGCCCACGCGCACCGATAAAAATGGCCTCTGTCGAGTGGGGCGGCCATTTTGGGCGGCAGCCGCCTTTCATGGCGGCTTGACACCGGCTACGACAGCGGATATCGAGACCAGTTCGGCAAGACTCTTTCAGCGAGTGAAGCCGCGGCGAGCTCCGGTCCGGTTTTCGATTCGGCCGGCAACCGCGTCTCCCATAGCGGCGCCCTTCCCGGGCACGCCACTTTCTCCCACAAACAAGCGAGCTGCCCCGCGCTGAATCTTTCCTCGAAAGGTGCCGGAGTCGGCGTGCAGACCATGCAAACGGATCTGCTGAAGTCCCTCTTCAGCGACGGCGATAAAAGCCCTCCGACGCCACGAGGTATTCGCATGCGCGGCATCTTCGCCGCCTCCACCGGTTTCAGCGTCCAGTTCTTTCCGGAGTCGGTCATCCTCGGCTGCGGACCCGATGCCGCCCGCGCCTATCCTTATACAGTGGTCGCCGACGGAACCAGGATGGGAGTAAAGATTGACGCACCCGACCACCCTCTGACGCTCTCGTTCGCCCCCAACGGCGCGCTCGATGCCGGCTCCGGCCCGTATCAGGTCCACGGGAGAATCGTCGTCGGCACGAATGACAATGGAGACTTCACTTTCGCTCCCATGGAGCAGACCTGCAACCTAGCCGTGCTGGCGCCGAGCAAGCAGATTCCGTCGGGAGGAGTAGCTCCAGCAGATGGTGGCAGCAGCCTCTCGACCCCGGATGCGCCGCTCGGCAATGCCACTCTGTCGATCGTCTCCGGATTTCCCAGGCAAGCGGGCGTGCCGAATCCCCTGGCCGGACGTCCTTACGTGCTTCTGCGCAACAGCTACGCCACCGTCGTAGCAAACGGCGGCGTTTCGGTCCCGCAAGGAATCTCGGCCTTTAAATACGTAGGTACAGTCTGCGGCAACCGCAGTCCCGGCTGTCAAAAAATTACCGATGCCGTCAAAGCCGATGCCGCTTCCGCCGTGCGGGCCGATGGCAACGGCTCCGGAACGTTTCCCGGAGTTCCTCCAGGCAATTATTACCTCATGATCTCCGCACGCTACAATAATCAAACGCTAGTCTGGGGTCAAGCCGTGCAACTTAGACCCGGAGCAAACTCGTTAACGCTCGACATGGGCAACGCAATTCCAATCAACTGAACGCGAAAAACTCACGGACGGCGTTATAACCCCTTGGCGTCAGCCTGGGGACTCCTTGCCCTAACGAGACCCGTACTAATTCTCCGTCGGCTTCTGCTCTATGTGATCGATCACAATCACCGGCATCGGCCGCTTCCGCATCTCCAGCTTCAGCCCGAGCTGCTTTTCCACCGCCTCGAACAGCGTGAATGCGCCCGTTGGTTCCGACGCTTCTCCGCCGCGGCCTCCCCCCATCGCGAGATTGCGGCTGAAGGTCAAGGCAAAGTCCCAGCCTCCCTTGACGCCGGTCGCATCCAAAACCGGCCACAGAAGCTCCGGCGTCATGCCCTGCAATCGATCCGCGAACTGCTCCATGGTGATGTTCTGGCAGTTCAAGCCCTCCGAACCGGGCGCCGCGCCGGCAGGCGCTTGGGCGAACTTGCAGAAAGTCCGGCTGGCCGGATCGGCCTTCTTCATCTTCGGCTTCGCCGCAACTAACGTGTAAGCGGACACCGGCCGCTCCTCCGTGTGATAAGTCATCTTGAAGCGATCCACGAGCAAGGCGCGTATCATCGGCGCCAGCCCCTCATTGTCGATCGCCAGCGCCGATGGTCCGCCCGAAGGCGCTCTCGCGACGATATCGAAGCGCTCGGTGTTCGCCCACACAGGGAGGCCGGTGACTTGCTCCCCGTTATTCGTATTGAACGCGCGAGTGATCAGAAGTCGCAGCGGCATGCCCTCGACGTTAAACCGTCCTCCCGGCTGCATCTGAGATCTTCCTCCTCGTCCGCCCGGATCGGACGGCTTGACGCTCGCCACTTCGAACTCGGTCGGAACTGGAATGGGCGGCAGAGCCTCCGCCACTTCGGGCGGATTGGGGCTGGGCTTTTCGTCGACGCTGACAACCGTAATGACTGGCGTCGGCACCTGTCTCTCTTCCAGTTTCAGCCCGAGCTGTTTTTCCATCGCCTCAAACACCGAGATCCTGTCAGTAGCGCCCGCCATCGGTCCCGAAACTACGGACCACTTGATGTCGAAGTTCCAGTTGCCTTTCAACCCGGTCTCATCCAGTACCTGGTTCGGACCGACGGCTGCTCCCGTCATCCTCCTCAACCCTCCCGCAAACGCCGCCATCGCAATATTGCGGCACACATAATGAACGGTCCCGCCGGGACCGAGGTCGATCATCGTGTTCTTGCCATCGGGACCTCCCACAAGAATTCTCATGGCGTCCGCCGCTGCCGCTCCTGACGCGGATTGCGGCCGGCATCCGGGTTCCTCCGTGCCGTCGGCTTCTTTGAGTTGCAGCTTCTTCCCTACCGTCAGTGCATAAGTGGGCAGCGGCTTCGTTTCTTTGCGGACCACCAGTTTGAAGCGATCCTCCAGCAGCGATTGGAGCATCAGTTTTTGCATGTCGGGCGTAGTTTCGGCTGGAACTTTGGCAATTACGTCGTACCGGTTCATCTCCAGCCAGTTCGGCCCGCCCAATATCTTGTTCGCATCAAAACCGTAGGCAATGCGGATCAGGTCCACGATTGTGGCGTTCCTCACTTCATAACGGCCGCCCCGCACGGGGCCGGTCCGTACAAAAGGGTTTACAATCTTGGCGCTGGCGTGGACATCCGCGGCTTCGAACCTCGGAGGAGCTTCGGAAGACTGGCTAAATGCGAGCAGAATCGGAATGGCCCACATGATTTAAGAATATGACGCTTGGACGCTCTTAGATGAGCATAAGTTTGCTGTTAAGCGCCCCAGTGAAACCTTAAACAGCCTTAAATCGCCCGAAACCTACGATGTTCAACGGAATCTAACCCGCATGTCACGAAAAGTTGCAGACGTCCTCTGGGAAATGTTGGTAAGTGCCGGCGTGAAACGCTGTTACGGCATTGTGGGGGACGCCCTGAATCCGGTGATCGACGCTCTCCGGCGCAACGGGAAAATCGAGTTTATCCACGTTCGCCACGAAGAATACGGCGTTTTCGCCGCTGTTGCCGACTCTTACCTTACGGGTGATCCGGTGGTGGTTTGCGGAACCGCGGGGCCCGGAGTTACGCATCTTTTCAACGGCTTGATGGATGCACGTAAAGAGGGTGCGCCGATCATCGCGATTGCCGGCGACGTCGAGACCGGGATCATAGATACCGCGGCCCTCGAAGAACTGAATCCGTACAAGTTTTTCGATACCGCGTGCCTTTATGTGGGGCGCGTAGTAAATCCGGAGCAGATCCGGGCGGTGACCACCACCGCGATTATGACCGCTGTAGTCGATAGGGGGCCGACGGTGATTTCGCTGCCCGGCGACGTCGCGTCTTCCGATGCTCCGGACCATTCCGATCGCCCGATTGTGATTCCCCGGGCGCCGGTGTTTCGACCGGACGATGCCGATCTTGACAAGCTGGCGGAAATGATTGAGGGGGCATCGAAAGTCGCGATTTTTGGCGGCGACGGGTGCCGGGAGGGGCGTGAGGAAGTGTTACAGCTTGCGGCCAAACTGAACGCACCTGTCGGATACTCTTTCCGCGGCAAGCAGTGGCTGGAGTATGACAATCCCTACGCGGTCGGAATGACAGGGCTGCTTGGCTATGGCGGGGCTTATAAAGCGATCCATGATGCGGATCTGGTGCTGCTGCTCGGCACGGATTTTCCATTCTCGGAATTTCTGCCCGGCAAAACCGTCAAGAAGGTGCAGATCGATAAGAACGCGAAGCATATCGGACGGCGAACCGCGGTGGACCTGGCGCTGGTGGGCGACATCAAGACGACGGTGGAAGCGCTGCTCGGAAAGATCGGCGATAAGAAGGATACCCGGTTTCTCGACAAGCACGTTGCCGAGACGCACTCTTTCCACGAACTGCTGCAACATTACGTCGTAAAGGGGCCGTCGATCAAACCGATCCGGCCAGAATTCCTGGCGGCGACCATCAGCGAACTGGCTTCCGACGATGCGATGTTTTTCGTGGATACGGGTACGGCGTGCATTTGGGCGGCGCGGCACATATTCGGAGGTCCAAACCGGAGGATCTTCGGATCGTTCTCGTGGGCATCCATGGCGAACGCGGCTCCGAATGCATTCGGAGCGCAAATCGCTTACCCCGGCCGGCAGACGATCGCGCTTGCAGGCGACGGGGGATTCACGATGATGGGATTAGGAGACCTGTTGACGCAGGTGCAGAGGAAGACGCCGGTAGTTCAGGTGATCCTCAACAATGAATCGCTGGACTTCGTCAACATTGAAATGCAGGAAGCCGGCGTGGTTCCCTTCGGAGTCGATTTCAAAAATCCGAATTTCGCCAAAGTCGCGGAGGCAATGGGCGCGAAGGGAATCCGGATCGAAGATCCGGGCGACCTGAGAGCAGCGATCGGAGATGCGCTTGCGCACAAGGGCGGTCCGGTGGTGGTGGACGCGGTGGTCGATCCGCATGCGCTCGCGTTGCCGTCTCACGTTCCGTTCCATGTGGCGAAAAACTTCACTCTCAGCCTTGCCAAGCAGGTATGGAACGGCAATATGGACACGGTTATCAAGGAAATCGAGCATAACGTGCGATTGGTCTGATTTCACGGTATAAGTCAAACGCTATTTTTCACGCAAAGACGCAGAGGCTGCAGAGAACACAGAGAAAGAGTTCAAAGGCGGGCCCCAGCGCTCCAGATCCCCAGGCTCACGCCAGGGGTTATAACCCCGTCACCTCAGTGCGGGGATCCGGACCAGGATGGCCTAGAGGGGCGCAGCGGCGTAGCGCGTTTTGGAGATGGATGAGATCCAAGGGCTTGGCGAGGTAGTCGTCCATGCCTGCTTCCAGACACATCTGGCGGTCGCCTTTGAGTACATTTGCCGTGAGCGCTACCAGGCGCGGGCGCTTCGACGTATGGAGTTCAGACGTGATTCGCCTTGCCGCCTCCAGGCCATCCATCTCGGGCATCTGGACATCCATCAACACTACGTCATAGCGCTGGCGATGCACGGCGTCCAGCGCTTCGAGTCCATTCGAAGCCACATCGGGACGGTATCCCATACGCTCCAACAGGCGAACCACGACCTTTTGATTGATTACATTATCTTCGGCGAGTAAGATCCGCAAAGGCTTCTCGGCGGCGAGTGCTGTGTCGATAGCGGAGTTACTGCGCCGAACCGGCGCGGCCGGCGCTCCACTTAGTAGTTGCCCCAGAAGCTCCTTCAGTTGATCGGATCGGGTGGGTTTGCTCAGGTAGGCAGCGAACGGATTATCTTCCGGATCGCCCAACATTTCGCGTTGGGAGTTACCGGAGGAACTGGAAAGGATCATCTTCATTCCGGAAAGGAGACCGTGGTCTCTAATCCGCCGTGCAAGTTGGACTCCGTTCAGGCCGGGCATCGTGAAGTCAATCAATGCCAGATCGAAGCGTTCATGCCGCAGCAAGTCGATGGCTTCCTGAGGCGTTGCGACCGAAACCGGCTGCAATTCCCACAAGTGAAGCTGGGCAGCGAGAATCCTGCGATTCGTGGCATTATCGTCAACGATCAAAATCCTTTGATGGGACCACTGGACCTCCGTGACGGGCCCTGTCTGGTGAGGAGCGACTCTCTCCGGAATCGTAAACTGGAACACCGACCCCGCTCCGATTTCGCTCTCGACCCAGATGTTTCCACCCATGAGCTCCGTCAACCGTTTACTGATCGCCAGACCGAGGCCGGTGCCGCCGTAGTTTCTGGTGGTGGATGCATCGATCTGACTGAAGGACCGGAACAGCCGGTCTAAGCGATCGGCTGGAATGCCGCAGCCGGTGTCGCGGACCGCGAAGTGAAGGGCTTCCTCGGAAAAGGGCCGGATGGTGAGCACGACTTCCCCGGTCGCCGTGAATTTTATGGCATTACTAACCAAATTGACCAGAACCTGGCGTAGCCGCGTTACGTCGCCGAAGATCCAGCGCGGGACCGATGGATGAATATCGACCACCAGTTCCAGTCCTTTCCCGGAGGCGAGCCGGCTCAGCAAATCGGCGGCATCTTCGGCGCAGCGGACCAAGTCGAAGGGCTGACACTCCATTTCCAACTGACCTGATTCGATTTTGGAGAAGTCGAGAACATCGTTGATGATGGTCAGCAGCGAATTGGAGGAGCTGCGAATGGTTTCCACGAAGTCCAAGGCTTCGGCGTCCAACTCGCGGTCGAGCAGCAGGCTGGTCATTCCAATGACGGCGTTCATGGGGGTCCGTATTTCATGGCTCATGTTGGCCAAGAATTCCGATTTCGCATTGGTTGCCTCGGTGGCGCGCACGCAGGCTTCGTCCGCTACCTTCCAGGCAGTCCGCGAACGGCGATATTGCCAATACATGACGCCAAGAATCAGAAATAAAGCTCCGAGGGCGACACTCAGCATCACGTTGCGCTGTTTGGCTTCTTCCCGCAAATCTATGGTCAGGGCGTCGTTGTTCGATTGGCGGTACCAGCGAAAATAGATGCCGGCGAGCGTACCGTCGCGGGCCATCTGGCTGATTTCCTCGCGCAGAGCCTGGGCGGCCCAGATCCCTTGGGCATTGCCCCGGAGCGCGGCTACGCCCGCGTTCCCATACCCCTCTGGAATCGGTAAGTAACGAAAAGAATGGCCGCTGCATGGACCGGTTTGCACTTCTCCGATAGGCTGCTCCACGCGCTCCGCTACCAGACCTCCGTCGGCCTCACCGGAGCAGATGGCGTGGAAGATTCCCGAGTCTTCCCTCTGCCTCTGAACCTGCGCTTCGGGAAGAAACCAACGCGCGGCGGTTTCCATCATGCCCGGCGGATGTTTGACCGCAACGGTGTGTCCCTTGATCTGGCCAGCGCTGGTCAGAGGGCTATTTTGATCGACCACGAGCCAGTACCGCACCAGGGCATAGGGACGGCTGACAAAGAAACGGGATCTGCGCCAGGGAAGGTCGCTGAAGATGGGCCACACTTCGGTTTCACCTGTGCCGAGCGACTGCTCCGAGCCAACGCTGCTGTGAACCCACACCAGGCGGATGCCGCGGCGCCGGGCAGCCTCCTGCATCACGTCGATCACGGCCCCATGGGCGGAGCCGTCCGCATCCATAAACTCGCTGGGAGGGACCTCTTCGTAGCCGGCACGGAAAGTCCGCCCAGAGGACGCAGGCGTGCGCGAACTTTGCTGCAGCAGCACCGCGGCCAGTGCCAGCAGGACGAGTACAATCGCCCAACCTAGCTTGCGGTGATGTATCACTTTCTCTTTATCGGCTCAAAAGCGTTTCTTTTTTAGGAAGCGTTGGAATAGGATAGATGGGATGGGCACGGACTTTCGCATCCTGATCACGAGATTTGCCGTTGCGGGAACTCTGGCGATCGGCCTGGTGCCGGTAGCCGGACAAACGTATCGCGCGCCGCGGGCTCCAGATGGCAAACCCGATTTGAACGGAATATGGCAGGCGCTGAATGAAGCCAATTTCGATATCGAAGGGCATATGGCGCGTCCGGCAATGGCGCTGCGAGCAGGACCGCACGGTCCGGTGCCCGCGGCCGCGGTGTTGGCGCTGGGCGCTGTCGGTTCCGTGCCGCCGGGAATGGGCGTGGTAGAAGGCGGCGAGATCCCCTACAAGCCACGAGCGCTCGCGATCAAGAAACAGAACCAGCAGGATTGGCTGGAGAAAGATCCGGAGATCAAATGCTATCTGCCGGGTGTGCCTCGCGCGACCTACATGCCATACCCGTTTCAGATTCTGCAAAGCGCGAGCGCGCTGACGCTGGTTTACGAGTACGACGGCGCCGTGCGGAATATTTATTTTAAAAATCCCGGCCCCGCTCCGGCGGATTCGTGGATGGGCCAGTCGGTGGGACACTGGGAGGGCGACACCCTGGTGATCGATGTAACCGATATGAACGACCGGACCTGGTTCGATCGCGCGGGAAATTATCATAGCGACAAGCTGCACGTGGTAGAGCGTTACACGCGTATCAGCCCGGAGGTGATTTCCTATGAAGCCACGATCGAAGATCCAGACGTTTTCACGCGTCCCTGGAAAATGAGCATGCCGCTTTACCGGCGGCTGGAAAAGAACGCACAGCTTCTGGATTTCAAGTGTGTGGAGTTTGTGGAAGAACTGTTGTACGGCCCGTACCGAAAGCACCCGCTTACCAAGTAATCGAGGAGGTATAGCAATGCGGAATCGACTTATCGCAATGACCAGCGCAGCCGGAATGGTGGTGGCGCTAGTGCTGACGGCTCCCCTGATCAGCGCGCAGACGACCAAGGTCGCGGCAAAGACGGCTCTGCCGCGGACACCGGATGGCCATCCGGATTTGCAGGGCACCTATGATCTGGCGACCATGACTCCGTTCGAGCGGCTGCCTGGCGATCCGCCGGTGCTGACGAAAGAACAGGCTGAGACTTTGCAGAAAGCGGAAGCGGCGCGAAGAGCGGTCAATGCGACCAAGCTGGATCCGAATCGAGCTCCGCTGCCGGTAGGGGGAGACACGACGCCCGGGAAATCGTTTTTCGAAATTCTGGAAAAGGCAGGCGGCGGCGCGGTGGGCGGGTACGATCGCCTGTGGCTGAACCAAGGCACGCAATACATGGTGGTGGATGGACAGATTCGAACGTCGATCGTGATCGACCCGCCGGATGGCAAGGTGCCTCCGCCGAATTCGGCTTCGCGGCAGAGGGGCCGCGGAGGACGAGGGCTGCCGACGTCGGACGCGGGAGAGAACGAGCAGACCAGCACGGCGCAGCGCGGCGGCCAGTTCGACGATCCGGAGCAGAGGCCGCTGAGCGAGCGGTGCCTGCTGGGGTTTGGCTCCACTTCGGGTCCGCCGGCGCTGCCGGATTATTTCTATAACGATCTGCATCAGATCGTCGAGACGCCGGATTCGATCATGATCCTTACGGAGATGGTCCACGACGCGCGCATTGTGCGGATGAACGCGCAGCATCTACCCCAAAATATCCGGCGCTGGATGGGGGATTCGGTGGGCCATTGGGATGGCGACACGCTGGTGATCGACACCACAAATTTCACGGACAAGACGCGGTTTCGCGGATCGACGGAGAACCTGCACGTGGTGGAGCGGCTGACGCGACTGGACGGCAAGACGCTGCTGTATCGATTCACCGTGGAAGATCCGAAAACCTGGGATCGGCCGTGGACCGGCGAAATGACGTGGCCGGCGACGACCCAGCCGATCTACGAGTATGCCTGCCACGAGGGCAATTACGCGCTGGGCGATGTGTTACGCGGCGCGCGGCGGCAGGAGGCTGAGGCAGCGGCGGCGAAGGGCAAAGAATAGAGCGCCTCAGGCGCGGACGTATTTGTTGAACCAATCGATGGTCCGCTGCCAGGCGAGGTCGGCGGCGGGTTTGTTATACCGCTCCGGCGTGGCATCGCAATTGAAGCCGTGAACCGCGCCCGCGTAGATATAGCCTTCGTGCGGAACATTGGCTTCCTTTAAAGCTGCGTCGTACGCCGGCCAAGTGGCTGCCAGGCGCGTGTCGAGCTCGCCATGATGAACCAGAATCGCGGCTTTGATCTTCGAAATATCGTCCTTGGCGGGAGGGCCGCCGTAGAACGGAGCCGCGGCCGCGATATCGGCTCCCAGACGCACCGCGAGAGTGTTGGACATACTGCCTCCAAAACAGAAGCCGGTTACGCCGATTTTGCCCGAGCAGTCGGGGCGCGATTTCAGCCAAGCCGCGGCGGCGACAAAATCCTCGGTCATCTTTTTATTGTCGACCTTGCCGAATAATTGGCCGCCCTTGTAGTCGTCGCCTGGGAAGCCGCCAAGCGAGGTGAGTCCGTCGGGCGCGAAGGCCATGAAGTTGGCTAGAGCGAGGCGCCGCGCGATGTCCTCGATGTGAGGATTCAAGCCTCGATTTTCGTGGACGACGATAATCCCGGGCAACTTCGAAGGCGTCGCGGATCGCGAATCGGCGCTGACAGGCCGCACGAAATAGCCTTTAATACTTCCATTTCCTTGCGGCGAAGGGACGGTCTCGTAGGACGCCTTGATGCGGTCGTCGGTCTTGGACACTTGCTGACCGAGGGCGTAGTTCGGCATCAATGCCTCAAGGAGCGCTGCCGCCGTGAGTCCTCCGATTGCAAATCGCTGGAGGCCGTCCATAAAGTCGCGGCGGCTGATTTCGCCGTGAATAAAAAGGTTATAGAGCGCGATCGCTTCGCCCGGCAGCTTGGGTTTGGTTGGCTTCATTGGTTGACTCCCTTGAGAGAATATCACGGCCGTTAGAATGAAAGGATGCCGCTCCGCCATCGTTCGCGTCGCTTAGCCGTTATACTCGCGATCGCCGTTTACCCGTTCCCCGCCACGCCGCAGCAATCTAGTGATATCCCCAAGACTTTCACCGTTCCCAAGGAGGGGAACGATTATGTCAAGCGCGAGGTCATGATTCCCATGCGCGATGGCGTGAAGCTCTATACCGTCATCGTCATACCTAAGGGAGCTCATGACGCGCCGATCGTGCTGACACGTACTCCCTACAATGCGTCCAAACGCCTGGCGCGCAATGACAGTCCGCACATGCTCTCCATTCTGCCAATGTCCGATGGGGAATTCGGCACCGACGGCTACATCCGCGTTTTTCAAGATGTTCGGGGGAAGTATAAATCCGAAGGCGAATACGTGATGACGCGCCCTGTGCGCGGTCCGCTCAACCCCTCCGCGGCGGATCATGTAACGGATGCCTACGACACTATCGATTGGCTGGTAAAGAACACACCGGAATCGAATGGTCGCGTCGGCATGATCGGGTCGTCATACGAAGGGTTCACCGTGGTTATGGCTTTGCTGAATCCGCATCCTGCGCTCAAGGTCGCGGTTCCGGAGAGTCCCATGGTGGATGGCTGGATGGGAGACGATTGGTTTCATTACGGCGCCTTCCGCCAACCGAATTTCGATTACACATTCGGCCAGACAGCCCAGACAGGCGCGGGGGAATCGGTCCAGCGCGACAGCTACGACGATTACGAAGCCTTTCGCCGCGCAGGTTCGGCGGGCGATTATGCGCGTCTGCATGGTCTGGATCAATTGCCCTGGGCGGTGAAAATGATGGAGCATCCCAATTACGACGCGTTCTGGCAGGGACAGGCGCTCGATAAGCTGATCGCGCAGAATCCGCCGCAGGTTCCCACCATGTGGTTGCAAGGTCTGTGGGATCAGGAAGACATGTGGGGCGCCATCCACTGCTATCTCGCGCTCAAAGCCAAGAACCAGGCGGATCATAATTACTTGGTGATGGGTCCGTGGTATCACAGCCAAGTGGGCCGGGAAGGTTACAACCTCGGTCCACTGCGCTGGGAAGGCGACACCACGGCACAGTTCAGAAGAGATGTTCTGAAACCTTTCTTCGATCAGTACCTCAAGCCGGGCGCCCCTAAGGCGGAGACTCCTCCAGTGCTGATCTACAACACCGGTGAGAACCACTGGGATCGCCTGCCGAATTGGCCGTTAGCCTGTGAGAAGGATTGTGCCGCACCGCTGAAGGCGCTTTATTTGCAGGCTAATTTCAGCCTCGGATTCGAGAAGCCCACAGAGGCTCGCGACGCGGCGGATTCCTATGTTTCGGACCCTGCAAAGCCCGTCCCGTATCTGCCTCGCCCGGTGCGCTTCGCCGATGGCGATCGTTGGAGAAGCTGGCTGGTTTCGGATCAGCGCACCGCCGCGGACCGGACCGACGTGCTGACGTATCAATCGCCCGTTCTCACCGCGCCCGTGCGCCTCGGCGGCGCGCCCATCGCGGACCTGTTCGCCTCCACTACGGGCACGGATTCGGATTGGGTGGTCAAACTGATCGACGTCTTTCCGGATGAGGTTCCAAATCAGCCGGAGATGGGCGGTTACGAACTCTCCATCTCGATGGACATTTTCCGCGGCCGCTATCGGCAGAGTTTCGAAAGTCCGTCTGCCATTCCAGCGGGCCAGCCGCAGCGCTATCGATTTACTCTGCCGACCGTGAATCATGTGTTCCTGCCCGGTCACCGGATCATGATACAAATCCAATCGAGCTGGTTTCCGCTCTATGACCGTAATCCGCAAACCTACGTGCCGAATATCTTCTTCGCGAAGCCGTCGGATTATGTGAAGGCTACGCAGTCGGTTTTTCGTACCGGCGATCGAGCGAGCGCAGTGTGGCTTCCGGTGGTCGCGAAGTAAGAAACGAATGCGATAAAAGTTCTGCGTATCTCAGTTCCTCTAGGGAATAATAGTGAGAATCATGCCGCGCCGAACGTTCGTGGTTCTGTTTTTGATTGCCGTGGGAGACATGCGTTCCCAGCTCAGCATCCCCGATGAGACTGAAACTTATGTGCTGGACGCGTTAGCCAAAGGCGAAGTGGCCAATTTGACGACGCATTTCGCTCAGCCGGAAAAAAGGATTTTAAAGGCTGCCTTTGTGGAATCTCTTCTGGCGGGCGGGAACCGGGTTGACCGGCGCGGCGTCCGAATTACCGGTGCCACTCTCAAGGAACCCATCGACCTGGCGAATGCGGTGGTCGACGTTGACGTGCGGCTGGAGAATTGCGTTTTCGAGGCCGGTTTGAACTTCCGGCATACGGACTGGAGGCAGGACCTGACATTGAATGGCAGCCGCATTCTTTCGCTGGACCTTGCTCTGTCGACTATCGCCGGTTCGTTCCGGATCGATCGTGTGGAGTTTTCCGACAATGCTTACCTTCCTTTTTTGCGCGTCGGCCGAGCGATCGAAGCGGACGGCGCGAAGTTCCTGAAGGTAAACGTCCCGGCATCGTTTAACAGCATCACCGTAAATTCTTATGCGCGATTCACCAGTGCGACGTTCGCAGGGGGAGCGGATTTCATCAACGCCAATATCGGATTCAATCTTTACCTGGGAGGCGCGACATTTTCTCACCCCGATGCTTCCGCACAGTTCGAGAGGATTCGCGTGGGCGACACAATCGCCGTCGACAAGCCAGTGATTTTCAACGGCCCGGTTAGTTTTCAGGAAGCAACGGTGCTGCGTCACTTCAGCTTGGAGGGCAGTGAGTTTCGCAGCGCGTCCCACGCCGCAGCCTTCTTCGGCGTGCAAGTGGCAGGGAACCTCACCCTGGCCAGAACAAAATTTCGCGGCCCCGCGACGTTCACCAGAGCCCGCGTGGGCGCCATCCTGGTGGCAAATTCGCAATTCGATGGAGAGGTCGACAGCCGCGAAATGCATGTGGGAACCGAAGCCCAGTTCGAGCATTGCCACTTTCGATCGGAGAAGGATGTCGACTTCAGCGGTTCCGAGATACAGGGAAACTTTGGTTTGGCCAGCTCAGATTTTCAGGGAGACGTGGATCTTTCTCAAATCTACGTCGCCGGTGATCTGCTGCTGGGCAAAGCTACGGCCGCGACGAGCTCTGACATTGACTTGTCCGACGCGAAAATCGGCCGTGACCTGGACATCAGCGGAGCTACCTTTCGCGGAGGATTCAGCGCCACCGACGCCGACGTCAAGGGCGACTTGATGGCGGATAGTGTGCACTTTACCAGTAGAAAAGCCGAGGTCGGTTTTGACCCGATTCATGTCCATGTACGGGCGTATTTTACGGGCGCGGAGTTTCGCGGAACGGTGAAATTCAGCGGGATGGAAGTCGGCGACGATCTCTACCTGGACGATGCGCACGCGTTCGGCAACGTGGACGCAAGTTCGATGAGGATCACGAATGACTTGACAATGGAAAATGCAGCGTTTGAAGGAACGCTGCAGTGGACCTCCACTTCCATCGGGGGCGACTGGTACGCGGTCGGCGCTCATTTTAACGGACCGGAACCAGTGAATATCGATAGCGTGCATGTCACGGGCAATCTTATTTTCACAAACGCCGAATTCCAGAAAGGTCTCCGAGGCATAGGCACCGTGGTCGGAGGATATGCCACCTTTGTCAAAACGCACACCAGGCAGAACGGTTTCCTGCTGAACACGTCGCACGTTGGCCGACATCTTGATCTTGACGGTGCCGACATGGTTGGACAACTGAACCTCATCAAGACCGAAATCGGCACGGATCTTAGGATGCGTGGAACCAGCGTGAAAGGGGCCGAAACGCTGTTAATGCGAATGGCAGTCAGCGGCGTTGGAGACATCGATCACGTGGAGACTCCGGTGATCAACCTGGATAACTCGACCTTTTTTGACCTAAGACTCAAGAACCTGCGCTTGTCAACTGGCGCGGGCGAACTTCACTTGACGCGAACCGTGGTGCAGCATGAACTGAATTTACTCGATTCAACGATCAACAACGTCTTCGGAAACAATTTAAGGGTGGGCGGGACGGCTACGTTCGGACCCATTCAATTCCAGAGGATCTTCACTCTTGAAAACTCCATTTTTGACGCTCTCTACCTTCCCTCGGCCGAAACATGGAGTTTCGGGCCGAATGCACTGCGCCTGGATGCCGCGAGCTATAACGAGGTCGTGATCGGCGACGGAAAACTGGGCGCGGGGGGCTTGCTCCCACTGCTGGAGCGGGCGTCTTTCTCGCCATCGACGTATACGATTTTTGAACAATACTGCACCAGGAACGGTCTCGACGAGCTGGGCCGGCAGGCATTCGTGAATTATCAGCGCCGCTCGGCGAAAGAAGGGACTCCGTTGCGGCGGCTTTGGAGTTTCTTATTGGATGTGTTTGTGCGCTACGGAAAAAGTCCCGAGCGCGCGTTTCTCTATGCGCTGGCGTTTATTCTGGCCGGCAGGTTTGTGTTCGTTCGCTCGCGGATGACGCCTCTAAAGCCCGAGTTTGCAGATTTTCATTACAGCCCATGGTGGTACAGCTTGGACCGGCTGATTCCCGTCGCCGATCTCGGCATGAAGAACGTGTGGGGACCCAAACAGACTTCGAGCCTGGCTAGAAACTACATGCGCGTGCATATCATTCTCGGGTACCTCCTCATCACAGTAGGGCTAGCGGCGGTTTCCGGGCTCGTCAAGTAGGTCGAACACTAGAAGGCTCCCACCGGGACGTCTCCTACCTCACTCTGGCGCTGAGCCAATTCCGCGGTCAGCTTCCGGACGAGGCCCGCGTATTTCGGATCGTGATAAAGATTGTGCATCTCCCGCGGATCGTTGCGGACATCGAACAGCTCCCAATCCGGCTGCGTATCGGGCGCCTCGGCGCCAGCCATTCCTAGCGGCTTACCGTAGTAATAGATGAGCTTCCAGCGATCGGTGCGCAGGCCATAGTGCGCGGGCACATGGTGATCGCTGGTGTTGTGCATCCAATAACGGTAGTACATGGACTTGCGCCAGTTGCGCGGCGTATGCCCTTCGACGCCCGCGCGGAAGCTGCGGCCCTGCATTTCGGATGGAGCATGAACTCCGGCGTAGTCCAGAAACGTGGGGGCAAAATCGATATTAAGAACCATGTCGCGATTGACGGAGCCTGCGCGAATCACTCCCGGATAGCGCATCAGGAAGGGCATGCGCAGCGATTCCTCGTACATCAGGCGCTTGTCGAACCAGCCATGATCCCCCAGAAAAAACCCCTGGTCCGACGTATAGATCACGATGGTATTGCTCGCGATATTCTGCTGGTCTAGATAATCGAGCAGCCGGCCCACGTTATCGTCAACGCTGCGGACGCAACGCAGGTAATCCTTGATGAAGAGCTGGTAGCCCCATTTGCGCAAGGCGTCGCCGTGCAAATCAGCCGGAATCGGCTGCTTCAAGTCGGTCCGGTTCATGTCTTCCCCGACTCGCATAGTGACAGTGGAGACGCTGCGCGCGCGCCCTTCGTAGTGATCGAAGAGATTGTCGGGCTCCGGGATCGTCTGGCCCTGAAACAGGTCCTTGTATTTCGGATCGGGCTCCCATGGGCGATGCGGCGCCTTGTGGTGGCACATCAGGAAAAATGGCTTTTGCGTGTTACGCCGCTTCAACCATTCGAGGGAGAAATCGGCGATCAGGTCGGTGCAATAGCCGTGATGTTTTTTTCTGGTCCCTTCCTCAATGAATTCAGGATCGTAGTAGACGCCCTGGCCGGGCAGGATGTTCCAATAGTCGAAGCCAGTGGGATCGCTGGCCAGGTGCCACTTACCGATCATCGCGGTCTGATAACCGGCGTTCTGCAATTCTTTGGCAACGTGATTCCGCTTGGGGTCGAGGCGGTCGTTGAGTGTGTAGACGCCATTCTTGTGGCTATACTGACCGGTCAGAATGGCTGCGCGGCTGGGTGTGCAGATCGAATTCGTGCAGAAGCAGTTGGTGAATCGCGCACCGCCCGCCGCGACCCGGTCGATATTAGGGGTCTGGTTGATCCGGCTGCCATAGGCGGAAATCGCATGCGCCGCGTGATCGTCCGCCATGATGTAGAGGATATTCGGCGGCGAGCTTCCAGTTGCTGCTAACGACGCGCCGGCCGTGCCGAGCATCGAGAGAATCTCCCGGCGATTGAATAGCACGGGCATGTGCGCTTAGCTCACTATAAACTTAACGCAGAACATTGCTGGCCGCGGCTTCTGCGATGAGCCGATCCGCATCGGGACGCAGCAGGAAGCGCTCGGCAACGGCTTTCTCGGCCGCGACTTTCACGGCATTCACGTAAGCCTGGTGGGTCCCGTACCTTTCTTCGAGGGACGGTCTCGGGTCGGCGGAAGCGATACGCTCCGCCTTGGTTTTCGCGAACGGCAGATAGCCGCCGCTCAATGTGCAGACCTTACCTTTATCGAATCCGGCAGCCACGATATTCCAGCCGAGATAAGTCCCGAGAGGCACTTGGCGTAGAACCGAGGGCACTCCCCCGACATCGTTGCCATCGCTATCCACTTTCGGCACCAACGTCGGAAGGATCTGTTTGACAGCGGGAGGCTGTTTGGTAATCAACCCGGATTCATCGTTGTAATTAAAATCAGGGCCGAAGTCGTAATCGAACACCGGGTTCACCAAGCCGTCGGGCGACGGAGCGCCAGGGATTTGCGGGAACCCCATCCCCGCTTTCGTGGCGGCCCCAAGCTCCTGCCGGTCGAGGCGCGGATAGCGGCTGGGAGGCGGCTCCGTTCCTTTGGTGACCCAATCGATCAACGCGAGCGTGAGAGCGCGCATAGTTTCGTTCTCAGGATTCGGATTCGCCGGCAGCGCGCAGCCGCTGGGCGCCGGCGGAGCTTCCGTACTGAAACCGCCGCGGCCGCCGCCGTGCGTCGTGCCCGGGAAGAAGTAGCGGCGCACGTTGGGCGGTAACGGCAGATCCGATTTTGCGTCTGTACCAACCAGGTCGGGCGATTCGCGCAGGAACCAGAATTCCACCGCTCCGAAAGTGTCGAAAATTTTGGGACACGTCTTTGTGGCGCGGCACCGGTCCAGCAAGCCGGCCGTGGTCCGACGCCGCACCGTGTCCGGATAATCGTTCCACCACAGCACTCCTTCGCTGCCGGGCTGATACATGGCTGCGTAACCTCCGCCCACCGCAAAGCGAAAGTTGAGCGCGAGCTGCCGGGCGGCAATGTGCGAATGTGCGCCATCCCACACCATGCGGCCGGCTTCATCCTGGTTGAAGCCCAGGTGAATATAGCTGCGAATGAAGTTGCCGGATTGCGAGTCGCCCCGGCTGATCACCCATTTGATCTGCCCGGCCAAAGGGTTCGGCGCCGCCGTGTCATCCTGCGCAGCATAGTGCAGGAACGAATTAAGGTCGCGAGTCGCGGCAAAGCCTATGCCAAGCACTAGAGGGTCCTTGGCGGTAAATACCAGGAGGTATTCTGAGGCTGGATCGAATCCCCCCTTCAGACACAGTTTGGAAGGATCGGGGACGCCGGGAAATGGTTTCGCAGCGCAGTCGGCGAATGCCCAATCGCCGGAGGGAACATCCGTAGCCGGCGCGTTCGGGGAAGCGCGTCGCGTGAGTTTGGACTTCGACGTATCGAGCGTCACGGGATGCTGATAGGTGAGGCCCAGGTAAGGCGTCGTACCCAAGTCGATGGTCGTGACGCCTGCGGCGAGGTTGATCAAGCGTTCCAACACAGGCCCGGTAAGCGGCGAGCCGTCGGCCTTGCGCGCCACAGGCACCACGATCGTCTGCGAATCCGGCCGCTGCGGAAGATCGCCCTGCCATCCGCTGAGGAGATTGATCCGTCCGTCATCGGAGCCCACCGGAGCTCCCCGGCCCCGGTTAGAAACCGTGTAATAGAGGACGCCGTTGGACTTGGACATGTCGATCGGCTTCGCCAGCGCAAAGGTCGCGGAATATTCCACCATGCCGCGCGCGTTTCGAGGCGCGAACTGAAGATCCATAATGATGGAATTGTGCGCGTCTTTAGGATCGATTTCGCCGAAAAAGTGTCCGCTGAGCACCTCGTATTGTCCGGCGTTGCCGAATGTCTGGCCGCCGAACGCGGGGGAATCGCGATGCTCGACGACGATGCGGGTGACCCGGGCTTGGGCAAATGCCGCGCCAAGAAGGATTGTGATGGCGGCGAGACCCATTCGTCTGGACATAACCGACATTATATGCGCTGCGAGGCACCTTGGCCTCGCTAAATTGCAGCGTGTTAAACTTGCCTCTGCGGACTTCCGCTAATAGTTCCTGGGGATAGTTTCAAATGATCGCTCCTGGCACGGCTGATCAATTCCAACCGCCCTTCGCGGATGCCGAAATAACGCGGATCTGCGCGCATGTAGAAACACTGTTTGGATCTTCGGCATTCACGGCGGCGCCGCGCAGAGCACAACTGCTCCGATACCTGATCGACAGGACGCTCGAAGGGCGGGCGGATGAGATCGTCGAATACGGAATCGGACTGGATGTTTTCGGGAAACCTCCCACGTTCGATCCCCGGACCGATTCGGCTGTCCGCTCCGAAACCAGTCGCTTGCGGCAAAAACTAAAGGAATATTACCTGACCGAGGGCCGCGGCGCAGAGGTCGTGATCGATCTTCCTCCGCGAAGCTACGTCCCCAGATTTATCTTTCGTGCGCGCGAAGTTTCGGGCGACGTGACAGCCACTCCTCCGGAAATCTTCAATCCTAGGCGCCGGAACTGGGTTCTTACGGCGCTTGCTGCGGTAGCCATTGCGGCCAGCGTTTTCGCCGCATGGAAAGGCCGCCCCAATTCGAATCCCGCCTTCCATTCACTGGTTGTTCTGCCTTTTTCAAACATCTCGACGGATCCGCAGAACCGCTATCTGGCCGATGGCCTGACGGAGGAATTGACTAATCAACTGGCGCAATCGCCGGACTTGAAAGTAGTGGCGCGTACCTCAGCCTTCGCGTTCAAAGACAAGGGCGTCGATGTGCGAGAGGTCGGGCGCAAGCTGAATGTCGAGATCGTGATTGAAGGCAGCGTGGACAAGCAGGGAGATCGCATCCGGGTGATTGCGCAAATGAACCGCGCCTCCAACGGATATCACCTGTGGTCCAAATCTTTCGAGACGCAATCGAAGGACGTGCTGATTCTGGAGGAGGAACTGGGGCGTTCGATCGCGGAAGCTGTGCGCGGCGGCCGAAACTCCGCGGCGCCAACCCCGGCCAGATCCACCGGCGACGCTGAAGCGCACGATTTATACCTCAAGGGAATCTACGAGTATTCGCGCCATACACCGGAATCCTATCGCAAGGCCCGTGACTTATGCCAGGCGGCGATTGCGCGCGACCCTCTGTACAGCTCCCCTTATTTGTGCATTGCCCGGGCGGAACATGGATTGATTCATCTCACCGTGGAATCGCCGGATGAAGGATCGCGGCGCATGCAGGAGGCGGTGGAGAAAGTTCTGGAGATCGATCCGTCATCCGGCGAGGCGCACTCAATTCTGGGCCTTCTGGCGTACACCCGGGATTGGGATTGGCCCCGCGCGGAGCGCGAGTCACGCGCCGCACTGGATCACGGTAACTTTCACTCGTGGTTCGGTTGGGCTTTGGCGACCAGGGGACGTTTTCCGGAGGCGGAGGAACAGTTCAGAATCGCCGACGATCTGGACCCGCTAAACGCGGCCCTGCGGTTTAACCAGATGATCTCGTTCCTGCTGGAGCGTAAATACGTGGAAGCGACCCAGGTGCTGCGCGGGGTGCTGCGGGATAGTCCCGATCAGTTGGATACTCACGCGTTCCTGGCGCTGATCGCGGTCTACCAGCATGACTGCAACGCGGCCGCTCCGGAGATCGAATTCTGCGCCCGAAGAGCCCATATTCCAGCCGTGACCTTTCTACAGGCCGCGGGCTGCGTCTGCCGCGGCGAACAACAAAAGGCTCGCGCGTATCTGGAACAGATGGCTGCGGCGCGAGACGCCTTCGTGTCGCCTTATCAACTGGCGACCGGATACGCAATGTTGCATGACGAGAAGACTGCGCTTGACTATCTGAACAAGGCCGCCGACGCTCATGAGGAGCAGATTTTATATCTTCTGTACGACCCGGCCTTCGACGGCGTTCGTGGGAATCCACAATTCGTGGCGCTCGAAAAACGAGTCGGCCTGCTCTAGGGACGCGCTATTTAGGAAACAGCAACGGCAAGGCATCCTCCGCCGTGAACATGCACCGGGCATTGTGTCCGCACTCCGGCACGATCTTCACAACATGATGGGCGCCGAGTTTTTCATTCACAAATTTCCCGAACGCTTCTCCCCGCGCCAACCGCGTTGGTCCCTGAGCCATCGCCGGACACGAACCATCGAACCCGCCGAGTGGAAAAACATCGAGTTCTCCAAGTAAATAAGTGGTGGGCCTTGAACTCAACTGGGTCTTCAATTGGTCGTCCGTCTGCTTCGCGGTATAACCGCTGCGATCTTTCAGGCCATAAGGCCACTGATCGTAGGTCGTGCAATCCCTGGCTCCGCCGAAGTTGCGGAATGCGGCGCCCTCGGCGGGAACCACGGGAATGTAACCCGGCGCATGGGCTTGAATCGAGAACGCAGCATCCGTAGGGCGAGTGGCGTCGGGCCAGGCGTAGCTCGAAGGATTCGCGACGACATAGGTTACCGGAATCCCAAGCTTGTCGTGGACCTGATTTGCCATCTCGTATCGATTTAGCACTTGGCCTCCAGCCGAATGGCCGACTACCACGATCTGTTTGAGGTTCGGAAAAACCTCCTTGCGAGCCAGCTTGCGGAGCACTTCGTCCAGAAAATCGAACGAGGTCACCTCTGGATTACTGATCGCGGGTCCGCCGGACCGCCAGGTGTTGCAGTTCCAACTGATCTCATTCGGGGAGATAGGATCGTGGCAGTTCGCGGCGGCCGAAGCCATGCGCGGCGCCACCACCACAGTGTTCTCCAACGCACCGGCCAGGAACGCCGCAGCAAGAGCATTCCGAAAGTAGTTATCGGCATCGCGCCCAGCTCCATGGACGACGACCAGCGCCCGCGTAATGGTTTCGTTACGGGTTTCGAGCGAGTAAGTGCGATAGATCAAAGAGCGGGCCGGCGACTTGCCGAGAGAGACCCATTCAGAGCAGGCAGGACTCGCCGTTATGCACGGAGCGGCGGAGGCAACGGAGATGGACAAAAACGTGACAGCGATCAGGCGCATTTATTTAGTATCGCTGGCTCGACGCGCTCCCTGCTAATTCGCCGACGCTTTCTCGGCGGAATCAATCACCACGATGTCGACCGGCTCTTTCGCCGATTCCAGTTTTAGACCAAGCTGCGTCCGAATCGCCGTAAACAGCGAGGCGTTCGACACATCGGGCGAAGATTGTCCGCCCGGCGAAGGACCCTCCAGATCTGGGTCCGGAGCCCACGTGAGCGTGATGTTGTAGAGTCCCGTCAATCCCGTATGATCGACCACCGTTCGCCCGAGCAGCGAGGAAAGGCGATCCGCCACTTGACTGATTCGCGCCCGATTGGTCCGAATCCAACCCCGTCCGATGTTAGCCACGCCGCAGGGCGTACCGTTTGGGAGCGGCGCCTGCGGTGATACAGCCGCGCTACAGTCTCCTTCAGTCGCCTCCATCAGGCCAGGACCCATCGCGCCACTCTTGGCCATGCTCAAGGAAAAAACGGCCATCTCCCGCTGTTCGTGGTGAATCTTCAGTTTGAACCGATCCTCCAGCAGGGATTGCAGCATCAACCGCAGTTGAGGTAGCGCCGCGGGACCCGGCGATTTCGCGTCCAGGTCGTACCGTTGCGATTCGAGCCAACTCACATTCCCGGCGATCTGATAGTCGGTGACCGCGTACGCGACGGCGATCAGACGCTTGAGGTGAATATTGGCCGCTCGAAGACCACCCCCTGGGAGAACACTAATGCCGAAACCCGGCCGGCCGGATTCATTCGGCTTCATGGAAGCGACCTCGAATTCGGATCTTGCTGGTGGCGTCTGCGCGCGGCCGTCGGTCGCGGCGATCAACAGGAACGTCAGCGCGATTCCTCCCAAGGTTGATCTCGCGATACCCAAGGTTTAATTACTCCCCACCGCGGGCCCTTCCGCTAGAAACTTGTGGAGAAACGTCTCCATCCGGCCAAGCGTGTACAGCCACCGGCTGTGCAACAGCGACTCGTGCACATCGTCCGGAAAGACGATCAGTTCGTGATAAACGCCCCGCTGCCGCAGCAACTGCACCAGGCCGACCGTCTGGAGGAAGGCGACGTTGCGGTCGTCATCGCCCTGCACCAGCAGCACCGGCGACTTCCAGCCATCGATCGCGCTGATCGCCGAGGACTTGTACGAAACCGATTCCGGATCAAGCGAGTTCCCTTCCAAATGCACGCCCGCCAGATCGACGCCCGCTTTGAAGATATCGGAGTTGCGCGCCAGAGCCTCCGCCGTCAGCAGACCTCCGTAGGACAGTCCCCAAATCCCGACGCGGTTCGGATCCACATCCGGTCTGGTTTGCAGGTATTTCCCGCCGGCCAGAACGTCTTTGTATTCGGCGTTGCCGTTAGCTCCGCCATCGGCAATCTGGCGGAAGGACCGGCCATAGCCAACGCCCAGGCGGTAATTGATCGACATCACGATATAGCCCTGGTTCGCAAGCCATTGGTTGATGCCGTAAGCCCAGTGATAAAACTGCATGTAGTGATAGGCGGGCATCATTTGGCGCGGAGGCCCTCCGTGAACGAAAACGATCGCCGGCCGCCGCTCGCCCGGCTTCAGATCTTTCGGTAAAAAGAGCTGATTGTGAATTTCGAGTCCGTCCTCTGCCTTGGTAAGGACGATCTCCGGTTTCACGTGCGCGTCTTTCGGAAAGCCTGGCATCGACGCAGGAAATACGATTCTCTGTTTCGACTCGCCCATTTTCCAGACGCCGACCGATTGCGGCATGTTCCAATCCGCACTCAGCGTCGCGAGATATTTTCCGGACGAAAGCGGGGTCGGATACGTTTCCACGCCTTCCCCCGTGGTGATCTGCGCAGGGCTGCCTCCGCTCACCGGAACCGCCCAGATATGACGCCGCTCGATATCCTTGGCGTTAGTGCAGTAATAAAACGTCTTCTCGTCAGCCGAAAGCGCGATGGAAGTTTGATTTTCAATCAACCCGTCCGTCGTAGTGAGCAACACCGGACGCGCCGTCTTATCCAGGACATTAATCGCATAATAGCGTTCCCACTCGTCCACCGGCGCCTCCTGTCGCGGAGGCTCCTTCATCTGGACGTCTCCACCCTTAGCCGCCGCACCTCTGCCGCCCCTACCACCTCTTCCGCCGCGTCCACCCCGTCCGCCCTCACCGGGCACCACGAACTGGAAAATCACCGTATCGCCGGCCAGCCGCGGATTTAAGATGTTCGCCGCGATCTTATCGTTTTCCTGATTGTGCCAGATCTCCTGCGCATCGCCTGTCGTCGCATCGGCCCTGTAAAAACCGATGGTATAGCCTCCCTTGAACGCCGCCCGCATCATCCCGGGAGAGTTATTCACCGGAGCTTCGGCGTTTCCAGTAGCCGCTGCCGCTGCACCGCGTCCGCCACCGCCTCGGCCGACCGCCAGTGTCGCGGGACTCTGCGGAGGCGCCGCGTAATTCGCGCTGGTCCCCGCTCCTGTCTGGAGGGTCTCCTGTCCAAACGGCAAGCCAGGTTTCCTCATGAAGATCAGATGCTTGCTATCGGACATCCACATCGGCGCCGTATCGAAATCTACACTCGGCGACATATATTTCACAGACCGTGTAGCCACGTCGTATACCATGATGAAGCTGTGATCCACGCGATTACTCACCCAGGCGATTTTCTTTCCGTCCGGTGACCACTTCGGTTCGCTTTGCACACCCCATTCGGTGATGAACGCCTTCTCGCCGCGATCGACCTCCGTCGCGGGCTTCGTCCGAGTGAGCTTCGCGCGATAGATCTGCCCATCCTTAATGAACAGAATCGAGCTCCCATCGGGCGCAATTTCCGGATTCGCCGCATCGACCACCCTCCAGGCTCCTCCACCCGCGGTGCGCGCCGCCCAGATCGCGTGTTCCGGCCCATTAGGATCGGCCGTCGGATTCGGCGCCCAGCCCGAACGGTTCGGAGCCTCTCCGCGCAGGAACACCACGGTACTGCCGTCGTCCGAAATGTGGATCGCGGACATCATAATGCCGTCGTCCTTCATGAAGCTGGTCAGGCGCACCGGCACAAACTGCGGCGCAACGGCCGTATAAGCGTTCCTCTTCCCTTCGGCGTAATCCACCCAGGCGATCCGATCCACCTTCCGCGCCGCAACCACTTCTTGCGGCGACGCGGGGCTCAAGAACTCGCGGTAGGAAGGAACGGCGGGAGAAGCGGCCGGCAAAGAAGCGGCCGCAGTCATGAGAATCGAAAGACCTGTCAACGTGCGCATACTGGCTCCAGTGAGCGCAAGTTTATCACGCGCGGCGTGGGGCCGGACGCGTTCTCCGAATTCGCCTACAATCCGAAGTATGAGAATATTCGGGCAATTACTTCTCCTATCGCTGGCGAGCGTAGTAATCGCCCAGGCGCCCTCTCAATTTCAGCCGGTTGGTAACGTGAGCCAATTGATGGTGGATATCATCTACCCCACCTCCGATGCGCTGTTCTACATCGAACGCACTCCGCCGAAGACCGATCATGATTGGAATGTGATTCGCGGAACGGCGCTCACCCTCGCCGAATCCGGGAACCTGCTGCTGATGGGCACCCGCGCCCGCGATCAGGATCGCTGGGTCAAAGACACCAAGCTTATGATCGACGCCGGCCAAGCGGCTTTTAAGGCAGCGCAGAAAAAAGATATGCAGGCGATCCTCGACTTGAACGAACAACTAAGCGAGTCCTGCACTACCTGTCACCGGCACTATCGCCCGAACTACGGTAAATAGAGCCGGGGTTGCCGCCGCCCCTTTAAGCCAAAGCTTTCCCGTACAACACCAGCAGCCGGCTCCATGCCTTTTCAGCTTGCGGCTCATTGTAAACCGAGGAATCCGGAGGACACCAGCCATGCGCCGAATCCGCGTACACTTCGATCTCCGCCGCCAGATTCGCCTTGCCGAACGTTTCTTTCATCACGTTCTTGTCATTCGGAGACCGCGCATCGTCATTCGCGGCGATCGCAATAAGGAATTGCGCCTTGGTCTTCGCGGCCTGGAGATGCGGACTGTTCGGCGAATCGGTCACAAGTCCGCCGCCATGAAAGGACGCGACCGCTCCCACCCGCTCAGGCACCGCGGCTGCGGTTCGAAACGCGATCGGGCCGCCCATGCAATACCCTTGTGTGCCGATCTTCCGGTTCTTCGCCACCGGACCTTGCTTGTCCAGCCACGCGACGAACGCCTTCGCATCCGTCATGTGCGTGGTCTCGTTCAGACCCCGCGCAAGCGGCATCAGCTCCGGGATCGGCGTTGCGGCGCCGTTGGCCGCGGTCGGAGCTTTCTTGGTCCGGTAGAACGGATTCACCACCAGCACCGCATAGCCCGATTCGGCGAGGCGCTTGCCCATCTGCCGGAACGCCGGACGCAACCCGAAAATGTCCGGCCACATGACTACGCCTGCGGACACGCCGCTCGAAGGGTGAACGAAATAGCAGTCCGCGCTGCCATCCGGGGTAGTCACAGTCACTTCCGATTCGGTCACCGCCGCCGCATTCGCTACTTGTGGAAGAATCATGGCCACACCTGCTCCTAACATCATCCCGAATTGCTTCCGTGTCACCAAGCCGAGCGCCTCGAACTGCTCCCGGTCTTCTTCAAAATGATCCTGATCGCACATCGTTTTCTCCTTTTATCGACACTGGATAGTTTATATCGGCTCGGCTTCGCGTGGACGCCGGTAACTTTATTTTTACGCTTTTCATACACCATGGTTCATCGAAACGAAGCCGCGACTATCAGAAGCGGTCAGCGCCGGGGCTTTCACGTCAGCGCGGGGGTTGGATGCTTGCGAAAGCTCACCACCGAGCGCCCTAAAAAATGTGAACGATATGGATCCGACATGACGGTTTTGGGCTCCCTACCACCCAATGCCGGGTGAGGCACTCTGTTCGTCAACGGCAGCGGAGGATTCACCAATAACGGCACTTTGGAGGTGAACGCCGGCAGCACGCTGCGCGGTGTGTCCACGTTCACGCAGAGAGCGGCGGAACGGCCCAGATCGATGGCGCTCTCACCGCCAGTTCCATCGTCGTTAATGGCGGTCTGCTCGAAGGAACGGGCCAGTTGAACGGATCGCTCACCGTGAACGGAGGCACCGTGAAACCCGGCGATTCGCCTGGCGAACTGACGGTCAACGGAAGCTTCACGGAGCCCACCACTGGAAATCTAATGATCCAGATCGCGTCCCTGGCCTCCTTCGATATCTTGAACGTTGAAGGTCAGGCCAATCTGGGAGGCACGGTGTCCTTCACCGCGCTCGACGGATTCGTCGTCGCCGCGGGAGAAACTTTCTTCTTCCTCGATTACAGTTCGCTGAACGGCACCTTCAATACCGTCGACTTGACCGGACTCAATCTCCCGCCAGGTCTCACTGCCGAGGTTCTCTACGGAGTCGGCAACGGCGATCAAGCAGAGTTGCGGATCAACGGAACTGGAGGCACGGCGGCACCGGAACCCTCCATGATTTTCTTGTTCGCGGCTGGTCTCGGGATCCTGGGCACGGTCCGTGTTCTGCGCAGAAAGGGAAACTAAAATATGAGAACGAAAATTTTCGCAACGGTTCTTGCGGTAGTCGGATCAGTGGCGATCATCGCATATTGGTTCGCTCCCAACCGGGCATTGGCAGCCAAGACCAAGGGCTATCAAGCCGTCCTCCTGGATAACAACCAGGTCTATTTCGGCAAGCTGACTGAATTGGGCACGGATTATCCGGTGCTAACGGACGTCTTCTATATCCAGACCGCCGTCAACCAGGAAACGAAGCAGCAGAGCAACATTCTCCTGAAGCGCGGCAAGGAATGGCACGCGCCGGACAAGATGGTGTTGAACGCGCGCCACATCATCATGATCGAACCGGTCACGGACGGCTCGACCGTTGCGAAACTAATCGCCGAAGCGACCGGAAAATAACTAGAAAAGCTCGCCAAGATTTTTCCTTATGTTCTCTGCGAGCTCTGTGCCTCTGCGTGAAAAATGGGCATTTGATTACGTCGCGAACTCCAGGAAGCGTATCATTCCGGCCGCTGGGCTGTAGCATAGTAAGTAGCTATGCATCGCGTCGTGATCCTCGGTGGAGGTTTCGGAGGCTTGTACGCGGCCCAGGCTCTCCGCCACGCACCCGTCGATGTGACTCTCATCGACCGCCGCAATTTTCACCTGTTCCAACCGCTTCTCTACCAGGTCGCCACCGGATCTCTCTCTCCCGGTGAAATCGCCGAGCCTCTGCGCGCCGTCCTTCGCAACCAAAAAAATGCACGCGTGCTGCTCGGCGACGCAGTCGATCTCGATGCCGTCAATCGCCGCCTGATCCTCGCCGATGGCGAGGTTCCTTATGACTCGCTCATCGTCGCCACCGGCGCCCAAAACTATTTCTTCGGGCATCCGGAATGGCAGAAAATCGCACCCGGCCTCAAGTCGATAGAAGACGCCACCGCCATTCGCCACAACATCCTGTACGCTTTTGAAGAAGCTGAGCGCCATCCCGACCCCGCGCAACGCCGCGCCTGGCTGACTTTCGTGATCGTCGGCGCGGGACCCACGGGCGTGGAGCTCGCCGGCGCACTCGCCGAAATCGCGCACGATACCCTGCGCCACGATTTCAGAACGATTCATCCCGAGGAGTCGAAAATCCTGCTGCTGGACGGCACGCCGCATGTACTTGCCGCCTATCCGGTGAGTCTTTCGATTGACGCCGAGCACTCCTTGATTAAGCTCGGTGTGCTGCCCCGCACTGGCGTTCGTGTGACCTGTATCGACGCCGATGGAGTGACACTTGAGACGCCCAGCGGGCCGGATCGAATTGAGGCCAAGACCGTCCTGTGGGCCGCGGGCGTGGCTCCCTCCGATTTCGGGAAGATTCTGGCGAAGCGCGCGGAAGCGCCGCTCGATAAACAAGGTCACGTGATGGTCGATCCGAATTTGAACATCCCCGGCCACCCTGAAATTTTCGTCATTGGGGACCTCGCGGTGTTGGAGCAAGACGGCAAACCGCTCCCCGGTGTAGCGCCGGTCGCGATGCAACAGGGAAAATATGCCGCCCGCAAATTGTTAAACAAAACCACCAAGCCTTTTCACTATTTCAATAAGGGCAGCCTGGCGGTGATCGGGAGACGGGCCGGTGTCGCCGATTTCGGATTTTTGCGTTTTCACGGCGCCATTGCGTGGCTGTTGTGGCTCTTCGTTCACCTTATGTATCTGGTCCAATTTAGAAATCGGGTGATTGTTTTCATCCGCTGGGGATTTCAATACCTGACGTTCGACCGCGGTGCGCGGCTCATCACAATGAAGGAAGATAAGACATGAAGATCTTTGCTTTCGCCGTGATCGCGGTTGCTCTCCATGGGCAAACCCAGTTGTTTAATGGAAAGAATCTGGACGGTTGGAAAGCCATCGGCCGCGACCAAAGCGCCACCACGCTAGCCGGGTTCACCGTCAAAGACGGACTGCTCGAAACCACCACTGGCAAAGGCTTGTTGTGGTACACCAAACAAAAGATCGGCAACGCGACGATCAAAGTTGTCTATAGGATGTCGAATGACAAAGGAAATTCCGGCGTTTTTATCCGCATTCCGATCGAACCTCAAAATGAAGACGACGCGATCAATAAGGGCATCGAAGTACAGATCGATAATCGGGATGACGATTGGCATTCGACGGGCGTTCTTTATTCCATGACCAAGGCGCTGGCTCGACCGTATAAGCCCGCGGGCGAGTGGAACACGATGGAGATCACGCTTCAGGGCTTGCGGACCATCGTCAAAGTAAACGGCGTGCTTGTAACCGATTACGACGGGAAGTCTCCGGTCCCTGAAAAGAAAAAGTCGTTCGAGCCCGATCGCGGCCCGCGGCCCGCCGAAGGCTATATCGCCCTTCAGCACCATGACGAAAATTGTGTTATTTCCTTTAAGGAGATTAGCATCAAGTGACTTTTAAACACATCCTTTTCCCGGTCGATTTATCGGCGAAGTGTGAAGCGGCGCGACCGGTGGTCGAAGCTTGGGCGCGGCGGTTTAACGCCAAAGTCACTTTGTTGCATACAGTTCAGATCCCCATCACCGCTTACGGCGGCGCTGACGGCTACCCCATTGTGATCGATATTCCCAACATTGAGTCCCGCGCCAAATTGCGGCTCGACGGGTTTGCGTTCAGCCTTCCCGACGTTACGCGGATCTCCACCGTGGGCGATCCGGCATTCGAAGCTGTTCAATACACTGAGAAAAACGGCGTCGATCTGATCATGATGCCGACACACGGTTATGGTAAATTCCGGAGCTTGCTGCTGGGCTCGACGGCCGCGAAAGTGTTGCACGACGCTGCTTGTCCGGTGTGGACCAGCGCCCATACGGAAGAAATTCCAGCCGAGGCGCGAACGGATATCCATAATGTTTTGTGTGCGATAGAGCTTGGCGCCGAGACTGCTGCGCTGATTCGGAAGGCCCAGGGTCTGGCGCAGGCCTGGCAGGCGAAACTGCAGTTGGTGCATGCTGTTCCGGCGGACGAAACCTGGCCGGAACGGTATCTGGAAGGGGATTATCGAGCCGAGCTCGTGAAGACCAGCGAAGCGGAAGTCGCACGGATTCAGAAGGATGCAGGAACAAATCTGGATGCGGTGGTAGAGGCCGGGACGGCCTCGCATGTCATCCGGGAGGCGGCCTTAAAGTGTGGCGCGGATCTGGTGATTACCGGGCATGGGAAACTGCATGAGACTTTCGGCAAGTTGCGCACAAGTGCGTACGCCATCATTCGCGATTCGCCTTGCCCAGTGCTGAGCACGTAGCATAACGAACCTTAAATGACGATAATATGCTCCCTAAGGGCGATTCGGGAGCCTTATTCGACTTTATTCCCCGGTTCTTGTGAAACCTTTGTAAATTTTCGCGCGTCGATCGGCACACGCTTCAGCGGCTCGATATAATCAGTCGCTTCAGGAGACCTTTATGTTTCGAAAGACATTGCTTTGCCTGTTTTCCATCGCCGTGGCCAGCGCCCAGACCAGCGCGAATGTTTATGTGCAACATAACCTCGTTTCGAGCGTGCCGGGAATGGCGGACCTCACCGATCCGAATCTGATCGATCCGTGGGGGATGTCGTTTAGCGCGACATCGCCCTTCTGGGTATCGAATCACGGGAAAGGGAACACCACGATTTACAGCAACCCGTCATCGACGGCGCTGCCGACGATTTCTACGACCGTGGTGACGATTCCTTCGGGCGCAGCGGGGCCGACTCCGTCTGTTCCAACGGGACAGGTGCAGAACGGCACGGGGGGATTTCTGCTGGCGAACGGCAAGGCGGCGTCTTTCATTTTCTGTACGGAAGATGGGACGATTTCGGCGTGGAACGGAGGAACCGCGGCAACCGTGATGGTGGATTACTCGACGGTGGGCACGGTTTATAAAGGGATGGCGATCGCCAACAATAACGGCGCTCCCATGTTATACGCCGCGAATTTCAGCTTCGGCAAGATCGACGTTTTCGACACCAATTTCAAACTCATTTCGGCGCCGGGCGGTTTCGGCGATGCGAATCTGCCGGCCGGTTATGCTCCGTTCAACATCTGGCCGGTTAACGGGAAGATGATTGTGACCTTCGCTAAACAGAATGCGACGAAGACGGAGGACGAGGCAGGGGTGGGCAACGGCGTGGTAGATATCTTCGATCTCAACGGCAACCTGCAACAGAGGCTGACATCCGGCGGCCCGTTGAATTCTCCATGGGGAGTGGCGGAAGTGGGCGGAAATTGGGGCGCATTTGGGCCCGCGATCCTGGTGGGTAATTTCGGCGACGGACATATTAATGCGTTCGATCCGACGTCGGGCAAACTGCTGGGCACTCTGCAAGACGCGACCGGGGCACCGATTGCCATTCAGGGTCTGTGGGCGATCGAGCTTGGAAACGGCGGCAGCGCGGGCGATCCTCTGTATCTGTACTTCACGGCGGGGATCATCAACAACGGCACGCAGGCGGGGTTGATGGGAAGTATCGCTCCGCAGGCGCAGATCACGGGAGCACATAATGCCGCGACCGGACCGGCTCCAGCGATTGCTCCGGGCGAGGTGGTGCAGTTGACGGGGATCACGATCGGGCCACGGCCAGCGGTATCGTCGCCGAGCCTGACTAGCGCGGTGGGCGCTACGACCACGCTGGGCGGGACCACGGTGACGGTCAACGGAATGCCCGCGCCGATTTTGTACACCCAAGCGGATGTAACGAACATCATCGTCCCGTTTGGAGTGACGGGGACAACGGCGAGTATCGTGGTGACGACCACGGGGGTAGGTTTAGCGACGCCGGGAGGGCTGACGTTCCCCAATCCAACGACAACGCAGACGTTCCAAATTCCCCTGGCGCCTACTTCTCCAGGACTGTTCCCCGGCGTGGCATTCAATCAGGACGGGACGCTGAACACGGCGGCGAATCCGGCGGCGGCGGGAACGGTGGTGATTCTGTACGCGACGGGGCTGGGGCAAACCGATCCTCCGGGACAAGACGGCGTGAGAATGGGCTCGCTGGTGCTGGCCGAGACGGTTGCGCCGGTGACGGCGACGATCGGAGGGCAAGCGGCGACGGTGGCTTACGCCGGTTCGGCCCCGGGGCAGATTTCGGGAATCCAGCAGGTGGAGCTGATCGTACCGGCGGGTGCGGGGACGGGACAGGTTCCGGTGGTGATTACGGCGGGCGGAGTCTCGCCGCTGCCGGGAGCGGTGCAGGCAGTCTATTTGAAGTAGTTCATTTCTTAAGTGACAAAATTACAAAAAGGGATAGACGCCATTACCTCTCGGATATCGTCGGTCCCCTTTATCCCCGGGGGTAAAACCGCTTCCTTTGGTCGCGACTCGTAAGAGGGCAGGTCGGGAACCTGCCCCACTGTTTCGATATTCCCATCACTGATTCGCGACGTACACCGCGAAAGGCTGGCTTCCTAAGTAAATATTCGCCTGGCCATTGTAGGTATAAAGATCACCCTGGTTCTTGCCAAGGCTGAAGTTGATTTGGCTGGTGCCGGCGACCAGATATGGCGCTGGACCTGCATAGGTTACTTCGAATGGATTGAAAATCGTAGCGCCAAAGGGCGGACTCGCCACCACGAACCCCGCCGTAGTCGGTAATACGTTGGTGGGCAGGGGAAAGCCCACCAGAGTGCCATCGGCCTGCGGAGGAGTGATCGGCCCAAAGCCTGTGCCGAACACGGTAATGATAGACCCTGGCGGCGCCGGATTGGTCGCGGAATTGAGACTACCATCCTGATTCAGCGCCAGCGCGTGAACAGCATCGGAGCCGAGAAGCACCACGGGTGCGGTCTGGACCACGGGCCAACTGAGGCAGTTCGTCTTCGTAGAATTGTACGTCACGCAGACTGAGGTGTTTTGGCCGGGCGTCAGTGCCCAGGGCACAACGACGTTGATCTGCGCATCCTGGACCCAGAGCAGCGGGGCAGGCGTCCCATCGAACGTCACCGTCACGCCCGCGGCCTGCGCCGGGTAGGGATTCGCGAGGGTGCCTTGAAGCTGAACTCCTTGTTGCGGTCCCAAACCGGTTCCAAAAAGCGTGACAAGACTCCCCGGCGCGATCGCGCCGGTGAGATAGCTGATGGAGCTTCCGATACAAGCCAAAGGCAAGGTCTGGGCGTTGGGGTTCGGCGAAAGTCGCCACAGGTAATTCAGGGGCACCACCGGCTGGAACGGACTGCCTTGCGTGGCTCCGAACGTCGAGCCGGCGGAATGGACCAGAAAGACAGTGGTATTCGGGCCGACGGCAATTTTCGGCGCACCGACCGCGCCTTCGTTCCCGGGCGGAGTGTAGGTGGTTTGAAGGAGAGAACCGTCCGGCGCAAATACGCTGAGCCATTCCGCGCTTCCGCATCCAAGAATCGTGTTCTTGACCGGCAGCAAGGGCGTTCCTCTGTCGGAGACATACGTCGAGCCCGTGACATAGGCGTTGCCCGAGGCGTCGTCTACAGCAAGCGAAAAGCCGCCCGCAGCCGCTGTTGGAGACGCGATGGTCTGGGATAGCGTCACGGCTCCGGTCGAGTCGAAGCGTAGCAGCAAGCCCGATCCATCGGCGGCGACACCCAGCACAACGGGATTTCCCTTCGGATCTACGGCGACGGAACCCACGGATTTCAACTGAGGCAACGGTGTGTTGAACCCCGGCGAGCCGTCCGGGGCGATGCGCGCGAGATAGGGCGACGGATTTCCGACGACGAAGGCATTTCCGGAGCCGTCCACCGCGATGGCGCTGGTTTGGCCAGGCACGGGCAATGTATAGTCGATGGCCGTTCCCGCCGCGTTTAAGCGGACGACCGCGGAACCACTGTAGGGCGGCCCGATCAGGCCAGCCACGTAGGCGCGTCCTTGCGCGTCCGCGGCAATCGACGCGTAATCCAGGAGGGTTCCGGCTGAAGTGATGGGCGTGGTCCACGCCACACCGGTCCCGCCAGTCAGCTTCACCACGTAAGTGGACGCGTTGGGGCCGGTCTGATTGAGAGGCACGAAATAGACGCCACCGTTTGGATCTACAGCGATGTTCGAGTTGAACTGAACGCCGGGAGTATTCTGCCAAAGAATCGTCTGCCCATCGGCCGAAAGCTTCGTCACGCATGGAGGGGACGAGGGATACGCAGGGGGTGTGTTGACCTGGCAATAAGAGAAACCGTAAAGTGCGCCGGACGCGTCGGTTGCGATCGGCCCCAAAAACGAAGCCAACTCGCTGTAGTCGGCGCCGAGAAGGAAGCCGGTGGACGCCGCCATTGCACCGGGTGCGGTGAATAGCGCGAGGCAAAGGAGCTGGGGGAATGGTCTCATTGTGACCGCTCTACGTTTGATTGTACGATCGCGTTTTGGCGGCGGGGGCTGGTTGCAAGAGGTGGCGGAAAACTCGTGCAGATCGCTTCCTGCGGTCGCGGCTCGGAATGGGCTGTGCGACCACAGGGAGTGCCACGCAATCAAGGCTGAATCATCGTTGTAGGAAGCGGGCCGCCGGGTTTTACCGCAACTACGACATCGGAGAATTTTCCGCGGTAAATCACCACCAGTTTCAGATCGTCGATGATTTGCTTTTGCTCCACTACGTTTAGGACGTAGAGAGATCTTCCTGAAGCAGGGTTGCCACCCTCAAACTTGAACTCGGGAAACGTCTCCTGGCCCGAGACCACACGATAGTAATTGAGTACCGCAACATACATCCCGTCCACCCCAGCCTCGGTGACGCCATAGGTGTGGTTGAGCCGTGCGAGCACCGGATAAACCTGCTTAAGATCGGCATCCCATTCGTACTCTCTGAAGTAGCCCAGGCGCAAGCAGGCCAGAAAATAACAAGCCAGGCAAATAAACGCGGCGGTACTCGCGCGCCGCAGCCAGCGGGCGACGGCGGACGGGGCGGGCATTACCGCCACGATACCGGCGGAGAGGGTGACAAGAGGCACCAAATATATTGCCGTGCGGCCCATTGGCAGAAGCAGCGCGTCGAAGCGAAATGCCAGCCAGCTTATCAGCACGGCAGAAGTCGCAACACCTGCCAGCGCGGCCGCGAACTGAACCTTGGCGCGGGCGCTGCTCTCAGTCTGCAATCCGTCCTTGATTGCGGCCACTACCCGGCCAGCGCAAAGGATGGCGATGAGAAGCAGCAGCGATGGTCCTAGAAGACTGTATCGGAAGCGGAGCGGGAGTGGCAGTTGATAGAGCGAGGATGCGATCAGACTCTCAAACATTTCACGCAGAGAGTTCGCCCCCTGCCACATGTCGCCTTTCTGCCAATACCACAAAGGGCGTCCGCAGAGGAGAAGAGCGACGATAAGCCCGGGCAGGGCGCACAATAGAATGACGCCGATGAGCGACCGGCGTTGGCGTCTCGCGAGTGTAGCCGCCCAGATGAGCAGCGCTAGAAAGGCCGCTCCATCGATGAAGGCAAACGAAAAATTCGCGGTGAAGGAAAGTCCCAGCGCGAGGGATGCCAAAGCGCAGCATGCGGGGAGCGAAGGCCGGCCTTTGACGTGATACCAGGCCGGAATCGACAGCGCTGCAATCAGGAATGCGTTCGCGAGACTGTAACCTCGCGCGGCCACCATGAAATCGAGAATGAACGGATTCAATGTCAGGCAAATAAGGAGCGGCAGTTGAAGGCTAAACCGGTTTGTTATGTTCCGGCACAGAAACCAGCAGGTGAAAATATAGAGCACGGCGCCCAGCAGCGCAGGCGTTCGCAACGCGATGCTGGATGGGCCAAACGCATGCGTCGTCACCCACATCAACAAGGAGTTGAGGACATGGTTGTTGGAGGAGGGCATCCATATCGTCTTGACAGGCTGCGATGCGAAGTAAAGGTAAGTGAAGGCCTCGTCGATGGTGACCGATTGAAGCGAAGCTCGAACGATCGCCCACGCGACAACGAAGAGTGCGGTCCCTAGAAGAATCAGGCTTTGCGCACGTTTGACAAGCGTCATGGAAGCACGGAAGCCAAGGATTCATTATTGCATTGGCACGACCACGAATCGTTGTAACGAATCTCCCGTTGCTTATTTAGCTCTTGTGAACGACCTCGATGTCGTGGCCGTCAGGATCGAGCACCCATGTCGCGTAGTAGCCAGGATAGTATTCGTGCCGAGTTTGAGGTGGTTCCTTGCTCTTGCCTCCGGCGTCCACTGCGGCCTTGTAGAATGCATCAACTTCAGCATGGTCTTTCGCTACAAATCCGACATGGACCGCTTGGGGATCGGGCTTTCCTTTTTTGAGCCAGAAAAAGGCCCTTTTGCCGTCACCAAAACCCTTCAAATCGGGGTGTCCGGCATGGCCTTCGTAGTTTAGAAAGTTAGTTATCCCAAGTGGCTTCAGGGCCTGGGTGTAAAAAGCGACGGAACGCTCGAAGTCACTGACTGTGAGAATAACGTGGTCTATCATATTTTGCACGCATGGCCTGACGGGCCTCCGTTTGATTGTACGATCGCGCGCGGCGATGTGTTGCGGAACTGAGGAAGAAAGAGGCGGGTCGGGGACCCGCCCTACTTGGTTAGAAGCTGAAGCGGATGGAGGCTACTCCGTGGCGGGCCGGGAGGGCCGCGGCAGTGATCGCTCCGAAGTTGGCGTTGGTATTGGCGCCGCCCGCGTAGTTCAGGGTCAACCCCATATTGGGGTTTTGCGGATTGAAGTGGTTGAACGCGTTAAAGGCCTGGAAGCGCAGTTGAAGCAGCTTTCCTTCGCCGAAGATGTGCCATTCTTTATAAGCGCTCAAGTCGACGTTCTCGACGCCGGGGCCGTAGGTCATGGTCGGCTGCGCGTTGCCGATGCCGAGCGAATTGACGGCGGGCAGCGAGAAGCTCGATACGGCGAAGGGCCATACCAGGCGGTTGCCATTGTTGCTGGAGTTGAACAGAGGACCGTTCTGTTCGCAACGGAACGGGATGGCTCCGGTGTCGGGAGTGCCGGTCCAGTAGCCGATGGGCGCCCCGTTGGCGGAGCAGGTGACGGCCAAAGCGGAACCGGAGTAGAAGGTCACAATTCCTTCGATGTGCCAGTTGTCGAAAACCTGTTTCGAAAATTCGTTTTTCCAGAGGGAACTGCCGTTGGGCACGTTGTATCCCCAGTTGATATTGACAGCCTGGGGACGCGTGCCTCCACCGGTGGTGTTATTGACCCCGGCGATGTTCTTGTTAAGTTGGTCGGAAACGAAGGGATAGCGTGCGTAGACCAAGGTCTTCGACCAGGTGTAATTACTCCCGAAATGGTAACGGTTGCCCACGCGCTTGTTGAATTGCGCCTGTAAGGCGTCGTAATAAGATTCGCCGTTCTGGGTGTACAACTGGATGGGACCCCAGCCAGGATAGGGCGTGGCTAGGGAACGGATCAGATTGGCGGAATAGAAGCCAGCGGTGCCGCCATTGGCGCTGGTGGGGTCGAGGTATTTCGCCACGGGTCCTGGCTGTCCGTTGTTGGCGGTCGGAGTCCAGTCGGTGAGGGGAGCGATGGTGTTCAAATACGTATCGTTGGTGCCCTGGTTGAACTGGTGATGCGCGACGTTGCCGACGAATGCGATATCCATCACGAAACCTCGGCCGAGATCCTGCTGGATGCCAGTGCTGAAATTATAGGTCGAAGGCGGAGGATAGCTGAGCGGTCCGCCGACAGTGGTGGGCGGCGTGTAGACCAGCGGCGAGCCTTGCAGACCGGCGATGGTGGTTTCAAGCACCAGCGGTGCGAGGAAATGTGGAGGGGTCGCGAGAGGTCCGATGCCGGCGCCGGTTGCCCCCAGGGTATCGACACCGAACGCGCGTCCGAACATGATTCCGAAACCGCCGCGGAACGCGGTCTTGCCGTTCCCGAACACATCATAGGCAAAACCGACCCGCGGCCCTACCTGCAAGGGAGGCGTCTTGAAATAGCTGTTCGTAGTGGTGATTCCGGAGAAGGGATAGGAGGAGTAACTGGCTGGATCGAACGTACCCTGCTGCGAATACGAGTAGGTCGCGCCGGTATTGGGATTGATGGCTGCTTTGTCGGCGACGGGGCAGCTTGCGGTGGAAGCTACGGAGACGGTGCAAGTGGGGAACAGAAGCTGACCTTCCTGGCTCCGGCTATACGCAGACGCCTGGAAAATGCCGAGCTGTTTGCCATTCGCCTCATACAGCGCGCCGAGACGGGAGAACCGCGCGCCATAATCGAGGGTCAGGCGGCGCGTGACTTTCCAGGTGTCCTGGAGGAAGAACTCAGTCTGTTTATAGCGGGCGCGATTTTGCTGCTTCAGGTTGTCCTGGCCATAGCCGTAGAAATTTCCGGTCAGCGCGTTGGAGAAAGGATCGCCCGTGTCGACGGGATTGCCGAGGTCGGAACCGAAATAGTAAGTTCCGGCGGTGTTGTAGACCGAATAGACACTCACGTTGCGGGCATCGTGTTCGAAGTAGAAACCCATCTTGATGCTGTGGTTGCCCTTGATCCAGGTGACGTTATCGGTGAAGGTCGCCAAGTTGTCGGTGCCGTTGAAAGGCCAGCGGCTATCGAAGCCGAAACTGGGGAGGTTGGGAAGTCCCGCGGGTGCGGACTGCGCGGTGAAACCGGAGGGCAGGCCGAAGTTGATGTTCGGATCGAGGTTCAGAGTGTTGGCCGAGGCCGGGAAGATGCTGGGCAGCGTCAGCGTTTGGCCGTTGGATTTGAACGGCAGCAAACTGTTGTTATAGGCATCGCTGGTCGGCGCGTTCTCCTGGTGCGCGCGATTTTGTCCAACCGTCGCTTCGTTGATCAGATTCGGACGGAAGGTGTGGACATAGGTGGTCGCGAAGCCGGCGGACGGGATGAAATAGCTGTGAGGGAACTGGCCCCAGCCGTCGCCCGCGGCGCCGAGGATGGCGCCAAAGCCGGTCTGCGCCTGATGATCCTGCAACAAGCGGACGTACATCGTATCGTGCTGGGAGATGTTGTAATCGACGCGAAGAATGTTGTCGCGGCGCGGGTCGGTGTTTTGTAAAACGTCGGTGAAATTATATTGGCGCTGGCCGGTGGGGTCCACCGTATTGGGCAGAGGAAAGAGGTTCAACATCGCGCTGCCAATGGGGCTGAGACGGCTCAAGGGAATGATGTTGCCGGGGAAGCAGCCGGCTGCGACGGTAGCGGAGCAGGTCTGGCCACTGAGTGGGTCGCGAACCGGAATCAGCGATCCGTTGGTGTTAAAGCTCTGCGAGAAGTTTCCCTGCCGTTCGAGCGTGGTGGGCATGGTGTACTTGTTGATCGCGGTGCTCTGCGTGTTCCAAAGCTGGTCCCACGAATAGAAAAAGAACAGGTGATTGCGATCCTTGTTGAAACGAACTTTCGGGATGATGACGGGTCCGCCAACAGTGCCGCCGGGATTCTCATACCGGTACTTGGGTTTCGCGATGCCCAGCTGATTGTTGAAATATTCGTTGGCGTTGAACTCTTCATGGCGGTAGTAATAATAGGCGCTGCCGTGGAACTGCGCGGTACCGTTCTTGACCGTGACGTTCATCTGACCGCCGTTGCGGGCTCCGTACTCGGCAGCGTAGTTGCCGGTGAGCAGTTTCACTTCGCCGATGGCGTCAGTCGAGGGAGTCTGATAAGTGCTAAGACTGGGCGCGCCGCTATCCTGCGCGGCCATTCCGTCGAAGGTCACCAGCACCTGGCCCTGCTGGCCGCCGTTGACAATGGCGGAGTTGCCGTTCCAACCGCGCTGATCGTAGGTGCCCATGTCGATGACGCCTGGAAGGTCTTTAACGAAGCCTTCCCAATTGCGTCCGCGGATCGGCGTCTCGTTCAACTGGGCCTGATTGATGTCAATGGCATGGTCGGCAGTGTCCGTCGCGACGCGGGCGGCGGTGGCTTGCACTTCGATCGACGTGCTGACGTCGCCGACTTCGAGCCGGACGTTGTGGACGTCTACTTTCTCAAGCGTTCCGACGGTGATGCGGTTTTGAATATAAGTTTTGAAACCTGGATGGGTGACGCGGAGATCGTAATCGGCGGGTACGAGATCCGGGAAGATGAAGCTACCGTTCGACGAAGTAGTGAATTCGCGGACCTGTTTGGTGATTCCGTTGGTGACTTGAACCGAGGCACCGGCAACGAGGGCGCCCGCGGAATCGACTACCGTACCTGTGATCTGGCCGGTGGTGGTTTGGGAGTAAGCGATTGGCAGAATGGCCAAAAGCGGGAGAAGGACAGCAGCAATCGAGACGTTCTTCATGGACGGCCCCCTAAAGCTTTTAAACGTTTCAAGAACTGAGATACACCTAGGAGAGCCCCTTTGCCCTCCCAGTCTCAGAAGAGTATACACCAAAATCGCATTTGTCAAGCGGCTGGGGACTTTATTTGAGGAAAATTGTTACGTTTTCTTAAGCGTGTCGGCGTAATCCCGCTCTGGCGAGGGTTCGATCTGGACGAGGTTTAGTGGGGCATCGACGGGTTGACTCCATCGAGTCACTTGAGTTTTATGGGGGAAAACATGATTTACGACTCTTCCGGTGGCCATGGAGGCGCGGACGAGGTGCTTGACTTTGAGGGGGCCTGCCACGCTGATACCCCCGATCCAATGTAGTCCAGCGCTGATGGAGCATCCGCACTGGCTGCAATCGGGATCGCCGCCGAATACGCAGGGTTCCACGTTAGTTTTCAAGTCGGCAGTGTAATTCACCGACATTTTCGAGAAGAGGCACTGTGTAGGGCTTTCGGGCGGCGCAGCGAAGGCGGCGGCCATGCCTGCGGGGAGCATGAGTTTCGGGAAACGCCGGCTCAGCGCGGGCAGGTCCCGGGCGAGCCTCTGGCGATCGTCGGGCAGCAGCATTTCCGGGCTCGACTCATTGCGCTGCGGCGTATACACGCTGAACCAAATCCGATTCACTTCCGGGCGAGCGCTCCAAAAGGCGAGGAATTGCTCCAGATAATCAGGCTGCTGCATGTGCTGGCGAACGATGGTGCAGTGGACGTTGACGCGGCGTCCGGCGATATTTTTTAGTATCCGGTCATACGTCGCAGGACGGCGGCGAACGTCGTGATCTGGAGCGAGACCGTCGATCGACACCGCCACGGTGATATACGGCAACGCCATCCATTCCTTGGGAATCGGGATGACGGCGCTGGTAACGATCAGGGTATCGGTGCCGCGCCGGCTGAGAACGGGGAGGACACGGCTTAATTCGCGGTGACGGATGAGAGGCTCGCCACCGACGAGAGACACCTGAATGGGATCGTGACGCTCCACCAAGCCAAGAATTCCTTGGACCAGATCATCGCCCCGGAAATCGGAGAGATCGCGAAGTTGAGCCTCGCCTTCCAAATGGGAATTGCCATAGGCATAGCATCCGGGACAACTCAAAGGACATTCACGGGTAATTTCTATAGAAAGAAGCGGGATTTTACCGCGGAGTATTTTGCCCCAGGATTCAATCAGATGCACGGGTTTCATAGTGTCAACTTGTCGAGCGCACTACGGCCTTTACCACCTGTTCTGTGTCAAAAACACAAATCGAACGAGACTGCTCTTGCTCAATTGATGCAGTTAATGACAGAGGGGTTTCTGCAAACTTTACAACGTTTTTTTGAGTACGACAAATAAAGACTGGCCAAATGGCGGATGTATGATGCTTTCGACGCGGGAAGCTATGGGAACCACGTAACGATCAAAGAACCCGATCTGCGCCGGAGACTGGGCGTGAAGCTTGAGAATATGAGAATTGGTCCACCATCCGAAAAATCCGATCGCGTTGAGGTAGTAGGCTGTCTTCACGCTGAGCCCCGCTTCCTGGGCGAGCTTCGAGATGGACGCGCGGGTATAACGGCGATAATGACCGAGCAATTCGTCGATAGGACCATACAGACTGGGAGATGCGGGGACGAGAAGAATCAAAACTCCGCCCGGCGTGAGAACGGAGGCCATGCGCCGCAACGCGTCGCCATCGTGTTCGATGTGCTCCAGCACGTTCAGGCAGACGCAGGAGTCCGCGCTGAACGACTGGAACTGGCCGAACTCGCGCGCCATCACGTCGCATGCGACCGCGCGGAGGTTGGGTCGATCGGGAAACCTCTGCCTAAGCCGTTCGACACATCCGGGCTCAACATCGACGGCAAGAACGGCTTCGCGATCCAGCATCAGTAGAGTGAAGTTCCCGATCCCACAACCGATCTCAATCACGCGCCGGCCCAATTCGGGGATGACGAGACGATGCTGCCAGGCGAAGTAATTCGCCGCGCTGGCCATTCGCTCCTGATCCTCAAGTGTATAGCTGGTACCTGCCGCAGGCATCCTAATGCCCTATAATATCGGTTCTGGCAGGCTTTTAGAAAACTCGATGTTCTATTTGTTCCGCCTGTTCTACTCGTTCCTTCCATTACATAATCCTATCGGGTTCGGCGCGGCTGATTTTATCGAGATCGCACTGGCGCTCTTGCTGGCGGCGGGGGCGATCGCGTGGCAGAAATGGGCGGGCCGAGCGAACAGGCTCGCGTCGCGGACGATCTGGTGCATGGCGATTCTCGGCGCGCTTCCCGTGGCGCTGCGACTTTCGATGCTGCATACCTCGCCGATTCCCACGCCTTTGGGCGCCGACGATTTCAGTTACCTGTTGCTGGGCGATACGCTGGCGCATTTCCGGCTGACCAATCCTGCGCATCCGATGCATCGGTTTTTCGAAACCTTATTCATTTTGCAAGAGCCTAGCTACAGTTCGATCTATCCGTTAGGTCCGGGCCTGGCGCTGGCGTTCGGCCAAGTGGTTTTCCGACAGCCGTGGGCAGGCATCGCGATTTCGATGGCCGCATTCACATCGCTGTGCTATTGGATGCTGCGGGCGTGGACCAAGCCCGGATGGGCCCTGCTGGGAGGAGTTTTAGCGGTCATTCAATTTGGCCCGTTTAACCACTGGATGAACACCTATTGGGGCGGCGCGCTGGCGGCGGCGGCCGGTTGCCTGGTGTTCGGTGCGATGCCGCGGCTGAGGGATCGATGGCGGACTCGCGATGCGGTGTTGCTCGGTGTTGGCCTAGCCATACATGTACTCACGCGGCCCTTCGAATCGATATTCCTGGCAATGGCCGTAATTTTGTTCTTCTCTCCTTCTATCAAGAAAAGGGAACTTTGGCGTGCTGCGGCGATCGTTACGATCATGGTGTTGCCCGCGCTTGGGCTTATACTGCTTCACGACAAACAAGTTACCGGTAGTTGGACAACACTTCCTTATGCACTCTGCCGCTATCAATATGGTGTTCCGTGTACCTTTACCTTCCAGGCTAATCCGGTGCCGCACCGCGAACTTACGATCGAGCAGCAGACAGCTTATGAGGTGCAGTCGTTCGTGCATGGTGCAAATACCGATTCGATCGGAAGCTTTCTGGAGCGTCTGGCTGGGCGGGTGCGCTTTTACCGATTCTTTTTTTTACCTCCACTTTATCTTGCCTTGCCGGCCTTCTTCTGGAGCTTCCGCGATCCCCGCATGCGCTATGTCTTCCTCATACTAGTCATTTTCTTCGTTGGTACGAATATCTATCCTTACTTTTATGCTCATTATGTTGCCGGTATCACATGTCTGTTCGTGCTGGTAACGGTGGTTAGTCTTGAGAACTTAAGCCGTTTAGCCATTTCGCATCATCCGGTGGGAGCGGACGCGGTGCGGGTCATCCTATTCCTTTGTGGAGCGCATTTCCTCTTTTGGTATGGAATCCAGCTATCTAGCAATCAGAGTTTCGCGAAAGAGTTAGAACAGTATCAAACCTGGGATGAAGTAAACCATGGCGATCCGGACGGAAGACTCGCTGTAAATCGTCAGCTCTCGCAAGTCCCCGGCAAGCAGCTCGTTTTCATCCGCTATTGGCCGAAGCATGAAGTGACAGAGTGGGTATACAACGGAGCTGATATCGACCGGCAAACCGTCGTGCTGGCGCGCGATCTTGGAGCGATCGAGAATGAGAAGCTTTTGAGCTACTATCCGGACCGAAGGGCGTGGCTGTTGGAGCCGGACGCCAAACCACCGAAGCTGTCGCCGTATCAACTACCTCAGACTCAACAGCAACTGGTCTCTCCAGCAGAGTCATCGGAGTCAAAGCCTGCTCCGTCCCCCAAGAGGCATCCGACTTTAAAGTTCGAGGTAGTGAAATAGTGTTCTCAAGCTTCGATCCAGTGAAGAACCCGATCGGCTTCGGAGCAAGCGATTTTATCGAGCTTACACTCGCCGTGTTTCTGGTAGCCTTCGCACTGGCGTGGCGTCCTTTCATTGAGCCTTATGCCCGACGTTTTTCGACCAAGACGCGATGGTGTATGCTGGCGCTCGCTATCTCGCCCGTGGCGCTTCGGCTGGTGTTGCTGGGGCATCACCCTGTCCCGACCCCCGATATCTACGATGAGTTTGGGCACTTGTTTGTCGCCGACACCCTACGTCATTTCCGCCTCGCGAATCCTCCGCATGCGATGAGCCGCTTCTTTGAAACTTTTTTCATTCTTCAGGAGCCTACTTATAGTTCGATCTATCCAATCGGTCAAGGGTTGATGCTAGCGATCGGACGAGCATTCTCTGGATACCAATGGACAGGCGTGTTACTCTCGACGTCGGCGTTCTCGGCGCTGTGTTACTGGATGCTGCGCGGTTGGACGACACCTGCCTGGGCCTTCGCTGGAGGCGTGCTGGCGATCATCGAATTCGGCCCGCTCGATCAGTGGATGAACAGCTATTGGGGAGGAACGCTCGCAGCCGCAGCCGGCTGCATGGTGTTTGGAGCATTACCTAGATTGGTGGAGCGAGTAAACACGAGAGACTCATTGATTTTGGGCGCAGGATTGACTATTCATCTGCTCACCCGTCCATATGAGTCAATCTTTCTGGTAATCGCGATTGTGCTATTTCTTAGCCCGTTCGCGAAGCGAGTGATCAAAGCTGCACCGATGATTCTCCTAGCTCTGATTCCCGCCGTCGGAATCACTTTTATGCAGAACAAGAGCGTGACTGGACACTGGAGGATGCTTCCCTATCAATTGAGTCAGTATCAATACGGCGTGCCTGCCTCTCTGACCTTTCAGCCAAATCCAGTGCCTCACCGCGAGTTAACGCCTCAACAGCAACTTGAGTATAAATCTCAACTGGCATTTCGTGACAGTGACAAGGAGACGATCACAAGTTACTTATTACGCCTGGAGTATCGAGTCCGATTCTATCGGTTCTTTTTCCTGGCTCCTCTATTTTTAGCGATACCCGCCTTCTGCTTAGCTGCCGTTCAGGACTATCGATATGCCTGGGTCTTATTGACGTTATTTATTTTCGCGGCTGGGATCAATTTCTTCCCTGCGTTTCAGCTTCATTACCTTGGGGCAGTGACTTGTCTGTTTGTCCTGATGAGCGTCGCCGGACTTCGCGAAATCAGCCGTTGGAGCCCGGAAGCCGCGCGGCTGATTCTCTTTCTTTGTATCATTCATTTCGCATTCTGGTATGGTCTTCATCTCATGGAAGATCAGGACTTTGCGCGTAAGATGATGAGTTATGAGACCTGGGACTCGATTAACCATAGCAACCCGGAGCGCCGGATTGCGGTCAACCAGCAGTTAGCGGAAGTCCCCGGCAGGATTCTCGTCTTTGTTCGATACTCGCCGCGGCATATCTTTCAGGACGAGTGGGTTTATAACGAGGCTTCCATCGACTCTGCCCGCGTCATATGGGCTCGGGATCTCGGACCTGAGGAGAACGACAAGCTAAAGGCCGAATACCCAGACCGCGAGGTCTTGCTATTAGAGCCTGACGCAAGGCCTCCGCGACTAAGCCCCTATGTCCCTTAGCTATTGTTGATCGAATAGCTCGCTTCGGTCTACGCGCTCGCCTTTAAACATCACCATGGAGATCCGCTCGGTCACCGAAATCTCCTTTAGCGGATTCCCGTCCACTAAGAGGAGATTCGCTTCGTACCCTTTCTTGATAAGCCCCATGCGATCCGCCGCGCGGAAGAGTTGCGCGCCGTTATAGGTCGCTGCCTGCAAAGCGACCGCGGGAGGAATGCCGGCTTCGATCCACAACTGCATCTCGCGGTGAACCGCAGGACCATGGAAAATCGTGGGATTGCCTGAGTCCGTTCCCGTGACCAGGACCACTCCCGCGCGCAACGCAGCGAGCAGGTTCTGATTGCAGATCGGCATCGATACCGGATACTTCGCAAGACCCGAACGCATCTTCTCGCCATCGGGCGACTGGAGAAACTTCCGCGTGGATTCGAGGAGCTTTTTCGGCCCCACCTGCTGAACTAAAGTACGGTCCAGCATCTCGAACTTGCCCTGCGCTAGCATCGTAAACGCTTCCACCACGTCGAGCGTCGGATCGAACGTAATCCCCGCCTGCTTCATCCGGACGAACATCGCGTCCGGAATCACGTCGTTCACCGACCCATGTTCGATCCCGTCGACACCCGCATTCACCGCGTCTTCCACATCGCGTGCATTGCCGGTGTGACATACCACCGGTAGGTTAAACTTGTGCGCCTCTTCGACAATCGCCTTGATCAATAGAGGGTCCATGCGAACGAATGGATAGGCAGGCGAACCAGCTTCCAGAATCGTCTTGATTCCATCCACGTGTTTCTTGGCAAGGTCATCCACCATTTGTTTCGCCTCTTCGGGCGTCTTGGGAAGACGCAGGAACTGGGCTTCGAAATTCCCTCGCGCAACCTCCGGAATGTTCTTGCCGTACTCCGTCCCATGGCCTCCAGGGGCCGTAAACAAGGGCCCCACGGCGAATAACTCCGCGCCCAACTTCTCACCGGCGTTACCTTGATCGCGAGCTTTCAACACCGCGTCGAGCGGATCTCCCACACTCTTGACCGCGGTCACTCCGCTATAGAGGTATGCGGCGAGCTCCCGGGGAAACGCCTTGTCGGGCATTTCGTATTCTTCTGCTTTGTCATAAAAGCCGCCGGGATTTCCCAGGTGAACGTGAACGTCGATCAGCCCGGGCATCAGCGTTTTTCCGGCGGCGTCGATCGCCTCGGCCTTGAGTGTTTTCGGGTCGGGGACCGCGCCTGTGTAAACTTCGGCGATCTTCCCATCCTTCACCAACACTCCGCCCTGTTCGATAACGTTTCCGTCGCCCACGAACAAACGGACATCGCGAATCAGCAGGGTGCGATTGCGGCGCATTTCCCGCGCCAGCATTTTTCCCTTTGCCAAGTTGTCTTTCGCGTACGCCTCCCAGGCGCCCATCGCGATAAACGGCGCCAGCACTGCTACCAGCCAGAATTTCGCGGACGCCCGCATCTTCTCTTCTTTTTCCCAGCGGAATAATTTCAAGGCGAGAAATGTTCCAACGGCGGCGGTCAATAGCAGCGCTCCGGCCGGCGCCCGATTGTCCCAGAGCGTTTCGTGACCCTGCAAAATCGCAGTGATTCCAGTAGATAGATAAGTGGTGGGAATAAACTGCGCCACGATCTGCAACCAATTGGGCATGATCGCGATGGGAAATGTCGCGCCGCCCAGAAACAGCATGGGGAAGTACAAAAGCTGAATGATAATCTGGCTTTCCTGCATGGAATTCGCCACCGCGCCGATGATGCTTCCCATCGCCCGGAACGCCACCACGCCGATCAGCACGAACGCGAACAGCGACCAAGGATGCTCCAGCGGAGGCATGCCGTAAATGAAATGAGCTAAGACCAGCACCAGTGCTGTAACCGGAATATAGTGCACCAGACCAACGACTAGCTGCGACACCAAGATCGGCCCCGCGGTAATTGGCGCGACTTTGAACCGGCGCAGAATGCCGGCCTCCCGGTCCATCACCGTACGCATGCCCGCGCCGAAAAATCCCGAGCCTAAAATGCCGATCACCAGTACCATGTTCACGATCTGCACGATGGCTCCGCCTTGCTCGGCGTGCATCATGAAACCAAAAATAAAGAAGAACAGCAAAGGGAAGAGATAATTAAAAAACAGCACCGTGCGATCGCGCATGGTGAGGCGCAGATTCGTCCGGATCTGGGTAATGTAGGCTCGCATCGGTTAATCCCTCAGCCGTTTTCCGGTGAGTTCGATGAACACATCTTCTAGCGTCGGCCGTTTTAAATGGATGTCTTCCAGGTCCAGCCCGTTCTGGTCGATCCACTTCACCAGATCGGGCAGCGTGCGCGCGGGCCTCGCCGAATAAACATTCAGCACTTTGCGATCCTCGCTCATCACGACTTTTTCAGCCTCTTGGAATTTCGGTACGTCGAGCGGCATCGGCTGGGCCGTGTGAATCTCCACGCGAGAAGTGCCTAGCGTTTTCGCCTGAATCTCCCGCGGAGTGCCCAGAGCAATAATTTGCCCCTGGTCCACGATCGCCACGCGGTCGCACAGCCGCTCGGCTTCTTCTATATAGTGAGTGGTGATCAGAATGGTCCGCTTGGCGTCGCGCAATTCGCTGATCAGGCTGTGAATTTCCAGGCGAACCTGCGGATCCAGGCCCGTCGTCGGCTCGTCTAAAAACACCAGTTGCGGATCGTTCACCAGCGCCAGAGCCAGCGCTACACGCTGCTTCTGCCCGCCTGAAAGTGTCTGGTAATAGGCGTTCCGCTTCTCAGAAAGCTGGAGCCGGTCGATCAACGTATCGATGTTCGTGTTGCGCGAATAAAAAGATGCGAACAGGGCCAGAGCCTCGCGCACCGTAATCTTATCCGGCAGATTCGTCGATTGCAGGCAGACGCCGATGCGATCCTTCAGGGCCTTCACCTCGACGCCTGGATCGCGCCCCAGCACTTTCACATCGCCCGTGGTGCGCGGACGCAATCCTTCCAGGATCTCCACAGTCGTGGTCTTCCCCGCCCCATTCGGTCCCAGCAATCCAAATACTTCGCCGGCCGCGACCTCGAAATCGATGCCGCGCACTGCGTGCACGTCTCCATAAGATTTCTGGAGGCCCTTTACCTCGATGGCTTGTTCCATCTATTTAGGGAATACTGGACCAGCCGACAACACCTTGATCGACGCGCGGCAGAACGCGGGCAGATCCTCCGGCTTGCGGGACGTAACTAAATTCCAATCGACGACCACCTCGGAATCCTCAAAGATGGCCCCGGCATTAATCACGTCGTCCTTAATCGCGAAAAAGCTGGTGGCGCGGCGTCCCTTCAAAATCCCAGCCGAGCACAGCACCCACGGACCATGGCAAATGGACGCGACAAGCTTGCCCTCGGCATTCATGTCGCGCACGAACTGATTGGCGTTCGGGTGGCGCCGGATGTGATCGGGAGCGTAGCCCCCGGGAATTACGACGCCATCGTAATCGCGCGTATGAGCCTGATCGTAGGAGAGACTGCTCTTGGCCGGATAGCCAAGCTTGCTGTTATACGTCCTGCCAGCCTCAGCCGCGACAAAGGAAACCTCGACATGCGCTTCCTGTAACCGGAAGAACGGATACCAGACTTCCATCTCCTGGTAGAGCGTATCGACAAATATAGCAACCCTTTTCCCTTTAAGTTCCATGAACGCCATTGTATCCCCCGCCGGGCGCAGCAGGCGGAGAACTCGGCGAACGGCGCGAAACGCAGGACGAGCAGCGGTGGAAGTAGGCAGTGCTAGATCTCCGGTCACGAATTTATTCCGATGACTCCTGCTTGGTATGCTATGTTCAACGCGTAACATGCCAAACTCCCGCCCCCGAAGGCTTTTCTTCTGTCTTGGACTGGCTACTGGCTGTTGGCTGCTGGCTGCGTCTTCCGCCTTCGCCGACACCTTCGTCCCTCCCGCGGAGCGCTGGACCGAAAAGCAGGTCAATAAGTGGTACGACGGCCAGCCTTGGCTCGTCGGCGCCAACTACATCCCCTCCAACGCCATCAATCAGATCGAAATGTGGCAGGGCGATAGCTTTGACCCTCCGCAGATCGACCGCGAGTTGGGCTGGGCCCAAAATATCGGAATGAACACCATGCGCGTATTCATGCATGACCTGGTCTGGCAGCAGGACGCCAAAGGCTATCAGCAGCGCATCGATGCATTTTTGAAAATTGCGAATCGCCACAGAATCCGCCCCATTTTCGTCATCTTCGATTCCTGCTGGGACCCTTTTCCTAAGCTCGGCCCCCAGCATGAGCCGCGCCCCGGCGTTCATAACTCCGGCTGGGTGCAGAGCCCCGGCGCGAAAGCGCTCCAGGACCCCAACGACCGCCCGAGAATCGCCGCCTACGTAAAATGGATCTTCACCAACTGGGGCAAAGATCCTCGCGTCCTGGCCTGGGATATGTGGAATGAGCCCGATAATCTCAACGAAAATAGCTACAACCGCCTGGAGCCTCCCGAGAAGCAAAAAGTGATCGAGGATCTGCTCGTTCGCGTCTGGGTCTGGGCGCGCGAAAAGCGGCCCATTCAACCTCTAACCAGCGGCGTGTGGAAAGGCGACTGGTCCAGCAACGAAAAGCTGACCAGCATGGAGCGCATCCAGCTCGACCACTCCGATATCATCTCCTTCCACAACTACGGCCCACCCGCCGAGTTCGAACAGCGCGTCCAATGGCTGAAGCGCTATAACCGGCCGATTTTCTGCACCGAATACATGGCCCGCCCCCAAGGCAGCACCTTCGAAGGCATCCTGCCCATCGCGAAAAAATACAAGGTCGCCGCCATCAATTGGGGATTGGTCGCCGGCAAAACCCAAACCTACCTACCCTGGGACTCCTGGCAACATCCCTACACCGACCGCCAACCCCCCGAGTGGTTCCACGAAGTATTCGACGAAAACGGCAAGCCCTACAAACAACAGGAAGCCGACTTCATCCGCCAAATCACCAAGTAGGGCAGAGGGAGGGGACAAATATCTCCATCCCATTAACTATAAAATAAACAATAAATCAAAATAATCCTAGTACTATAACTCGCATTAAACAGGGGTACAGTTCCCTCCCTCCTCCGACGATCTATTCGCCGAGGCTAGGAAGATCATGTTCATCGACCCAAAGAAAGCCCTCGAAGCGGGCAGTGAGCTTATTCAAGCAGTTAGCCTTGCTAAGAAAGCCGTTGCGATGTTCCCCGCTCCCAAACCGCAAAAGACGCGGCGCAAAAGCGATTGGGATCCGCTGCGGGATAAGAACAGGCGAAAATCCGCGATTAATCTGCGCTTAAGAACAGGAATTTGGCTCCACTTTCACTATAAAACCGGCCACGGAAAATTCCAGATCCTCGAAACCTCCGAATCGGAACACCTCATGAGCGCCTTCATTGAGGAAGCCGCCAATTACCAGATCTCCGACCGCAGCGCCTCGGACGCCCTGGTCCTGCCCTCGACCCTTGCCCTGCCCGCCGCGGACTTCGCGTGCGCCAAATGGATGGAAATTCCGGCCCATCAGCGGCAGGCCGTCATGCTTGCCGACGAAACCGCAAATTACGTACTTTCCAATTTCAATGTCCGCATGCTCGACCGCCGCCATCTCCCCCCACAGCAATCTCCGTTCCCTTCCGTCGGCCTCCTGCTCGACACCGCCAGAGCTTTGTTTCACCATCCCAAACGCCGGAAGGCCGACCGGGATTCGCGGCAGGCTAAAGACCGCAGGCAATCGGGCGTCGCCCAGCGGCTGAAAATCGGGATCTGGCTCCAGTTCCACCGCAAAACCGGCTACGGCATCACCGAGGTGCTCCAAGCGCCCGAATGGGGAAACCTGATCCACGCGCTGATCGCCGAGGGTGATAACTACGAGTTCACAGACCACAAATCTCCCGAAATGTCGCTCATGCCTTCGATGATCGCGGCTCCCGCCGCCGATTTCGCGCGCGCCCTGTGGACCGAACTCCCCGCCAAACACCGGCAGGCGTTCATCCTGACGGAGGAAGTAGCAAACTACGTTCTGACCAACTACAACGTCCGCATGATCGACCGCCGCCGAACCCCCAACCACCAAGCCGCCACCGGATAAAATCGCCCGTCTGCCCTTAATTCACCGCAATCGAAACCAAATTACTCTTCACCCCCGCCACCAGTACCCACGCCGACGCTGTCCCCACCGGCGTGCTACTCGGCAAAGTAGCAGTCACCTGATAAAGCCCTACGCTCCCTGGACTCAGTCCGACAAAACTAGGCGTAGTTGTGTTTTGAAAAAACTCCAACCCGAACTGCACCGTAACCGGCGCCGTCACTTCAGCCAGCGGACTGACCGGCGCCGCCGTCCCATCTCCAACCACGGGGCTGGTCGCCCCCAACCCCAGAACCCAAAAAATCAAAGTCGAGCCAGTCTTAATAGGATGGTTCGCATCCACCACGTTATACGCAGTATCCGTCACCACCACGATCCCCGGAGCATATTGCGCCATAGTCACCGAAACCGTGTTGCCGGATTGCCCGCCGCGCACTACCTGCACCAGCGCCGTCCCCAGGTAAGTATCCGCCCGAGCCTGAAAAGCGATCTGCCCAAACGACGAATAATAAAGTGGCGTCGCGACCCCGTTCACCAGCACGCTAGCCCCTCCCAAACTCGTCGGTAGAGGCGAAACGCTAGCCGTCTGCGGCGCCTCGAGCGACAACTGCGTTCCCTTCACCACCATCACATCCCCCGGCGACCCCGTGGGCGAAAACGTAGCATTATCCACCGCCCCCTGATAATTCACCACCGGAGCCCCCTGCGCATCCACCTCCAGAGTCACCGGCACCTTCACCGGACAATTCGCGCCATTGCACTGAATCGTCACCAGACCATCCGTATAGGTACCCGTCGCCAGCCCCGTCGGATCGACAGTGACAATTGCAATCCCGTTGTAATTCGAAGCGGTCACGCCGGTTCCGGACCCCGAAACTCCGTTGACCTGCAATGTGCCCAACCCCGAATTGGTCAACGAAATCGCAGGCACAAAAGGATAGGTAGCCGCCGGCCCATTCTGTGCGGCTTTTTGGAAAAGCTGTTGCGTGGAAGGCACGGCGATCGGCAGCGTCGTCACGTTCATCGTGACGGGAATGGTTTGGTTGATGTTTCCTGTTACTGCGACGGTCCCGCTATAAGTGCCCGTGGCCATACCCGCCGGAGGCGACAGAACTACGGACTGTGGGTACAGAAGAGTGCCCATGGAGCTGTAGCTCACCGTCAACCATCCCCCGCCGTCGTTCGTGCTGACCCTGGTGCTGCAGAACAAACATTCATAGGCAAGAGGCACTACGCTCCGGGTGCCAGGAGAAAGATACTCAACGATCGGAGCCGGCCCCGATTGCAGGGTCACGATCACCACCTGCGGCGAATCGATGGCGTTCGGATCGGAAACCGTCACGCTAGCCGTATAAGTCCCCGCCGGAAGCGCCGCGAAGGTAAACTGAATCACATTGCCGGGTCCAATCGCAACACCCAGCCAAGGTACGTAAGGCGTTGCGGCGGCCGTCAGAGAAAGCATCCCATCCCCGGCATTAATCGCCTGCAACCCCTGAGCGGTCGCCTGCACCCCAGCCGCGGTCTGCGCTACAACAACGCTATTGGACAACCTCAATATAGGCGCCCCGACCACCGTCGCCGCCACCACGCATACCCCGATAAGCCACTTCACATCCCCAGTTTACACAGCGCGCGAAAACGCGTCGAACCCCGGCGCAGCGTGGACTGTGCGGTCTCTCCCGCTTTCGCCCCGCCGCAAATCCCCAAAAATGTCGCGCACGCTTTCGATGATCGCGCCCCGCCGATTTCGCGCGCGCATTGTGGACCGAAGTCCCCGCCGAACAACGGCAAGCGTCGTCCGCTGAAACCATGGACGGGGCGGCCTAGCTTATCCGTGACCTGAACAGCGACCTGCTGAAGATTGGTGTCGGCTTTGAATTGCGCCTGGGCGATCAGGAAGAGCGCGGGATAGGCGACAGGGCTCACCCGCTTACTTTACTCAAGTTCGATGAGTGAGGTCGGAAACCTGCCCACTCGTGAATTCGGGTTGCGTCGCAATCGCGCTTCAGAAAGTACTAGTTCATTTTCAGGACGACGCGGAAGCGGGCTTTGCCGCTCATCATGCGGTCGTAGGCGGCAGCAGCTTCTTTTAGCGGGAACGTTTCGATCATAGGGCGGATGCCGCTGAGGGCGGCCAGGCGCATCGCGTCCTCGGAATCCGCGGCGGTGCCGGAAGGCCAGCCTCGCACAGAGCGGCGCGCCAGGACGATTTCCGTGGGGGACACTTCGATGTTGTCGGGACCGACGCCGATGACCATGAGCGTTCCATCGACGCTTAGACCGGCGATGAGAGGTGTCATCGATTTGGAGTCGGGAGCGGTGGCCAGGATGGTTTTCGCTCCGCCTAATTTCTGAAGAGCCTCGGCGGGATTGCCGGCGTTGGTATCGATGTAATGATGCGCGCCCAGCTTGGAGGCGAAATCTTTCTTGTCATCGCCGCGGCCGATGGCTACGGTTTCAAATCCCATTTTGTTGGCGTATTGAATTCCCAGGTGGCCCAGGCCGCCCAAGCCTTGGATCGCGACGAGGTGGCCGGGCATCGCGCCGCTGTGGCGCAGGGCGTTAAAGGTGGTGATGCCGGCGCAGAGGAGCGGGGCGGCTTCGGTAAAGCTGATGGCGTCGGGAATGGCGGCGAGCCCTTGAGCGGAGGTGATCATGTATTCGGCATAGCCTCCGTCATAGACGATGCCGGGGATTTGCAGGGTCAGACAGGCGGCGAAGTCTCCGCGGCGGCAGGGGTAGCAGATGGTGCAGTGGCCTCCCGCCCAGCCGATGCCGACACGCTGTCCTTTGGTCCAGTTGGTGACGCCTTCGCCCAGCGCGTCGACGGTGCCGGTAACTTCGTGGCCGGGAATTCGCGGGTAGGCGATACCCGGAAAAAGGCTCTCTTTGGTGATCGAATCGCTATGGCAGATTCCGCAGGCTTCTACTTTCACGCGGACTTTGCCAGCGCCAGGATCGGGGATCGGGCGGTCGAGTACTTCGATAGGCCCGTGGGGGTTTGTGACTTGGGCTACGCGCATGTTTCCATGATGCACGGAAAGGCGGTCACGATACAAAAAATTGAAATTGTCACATTTTTCTTAATGGGTTAGCGAGGGTAGGAGTGCGGAGGGCTCGGGGGGCGCGGAAGAATCAGGCATGAAGAAATATATACGGGAGATGATCGAGGATCTGAAACATTCGAAGGCCAAGTCTAAGGATTTTGTTCCGGCGGCGCCGAAGGGCAATCCGGAAGCGGCGATGCCGGACGATTTGTCGAATCAGGTGCTTTCGAAGAATGCCGAGGAGAAGGTAAAGCAGTTGGATTATCAGGCGTTCGAGAGCGAGAGGTTGCAGACGGACGAATAAGATCACAGACTGAAGAGATTGCTTCTCACCAAACAACTCAAGGCTTGCGTCCTGGGTGGGGCCGGCGGTTTCGCCTGCCAGCCGAAGCCGTAAGCAGGTTAAGCCGGCGAGTTTTTGCCTAGGATCGCCGGGTGGCGGGCTCCGGTGGCGGAGGGGATGTTCGCGGGGCGGTGGTGTATGTATTCGTGCGCCAGGACCGCGAAGGCGATGGCTTCCTTGGCATCGGGATTGATTCCGTGGACTTTCGTTGTGGCAAGGGTGAGATGCGGGAGCAGTTCTCGGAGGCGGCGCATGATCTGACGATTGTGGACGCCTCCGCCGGACGCGATTAGTTCCTTTATGTTGGGGAACTGGACGGCGTTGGCGATCGATCTCGCGGTGAATTCGGTGGCCGTGGCGATCAGATCGTCGATCGGGATACCAGTGGCGATCAGGCCGCTCGTAAACTCGTGACCGAATTGTTCCCGGCCCGCGGACTTGGGAGGAGCCAGAGAAAAATAGGGGTCGGAGAGCATGGCTTCGAGCATACGGGGATGTATTTTTGCAGCCTTTGCGATGCGGCCGTCGCGGTCGTAGCGCTGGCGGCCTTGGGTCTTGTGGGAGACCAGCGCGTCGATAATCATGTTGCCGGGACCGGTATCGAAGGCAATAATTTGTTCCGGCTTGGCAGAGGCGGGGATTACGGTGATGTTGGCGATGCCTCCGATATTGAGCGCGATGCGGCCGATGCGGCGATGGCGGAAGAGCAGATAGTCGACGTAGGGCACCAGAGGGGCTCCGCGGCCTCCGGCGGCCATATCGCGTTCGCGGAAATTGGAGATGGTCGGGATGCCGGTGCGTTCGGCTACCACGGCGGCTTCGCCGATCTGGAGGGTGCTCGCGACGCGCATGCCTAGATATTCGACGGGCTGTCCTTCGTGGAAGATGGTTTGGCCGTGGAGGCCGCAGAGGTCGATGCTCGAGATCTTAAGGCGATTGCGTTTGCAAGTTTCGTGGACGGCGTCGGCGTAGAGGGCTCCCAGCAGGAAATTAAGCCGGGAAATCGTGGCGGTGTGAGTGATGTTGTTCGAAACCGAGAGGAGGGCTTCGCGGACTGGCTTCGGGTAGGGGATAGACAGGTAGGCTTTGGTATCGATTTTCTTTTTGTGGATGTCGACGATGGCTACGTCAACTCCGTCCAGGCTGGTGCCGGACATGATGCCGGCGACCCTCATGATTTCAAGTCTCGTTGGAGGTCGCTTAGGAGTTGTAACGCTTCGATGGGGCGGAGTTCGTCGATTTTTACTTTTCTGATGCGGTCGGCTATGTCGTGGTTGATGGGTTCGAACAGGCGGATTTGGACGGGGGCGTTTTTGGGGACGTAGTCTTCGTGGTGGGCCAGGATCTGACGCGCGCGTTCGATCACGGACATCGGGAGGGCGGCCAGCCGCGCTACTTCGATGCCGTAGCTTTTGTCGGCCGCTCCGGGTTCTACTTTGCGGAGAAAAAGAATCTGGTCTTTCGATTCTTTTACGGAGACGTGGAGATTTCTTACGCCGGGCAGCGTTTCGGCGAGCTCCGTTAGTTCGTGATAGTGGGTCGCGAAAAGCGTTTTGGCGCGAATGTTTTTATGGATGTGCTCGACGACCGCCCAGGCTAGAGCGAGTCCATCGTAAGTCGATGTTCCACGGCCGATTTCGTCGAGCACGACCAGGCTGCGAGGGGTCGCGGTGTTCAGGATGACCGCGGTTTCGGTCATCTCCACCATGAAGGTGGACCGGCCGCGCGCCAGGTTGTCGGCGGCGCCGATTCTGGTGAAGACCCGGTCGACGATGGGGAGCAGGGCCGATTCGGCCGGAACGAAGGAGCCCATTTGCGCGAGGATGGTCAGTAACGCAGCCTGCCGTAGATAGGTGGATTTTCCTCCCATGTTGGGGCCGGTGATGACGGCGATGAACTCGGTTTCGGGGTGGAAATAGAGGTCGTTGGGGATGAAGCGCTGCGCGTCTTTGGCGGCCAATTTTTCAATGACCGGATGGCGGCCGGCGACGACGCGCATTTCTCCATCGGCGTCGAATTGCGGTCGAACGTAGCGATTCTCCGCGGCCACTTCGGCCAGCGCAACAGTGACATCGAGTTCGGCGATCGCGGACGCGGTGGATTTTATTCTCGCGGCGTGGGATGCCGTAAGAGCTCGGAGAGCCTCGAAGATCTCGCGCTCGATGGCGAGCATTTTTTCCTCGGCTTCCAGGATTTTTACTTCCAGTTCTTTTAGCTCCGGGGTGGTGAAGCGTTCGGCGTTAACCAGGGTTTGTTTGCGTTCGTAGTCCGGCGGGGCGTTGTGGAGATTGGCTTTCGAGATTTCGATGTAGTAGCCGAAGACGTTGTTAAAGCGGACTTTCAGGGACGCGATGTTGGTGCGGGTTCTCTCGCGGGTTTCGATTTGCGCTAAATAGGTCTTGCTGTTTTTGGAGATGTCGCGAAGTTCGTCCAGACGCGGATCGAAGTGATCGCGGATCACGCCGAGGTCGTTCAGATTGACGGGAGGCTCGTCGGCCAGGGCAGCTAGGACCTGGTCGCGGACCTCCGGGATTTCGTCTAATTCCACGTCTTGAGATCTTGCGCCCTCCAAGTGTTTTTTCAAGGATGGAACTACTGCCAACGATCTCGCCAGCGCTGCCAGATCTCTTGGACCCGCTGTCGCGAGCGCGAGTTTTGATAAGAGACGTTCAAGATCCAGAATGGTTGCCAGATCGCTCGCGATGGCTGAACGCAGGATCGGGTTAGCGTGCAGTTCAGCTGCGGCGTCCAGCCTTCTGTTGATTTCGCGAACGTCGATCGAAGGTGCCAGAAGGCGGCGGCGCAGCAAGCGCCCTCCCATGCCGGTTCGGGTGCGGTCCAGCACGTGAAGCAGCGTCGATTCCTTGGTTTCGCCTGCAAAGAGGGGTTCGCAGAGTTCTAAATTGCGGACGGTGGTTGCGTCGAGGACCAGGGCATCGGCACGATTGTAGAAGGCGGGGCGTTCCAAATGATCCAGCGCGGCGCGTTGGGTTTCCCGCAGATAGTGAAGAAGCGCGGCGGCGGCTCCGGTTGCTAAGGGGCGATTTTCCAGGCCGCAGCCGTCCAAGGCCAAGAGATGAAAATGGTCGCACAGGCTGCGGGCGGCGTAGTCCTGGCCGAACACCCACGGTTCGACATCGGTCTTGAGACACGGGAGTTTCAGATCGGAGCCGGTGGGAGCCAACGACTCCTTGGTATTGAGAGATTCGAGCGCGGAATTAATCTCGGAGGCGTCGATTTCCGTAGCGCGGAACTCGCCGGTGGAAACGTCGACGTGGGCTACTCCTGCTCGCGTGGTGTCGGCGAAGACGGCGGCCAGGTAATTATTTTCGTGGGAGCGGAGCACCCCGGCATTCATGGAAGTGCCGGGAGTCACGATGCGGGTGACTTCGCGGCGGACCAGCTTTTTGCCCGCTCCCGCTTCTTCCATCTGATCGCAGATGGCGACCCGGTAGCCCTTTTGGATGAGGCGGGCGATGTAGCCTTCGGATGCGTGATAAGGAACGCCGCACATGGGGATGGGCTGGCCCTTTTCTTTATTTCTTGCGGTCAGCGTGATTTCGAGCTCACGCGCGGCGGTTACGGCGTCGTCGAAGAAGAGCTCGTAGAAGTCGCCCAAGCGGAACAGGAGCAGCGCGTTGGGGACTTGTTGTTTGATGCCGTGGTACTGGCGCATCAAAGGCGTTTCGGGGCTCGGGGTCATGGATTAGCAGTGGGGCAGGTTCCCGACCTGCCCTCCGCATCGCTTCCGAAACAGCCCGCCACTAGGCGTAGATTCCTCTTAGCTTGATGGCGTAGGCCACACGGTCCAAGGCCAGCATGTAGGCAGCGGTACGATTGTTTACGCTATGTTTTTCGGCGTACGCGACCACGTCCTGGAAGCTGTTGATCATGATTTCTTCCAGGCGGTCGTTCACCATTTGCTCATTCCAGAAATAGCCTTGCCGGTCCTGGACCCATTCGAAATACGACACGGTCACTCCGCCGGCGTTGGCCAGGATGTCGGGGATGACGAAGATTCCTTTTTCGGACAGGATGTGATCCGCCACGTGCGTGGTAGGACCGTTGGCCCCCTCGCAGAGGATCTTGGTGCGCAGGCGCTGGGCGTTTTCCGATGTGATCACGTTTTCTTTGGCGGCCGGCAAAAGAACGTCTGTCTCTAAGAACATGGCTTCGGTTTTATCGATCGCTTCCCCGCCCTCGAAGCCTCGGATGGATCCGGTTTCGTTGCGATGTTTGGTTAGCGCGGGAATGTCGAGGCCTTTGGCGTTGTAGACGGCTCCGTCATATTCAATGATGCAGACGATTTTGAAGCCGGCTCTGGACATCAACTTGGCAGCCATGCCTCCCACATTTCCGAATCCTTGAATGACGACGCGGGTGGAGGTGCGTTCGAGGCCGAGTTTACGGAGGGCCTGTTCGGTGACGATCATGCATCCGCGGCCAGTGGCTTCGGCTCGGCCGCGCGATCCGCCCAGGTTGATGGGCTTGCCGGTGACCACCGCGGTTTGGGTGTGGCGGGCGTGCATGGAATAGGTGTCCATAATCCAGGCCATGGTCTGTTCGTTGGTGTTCATATCGGGCGCGGGGACGTCTTTTTCGGGCCCGATGAATTCGAACAACTCGGCGGTATAGCGGCGCGTGATCCGCTCGATTTCAGAAGGCGAGAGAAGGCTGGGGTCGCAGATCACGCCGCCTTTTCCGCCGCCGAAGGGGAGATTGGTAACGGCGCATTTCCAGGTCATCCACGCAGCGAGAGCCCGGACTTCGTCGAGGGAGACATCGGGGGCGTAGCGGATGCCTCCTTTCGCGGGACCGCGCGCGACGGAGTGCTGGACGCGATAGCCGGTGAAGACTTCAAGGCGTCCGTCGTCAAGTGCGATGGGAATATGGACGATGATTTCGCGCGAGGGACTACGCAGGACTTTTTGCATTCCTTCGTCCAGGCCCAGGCGGCCCGCGGCTTCGTCAAAACGCACTTCAGCGGATATTTTCGGGTTGAATTCGGATTCGAGGGTCGACGGCATGGTCGCTTCGAGGATCATAAGTGGTGTTTGCTCCACTATTGATTATCGGACATCACGTTGGGGCCGGAGCAACCACGCTAAGGCGCTCGGCTCGCTAAGAAGAATTATGGCTTCCGGCGGATTTGTTTCCACACCATGCCGACGATCATCGCGATGCCGCGGAGGCCGCTTACCAGGGCGGAAAGAACCGCGATGAAACAGAATAGTAGCGCTACTTCGATCATTTGGGCGGGAGCGCGTCGAGTTCCTTCTTATGCAATTCGGAGCTGATCTTGATGGTGTCGCCGAACTCCATGTATTGTTCCGATGCGGCGGTGTACGCGGGCCAGCCGGGGTCGCCTGTCGCGGCGAATTTCACCCAGGCGGCGGACATTATTTTCGCCAGACTGCTTCCGGGGTCGGACCCGAAGACGAACGGGACTTCGGAAGTGTGGAACGCACCAAGAGGGCCGGTTGAATGGGTGAAGTGATAGACGAACGTTTTCGGGTTTACCTTCGCCTGGTGGCGGGCCAGGGTGCGGGCGGAAGCGATCATGTAATCGGTGAAGATGTGGGCTGCGGCGGACCGAGCTTGGGTCTCGTCAGCGGCGGGATAGAGCTTTAACAGCGTTTCGGCGCCAGCATAGTTGGTGACGAGGTAGGCGCGATAATCGGCGGTCGTCTGAAGAGCCAGATCTTTCGTAAATACCGAACCTTCATCGGCATTGGTTCCGACGATCAACGGGACTTTAGCCTGTGCGCCAGACGCGAAGATCTGGGTGGGGCTCTGCGGAATGACCCAGCCATCGATGATGGGTTCGAAAGAACCGCCGGCAGCCATGATTTCCCTGGCGCTGCGGAGGCGCAAGGCGGTTATGTCGGCGCCGTAAAGCTTGAGGCCGGATTGCTCCGCGGCGGCGAGGCGCACATCGGAAGGGGGAAACATCTCTCCGCTTTCGAAGATGGCGCGATGAAACAGGCCTGCCGTAAGAGGCGAAGTCATCAGCCCGCCCACGTCGTTGGCGCCGGCGGACACGCCGCAGATCGTGACGTTCTGAGGATCGCCGCCGAATTTTTCGATGTTGCGATGGACCCATAGGAGCGCCGCGACCTGATCGAGAAGTCCATAGTTGCCGGAGGAATTTCGCGAAGATTCTTTAGAGAGCCCGGGGTGGGCGAGGAAGCCGAAGGGGCCCAGGCGGTAATTGATGCTCACGACGACCGCGCCCTGGCGCGCGAGCGCGGAGCCGTCCACCATGGAGCCCGAGCCGGCGGCGTTGCCTCCAAAATGGATCCAGAAAATGACGGGATGATGTTCCGAGGCATTGTTGGCCGCGGTCCAGACGTTCAGGGTCAGGCAATCCTCGCTGAGATTGTCGAACTTGATGCCGTACCTTTTTTCAAGGGTGGGGAGCTGAGGACAGGCGGCTCCGAAATCTTTCGCGGGGCGGGTGCCGGGCCAAGGAGCAATAGTATGAGGAGGCTTCCAGCGAAGGTCGCCGGTAGGCGGGGCAACGTAGGGGATGCCTTTGAACGATACGACGCCGCCTGATTCAGCGCCGGAGATTTTTCCGGAGTCGAGCTTCACCGTGGTATCCATGGCGATACACGGGAGAGCGATCAGCACAAGCAGCGAGCGGAGCATCTAGGTATCATAAGCGTTTCATGGCACCGATTCCTCAGAGTCAACAACGCGCGCTGGTGGAGCGCCTGATTACTGCATGCGGAGGCGGATATTCGCCGGATGTGAGGCGGAAGTATTACATCTCCGGTCCGCAGTGGGCGGCGGCGTACGAAGGACACGCGCTCTTTCATGCGCCGACGCGAGAGCCGGTGGGATTCGAGAAAGTCATTGAGGAGTATTCGAAAATAGGCATCGGGTATTGGACCACGCACGACACGGACGTGATTCCGACCGCGGGGCTCTTTAAAGACGAGCAGGAAGCGATCGTCGCGAGGATTCAGGCTGCACTGAAGACCAACGGACTGAAGTGTTCGATGGTGACGACGGAGACGTTTCATCATGCGGTGTGGGCGGCCAGCCCGGCGGCGGAGGCTCCGGAGGTCCGGGCCTATGCGGCTCGCAGACTCGCGAATACGGTGAAGATCGGACATCAACTGGGCGCGGAGTTTGCGGTGTATTGGCCGGGATCGCTGGGATATTTCGTGCAGGGAGCGGTGGAGGAGACCCAGACTCTCCGGTGGTACGCGGAGGGTCTCAATTCGGCCTGCGAGGCGGATATCAAACTTGCGAAGGAGTTCGGGCGTCCGACGTTGAGGCATTGCATGGAAGCGAAGCCATTCGAGCCGCAGGCGGAGATCTTATTGCCGACCAGCGATGCGATGCTGGCGTTTATTTCGTCGGGGTTGTTGACGCATCCGGAGATGGTGGGTCTGAATCCGGAATATCTGCATGAGTTGATGTGGGGCGCGGCGCCGCGGGCGGCTCTCGCGAGGGCGCTGGTGTGCGGCAAGCTGTGGCACTTCGATATTAACGACGGGTATCGATTGAAGCACGACGTCGATATCGCGGTCGGACTCGTGAATCCGCTGGACTGGCTGAATGTTTTGGTGCTGCTGCGGAGTCATCACTATTCCGGTCCGTTCAATCTGGATTACAAGCCTCCTCGCACCACCAGCAACTGGGGCGTGTTCGCATTGAGTTTCCCAACGGCCGTGGACCGATTCATCACGCTGTGGGAGATGGCGGGGGACGTGATTGCAGACCCCGTGATCTCGGAAGCGTCCGCGGCGCTGCGAGGGGGTGGAGGGCCTGCCGATCCACTCGACGTCGAGGCGATCGTGGCGGCCAATCGGGAGTTGTTAACGCTCCATGAACTAATCGCGCATCGAATGGTGCAGATCCTGATTGGCGCGCATCGCGGCCGAAGCTATTCGGTCTAAATATGGGTGTTCAGGAGCGACGCGAGCGGGAGAAACAGGGGATTCGAGAAGAGATCCTCGCTGCCGCGCGGGCTCTGTTTGTGCAGGAGGGGTACGAGAACGTTTCCATCCGCAAGATCGCGGAGAGGATCGAGTATTCTCCAGGCACCATTTATCTCTATTTCCAGGACAAGGCGGATATTCTCGCGCAGATCAGCGAGGAGACATTTGCGCGGTTGGAGCGCAAGCTCGCGGCCATCAATCGCGACACTTCGATCGAACCACTGGAGCGCTTGCGGAGCGGGTTGCGGGCCTATATTCGATTTGGGCTGGAGCATCCTCATCGTTACGTATTGACGTTCATGCGGGGGTCGATTCAGTGCCCGGCGGGGTCCAGGTGTTTTGGGGAATTAATGAAAGGCGTCGGTTTCGCAATGGAAGCGGGGCAGATCGAGGATGGGGACGTCGTCGAGATTTCGCAGGCGCTGTGGGCAGGGAGTCACGGGGTCGCATCGCTGCTGGTCACGTGTACGGATTTTCCGTTCGTGGAGCATGGGCGGCTGGTGGAGCGGATGCTGGAAATTATGATGGAGGGCGTGAGGAAGAGGTGAGGGGCCCCCTTCCAGACGAGTCTATGTGAAAGTCGTCCGCCAGGCCAAACCGCTTGTCCCACCGTTCTTTAACTGCTTGCTTTGTCGTGGTGGGGCAGGCGGTTCCGCCTGCCAATCACAAATCCCAGCGACTTTTCACGCAGACTGTAGATGTTGCGGAGATCGCTTCCAGCGGTCGCAGCTCGGAATCGGCGATGCGTTAAATCAATTGCTTACCGAGTCGCGACCACAGGGAGCGATCCAGACTAGTGAACTGCGCCGAGATCTTCCAGGGGCCAGTAGACGAAGACGGCTTTTCCGTAGATATTTTGGCGCGGCACCCATCCCCAACTGCGGCTATCGTTAGACGAGCTGCGGTGATCGCCCAGGACGAAGTACTGATCGGGAGGAACGGTCCTCAAAGGCATGGGCATCTGGTCGCGAAAATCCTGCGCGACGTAGGGCTCCGAGATGGGCTTGCCGTTGACCACTACGGTTCCGTCGTCGATCTCGACGGTGTCGCCGGGAATGCCGATCACCCGCTTGATGTAGGATTTGGACGGGTCGCCCGGATAGAGAAACACGACGGTATCGCCGCGGCCGACGTCGGAAATGCCGAAGCGGTAGACGAACTTGTTGATGAAAATCCGTTCGTCGTTCTGAAGCGAAGGCATCATGCTGGTGCCCTCCACTTTGACCGGTTGATAGAGGAACAGGATCACTACGATCGCGATCAGGACGCTGAGGAAGAGGTCACGGAACCAGGATAGAGTGGCGCCGGCCGCGGACCGGCCTTTCTCGCCAGGCTCGGCATCGGGCTCAGGATCTTGATTGACAGTCCCGTCGTCGGTCATTGTCCCTGTACAGAATTATAGACGAGCTTAACGGCAATTGGTTGCATGCAGTGTGGGCGAGTATAATCATTGCATGTTCCAAGTCACTCGCAGCGCCCCCGTCTACGACGTTGTCATTATCGGGTCCGGGGCAGGCGGCGGCACGGTTACCAAGGTCCTGGCCGACCTCGGCATCAGCGTGGCGCTCCTGGAAGCCGGTCCGATGCTTCATCCCGAGAAGGATTTCAAAGAGCACATGTGGCCTTACCAGGTGCCTCATCGAGGCGCGATGGAGGGTGGCGCGAGCTACTTCGGAAAAGGGCGGGCCTTCGGATTTTTCTCCGCCCACGCCGGCGGATGGGAGCTGGAAGGCGAACCGTACACGGTAGCGGAAGGATCGAAATTCAACTGGTTCCGGTCGCGCATCGTCGGCGGCAGAACCAATCACTACGGCCGCATTTCGCTGCGCTATGCGGATTACGATCTGAAGCCCTACTCGCGCGACGGCATCGGGACGGACTGGCCGATTTCGTATGAGGACATCGCTCCTTATTACGACAAGGCCGAAAAATTCATCGGCGTCACCGGATCGAAAGAAGGAATCCGCAGTGCGCCGGATGGCGTTTTCCAGAAGTGCCCACCGCCGCGCGCGCATGAGGTTCTGATCAAGAAAGCCGCGGACAAGCTGGGGATTCCTTGTATTCCGAACCGGCTCGCGGTGATCACGCAGGAAACCAATGGGCGTCCGGCATGCCATTACTGCGGGCAGTGCGGACGAGGCTGCATTCCGTCGTCGAATTATTCGTCGAGCCAGGTGCAGGTGTTTCCGGCGATGAAGACCGGGAAGGTCACGCTGATCACCGACGCGATGGCGCGGGAGCTGATCACCAACGACGAAGGCAAAGTGACTGCGGTTTCGTACATCGACAAGGCGACGCGGACGGAGAAGCAGATCAAGTGCCGCACCGTGGTGGTCGCGGCGAGCTGCTGCGAATCGACCCGGCTGCTGCTGAACTCAAAAGGTCCAGGACATGAGAACGGGCTCGCGAATTCGTCGGGAACGGTGGGCCAATATCTCACCGACAACACCGGGTTCAGTTTGGGCGCGCGGATTCCGGCCCTGCAAGGAATGCCGCGGCACGATTCGGACGGCATGGGCGGGGCGCATCTATACATGCCTTGGTGGCTGTGGGACAAGAAGACTGATTTCCCGCGCGGTTATCACGTGGAACTGGGCGGCGGATACGGAATGCCCGGCATCGGCAGCTTCGCCGGCGTCTGCGCGCAACACGAGGGCTATGGAGATTCGCTCAAGAAAGCGATCTACGAGGATTTCGGAACGCACGTCGGTTTTAGCGGACGCGGCGAGATGATTCCGAACAAGGATACCTATTGCGAGATCGATCCGAACGTGGTGGATAAATACGGCATCCCGGTTTTGAAATTCCACTTCAAATGGACCGACGCCGAGTACAAGCAAGTGGAGCACATGGAGAAGACGTTCACCGACATCATCGAGGCGATGGGCGGCACGGTGGTGAAACGCAACCGGCCCGTTCAGGAAAAGATCTCGGTAGGCGGAGACATTATTCACGAGGTGGGCGCGATCCGCATGGGCAACGATCCAAAGGCCGCGCCGCTGAATAAATATTGCCAGGCGAACGACGTGAAGAACCTGTTCGTGGCGGATGCCGCGCCGTTTGTGACGAATCCGGATAAGAATCCGACGTTGACGATCGTGGCGCTGGCGTGGCGCACGGCGGAATATCTGGCCGAAGAGATGCGAAAGGGGAACGTTTAACATGCAGGTTACAAGAAGAAGCGTTCTGGCGAAAATTGCCGCCGCGGCGATGGCAGGTCCGGTGGGTGTCGAAGCCGCGCAGCATGTTCACGAAGCGGCGGCCGCCGCGGCTACGACGACGGGCGGTGTCTATAAACCCAAAGCCCTGACGCAGCATGAGTTCGACACGCTTAAAACATTGTGCGAGATTATTGTTCCGGGCGCATCGAAGGGCTCAGCGGCGGAGTTTATCGATTTGCTTTCAAGCCAGAATCCGGAAATGGCGGCGATTTATACCGGCGGCATCGCGTGGCTGGATGAAGCGATGAAGCGTCAATATCACGTCGATTTTCTCACGGCGAAAGCGGAGCAGAAGACGGAAATGCTCGATAAGATCGCCTTTCGGAAGAACCGGACTCCGGAACTCGCGGCGGGCATACGATTCTTCGATTGGGCGCGCCGCATGACGGTGGACGCGTATTATACGAGCGCGGCGGGGATCAAGGAAGTCGGCTACCTGGGCAATCGGGGCATGAAGGAGTTCAAAGTGCCGCAGGAGGCCATCGATTACGCGGTAAAGAGGAGCCCTTTCGCTTAGACGCATCTAAGGTTTTTGACAGAACCAGCCGATCCATGAGATACTAAACCCGTTCACGGGTAGTCTTTTCTGGTCGGAGTGGTTTCATAATGAAGCACTTAGTGTGTGGGCTGACGTTTGCTGCGATTGCGCTCGCTCAACATCCGAAGGTGTCCGATTGCTTCAAAGTCCACGAGTTGCTACGAGCGGACGAGGAGCATTATTGGGCAACGTGGACCAATAGCTGTCCATACACGATCGACGCTGTTTATGTGACAGTGCGGTTTGCGGATCGGTCATCGCAGGATCTTGCAGATGGCGTCTGGAGTCTGCATTTTATCCCACCAGGCACCCATCGCACCATGAGATTTTCGGCCCCAGGAAGAATCGCAGACTTTGCGTCGGTGCACTATAAGAAAATCACCGCAGATATGGGCGAGGCGTTCGGCCGGGAAGTTGGCGCCGTAAGGCCGGCACTGTCCTCTGTCGAGATGGCGGCTGTATCGGCGTATCGGGGCGCTGTCGCAAAGGAGTCCGACTCTCGATCGCAAGGCTTGGCGGTTTCCTCCGTGATCACGGATGACGGCGAAGCGCCGGCGGCGATCGCGGCTGCGGCCTACAAAGAAGCGGTTCTTAAGGATGTTCTCCAGAGCACGGGATCCCAGGCAACCCTCGTCGCACGACCCGCAATCGTGGGAGACGCAGGAGAAGCCTTGTTCCGAACCGACTTTCCGGACGCATGGCAAGCGGTGTTATCGCCCCAGGAGTCCGCAGTCTCCATCGCCCCACGAGGGTCGTTCGTAAGATTTGTGTCGGACGAAAAACCGATCTTTCAGTAAGTGGGGCGGCTGGTGGGATTTGAACCCACGACTTCCAGAATCACAATCTGGCGCTACTACCAGCTGAGCTACAGCCGCCGTGAGATTTCATTTTATCACTTCAGGCCGGCTCGCCTCCACATTTCATCGACTCGCTTCGAAACAGTGTCCGGCATGCGGATTACGTCGGGCCAGGGGCGGGTGAATCCTTCTTCCGGCCACTTCCTGGTCGCGTCTATTCCCATCTTCGAACCGTAATTCGCTAGGCGGCTGGCGTGGTCGAGCGAATCGACCGGTCCTAACACGAATTGAATGTCCCGCTCCGGATCGATATTGTTGAGGGCTTTCCAGGCCACTTCACTTACATTTTGCACGTTAACGTCTTCATCGACCACCACGATCACCTTCGAAAACATCGCCTGACCGAGTCCCCAAATTGCGTGCATCACCTTGCGCGCATGGCCGGGATACGATTTTCGGATCGCGATGAAAATCATGTTGTGGAAGATTCCTTCGGCGGGCATGCAGATGTCGCGGACCTCCGGTAGTTGCAGGCGCATCAGCGGAAGAAAGATCCGCTCGATGGCCTTGCCCATGTAGAAATCTTCCATGGGAGGCGGGCCGACGATGGTGGTCGCGTAAATCGGATTCTTGCGATGCGTGATGCAGGTTACGTGAAAGACCGGATAGTCGTCGTCGAGCGAATAGAAGCCCGTATGATCGCCGAAGGGTCCTTCGCGCCGCAGTTCGCCCAGTTCGACGTATCCTTCGAGCACGATCTCGGCTTGCGCCGGCACCTCGATATCGACCGTTTCGCACTTCACCATCTCAACCGGCTTCGAGCGCAGGAACCCGGCAATCATCATTTCATCGAGATCGGGCGGCAGAGGCAGAATGGCGGAGTACATGGTCGCTGGATCGGCGCCGATCGCGACGGCGACCTCCATGCGCTTCGTGGTCCCCGCGGCGCGCAGGCGGCGATAATGTTCGGCGCCTTGTTTGTGGGTCTGCCAGTGCATCCCGGTGGTGCGCGCGTCGTACACCTGCATTCGATAGCAGCCGCAGTTGCGCTTTCCGGTATCCGGATTTTTTGAAAAAACCATCGGCAGCGTGATGTAGCGGCCTCCGTCCTGGGGCCAGCACTTGAGGATGGGGAATTCGTCGAGCGAAAAATCGTCGCGGCGAATCACATCCTTGCACGGGCCTCCGGAAACGATTTTCGGAAAGAACGCCCCGATTTCGCCCAGCTTGGGCAGCATTTTCAATTTGCCGATGATTCCTTCCGGCATTCGCATTTCTAGAAATTCGGAGATGCGGGCGGCCACTTCGTCGACCGAGGAGACTTCGAGCGCGATCTCCATGCGGCGCATGCTCGCGAAGGCGTTGATCAGGACGGGAACGCTGGAGCCGGCCGGTTTTTCGAACAGCAGCGCAGGTCCGCCGGACTTCACGCTGCGGTCGGCAAATTCGGTAATCTCAAGCTCGGGAGAAACTTCAAAGGGGATGCGCTTCAGCTCGCCTTGTTTTTCGAGCGCGCGCACAAAGTCCCGCAGATCGGTGTAGGCCATAATCTAACTATGACAAACGACGGAGCATTTAAGACAGCATTTGTTTCGGGGGCGAGCCGGGGAATCGGGTTGGCTTGCGCTCGCGCGCTGGCGGAAACGGGAGTTCATGTGGTGCTGGCGGCTCGCGACGCAGCGAAACTGGAGGCGGCTTCGCGCGAAATTCCCAACTCGACTTGGGTGACGATCGATCTATCGTCGGCCGATTCGATCAAGGAGGCGTTCGCGAAAGCAGGGAAAATCGACATTCTGGTGAACAATGCTGCCGTGACTAAAGACGGACTGGCCCTGCGGATGAAGAAGGACGATTGGGATACGGTAATCTCCACCAATCTGACCGGTGCGTTTCTGGCGACGCAGCAGGTGTTGCAGGGGATGATGAAAGCACGGTGGGGACGCATCATCAATATTTCATCGGTGGTGGGCGAGTCCGGCAATCCTGGCCAGGCGAACTACGTGGCTTCGAAGGCCGGCTTGATCGGCCTGACCAAATCGCTGGCGCAAGAAATGGGTAGCCGCAATATCACCGTGAACTCCGTTGCGCCGGGATTTATCGAGACGGACATGACGGCGGTGCTTTCGCAGGAGGTGAAGGACAACATCATCGGACATATTCCGCTGAAGCGATTCGGGCGAGCGGAGGACGTCGCGGCGGCGGTTCGATTTTTGGCGAGTGAAGAAGCGGGGTACATTACCGGAGCGGTGTTGAACGTCAACGGCGGAATGTATATGTAATTCCTTTGGACACGCACTCGAAAATACAGAACGAACCCAAGGGGGCACGTCGGGAAGCTGCTCCACTCTCCTTTTCACACACTTCGGCTTGACGAGAGGTCGTGCGCGACCGGCTGACCTTTCGATCCGCCGGCCGCCAGTGATTCGAGCTGCCTGCAAGGGCAACTCTCTGAAATCCGGTTTGTCAGACCGAATGTTTTGAGATCGACCCCAAGGTCCCTCCGCTTCCAGAGGGCTCAGGACCACCGTAATACGACATTTCCTGCGCAGGAAAGAGCTGTCGAAAGAGCCTCGGTGGAGAACTCCTTCTGATTGGAGGATACTGCGGGAAGAAAAAAGCACTGTTCACGCAAACGCGCAAGGCTCGTAAAGGAAAGGAGTTACATTTTATTTTTTGCGGGTGATTGCGGATCGGACTTGGGCGATTACATTCGGCGAATCGCCGCGAATCACGGTGCCTTGGGGCCGCCATCGTGAGAAGAAACGCTCATTCACGAATCCTTTGAAGATGGCGATCAGAGGTACGCCTGCCGCTGAGGCGACGTGTTGGCCGGCGGAATCGTACCCGACGTAAAGTTTGCTGCGGGCGATTTGCGCGGCGAATGGCGCGAAGGCTCCGTCGTGGGTGCGCATTCCGGGCAGCACTGCGCGTTCGACCCGGTCGCGTTCTTCTGCGCTGGCGCCCTTGTCAATCAGAATCGAACTACCTGTTGCGGCTAGAGCGCTCAACAGATCGCGTTCGAAGGCGCCATCGATTCGTTTCGCGGGATTTTCACCGACTCCCAGACTCACGGTGATGTCAGCGGGCGGATCCGTCGACGGGAGCGGCGCAATGTAGGGGTGGGCGTCGTGAACGCCGAAACGTTCGCGCGCCCACCGGGACGCGAGCGAGGGTAGCGACTCTGTTTCTGGACCTCCGTAACTGCGGCTTTCGAAGAAGAAGTAGTTTTTCTCGTCACAGATGGAAATGAGGCCGAGCTGGGTCAGACGGGAGTCGGGATCGATCACGATGCCATCCTCGAAATGAAGGCTGGCCGAGGCCCGGAGGCGGTCGATCAAGGCTCCGCTACGCGCGTAGGGAGCCGGAAGATGGCGGATGCGCGGGTCGGCTTCAAACATTTCGAACGATTTTCGGGGGCCGACGAAAATGATTTCCGCAGCCGGATAGCGCTGCTTTGCGGCATCGAGCAGCACGCTGGTTACGGCCACATCCGCGCCGAGCGTTATGCGCGAGAGGACGTAGACTCGATCGGCCGTGGCTGGCGGAGCTTGCTGTGACGCGTTTGTTCGCAGGCGCGGAATCAGGTCCGGACAAACCCGTTCAATCACCTGCGTGAATAGCTGCTCGTAGGTGCGGCAGAGAGGCGGTTCGAACAAATCGCCGAGCCGTTCGACCACGATGGATAGCAGCGCGCGTCCTTCGTCCTCGCCGATGGCGCGATCGAGCAGTTCGGAAGTCCACGGCTCATTGCGCAGACAATGTTCGAGCAGTTGTTGGCTATAGATACTTTCCAACCAGCAACTCCAGCTTCTTGCGCGTTGCCTCGGGAATGGTTTTACGATCGGTGATCAGGGCGTGCGCCAGGGCCGATCCGCATTTGCAGTCGCGAGTTTCGGGCATCGAACGCACCGCTGCGGCGACCACTTTCGCGGCGTTCTCGGCGTTCTTGGTCAGGTTCGCGATAATGTCGGTCACGGTGACGGCCTCATGCTCCGGATGCCAGCAATCGTAATCTGTCACCATCGCGATGGTCACGTAACAAATCTCCGCTTCGCGCGCCAGCTTCGCTTCCTGAAGATTGGTCATGCCGATGACGTCCATACCCCAACTGCGGTACAGTTGCGATTCCGCGAGTGTAGAGAAGGCCGGCCCTTCCATGCACAGGTAGGTTCCTCCCTGTTTGGCGGTCACGCCGGAAACCTCCGCCGCCCGATAAGCAAGCTTCGAAAGCTGCGGACAGATTGGATGCGAAAAACCAATGTGAGCGACGAGTCCTTCGCCGAAGAAGGTCGAGACGCGACCGCGTGTGCGGTCTACGAACTGATCGGGAATCACGAAATCGAGGGGCTTGTGTTCTTCCTTCAACGACCCGACTGCGCTCAATGACAAGATTCGTTCGACGCCGAGCGATTTGAATCCATAAATATTCGCCCGGAAATTCAATTCCGAGGGCGACAGGCGATGGCCGCGTCCATGACGCGCGAGAAAGGCAACGTCTTTGCCGGCGAGCCGGCCGACAACGTAATGATCCGACGGCGCGCCCCAAGGCGTGTCGATCGCGCGTTCTTCCTGCGCCTCAAATCCCGGCATGGAGTAGAGTCCGCTGCCGCCGATAATTCCGATTTTGGGTTTCATTCTTGAATTAGTTCGAGAAGCACTCCGCCGGTAGATGACGGATGCACGAATACATATAAATGACCGCCTGCGCCGGCGCGAGGCTCGTTGAGCAAGCGGGCGCCCGATGCGCGCAGCCTTTCGACCGCGGCATTGAGGTCGGGCACTTTGAGCGCGACGTGATGAAGTCCTTCGCCGCGCTTATCGAGAAATTTTCCGATGACGGAATCGGTTTCGGTCGGCTCCAGCAACTCGATGCGAGGCTCGCCAACCGGCAGCATGGCGACGTTGACTTTTTCCTGCGCGACCGTCTCCTGCATCGCGACGTCCAAGCCAAGTTGATCGCGATAGAAGCGCAGAGCCTGGTCGAGCGACCGCACGGCGATGCCGAGATGATCGATTTTACAGCCGTTTAAGCCAGTCATTCAGTATTGAGAAAGGATCGCGCCGTTTTTCCGCGACGTCGCGTCCTGCAGCAAGAAGCTCTTCTTCGGGAAGGCGGTCGAGCAAGCGATCCCGCAGCATTTCGCGGAGCCTCGCGCTCCATATTTCCGCCATATGGGATTTCCCAACGCTTTGGGCCTGGTATTCGCGGGCTGCGTCCAAAACTTCCTTGATTCCCTTTCCTTCGGTCGCCTCAGTGTGGACGATTTTCGGCGTCCAACCGTCCGGACGATGCGACAGGCCGAGATAATTATTCAGCTCCCGCTCCAGTTTTTCGGCTCCCGGCAAATCGGATTTGTTGATCACAAACACGTCGGCGATTTCAATGATACCGGCTTTGATTGCTTGCACGTCGTCGCCCATACCCGGCACCAGAACCACCAGCGTCACGCCCGCCAGCCGCGCGATTTCCACTTCATCCTGCCCGACTCCGACGGTTTCGACGACCACCACGTCGCGCCCCGCTGCGTCGAACAACATGGTCATTTCCATTGTCGCGCGCGCGAGGCCGCCGAGCCATCCGCGCGTTGCCATGGAGCGGATGAACACTCCTTCGTCGGCGTGATGGCGCTGCATTCTTATGCGATCGCCGAGGATCGCGCCACCAGTATAGGGACTGGAGGGATCGACGGCAATTACGCCGACGGTTTTGCCCTCGTCGCGAAGCATGTGCACGATCTGATCGGTAAGGGTGCTCTTCCCTGCCCCCGGTGCGCCGGTCACGCCGAGAATCATCGCGCGGCCGGTGCGCGGAAATAGCTCGCGAAGTAAGGCTTCCGCTTCGGGACGGCGTTCCTCGATCCAGCTCGCGGCACGGGCCAGGGCACGGATGTCGCCGCTGATTATTTTCGCGGCTGTGGTCATCTTCGTGGTTTTGAGCGTCGAAAAAGCAAGTCGCAGGTCGGGAACCTTCGCCACAAGATCAATGGTCTGCCGAGCCGCGGGGTCATCTATAAATGGCTCTTCAGCAGTTGCCGCGCGATGACCAGCTTTTGGATTTCGCTGGTCCCTTCGCCGATGGTGCACAGTTTTACGTCGCGATAAAACTTCTCCACCGGATAGTCCTTGATGAACCCGTATCCGCCATGAATTTGTAGCGCTTCATTCGCGACCCGCACCGCCGCTTCGGAGGCAAAGAGTTTCGCCATTGCCGATTCTTTATTCACGCTGGCGCCCGAGTCTTTCAGCCAGGCCGCGCGCAGAGTCAACAAACGGGCGGCGTCGATTTCCGTCGCCATATCCGCCAGCTTGTGCTGGATCGCTTGAAATTCCGAAATAAAGCGGCTGAATTGTTTGCGTTGTTTCGAGTACTTCAGCGCGGCTTCGTACGCGCCTTGCGCGAGGCCGACCGACAGCGCTGCGATCGAGATTCTTCCGCCGTCGAGAATCCGCAGGCTATCGACAAATCCTTCGCCGCGCTTGCCGCATAATTGCGAAGCCGGCAAGCGGCAATCGGTGAACAGAACTTCGCCGGTGGGAGAGCAGCGCATGCCGAGCTTGTTTTCTTTTTTCCCGACTTTGAATCCGGGCGTGCCTTTTTCGAGAATGAAGGCGGAAATCCCGTGCGCCGAAGCGCTGCGATCCGTCATCGCCATGGCGACGCACACATCGGCGACCTGAGCGTTGGTGGTGAAGGTTTTCCCGCCGTTCAGAACCCACGTATCGCCGTCGAGCACCGCCTTGGTTCGCGTGCCTCCAGCGTCCGATCCGGCTTCCGGCTCCGTCAAGGACCAGCAGCCGATCCATTCGCCGGACGCCAGCTTCGGCACGTAGCGCTTCTTCTGCTCGTCATTGCCGGCGAGGTAAATGTGATTCGTGCACAGCGAAACATGCGCAGCGACGCTCAGCGCGATGGAAGGATCGACGCGCGCGATCTCCTCCATCACGATGGAGTAGTCAACGTAACTGTGGCCGGAGCCGCCCAGTTCCTCCGGAAATACCGCGCCCAGGACGCCCAATTCCCCCAGCCGCTTGAAAACGTCGATAGGAAAATGCTGCGATTCGTCCCATTCCATGACATGAGGCTTGATTTCCGCCTCACAAAACTCACGAATGGATTTCCGCAGTTGCTGCTGTTCCGATGTGAACCCGAGATCCATCGTTTACGCGAAGTCTTCCTTCTTCGCATCCCACCGCACCGTGCGGCCGAAACGATAACTGTCAACCGCCATGCGGCACGCGATCGCCACGCGGAAGCCGAGATCGAAAGGACAGTTCGGTTCCTTGCCGGTGCGGACGCAATCGAAAAAGTTCAGCATGTGCTCGTGGGGAACGGCTTTTGCGTTGCCCGTCATTTCAGTTCCGGCCGGCAAATTCATTTTCTGCGGGAGGTAATGGAGCTGGTTGGCGCGCTGAATGGTGCCATTATCGCCGAGCACGTCTTCGGTGATTCCAAGCTGATTATTGCCGAACCCGGAGGCCCAACTGATCAACATATTTTCCGGCTGCTCGAGCGAAACGGTCATCGTGTCGGGCACTTCGCGACCGTCGTTCCACAGATAAATTCCGCCGTTCATGGTCACGGCCTTGGGCACCTGTAGCTTCAATGCCTTGTACCAGAAGCTTACCTGGTGGCACATATTCTCATAGACGTTGCCGCCTGAATAATCGAAAAAGTATCGCCAGTTCATATAGCGATTCGCATCGAAATCGTGCGGCGGAGCATCGCCCTGGAATGATTTCCAAAGTATGTTCTCCGGATTCATGTCCGGAGTGATCCTTGCTGTCCGCGACCACTGCGGTTTGCCGTGCGGTGTATTGCGGTACATGTGCATATCGATCGCAGTGATTTTACCGAGCTTTTGCGGATCGCTCAACCATTGCTGCGCGTCGATCATGTGTCCGGAGGAGCAGCTTTGGTGGCCGATCTGCACGGTATGCTTGCCGCCGTCCTTCTGAAAAGCCGCGCGCATTTTCTTGGCGTGGTCGACAGTGAACGCCATCGTCTTTTCCTGATAAACGTGCTTGCCCGCTCCGAGCGCCGCGCAGAAATGCTCGGCATGAAGATGCTGGGGCGTGGCGATCACGACCGCGTCAATCGACTGGTCGTCGAGCAGGCGATGATAATCGAGATAAGTTGCGGCCGAAGGCACCAGGCCTTTGGCGCGCTCCAGTTGCTTAGTGTAAATATCGCAGAAGGCGGCCACTTCGGTATTCGGACAGAGCTTGATCCAGTTGAATAAATCCGTCGCGCGATCGCCGAATCCGATAAATCCGACGCGGATGCGGTCGTTCGCGCCGAGTACCTGGGACGGCACGGCAGCCAGCGTGCCCGCGATCCCGGTCGCGAATTTGCCGAGAAAATGGCGGCGTGAATCCATGATAGGAGTGTACCAAGCCCGGCGGACTAAGGCGTTGCAGAGGCGGTTGCGCGGCGTACCCGGAACACGGTCGCAGCAGAATTTTCGCAATAAAATTCCAGGTAGCTGAGGTCGATCCGACTGGCGCGCCAGGGCTTGCTGACGATCACATAATCGTAGCTCTCCGCGACCTTTCCCCAATCGCAATCTGCGTCGCTGCGGTACCAGCGCTGCGGGGGACGATAAACCGGAGAGAGATCTACGAAATATTCAGACGGCCCGCTTCCGGTTTGTTTGCTGAACAAATAAGCGGTGTAACCTTGACGATCCACCGTGTAGTAAGAGCCCGCATGCCGCAGAGGGAAGGTATTTCCATCCCGGCGGCGAGCGTCCACGGGGAGCACCACGCGGCCTTTCGGAATGGTAATAAGAGCGCTGCGGTACGCCGCGATGAGCCGGCTCTGCCTGGGCATAAACGCGGCGAGTGAAGCAAGATTCAGGACGGCTAATAACGAACACGCAGCCATCAGCAGCGCGATTCGCTTCCGGCTCGGATTGGAGCTTTCAAAAATTCGCAGCGACAGCATCAGCAGTGCGACGAAGAAGAACGGAAGCGTTCGTTGATCCACATACGCAATCGCCTCCCACCAGAATGGGAGGACCATGTAAACGAGCGCGGCCAAACCACAGATGACTGCAAGCTGCCAAAAGTTTTGTATTTTCGCCTGCCGGCGTCCGCACCAGATCGCACCGGCGATAATGGCGAAAAAAAGAGCGAGGATCCCTGTGTCCAGGAAATAGTTCTGACGGAGAAACATCGCCGTGAAAAAACTGCCGAGTTTAAACCAAGTCAATCCCGCAAGCATGCCGGCGCCAAGCAACTGGAGCAGTCCGCCCATCAGATAAACAGGACCGAACACGAGAGTGCGAAGATGTCCGGCAAAAGGAACCAGGGCGACCTTATCCGCCGGCGCGTCCGGACTCTCCGGCAGCATGGGGACGTGATATCCGGCCAGGATCGCAAAAGGCAGGCATTCCCACACTAGACGACTCCAGCTTTGTTCCTTTCGGAGCACGCGGAGCAGGCCGATGGATCCCACCAGTCCGGCAAGGATCGCGAATGTCGCCAGGTGCGCACCATAGCACGCCACACAGGCGACCCAGTAAATTACGATCCACCATCCGCTGTTTTTTCTATTCGCGCGCCAGGCTTCCAGTGCGGCGAGCGCGATGAAAGCCGTGGCCAGTCCCCATTGAAACGCGAAGAAGCCGAGGATCAGATAGTAACTGGTCGCGAAATACCAGGAGCACAATACCGCAGCGGCGACTGCCCACCTTGCGCTCAGGAGCTGACGGGCGTAGAGCCAGACTCCCAGCACGAGAATCAGAACCGTGAACATGCTCCAAATCCGATAGGCGGTATTGGTGCCGAAGGTCCGCAAAAGGAAGATGAGCCCCACGTCCGACAGCATGTACGGCACGAAGGCATGCGTCGCGGAAAACTTGCCCTGAAATGGAGAATGAGGGTCCACCCAGAGCGAGTTCATGATCACGGCTCGGGCCAGATGGTTGGGTCCATCGATAAAAGGAGGATTCGAAAGGGAAAGAAAAAATCCCGCGTAGGCCAGCGCCGTCAGCACCAGGAATATTGCCAGCCACCAGCGATTCTCAGAGGGTTTCATCGACCGCGCTTCGCGAGTTTAGCATAAGCCCACGCAACCTATAATATGGGGATGGGTTCGCATCAAATCTACGGGCTTTCCCATATTCTTTGGCTCGTCGGCATTACAGCCGCATCGATCGTGCTTTCGGTGACCTGTCGCCGTCGCCTCCTTCCGCAAGGGGTTGTGCGCGCGGCGCTGATCTGTCTGGTCGCCGGGGGAGAACTGGTGCGCTACTACACGGATTGGTTCCATTTCCCGAACCTGCTGCCGCTGAACTTGTGCAACGTCACGGCGTGGATCGCGGTGATCGCCTGCTTGACACTCTCGCCGCTCGCCGTAGAGTTTACTTACTTCGCGGGATTTGTCGGTGCTGGAATGGCGTTACTCACACCGGATATGGGATCCGCCTGGCATACTCGTTTCTTCGTCAATCATGGAGCGCTCATCGTTGCCGCCGCTACGCTGGTATACGGACGCATTTCGCCCCTACGGAAAGGGGCGATCTGGCGAGCCTTCGGACTTTTTTTAGTGTATTGCGGTCTCGTCGGATTGTTCGATTGGAAATACGGCGCGAACTACGCATATCTTCGAACGAAACCCGGCACGGGAACAGTCTTGAGCCTGCTTGGCCCGTGGCCGTTTTATCTTCTCTGGGCAGCTCCGGTGGCGTTCGGTCTGTTCTGGCTGCTGTGGCTACCGGCACGCCCGCGAAAAGAGCCGAGCCATTTGAAAGAATCTGGCCCGCGCGGCCTTCAACTTCAGACCGGCGTGCTGGATCCCGCCGAGGACTGACTATAATACGAGAGTGCCGCTGCATCATGTCTACGGACTTTTTCACGTGGCATGGCTCGCCGGCATCGCGGGAACATCCATCGCGCTTTCTCTGGTAAGCCGCAGGAATCTTATTCCGCACCAATACATACGAGGTGCGTTGTTCTGCATCCTGGTGGGAGGAGAACTGTATCGCTACATGTTGGCCAATCTCTGGTTTCCCGGGAACCTGCCACTGCATCTGTGCAACATGTCCACCTGGGCCGCGGTGCTGGCTTGCATTACCCTTTCGCCTGAAGCGGTCGAATTTTCCTATTTCGCGGGATTCTCCGGTGCGGGGATGGCGTTGCTCACCCCTGCAAACGGTTCTGCCCTGACCGCCCCGTTCTTCTTAAATCACGGCGCGATTATTCTCACGGGCTCGGCGTTGATCTACGGCCGCATTGCGCCTCTACGGCCGGGCGCCGTCTGGCGAGCCTACGGATTGTTGCTGCTGTACATGGCGCTGATCGGGATATTCGACTGGAAATACCAGGTCAACTATTCTTTTCTATGCAGGAAGCCAGCCTCGACCACTTTGCTGACTTTCCTCGGTCCGTGGCCCTATTACCTCGTCGGCGCAGGCGTTGTGGGACTTGCCCTGTTCTGGTTGCTGTGGCTCCCCGTGCGTCCGCGGCTCGCCCACAGCCTGCCGGCCGCATCGCTCGCTATATCCCACGCAGAACATTCATAGGCTTTTGACGCAGCAGCGGATACGTCGGAATCCATGCCGCCGCGGTGGTCAGCAACGCCGAGCTAAGGACCGCGCCCGCGGCCACCGGCCATTCGAACGCAATTTCCCAGCGCTGAAAAATGAGCCCCAGCAGCAGTCCACTCAAGGCGCATGCTAAGGCGCTTCCGATGATTCCCGCGATCGCCCCGATGCACGCAAACTCGACCGTGTACATTCCGGCGAGCACACGTGGGGTCGCCCCCAGCGCGCTCAAAGTTCCCGTCTCGACTAGCCGCTGGCTGCGCGATGCCGCGACCAGAGTCATTAGGATCAACAGTCCCGCCGCGATCCAAACAGCGGCGACGACGCGGGCAAGACGTTTCGCATCGCGGCTGATATCGAGGATGACCTCCTCAATTTCCGGAGCCGTAACCACCGCGAGGCTCGGAAACCGGTCGCGAATCGCCGCGTCTACGGCCATCAACTGGCCCGGACTGGCGCGCACCACCGCTTGATGAAACAGTCTGGCTCCATCGAAATTTTCGCAGTCCACCTGAATCGGATAAGACAACTCCTCCTCGATCACCGATGCCACCTTCGTCGACACCTTGCGGTTCCCGATAATAAAATCGACTTGCGAGCCGACCGTGGCGCCCGTCCTGCGTTCTACGCTCCGGTCAATCGTCAGGCCGCGATCGGAACATCCCGCTGCGTACCAGGACCCCGTCGTATGCAGTGGCAAGCCATTCACCGCGATTAAACGAATGCCCGCCTGGGTCTTCATCTCGGCATTCAGGACGCCGGGAACGCTCCTTGCGAACGACAGAATCTCCTCGCGATGATAAGCCTGAAATCCGGCAATCAGCAGACTGTCGGTGAGATCGTAAGGCAGCTTTGCATCCACGGCGCGCATCGTGACCAGCCCCGATTCGACGGTCGCCACCATCATCATGGCGCCGCTCGCAATCGCGGCGATCATCAACGTGGCGCGATTTCCGGGACGCGTGAGATTCGCGACTCCTAAACGCACCGCCGCCGGCAAGCCCCTCACCGCCGCGATGGCGCGCAAGAAAAGCTTCGCCAGCAGGAAACAGAGCGCTGCGCCGACGAACAGCCCTCCGGAAAATAACAGGGCTTCCTTCCACCCTCCGAGAACGCGCTCCGCGATCGCCACCAGCGCCGCATAGAGCAGCGCGGCGGACGTCCACGCTACCACTCGGCCCGGGTAATCGATGCGCGCTTCTTTCCTCAGGAAGACGGCAGGACGCAGGCGGCAAAGCATCCAGATAGGCTCGACGACGGCGGGGATCATCGCGAGAATCGCAGCGCCAGCCGCTTCCAGAAATAAGACCCCGTTCCCACCGCTCACGGGCGGTAAGGGGAAAAATTTCGCCGCGATCGACAACAAGGTCATCTTCAGCAGCCAGCCGAGCGCCACTCCAAGCGGCAGCGCAGCCGCGATCAGCAAGGCTGTTTCCGCGAAAAACATCGCTACCAACTGGCTGTTGCGCGCGCCGACCATTTTCATGGTGGCGAATATTTCGACTCTTTCCTCCAGATGCTGCCGAACCGCGATCGCGACTCCCATCGACCCGAGCGCTAACGCCAACAGAGCCGTCTCGCCCACATAAACCGCCAGCCCGTCGATTCTCAAGCCGATATTCTGATTGACGTCCTGATAGTCCAGCACGACGCCGTCCTGAAGCAGAGGCCGCAGTCTCCGCTTGATGTCGCCTAGATCCACACCCGCCGGTACCCGCAGCAGGATTCGATTCTTGCTCGCGTTCCCCGCGCGGGCGATGCCGGTTTTGCGAAAATTTTCACGCGAGAGAGTACACCGCATGCCGCGGTCCAGAATCCCCAGCAATTGCTCCGGCTCCGCTTTTCCCGTGGCCGAGATGTGGAACTCCCGGCCCGCGATGCGAATCGGATCGCCCACGCGGACATGCAACCGGCGCAGAGTATTTTCGGAAACGACGACCCCATCGCCGCGTAATTTGCCGGTCAACTTCTCTCCGCCATAAAACGGGTACACCGCCGGATCGACGGCCTTCACGGCCACGAACACCGCATCGGGCGATTCGGAGGAAGCGGCCATGGTCAGAGCCAGCGTAACCAGCGTCCATTCGATCCCCTCCTGGCGCAGGGCGTCCAAGGCGGCGTACTGTTTCGCGCTGACAGCGTCGCCCGTATCGATGCTCAGGTCGCCCGCAAGCGGCGTTCGCGAGCCTTGATGCAATGCGTCGAGCGCCACGCGAACCGCGCCGCGCACCCCGCTGACCCCGGAAATGCTCAGCGCCAGGGCGACCACCACCAGGGCGGACCGGGCGGGCCGCGTGCGCAGGTTCTTCCACGCAAGTCGAACGGCGTGACGAAATTGAGCGAAACGCATCGTGCGAACGACGATGATAGCGCGATAGTCTGAGGATGTGTCGCGTCTTTCGCGCTGGGCTTGGCTCTGCTGTGTTGGTCCGAGCCTTTTTGCGCAGCCAGCTATCGGACAGAACGGCGTCGTGAATCGCGCGAGCCAGATCCCGTCGACGCTCGCCGGCGGACCCATTGCGCGCGGCGCCGCGTTCTCCATCCGCGGAGTCCACTTCGGGTCGGCGGCGACCGTCTCCCTCCGCAACGGAACTGTGGTAACACCGGTTAAAGTGCTGGCCGTTCAGCCCGAGAGAATCGAAGCACTCATGCCCGACGCGTCCCCCCTCGGCCCGTCCACGCTGGTCGTCACCGCTGAGGGCCGTGCCAGCAAGCCATTTTCGATCGAGGTCGCGGCTTCCAATCCCGGTGTCTTTAGTCAAAACAACCTGGGATGGGGACCTGGACGAATCGAAAACATCGATTCGCTGGGCAAGAAAGCCCTCAATTCCGCTACCCATCCCGCGACTCCCGGACAGCGTGTCACGATGATCGTGACTGGACTAGGGAAAAGCGCGCCGGCCATTGTCGTCGTGGGCAACCGCACCGCCAATGCCGGCGTCGCGCGAGCCGGTGCGCAACCCGGCGAGCAGGAAATCTCCTTCGCCGTTCCACCCGATACGCCGCAAGGCTGTTATGTTCCGGTCTATCTGCAAGCCTCGCCTAATCGCGCGAGCAATGTCGTGACCATGACCGTTCAAGCCGCAGTGAAGCCGGGCGGGTGCGATTCCGGACCCATTCCAATCCTGGAAACGAAACGCATCGGGATGGTCATTGTTTCTCGCACCAACATGGATGAGAACGGAAAGAAGACCGACAAGGGGGAAGTCGCGGCCACCTTCACGTTGCGGGACCCGGGACTTTCCCGATCCCCGCTCATGATGTGGCCTCCGCCCGGAACCTGCACGACCTACACCAGCGCTCTCCAATGGACCACCAACCCGCCGATCAGCCTTTCCGCATCGCTCTCCGGAGAACTCGGAGGCGAAGGCCTCGCGGCAGGACCGCAAGTCGTCGTGGGACGGGATAATCGGCGGCGGAGTATTCCCTGGGATCCCGGCTCGGTCGGCTATTATCATGCCAAAGTGCCCTTGCGATTCCTCAATCCAGGCAAGTTTTTCCTGAGCGGACCAGGTGGAATCGACGTCGGCCGCTTTCGCGTTACGACGGAAGCTCCTGGGCCTTTTGAATGGACCGATCGAGATCAGACCGCGATCGTCAACCGCACCCGCAGCCTGCCTTTACACTGGCGGGGGCAGGCAGCCGGACGCTGGACCGTCGTCATCGCAACTAACATCGATCAGACCACCACCGCCATCGGGACATGCCTGTGTACCACGCCTTCGAATGCGACTCACTTTGAAATACCTGCTGCGCTGCTCGCGAATATTCCCGCATCCTCCGGGGTAGGATACCCGTACGATCGTGTCTTCGTTGTCTCGATTCCCGCGAAAGCGACTCCAATTCCCGCGGCTGGAATCGGTATGGGAGCGCTATTTTCGATCTATGCGAACGGCCGCACCGTGCAGTTTCACTGAATCGTGATCTGTGGTCCGAGGGCGGATACGACGTTATCGTAGTTGATGGTGATGAAATCGTCGCCCGCAGGGGTTCCCGGCGGGATCACGATATTAAACTGGTACAGCCCTGGCGAAATTAGCCCCGCGAAAGTCACGGTAACGGGATTGTTGGCGATTGAAATAATCGGCTTAGTCGCCAGCGATCCGGTCTGCGTGAGCGATCCTTTAATCACCGGTGGAACCACCGCTCCTAGTCCGTTCGCGTAGAGAACAATGTTTTCCCCACCCATCGCGGGTGTGCTGTACCCCGGATACAGCGTGGTAGGTCCGACGTAGCAATACGTCAGACCGGACGCCGCACAGCCGGTGTTGTTGAGGTGCGTCGCGGCGATGTAGGGTCCGCTGCCGAATATGAAAAACGAGGGCGAGACCGCCGCCGCCTGCGAAGCATACGCGGCGCTGCTTCCCGTGCTGTTGTTCACCACCACTTGCACCGGGCCCGCCGCCAGATCGGGCGGAGTCAGAATATTAATCTGCGTTCCGCTGATGTAATAGACATACGCGTTCTCTCCGTTCAGCGTGACGCTGACCCCGTCGAGCGCGATGGGAAGCTGATTGCCGACAAAATCGGAAGTTTGCCACGTCCGCATCGTCGCCGAAAGCCCCGTGCCTTTTACTTCCACCCACGTGTTGGCGGCGATGGTGAGGCTCTCGCCCTCCGCGTTGGCAACCTTGGAGATCTGCGGCCCGGCGGACGAAAATCCGTTAAAAACCGCGTAAAATGCGTCTCCGTGGACCCAGGAGCTGGTTGCGCCCAGCCCTCCAAACTTCGCCTGCTGCGCGTTTGTCGTGGTTGCCAGCGTGGTCGACGCGGTTTCGCCTGTAATATAGACTCCGCCCGAACCGTCGAGGGCAATCCCCGCGCCGAGATCGTCGAAATTCCCGCCGAAATAGCTGCTGTAGAGCAGAGCTGTCCCTGTGGGATTCACGACGCATAAAAAGGCGTCTCCATAAGGCGTCCGTCCGGCAAATTTCCCATCGCCCGCCATCTTCGTCTGTAAAGACGCACCGGCGAGCGGAAAATTGGTCGAGTCCGTGAACCCCGTAACATAAGCGTTGCCGCCGGCATCGATCGCGATCGCCATGCCGCCGTCGTTTTCGCTCCCGCCCAGATAGCTTAAGTAAATCAGCTCCGATCCGGCGGGATTCAGTTCTCCGACAAACGCGTCGCCGTACAGGTGCCCGATGCCCTTCGGCTTCAACGTGTACCCGCTAAACAGCGGCTGAAACGCATTGGTTGTCGTTTTCAGGAATTGGCTGGACGTGGACCCGGTCATGTATACATCGCCTTTGCTGTCGACGGCGATGGACGAAATACAGTCGTCGCCGGTGCCGCCAAAGTACGTCGAATACATCAAAGTGGAACCCGTCGGATCGAACTTCGCGACAAATCCGTCGCCCGTCAGAAAGTTTTTATTCTTCACTTCGCTCCCGCCAAAGCTGCGTTGAAGCGCACCTGCCGTCGTCGGAAGATCGGGAGAAATCGTGCACCCTCCTACATAAATATTGCTGGCCGAATCCAGTGCGATGCTGAAGGCAGCATCATCGCTGGTGCCTCCGTAGTAGGTCGCAAACACCAGCTGGGAGCCGCTGGGATTGAGCTCCGCGACAAACACGTCGCCTGGATCCCACATCGTATGGCCCGCGCGGCTCACCGGCTCACCTTCCCCGCCGCGATAGTAGGATTGATACGCGTTCGCGGTGATCGGGAAATTCATGGAAGACGTCACCCCGGCCACGAACGCATCGCCCTTGGAGTCGATGGCTACCGCCAGTGCCGCGTCGTCCTGATTCCCTCCCAGGTAGGTTGAATAAAGCAGCCGGTTCCCCGTAGGATTCAGCTTCGCCACAAACGCGTCGCCGGTGCGGACATAACCCTTGCCGCCCATCCCCCCAAAATTCAACTGCGCCGGACTCGCCACCGGAAAATTTGTCGACGTCGTAGCCCCCACCACATAAGCGTTTCCAGAAGGGTCCACCGCAACAGCCGAAGCCGCATCGTCGCCGCTCCCACCCAGATAGGTGAGGTACACCAGCGCCCCCGCCGGACTGAACTTCACCACGAACGCGTCGCCATTCATGAAATTCGAAGACATCCCTCCGTAATTCGCCTGCGCCGCGGAAACCGTAGGCAGGTTCGTCGAGGTCGTGTTCCCGACAATATAAATGTTCCCCGCGCTATCGAGGCCGATCCCTCGTCCTCCATCGTTCCCGGTGCTGCCCAGATACGTGGAATATTGCAAAACCGGATCGATCACCAGCGTGCGTGCGGAATCGTACGCCGCGATTTCAAACTTCACTGTCCGCGCGCCGGCGACCAGAAAACGCCCATCGATCACTTGGCGGGCACCGTTCGCGTCCTGGTAAATCTCCGGCTTCTTCCACCGGATCTCGCCCGCTTCCGTCTCGATGACCAGATCCCCGCTATCTTCGACGCGCAAACTCTTTTGACCGCTGATCTCCAACTGAATCGCCCCAGGATCGGCGTGCGGAGCGACCACGAAATCATATTCCAGCCGGTGCTCTTCGCCATGAAATACCAGGTCGATGCCCGAATACACGCCGCTATATCGAATCCGCCCGAATCCAGTCACATCCGTGCGCCATTCGCCCGCGGACCCCTGGAAATAATTCGCGACCCCCGGCAGACGGTCGGCCGGTTCCAGGCGCGCCGGATTCGCACCCACCAGGCGCGTGTGTACGCTGGCCAGCTTCGCCCCGCCCGCGTTCCTCCAATCGAGCCAGTTGCCGGACGCTGCAAGACTGAGCGAAAAACTCTCTGTGCGCGCCATGTAGAGGGCGCCGGGATGACCGTCCCGCCCCCTGTTTTCCTCAAAACGAAGCGGGAGCCTGCTCAGATATTCCGTTCGCGTCGCCGCGCCCGCCGTAGCAGCGGAAATAGTGAATAGTACCGCGAAACCGCCCAGTTTCTTCATCCGGCACCTCTCAAAGCAGTATATGCTAAACCGTCCGAATGATCGATTAAAAATCAACACCCGCGAACAAAGTTATCGGCAGGACGAAACCGGAAGCCTTGATGAGGAAAAGCAGCCCGATGACCAGAACCGTCCCGACCCTCACCTTGGCCGGCGCAAAGCCGGACCGGAGCTTTCAACAGGTCGGCGCCGGCCTTCTTCGGGGAACTCAATGCTCTGGGCTAGCTCTCTCCGACCAAAATCTTTGAACGGAGACCCAAACCGTGGGATTAAAAGGTACCAAAATCGTAAAGTCGGCTGAAGGAAATAGCACGAACTTTACTGTTATCAATCGCCTAGACGCTGGTATCGAACGTGCTATGTGTGTACGGCAATTCGGCTCTGCGTAGCGGTGTCGAGCGATCAAAATTTAAGTAGGAGGAAAGTAATGAAGAAAATCGCGGGATTGATTTTGCTCCTCGGCTTGGCGACCATTGTCATGCCGATTATGCAAGCGGGCGTTGTTACGCTCACTTTTGAGGGCCTGAAGGACGAAGAGGCCGTCGACAACTACTACAATGGCGGACTCGGCGGAAGTGGATCCGGACCCGGACCGAGCGACGGTATCGTTTTTAGCTCGAACTCGTTGGCTATCATCGAGGATGCCGATGGCGGCACTGGTAATTTCTCGAACCCGCCATCGGGCGACACCGTTCTGTTTTTCTTGAGTGGTGCGGGGGACACCATGAACGTAGCCGCAGGCTTCACCACGGGCTTTTCGTTCTTTTACTCCGACCAGGTCGGCTTTACGGGCTCTGTGGATGTCTGGTCCGGTCTGAACGGGACGGGAACCCTCCTCGCGAGTCTTTCGCTGCCGAGTACTCCCAATCCGTACACCGTATTCGTACCGATCGGGGTCACTTTCGCCGGAACGGCGGAATCCGTAAACTTTGGCGGATCCGCGAACTTTATCGCATTCGATAACATCACACTGGGCAGCTCCACTGCCGGCGGCTCTGTTCCGGAGCCCACCAGCATTATCCTGTTCGGCACGATCATGGCTTTGGTCGCAGTTCCGCTGCGGAAAAAGCTCTCGGCGAGAATGTAGTTTCGCGCCGGAACAAAACGTCAAACTTAACGAAGCGGGGCAGTCAAATGCCCCGCTTTTTTCTTTTCCTAAGGCTCTCGGAATTCCTAAGGTAGTTTTGTGGCACGTCAATTGCTAAAGTAGACGATCATGCTGCGCCCCCTCCACACAGTACTCTCATTAAGCCTAGCCTCTGCTCTGCTCATAAGCTGCTCCCGAACCCCACAGCAGAAGGAAGCAGCGTTCCTCGAAGCGGGCCAGAAACACGTCAAGTCTGGCGATCTCGGGCGCGCCGTTCTAGATTTTAGGAATGCTGCCCAAGTCATGCCCAAGGATGCGGAGCCACATTACCAGCTTGCGCTAGCTTATCTGGGGTCAGGCTCGATGCAGGCCGCCGCGAGCGAGTTGATGACGGCGGTCAGACTCGATCCAAAGCATATCGCGGCCGGGCTAAAGCTGGCCGAGTTAATGGCGATAAATAATGATCGCAACGTCGCGAAACAGGGCTACGACAAGGCGGAGGAAATACTCGCTGCCTCGCCCGGCAACGCCGACGCGTTGTGGACCGTCGCAGTGGCTGAGTTGCGGCTGGAGGATTCCACGGAGGCCGTAAAGCATCTCCAGGAGGCTCTCGCGGCTGCGCCCCAGCACTTGAACTCGTCAATCATGCTGGCGGCGGTTAAGCTTCGAGCCAACGATATCCCAGGAGCCGAGCAGATTCTGGAGAAAGGCGCCGCGGACGCACCCAATTCAGCGGAGCACGCCTTCGTGCTGGGGCGTTTCTATGCGGCGATTCAGAAAACGGCGGAGGCTGAAAAGCAGCTCCGCCGCGCGGCCGAACTCGATCCCAACAACGGAATGAATTGGGTGGCCTTGGGCAGCCTTCTTTATCACGAGTCCAAAATCGATGAGGCAGACAAAGCGTTTCAGCGCGCGTCCTCTGTTCCAGATAAAAAATACCGTCCCGTGCACGCCGTTTTCCTGTTTCAGACGAAGCAGCCCGATGCTGCCATTCGTGAACTCGAGCAGCAGTACAGAGAGGATACGAACGATCGGGGCGCCCGAACGCGCCTGATGGTGGCGTATTATAAAACGGGCCGGCAGGCTGAGGCTGAGAAGGTTCTAGCGGAGTCCTTGAAACGCAATCCCAAGGACACCGACGGGTTGATGCAGCGCGCGGCCTTGAATCTTGCGGCTGGAAAGATTCAGGACGCTCAGAACGATGTCACGGAAGTCCTCCGTACCCACTCGGATTCTGCCCCGGCCCATCTGCTGCTCGCCAGGGTTCATTTGGCCCGCGGCGCAAGGGAAAACCAGATCTCGGAACTGTCGGAAGCGCTCCGGCTCGATCCAAAACTGCTGGCGGCGCGGATCGATCTCGCTCACACGTACACCACCGGGCACTCCGCTAAAGGAGCCATCGATCTGCTCAATCAGGCGCCGCCCGAGCAACTCCATAATGTAGATCTTATCGTGGAGCGAAATGTCGCCTGGATGAGCCAAAATGACTCCGTCGAGCTGCGAAAAGGCATTGACGAAGGTTTGGCTATTTCCCATGACCCTCGGCTGGTGTTGCAAGACGGCCTCTACCAGCTACAGCAGAAGAATTATCGGGAGGGCCGGGCACTCCTCGAACAAGTGTTGGAACAAAGGCCCGAGGAATGGAGCGCGGTAGAGGCGCTGGCGAAAAGCTATCGCGCAGAGAAAAACAATGCCCAGGCCATCGAAACCGTCAGGAAGTACGTTTCGCGTGTGCCTAATTCCCCTGCGGGTCAACAGCTTCTTGGTAGTGCGTTGCTTCAGAACGGCGATATTTCCGGGGCTCGAAGCGCTTTTCAGGAAGCGAAGAGACTCAACCCCAGGTCCAGCGCGGGCGACTTCGGTTTGGTGAAGGTCGCGGTCAAGGAGGGGAAGTCCGATGTTGCTCGGGATCTTCTGAACGGCATCGTCACCCGCGATCCCCACAACGCGGAGGCCCTGATGTTGTTGGCCGACGCCGAGATTAAAGGGGGTCACACCGCCGCAGCGATCGGGTATTACAATCGCGTGCTCCAGGATAACCCCAATGAGATTCTCGCTTTAAATAACCTGGCGTTCATCTTGGCCGATACCGACACAGATCCGGACCGTGCCCTGGCGCTGGCGCAAAAGGCAAAAGAATTGTCCCCTGAGAACACAGCGGTGGATGACACGATCGGGTGGGCATACTATCAGAAGGGCGAGTATAGAGAAGCGCTCGCGCATTTAGCCAAAGCGGAGAATGGCACCAATGTGGGTGGAAAATGTCACCTTGCAATGGTGTACATCAAGCTGGGAGACCGGAATCGCGGGATGTCCATCCTGGGAGACATCCTCAAAGAAAACCCCTCCTCGCCCGAGGCCAAAAAAGCACTTGAGCTTATGGCAAGCCGCTGAATTCCCCTGCCTTCGCCACGAGACAACCCAAGGGATTGCAGCCTAGTTCCCTCAATGGGCTGGGAGTTTTTTAAACATACCCGGAACTTTTCCGAAAACTTCGGGAAAACACGTTTCGTGAAGCGGAAGAACTACATCTTGACCGTAAAGGCCGATGGCGATGCGCCATTGCCCTTCGCCGCGCACAAGACGGGGAACTGGGGGGGAACTGGTGGGGGAACTGGTGACGGACGAGACTGTCCCTCCTAACCCCGGCGACATTTGGATCGAGCGACCACTTCACCGCCCCACCGGCAACCCAAACCCGAACCTCGACTCCCGTACCACTCCCGACGCATCCAGGATCGCCGTCGCCGCAAACCCCGGCCTTTCCGGCGTCCCGAATCGCAAATCGATTAACTGCACCTGCGCCGCATTGTCTGGAAGCTTCTCGACCTTCCAGAACGGTAACTGATCGAACTTACTGAACACCTCGAATGGCCGGGTCTTCAGTGCCGCCTCATTCGCTGGACTGCTGTAATCGATGCGCCCCTCGGACGGATCGAACTCCGTGTTCAGATCCACCGGCACGTCCACCACGTACCCGTCCCCCTCCGCGACTCCTCTCCACTCGAACGGCGTCCAGCGGTTCGGAATCGCACTCAGCCGGTTCGCCTGTTTGCCGTTGTAGAGCCGCGCCCCCATCACCGCCAGCGCCCGTCGATGCGCGGCAATTCTCCCGCCTTCGTACGCCAGCAGAAAAATGAGCGCGACCCATGCCCAGCCTCGTTTCGCTCCGGGGCCTTTCTTCGCGCCGATTTCGGAGCTTACCAGGCCCGCCAGTGCCGGCGCAGCCACGGCCAGCAGAAATGCCAGCCAAATCCACGGATCTACCACATCCACTGTATCGAGGTGCAGCCAACGCCCCGAAAACGGCAGCAGCAGACGAATCCCATAGGTGTTGGTCCAGTCCAGCAGCAGATGGCTCAGCACGCCCGTTAAACAAGCCAGAAATGCCTGCCAGGTCCGCGTGCGAAACAGCAGCATCAGAGCCAGCGCCATCAGCGGCGCCGCTGTTAACGAATGAAAGATACCGCGATGAGCCTCGATATACGTCAACGATCCGCCGGCCCAGGAAACTATGTCGATGTCCGGAAGATTGGCCGCCAGCACCATCATCGCGGTATTCTTTCCGGAGACTCGCGCCAGCATCACGCCCACCAGGGAATGGGTGATGTTATCCATATGACTCCGGCATTAGAATCGTCAGCGCGTCGCGAACAATCTCGATGGTCGCGGGCGACCGGCCTACATATTCGCCGTCGATCTGAATCGGCGCGTCGCCCAGCAACTCGATTCTCGTCGAGCGCACCGTGCGCACGCCGGGCATCTTCTGCACCTGCTTCACGGCCACCGCCATCATGTAGAATGCGTAGCGCAGCGGATTCGATCCTTCGAACATCACGGTCTCGAAATCGTTGCTCAGCAGCGATGCGCCGCGCGCCAGCTCAAGGTCGCCGCCGTAATTCCGCACTCGCGACACCAGCGCAAACCCGCAAGGATAGGTGTTGCCGTTGATACGCGTTTCAAGCTGCCCCACGCGCTTGACGATCTGCGAAAATCCCGCCACCCAATAGGCCAGCTTGCCGGTCTTCGCCTTGAGGCCCGAATTCAGATCCACCACTACCTGCGCGTCGAATCCCGCGCCCGCCATCATTAGAAAGTGACGCGCCGGATGGTCGGCTTGCCAGATCTTGCCGAGTGCGATTCGTTTTGGAACGCAGCGCGAGAGCCGCTCGATCGCGCGCTCCAGTCTCGACCCAAGCCCCAGCTCCATCGCCAGCACATTCGCCGTTCCGCCCGGCAGAACGCCCAAGTGCACATCGGACCCCAACAGTCCGCCGACCATTCCGCCGTTCATTCCATTGACGACTTCGTTGATCGTGCCGTCTCCGCCGAGCACCAGAATCAAGTCCGCGCCATCGCGAACCGCCTGCGTCGCAAGCTCCGTTGCGTGTCCGGCTTTATCGGTGGCGATTGGGCGAGGACATAGACTCGCGCGGCTGAGTGCGTCAATGGTACGTTGTAAGGTGCGCTCAGGATTGCGCCGGAATTTGCCGGCCGCAGGATTATAAATGAGAACCGGCTGCTGATATGTTGCGATCCTCTCAGTATAACTCCCAAAGAATCGAACAGTTGCGCGATGAACTGCGCCGGCACGAACATTTGTATTACGTGCTCGACGCCCCTGAGATCACGGACGCGGAATATGACGCGATGATGCGGGAATTGAAGGAGTTAGAGGCAGCGCATCCGGAATTGGCGTCGCCCGATTCGCCCACCCAGAGGGTCGGTGGAAAACCTCGCGAGGGATTCGTCAAAGTGGCGCATTCGGGCGCGATGCTCAGTTTGGATAATGCGCTCGACGAAGCCGAATTGCGCGATTTCGACCGCCGTGTCCATGATCTTTTGGGCGATGAACAATACACGTATGTAGCTGAGTTGAAGCTAGATGGGCTCTCGCTCGCGATTCATTTCCGGAACGGCGCGTTTGCGCAGGCGGTGACACGAGGCGACGGTTCGGTGGGTGAGGATGTCACGGAAAATACCCGGACCATCAAATCGGTTCCTCTGCGCGCGAAAGGAACTTTCGAAGTGCGGGGCGAAGTGGTGTTTAACAAGAAAGCGTTCGAGAAATTGAACGCCGAGCGCGAAGTTGCTGATCTGCCTCGGTTTGCGAATCCTCGAAACGCGGCGGCCGGTTCGCTCCGGGTGCTGGATCCATCGATTACCGCTTCGCGGCAGCTCGATTTTTACGCTTATTTCCTGTTTCCCCCGCTTCCCACTCAATGGGAGTCACTCGAAGCATTACATAAGATGGGATTTAGGGTTAATAGTCATCGAAAACATTGTTCCGGAATTGAAGAATTGGTTGAGTTCTGCAAACAATGGGAAACAAAGAGAGATGACCTGCCGCTGGAAATTGATGGGGTGGTGGCAAAGGTCGATTCGGTGGCACAGCAGACTAAATTGGGGTGGACGGCAAAAGCTCCACGATGGGCTATCGCATTTAAGTTCCCTGCCCGGCAAGCCCAAACGATTGTTGAAGATATCGGTGTCAACGTCGGCCGGACCGGAGCGGTTACCCCAGCGGCGTTTTTCAGGCCGGTCAACATCGGCGGAGTGATGGTCTCGAAGGCGACGCTGCACAACGAAGACGAAATCGGGCGGTTAGGCGTGCAAATTGGTGATTTGGTTCTAGTTGAGCGCGCGGGCGACGTGATTCCGAAGGTCGTTCGGGTGGTTCAGGAAGGCGAGAACCGGCGGCCGTTTGTGATGCCGAAGAACTGCCCCAATTGCGGCGAGGAGATCGTGAGAACGGAGGGTGAGGCGATAAGTCGTTGTATTAACACGAATTGTCCGGCTCGGCTGAAAGAATCCGTACTCCATTTCGCGGGGCGAGGCGTCATGGACATCGATGGTTTGGGCGAAGTGCTGGTGAACAACCTGGTGGATTCCGGCCTGGTGAAGAATGTCGCCGATCTCTATAAATTGACCCTCGAAGACCTGGTAAAAATCGAAAGAATGGGTTCTAAATCGGCGTTAAACGTTCTTAAACGCATCGAATTGTCGCTCCAGCAACCCTTAAATCGCCTTATTAACGGGCTGGGCATCCCATTTGTCGGTGAGCGCACAGCGCTGATCTTGGCGGAGACTTTTGGCGATCTCGACAAGATCATGAACGCCCAAGAAGAGGAGCTGAAAAAGGCGGAAGAGGTGGGGCCGAAAGTGGCTCATGCGATCCGGCAGTTTTTCGATCAGCACTCGAATCGGGAGTTGGTGGAGAGGCTGCGCAACGCGGGGTTTGGATTTACTTACACTATCACGCGGCACTCCGGGAAATTGGAAGGGCTCACGTTTGTGTTGACGGGGACGCTTCCGAATCTGACTCGCGAGGAGGCGCAAGCGCGGATTGAAGCGGCGGGCGGGAAGATTTTAAAATCGGTGAGTAAGAAAACGAATTATGTAGTCGCGGGAGAAGAGGCGGGCTCGAAGCTCGACAAGGCGAAGGAGTTGGGGATCAAGGTGATCGACGAGGCGGAGTTGATCGGAATGATGGAATGAGTCATTTCTGGGAGATCCTCAAAGCGTTGGGGCCTTGGGGTCTGCTGATTGTTTCGACTGTCGAGTCGCTGGGGATTCCGAATCCGGGCGGCACGGACTGGCTGCTAGTGTTCATGGCGATTGCGCGTCCCAACGATGCCGCGTGGTGCGCGGCGATGGCGGTATTGGGATCGCTGATCGGAACGGCGGCGTTTTTCGACGTGATGCAGAGGGGCGGCGAAAAGCTGCTCGCCAAATATACATCGTCGGAGCGCGGCGCGAAGTTCCGAGCGTGGTTTCGGCGCTATGGGCTGGTGACGGTGTTCATCCCTGCGCTGGTGCCCCTGCCGTTTCTACCATTCAAAGCATTCGCGGCGTGCGCGGGGGCGATGGGTGTTAGCCGGTGGCGATTTTTGGGCGTGCTCGCAGTGGGCCGGATATTGCGGTACTCGGGGCTGGCGTATTTGGGAGTGAAGTTGGGGACGGTGGAGAATTCGAAGGCTTGGGTGAAGGCTCATACGTGGCACATGGCGGCGTTTGCGGTGGGGATATTTTTGTTTTTTTATTTATTGTTGAAGTTTTTGGATCGGGAGGCTGTGGAGGGGTAGGACGGAGGGCAGGTCGGGAACCTGCCCCACTTGCTATCGGGGGCCGGCCTGCTTTGGTCGAGTAAAAATCGAGGGTTTTGTTGGTGCGTTTCAGCGCAGGTTGCAATATGGGCGGGTCGGGGACCCGCCCTACTGGCGGTAAATAGTACTTCTATTTTTGCAGTTACGGCACTTTTACTTCTACTACGAAGCCCTTCTGATAGCCGGCTTCGTAGGCTTTCTGATCTTCGTCCTTTTTGAAGTGCCGGTTCTTGCTGTGGTCCTTATTATGCGCGTGGTCGTCCTTTCCTTCGCGCACGCCTTGCTGGTATTGCTTGGTTTTCGAGTAATCCTTGGCGTCATCGGCCTGTAGAGCGAATCCGCCAAGGCCGATCGTCAACGCCGCGGCCAGGGCCCAGCGGCTTAAATTCAGGTTCATCATTTTCTTTCCTCTTTCTTCTTTAAGTGAGTGAGGGAGCACGTCACTGGCCTTCGTCTTGCGACCTACCCCGCTGATGGCGCATCCAATCGGCAAAGGTTGTTCCTGTAGTTAGGGATAGAATAGAGATAACAGGCCTCCCATGGTTGCGATTGATTCCCTGGTCGACGAAATTACGGATCTAAAGGTTGCCCGCAAGGCTGTGATTCTCGCGCATCATTACCAGGATGCGGAGATTCAAGACTTGGCCGACGCGGTGGGCGACAGCCTGGAGCTGGCCCGGAAGGCGCAGGAATTTTCTGGCGACGTGATTGCGTTCTGCGGCGTGTGGTTCATGGCGGAGACGGCGAAGGTGCTGAATCCCGAACGCGTGGTGGTGGTGCCGGATCGAGATGCGGGATGCAGCTTGGTGGATAGCTGTCCGGTGGAACAGATTCGCGCGTTCAAGAACGCGCATCCGGAATACGCGATTGTGTCGTACATCAATACTTCCGTTGAGGTGAAGGCCGAGAGCGATATTCTTTGCACTTCGCGCAATGCGGTGAAAATCGTCAACTCGATTCCGAAGGACCGGCCGGTGCTGTTTCTGCCAGATATAAATTTAGGAAATTATGTCCGCGAGCAGACCGGGCGCGAGAACATGAAAATCTGGCAGGGCGCCTGCATCGTTCATGCGACGTTCGCGGCTCGAAAGCTGGCGGCGGCCCGGGTGGAGCATCCTTCGGCGCTGGTGGCGGCGCACCCGGAGTGTCCTAAAGATGTGCTCTCGATGGCGGATTTTATCGGCTCGACGTCGGCGATTATCGACTGGTGCGCGCATCAGGACGCGCCGGAATTTATCGTGATGACGGAGAGCGGAGTGGGCCATTCACTCCAGAGGCTGGCGCCGGAGAAGAAGTTTTATTTCCTGCCGAATGAGAACTGCAATTGCAGCGAGTGCCCGTACATGCGGCGGAACACGCTGGAGAAATTGCGGGATGCGCTGAAGCATCTTGCGCCTCGCGTCGAACTTGCGCAGGATATGATTGACAAAGCTCGATTACCGATCGAGCGCATGCTGGCTGTTCAGTGACGCAACTCATCGACACGTTCGGGCGGATTCACGACAACTTGCGAGTGAGCGTGACGGACCGGTGCAACATCCGGTGTTTTTACTGCATGCCCGAAACAGCCGTGAAGTTCGAGGCGCGGGAGAAGCTGCTTACATTCGAGGAGATCGAGCGGTTTGTTTCGGTCGCGGCGAAATTGGGGGTGCGCAAGATCCGGCTGACGGGCGGCGAGCCGCTGGTGCGAAAAAACGTCTCCACGCTGATCCGGAAGTTGTCAGCGATTGAAGGCATCGAGGATCTGGCGCTGACCACCAACGGCGTGCTGCTGGCGCGGCAGGCAGAGGAACTGTACGACGCGGGGCTGCGGCGGATCAACGTCCATCTGGATACGCTGGACCGGGAGCGCTTCAAGAAAATTACGCGCCGCGACGATTTCGAACGGGTGATCGAAGGGATCGAGACGTGTCAACGGCTGGGGTATGGACCGATCAAGATCAACGTCGTCGCGGTGAAGAATCTGATCGAGCCGGATATCGCGCCGATGGCCCGGTTTGGACGGGAACGAGGGATTGAAATCCGGTATATCGAGTTTATGCCGCTGGATTCACAGGGGATCTGGGATCGAGGGCGCGTGTTGCTGGCGGACGATATGATCGCGACGCTCGAAAGGGAGATCGGGCCGCTCGAAGAGATTCCAGATGGAGACCCGAGAGCTCCGGCGACTGAGTATCGATTCGCGGATGGGATTGGACGGGTGGGGTTTATCCCTTCCGTCAGCAGGCCGTTCTGCCTGAATTGCAACCGGCTGCGGATTACCGCCGACGGGCATCTGCGGTACTGTTTGTTCGCGGTGGAGGAGACGGATATTCGCGCGTTGATCCGCGGGAACGCTTCGGACGAGGAGATTGCGGCGGCAATCGCCGGGTCGGTACACGCGAAGTGGCTGGGACATGAGATCAATTCCACGCAATTCGTAGCACCTCCGAGGCCGATGTACTCTATTGGCGGATGAGCGAGCGGCCGATCATTTCCGTAGGATGATTCGCGCGTCTAAATTTCTCATCATTTTCGTTTTCGCATTCGTACTGGGGCAAACACTTGCCGCGCAAGGACTTCCGCCACTAGCGAAGCTCGCGCCGGACCAGCCGGGCTGCATGGATTCGAAATATTTCCCGAAAGTCATGGCCTGCCGGATTGATAACTGCGAAAAGAAAGAATCCGATCACCGCGATATTCCGATCGGGGAAGACGAACGGGGAGACGCGGTGAGCGCCGCGATGGACGGAAGCAGCCGTGCGGTGATGTACGAATGCTGGACGGGCACGACACCAGGATCGATCGTGGACAAGGCCGAGACGGCGTTGCGAGCCGCCGGATTCGACGTTCCCTACCGGTTTTCGGACGCAGAGGCGTCCATAACGGCGCATCGGGACGATCTTTGGATCACGGTGGAGGCCGCTTCCCGGTTTTACACCATCACCGAGATCGACGCAGTGGGACCGGATTTCGATTCCGCGATCGACGCCGATTCCATGGCCGAGATGCTGGAGCGCTACGGACACGTGCCGGTGAATGGCGTCCAATTCATTATGGGCAGGCCAGACTTGCAGCCGGGGTCGGTTACCATCCTCGATGAAGTGGTGACGTTATTGAAGGATCACCCGAGCTGGCATCTTCGCGTGGAAGGGCACACGGATAATGTGGGATCGAAGACGGCGAACCTAAATCTATCTTTTTTCCGCGCTTCGGCCGTGGTGAACTGGCTGGTGACGAATGGGATCAAGCGCTCCCGGCTGGATCCGAAGGGGATGGGCGACACCCACCCGGTTTCGGATAATGCGACGGAGGCGGGGCGGAGCAAGAATCGGCGCATCGAACTGGTCAAGACCGTCAGCCCCGGTCCGACGGGTCAATAGCCTTGGTCGGCTAGAATCGAAGTTTGATCGACATTCACAGTCACGTACTGTACGGTCTGGACGATGGCGCGCGGACAATTGAAGACTCAGTGGCCATGGTGCGGATGGCGGCCGAACATGGAACCACGGATCTGGTGGCCACTCCTCACGCCAATCCGGACTATAAGTTCGACCCGGAGATGGTCCAGGAACGGATGGCGGAGATCGCGGCTGCGTCCGGCAATGTGCTGCGCCTGCATTCGGGGTGCGATTTTCACCTGAGCTACGATAACATCCAGGATGCAATCGCCCATCCGCGGAAATACACGATCAACCAGAGTCGCTACCTGATGGTGGAATTTTCCGATCTGCTGATTTTCCCTACCACGGCAGAGATTTTTTCCCGTCTTCAGGACGCGGGGATGACGCCGGTCGTCACGCATCCGGAGCGCAATGGGCTACTCCGGCAAAGGATCGACCAGATCGCCGCATGGGTGGCGGAAGGCGCTCGGGTACAGGTGACCGCGCAGAGTCTGCTGGGGGAATTCGGACGCCGCGCGGCGGCGTTTTCGCGAACCTTACTCGATCGTCACCTGGTGCATTTTCTGGCAAGCGATGCCCACGATTGCGAGCGCAGGACGCCGAGGCTCGACCTGGCGTATGCCTGGGTCAAGGAAGAATACGGCGAGGAGCGGGCGGCGGCGCTATGCGTCACCAACCCCAGGGCCACGCTTACCGGAGAATCCTTAGAGCCCACCGAAATGGGACCAAGTACCACTGAGCGTCGCAAGTGGTATCAGCTCTGGCGGTAGCAATTTTACAGATCAGCCTGAGACGAATCCCGTCGTTTCCACACAAAGTTTCGTGCACGGACTGCGGGCTCTTATTTCTTTTCTCCTGGCGGTAGGCGTGAGCCTGGGTCAGGAAACGCGGGTGGCTGAAGGATCGCCCGCGGGAAATCTTCCTGCGCAGAAAATCGGGTCCAACGATCTTCTATTTGTTTCAGTTTACGGAGCGCCGGAACTGACGCGGACCGTTCGCGTGAGCGCGGAAGGATTTATCCGGTTGCCGATGCTGAAGCAAAGGGTGGAAGCCAAAGGGCTGATGCCTTCGGATCTGGAGGAGAAAATCGCGGCGGCGCTCGACACTGAAAAGATCCTGGTGGATCCGGTCGTGACGGTGACGATCGCGGAATATCATAGCCGTCCGATCAGTGTGGCGGGAGCGGTGAAGGTTCCGCTGACCTTTCAAGCACTGGGGCAGACGACTCTATTGGAAGCCCTGACGCGTGCGCAGGGTTTGTCGAGCGAAGCGGGCACGGAAATTCTGGTGACCAGACCTCCTTTGGTTCCTGGGGGAGTGCCTCGGATCGAAAGAATCCCGGTGAAAGGCTTGATCGACGCGGCCGATCCGACGTTGAACGTGACGCTCGAAGGCGGCGAAGAAGTGCGCGTCCCACAAATCGGCCGGGTGTTCGTGGTGGGAAATGTGAAGCATCCCGGAGCGTTCAAGATCGAGGATGGATTCGGCTTGACGCTGCTGAAGGCGCTGGCGATGGCGGAGGGGTTGATGCCCTACGCCAACAAACAGGCCTTTATTTATCGCCACGGCGATACGGCTTCGCAGGGGCAGCAGGAAGTCGCGATCGACCTGCGAAAAATTCTGGATCGCAAGCTGCCCGACGTTCCGCTGAGCGCCAACGATATTTTGTACATCCCGGACAATCGCACGGCCCGGCTGACGATGACGACGATCGACCGCGCCATCGGCTTCGCGTCGTCGACGGCCTCGGGAATCCTGATTTACAGCCATCCGTAGGGAGATTCGATGCAGGAGCAAGAGCGCTTTCCGATGTTGGTCGAGATGGGGCGGGTTCCCGAGTACACGCCACCGGTCTACCATCCGGCAGATCAGGAAGCCGAGGAAGGCAAGCTGCCGCTTTCGCAATACCTGTGGATTGTGAAGCGCTATCGCTGGCGGATCGGCGGATTTATTGCGCTGGCAGTGATCGGCACGGTGATCATCTCATCCCGGTTGACTCCGATATACGAGTCCACGGCGACGGTGGACGTGGACCGGCAGACCCCGTCCGGAGTGGTGGGCCAGGATTCGGCGCGAACGGTGTTGAACGACTCCGATCAATATCTGGCGACGCAGATCAAGCTGGTCCAGTCGGATTCGGTACTGAGGCCGGTGGATCAACGCTTCCAACTGCGGGAACTGGAGCATCAGGCGGTGGCCACGTCGCTACTCCCAAGGGCGAGTGACGCACCGGTCACACTAAATCGGCTGAGAGTCACCAGGCCTCCGAATACGTATCTGCTGCTGATCAGTTACCGCTCGGACGATCCGCAACTGGCGGCGGATGCAGCCAATGGGATCGCGCAGTCCTATCTGGAGCATACCTATAACATCCGCATCCGCAGTTCGGCTTCGCTGGCGACCTTCATGGAGAAGCAAATCGAGGAGCTGCGGGCCAAGATGGAACGCTCGAGCCAGGCCCTGGTGGGATTCGAGCGCGAATTGAACGTCATCAATCCCGAGGAAAAGACCAACATTCTGTCGGCCCGGCTGCTGCAACTGAACACCGAATATACCAATGCGCAGGGTGACCGGCTGAAGAAAGAAGCCGCGTACGAATCGGTGAAGGAAGGCTCGATCGAGGCCGCACTGGCGGCGACGCAGGGCGATGGATTGCGGCGGCTGGCGGAGCATCTGAATGAGGCCCGGGAGCATTTTGTGGAAGTGAAAACCCACTTCGGCGCGAATCATCCGGAGTACAAGAAGGCGGAGGCGAGGGTTCTCGAAGTGGAATCGGCGGTGGCGGCCTCGTCCAAAGATGTGGCGCAGAGGGTAGCGATCGAATATGACGAGAGCGAGCGCCGGGAGGCGTCCGTTAAGCGGGCCGTAGCGGATGCGAAGGCGGATTTCGACCATGTGAATGCGCGCTCCTTCGAATATCAGGCGCTGAAGCGCGAGGCCGACGCCGACAAGCACCTCTACGAAGAGCTGGTTCGCAAAATCAAGGAAGCCGGCATTAATGCAGGTTTTCAGAATAGCGCGATCCGCATTGCCGATCCCGCGCGCCCGGCGCTCAAAGCCGTGTTTCCCGATGTGAGATTGAACGCTCTTCTCGCTTTCCTGTTTTCGGCGCTGCTCGCGATTGGAGCAGCCGTGCTGAGCGATATTCTCGACAAGACCATCCGCGATCCGGAGCAGGTTTCGAGAACGCTGCGAACCGAAGTAATCGGCAGCCTGCCTCTGATGAAGAATCGCCTTTCCGCCGGGTCTCCGAATTTCAAGGCAGGTTTCAAAAATGGAATGGCGATCGAGGGGGAAAGAGATTTGACGGGGTTCCATGAATCGATTCGCACGCTGCGGAACTCGATTCTGCTGGGGAGTTTCGATCGGCAGTACCGGTCCCTGCTGATCACCAGCGCCGCGCCGGGCGAAGGAAAGACGACCACGGCGGCCAACCTGGCGACGGCGCACGCCGAACAGGGGAAGAGAACGTTGCTGATCGACGGCGACCTGCGCCGGCCGAGCGTACATCGCAATTTCAACCTCCCGAGCGTGGTCGGATTGTCGAACGTGTTGCTGGGAGAGATCCCATGGCGCGATGCGCTGGTAAGAGTCGAAGGGTTGGAGGAACTGCACATCCTGGCCGCCGGACCCCCTTCGCGCCGAGCATCGGACCTGATTGGGAGGGGATTGGCGGAGCTGCTCGAAGAAGCTTCCTCCGACTACGACCTGGTGGTGCTCGATGCGCCTCCTCTGCTGGGCTTCGCCGAACCCCTGCAAATGGCAACGGCGGTGGACGGCGTTATCGTGGTCGCCCGGGCAGGTCAAACCAGCCGCAAGGCGGTCGCGAGCGTGCTTGCGACCTTGAACCGGCTGCGAGCGAGGGTCGTCGGACTGGTGCTCAATGAGGTCCATAAGGAACTGAGCGACAGCTACTACTACTACGGTTACTATCGCTCCTACTACGCGCCGAAAGAAGAGGCGAGGACATGAGTGTATTCGTCGGCATCCACGATGGCCACAACGCGTCGGTCGCCGTGGTTCGCGATGGGCGTATCGAGCTGGCGCTCCAGGAAGAGAGACTGACGCGCATCAAGAACCAGGGCGATGCGCCCGCGAGGGCGGCACGGCTGGCGTTCCAGATGTTGAACGGCGATGGCGCAAACGCCCGGATCGGCCTGAACGGCCTGTACATGAATTACCACCAGTGGGAAAGGACGACGATCCTGCGCGATTACGATCGTTCGGCCGACCTGGTGGGCCGATGGAAGCAGTCCTTTAAGGGAACCTTCGTCGATCGGGCGTATCAGAAGAGCAAAGCAGATCTCCGCGTCGAAGCGCTGTCGGAGATCGGGGTTCCCGCGGACCGCATGGAACCCGTGGAGCACCACTTGGCACATGCTTCGGCAGCCTATCATACGGCTCCGTGGAAGGATGAAAAGGTTCTCGTGCTCACCTGCGACGGCGCAGGCGACCGTCTCTCGGCGACAGTGAGCATCGGCGAGCACGGAACAATCTCGCGCCTTGCGTCGGTGTCGGAACACGATTCCATCGGACGGCTCTACGCGCTGGTCACACGCTATTTGGGGATGGCCCCTTTGGAGCACGAATACAAAGTGATGGGCTTGGCGCCGTACGTCGCACGGGGCAGCCGAGTGGAGAGTAGCGCTCGCGATTTTTCGGGTTTATTCGTGTTCAGCGCCGATGGCCTGTCCTGGAAGCGCCGCGCGGCCGTGCCATCCATGTACTCGGCCTACGGGTTCATCAAAATCCTGCTCGCCGGAAAGCGCTTCGACACGATTGCTGCGGGGGTACAGAAATTCATCGAAGACATGTTGGTCCGGTGGGTTTCGAGCGCCGTGCGCGAGACCGGCATCCGCAAGGTCGCCTGCGGAGGGGGCGTGTTCATGAACGTGAAGGCAAATTTGGCGCTGCTCGAGATCCCGGAGGTGGAGGACCTGTACGTGTTCCCTTCGTGCGGCGACGAGTCGAACAGCATCGGCGCTGCGTGCCATCTGGCGGCGCAGACGGGCGAGAAAATTCAAGCACCCGGCGCGCTCTATTACGGCGAGCCTATCACCGATGGCGAAGCACAGTTAGTACTCGAGTCGATCGCCAGCCCCAGGGTGCGGTTTCGAGTCGAGCGCGATATCGAACGCGTCGCCGCGGAGAAACTCGCCGAGGGAAAAGTCGTCGCGCGAGCCAAAGGAGCGGTGGAATTCGGCGCCAGGGCCTTGGGGAACCGCTCGATTCTGGCCCGGGCCGACTCGCCCACGGCGGTGCGCGAGATCAATGAGATGGTCAAAAACCGGGACTTCTGGATGCCTTTCGGGCCTTCCGTGCTCTCGGAGCGGGCCACCGACTATTACGAGAAACCGAAACCGGTCTTGTCACCGTACATGATGTTCGGATTCCGCTCGCGTCCGGAAAAGCGCGCCGTTTTTGGCGCCGCACTGCATCCGTACGACTTCACGACCCGGCCCCAGGAAGTACTGGAAGTTCACAATCCCGATTACTATCGCCTGCTGCAAGAGTACGAAGGGCGAACGGGGGAGGGGATTCTGCTGAACACGTCGTTCAATCTGCACGGCGAGCCGATCGTCTACCGAGCATGCGACGCGGTGAAGGTGTTTCTGGAGAGCGGGCTCCGCTATATGGCGCTCGGCAACTGGTGGGTCGAGAAGATATGAGAGTCCTGGTTACCGGCGCGGCGGGATTCATCGGCTTTCACGTGGCGGCGCGGTTGCTGCGCGATGGAGCCAGGGTATTGGGCGTCGATAATCTGAACGGCTATTACGATCCTGGTCTGAAGCGGTCGCGGCTCGCCCTCCTCAAGCACGCAAGCTTTGACTTCGCGCACCTCGATATCGCGGATCGGGCGGGAATGGAAGTCTTATTTGAGCGCGAAGAAATTTCGCTGGTGATTCACCTGGCCGCGCAAGCCGGCGTCCGCCATTCGATCGAGCGTCCCCACGACTACATCGAGTCGAACATCGCGGGATTTCTGAATGTGCTCGAAGGCTGCCGCCGGGCGCGCATCGGGCATCTTCTTTACGCCTCGTCCAGTTCCGTATACGGCGGAAATACCAAGGTGCCGTTTGCCGTGGAAGACCGGGTCGACCATCCGATTTCTCTGTACGCAGCCACCAAAAAGGCCAATGAGCTGATGGCTCATTCTTATAGTCACCTGTTCCGGATCCCGACCACAGGGCTCCGTTTTTTTACCGTGTACGGTCCCTGGGGCCGTCCCGACATGGCCCCCTACAAATTCGCGCGGGCGATCACGCGCGGAGAAACCATCGACATTTTCAACTACGGCCGGATGCAGCGGGATTTTACCTATATCGACGACATCGTCGAAGGAGTGGTGCGCGTGGCGCGGCAGACTCCGGAAGGTTATCGTCTATTCAATATCGGCGGCGGCGAACCCGTCTCTTTAATGGAATTCGTTCATGCCCTGGAACATGCCTTCGGTAGACGGGCGCGAAAAAGATTTCGGCCGATCGAGCCGGGCGATATGATCCGAACCCACGCGGACGCGTCGGCTCTGGAGCGGGTTACTCAATTCCGACCTTCGACTCCGCTCGCCGCGGGCACCCGCCAATTTGCCGAATGGTATTGCGATTACCACAAGGAGGAACTGTATGACGACGGCACGCGCCGCGCGGACGATTCGCGACAACTCGCAGCAGCCTTTCGCGCATCCTGACGCGCGCGTCGAGACCGATGCGATCGGTCCCAGAACCCGCATATGGGCCTTCGCGCACATCCTGGCCGGGGCGCGCATCGGAGCCGACTGCAATATCTGCGACCACACCTTCATTGAAGGCGGAGCCGAGGTCGGGGATCGCGTGACCCTCAAATGCGGTGTACAGCTGTGGGAGGGAGTCACGCTCGAAGACGACGTTTTTGTGGGGCCGAACGCGACATTTTCGAACGATGCGTATCCCCGGAGCAAGCGTCCGCCGGCATCGTACGCGCGGACCCTCGTCCGGCACGGCGCCTCGATCGGAGCGAACGCGACGATTCTTCCCGGTATCACCATCGGCTCAGAAGCCATGATCGGCGCCGGAGCCGTGGTCACCCGCGATGTTCCCGCGCGCGCCATCGTGATGGGAAATCCCGGTTACGTTACCGGATACATGGACTACGAAGAGCTCCAGCGCGTCCCATCGCCGAGTGAGAATGCTTCACCACTTGTCGGCGGCGCGAGGCTCTATCGTCTGCCGCGCATCACCGACTATCGCGGCGACCTTTCGTTCGCGGAGCTGAACCAGTCTCTGCCCTTCCCGGTGTCGCGATATTTCCTTGTCTTCGGCGTTCCAAGCCGGGAAATCCGCGGCGAACATGCGCACCGGAGTCTCCACCAATACCTGGTCGCGGTACACGGGAGCTGCGCGGTACGCCTCTCGGACGGGGACCGTAGTGAAGAAATCGTGCTCGACCGCCCGGAATGCGCGCTGCACGTGCCTCCGATGGTGTGGACCACGCAGTACAAGTATTCGCCCGACGCGGTGCTGCTCGTGCTGGCCTCCGATGTTTATCGCGACGAGGATTACATTCGCGATTTCGAAGAGTATCGGGCGGAGGTAAAAGCTTGACCGCGGCGGAACCGGCTCGTGTAGAAGCACCGTTGTGGCGGCCGATGATGCTCGCGATGGCCAAGACCGGAGCCGCGGCGATCGCGAGCGGCTTGTTGGGCGCGCTCGGAACCAAGATCGTCGCGGCTCTGCTGGGACCGGGCTCGATCGCGCTGCTGGCCACGCTTCAGCAACTGCGGGACGGCGCGGTCACAGTGGCGACGGCTAACGGCAGAAGCGCTCTGGTGCAGGGCGCGAGCGCGCGCGACGGCATCGAACGGCGCGAATATCTGCGCACCGTCGCTCTGCTCTTCTCGGGTGCGACGCTGCTGGTCGTGACGGCCATGCTCACCGCTCCCGCGAGCCTGGTGCAGTGGAGCCGGCTTCCCGCGGCGAGTGAGGCTCTGCTGCCGTGGCTCGCGTTAACGGTCGGACTGCTCAGCGCGTTCGTCTTCCTCACGGCGATTCTCAATGCGCTGCGGGAAATCGGCAAGCTCGCGCTGCTGCAAGTGGGGTCGCCCTTGGCCGCTGCCCTGGTGGCGTGGCCCGTTGCGACGGCGGTGCGGGCCGGACATCCGACGGCTATCGTATGGTTCCTGACCATTCCCGCCGCCGCTACCCTCGCTGCGGCCTCGATCGCACTACGAGGCCATCGGCTCTACGAATGGTTCCGAGGCGCAGGCCGCTGGTGGAGTTTCCCCGCCGCGCGCGGATTTCTTTCGATCTCAGGGGCGCTGCTGCTGAGTGGACTCGCCGCTACGATCGCGCTACTGGCCGTGAGGGGCACGATCACCCGCCATCAAGGACTGGCGATGACCGGCCAGTTCGACGCGGCCTGGAATATCAGCATGAATCAGGTGACTCTTTTGCTCGGGTCGGTACAGGCCTACTACCTTCCTACGCTCGCCGCCGCTGAGAGCACACCCGAACGGGGACGGCAGATCCACGGCATGTTGATGGCGGCAACGCTGGGGGCGGTCCCCGCGATTGTCGCGCTCGCCGCATTGAAGCCTGTGGTTGTCCACCTGCTCTATTCGTCTCAATTTGTTTCCTCGGCGGGATTCTTACGTTGGACCCTGCTCGGCGATTATCTAAAGGTAGGCTCCTGGGTGCTGGCGACACCCATGCTGGCGACACGCGACGTGGGAGCTTTTCTGACGACGGACCTCGCGACGCACGCGGCATTCTTCGGCACCTCGGTATTGCTGGCACGAATCGTTCCTCCTGCGGAAGGCGCGGCGATCGGATTCCTGGCCTCCTATGCGTTGTACTTCGCGCTCTGCTGCGGCTACGCTTATGTTCGCCACGGGTTCCGTTTCGGCGCTGCCGGACTCTCGGCGTGGCTCCTGGGCCTGGGCTTGATTGTTGGAGCGTCGGCAAGCGCCTGGGCCGACACCACCGCACACTTCGCCAGAGCGTCGTTTTGGATCGTTCTCGCCACTGGATTTTCCACGGGATTTGCCCTCTATTTCTGGAGGCGCGAGCGATGACGATCTCCGTGGCGGTCGCGACCTACAACCGGGCTCCGATGGTGCGCCAAGCGGTACTCGCCGCACTAGCGCAATCCCGACCGCCGCACGAAATCGTGGTCTCCGACGACGCCTCCACCGACCAGACGATTGCTGCTCTCGAAGGCCTCGGCGATTCCCGCATTAAAATTGTCCGGCAAGCGCGAAACTCCGGAGGCGTCGGTAATTGGAACGCCGCGATCGACGCCACGCATGGAGACTTGATCGCCTGGTGCTCGGACGACGACCGGTTCCTGCCCGGACATCTGGAGACATCGGCCGCCTTCCTCGAGGACCATCCCCGGATCGGTCTCGTCCATTCGGGGTTCGTCGATTCCATCGAGACTGCGGACGGCGAGCGAACAACGCCCCGCCCTCTGCGGCCTCACACGGTGCTGACGTTGAAGGGCCTGATTCCCTATCTGATCCGTTATTACGATTGGCCTTTCCATCCTTCGACCATCGTCATGCGGCGCAAGGTTTGGGAGCAGGTGGGCCCCTTCAATGCCGCGTATCAGTTCGCCGACACCGAATGGTTCCTGCGCACGGTCGAGAAATTTCCGGTGGCTGCTCTCTCCAGGTACGGTGTACTCAATCGCCGGCATTCCGGCAACTGGAGCAACCGGCTCGGCAGCGCGCATCTGCAACGCGAGATTTTCCAAATGGTGGAAGGGTCGATCGCGCGTAATTATGCTTTTCCCGCGAGAATGTTGTGGCGCGCCGCGTGGCGCGCGAACGTACGGGCCCGGCTCGTGCTTACTTTGCGGGCGCGGCTCCAAGGCGCTCATGCCGATGCGGGTGTTGCGGCCTGGCACGGCCTGCTTCAGGACACCGGATTTCCCGCGCCCGCCTGGATCGAACGCGCCGGCGCCGCGGCCATCCGCGGAATCTGCGCCGGACGCGAACCGCAGTTCCGCGATCGGCGCCAGAGCGTGAGCCCTCTCTAATATGTGCGGAATCGCCGGAGTTATGGGACATCGCCGCGCCCTTGAACTGGTGCGCGGCATGATCGCGATCCAGAGTCATCGCGGGCCGGATGGCGAAGGTCTTTACACCGGCGAGGATGTCGCGCTGGGGCACTGCCGCCTCGCGATTCTCGATTTGACCACCGCGGGACAGCAGCCCATGACCTCCGAAGACGGTCGTTGGACCATCGTTCTGAACGGCGAGATCTTCAATTATCTCGAGTTGCGCCGGCAGTTGGATTGCCCGTTCCGAACTGGAACCGATACCGAGGTGCTGCTGCGCGCCTGCTCCACATGGGGAGTCGAACAAACGGCGGTGCGCTCGATCGGCATGTTTGCGTTCGCCCTCTGGGACGCCGAGGACCGCTCGCTGACTCTGGTTCGCGACCGGCTGGGCGAAAAACCGCTGGTCTATTTTCACGATGACGGCGTGTTCGCGTTTTCGAGCGAACTGAAAGCCCTCGCCCCACTGCACGACCGCCGCCTGGACGCACAGGCACTGGACGCATTCCTGGCCCTGGGATACGTGCCGGCTCCACTGGCGATTTTTCGGGGCTGCCGGAAGCTGGAGCCGGGTCACTTGCTCCGATTCAAGAATGGCCAAGCCGAAATCCGCCGCTGGTGGAACCCGGAGGCGGCCGTGCTTCCCCCGGAATCGACTAGGCTTGCGCGCATGGAACGTCTGCGGTCGATGGTCGCCGATGCCGTTCGCCTGCGGCTCCGCGCGGACGTTCCCATGGCGATCTTTCTGAGCGGAGGCGTAGATTCGTCGGCGATTGCGGCGGAATGCGCGCGCCAGGGAGCGAAGCTACCGGCGTTCACCGCGGATTTCGGAGACGGCCATCCCGACCTCCCGCACTCCATTCGTGTCGCCGGGCATCTGGGGCTCCGTCACGAGGTTCTGAAGATCGATCCAAACACTGCCGCAGCCGGCTTCCGGGACCTTCTGCGGCACTATGACGAACCGTTTGCCGACAGCTCCGCGATCCCCTCGTTCGCTCTGGCGCGCGCGCTTCAAGGCCGTTACAAAGTGGTCCTGAACGGCGACGGAGGAGACGAAGCCTTCGGAGGCTATCGACATTATGAGCATATCGCCGCCAAGCAGGCTCTGAAATCCGCCGCGGTAAGACTCGGACTCGCCGATGGCGCGACGGACGTCTATGTGGAGTCAAAAACCACCTTCGGCCAAAACGAAAGAGCACGGCTCCTGAACGGCAGCTTCACAGGCAATTCGCTTTCCTGGCTGTTGCGGCGCGAAGGATACGCGGCCCCCTCGGGTAGCGCGCTCCAGAAAGCCATGTGGTCGGACCGCCATCTCTATCTGTCCAACAACCTCACCTATAAAATGGATATCGCTCTCGCCGGAAACGGGGTCGAAGGTCGCGCGCCTTTCCTCGATCACCGTCTCCTTGAGTGGACCCAGGCGCTGCCCTCCGAAGAACTGGTGCGCGGGCGCGAAAAGAAAATTCTGCTCCGCGCAGCCTTCGCGCCGGACCTGCCCCCGCACGTCCTCGCGAGGTCCAAGCAGGGCTTCGGAGCGCCCATCGATCGGTGGCTCGGCGGAGCGTTGCGGGAACTTGCCCGTGACCTTCTCCCCTGCCCTTTGCTCGAAGGCGCGCGGCAAACCAATCTGCGAGGTCAAAAATTGTGGACCATGGCCGCCTTCGCAGGATGGGCCCGGGAGTGGAAGGCCACATGGTAGCCGTCAGCGTGGTAATGCCGGTTTACGATCCGCCGCTCGAGATGCTGGCAACCGCGATCGAGTCGATCCTGGCGCAGACCTTCGGCGATTTTGAATTTCTGATCCTGGACGACGGAAGCCAGGACCAGCAGACCCGCTTCTATCTGGACCTATCGGCCACGCGGGACCGCCGCTTACGGGTTTTCCATGAGCCGCATCGCGGATTAACGCCGGCTCTCAATCGAGGTCTCGACCTCGCGCGGGGCGAGTTTATCGCCCGCCAGGACGCCGACGATTGGAGCGAACCGGAAAGGTTTTCCCGTCAAGTGGCGTATCTGCGCGCCCATTCCGAGGTTGCGCTCGCCGGTACCGATACTCAATTGCATCGCGCCGACGGAAGACCTCTGTGGCGTCTGCGGCTGCCGCACACTTCGCCGGAGCTCTCCGAAGCGTTCTCAAGAGGCAATCCGTTCGTACATGGTTCGACCATGTATCGGCGGGGATCCGCGCTTCAGATCGGGGGGTATCGCGAAGAATTTTCCTGCGCGCAGGATTACGACTTCTTCTGGCGCCTCACGGAAACGGGAAGCGCGGTGAATCTCGATGAGATTCTCTATCACTACCGGTACACATCGGGAGCCGTCAGCGCGCAGAAGGCGGCCGATCAAGCGCGCTTGCATCAGGCGGCACGAATTCTTGCCGGCATGCGGCACCGGGGAGAACCGGAGGACCTGCCCGCGGCGCTCGCGGCTGCGGGCAACCAAAGTTTTTCGGACCCCGTGGGGGCATCGCTCAAGCAAGCCGACCACCTGATGCTGGCCGGGGATTTTCGAGGAGCGCGACGGGCCTATCTCCATGTTTTGCAGGCGCATCCGGGGAGTGGATTGACCTGGGCGAAAATTCTGCGGTTAGCGCTGTTTGCCGCGGTTCCTCCCGCGCGGGAGGCTTCGTTCCGATGAGCGCCGCCGCGATACGCCCGGGTCTGGTTCAGCCTGTCCAAGAACATCCGCGCGTGGAACATCCGCGGGTGCTGTTCGTGGTTCCCGGCAACGGCCAGGGCAGTTCGATGATCTTCGTTCGCCGCCAGGCTCAAAGCGTGGCGAGCGAGGGCGTAAAGGTCGAGCTCTTTTATCTCGCTTCCCGCACCTCGCCGCGGCGGCTGCTCGCCGAATTTCGCCGCTTCCGTGCGGAGCTCGCGCGGCTTCGGCCCTCGGTGGTGCACGCCCAGTTCGGCACTGTAACCGCATTGTTCGCCGCCCTGGCCTCGGGCGCCCTGCCTCTAGTCATTACTTATCGCGGAAGCGACCTCAACCCCGCTCCCCGCTCCTACCCGCCGCTGGCCAAAATGCGTGCCGCATTAGGACGTCTGTTCTCGCAGATTGCGGCGCTCAGAGCGAGACGAATCGTCTGCGTCAGCCGGCAACTTCGCGAACGCCTGTGGTGGAAGCGCGGCGCGGTGACCATTCTTCCCTCGGGCGTGGACCCCGCACTGTTCTGCCCCCGGTCCCGTGCTCTCGCCCGTCAGCATCTCGGTTGGAGCGATCGGGAACCCGTGGTCTTGTTCAACGCCGGACGGGATATTCTGGTCAAGCGGCTCGACCTGGCGAAAGCCGCCGTCGAGACGGCGCGCCGCCAGGTACCTTCCCTGCGCTTCGAAATTCTGGACGGCACCGTCGAGCCCGGGTTGCTCCCGGAAATGATGAACGCTGCCGATTGCCTGCTGCTAACCAGCGTTTCCGAAGGTTCACCTACAGTAGTCCAGGAAGCGCTCGCCTGCGATCTGCCGATCGTCAGCGTCGCGGTCGGCGATATCGCGGAACGTTTAAAAGGCGTGCGGAACTCGATCGTCGCTTCCCCCGACCCCTCGACCCTCGGCCGCGAGCTGGTCAGAATAGTCGAACCCCCGCGCCGCAGCAACGGCAGCCGGAAGGTCGCTGAATTCTCTTCGCGGCACATCGCCCGGCGTCTCTTGGAACTCTACAACGAATTGGCGGGAACCTGATGGAATTCTTTGCGCTGCTCGCGGTGGCCACGGCGGCGATCGCCATCCTCACGGTCGCTCTCTACAGGAAGCGCAGGGACGTGGGATTTCTGGTGGGCGCCGCAGCCTTGTATTACTGGACCCTCTATGGAGCCTGGTACATCGTCATCGATAAAACCGGAGGATTTTCCGGTAAGAACTACCATTATTTGGAATACAAACTGTTCCCAATCTCGCTCGACGGCGATTATATGTTGACGCTGGCTCTTTATTCCGGCTTCCTCATCCTCGTCCTGCTCACCTTGCTGCTGGCCCTATCGCGCGACAACCACATCGAGATCCCCCGCCTGGTGATGCGCCATGAGCCGATCCTGATCATCGCGGTCATCGCCGCCCTCGCGAGCCTGTACATCATCAAGGACAAGTTGAGCGAGGCTTGGGCGCTCAACACATCCGCCTATACTTACACCCGCCAGCAGACCGGCGAATGGTTCACGCTGCACCAGGTCCTCAACCGGGTGGCGATGCTTCCTCCCGCCATCGGCTTTGCGACGCTGCTCGCCGGAAAGCGCTCGCGCTTTTTCGTCAACGTCGTCCGCCGCTACACCTGGCCGGGCTACATCGCTCTGTTTCTGGGAATGGCCGCGTTTACCTTCGTGCTCGGCAATAAGAACGAAGTCTTCATGTCGCTCATCGCCGGTCTCCTCTGTTACCTGGCATCGGTCCGGCGCCCGAGCTTCGTCAAAGCCGGACTCATCGTCATCGCGGGAATGTGGTTCCTCTACGCCATCGATTTTTTCCGCGGCACGCCGATCTCGGAAATGAGCGAAGCGGTCAGCCAGCGCCTGGACGAAGCCACCGAGGTAGCCTCCTTCGTCACCTCCAGCAACGAAGCCTACGCCGCGCATTTTTCGCTGTACGGCGTCCTCTCGACCGGCGCCGAACCGCGTTTCGGCTACAGCCTCTATTCGCTCGCCTGTTCGGTGGTGCCGCGCGTCCTCTGGCCGGACCGTCCTGCCGATATCTATAATTACTATGCCGATAGCGTCGGCGCGATCCAGAACCAGGGCTATTCCGTCCATCACGCCACCGGCTGGTACCTCAATTTCGGCTACGCGGGCGTGGCCGTCGGCGCTCTGGTCATGGGCCTCGTATGGGCCTGGTGCTCGAACGCCCACCAGCGCATCGCCCCGAAATCGGGACTCGGGTTCCGCCTGTTCGCGACCATCGCACCCTGGTTGTTCGTCGCCTGCCTGCCACCCCTGATCCGCGCCGGCCCCGAAGGGTACAAAGGATTCGTCGTCGAAGGCCTGCTGATCCCCATGGCGACCCTCGGCTTCGCCTGCCGGGCGAAGAAAGCCAAACCGAAACTCTACTGGGACGCGCACTCCGGCTGGACCGTTGCGGAGGCGCGATGACTCCCCTGGTCTCCGTCGTCGTTCCCTGCCGCAACGAAGTCCGCTTTATCGCCCGCTGCCTCGATTCTATTTTCAATAACGACTACCCCAGCGTCGAAGTCCTCGTCGCCGACGGCCTCAGCACCGATGGCACTCGCCATATGCTGACCGAACTCGCCGACTCGCGCCTCCGCGTCATCGATAACCCGGAGCGCATCACGCCCGTCGCCCTCAACCGCGCGATCGCCGCGGCGCGCGGCGAAATCATCCTCCGCTTCGACGCGCACGCGGTGATGCCCCGCACTTACATCACCCAATGCGTCGATCTCCTCCTGGCCAGGAACGCCGACAACGTGGGAGGTTCCATCCGCACCCTCGCCCAAACGCGCGGACCTTTCTCGGGGCCCATCGCCGCCGTGCTCAGCAGCCGTTTCGGCGTCGGAAATTCGTCTTTTCGTACAACAGCCGGCCGGACCCATTCTTCCGACCCCTCCCCGCGCCCCGCCGACACCGTCTTCGGAGGCTGCTGGCGCCGCGACCTGTTCCACCGTATCGGCGGATTCAACGAGAAACTCGCCCGCAGCCAGGATATCGAGTTCAATCTACGCATCGCCCGCGCCGGAGGAACCATCCTGCTCGACCCCAAAATCACCTGCGACTACTACGCGCGCTCCACTCTCGCTTCCTTCTGGTCTCACAACTTCTCGAACGGCGTATGGGCCGTTCTGCCTTTCGCGTTTAGCGTCATTGTTCCCGTCCGCCCGCGGCACCTGATTCCTCTCGCCTTCGTGCTTTCGCTCGCCGCCTCCGCGATCTTCCCATTTCCCTGGTCGATCGCCGTCCTCTCGGCGTACGCAGCCCTCAACTTCGCCGCCTCGATCCAGGCCGCCATCGTCCATCGCCGCTGGTCCTATATAGGTCTGATGCCCATCGCTTTCGCGAATCTTCATCTCGCCTACGGAATCGGCAGCGCCTGGGGCGCGACACAACTCGCCCCTCATTTATTCAGATCCGAACCAAAGTCAGCCAACCATGCCAGCAATCGACTCCAAATCTGACGTCCCGCGCGTGATGACCGCGATTCAAAGCCGTTCCATCCCCTTTTTCGACTATCCCAGCCTGTTCGAAGGCGAACAGGAAATGCTGGTCTCCATCTTTCGCGACGCGGGACTCCGGGGCGCATTTATTCTTCAGCGCGACCTCGCCCGGTTCGAGGAAAACCTGGCGCGCTTCCTCGGCGCGCACTATGCCGTTGGCGTCGGCAACGCCACCGACGGCTTGATCATCGCGCTCCGCGCCGCGGGCATCCGCAAAGGGGACGAAGTGATCTTTAGCTCCCACACCATGGTCGCCACCGCCGCGGCCATTCATTTCGCCCAGGGCATCCCCGTGCCCGTCGAATGCGGCCCGGACCACCTGATCGATCCAGACGCCGTCGCCGCAGCCATCACTCCGCGCACCCGCGCCATCCTTCCCACGCAGCTTAACGGCCGCACCGCCGATATGACCGCCCTCCAAAACATCGCCAACAAGAATGGACTCGTCATCGTCGAAGACGCCGCCCAAGCCTTGGGCTCCAAATTCCGGGGTCAGTGCGCGGGGACCTTTGGAGCCGCCTCCGCCATCAGCTTTTTCCCGGCGAAAGTTCTCGGCTGCCTGGGTGATGGAGGAGCCGTCATCGCCAATTCGAGCTGCATCCACGGCCGCGTCCTCCAGCTCCGCGACCACGGCCGCCGCGCCGACGGAGAAATCGTGAGCTGGGGCCTCAACTCGCGCCTCGATAATCTGCAAGCCGCCATCCTCGACGCCCGCCTCAAGAAATACCAATCCGTCATCGACCGCCGCCGCGCCCTCGCCCGCCTCTATCGCTCGCGCCTCTCGAAACTGGAGGAAATAAAACTGCCTCCCGGTCCCGACGGCGACCCCGACCACTTCGATATCTTCCAAAACTACGAAATCGAGGCGTGTAGACGAGATGCGCTCCGCGCGCACCTCCAAGCCTCGGGCATCGGAACGCTCCTTCCCTGGGGAGGAAAGGCCGTCCACCAGTGGGAAAAGCTGGGGTTTACGGAAAAGCTGCCGTTTACTGAGAAATTGTTTGGGGAAATGCTACTTCTTCCTTTGAATATGGCGCTGGCCGAGGACGATGTGAACCAGATCTGCGACGCCATCCAAGATTTCTACTGCCCGTCGTAAAATGCACCTCGCCCCAAAACCCGATCCGAGTGGGCCAGGTTCCCGACCTGCCCTCCCCGCAGGAAGCGGTACAAGCCCCTGGCTCCTCCACCAGCGAGCCACCATGCTCCGCATCCGCCGCGCCGAAGAGGCCGTCGCCCAAATGGTCGAAGCCGGCGAGGCCCTCTGCCCCTGTCACCTCTATATCGGCCAGGAAGCCATCGCAACAGGAGTCTGCGCTTCCCTCCGACCTTTGGACACGGTCTGGGGGGGCCATCGCTCCCACGGCCACTATCTCGCCAAAGGAGGATCGCTTGAAGCCATGTTCGCCGAGATCCTGGGCAAATCCACAGGCTGCTCCGGAGGCCGCGGAGGCTCCATGCACCTCGTCGCCCCTGAACAAGGCATTCTCGGAACTGTCCCCATTGTCGCCGGCACCGTGCCTCTGGCCGCTGGAGCCGCGATGGCATACAAAATGCGCCGCGATCCGCACGTCGCCGTAGCGTTCTTTGGCGACGGGACTTTAGAAGAAGGGCACGTCCACGAAGCCATGAATCTGGCCGCCCTCTATCGCCTCCCCGTGATTTTCATCTGCGAGAACAATCTCTATTCAAGCCACCTGCACTGGACCGAACGCCGCGTCGCGGACAATCTCGACCGCGCAGGCGATTTTCACTCCATTCCTAGCGCGCGGGTCGACGGTAACGACGTCGAAGCGGTCTTCCATGCCTCTTCCACCGCCATTGACAGGGCTCGCAGCGGCCAAGGCCCCTCGTTCCTCGAGTGCCGGACCTTTCGGTGGCGTGGACACGTCGGCGCCAGCACCGATATCGACGTCGGAGTCCAGCGCCGCGGCGAATTGACGGAATGGCTCGCCAAAGACCCTGTCGCGCGTGTCGAAGCGCGCCTCCGCGCACTCGGCCTTCACGAATTCGACGACCTTGAAATCCAGAGCGAAATCGAAACCGCGCTCGCCCGCGCCCGCGCCGCTCCCCTCCCTTCGGCCGGCCGCCTGTTGCACCACGTATTCGCGGAGGCTTCATGCGCATCCTGAGCTACGCCCAAGCCATCCGCGAAGCGCATGCGCAAATCCTGGCGAGCGACCCTCGCGCCTTCGTCATCGGCCAGGGCCTGTGGAGCCCCTGGTATGCCGGGCAAAGCCTCGCCGGGCTCGACCACGAATTCTCCCGCGACCGTATCCTCGATTCGCCGGTCTCTGAAAACGCCACCACCGGACTCGCCGTTGGCGCGGCGCTCGCCGGTATGCGTCCCATCGTGTTTCATCCGCGCATGGATTTCATGCTGCTCGCGGTGGACCCGATCGTCAACCAGGCCGCCAACTGGTGCTACCTGTTTCAAGGTCGAATCTCCGTGCCGTTGGTCATCCGCGCGGTCATCAACCGCGGAGGCGAACAGGGCGCTCAGCATTCTCAGGCTCTGCACGCGACGTTCATGCATGTCCCCGGTCTCAAAGTCGTTATGCCTTCCACCGCCTATGACGCGAAAGGTCTTCTCATCGCCGCGCTCGAAGATCCCAACCCGGTCCTTTATATCGACGACCGCGCCCTCTACGCGGCCTCCGATCCTGTGCCGGAAGAAATGTTCCGCGTGCCCATCGGCCGCGCGGCGATCCGGCGCGCAGGCCGCGATCTCACTCTCATCGGCATTTCCTCCATGGCCGCCGAATGCGTCCGTGCGGCTGCTTTGCTGGCGGAAGACAACATCGACGCCGAAGTCATCGACCTGAGAAGCCTGAAACCCTGGGACTCCGAAATGGTGATTGAGAGCGTCCGCAAAACCGGCCACGCCATTGTCGCGGATCCAGGCTGGCGAACCGCTGGTGCCTCCGCCGAAATCGCCGCGACCATCTCGGAGCAAGCGTTCCATGACCTGAAACAGCCAGTCGCGCGCGTCACTCTCCCGGACTGCCCCGCCCCCACCAGCCGTTCAGAAGAATCCGCCTACTACCCCGGAGCCGAACAAATCCGCGCAGCCGCCCGCAAAACCCGGGAGGCAGCCGCATGAAGGAAAACCAAGTGGGGCAGGTTCCCGACCTGCCCTCCGTACTTTGGAGCCGCGAGTTCCGGGAGCATTCCGTGCGAACCATTTGGAGAAACAGTCACCTAACGTCTTCGATCAGCGTTCATCAACGTTCATCAGCGGCTAATCTGGCCTTTTCCATCTCCGGCGATGCGGGGAGCCTAGCGTCCTTGATCGGCGTTCATCCGCGTTCATCGGCGGCGAATATCGCCTTTTCTGTCTCCGCCACTCTCTTTCAACCAACGCCTAGCTACACTCACCCCGGGACACCGGACCACCCATGAAGCGATTCTTCGATTTCCTAATCGCCTTGTTCGCCCTGACCCTGCTCGCGCCTCTGCTGGCCGTCATCGCCGCCGCCATCTGGCTCGACGACCGCAAGTCCCCCTTCTACTTCGCCCTCCGCGTAGCCCGCGGAGGAGGTGATTTCCGCATGATCAAGTTCCGCACCATGATCCCCGGCGCCTGGAAATCGGGAGTCAATTCCACCTCCTCCGGAGACGCGCGTATCACCCGAGCTGGCAGGTTTCTTAGAAAACGCAAGCTCGATGAACTGCCCCAGCTCTGGAACGTCCTCCTCGGCGACATGAGCCTGGTCGGACCCCGCCCCCAAGTCCGCGCCGACGTCAATCTGTACACCCGCGAAGAGTCCCTGATGCTCGACGCCCTCCCTGGCATCACCGACCTTGCCTCCATCGTATTCGCCGACGAAGGTGAAATTCTGGCAGGCAGCTCCGATCCCGATCTGCTCTATAACCAGATCGTCCGTCCCTGGAAAAGCCGCCTCATTCTGCTCTACCTCGAACACCAGTCGTTTCTGCGCGATCTTCAGATTTTATGGATCACCGCACTGGCGCTTATTTCCCGCGCCAGGGCCCTGCGCGCCGTGGCCTTGCTTCTGGATGCTTTCGACGCCGGCGAAAAACTCAAGTCCATGGCCGCGCGCCGCGCGCCTCTCACTCCCTGGCCTCCGCCCGGAGCCGAAAAGCTCGTCCAACAATACGCACACGCATGAAGACTGCTTTGCTCAAACACCGTCGCCTTGCTTCTGAAGCGGCACAAATGGCTCTCGCTGCCGCCGCTCTCGCGTCCGCGTTTCTGCTGCGCTTCGAATTCACGCTCGACCCGGTGTACGCCAGCATGCTGGCGCATTCCCTGCCCCTCGTGCTGCTAACCAAATTCTGCGTGTTCCGGGCGTTCGGTTTGCGCGATCTCGCGTGGCGCTATCTGGGCTTTCAGGATCTGATGCGGATCGCGCTCTCGAACGCGGTCGCCTCGGCTGCCGCAACCATAATTCTGCGTGTCTCGATCGGCACCGCCTTCCCCCGCTCCATTCACATTCTCGATCTGCTGCTCTGTCTAAGCTTTCTGGTCGCGGCGAGAGTGCTGGCGCGTCTCCTGCTCGAAACCCCCACGGAGCGCCCCAAGCGCCGGATTCTGATTTACGGCGCGGGAAAAGCCGGCGTCACCGTGCTTTCGGAAATACGCGGCAATTCCCAGCTCGGCTATGAAGTCGCCGGATTCCTGGACGACGATCCGCAGAAGCGCAATCTCCGTCTCAACGGAGCCCGCGTGCTCGGAGGGATGGCGGCGCTCGAAGAGGTGTCGAGAAAGCAGCGCGTCGAAGAAGTCCTTATCGCCTTGCCCAACGCTACAGGTACCGAAATCCGCGGCATTCTCGAACGCTGCCGCACCGCCAACGTCGCCGCCAAACGCATCCCCGCGCTCGCCGAACTGATGGATCACCAGGTGCTGGTCGATCAGATCCGGGACGTGCGCCTCGAAGACTTGCTGGGCCGAGCTCCCGTGCGCCTGGATTCGGAAAACATTCGCGCCCGTCTGCGGGGCCGCGTGGTTTTGGTCACCGGCGCCGGAGGCTCGATCGGCAGCGAGCTGTGCCGCCAGATCGCCCGTTACGGACCGCGCGCCCTGGTCGGCTTCGACAACGCCGAGACCGCGCTTTATCAAATCGATCAGGAGCTGCGCGAACAGTTTCCGGCGTTGACCTTCTATCCCGAAATCGGCAGCATCCAAAACCGCCGCCGCCTGGACGAAGTCTTTCGCGATCACCGCCCGAGTTCGGTCTATCACGCCGCCGCCTATAAACACGTTCCCCTGATGGAAGCCCACCTGTTCGAAGCCGTCGAGAATAACGTCTTCGGCACCCGCAACGTCGTCCGAGCCGCTTCGGGCGTCGAAGATTTCGTATTGGTCAGCTCCGATAAAGCCGTCCGCTCCACCAACGTCATGGGCGCGACAAAACGCCTGGCGGAATTGATTTGTTCCGCGGCTGGTCCGAAATTTCGAGCGGTGCGTTTCGGCAACGTTTTGGGCTCGAACGGCAGTGTTATTCCTTTGTTCAAGCGGCAGATCGCGGCGGGCGGACCGGTGACCGTCACGCATCCCGAAATTCGCCGCTTTTTCATGACTTTACGCGAAGCGGCCGAGCTGGTTTTACAGGCTGCTTCGATGGGTCAAGACGGGGAAATTTTCGTTCTCGATATGGGCGAGCCGGTGCGGATTCAGGACTTGGCTCGTAACTTGATTTTGCTCAGCGGGTTGAAGCCGGATGTCGATATTCAGATTGCGTTTTCGGGGCTTCGGCCGGGCGAGAAGCTCTACGAGGAGCTGAGTGGCCTGGAGGAGGACACGGTTCCTACAAGTCATTCAAAAATCAGAGTTTTTACCGGACCTGGGGCGTCGCAAGACACTATTTCGCGCTGTCTCGAAGAACTGCGGCGTGCGACCGAGGCGAGGGATGCAGCGGGGGTGGTTTTGTCATTAAAGGAACTGGCGCCGGACTACAATCCGAGCGGTTTTTTGCTGCGCAGAGCGTTCCAGGCACGCGTTGTCGGCGCTTAGATAACCATAAATGCCAAAAAACGCTTCGCCACAGGACCTTAAATGACCTTAAATTTACCGGATTGCGAAGTTATGGACGGCAAAGCCGGTGGTGATAATTCCGGTGGTCCAGTTGAGTTTCGAAATCGCCCGCGCCGAGCGGGGATACTTGCGGACGACCAGATACTCGACTCCGACCAATACACCGGTTGCGCCAAGCTTGATCGCAGCCGCTTTCATTTCGAAGCCGCCGTTGGAGCTAGCGAGCAGAGGGTTCAGCTCGCGCATGCCGTAGGAACTAGCGGCATCGAGGGTCTGGCTCGTCACCAGAGGCGCGATGCTGATTTTCCACGACCTCAATCCCGCCGCGCGGGCCATTTCGTCGAGCGATTCGTGAGCCGCGGGAAGATCCGCGCCACGGGCGGCGGCGACGGATATCAGCAGCGCAGCAAAAACTCTCATAAGGATTCCCCTAAATGAGCTTACGGCTTACGGCCGAACCGAACAATGGATTGGAGGTACGGATAAGTCCGATGGATGTACGGATTAATCCTTATCCTTCGGTTCTATTCCTCGCGGCGAGCGCGGTCACACTCGCGATCGGCATGCGGGATCCTCGCGCCGATTATCTTTACGAGGCCGTGATTTTCACGCTTGCGGTTTGGTGGTGTCTGGCGGAACGGAATACGGAGATGAAATTCCTGCCCGGCATTCCGCTGGCGCTGATTTTAGGATGGGGATTTATGCAACTGACGCTGGGAACGACGGTCTACCGCTACGCGACCGTCGAGAGCTCCCTGCGTTCCGCGGCTCTGGCGGCGACGGGGTGGGTGAGTTTCCACACTTTCAGATCGCGCGACCTGCGGACGGAGTTTCTGGGCGCGTTTGCCTGGTTTGGAGCATCGATCGCGATCGTCTCTGTGCTCGCCTACTTCACGTCGACAGGGAAAATTTTATGGATGTTCGATGCGCCCTATCCGGACGTCTGGGGACCCTTTCTGAGCCGCAACAACTTCGCGCAGTTTCTGGAGCTGGCATTCCCGGTGGCCCTGTGGTTCGGCTTACGGGAGCCTAAGGGAAACACGCTCTACATAGTGCTGGGCGCGGTCATGCTGGCAGCGGGATTGGCCTCGGCCTCGCGCGCGGGCTCCGTGATTCTGGCACTCGAAGCGGTTGCCGCGGTGTGGCTCCGGCGCAAGTCCCCTCTCGTGCGACGGATGGCTCCGAAGCTGCTTCTAGCCACCATCCTGTTCGCGGCGATGCCGGGCGTAGGGCACCTGGCGGGCCGGCTTGCGGAGCTCGATCCCTATCAAGGACGACGGGAAATAGCAGCTTCCACTCTTTCCATGATTGCGAGCCGCCCCTGGAGCGGCTTCGGACTGGGAACATTCTCCGACGTCTATCCAGCGTACGCAGCGGTCGACCTGGGCCAGTCTGTGGAGCACGCGCATAACGACTGGCTGGAGTGGGCCGCGGAAGGAGGAATTCCGTATGCGGCCGTCTGGTTCGCGCTGGCTTTGTGGTGCGCCGGACCGGCGGTGCGTTCAGTATGGGGGATCGGCATCGTGGGATGCTTCCTGCACGGAATCGTGGACTATCCCTTCACTCGTCTAGGCATATCGGTGTGGGCGTTCGTATTGCTCGGCATCCTTGCATCCCGCGATCTTGCTGCAAGCGATCTGAGAGAAGTTCCCCATCGCGCCCACTAAGGAATTGGAGAAACTTTTCGTGAAATTACAGACGGTTGAATCCGCGCTGGCCGCGATGATGTCGTTGGTGATGCTGTGCTCCGGCGCGGCTCCCGTTATCGGCACGGTGGTGGCGAAGGGCGCGTTTCGATTGGACAATGCGACGGTGACCGGCAACGCGACCCTCTTTGAAGGAGCGACGATCGAAACCGGCAACGCCGCTTCGCGCGTGGAGTTATCGAGCGGAGCCAGGATCTCCCTGGCGACGGATTCCAAGGCCAGATTCTTTGGCGATCATATGATTCTCGAGAAAGGGGAGGGGCGCCTCGAAAAGGCCGAGGGTTTCCGCTTCGAGGCTCGGGGATTAACCATCCAGCCGGAAACGGGCAACGCAGCGGCGCGGGTGGCCATCGAAGGCGTGGCGCGAGTGGAACTGGCGGCAACGTCAGGTTCCTTCCGCGTACTGAATTCGAGAGGAGTGCTGGTGGCAAACCTCGGCTCCGGACACGCATTAGAGCTGGAACCGCAGGCTAAGGAGACCGCCACGAAATTGACCGGCACTTTACACAAGACCGGTCAGCATTATCTATTAACCGACGAAACCACCAACGTGACTGTGGAGCTTGCGGGGCCGGGCTTAGCCAAGGAAGCAGGCAGCCGCGTGGAGGTCACCGGGCAACTGGATCCGACAGCTACGCCGGTAACTGACGCGTCGCAGTTTGTCCGCGTATCGGCAATCCAGCATCTAGGGAAAGGGGCTGCCGGAAACTCTGGCGCGGCCGCCGCCGGCAAAGGCGGAGCGGTTGGCGCGGCCCACGGCGTCGCGTTCTCGGCAACGACCATTGCGATTGTCGCCGGAGTCGCGGCGGCCGCGACGCTAGGCGGGCTGGCGGCTGCCGGCAAGCTGCCCGGTCAGGGATCGTCTTCGGTCAGCCGGTGAGACTTCTGATGGGGCGCAGTCGCGAATCGCTGTTTAGTTGCGGCCCAACAGCCGGACCGGGGGGTCCGGCGCAGACGAGGGCGTCCGCCCCACATCGATGGGCTGCGCTCTTTTTTGGATGTGCCGCGCTGGCCGCGCTTCGACTGGCGATGGCGGATACCGTTTCGCGTCACGACACCCCGGAAGCGGTTACCAGCGCGATCCGGCTCCAATGGCCGGTGCCATCGGCAGAGCTCGAGCGAACGCTAGCCGAGCTCGAGCCGGCGCTCGCGCAACAACACCTTGCGAGGGCGGCCTCGGCCAATCCCCGATCGGCTGCTTCCTGGATCGCCCTGGGATTACTGGAAGAGTCGAGTCGCGATTTAACCGCGGCCGAGCAATCGCTGCGGGAGGCCGCACGAATTGATCGCCAATATCTTCCCGCCTGGACGCTGGCGAATTTTTATTTCCGTAGGGCAGACCGAGAGCGGTTCTGGGAGTGGGCGAACCGCGCGGCCACTCTGGCTTACGACGACTTCCGGCCGCTGCTTCGCTTGGGCGATTCCTTCGAACCCGATCCCTTTCTCCTGCTCGCGCATTTTCAAAATGCGCGGCGGCTCAGGCCACCCTATTTGAATTTTCTGATCGGCGAAAATCGCCTCGATGCCGCGCAGCAGGTCGCGCGCGAAATGGCGAAGGAGCGCGCTAACGACCCGCACCTGATCGATCTGGCAGACCGGCAGATTCGCGCGGGAAACGCCGACGCGGCGGTGGAATTGTGGAACGCCGCCTCCGGGTTCCAGCCGATTGAACCCGCCGAGGCCAAGATTCTGACCAACGGCGACCTGGCGCGCGCGCCCTTGAACCTGGGCTTCGATTGGCGCGTGATACAAACCGAAGGAATCGCGCAGCGATGGAGACCGTCCGAACTCATCTTCACTCTCTCCGGATCGCAGCCGGAAGCGTGCGTGCTTCTGGAACAAACCATCTTCTTGGTCGCGCGCCATTTCCAGCTCCGATTCGACTACATGACATCCGAGCGTGCGCCCACCGGAGTTCACTGGTCGCTCGACAATGCCGAAGGTCCAACCATCGAGCCAAGCGCCCAATGGAGAGAAGGGACGTTCGATCTTCCCCGCGCGCACGGCCTGCGAAACCTCAAACTTCTGTATCGCCGGGCGCCGGGAACCACGCGCACCGAAGGCCGGATCGAAGTTCGCAACCTGCGCCTGGAGGCACTCTCATAGCTGCCCGAAACGCAACCGGCGAGAAACGCTGCCCGAAGTGCGCATCGTCCCGCGTGCACCGGTCTCATCGCAGAGGGGGATTCGAACAAGCCCTGTGCGCGATCGGCGGAGAAATCCGGCGATGCCACGATTGCCGGTCGCGCCAGGCATGGTTCCGCTCTCTCCGATTTTCGTTACCCACCGAGCACGCCGCCAGCGAGCGCCTTAAGAAAATGGCGTTGTTCGCCTCCACGTTCTTGTTATGTTTCCTGTTCATCTGGTGGATGATTTCCCGCTTCACCGAACTAGCAGGATAATCCCTAGGTATCTTAGCTCCCTGCCTCCGTCGATGGAATAAGCGAGAGAGGTCGCATTGTTCGAATTCACCAATCCGACGGAAGGGGCTCCACAGTCACCTCGATCGCTCGCCGCGAGCATCGTGGTCCATGGGCTGGCGATTGTCCTCCTGTTTGCGATTCGTTTTTCGGGCGTCGCGAGATTTCCGGCCGCGCCCGAGCATTTCACATTGATTGCGCCGGCAAGAGAGACGCCGACCGTACGACCGCCGGTCTTGCCGCCAAAGACGCGCGCCCAGCCTGTTCGCGAATTTCGCCCGCTGCCTCCAGTGCGAGCACATCTTGAACTGCCCGCATTGCCCGTAATTTCGGCGCCCGAGATTGAGATCCCGAGACCCGTTTTACCGGAGGCTCCGGTCGCGACGACCCGCGTTGCGATGGTAAAACCAACCGGCTTCAGCGAATCGAGACCCGCAGCCCCCGCGCCAGCTCCGAAACCAGTCGTCAAGGCCGCGGGTTTCGAAAGTCCCGACGCAGCGGCCAACGGTCCGGCGCGCGGCGCGCTGTCCGCATCGGGATTGTTTGAATCGGCGCATGCGGCGGAAGGTTCGCCTGCGCGAAACGCGATCGCTCGATCCGCCGGCTTCTCCGAAGTGGCGGCCGCGTCCTCCAGCGGCGCGCGGCGAAGCGCGGTCGTGAACGCGGCGTTCGGAGACACGACTGTCGAAAAAAGCTCCGCGCCATCCAGACAAATGACTGCCTCCGCGCGACTCACGCCGGTGGAAATTATCTCGAAACCGAAACCGGCCTATACCGCCGAAGGGCGCGCGAAAAAACTCGAAGGCGAGGTTGTGCTGGAGGTGCAGTTCACCGCGGCGGGCGATGCACGCGTGCTGCGCATGGTCCGCGGCCTGGGGGCCGGGCTCGACGAAACCGCGGTAGCCGCCGCGCAAGGAATCCGGTTCCGGCCGGCGACGCGCGACGGTGAGACCGTCGATTCCACGGCTGTAGTTCACATCCTGTTTCAGCTCGCTAACTGAAGGAATCTTTTTATGAAGAAATTAGTTGTTGCTTCGCTGCTGGCGCTGCCGATGTTCGCACAAACTTCGAACGCGGTGGTGGACCGCTTGCTCGATCGAATCGTGGAACGCGAGAAGGTGTTTCTGGACGCGGCGAAGAAAAGAACGCCGGTCATCGAAACTTACATTCAGGAGTCGCCCAATGCGGCGCCGGCCGATGAGCGTCCCACGAAGGACCATTATTTTCTGGGCCGGTTCCGGCTGGGGGAGTCGCTCATCTACGAAACGCTGATCGAGCGGTCCGACGCGCCGCCGCAGAAAGGCAGGCAGAAAAGCCGGCCGATGATGTTTCTGCCGCGCGGGTTCGCGCAGATGGCGGTCATCGATTTACAGGACTTCAACCGGCAGACCTACAGCTTCGAATACGTGCGGAGAGAATTTCTAGGCGAGGTCCGCTGCCTGGTGTTCGATGTGCAGCCGCGGAATCGCACGCAGGCGGGAAAGTTCGTCGGACGTATCTGGGTGGAGGATCACGACAATTCCATCGTGCGCTTCAATGGGACGTATGTAGACGCGCCGGCGCAGAAGGGGACCACGCCAGAACGCTATTTTCATTTCGATAGCTGGCGCGTAAATGTCGGCGCAGCGATGTGGGTCCCGGCGCAGATTTACGTGGAGGAAGAAGGCGCCGCGGGCGAGGGCGGAAAGGCCGGCGCGCCGCGCTTCAAGGCGCAGACGCGGATCTGGGATTATGCGGCCACGCCTTCGAACAAGCTCGATGAACTGACCGGAATTTTGATCGACGGCGGGTCGGCGGTGAAGGATCAGGAAGCGTCGAAGGACGTTTCGCCGCTCGAAAGCCAGCGTTCGTGGGAGCGTCAGGCGGAAGAAAACTTGCTCGCGCGTCTGGAAAAGGGAGGGCTGGTGGCGCCTCCGGGTCCGGTGGACGACGTATTGAACACGGTGGTGAACAACCTGATCGTGTCGGCGAATCTGAACGTGGAGGCGCATTGCCGCGTGATGCTGACCACGCCGATCGAGACCTTTTCGATAGGCCATACCATCGTGATCAGCCGCGGATTGATCGACGTGCTGCCCGATGAGGCGAGCCTCGCGATGGTCCTCGCCGATGAGTTGTCGCATATCGCGCTGGGGCATCGCACGCCGACGCAGTTTGCGTTCAATAATCAAACCATGCTCAGCGACGCCGACCTGTTGCAGAAATTTCATTTCCAGAGGACGCCCGATGAGATGGCGAGCGCGGGAAAGAAAACCATCGAGATCATGAAGGCGTCGCCCTATCAGAAGACCGCGAATGCGGGGCTGTTCCTGAAGGAGATGGCGAGCCGCGGGTCCGCGCTACCGCGGCTGTTGCAGGCGAATCTGGGGAATCAGTTCGCGAATGCGGACGCGTTGAACCGGTTGGCGGCGTTCGCGGCGTCGGCTCCGGCGCTGGAAGAAAATAGGATTGAGCAGATCGCGGCGCTGCCTCTGGGGTCGCGGGTGAAAGTGAATCCGTGGAATAACCAGGCGGTGCTGGTGAAGACGCGTCCGATTTCGCTGCTGTCGGCGCGGGAGAAAATGCCGTTCGAGATTACGCCGTTCGCGCTGTATCTCACGCGGATCGAGCCGGTGCCGGCGGAGACGGCGCACACCGGGCAGTAAATTATTTCAACTGCAATTCCGCCAGATGCTCGCCCGATTCTTTCTCGACGTCGGCGTGCAGGCTGTTGCCGTGGGCGTCCATGGTGACGATCGCGACGAAATTATTCACGCGCAGGTGCCACATGGCTTCCGGAAGTCCGAATTCGAGAAGGTTCACGCCCAGCACTTTTTCGATGGAGCGCGCGTAGTATTGGGCGGCACCGCCGATGCCGTTGAGGTAGACGGCTCCGCATTCTTTCAGCGCGGCGAGCGTTTTCTTTCCCATGCCGCCTTTGCCGATCACGGCGCGGACGCCGTATTCGCGAATCACGTGGGCTTGATAAGGCTCCTCGCGGATGCTGGTGGTGGGGCCGGCGGCTTTCACGGTCCACTCGTTGCCTTCCTTCAGCATCACGGGTCCGCAATGATATAGGACCGCGCCGTGCAGATCGACGGGCGGCGGATTTTTCATGAGATAGGCGTGCACGGCATCGCGGCCTGTGAAAACCTCGCCGCTGATCAGCACGACGTCGCCGACTTTCAGCATGCGCACCTGGTCCTCGGTGAGAGGCGCGCGCAGCACCACTTCGCGTCCGCTTAAAGGGAAGCCTTCGCCGTGCGCCATTTTCTCGATGGTGCGTGAAGGATCGCGATACAGCCATTTCGTTATCGCGCCGCTCGCCGCATCAAGGCGGACGCCGAGCCTGCGATAGGCCCAGCAATCGTACGCGACGGAAACGAAGAAGCTCGCAGGCAGGCGATTCGCAGCCATCACCTTGCATCCGATCAAGGACGCTTTACCGCCGAATCCCATCGCGCCCACGCCCAGCCGATTCGCTTCCTCCATCACGTCCGCTTCCAGCTTCGCCAGCTCCGGCACTGGATTGGTATCGTCCAGAGTGCGGAATAACTCATTTTTCGCCAGGTCATAGCCGTGGGCGCGATCGCTTCCGATGCAAACGCCAAGCGCTCCGGGCGCGCATCCTTGCCCTTGCGCCTGCCACACGGCGTGCAACAAGCACTTGCGGACGCCTTCGAGGTTGCGATCCGCTCGACCCAGATGTTCCAGCTCGCACGGCAGCGAATACTGGATATTTTTGTTCTCGCAACCGCCGCCTTTGAGGATCAGCTTCACCTCGATCTCATCTTCCTCCCATTGTTCGAAATGAATCACGGGAGTTTCCGTGCCCAGATTATTACCGCTGTTTTTGCCGGTCAGTGAATCGACCGAATTAGGCCGCAGCTTGCCGCGCTTGGTCGCTTCGGCGACGGCGCTGCGAATCGCTTTCTTCACGGCGATCTGGCTGACGCCCACCGGCGTGTGCACTACGAAGGTCGGCATGCCGGTATCCTGGCAGATCGGGCCTTCGTCCTCCTGCGCCATATCGATATTGGAGGCGATGATATTCAGCGCCTGTGACGACTGCGTGCCCGGCGTTTCCGCGCCGATCGCGATCCCCATAGCCTCGCGCACATCGGGAGGAAGATTGGTCGAGGTCTGGGTGATGAGCTCGATAAGGCTCTCTTCGAGAAATTGCATGATTGTCCTTAGAAGTGTGTTGAAAAAGGGGACAGACCGCTCTATCCGCGCCGCGCACTTCCTACGTCGGCAGAACCAGCCCGGGACAGAGTAGTCTGTCCCCTTTTTCAACAAGCCTAAAAGACAATTCTAACTTGCGCCGCGGTTCCGAGCTTCGTCACCGGCTCCGGACTCGTGAACCAGACGACCGCGTCCGTTCCGCGAACCTCGTGAACTTCGCCCGGAAGCTCGGCGTCTGAGACCCGCACGAAGGCATGCAGGCCAGCGTGAATCCGCGCGAGTACCTGAGGATCGGGTGTCAACGTAACAGCAAGCTTGGTCAGCTCCGTCGCGATGGTCATCAGGTTCTTCGTGGATTCCTCCACTTTTTCACCCTGATGCACGTTGCGCGTCAGCACCACTCCATCGGCGGGAGAATGAAGGTCGCACTCCGCAATCGCTTCCTTCGCCTTTTCCAGCGCCGCGGTCAGCTCCGTGAGCGCCCGCTTCGCATCCTCGGAATCATGATCGAGCGCCGCGGCTTTATCCTGCGCGTCCTTCGCCGCGGCATCGCGATTCGCCACTTCCGTTTGCGCGGATTTGTATTCGCCCTCCGTTTTCTCAAACGTGAGCCGGGCAATTGCGTCCGCGTCCATCAGCAGTTTATAGCGCCGATACACTTTTTCGACGCGATCAAGCTCGTTATGCGCTCGAATCTTATCCGCGTCCGTCCGCGATATTTCGAGCTTCGAACCCACAATCTGCGCGTCGATCTGTGAAGCCCGCATCTCGGCACGATCGGCGGCGGCCTGCGCGGCTTGAAGCGCGTTATCGAGATCGGCATTGCGAATCCGGCCGACGAGTTGGTCCTCGTAAACCTCGCCTCCGACGTCGACAAACCAGGCGTCGAGAACGCCCGCGATGGGCGCATCGATTTGCTCGGTCGATTGCGATTGAAGCGCGCCGGTAAGCGTGACCTCGGGCCCCTGAAATACTTTCTGCGAGACGGCGATGGCCTTCACCGGCGCATGCTTTCGCTGATGCAGGAACACCCAGCCGACCGAAACGGCCGCCGCGATCGCTACAATGGCGCCTCCGGCGATCAGTCCCCGCTTTCGCACGCTACAATTTTACTTCGCCGGATAATTCGCGTTCGCCTGAACTTCTTTAATCTGTGCGGTGTGCCGAGCGGTATGCGTAGCCATCAACACCAGCGCCTGATAAGCATCCATCGGACCCGCCGGTCCCGGTCCAACGTGAGTACGCAGCTCATCGGACGTCGTTTTGACGTATTCTTCGTTCTGATCGCGCTTCTCCGTAAAGGCCTTCGCGGCCCCCTCGGGCGTAAGCGAAGCCGCCCTGCCCGCGGGATCGATCGGCTCCGGCGCGGTCGCCTTGTGGCTGCGGTCCTGCACGACGACCGCGAGCTGTTTATCGAACTCGGCGTTCGATCTCTCCGGCCTGGCCACGGCCGGCGTCTTCAGGAGCTGCTGCGCTAATCCCGCGATAAAGGTTTCTGAAAGCACGATGTGCTCCGCGCATTCCTGCACGCTCCACACATTCGGAGCCGGCTTGAATTTCCACTGCGCCTCGCTGATGCCCGCGATGCTCCCCAAAAACGCCTTTTTCGACATCTCCATCTGCTCGATGAGGAACGCGCGCTCTCCGTCCGTCAAGGTCCCTCCGTCCGCCGCCATCGCGGGCACGACTGAAAGAACTGAAATCGCAAGTACCGAAAGAACCGCTCGTTTTGTCATAAATCCCACTCCTTTTCGCTTGTCCACGAGTGTACTACGTCCTCCGCCGCTCCGAAGTTCCCTTGGGCAATTCCCTCGCTTGCGACGAGTTATATTCCGTGAGAAAATAACCAAAGTTTTGATCACATTAGCGCGCTTGACTGGCGCCGCATTGTGAAAAAGGATTGAACAGGAGAACGAAAGAAGTGAGAGAAAAGGGTGTTGTGAAATGGTTTAACGCCGCCAAAGGCTATGGATTTATTCAGCGTTCCAGCGGCGAAGATGTCTTTGTCCACTTCTCTGCCATCGAGATGTCCGGCTACCGGACCCTCGAAGAAGGCACGGAGGTTGAGTTTGAAGTGAAGCGGGGGCCAAAGGGTCTGCAAGCGGAAAGCGTCAATCGCCCTTAGTGTTGCGGAAATATTCGGAGAGGGCCGTCCCAAGCCGGGCGGCCCTTTTTGTTTCTTCGACGTCCGTTAATCTTCTCCTTTACGAGTCTGTATGAAAGCTCCGGCGCTGACCGCTCCCGGTGGTCGCGGCTCTGCTTATCTCGACAGAGCCGCGGCTAGCAGGAGCGGGCGAAACTGGACCAGCCCGTTAAAACTTCTCCCGCTTCTCCAGATTCGCCTCGATTTCCTTGCGCTCCCTCCACACCGGATGCAGCTTCTTCTCCACCATCAGCGGCAACTGATCCTCCAGATGCGCCGACCCCGGCTGCGAAAAATTTCCGTAGCTTAACGAACACTGCGCATTCTGTCTTTCCGCAAACTCAATCGCGCACACAAACGTCTCCCCATGCGACGCATAATATTTGTCGCCCACCTTTTTCCCGAAATCGATGGTCCGAAACACGCCGAGCTTTGCCGGGCCTCCATCCCCTGGCAAATCGGCGTTGCCGCTCGCGAATCGATTCACATCGCCCCACGCCACATCGAGCGAACCGTACGCCTTCTTCACCCGCTCCGCCGCGCCGCCCAGAGCGCTCACCGCCCACTCCGGATCCGCGATGCCATACGCCGAATCGACTGGATGCCGGGGATCGAACTTCACCCGCAGATGGTTCGCGACATCGGTGTTGCCAAAATAGGCGTCCGTAAATATTTTGAAAAGCACCGCACCCCGGCTGGTCGTATCCGTCGACCGGTCCCACGCAGCCAGCACCCGTTTCGCCTCCGAATCCGGCGCGGCCTTCAAAAGATCCGGCAAGAGCGCATCCGCCATCTCCACCCGCGTCGATAACTTATTCGCCATAAATTGCTCGTAACTCAACTTCGGCATCTCCGTCAGCAGGCGATAAGACCGCTTCGCGCGAAACAGCGACGCACCGATGTCCGGCGGCGATAAATACGCCGGATACTTCGACGCGTCCAGCATCGGCATGGTCATAAACCACGGCGGCTCATTCACGTTCTGATTAAATCCCGACGCAGGGTCCAGCGATTTCGGCAGCTCATCGTAGGACAGATATTCCGTCCACATCGTCTTCGAAGTGTCGCCCGGCACCACGCCCGCCCAATACTTCACATCGCCAGTCGAGCGCTTCGGCACCAGCCCGTCGTAGACCATCAGGATGTGCCCGTCGGCATCCGCGTAGTTCGCATTCCACATGGGAACGGCCATCATTTTCAGCGCGCTCTTGAACTCCTCCAGATTCTTCGCCTCGCCCATGCGGAACCACTGCTCCAGCATCTTCGGCCGGTCGAGCCCCGCCACGCGCATCGCCACCACCAGTCCCTTTTCGTCGAAAACTACCGGCCCTTGCACGCTGCGGCGAATCTCCAGCTTCTCTTCCGTATACGATCCATCCGCCTGCTTGATCTTCAGAACCTTCGACGCGTGCTCGAACGGACGCATCTTTCCGTCGAACTCATATTGATCGCCCTTTACCGTCAGCCGGTAGAAATCCACGGTATCGATCGTATTCACCGTGCGCCCCCAACCCGTGCGCCGGTTAAATCCGATCACTGGCGTCGGAAAACCGATTTGCGGCGCGCCATAGAGGTCGTATCCGGGCCCAACCAGATGCACTTCCATGTACCGATAAAAAGTATCGCCCCACGCCAGATGCGGATTGATAATCAGCATCGACTTCCCGCTCGCCGACCGCGACGGCCCGACCGCCCACGTGTTCGACCCTGGCGTAATTTCCGGAATCTCCGGTAAAATCGTGCGCGCCTCCTGCTGGCTGCGAATGGCCGCATTCACTTCGCGCCGCATACGCTCCATGGACCCCATGTACATGTAGTGGACCGCGCGCAGCGAATGCCCGATCACGTCGACCCCCGAAACCGGCAGCACCACGCGATACTCAGCCCCGATCGAATCGGGATGGGCCTGCGCATAATCGTTGATGCCGCGCGCGAACTCATCCACATATTTCCGGAACACCGGGTCCTGCGCGTTGTACCAGGATTGGGCGCGCTCCGGCACTTCGTTCAATTGCACCCAACGGTCCAGCGCCGCGTGCGAAGGACCCCAATACTCCGCCGCGCGGCCCCGCGATTCGCCGTAAAGTAATAGCAGGAGGTTCGCTTGCGCCTGCGCTTGCGCCCATCCATGCGCGTAAAACATCTGCTCCCGGGTGGACGCGAAGATATGCGGCACGCCATACTTGTCCCACAGGATTTCGGGCGCAGCGGCCGCCGCCGAACCCGCCGCGAGGATGATACAGACCAGCAATTTACGCATAACGTGACGAGTCTATCGTACCTGCCCGCGGAGCGTAACTTTTGGTACCGGAAACACGAAGAGGTATTTAGGACAATGATGAAAAGCTTTATTGATTTCTCCCAGTCTCCGTTCCGCGGGTGGCACAGGCTTCAGCCCGTGTTCATGATGCTTATGCTCGCCACAATCCTCCACGCCGCGGAGCCCAATGCCCGCGTGCCCGTCCTGGCCGAACTGTTCACCTCCGAGGGCTGCTCCAGTTGTCCTCCGGCCGACGCTCTGTTGATGAAGCTCGACCAGGCGCAGCCCGTCGCCAACGCACGCATCATCGTTCTGAGCGAGCATGTCGATTACTGGAATTCGCTCGGCTGGAAAGACCCCTTTTCCTCGGCCCAGTTCACAGAGCGGCAGGAGATCTACGCGCATGCCTTGCAGGCGGATAAGTACACGCCGCAAATCGTAATCGACGGACGCTGGCAGTTGCTCGGCAGCGATGAGAAAGCGATTGAATCGGCGGTGGCGCGCGCCGCGGCGAAGCCGAAATCGGGCGTGCGAATCGTATCGGCCACGCGCGATGGGAATACGGCCGTCATCGAGCTCGCGGCGGACGCGCTGCAATCAGGGAAAAAAGATGTGTGGATCGCGATCGCGGACGACCACGATGAAAGGAGCGTCGCGAAAGGAGAAAACGCCGGCCGCACCTTGCGCCACGTCTCCGTGGTACGCAGCTTGAGCAAAGCGGGAACGGTGAACAAATCGGCGCCCTTCGAAAAAACCGTGCATATCCCCCTGACCGAGCCCACCACCGATATGCGAGTGGTGGTGTTCGTCGCCGACTTCGGCGGTCCCGTGGCGGCTCTGACCACCGAACGCCTGCCATGACCGTCAGCCGTGCCAGTGGGGCAGGTTTCCGACCTGCCCTTTTCCGCTCAGCCATAATTGGGAGAGCCTCCCATGCCTCCCGACGCCGAACTGGAACCGCTGATGGTCCGTTATCAGCAAGGCGATTTGAGCGCGGCGTCCGAACTGGTCGCGCGCTTGAGTCCGGCGCTGCACCGGTTTTTCATGACGCAGTTCGTCAGCCGCCGTTACGCGGACGACCTGTTGCAGGAGACTTGGCTGAGAATCCACGAAGTGCGCCACACCTATCGCCCCGGGGAGCCGGTGCTGCCGTGGTTGTACGCTATCGCGCGGCACATTCGCGTGGATCAGTATCGCAAGGCGCGGCGCGTGGAGAGTCGCGAACAACAAGTGGAGCGATTGCCCGAGACCACAACGGTCGATCGCGCCACCGGCGTAGACCTCGATGCGCTTCTTGCCGGACTGCCCGAAAGCCAGCGCGAAGTGGTGGTCATGCTGAAAGTTTCGGGGCTCTCGCTCGAAGAAGTGGCCAGGGCAACCAGGTCGAGCGTGGGATCGGTGAAGCAGAAGGCGCATCGCGCCTATGACAAATTGAGGGAGCTGCTGACCAGCGCGGGATTTAGCAAATGAAGGACCCGAACATCGACGAAATCCTCGACCGCGCGGCGAAGGCTCCCCACCAGGTGGACCCGGCGCTGCTCGGCCGAATCTCGGCGTCGCTTGGCGCCACCATGCGGCCGGTTCGTCCCCTCCTGCCAGCCGCGCAGCTCGCGGCATTGTTGCTGCTGACCTCGGCGGGGATCGCCCTGGTCTTCGCCTTCGCGCTGGGCACGTTCGGAATTCAAAAAATGGACGTCGCGGAGATTGGATCCATCTTTCCGGCGCTGGGAATTTTCACCTGGCTGGTAGCGCTGGTATGCGTCGCCGAGATGACGCCCGGCGGCCTGCGCTGGAAGAATCCTTCGATCATGGAACCGCTCATGACCAATCCCGCGATGCTGCTGCTCGCCGTGCTGGTGCTGTGGCTCACGATCGACGCCATCTTTTTTCACGATTATGCAATGGACTTTTTCGTGTCGCAGGGAATCCCGTGCCTGCGCGCCGGTTTGATTGTCGCGATTCCCACCGGCATTGCCGCGTGGCTGCTGCTGGGCCGTGGGTTCGCCGTGAATCGAACTGCCGCCGGCGTAGCCGCGGGAACGCTCGCCGGATTGGCCGGCCTGCTCATGCTGGAACTCCACTGCCCGAATTTCCACGCCCTGCATATCATGGTGTGGCACACCGCCGTCGTCCCCATCAGCGGCTTGGCCGGAGCGCTGCTGGCAAGGCTCAATCCGCACCGTTAGGGCTGTGCCTACTCCACCGAAAACGCCAACAAAACATTCCCCGGCAGCCCGCCCCACGCCGCGTATCCCGACGGCACCAGCAGCATCTTCCCCGCCACCACCGGACCCGGCCCGTCCATCGACCCGCCTTTCGCCGTGATCCCATTCGTCGTCGTGAACTCGCGCGTCGTATCGAACTCCCAAATCACTTTTCCGTCCGCAGCCGAGTACGCTCGCATGTGTCCGTCCGCGCTCCCCGAAAATACCGCGCCCGGAATCGCGGTGACCGCGGCGGATTGCGCCGGACTGCAATTCAACCGATCCCCGCAATCAGGCGCCTTCGCCTCCCACACCTTCGCGCCCGTAGCCACGTCCAGAGCGAACAAGCCTCCCCCCGCCTTCGGATCCAGAATCCGCTTCGGCGGCGTGCCTACGAAAAGGAACCCGATATCCGACAACGCCGCGTACATATTCTTGCCGTCCGTCGCCGACCCCCATTGAATCCCTCCCAGCGCCGTCCCACGTCCGATCGGCGTCCGCCATAGAATCTCGCCCTTGCGATCAGGGTCGAGCCCATGCGCAACGCCCGATTTCTGGCTCACCAGCAAAACCCGCTTCCCGTTGGCCAACTTCACCAGCATCACGGACGCTCCAATGTCAAAATCCGGACCCGTTGTCCCGTCGGCCCGGCAACCGTGTTTCAACTCGCCGAGGCACCCCAAACTGAACACGTCATCCTCGGTAAGCTGTTTCACCCACGCGATCTTCCCGTCGTTCATATCGAACGCCATCACGGCATCGCTGGTCTTCGTGGGGGGATCGGAAAAATTGTCTCCCGTCCCCGCATAGATCAGCTTCCGCTGCACATCGATCGTCGGCGCGGACCAGATGCTGGCTCCCGAAGGTCCCCATGTCGGAACGCCCGCCGAGTTCTTCCCCGTCAGCTTCGCTTCCTCCGCAATCGTGTACGTCTTCCAGATCTGCTTCCCCGTGGACGCATCGAGCGCAATCATCGCCCCGCGCCCCGTACAGCATTCGAATTTCGGATTCGACTGCGGACCCTCCTCGCCATCCGTCAGAGGAACATACAGTCGCCCGTCGAAGTAAACGGGAGCTCCCACGATCCGCGCGCGCGGATGATCGTCTACATGCGTCTTCCACAGCAACTCGCCCGTGGATGCCTGAAGAGCATAAGCATTCCCGCGCTGGTCGCCAAAAAACGCGGTGTCTTTCGCGATCGTGACGGCGGTTCGAACCGGAGCCTCCGCTTCAAACGACCAAAATTGACATCCCGAAGCGGCATCGAGCGAATAGATGGTCCGATTCGCGCTCGGCACAAACACGCGTCCGCCCACTACCACCGGAGGCCCGTTCGAAACGAACGTTCCAGGAAACGCGAACGCCCATTTGAACTTCAAATTCGGAACCTGCGCTGCCGTCAGCCCGGAAGGTTGATACCGGGTGTTCGAGAGATCCGCGCCCCACCCATTCCACTGCGCTCCGTTCGCGGAAAAAGCCGCAGTCGCGCAGTGACTGGAGCGCGCCGTAACAACCTTCCCCGCAAGAAACTCCGCCACGCCACGCTTCTCCGCCGCGCTCAAAGCCGCGCCCTGATCCTTCATGATGCCGGATTCGAGAGAGCGCACAATGTTCTCCGGCGACATCTGCCGCAAGGCCGCCGGAGCCGGCGCGCGCGTCTCACCGGACCGGTCGTGGCACATCGCGCACCGCTGTTTATAAACGGCAGCCCCATCCTGCGCCGCCGCGAAGCCTGCAAGAGAAAACGCGAAGAATCGAAGCAACATGGCTCCCAACAACATATCACTGGTGTGGCACGCGGCTCCAGCCGTGCCGGCGTCGCGCTTCTTGCTAGACTTAGCACTGCCTCTACGGCGAAGGAGAATCAAAATGAAACACAAACTCACAGTCTTCTTGATCCTGACGCTGGCCGCCCTCTTCACCTCCCACGCCTTCGCTGGAATCCAGATCTCCGTCAACGTCGCTCCACCCCCCATCGCCGTTTTCGATCAACCGCCCTGCCCCGGCGACGGCTACATTTGGACTCCCGGTTATTATCAATACGGCGATTACGGTTACTACTGGGTGCCCGGCGCATGGGTTCAGCCTCCCAGCGTCGGTGTCCTCTGGACCCCAGGATATTGGGGCTTCGCCGGTGGTCACTACATGTGGCACGAAGGATACTGGGGCCCCACCGTCGGCTTCTACGGCGGAGTCAATTACGGCAACGGATATTTCGGTTCGGGCTTCAACGGCGGACGCTGGGATCATGGCGTGTTCCATCACAACACCGTGATCTCGAACGTGGACCGCAAAAACGTCCACAACACCTATGAAGACCGCACCGTCGTTCACGACGTAAAAGGCCCCAATCACGCGTTCAACGGCAAGGGCGGAATTCAGGCCCAGCCCTCACGCGAGGAGGACGCTGCCGCGAAAGCTCCACATCAGGGCCCGACTCCCGCGCAGGCTTCCCACGCGCAGGCAGCCCACGAAAGCCACCTCGCAGCCCACGGAGCTCCACGCAAGTAGCTGGCAGAGTTTTCATGCAAAGGCGCAAAGCTTGCCAAGATTTTTCCCTGTGTTCTCTGCGTCCTCTGCGTCTTTGCGTGAAAAAATAGCCTTTGACTTATGTCGCAAACAGCCCACTAATTCGGCAGTGGAGACACTCCCAAAATTTCGAGGACCTCGAAGTCATCGTCATCCGGGCGCGTGGTCAGCTTCACCCTCGCCGTAATTCGCACGCTATCGGACAGCAGGTCGAGACTCGCCCTTGGCTGGCTGTTGTAAAACGTTTGCAGCATCTCAATTCCTTTGATGGGTGAATATTTGGGGACGATCTTGAAGTAGGTGACGGCAAGCACCCGCCTGGGATGCATCTCCGCCGGATAAGCGGGCAAGCGCCCAAGGTTTTTGCACATCGGCACGTTCTTGTTGGTGGTGCGGATGCAGTAGTCCATGGTGGAGCACTGCCTTTCGGTTTTTCCGAGGCAGAATTTTTCCAGCGGCTTCGGAATCCACATCACCAGAATCCCGTCTTTGACTCCGTTTTGAACGAAGAGCACCGCATCCATCTCAACCGTGCCGGCAAACGCGGTCGACCCGCACAAGATTAACGCCGCTAACCACCCGATTCTCATTCGATCATCGTAATGCTTTTTCCTAGCTAATGTCGGTGCAGGTAGTCCAGAACCCGCATTTCCGCCATTGGCTGCCGTCCCTTCGGTAGCAGCGGACGGCGATCCGCCATCCCGGATTCTTGTTGGCCCAATTCACACAGAGGCCAGTCAACACCTTGGTCGCCTCGTCTTCATTCGACTGCCATGGCTTTACACTTTGCAGAGGCCGATAAGACCCGTCCGGCATGATTTGATAGGCATCCATCGTGTAATAAGTTTTCGGCGATTCGTATTCGCCGAAGGCCTCCTGGAGTTCGGAGTCTAAAGGGTGGTCTAGCGCACGAGTTCTCATTGGACAATTCCTCTCTGATTCAGGTTTCAAGAGATTGCTGAAAAAGTTTGCCAAACCGCTAGCTGATGTCAGTGATCTGACGAGCCGCGACCGCAGGAAGCGGTTTTTTAATCGGGTTTTTCAGCAACCTCCTCAAGTCGACGCGTGCCTCCAGTCTAAAGATCCAGATGTCACCCGGCTAGTCACTCAATGCGAGTCCTCCAAGAGAGCTACCTCGTTCTCGCGGCCTCACCGTCTTCGGCGGAGTCGCTTCCAAAGGAACCACGCTGCGACGGAGGTGCCAAGCCATATAATTGTCGCCGCGCCGAGTACCATCGCCGGCGGCCGGGAAGGCAGCATCTTCCAGCAGGTCATCGCGAACACCGCCAGCGCGCAGCTTCCCAGGGCAGCGCCCAGGGCGTCCGCGCCCGCAACGTCGATCCCGCGCCGTTCGCCGTGCATACCGGCCTGGCGCTTCCGCTCCTCTTCCCGCGATTGAATGAGCGTCGCCGTCGCCGGAAAAATCGCCGGGAAAGCCAGAAAAAGTCCTGCCACGGCGGGTCCGAACTCCTTTGCGATGAATCCGACGATGACCGTGACCACGCCGCCAAACAGGAACCGCACCAGGTGCTCGCCGGCTTTCGAATTCTTGACCCGGGAGATGTCAAGATTGATCAGCACCTGAATCTCTATCTCAGAAATCCCATCCAGATTCCGAACGCGCAGGCGAACCACACTGCCATGGACATGGATGTGGCTGCGAGCGCGGAGAACCGGCAGCGCATCAACATGACGTTGGTCGCCAGGCTGTAAAGGCAAAGTGCCGCCGCTCCGGCAATCATCGATTTGCATTCGATGCTTGCGTATCGCCCTCCTTCTTTCGCGATGGTAAGCCCGAGCGTCGCCAGTGCCACCGATGGCGCGGCACTAAACAACCCCGCAAAGCTGGCCGGCTTCACTGCCGTTCCCAACAACGCGAACAGAGACACCGCCAAGCCGCCAACGACGAAACGATACGCGGATTCAAGCCACATGGAAGCCCTCCACAATCTGCCGCTACAGGTCACCTGGATGATCCGAAACACAGTTGAAACATTTCACGGAACGTTCGCCTCCTACTAGCGGAACCCATGGATCTGACATCTCTTCCTCACCGGCTCAATACCAAGACCAGCGTGTGCCGCGCGGTCATTGAGACGCCGAAAGGTAGCCGCAATAAATTCGATTACGATCCGGATTCGAATCTTTTCATGCTCGGCGGCCTCTTGCCGGAAGGGATGATGTTCCCTTTCGATTTCGGATTCATCCCCTCAACGCTCTCCGATGATGGCGATCCAACGGACATCATGGTGCTGATGGATGCGCCCGCTCATGTCGGATGCCTGATCGACGTTCGCATCATCGGCATAATCGCAGCGGAACAGAGCGAGGATGGAAAAAGTGAGGCAAACGATAGACTCCTCGGTGTCGCCGTCCACTCCTACAATCATGAAGACCTGAAATCGATCAGCGACGTAAACAAAACGCTGCTGGATCAAGTGGAGGAGTTTTTTGTTTCGTACAACAAACAGCGCGGGAAAAAATTCAAAATTACCAGCATCGGCGGTCCTCAAAAAGCCCTCAAGCATCTGAAAGCCGGCATTAAAGCGCATAAAAACAACAAGAAGAAATAACCGATACTGAAGTCGGTGCTATTCCGCTTCTTAGGATTCCTTGTGCTCGCCCTCGCGGGCGACTGGCCGCAATTTCTGGGACCCACTCGCAACGGCGTGTCGCCCGATGCGGTGAGTTTCCCTCCGGTAATGTTGTGGCGCAAAGACGCGGGCGAGGGATTCGCGGCGCCCGTGGTTGCGAACGGCAAAACTATCCTCTTCTATCGCACGAACGGCAAGGAAATTATCGATTGCCTGGATGCGGTCTCCGGTGCAAAAGTTTGGTCCTACGATTATCCGACGACCTATCGCGACGATTTTGGATTTGACGAAGGCCCCCGTTCCGCGCCCGCGATCGCCGATGGCGCGGTGTTCACGTTCGGCGCTCAGGGGGTTTTGACCGCTGTCGAATTTGCGACCGGCAAAAAGCGCTGGAGCATCGAAACCAATAAGCAATTTGGCGTCAGGAAAGGCTGGTTCGGCGCCGCCGGATCGCCCCTCGTCGAAAGCGGAAAAGTATTAGTGCACGTCGGCGGACCAGGCGCGGGAATTGTCGCGTTCGATGCGAAGACTGGCGCAGTCCTGTGGAAGGCCACGAACGACGAAGCAAGTTATTCCTCGCCCACAGTGGCCACCATCGGCGGAGCCCGCCACGCATTCTTTTTCACCCGCGCCGGCCTGGTGGATCTCGATCCTTCTAACGGCGCGGTGCGTTTTTCGTTTCCCTTCCGCTCGCGTTCGTCGGCATCGGTCAATGCCGCGACGCCTCTGGTGATCGGAAATCAGGTTTTCGTCTCGGCAAGCTATGGGACGGGCGCGGCTCTGCTCGAAGTGAATGGATCGGAGTACAAGAAAATCTGGGCCAACGACGATTCAATGTCCAATCATTACTCGACGTGCGTTTATCGCGACGGTTTTTTGTACGGCTTCCATGGCCGTCAGGAAGAAGGTCAGGCATTACGATGCGTCCAGTTGAAAACGGGCAAAGTGATGTGGACCGTGGACGGATACGGAGCGGGCACAGTGACGCTCGCCGGGGATCGTTTGTTGATTATGCGGGAAAACGGCGAACTGGTCCTCGCGCCGGCGAGCCCCGATGGATTTCATCCCTCAGCGCATGCCAGTATTCTAAACAAGGTCGTAAGAGCCTACCCGGCGTTAGCGGACGGTCGCTTCTATGCCCGCGATGAGAAAACCTTAGTATGTGTGAGGCTGAAGTAAACGAGAAAGGCTCATTGGGTGGCACAGGCTAGTGCTTGCACCGCTTCCTCTAGCACTCTTGTCGCTACGACTGAGTCCCAATCGGGATTGTAGGGAATCGGTTTGCCGACCGTAACCGATAACATACCCGACCGGAACCATTTTCCCGTATTCATCCCGCCCAGGTAAACCGGCAACGCCCTGCATTGCAATTCTTTCCATAGCATTCCGGACCCTTTTTGAAAGGGATGCATTACCCCATCCGGGGTTCGTCTTCCTTCTGGAAACACCATGACGTTAAGTCCCCGGTCCATGGCCTGGCCCGCGTGCGCGAAGCTCTTGCGGAAATTCGTTAACTGCGGCAAAGGGAAAACGTTGAATAGCGCGGTGATCAGAAAATACCCGGGCGGTCCGCACAGATTCAGGAACCAGTTGCCCAGATTTCTTGCCCGACGAAAATTCATAATCATCTCCCCCGCCATGGCAACCGCAACGTGCCGGCGCATCGGGCCAGGAAGTGCGTAAAGGATCAGAGGGACATCGTAGACGCTCACGTGATTGGAGACGATGAGGACCGGTTCAGAAATCGGCTCGATTTTGTTGAACTTAGGATTGCCAAGCACAGCAACAAACGGGCGCATCACCAGCTCGATGAACAGAGAACGGATCGCGCTTTGGGGGCGCGACCAAGTCCAAGTCGGGTAGATATTTTCGTCGTGAGATTCGGTCTTCGCGGAGCCCTTCAGTAAACCTCTAAGATCGCCCAGCGTATTGACTTGCTGATAGGCGGCGTCGTCCATTTCGACGCCGAGTTGGCTCTCAATCGCCGACTGAAGCTCCACGCGGCCGAGGCTATCGAGGTTTAGATTTTCAGAATCGGGGACTCTGCCGGTGATGCGCTCGATAATGCCGGTTAGCATTTTGGGCGCTGATCCTTTCAATCCCGCAGCGACTTCGCGGCGCATTACTTTTCCCGTCGACGTCCGCGGCAAATCGGGATCGGGCCATACGATCCATCGTCTTATCTGTTGAAAACCCGCTAGTTCTGCGTTGGCAGCGGCAACGGCCGGAGCGGGGTCGGACGGATTTCGCAAGACCAGTGCGGCGACTGGCTCTCCCTCGATCTCAACCACCGATGCTGCTTTAATGAGCGGCTGATGAAGCAGCGCGGCTTCCAGGTCGTCGGGATAAATGTTGAGGCCGGCTGCGGTGACGATCACTTCTTTTTTACGCCCGCGAAATTGAAGGTTGCCAGATTGATCCAACGACGCCAGATCGCCGGTCGCAAGCCACTCGGAATCTTGGGTTTGCATGCGCCCGCCCTGCCAGGTAGCTTTGGAGACGGTGTCACCGCGGACCAGGATTTCGCCGTCGTCCCCCAGCCGGATTTCCCGTCCTGGTAGCACTTTTCCGATGGTTCCTTTCGCGGCATGAAAAGGGTGGTTCAGGCTGACCAGAGCAGCGGTCTCCGTCATGCCATAGCCTTGTATTACAACAAGTCCCAAGGAATTCCAAAAGTGTTCGATGTGCTCCGGCAGGGTTGCGCCACCGCAGATCAGGGCCCAGAATTTGAAGCCGAGCGCCCGATGAACGGCCCGAAATTCCCACCAACGCCGCAGAGCGGAAAATCCCTTTGCTTTCTCGATGTTGAGATCGAAATGTTGAAGCAGATACGATTGCAGAATTTCGAGGACACGAGGCACAGCCACCAGAACCGAGATGCGTTCGTCGTGGATGGTTTCAACGATATCGCTGGGGATAAGGCGCGATTCGAAATGAACTTCGGCGGCCAAAAGCGGCGGAATCCAGATGCCCATGAACTGCCCGAAAACGTGACTTAAAGGAAGAGTGTGCAGAAAACGGATGGGATGAAAGATGCGCTCATACTTCAAGTATTTCTGCATCTCGCGCTCGATAGGCCTAAGACTTGCAAGGATATTTCCGTGTGTGTGGACGACTCCTTTCGGGTCGCAGGTGGTGCCGGAGGTGAAGACGATCTGGACAGGATCGTTTTCGGTCAAGCCCTCGACGACGCCGGCGCCTTTGGCCGGAAGGGAGGCGAAATCTTCGAATGCCAGACCGTTTGGGAGTGACCGGAGCTGCTCACGGCTACCGGTAATTAGTTTGGGATCAACTTCTTGGGCTACACGGTGGGCGAAAGTCTCGGTGCCCGCGACGTCGATGGGAACCGGCACGACCCCGCGCAGGATGCAGCCGAAAAAGGCGGCGATCCAAGGTGCTCCGTTTTCGCCCCAGATCAGGACCCGGTCGCCTTTGACGATGCCTCGGTTCACCAATTCGGCGGCGAAGCGGCGGGAGAGATCGGCCAGAGTTTTATAGGTGGTGATTTCCTTGCGCAGACCGTGGCGTCTGACGACGGCGATCTGGTCGCCGTGGCGGCTGAAGTCGTCTACCAAAGATGCCAGGTGTTGCCGCAAAGCGCATCGTTATGATAGCTTAAACGACCATAAAATGCCCCGTTTCGGCTTGCGGGAGACCTTAATCGACCATAATTCGGGGCATGGGCACAGATGATACAATCCGGGATTGACGATTCGCGGCGCGATTATTCTGTTGCTTGCCGTCGCCGTTGCATTCCCTGCATCGGCGCAAAAAGGCAAAAAAAAGACTGACGAACCGGTGACCCAAACGCTGCCGGTGCTGAAGGACCTTCCGGGCGCGATTGCGGCGGAGACGGCTCACCTGGTGTTTCACGTTTCGCCGCTGTCGAACAAGGGATTACTTTCCCAGCAGGTTCGAGACGCGTTGAAGGCGTTGCTGCACGACACGCACGGCGCGGCCATCGTGAAGCTGCGCGCATTCGTCGCGGGGTCCGGCGACATGCGGCGCGTTTCAACGATCGTCAGCGAGACCTTTGCCGACCATAAACTCGCACTGCCCGCAGTCTCGACCATCGAAGTTGGGGCGCTGCCGCTCGAAGGCGCGCAGGTGGTGATCGAGAGCATCGCGGTGGAGAAGAAGAGCGTGAATCGTGACGGTTTGGCGTTTTACTCGGCGCAATCCGTTCCGCAATTGCGCCAGGTGCCGGGAGCGTTGCTCGCGACGTGTTTCTTGAGCTCGCTCGACGACCTGGCGAGGGTGAAGTCGGTCACGGCATCGGCGTTCTCCGGCGCAGTCGTCAATTTTGTGCAATCGCAAAGGCTGGGAGTCGAGGCGGGCGACGTCTGCGAGGCAGTGGCGCGGCTCGACCAGCCGCCCGCGCAACCGGTGGTGATCGAGAAGGGTGTGGCGCTGGTCAATACGCCGAAAATCGTTCTGACCGGAACGCAAATGGCCTTCCGCGATTCCGACGCCGATCTGCGCTTGGCCTTCGAGCGGCTGCGCAAAGTAATGGAGGCGCTGGGCGTTAGTTATAAAGATGTGTTCTGGTCGAGCGTCTATCCGCTGACCCGGCCGGTGGAAGAAAAAGTGCGCGTCCTTCAAAGGGATTTCTTCGACAAAGCGAAGCCGCCTGAGGGAACGATGCTGTTGTTCGAAGGATTGCCGTCGCTGGACGCGACGATGGCACTGGACGTGATCGCGGCCGCGCGGTAGTTTGTGATGCTAAAATGTATCACATGAAGAGGGCCAGCGTCCGGGACTTGCGCTACGACTTTCCCAAGGTGGAGCGAATGCTAGCGGAGGGGGAATCGATCGAGATCACCAAGCGGAATCAGGTGATCGGGACGTTGAGCCCGGCAGCCAAGAAAGTTGAGATTCCGGATTTCATGGCGCGCATGAAGAAGATCTACGGCAGTAAGGTCCTGAAAACATCCTGGGCCGACTTTCTGGCAGAGCGAAAAGGCCGCTATTGACCGCGTACGCCGACACCAGTTTTCTGGCTTCGTTGTATGGAGTGGATTCCAACTCGGCGGCGGCCGTGCGGCAAGTCGGGACCCTGCCTTCCAACATCATCGTCACGCCGTTCAGTGAACTAGAACTGCTCACTGCCTTCGAGGCTTCCATGTTTCGAAAACTCTTGGGCGCAGCGCAGGCGGAGGCGTCAATGCAGGCGTTTCGGGTTGACCTCGCGACCGGCGTGATGAGCAAAAAACCTCTTCCTTATTGCGCGTTCGGCCGCGCCATCCTCCTTTCGAAGCTCTATACGAGGACGCTCGGCAGCCGCACTCTCGATATTCTTCAAGTTGCCATCGCGCTGGAACTCGACGCCGAAGTTTTTTTCACGTTCGATAGGGATCAAGCGAAGCTGGCCAGACGCGCGGGCCTCGCCGTTCGGCCAGGGCGCTGAATCCCCGCGATTTGATAGACTCGGCTGTTTGAGATGCAGTGAAAGGAGTGTCGCACAGTGAGTAAAGACGACTCTAAAGGAAAACGCAAGAGCGCATTTTCGCGCCGTGGATTTTTACAGGGACTCGGCGCCGGCACGGGCGTGCTTTCTACCGGCATTCTGGTGGAAGAAGCGGCACAGGCCGCGCCCGCAACTCCGGTTAGCGGACCCGACGCCATCGCGATTACGCTCGATATCAACGGCAAAAGCTACAAGGCGACGGTCGAGCCCCGCACGACTCTGCTCGACACGCTGCGGAATCAGCTCGATTTGACGGGCGCAAAACGCGTCTGCGATCGGGGCACGTGCGGCGCCTGCACGGTCATCGTCGATAAGAAGGTGATGTACAGTTGCACCATCCTCGCGGTCGACGCGCAGGGAAGGAAGATCGAGACCATTGAAGGACTCGCGCCGGAGGGCAAGCTGCATCCGGTCTCGCAAGCCTTCTGGGATAACGACGCGCAGCAGTGCGGCTACTGCACACCGGGCTTCGTCATGGCTTCCAAGGGATTTCTAGACCGCAATCCGAATCCCACGTATGAGCAGGTGAAGGTCGGGCTCGGCGGCAACTTATGCCGCTGTGGAACGTACGTCGGCGTGCGCAAAGCCGTGCTACAGGCCGCGAAGGAAATGGGAGGACGAAATGCCTAATTACAGTTGGCCTCCGATGGATAAGCGGCGCCTGATGGGGCACCCTATTAAGCGACTCGACGGACCCGTGAAGGCGACTGGCCGCGCGAAATACAACTCCGATGTGCATCCCCAGGGAATGCTGTGGGCAACCCTGGTTACTTCTCCGCACGCCCACGCGCGGATCACCAGCCTCGATTTATCTCCCGCCGAAAAAATGAAGGGCGTCACCGCCGCGCGCGCCATCAAGAAGGCCGGCGATGAAGTGCAATGGGCCGGAACTGAAATCGCTTCTATCGCTGCGATCAATGAAGAGGTCGCTCGCGACGCCGCACGCGCGGTGATTGTGAAGTACGAAGTTCTGTCCCACCTGGTGCAGGAACAGGATCTGGCGAAAGCCGGCACGCGAGCCAAGGCCGCGGGCGAGCAGGTTTCGGGCGACCCCGACCAGGCGTTCAAAGATGCCGACTGCGTGGTGGAAGGCGAATACGGGACGCCGGTGATCACCCACTGCTGCCTAGAAACCCACGGCACGATCGTGGCCTGGAACGGCGATCATGTCGAAGTTTGGCCTTCGACGCAGAACGTTTCGGGCATTGCCGGCGAGCTCGCCAAAGCGATCAAAGTTCCCGCGACCTCGATTCACGTACACATGGATCACGTTGGCGGAGGATTCGGCAGCAAATTCCCGATCGATCTGTGGGACGTGGAAGCCGCGCATCTTTCCAAAGCGAGCGGCGGCAAGCCGGTAAAAATGTTCCTGGACCGCGAAACCGAACTGACCATCGCCGGCGTCCGCCCATCGGCCTACGCGAAGGTGAAGCTAGGCGCGAAAAAGGACGGCACGTTCACAGTTTGGCAATCGCAGACCTGGGGCTCCGGCGGATTCCAGGCCGCGAATCTCAACGCCGACCTTTTCCCGTACGTCTATCGCAAGGTCCCGAATCGCCGCGTCAATCATATGGGCGTCTCACTCAACGCCGGCAGTGCGCGAGCGTGGCGCGCGCCGAACCATCCGCAAATTTCGCTGATCTCCTGTTCCGCCCTCGACGATCTGGCGGCGAAGTGCGGCATGGATTCGCTGCAATTCTTCCTTAAGAATGCGGACCTGACGGCTAAGCCCGACGTTTACAAAGCCCAGCTCAACAAAGCCGCCGAAATGATTGAGTGGTCGAAGTACGGTCATGCGCGTCCCGACACGGCCAGCGGCCCGATCAAGCGAGGCCTGGGCATCGGCGTCAACACCTGGGGCGGACTCGGCCACGATAGCAAGTGCCGCGTGACGATTCAATCCGACGGCAGCGTTGCGGTCGACCTCGGCAGTCAGGATGTCGGCACCGCGACCCGCACCATGATCGCGATGGTCGCGGCCGAAACGTTCGGCCTTGAAATCGGGCAGGTTTCGATCGGTCTGGGCGACACCAATTTTCCGCCCTCTGGCGGATCGGGCGGTTCAACCACCGTAGGCGGCGTTTCGGTCTCGACGCGCAAAGCCGCGGTCAACGCGCTTGGCAAGATTTTCGATTTGCTCTCGCCTGTGATGGGCGTGCCGGCCGATCAACTCGAAGCCGTCGATGGACGCATCCAGCCCAAGGGAGCTCCCGACAAGGGCATGAGCTGGAAACAGGCCTGCGCGAAGCTCGGCACGCAGACCATTTCGGAAGAAGGCGAAAACCTCTCACGTAACGCGCCGAAAGAGGGGCTCATCAATCAAGGAGTCTCCGGCGTGCAGATGGCCGACGTCAGCGTTGACATCGAGACCGGCCAGGTGAAAATGAATCGCATGGTCGCGGTGCAGGATTGCGGATTGATCGTGAATCCGCGCACCGCCGAAAGCCAGGTGCTGGGCGCATGCATCATGACTACCTGCTCGGCTCTGTTCGAAGAGCGCATCATGGATCAGCAGACCGGACGCGTGCTGAACGCCGACATGGAGTTTTATAAACTCTCCGGCATCGGCGACATCGGAGAGATTCTGGTGCACATGGATATCACGCCGGAGCACGACGCGCGAGGCATTATCGGCTTGGGCGAGCCTCCGGCCATCGGAGGCATGGCTGCGATTTCAAACGCAGTTGCAAACGCGATTGGCGTACGGGTCGGCACGTTGCCGCTGACGCCCGCACGCGTGCTGGCCGCATTGGGAACGGGGAGGAACGCATAATGGAACGCTTCGAATACGCCAACCCAACAACTGTTAAGGACGCCACCGCGCTGCTGGGCGCGCATTGGAACGACGCGCAGATCCTGGCGGGCGGCACCGACCTCATCAGCATGATGAAGGATTTCGTCGCCTCGCCCAAGAGGGTGGTCAACATCAAAGGGATTTCGGAACTGCACGGGATCGCGAAGACGTCGAACGGCATTCGGATCGGCGCGGCGGTAACTTTCGACGAACTCACGCTGCATCCTCTGATTCGCAGCGAGTTCCCTTCGCTGATCACTGCCGCGCTGGGCGTCGCGAGCCCGCAGATCCGCAACATGGGAACGGTGGGCGGCGATCTCTGCCAGCGGCCGCGCTGCTGGTATTTCCGCGGAGGCCACGGCTTGTTCGCCATGCAGGACGGCAAGAGCCTGGTGCCCAACGGCGAGAACAAATATCATGCGATTTTTGGCGCTAACCCCGCTTATTTCGTCAGCGCATCGAGCCTGGGGCCCGCGCTCGCCGCGCTCGGCGCCCATGTGAAGATCGCATCGCCTACAGGCGCACGAACGGTCGCGGCGGAGAAATTCTTCCTGATCCCCAAGACTGCCGAGGAACGCGAAATCGATCTGCATCCCAACGAAATCGTCACCGAGATTCTGGTCCCGTCCGCTGCCGTCAAGAACGCGACGTATGAAATTCGCGAAAAGCTGGCGCTCGATTGGCCGCTGGCAACGGCTTCGGTCGCGTTGAAAATGAGCGGAAGTAAAGTGGCCAGCGCCCGCATCGTGATGGGCCACGTCGCACCGATTCCGTGGTCGGCGACGGGTGCGGAGCATTCGCTGGCGGGCAAGTCCATCGACGAAGCATCGGCTGCGAAGGCGGCGGAAGAAGCGGTTCAAGGCGCGCAGCCTTTGAGCCAAAACGGATACAAAGTGCAACTCGCCAAGGTCGCGGTGAAGCGAGCGCTGCTGGCGGCAGCCGAGAAGGCGTAAAATGACGCTCGATGAAGATCGCTGTCAATCACTACGGTGGAAGGGATTGTTCGTGTTGTCGGAAAGCGACGTACCGCATTCCAACGACCGCCTTTTCTGGTGTCATAAAACGCACCAGTGCATTGGACCCGATTCGAAAATCGCCGACGATTACGAGTGCAATGAGACTCGCGGCTGTTATGAGGCACTGTAATCATCAGGCTCGATGAGGCTGATTCTTAACGTCCTCGCCGTCGCTTGCTTCGCACAGCCTTCGATCGAATCCGAAATGTTGGCCGCCCACAATGCGGTCCGCGCTCCGCTTAAACTTCGTCCTTTAACGTGGTCCGATAAACTCGCGATGCGCGCCCAGGAGTGGGGCGAGACACTGCTCGCCCGCGGCGAGTTCATCCATCGTCCTAAGTCTCCTTACGGCGAAAATCTGTTCGCAATCGCCGGCGCATACGCTTCCCCGGAACAAGTGGTCAAATCCTGGGCGGCGGAGTCGTCGGATTATGACTATTCATCCAATAAGTGCCGCAAAGTCTGCGGACACTACACCCAACTCGTCTGGTCGACTACCAAAGAAGTAGGCTGCGGGGTAGCCCGCAACGCCCACCGCGAAATCTGGGTCTGCAATTACGACCCTCCCGGCAACTACGTCGGCAGGCGCCCTTACTAGGCGAAAAGATATGAGGATCCACAGGCTGAAGCCTGTGCCACCACTGATCCCCGGTGGCACAAACTTTAGTCTGTGAGCTTTGCCAAGGATATTTTGCGTTAAGCTGAAAACTTCTATCTAGGTCAATATGTTGAACCGCACGCTCCTCCTCATCGCGACGTCCGCTCTGTTATCCGCCGCCGACGGCGACGCCGTCCTGGCCCGAGTTGCCGCCCATGCCGACCGTTTTGGCCAGGTCTCCCGCCAGATCTGGGAAGCCGCCGAGCTTGGGTTTCACGAAACGAAAAGCTCCGCGCTCCTGCAACAGGAGCTCAAGGCCAACGGCTTCCAGGTGCAAGCGGGCGTGGCGCAAATGCCTACCGGGTTCACCGCGACCTTCGGCAGCGGGAAACCCGTCATTGTCATCATGGGAGAATTCGACGCCCTGCCCGGGCTTTCGCAAAAAGACGTCCCCTCGTTGACACCCGTGGTTGCAGGCGCTCCCGGCCATGGCTGCGGACACAATCTGCTCGGCTCCGCCTCCGCTCTAGCCGCCGTCGCGATTAAAGAGGAGATGCAGGCCAAGGGTCTCAAAGGAACTCTCCGCTACTACGGCACGCCCGCCGAAGAAGGCGGCGGAGGCAAGATCTACATGATTCACGCCGGCCTCTTCAAGGATGTCGACGCCGTGCTCGCATGGCATCCGGGCGATTCCAATCGCGTCAACATGAGTTCTCTGCTCGCCAACAACGGAGGACGTTTCAAATTTTACGGTGTCGCGTCCCATGCCGCAGCCGCGCCAGATCGCGGACGCTCCGCCCTTGATGGCGTCATGATCTTTCTCAATGCCGTCGAGTATCTGCGTGAGCATGTCCCTCAGGAAACGCGGATCCACTACATCATCACTAATGGAGGCAGCGCTCCGAATATCGTTCCCGCGTTTGCCGAGGCGAATCTGGTCGCCAGGAATCCCGATGCCAACGTGCTCGCCGGAATTTGGGACCGCATCATGGATTGCGCTCGCGCCGGTGCGTTGGCATCGGGTACGCGCATGGAGTTCGAACAGGGCACCAACTATTCCAACGTTCTGCCCAACGACGAACTCACTCAGGTGTTAGGCCGCGCGATGCAGAAGGCGGGAGGCTACGAGTATACGCCTGACGAAAAAACCTTCGCCGTCGAGTTGCAGAAGACTCTGGCCGGGCCGGTGCGATCGCCTGGACCCGAGAAAGTTCATACCGATATGTCGGAAGGCGTCGGCTCCGCGTCGAGTGACGCAGGCGATGTAAGCTGGGTCGTGCCCACGGCGCAGTTCACCACCGCGACCTTCGTGCCCGGCGTTTCGGCGCATACCTGGCAAGCGGCGGCCTGTGCCGGAACCACCATCGGGCGAAAAGGAATGGTCGTCGCAGCGCGCACTTTGGCCGTCGCGGGTGTCGAGCTATTCGAAAATCCGTCCGAAGTAAAGGCCGCTCACGATGCGTTCGAGAAACGGCTCGACGGCAGAAAGTGGACTACGCGAATTCCAGCGGACGGCAAGCCTCCCATGGATTACGCGACGAAATAAAATGGCATACTGCCCCAATTGCGCCGCTGTTCTCGACCCCAGCCAGAAGTTTTGCTCGCGTTGCGGACAGCCATCGGGGATCGCGCCTATGCCGGCGCAACCCGCGCCCAGCGGACGAATGCCGTCTAGCGTGCAAATCGCGATCGTTCTCCTGCTAGTCACCTGCGCGATCAGCCTTTTTTCGACGGCCACCGTGTATTTCACTCATCGCGTCGCCGCGATGCCAATGTATCTGACGCGAAGCCTCGGTCTGAACCTTCTCATGATCCTGTTTATCGCCGGCCTGTGGCAGCGCCAAGGCTGGGCCCGAATCGTAATTCTGTTGTATATCGCCTGGACTATAGGGACCATGGCGCTGAGCATGACGCGAGTCCGATCCGATGCAGTTCTGTGGGCCTTCGCAGTCCCAGTCGCAATCTTACTGGTGCGCCTGTGCGCAGGCTTCCTGCTGTTCCGTCCGCAAAGCAACACCTGGTTCAGAACGTAGGGGGGGTTCCCGACCTTTAAGCCGACCGCCCGCGCTTAAACTCCTCGACGCCGGCCTTCCTCGCCTCATTAAACGAGCGATGCAAAGTCCCGGCCACGGTCCCAACCGTTTTGGACGCGCCTTCAACCCGCGCGGTCAACCCATCGGCGCCTTTTTCAATCAACCTGGTTGTCCACGTGAACATCGCCGGCACGATCATCGCACAGCCGATAATTCCCAACCCGATGCTCGCCACAATCAGCCCGGATCCGGCAATCGCCATCTTCTGATTCGTTTCCATTTCTCGCGACCTCCTAACTCCATTGGACCATGTCACCGCTGAGCCGACGAAACCGCGTCCCCTGCTCCGATTCCCAACTCCTTCAATAACGCTCCCGCTTTATAAATTTTTCCCAGCGCCTCCGCGATCCCCTGCGCCGCCACATGCACTGCCCGCGCGCCCTCGCTTGTATATAAATAGGTATCCGGCAGACTCTCCAGATTCCCGTCGAATGTAACGCCCACTAATTCTCCCGCGCGGTTCACGACGGGACTTCCGTAATCTCCTCCCCCGATGTCGCAGGTGCTTACGAAATCGAGCGGCGTCACCACGTTCAACGCCGAGCGCCCATCCACCCAACGCTTGGGCACCGCGTAGGGACCAGCGTCGTTCACGCGATAATACAGCCCGCTGAACGTCGCAGCAAAGGGCGCGGCCACTCCCGCGCGATCCACATATCCCTTCACCGTGCCGAACTCCACCCTCGGCGTCGACGTCGCATCCGGATACTCCGCCGCGCCGAACAATCGGAATCGATATTGCGCAATCTTCTCCACCGCCGATGTTTCCAGCGACCCGAACGTGTCGTCGTGCTTTTTCCTGAGCCGTTTTGCGGCGGGTTCAAGCAGGGCCACCAGATCCGCGACCGTGCCGGTCTTCACGTACTCTTCCGCCGCCTGCTTCGGCATCTTCCCGTCGAAGATTTTCTTGAGCGGCGTATCTTTGTCGCCCAGTTTCTGCAACTCTTCCAGGTAACTGGTCAGCATCAGAATTTCGACATTCTGATCCACCGGCTCTGCGGGACTCTTATCGCGAGCGATCCGATAGAGCGTGGACCCAGGCGCGGGCGATCCTTCGAGAATCTGATACGGTCTCTCAAACGGCGCCCAGTTTTTGTACGCCGTCGCAACTTCATCCCACACTTTTCCACCCGCCATGCCGAGCGCCGGATCTCTTTCCACCGTGTGGCGAATCTTCCCCTCGAAAATTGTCTTCCGCGCCACCAGCCGGTCATCGCGCAGCCCGATCAGTTTTCCCGCCGCGATTTTATACTCGGAGAGCAGCGCCGTCCGCACGGGTCCTTCCGGCAACATTTGAATGCGCGGCATCAAACGGTTCAGCGTCAGCGGCAACGCGGTATCGCGATAGAACGTCAACTGCGCGGCAGTCGTCGATCGAGCCGTCGGCGCGGGATTTCCCGCCGCGAAAACGAAATCGCCTTCGTTGATGCCGTTGCTGCTCCACTTCAAATAATGAGGCGTCACCGCCGGCTTGTCGTTTTCGTAAGCGCGCAAAAACGCGACATCCAAGCCGTATCGCAGATACGTGATGCTGTCGCGCTCCCGTCCGAAAAAAGCCAACTGCTGCTCCGGAGCGAAGATCAATCGAACATCGCTGTAGCTTTTGTAGTGATAAAGATCGTACCGCCCGCCCGCGAACAATTTCACTACGGAGCACTTGTCCGCGCATCCCTTTTCGATTCTGGCGATCGCCGCGGTACGTTCCTGCGGCTTGCCTTTCAACTGCGCCGTTACATCCTCGATGTTCAACAGCACGTTCGCGGTCAGCCCGGGGCACTTGAGTTCGCCGTAATATCCGTCTTTCACGCGATCGCCCAGGCACGCGGTGACCAGGTGCTGATTCGTTAAAATCAGCCCGTTCGATGAAACAAACGCTCCCGATCCGCCGGGGATTTGTACCGAGGCGAGCCGCAGGTTGTCCAGAAATTCCGTGGTTACGGCTACTTTGTCCTTCGGAAACTGGTTGTACGGCCACATCCCTTCGTCGGCGAGAAGGCAGATCAAGAAGAGCGGCAGCATGTTGTTAACCTAACAAATTATCGGCGATTATTATTTGCGCGGCGCTACCGGATAAATCGTCAGATCGCGAAGGAAAACCTTTTCGGGCTTGCCATGCAAATCTTCGAGAGCGGACATGAGTTCGAGCAAGTGCGCGCGGCCTAGCTCCAGGCTGTGTTCGTGGGGCTGATATTTGGTGCCGGTGGGATAGTCGACGTAGGGAGTCGACGATTGCTCGATGTGGCATCCGAGGATGTGCGCGACCGGACGCAATTCCGTGAACTCGACGAGACGACGAGTGCTCGCAACGTAAGCCGGAAAATCGGAGATGTAGAGACGGCCGGGATAGAGATGGTCGCCCGTGAGCAGGATGCCGGTTTTACGATCGTAATAAGCAACGTGCGCAGCTTGATGGCCGGGGATCGCGATCACGTCTACGATGCGGTCGCCTAAATCGATGGAGCCAGGTTGCTCCGGCCAGTTAGCGATGGCGAAAGCCTTTTGTTCAGCCTCTACCGTGGCTGGAATTAATGTTGCGGCAGTGAAGCCTTTGTCGCCCGCGACGTGATCGCCATGCGCGTGGGAGTGGACCACCATCAACGGCAGCTTACCGATCAACTTCTGCACGAACACAGCTGTATCGACCTGCCCCGCGCCGGTATCAACGAGCAGCGCGCGGTCCTTACCGAGGATCAGATAGAGAAAAGGCTTCTCGTAATTCGTGCAGCCGGATTCGCGGAGAATGAGGAACGTCGGGTTGTATTGATGGACCTGCCAATCCGGGATTTCAAGGCAGTTCGGTCCGCCGGTGATCCAAGAAGCTGGAAGAGTTCCGGGTTCGAGATTCGGTTGGGCAGTCAACGTTAGCGCGACCAGGAAAAAATATTTCACGTGAGCAGTTCGTGCAGGACGTTGCCCGAAACGTCGGTGAGGCGAAAATCGCGGCCGCTATAGCGATACGTCAGCTTGGTGTGATCGATGCCGAACAGATAGAGGATGGTCGCGTGGATGTCGTGAACGTGCACGGGCTTTTCAATCGCCTTGAAACCGAAGTCGTCGGTGGCGCCGTAAATCGTTCCGCCTTTGACCGCGCCGCCGGCAAGCCACATGGTGAATCCGAAGGGATTATGATCGCGCCCGCGCTTGAGCGCTGCGCCCGCGCCGCCGACTTCCCGAACAGGAGTGCGGCCGAACTCCGAACCGCAGACGACCAGAGTGTCCTTCCACAGGCCGCGCGATTTCAGATCCTTGACTACGGCGGCGAAGCCTTGATCGGAATTTTTCGCGTTGATTTTGTGGGCGAAGATGTCGCCGTGGGCATCCCAGGGATCGCCTTGCGAATAATAGACCTGGGTCATGCGGACGCCTTTTTCAGCGAGACGGACGGCAGTGAGGCAGCCTCGCGCAACCGCTCCGGGGCCGTAGAGGTCGAGCGTTGCTTGCGATTCCTTACGCACGTCGAACACTTCGGGAGCTTCGGTCTGCATCCGGTAAGCGATCTCCATCGACTTAATGGAGGCCTCGACTTGCGCGTCGGTTCCGGTTTGCACTTCGCGCATTTTTTCGAACTTTTCGATCAGGTCCAGTTCGCGGCGCTGCTCGACTAAAGAGAACTTGGGATTGTTGACGTAGCTGACGAGCTTCTTCGGATCGAAGGTTTTTTCGACGACTACCTTCTTATCTTTTTTGTCGTCGGTCTTTGGCATGTCCACCATGTCGTCCAATTCGCCGTCTTCGCCCGGCGTCTGGACGCGATTCGAAATGAACTGGCCCTGATTGATTGCGGGCAAAAAACCGTTGCTCCACAACGGAGGGCCGACGGTGGTTGGAACGGTGGGACAGAGAACCACGTAGCCGGGAAGGTTTTGGTTTTCAGTCCCGAGGCCGTAGGTGAGCCACGCGCCCATCGACGGGCGGCCTGCCTGGTTGGCTCCGGTGTTCATCATCAGGCACGACGGCTCGTGATTCGGAATATCGGTGTAGACGGAACGTACCCAGCAGATATCGTCGACCACGTCGCTGAGATGCGGCCACAGCTCACTGACGTCCATTCCGCACTTACCGTATTTTTTGAACTGGAAGGGCGACTTCATCAGCTCGCCGGTCCTGCGCTCCGTTTTGATGTCGCCTCCGGGCAAGGGTTTGCCGTCGTATTTTTCGAGCGCGGACTTGGGGTCGAAGCTGTCGATGGTGGAAAGGCCGCCATTCATGAACAGGAAGATCACGCGCTTGATGCGCTGCGGATAATCGAGCACCGCGGCGCCCATGGTTCCGTCGGGGCGCAGAACGGTTCCGGCGTTGAGCGAGCGGCCGAGCATCCCCGCGAACGCCATCATACCGAAGCCGCTGCCCATGCGCCGCAGAGCTTCGCGGCGAGTTGCGGGATTTCCTGGATTATGCGCCATAGACTTAATTGATAAACACAAACTCGCTCGAACTTAATAGTACTTTGATGTACCGTCCCCACGCGGTGGGCGTGTACTTCACTTCGGGAATCGCTCCGCCGCGTCCACCGTGCCCGGCCATGCCGCCGAACATGCCCATGCCCATTTCCGGCGCCGCAGCGGACATATCCTCAGATGACGCAGCATCAGCTCCGGTGGCTCCTTCGGTCGGCTCAGGTTTCGCGGCTCCCGTGAACGTCGCGCCGCCCCCGCGACCGCCTCGCCCGCCGCCTTCATCCAACGGTTTGTTTTTCTCTTCTTCGTACTCCCGCATCGGCTCCGCGTGCAGATAGTCGAGGCCGAGCTTAATTTCCTCTTCGCTCGGATCGCGGCCGTACGCAAGCGCGTAAACTCTGCGGATGCGAGCTCGATTGTCAGGCTCGCTCGCTACGCGCTTCGCCAATTCCTCCGATTCCACTTGCATGAAATCGCTGTTCATCAGAAACAGGCGCTGAAGGGGAACCGTAGTGGTGAACCGTTTCTCGGCGCTGATGTTGGGGCTCGGAAAATCGAACAACTGAAGATATTCGTCCAGCTTGTAGCGGCTCACTTTGCCATAGACGGTGCGGCGCGTGAACGCTGGCGTCAGATCCTGGCTGGGACCGCCGAGCGAATTATCCAGATTTCCCGCCACCATCAGGACCGCATCGCGAATCTGCTCCGCGTCCATGCGCTTGCGCTCCACGCGCCAATACAGGCGGTCGCCCGCGTCTTTCGCGAAATTCGTGGCATCGTTGTCGGCGCTTAGTTGATAGGTCGCGCTCAACATGATGGTCCGGTGCAGCTTCTTGATCGACATCCCGTCCCTAATGAACTGCGTCGCAAGATAATCCAGCAAGTCTGGATTCGTGGGGCGCTCGCCGCCGATCCCGAAATTGCTGGGGGTATCGACGATGCCTGTGCCGAAGTGGCCTTTCCAGATGCGATTGACGATCACGCGCATCGCAATCGGCTGCTTCAGAATATCCTCGGCGAGTTCCAGCCGGCCGCTGCCTTGTTTAAACGGTTGCGGATCGTCCTTCGAGAGCACGCTGAGAAAATGGCGGGGGACTTTATCGCCCAGCGTATTCGGATTACCACGCAGAGCAACCTCTAGATCGGCCGGCTTCTCCACATCCTCGACGCCGTGTATAGAAGGATAGGAAGGCTCCAGCTTTTTCTTCGCGGCTTCAATATCTGCCTTGACCGATGCCATACGCGCCTGTGCTTCAGGCCCGACGCGGCTCTCCAGTCCCCATCCGCGGAACAACAGCACTCCGGGTTTCGGGGCTTTCGCGCCATTGGCTGCATCCACCGTCGGATCGTCTGAGTCTTTCAGTTCCCGCTGGAACATCTCGGTCCAGAAGTTGCTTTCTTGCTCCGGCATGTTCTTCAGGCGCAGGCCGCAGCCGGGACAGAAATCGTCGTTGGTAATAAATTCGTTGGGCTTATTGGCTCGCTTCTTTTTCGTGGTGCCTTCGAGCGACTTCGCGGTGATGACCTGATTCTCATCATCCAACTCTTTGCGCGCGAGCATAGCCTTGACCACGTTCGCCTGAAACTCTTCGGCCGCTTTCTTCACTTCAGGATTGCCGCCGCCGCGCCCACCACGGCCACCACGCCCTCCGGTTGCACCATCGACGACTGGCACGGCCTTCTTCATGAGGGCCTGAAAAGCGTCCTTTTCGTGATATTTGTCGGTGGTTTTACCGATGTACGCAATCCAGCGGTCGAGCAGTTCATAGTCGAGCTTCCTCGCTTCGACGACTCCGTCCTTTTCTTTCTTCTGCCCCGCCACTTCGTACACCGCTTCCAGATAGTTGGCCGTCTGGAACGCGAGCGATTCCGACAGCGAAGCGCTCAGCGCGGTTTGCATATCCTGAAGAATTTTCTGTTTTTTCTCGACCTCCGCCTCGATTTTCAGATGCTCTTCCACTACAGCTTTCGGGGCCAGAGGATACTCATGGTACATGGTGTTTTTAAACACCCCGGCCAGCGAATAATAATCGGTCTGGGGAATGGGATCGTACTTATGATCGTGGCAGCGCGCGCACGCGACGGTCAGGCCAAGGAATCCGCGGGTGACCACATCCACACGATCGTGACGCTCATCGGCGCGTGTCACTTCCACCGCGCCGTTATCGAAATACCACGGACCGAGACCCAGAAAACCCGTCGCCGGCAAATACTTATAGCGAACCTTTTCGGGAAGAATATCGCCCGCCAACTGCGCCTTCACAAACTCATCGTAAGGAAGATCGTCGTTGAAAGCCTGGATGACCCAGTCGCGATATAAATAGGCATTGGCGTACGGGAAATAGCCCCGTGGAAACGGATTCAGGCTGCGGTAATCGTCTTCGCCGTAGCGCGCGACATCGAGCCATTCGCGGCCCCATCGCTCGCCGTAATGCGCCGAGGCGAGCAACCGGTCGACGACTCTCGCGAATGCGTCGGGCGAGGTATCTTTGTCGAACGCCGCAATCTCCTCGGGGGTCGGAGGCAGACCAGTAAGATCGAGCGTCGCGCGCCGCAACAGATCGTGTTTATTCGCGGGACGGACGGGCTTCATCCCGTCTTTTTCCAGGCGCGCGAGAATGAACCGGTCGATCGGAGACTTCGGCCACTTCGAATCCTTCACCGCAGGCGGCTGCGGATCTTTCAAAGGAAGCAAGGACCAGAACGCTCTCCGCTCCGGCGGAATCACGTATTTGCCGGTGGTTTTCGTGGCCGTTATTGGAGCCGCAGACTGCGGCCACACCGCCCCCGCCTTGACCCACGCCGCCAGATCCGTCACTTCGGAGTCCTTCAACTTGCTGCCCATCGGCATCTTGAGCTTGGGATCGGTCTGCCTGACGGCTTGGATCAGAATGCTTTTTTCGGGATCGCCAGGGACCAGTGACGGTCCGCGGCTTCCACCTTTGAGCATCGCGTCGCGGCTATCCAGGCGCAGGCCGCCCAACGCGGATTCCGTGTGGCAGGCATAGCAATTGGTAGCGAGCAGAGGACGTATTTTTAGCTCAAAGAAATCCGAAGTCGTCGATTGCGCTCTGAGATTGCATGTGAGCACAACGGCAACAGCAATTCCAACCAGCCAGCGCATAATCGACTTGGATCTCCGGACACTCTAAGCTTAGCGTACCGGCGGATAGTGTTATAACCCTGGCGTGAGACGCGGCTCTCCTTATCTCAATGAATCCCCAAGGTTCGAAACAGAGCCGCGACTAGCAGAAGCGGTCTAAACTGACTCTTCCACAAAGATGAGTGAGCCAGGGGTCGCTCTAGTCATTTCTTTCCATTCTGTGTCGATCGCACCCGCTCATATTCCGCGACCAACTGTTTCGCGATCTTCTCCGCCACATCCGCGCTCGCGCCATGGAATTTCGCGCCGCCACTCTCCTGCGTGGTGGACCACAACACGTCGCCATCCTTATTCACCAGGCGCACGGTGGCCAGCGCCTCATGCTTGCGCTCTTTCACTTCGCTCGAATCGCCGCCGCCGATCGAGCTGCCGATGGATCGCGCGCTCCTCGAACTGGTGCCTCCGCTCGCCCCGTTGTACCGGGAATCCGAACTCACGCCATCCGACTCGCTCGAATTACCACGCATGCTCACGTTTTCCGAGGATTTGAATTGATCGGTATAAATCAGGTCCTCCGCCGCCCCGCGCAGAAACGCGTCGGCTCGCTCCTGATTTTCGGTGAGCACGAACAATTTGGAATTTTGGAGAGCAGTAATAATAAGGTCGCGCATCTGCGCCGCCGTCTCGCCGCCGGTCAGCCGGTCGACATAGACGCGTTTGATCTTCGGAAGCTGCTCGGACAGATCGTCGCCCAATAGCAGCATCAGCAACAGAAAGCTCATCCGCGTCCCGCCTTTCGCGCCTCTTCATCCTGATAGGTCACGCGCTGCCCGGTGCGCGCTTCCAGGCTCGCCAGCGTCGCGCGAATATCGTTCTTATCGACACGAAACACCAGCGCCTGCTGCTTGCCGTTTTCGTCCGTGTACCCAACGGTCAGAAAGTGTTTGCGCTTCTTCACTAGCAGAAATGCGGGGGAAATAATGATGGCCAGATCGAGCCGGCGCCCTACCGTCTGCCCGTATTCCAGCAAATTGATCTTGTCGTAAGCCACCCGAACGTTCGATTTCCGCGAATAAAAGGCGAAATAGTGCGAGTCGTTGACGGTAATCGCGCCCGACGCCCCCACGGCAATCTCCGGCGCGGTTCCACCGATATACTCGACTTTCGCCTGTCCGCGCGCGGCGGCCATGCACACCATCAGCAATAAGAACCGTCTCGGCACAAATACTAGTCGGGTGAGCGTCGAAGATTTCTCAACATTGCTATCCTGAAAATTCATGTTCCAGGAAGTCGTCGAAGCTCAAGGCCATCTGATCGATTCGCACCTGATGGAGCGCATCTTCGACACGGTGGTCGAATACAACGGCCGCTTCGAGGTCGAGGAGTTCAGCGTCGGCAAGACCAACGCCGAACCGTCCCGTCTCCGCATGAAGGTGGAAACCGAGCAGCCGGCCGATATGGAGCAGATGCTCTCCACCCTGATCGCCCTCGGCTGCACCCCGGTCGACGCGGGCGACGCCGCGCTTGAGACCGTGGAAATGGACCGTTGCGCGCCGCTCGATTTTTATTCCACCACCAATCACCGTACCCAGGTCCGTCACGATGGCGAATGGATCGACGTCGAAAGTCAGCGCATGGACGCCATGATCGTCGTTGCAAATGGCCGAGCCTCCTGCCGCCGTCTCCGCGACCTGAAGAAGGGCGACAAGGTAATCACCGGCATGCGCGGCATCCGCGTGCTGCCCGAATCGAAGGAGCGCGACCGGCTCGCGTTCGCCTTCATGAGCAACGGAATTTCGTCGGAGCGCCAGCTCGATACCGCCGTCCGCCAGACCGTCACGTTGATGGAACAGGCTCGCGTCGCGGGTCAGAAAATCGTCGTCGTTGCCGGACCTGTAGTGATTCACACGGGAGGCGGACCCGCGCTCGCGGCCCTGATCAAGGACGGCTGGGTGCAGGCTCTGCTAGCCGGAAACGCGCTCGGCGTACACGATATTGAGGCCGCTCTGCTCGGCACTTCGCTCGGAGTTCGCCAGACCGATGGGCGGCAGGAAGAACATGGCCATCGCAATCATATGCGCGCCATCAACGCGATCAATCACGCCGGGAGCATCGCGAAGGCGGTCGAAACCGGAAAACTCACCCGCGGCGTGATGTACGAATGCGTCCGCGCCCATGTGCCGTTCGTGCTGGCCGGCAGCCTGCGCGACGACGGACCTTTGCCAGACACCATCACCGATATGAACCTCGCTCAGGACGCCTACGCGGAACAACTTCGCGGCTCGGGACTGGTGCTGTGCCTCGGATCGATGCTGCATTCGATCGCCACCGGAAACATGTTGCCGAGCTGGGTGAAAATCGTCTGCGTCGATATCAACCCCGCCGTCGCCACCAAGGTCAGCGATCGGGGCACGGGGCAAGCGGTCGGCGTGGTTACCGACGTCGGCCAGTTCCTCGGCCTGCTCCAACACGCATTGGAATCTCAGCAATGAAGCGCCAGTACACCGACGATCACGCGGCTTCGGGCGTCGACGCCGAGTTGCCCGAAATCGAGACGTGGCCGAACCAATATAAAACCGGCTACCAGATCGAAATCACCATGCCCGAATTCACCTCCGTGTGCCCGAAAACCGGCCTTCCCGATCATGGCACGCTGATTCTCCGCTACGTGCCCGATAAATTTTGCCTGGAATTGAAATCGCTAAAAATGTACACGCTTGCGTATCGCAACCTGGGAATCTTTCAGGAGAACGCAGTCAACCGCATGCTCGCCGATATCGTGAAAACCGCGAAGCCGCACTCCGCCGAAATCGTCGGCGACTTCACACCTCGCGGCGGTATCTTCACGAAAATCACGGCAAGCTGGAAACGCAAACATGGCCGCTAATTTAGAAGACGATGAGTTGACCGCCGCCATTCAAGCCGTCCGCGACCGCGTCCGCGCCCGCCATCCCGAAAACGGCTTAGGACTCGAAGGCGTTACCGCCGCCGATCTGCTTCCTCTACTCCACGCCCGCGACGCAGCCGAAGCAAAGGTCGCCGCAATCGGCACCGTGAACCCGCGTCCTCCCGGCCTCAAAAACAACATCGCGCAGTGGATCAAACGCAAAGTCTCCCGCGCGCTCGACTGGCACGTACGTGAGCAGGTCGAGTTCAATCGAGCCTCCATGCGCTGCGTCCAGGCTTCGCTCGAAGCGTTAGGCGAGACCAATCGCGCGCTCGCGGCGCTGGCGTCTCACAATCGTTCGCTGCGGGAAGAAATCGCGTCGCGCGACCGTTCGTACCGCGATGAAATGGCCGCCCTCTATCGCGAAGCGCAGGAACTGAAGGACGTGCGCAAGCACTGGGTGGAATGGCGCGCCGGATTTGAGGAGCGCAACTCGGTGAGCCAGATCCACATGCTGCGCACCATTTCCGAGTTGCAAGGCGCCTTCCAGAATCGCGTCACTTTGCAGGAGCAGAATTTTCGCGAGACGGCCCACCACCAGCATCGCGAATTTCAGCAAGCGCTCGATCGCACCACGATCGATGTTCAGAAGCGCTTGTGGGCGGACCTCGAGGAAATTCGTGGCCAGTACGAAAAACTGATCCACAACGAGCTGAAAGTGATTCGCCAGAGGGCGATCGCAACGCCTGTGCCCGTTCCGCACCCCGCTCCTTCCGAAGCCCAGATCAACATAGACTGGCTGCGCTTCGCCGAAAATTTTCGCGGACCTGAGGAAGACATCCGCGACCGCCAGCGCCACTACGTCCTGCGCTTCGGCGGATCGGCGCCGGTGCTCGACCTGGGCTGCGGCCGCGGCGAATTTCTCGAAGCCGCGCGTGACGCCGGCCTCGCCGCATCGGGTATCGATCAGAGCGAAGAATGCGTGGCCCTTTGCCGGGCCAAAGGACTGCATTCGGAGAAGGCCGATCTGTTCGCGTATCTCGACGCGCTACCTGATAAGTCGCTCGGCGGGATTTACTGTTCGCAGGTCGTCGAGCACATCGACCCCCATCGCCTTCCGGACCTGGTCACGCTGATGGGGAAGAAACTTCGCTCAGGCGCGCTCGCCGTGATTGAAACCCCGAATCCCGAATGCCTCGCGATTTTCGCGACGCACTTCTACATTGACCCGACCCATACGCGTCCCGTCCCGGCCCGCTTGCTCGGTTTCTATATGGAGGAAGCCGGCTTCGGCCGCCTCGAAGTCGAGTATCTGTCGCCCGCGGTCGATTCCATGCCCGCGTTAGCCGAGCTGCCCAAAGCCGTGCGCGACCAATTTTTCGGCGGACTGGACTACGTGATCTTCGGCCACAAACTCTAGTCGCTCCCTGTGGTCGCGGCTCGGTTGAATTTTTCATTTTGCTGGCCGCCGATTCCGAGCCGCGACCGCAGGAAGCGATCTGCCCGACCTTTTTCAGCAGTCTCTGAAGCCTGTGCCACCGCGATTTAGGGTGGCACAGACTTTAGTCTGTGATCGACCCGCCTAGATCAACTGCCCCACATCGAACCGCCAATCCCCCGCCCGATGCTGCTCCCACAACGCCAGCGCCTGCAAGGAAAACGCCGTCGACACCGGATTCATATACGGCATCAATTCCCCGCCCTTCCGCCCAAACCAGAACCCTCCATCGAGCCTCGCATCCGCCGACCGCGCCTGATAATCCGCCACCCTCGCCGCCTCCTCCGCCGCCGAGGCTTCGTTCAGCGAAACCGCTCCCAGATGATGCGCCGCCAACCGCACCCGCAGCAACTGCGCGCACACATCGGACCGCTCGAACTCCGGGGAGATATCGCGCCACAATTCCGCGACGCGATCGATCCCCGCCGCTAGCGCCGCTCTGCACTTCTCACGCCCGGCAACAAAAAGCAGAGCCTCCAGAAAGTAACAATAAGCATGCAGCCGGTCCATCACGCGCGGGCGATCCTCATCGCCCGGCAAAAACGATTCCTGCGTCGCCAACGCCGATGCGAGCGCCGCATCGAACATCCTGCGCGCATGCTCATCGCCGATCCCCAGCCACGCCGCCGCCGACTTCAATTGATAACAACCGGGGCTGCGCGACCATTGCCTCTCATACGGCAGAGGTTGCTTGTCCGGAAGCTGAATAATCGGATGAAACACGGCGTCGCCGATAAAATCGAACGCCAGCGCCAACGCGCCTTCTCGCGCGCGTCCGCAAAACTCCTCGGAGTGCGTGGAGAGCAGCCCGCGCACGATAATCCCCACATCGAAAAAGTACGCGAGCTTCGATCCGATCTCGAAAGGGAAAGTGTGCGCCTGCGCGTCCCACGCATCGTTCGCCAGGAACCGCGCCGATTCCATCGCCGCCTCGCGATACGCCGCATCGCCCGTAATCGTGTGTAAATAGGAAAGCGCGCTGACCGCGTATCCGGTGATTTCCGCGGAAACGGGAACGTTCGCGCCGATGTCCGACCGGTAATAGCGAGCCACACCCCCGCCCGGCGCCCTGATTCCGGAGCGGAGGAACCAGCGCCCGGCGTCTTCAACAAAGGTCGTCAACACTCGATTCTAGCAACTCGGACGCCTACTTCTTTGGCTTCGCCTTGCTTTTTGCCTTCGGAGTTTTTGGCGCAGTTTTCGCCGGTGCTTTCTTAGCAGGCGCCTTTTTCTTGGCGCTCTTGGCAGATACGCCAGTTCCCAGGTTCACCGTAAAACTATCCCCGACGCCGGTTTTTCCCGAGGTCGGATCCACTGTGACGAACTCGCCGGTAAGCGAAGCGGGCGATACGGTAATTCGCAGGAAGCCGAAAGTATTGTTGTTGTACACTTCGAGAGTCAGAGGGTTGCCGCTGGCATCGGTACCGGACGCCGGAGTCTTGGGGGGAGTGGGACGCTGGTTCACCGGTTTCAAACCCGGCAGATCGTAGAATCCGCCCATCCCCGCCACCAGATAGGGAATTTGCTTGCCGCCTACCGTCCTCGTGTACCGCTCGTAGAGGTGGGCATGACCGGAAAGATGCAGGTCGGGCTGAATGCCGGCCGCGGTGCAAGCGTCGTCTATCTGTTTGAGCATGGTCGGGCTCGGCACGTGCTGACCGCTGCTCGTGAACGGCGGATGATGCGTCGCAATGATCAGCGCCCGCCATTGGCCGTTCGCGCGTTCCGCTTGGGCCGCGGTCAGTTGCTGCTTCAAAAAGGTCAACTGCGCGGTGCCGACTTTGGAACTTGAAATCACGCCTTCCGTGCTGCCTTCACTGGTATTCGAATATAACCCTATGAATTTCACGAACGGAGCATTCAGCGTGAAATAGACCCCCGGCTGGTCCATCGTGGTTCGGACCGCTCCTTGACTATCCTGACTGTTCGAAGGCTGGTTGGTGCAAAAATTCGAGAGAAAAGCCGACAGTGTTTTCGCAGGATCGCCTTGAAACAAGGCGCCGTCATGATTGCCGGGAATTGCGAAAATCGGGGCATTATAATTGCGGTACGGATCATAAAACTGGTCGAAATAATATTGATCCTGGCCAAAATAATAAACCACGTCACCCAGGTGATACCAAAAGGCGGCGCCGCTTGCCAAATCGTCAGCCATCGCATCGGCAACGGCGAATTGGAATTGGGGACTATGAATTCCCCCGGTGTCGCCCACCGCATGAAAGACGATCTGGCCGGAACTCTGGATCTTCTGGGCGGCAGCCGTGCCGATAACCGCGGCCAAATCCACGGGCGTCGTGCTCCGGACAGCCGGTATCGGCTCTAATTGCTCCAGCCCCTTGGCCTTGGTATCAGCCGCGATGTCCTGTTGACTGAAACTGCTGAAATTATCCGGAGTTAAATCGGGATCTCCAAATGCTCGAGTTATCGGCATATTGTCTCCTTTTAATCGCGAGTTATCGTACCACAGCACCTCATTTCGTGAAAGCATTATTTATCCCGGCGCGGCCTTGGACTTAGGCCGCATGAATCTCCTGCATCGCCGACACCAGCACCGCATCCATCTCCGCCTCCAATTGCTCCAGTTGAATAGGCTTTGTCACATACCCGTCCGCGCCCGCCGCCAGGAATCGTTCCCGGTCGCCCGTCATCGCGTGGGCGGTCAATACCACCACTGGCGTGTGCATACTGCGCCGCGTATCCCGTTCGCGCAGCAGACTGATCGCGGTGATGCCGTCCATTTCCGGCATTTGCACGTCCATCAGAACGATATCGAATTTTTCGCGATCCGCCAGCCGCAGAGCCGCCGCGCCGGTATCGGCCAGCGCCACCGAGTGCCCCCGCTTCTCGAGCAGCGCCTTGATCACGCGCTGATTGACCGGATTATCTTCCGCCGCCAGAATTCTCAAGGTGCGCGATACTCTCACGGCTGCCGGTTTCGCCGGCGCGGGTTTGGAAGCTGCCACGTCCACCGTCCCGAGCTGTGCCGTAAACCAGAACGTGCTGCCTTGGTTTGGAACGCTGGTCACGCCGATTTCGCCGCCCATCAGCTCCGCCAACCGCCTTGAGATCGACAGGCCCAGCCCGATGCCTCCGTAATTCCGCGTGGTCGATCCGTCGGCCTGGCGGAATGGTTCGAAGATCACCTGCTGCTGCTCCCGTGTCAGCCCGATCCCGGAATCCTTCACCGCCACGCGCAAAACGCCTGCGTCTGCCTCTACCAGGTCGAACGACGCGCAAATTTCGACCGACCCCTCCTTGGTGAACTTGATCGCGTTGTTCACCAGGTTCAGCAGCACCTGGCGAAGCCGGACCGGGTCGCCTATCAACATCGGAGGTACTTTGTCGAGCGTGGTGCGCTTCAGCTCTACTCCCTTGCGCTTGGCGGCTACTGCCAGCGGCCGCACTGTCTCCTCTACCAGCGCCGCAATCGAGATTGGCGTCGGATCCAGTTCCATGCGCCCCGCTTCGATTTTCGAAAAATCCAGAATGTCCCGCAGTATTTCCAGCAGGTTGCCCGCCGAGGTCCGCGCCGTTTCGACAAAATCGCGCTGATCCTCGGAAAGAGGAGTCTCGATCAGCACGTCGAGCATCCCCATGAACCCGTTCATCGGCGTGCGGATTTCATGGCTCATGTTGGCCAGGAACTCGCTCTTCAGACGGTTTGCTTCCTCGGCGCGCTCCTTGGCGTCGGCGAGCTCCGCAGTCCGCACGCGGACGCGGGTCTCCAGATCCTCCAAAACGTTCGCTAACTCCCCGTAAAGATGCTCCCGGTCGGAAAGAGCGGATTGTAACTGGCGGTAGGAGTCCGCCAGGCGCACCGCCATCCCGTCGAAATCGCCGACTAGTTGAACGATTTCGAGCGGCGCGTTCGCCGGAAGCTCGGTTGGCTCCAGCGCTCCTCCGTCCATCACCCCGCGGCCGATGCGATCGGCCAGCCCCTCCACCGGTCCGATGAGCGATTTGCTGAGCTGCCGCGCTCCTAGAGAAGAAATTACCAGGCCCAGCAGCACTCCGATCGCCGTCACCAGGTAATAGCTGGTCGACTCCGCGACGATCACGCCCAGTGGCTGCGATAGGACAATGGTCCATCCCGCTTTGGTGCGGGTCAGGCTGGTCAGCCATTTTTGGATTCCCCGTCTCTGGCTCGATCTCCCAAAGCTTCTTTCCGTGCGAAAAGTTTTTTGTGTTGCATGTTGAGCGGCGGTCAGGATCGCACTACCGCTCAGATTTTCCATAGGCGCGAAGGGCGCGTCGGAGGAGGTGAAAATAACCCGGTTCTGCTGGTCCAGAATCAGCAACTCCCGTTGCTTCATGTACGAAATGCTTTCGAGAAGTTGTTTGAAGTTGGAGCAGCGCAGGGACGCGGCCACCATCCCCGTCATTTCCTTCCCCTCGTTGTACACGGGAACACTGATCATGACGATCGGATCGGGGCCCATCTCGCGCCCCAGGAATACGTCGGAAACAAACGGCCGCCCCGTGGCGATCGTTCTCTGGACATATTCGCGATCCGCCAGGCTCATCCCCATAACCGCGCGTCCGGCTTGTCCGCGCTTCGGATCGGCCGCGGCTAGTCTGCCCTGCATGTCAATGATCGCGATGGTTCGAAAGGTCGGATAAAGAGCGTGAAACTGTTCGATTCGCGATTGGGCTTGTGGTCCGCTCAGCCGCTCCGCATCGAGCACGCTGCCGAGCGCGATCAGGCCGGCCTGATTGCGATCGATGTAATTATCGAGCTCGGCCGTCACGCGGGCCACCGTTTCCTGCACATGGCCGCCCGCTTCGTGCTCCAGGCGTCCTCCCTGCACGAAATTGAGCGCGATGCTCAGCGCTAGGAAAGCGCCCACTGTGCCCAGAATAAATCCGCGCGCCAGCTGCCTGCGCAACGGCAGCACCGGCCGAAGCGGCGCGCCCAGCCAGGCGCGCAAACGCGGGGACCCGCTGATCAGGTCGGCCAAAGTGACATTCAACAGGCCGTTGAGAACGTCCTTGCCGGCAAATGCCCACAGATCTTCATTGGGAATCCCGGCCCGCGCATGCCCGAATGCAATAATCATCGGAACGGCAAGAACCATCCAGAACATCGCGGACGCATACAGCGGCAAGAAGCGGCGCCGGACCAGGATCCCGACGGCGAACGCTTCCATCGCGTGGATAAAAAGCGTTCCGTTGCCAAGAGAGCGCGCCCCTGCGAGAATCGCCGTCAGCACGCCGAACGCCGGGCCCAGCGTCACCGCGGCGAGCAGCGAAAATATATGCCCAAACGCCATGGGAGCGCCACCCGGCAATTGCAGTGGCAAAGAGTTCAGCGCAAATCCGGCCATTCCGGCCGCGACGCTGCCCAGGATTCGACGTTTGAGTTGTGAAGACAAGATGGCCCTGTTAAGTCTCCTCGGCTGAAACGGGCCTTTGCATGAGAATGTTATAAAAGGCTGTGCATTTTCGCGAGCGTAACAAAGTACACTACCGTCTTTCGCACTGGCCTATCTGGATCTTCGTGTTTTTCCTGGCGCCGGGGCCCTTGATCTTCGACTTATTCGAGCGTGGTTTCGACCGGCGCACGCTCTTGTGGCTCGGCGCGGTGCTGCTGGGAACCGGAATCGCCGGATTGCGCGGCCGCCTTCCTGGAGTCGAGCCGCGTCCTTATATTCTGCGGTTTACAGAGGATAAACCGAATCCTCTTTATCGCCGGGTTTGTTATACCGTGGCCTGGGGTGACCTTTTGAGCTTCGCGCTTCTGAACCTAGCCGGGCTGAGTTATGCAGTCTTTACAGGCACTTGGCGGTTGCGCCAGATCTACGAATCGGCTTATTTTCCTCTGGCGATCGTCATTTGGATTTTAGGCGCCCTCGGCCAACTGCCGCGCGTAAAATCGTCGACGAAAGGCGAAGGAACGGAGCGGCGATATTTCTACGGCACCGTCTGGGCGGTCTGCGCGGCGGAACCGGTGCTGGGGATCCTATGGAAGACACTGCCTCGATCGCACCCTGCGGATATCGTCAAACTCGTTGTATTTGCAGGGATTTTGCTATTCATGGGCGTGCTCGCCAGCCGCGGAATTCTGCCGCGGACACGGGTAATCAAGCCCGGCGAATGGGCCATCTCGGACTAAAGCCATTTTCACGCCAAGGCGCAAGGCTCGCCAAGAATTCTTTGCGCCTTGGCGCCTTTGCGTGAAATGAATCCGCTCGATGTTCAACGTTTCGCCACCCCGGACTCGTCCTTAAGTCATGAAGCTCGGCACCTTACAGAAGGCTTCGTTGGCTGTACTTCTGTGGCTGTTCCTATTCTTCTGGGCAGCGGACGTAATTTACGAGATCGTCTGGCGGAGACACAGAGGGCTTGCAGCACTCCGCGCGGGCCGATACGCAATCGATCAGCCAAATCTGCCGCTCGCCGCCATCGTTTCAATCTTTGCGCTCCCAACGATCGTCGTCGGCGCCTTAGTGCTTCTTTATCGTCGCGGTGTGAGGCAACGGCGCTTAAGCGCCCTTAAATGACGCTAATTGCCGCTCGGCGACGCCTTATAGGACCTTAAAACGAGAATCTGAGCGCTAATTGCAGTTGCCGGTTAAAGTTCGCCTGGGTGGTGATCTTTCCGAACGTGCTGCTTCCGAAGGAGGTGTTCGGGCCGTAGAACAGAGGCGTGTTCATCGCGTTCAGCGCTTCCGTGCGGAACTGCGCTTTCAGTTTTTCTTTGATGGAAAAATTCTTGAACACCGACATGTCCCAGTTGACTTGCCCCGGTCCGCGCATATCGATGGTCCGGCCCACATCGCCGAAGGTGAATTGCGGGGCGTTCGAGAAGGCCGCGGGATTGATGTAATCGTTCAAGCGGGCTTCGAGACTTCCGCTGGTTACGGGCGTTATCCCGGTGGCGTTCGGTCGCTGGCTGCCGTAGCCGAAACCGGAGTTGAAGTTGGTGCTCTGGCTGATCTGGAGCGGGAAACCGGTCTGGAAGATCGACACCGAGTTGATCACCCATCCGCCCAGGATGTAGGCGGCCGGGCCTCCGTTGCCGAGCAGCGCTTTGCCCTTGCCCACCGGGAGTTCGTAGGAGATCGAACTGGACCAGCGGAACGGCGAATCGATGTTCGAGAACGCGTATTCGGAAGCCATGTTGTAAGGATTCTGCGGCGCTTTCGATCCGCTGTTCAATGTGTTGCCGACGCCGCCGCTCGATTCATCCCAGTTACGCGACCACGTGAATCCGGAGAAGAAGGTGATTCCGTGCGCGAAATTTTTCTGCGCTTTCAACACCAGCGAATCGTACTTGGCCTTGTTGTTATCGGTGAATAATTTGCTGAGGGAGCCGTACGCCGGGTATGGCAACAACAACTGCGCTTCCGTTACGTTCGCGGTGCCGACCACACCGGCTCCGCCGTGGCCGTAGAAAGGATTGGCGACCGACTGCGTTAGCTGCGAGCCTAACGACAACAGGCTCGGGTCGAGCGCGTTTTCGTTAATCGACGCCGAGCCCAGTGTCAGGTGCTTGGACCGCGATCCGACGTAGCCGACTTCGGATGCGATGCCGAACGGTAGCTCGCGTTGAATGTCGAAGGAGAACTGCTCGACGTACGGCGATTTCGCGGTCGGATCGACGAACGAGAAAGATTGTCCGATGCCAGTGAGGGCGCCGAGCGTGTTTCCGACCGGCTGTAAAATGCCGCTCGGGAAAGGATTCGAGAGCGAGCCGGCGGAGGTCACGTTATTATCGGTCGACGCGATGTAGGGAGTGGTCTGGTTGTAACCCACGGTCGCGATCGGCGATCCGAGAGCGAATTGCGGAGCAAAGAAAATACCGTAGCCCGCGCGAACCACGGTCTTTTTCGCCACTTGATACGCGACGCCGACGCGCGGTCCCCACTTGCTGGCGTACGGATCTCCGACCGTGGTCTTGTTGCCGTTTCCGGCGTAGACGACCTCGCCTTTGGGCGAAATGCCCGTGAGACCCGCGGCCAGAGGATTCGCAACGGAGCCGTTGAAGTTCACGATCATGCCGTTGTTCTGTTCGTATACTCCCGGCTCATGCTCCCAGCGCATGCCGACGTTGACGGTCAGTTTGGCGGTGACGCGGAAGTCGTCCTGGATGTACAGGCCATAGTAGTTCGCGATATCGGTGAGTTTGCTCGAAGTATAGATATTGCCGCTTGACGGATAACCCAGCAGCATATCCGCCAGATCGGCTCCGCCAGTACCGGCGCTGGTGGGCGCGGACTTGGTGAAAATACCGTTGAACGCATACTGGCCCGCGGCGTCGTTGAAATCGTTTCCAGCGGCCTTGATGCGGCGATAATCGAAGCCGGCTTTTATGCTGTGGCGCCCCATATATTTTGAAACGCTGGTGGAGAAGTTGTCGGACGCGAGCACGAAAAACGAATTGTTATCGGTGACGCCCAGTTGATAGAAGTTGCTGGTGGTCACGTCCGGGAACTGCGAATACGCCTTGTTGATCGCGTTTACATAGTTCGCCGGGAAGCCCAGGGACGCGAGATTGAAGCCCTGGCTGACGTCGTAGCTGTAATTCGGAAACCGATTGAAGCCGTACCGCACGGTGATCACCGTGGTCGGATTCACGACGAAAACGTTGTTCAACTGCGTGGTATCGACGCGGCGCAAAAGGCGCCATTGATCGGGGCTCGAAACGGTGGGGAACTCGGTGTTGCCGGGCTCGAGCGAATAATATCGCAGGTAGCTCAAGCTGGCGCGCCACCAGGTGAAGAAGTCCTCGTCAACCTTGGCGGTGTACTGCACCGCTCTGCAAGGGAGTTGGCCCGGGGCGTTGAGATCCAATCCTCCGTAAGCGGAAGGATTGCTGGTGGGCGGTTGGAAATTGCTGGCGATGGCGGAGCCTACGGGGTTGATGCGGGCGGTTGGAATCACATTACCCGGAAAAGGCTGCCGCGCGCCGCCCACAGTGGAAAGCGGATCGTAAACGATTACACTGCTTTTCGAAAAGTCGCCGCTTTTTTCGAGTGCCGTCGGGGACGCGAAAACGGAAGAAGACGACTGCGTGTCGTCGTAATGCTCCGTGCCCAGATAGAAGAACGTTTTGTTCTTCCCGTCGTAGAGTTTGGGAATCCAAACTTTGCCGCCGAAGCTCGCGCCCCAGGTGGTGTTCGGCTGATTGGTGATGGGCGCGTTGGGCTGGCCCGATGCGTTGGTGCCGGCCGCGTTGTTGAAGAAGCTGTTCGCGTCCATCGCGGTCCGGCGAATGTGGCCGTAGGCGCTGCCGTGATACTGGTTTGTTCCGGAACGCATCAGCGTGTTGAACATGCCTCCGCCGGTGCGCGCCATTTCCGCATCGTAGGTATTGGCCTGAATTTTGACTTCCTGCACGGCTTCGAGCGAAGGGATGATGATCGCGCGATTGGTGGAATCGGTGATCGGCACGCCGTCGATCAGATAATTATTGCCGCGGACCGGGCCGCCTGAGATGGAGATCGACGAAGAACCGCTCTGATCCTCCATGCGATTGTAGGCCGGATTGCCGACGGGAATGACGTTCGGCACGATTTTCGAAAGCATGAACGGATTGCGGCCAAGATTGGGAAGGTCGCTCAATTTCTGATTGTCGAGCACCTGGCCTTGCGACGCGTTGGAGCTTTCGAGCGGCGGGATTTCTTCAGTAACCTGCACACTTTCGGTAACGGCGCCGACCTCCATTTTAAGATCGACGGTGAGGAATTCCTGGGTGCCGACGACGATGCCGCGCTGCTCCACCCTTTTGAAACCGGGCGCTTCGGCGGTGAGCATGTATGTGCCGGGATCGACTTGCGAGAAGGAAAATTCGCCGGAAGCGTTGCTCAACTCAGACCGGCCGACGTTAGTACCCTGATTGGTTAATGTGACTTTGGCGGTGGCAATTGTGGCCCTGCCTGGATCTTGCACCAAGCCTCGAACTCCACCCAGATACGACTGCGCGAATGCGCTGGTGGCCAGAGTGGCCACGCACAAGAATCCCCTCATGCTTCACCCCCTTAAAGATTTGAGCGAAAGTTCCCTTCGGCTCAGACCGGGAGCAAACGATGGACTGGAAGGAATCCAGACTGGGGAGTACGGCGAGGAATTATCCTGCACAACCCGAGACAGAATAATCAGACTCGCTAATTGGGGATTATGCTAGCACAGGCGGAAATTTAAATCAATCAGATTTATTGAATACTGACACACAGGCTAAAACCTGTGCCACCATGTGCTGCGGGTGGCAGAGACTTTCGTCTGCGTGAATCACGATTTATTCTTCACGCAAGGCGGTCATCGGGTCCAGACGCGACGCTCGGCGGGCAGGTAGGAAGCCGGCTACGGCGGCTACCAGCGCCAGGATGCCTGCCGCAAGGGACAGCGTCCAGGGATCGTTCGGCTTCATCCCGTAGAGGAAGGATTCTACGAAGCGCGTGGTCGCGATGGACGCGCCCAATCCGATTACCAAGCCGACAGCGATGAGGCTCGCTACTTCGCGCAGCACCATGCGGAGGACGCGCGACTGTTCCGCTCCGAGTGCCATGCGGATGCCGATTTCGTTGCGGCGGCGCGCGACGTTATACGACATGACGCCATAGAGACCGATCATCGCCAGCAACAGGGCGAGCGCGCCGAAGAATCCGGAGAGGGTGGCGAGCAGGCGTTCGCGGGTGAGCGATTCGTCGACTTGCACGGCCAGCGATTTGAATTGCAGGGAGACGTCTCGATTGACTTCGGCGATCGCGGATTTTACCGCGGGGATCAAAATTGCAGGCGCGGCCCCGGCCGAACGCACCTCAAACGTGAGGGAGGTGTGCGGTTTTGCATTTTGACTCATCGCCAGGTACACAGTGGGAGGCGCTTCGTCTCGCAGCGTTTCGTATTTTGCATCCTTGACAATACCGACGATTTCCACTGGTTCGCCAAGCTTATTGCCTTCCTCCACACGGAAACGCTTGCCGATGGGATTCTCCGCGGCGAAGAATTTCTTCACCAGAGTCTGGTTGACGACGGCCACTTGGGGCGACTCCGGGATGTCCCGGGCGTTGAAATCGCGCCCGGCGATCAGAAGCGTTCCGAAGGTGTCAAAAAACCCTTCGCTCACCTGGTTGAAGTTAACGAGCGTGTCGTATCGAGCTTTGGAGGTGTAGTTTTCGAACTGAAGAATCTGGTTCCAGGTGCTGCCGCTGATTGGAACCATGCCGGAGTCGCTCACGGAACGGACGCCCGGAAGCGCGCGCAGATGCTCCAGTATTTCCCGATACACGGCGCCGCGGCGCTCCGGCGGATAGTGTCCGTTGCGCAGATCGACACTGGTCAACAGGATATGCCCGCGCTCGAATCCGCTGTCGAGCGTTTCCAGTTTGAAGAAAGTGGTCAGCATCAATCCCGCGCCGACGACGAGGACCAGGGACAACGCGACTTGCAGGACCACTAGCGCTTTACCGAGGCCGAACCGCGATCCTTCTATCACTCCGCGCGCATTGGCCTTCATCGCGGATTGCGGATCCACGCGCGTGCCTTTCCACGCGGGCGCAAGTCCGAACAGCAGGCCGGTGAGCATGGCGACGCCGGCCGTGAATGCCAGCACCCGAAAGTCGAGGGTCAGATTGAGATACACGTTCGCGCCGTCGGAAAGGAACCCCACCAGAAGACGCGCTCCCCATTGGGCGAAGAGAATGCCCAGTGCGGCGCCGGTCAGCGATAGCACCAGGCTTTCGGTAAGCAACTGGCGGATCAGCCGTCCGCGGCCTGAGCCGAGCGCCATGCGGATGGCGATTTCGCGCTGCCGCGCCGCGCTGCGCGCCAGCAGAAGATTCGCCACGTTGACGCAGGCGATGAGCAGCACCGCTCCGGTGATGACCATCAGAACCGTCAGCGCTAGTTGATATTTGTTCCGAACGTCGGAGAGCCCGTTGGCAACCGGCTTCGTATCGAAACTGCGCTTCCGGTAGTTCGCCTGATCTTCCGGCTTGTAATTAGGGGGCGTGGTGGCATCGAAGATCGCGGGGGCCAGCGTCTTGAGGCGCGCCTCCGCCTGGCTTGCGGAAATGCCGGGCTTCGGACGCCCGATGACGCGCAGCCACCAGGCGCTGCGCATGTCGAGCATGCTCCGTTCGCCGTTGATGATGCTTTCGGCGCAGAGCGGCACATAGACGTCGATCGAGCTGCCTACATCGACGCCGGTGAATCCGGGCTCGATCACGCCGATAATCTGGAAGGGATGATTGTCGAGCGAAACGTTTTTTCCGACGATGTCGGCGCGGCCGGCGTATTCCGTTTGCCAGAAGCCGTAGCTGAGGACCGCGGTTCCGGGACAGCCTCGCTTATCGTCGGCTGGCGCGAAGGTACGGCCCAGCAGGGGATTCAGGCCAAGCGTATCGAAAAACTGGCCAGCGACATATCTACCCATCGCGTAACGGGCTTCGCCGCCGGCGGCGAGATTGAAGCGGGCGCCTCCGAAGGCGAAGACGCTGGAAAATACGTCCTGCCGATCGCGGACTTGCTCCCAGATGGGATTGGTGTAGTAGGCGCTCTTTCCCATGGTGACCTGGACGAGCTGCTCGGGGTGGCGGACCGGAAGGGTCTTGAGGATCACCGAATCGATCAGGCTGAAGATCGCGGTATTGGCTCCGATGCCGAGGGCCAGCGAGAAGATCGCGACAGCGGCAAACGCGGGGCTGGAGCGGAGGGCGCGCAGGGCGTAGCGCAGATCCTGGAGGAAGGCGTCGGGCATATTGAAATTATGACGCCGCCAGGAGCGCGTGGTTAGCCCTCGGACACGGCTACTGCGAAGTGCCGCCGGTCGGACTGGGTGCGAAGACCGGGATGGTTACGATGTTGCTGGTGTAGATGTTCTGCGCGATGGTCATGGAGGTAAGAGGATTCGTTGGCAATCCCGAGGACAACTGGAGCACCACCTGGTAGATTCCGATCGCGCCGACCTGGAGGCCGGCAAACAAAACGTTGCCGGTGCTTCCCCCGATAATCGATGACACGGACTGGTTCGGGTCGTTGAGCGTCGGGCCGTTATAAGCAACTCCATCCTGAATCGAAGCCAGGGCGGGAGCGGGTCCGACCAAGCCGAGGCCGGTGGCGTATACGATGACCATCTCCCCCGGGACGGCCGGATTGTACTGGGTCACCGGCGCTCCGCCGATGTTGGCGCAGCACAGGGTGGAGTTGATCGCGGTCAGGGTTTCGGTGGGGCTGGAGGTGGTCATGACTCCGGTGGTCGCATTGGTGGTAGTTTCGCCGACCACGGAGGCTGAGATTACCAGACCGTTGCCGGCGCTGCCAGGAGTTTTCGCCCGGAGAATGATGCGCGTGAAGGAGCCGGATGCGGTGGCGGTCACTTTCTCATCGCCGTTGGAATTGATGAGAGCGACCAGCGCGTCGCGAATGGTATTGAGCGTATCGGAGGAGGTGACGGAGTAGCCGTACTGGCGGTCTTCGATCGAGACCGTTACGGTATCGGCCGGCGTGGGGGTCCCGTCAACTGAAATGACTCCGGTGGCGTAACTCGAGTAGTGGCTCGCGAGCACTTGCCGGGGTTCGGAACCGGGAGCGGCATAAAGGCCCGGCGCTTCCTCGGAGATTTGCAGGCCCACAGCGGTGGTGACAGTGACCGTCCCGTTATTGTGCAGGGTGCGCACGTAGAGGCTGCTGCTATTGGTATCGACCAGCTCGAAAGGGACCTGAACGTCGACCTGATTGGGCGAAACTCCCAGGATCGGCGTCCGGATGCCGTCGATATAAACCTCGACGCCGCCGAGCTGGAGAGGGGCCGGGGCGTCGTTGGGGTTCGAAGAGAGGCTGTCGGCGGGAGTGGAGACGGTGTTGTCGGACAGGTTGGAGCCCTGGATCGAAATAATCGTGCCGGGAGCGACGATCGACGCGTTACCTCCACCGGAGAGCGTTCCAGCGCTGGCGGTCGCGGTGAGCGTGGACGTCCCGGACGTAGTTTCCGTGGTGGTCGTCACATTATTCGTCACGGTCGACGTGGTGGTGATGGTGGCTCCCGTCGCAGCGGCGATCGAGACGCTATTTCCTATATTTCCCGGACCGCGCGAAACCAGTTTCACCAGATCGAAATCGACCTCCGGCACGGCGTACACGTTCGGATCGGGAACGGTGGGATTCGGATAGGAAGCGCAGGATCCGGCGGGGACGTTACCGGTTCCATTGATGATATTGGCGACGTTGAGGGTGATACTGTCGAGCGTGTCGCCCGAAGCAACGGTGTAGATGTAGTAGCCGTAATTGAGCTGAAACGGATTGCTGATGGTGATCAGCAGGCAATCGCCGGCGGTGATTGAACCGGAGAATGTAAAGCTGCCCTGAGCGAACAACGCCTGGCTGGCCGCGTTCACCACTCCGTCCACGGGCACGGTGGCGGCTTCCGGCGTGAACACCAGTACGCGATAGTTCAACGAGTCGGTCACATAGAGATTCGTGCCATCCCACGCGAGGGCCGTGGGCGACGGGGTCGCGTAGGAAGCGGACAGCGCAAGATTCGGATCGAACGTATCGTTGGTGCTGGTGACCAGGACGTCGGCATACTGGTCGGGCTGGCCGAGCACCACGTCGGCGCCCGCGCCGTTCACAGTCGGGATGTGGTTAAAGATCAGTACGCGGTCGTTGCCGGCGTCGGCAATATAAAGGCGCGTACCGTCGGAGAGCGCGAAGCGCGGAAAACTAAGGGTATTGACGCAGGTGGCCGGATAGATGGGGTTGCCGCTGGCGTCGGTTCCGACCGAAGGGCAGAGGTCGGTATTATCGTTCGCGAAGGAGGTAATAAAGTTAATCTGGCCCACCTCGACGTCGGCCGGCTGCTGGTTTTTGGTGGGAATTTCGTTCCAGATCAACACGCGGTTGAAACCCAGATCGGAGACAAACACATGCACGCCGTCGCTGGTCACCGAAGTCGGATTCAGCATAGTGTTCGCGGCGGCAACCAGCGAGCTGTCGATGAGGTTCAGGTTCGGCGTGGTGGTGAAATTCGGCGCACCCAACTCCAAATCGGCGGGTTGATTATTTTTGGTGGGGAAGGTATTCCAGATCAAGACACGGTCATTCTGGGTATCGGCCACGAACAGCCTTCCGTTCTGAATCCAGACGCCTTGGGGCGCGCGCATACTGCTTTGGGTCACCACCACCGGCTCAACGGTCACGAAATCGGGCTGGCCTAGCACCAGGTCCGCGGGCTGGCCGATCTGGGTAGGGATTTCCTTCCAGATAAGGATGCGATTGTTCGCCGTATCGGCGACTGCCAGATTGCGGCCGTCGGTGGCGATTCCGGTGGGCAGGCGCATTCCGTTGGCAGCGGTCGAATAATTGCTGCTGGTAAAATCCTGCTGACCCAGCACCAGGCTCGCGCCTTGTGCGCAGACGGGACAACGGCCGGTGTTCGGGCCGATTTCGGCCGTGGCCGCAGGAATCATGTGCGAAAGGTTCTCAAACATCAGCACGCGATTGTTGATGGGCAGGTTACCCAAGCGGTTGGAATCGGCGACGAACAAGGTATTGTTGGCGTACGCCACGCCTCCCACTCCCCCTACCAGCAGGTTCGAAGTGCCGGAGTCCTGAGAAGTAAAGGTGGTCTGCCCGATAACCGCGCGGGCAGCCTGACCGGTCATATAATCCGCGGCAAGGCCTAGCCCGGCACACAGTGAAAAAACAGCACAGTATTTCAGCATTCGAAAGTAAACAAGAGGATTTCAGTTCAGTATAACAACCTATCGACGTACTACGCCTAATGCAGGTTGCTGGCCAAACGGACGTAGAGCCATCGGTTATGCCGGCTATTGTTGCTTGCCATCGAACGTGATGGTGGACTCCGCCCCGAACTTGCGGTAATTGCGGAATTCGAGGCGATTCCGGGAGCACATGCTGGTTCCCCGGACGCAACTGAGTACTTCGGCGTCGGCCGGCAGCAGATATTTCTGGCCCGCGGCCAAGGCGATGAACTCGTAGTCGGTGACCGTTTCCACCGTGTCAAACGGAAACAGCTTCGGCATGTTGATGGTGCCCTGCTCGATGCGCATGACTCGCGAAGTTTCCTTATCGATCCAGATGGTGCCGGTGTGGGCCGGATAATAGAGCTGCGAAGGAGCTTCAATGCGCCAGTGCGACCGCTCCCGTGGGATTTCGTACTTGTAAACCCACGTAGATCTGCCGTGCAGCGTATCGGTGCCGTTCTTGCGGAAGCTGGCGTCGGTGTACGGGCTCAATAGATCTTCCAGCACGCTGGAAAATTCGCCGGTGGACCGGGTGCCTCCGATGTCCTCCATCGATTTGTTCACCGGTTTATTGCCTATCTTGATGTTCTTGTAGCTCTCATGCCCATCCTGATACGCGACATCGGCCGTGACCACGTCGAGAGCGTCCCAACCGGTCTTCGGATGGTCGCTCTGATACCGGGCGGTCATCTGCTGGCAGAAATAATTGGGCAGCGAACTCAAATAGTTGGCCGCGGCTTCTCTCGCTTTTTCAATAATCGGATCAACGGGCCTGCCGTTCAGCACCGGAGCGTCCGCGGCCTGCCTCGGCGCATCGGCCGTTGGAGCAGGCTTCGGCGGAGCATCGGGCAATGGTTCATAACGTGGAGGCGGCAATTCCGCCATCTGGCTCTTCGAAGGAGCGCCTCGCCGCAGCGAGGGAGGGCCCGGATCGTCAGCGTCTTTGGGAGGATCGGGCGGTCTCATCGTGGTGGCCGGGCGATTGTCCTCCGGCTCCGGAGGAGGCTGCTGGGCTTTCGCGGTTTGGGGCGCGGGCGTATCCGCGCTCTTGGCGGGGTCATTGGCGGACGTCTCGTCGCCCGAATTGGCCCTGCGCAGAACCGGACGATCGTCACCGGGCTCGCGCTGCACGGCGCCGCCCTTCCCTACCGGACCGCCTTCGAGTTTCGGCAGATCCCAATCTTCGGTCGCCTTCGCTCGTTCTTCGGGTGTGCCGGGCGTGTCGAACCGCACTTCGACCGCGGTGTAAATATCCTCGTCATCGGACGTGGAATCGAGCGTCACATGGTCGCCGGGCGCGAAGGCGGTGGAGTCGACCTCTTTGTTGTTCTTCATGAACTTCGTCGTAGAGGTGACGCGGTACCAGACGATGCGATGGTCGGTCGGCTCAAGCACTACCTGATTCGGAACCGAGCGGCGCACGGTGCCGATGGTCGTGGTAGTGACGGTGCTGGTGCTCTTATTGCTCTTAGTGTTCTTCGAGGAGCGGCCAGGAGTCGCGTCAGTCGGCTGGCGGCGGGTGTTGCATGGAGGATACTGACCGGGAGGGCAATTACCGGTTTGGCCGGGAGGATACTGACCCGGCGGGTACTGACCGGGGTATTGGCCAGGCAACTGGGCTAGCGCCATCGCGCCAGATAAACATAGCAGCAACGGAATCGTTTCCACCCTCATGACTTAATAATGACGCTTTTTTCGATTCCGTGGGGTACAAGGGAAGAAGTAGCCAGTAGCCAGTAGCCAGAATTCAAGGCCGCAGCTGCGCTTGAATAGCGTCCAAGAACCCGGACTCTAGTCGACCGTTGCTAACTACCGCGAGGCCTTCACCGACTGGGAGAACGCCCGCAACCATCGTGTGGTTGCTTACGAAATCGATATGCAAGCCGAGGCGACATACGGCCAACTCACCCCGCATCCGCAGGGTTCCGACGTCTTTCCCGTAGCGTCAAGAAGAGCGCCGGGTGCCCGAAATGAATTTGAATCTGCACATTTTGGGCACTCCTTATCGGTGAAGCCTCGGCTGTTGAGGTATGCCCTCGCGATGGCAACGATTTGATGGCAGCTTCTTTCGAACTCCCGCTCAACGTATTTGTCGGCCACGTTATTCTGGGCGAGGCACCGCGACAGAGAGCAATGCGAGCATAACAAATGCTCTGGTCATCGCTCAGCCTAATTCTGGCTCCTGGCTACTGGCTGCTGGCTACTTTGTTTCACCATCACGCACGGCTCCTCGCAGCGGACGTGTTCAAACTGGATGGTCGAGTGGCTGATCGAAAACCGTTCGCACAGCACGGATTTGATGTTGCGCAGGATTACTTCGCTTGCCGACGGAGGCACGTCGTCGATCAGCACGTGGCAGCTTAGCGCGTGGGCCTGGGAACCGAGACTCCAGATGTGCAGATCGTGGACGTCGATGACGCCCTCTACCTCACGCATGCCGCCTGTGACGTGTTCGAGTTCGATTCCTTTTGGTGATCCTTCCAGCAGGACGTTGAGGGACTCCTGAATAATTCCCCAGCCCGACCACACGATCATCAGGCCTATCAGAATCGACAAGATGGGATCGATTTTCTGCCAGCCGGTGTAATGGATCGCGATGGCGCCCGCGATGATCGCGACGCAACTCATGGCGTCGCCCATCATGTGGATCCACGCGGCGCGGATGTTCATGTCGTGGCCGTGGCCGCCGAGTCTCCACACGATGAACAGGTTCATGGCGAGGCCGAGCGCGGCGACGACGATCATCGTCGACTCGACCACCGGCTGCGGATTTCTCAGCCGCTCATAACTTTCGAAAAAGAGAAACAGCGCCAATACGACCAGCGACACGGCGTTGACGAAGGCGGCCAACACCCCGGCGCGCTGGTAGCCGTAAGTTTTAACGGCGTTTGCAGGCCGGGATTGCAGATAGAATCCGAACGCGGCCAGCAGCAGCGCGAAAGCGTCGGCGAAATTGTGGCCGGCGTCGGAGAGGAGTGCCAGGCTGGAGGCGCGGAAGCCCGCGACCGCTTCGAACACAACGAATCCAAGGGTCAGGATCAGCGATACGATCAGAGCGCGGCCGGTGCCGGCGTGGCTGTGATCGTGGCTATGGGAATGCCCGTGCGCGTGCGAATGATTGTGGCTATGTCCCATCAATTCCATGGTAACGCCAATACACGGGATCCCACAGGCTCAACAGACTGTTTAAGAAAGATCGATTAGCCGCAGATAAACGCTGATAAACGCTGATTGACTGCAAGGGAGGGTCCGGTATGCGATCCGCGTTTATCAGCAGCTAAAATGTTTAGCTTGGGTTTTACTACTTTTTAACAGCGGCCTCGATCGCCTCAAGCTCCTTTCCGGCGTCGGCCCACTTACCCTGGGCGGCGAAATCGCGGTAGCGCTTCAGATGCTGGCGGATTTCTTCTACCCGCGCGTCATTACTTAAAACAGCCGTCGCCGTGGGCGCGGCTCCCGTTGTCGATCTCGTGGTCTGCGGCGGTGCGGCGACTCCTTTTTGAGCCGCATCCAACTGCGCCAGCGCCTGCTCATAGGTATCGGCGTACACCAGCGTATTCCCCATCACCAGAGCGACTTTTTTCAACTGCGGCATCCTGGCCTCGGACGCCTGGATGTAAATCGGCGCCACATATAAGAACGTCTGATCGATGGGCAGCGCCAGGATCTGGCTGCGCAGAACCTTGGACCCCTGCTGGTTCCACAAGGTCAGGTCTTTCGAAATCGTCTGGTCCTGATTAATCAGCGCGTCGATCTGCAAGGGACCCGCGATCACTTCCTGTTTCGGCAAATCGAGGAACATGAGTTCGCCCAGGTGCGGGCCGTCGCAGCGGGCCACCATCAGGCCGATCAGGTTCTGTTTGTTGCGCGGCGTAAACGGCAGCATCAGCAGAAATTCCGGCTTGGTTTCGCCGGGCAGCGTCATCACCATATAAGTAGGCGCAACGGCTTGCGGAGCGACTCCCTGCTCGGCCGTGCCGGTGGCGACATCCCATTGATCGGCGCGATTGTAGAAGGATTCGGGGTCGCGCATATGATAGGTCCGGAAGATTTCCGCTTGCGCGCGGAACAGCACTTCGGGCGACCGGACGTGGGCCCGCAAATCGGCCGGCATGGCCGAGCCGGGCGTGAACAACTCCGGGAACAAATGCTGGTACGCGGCGATCAGAGGATCGTCGTTATCGAAGACATAGAGATGAACGTCGCCGTCGTAGGCGTCGACCGTGGCCTTAATCGAATTGCGGATATAGTTGAAGCGCAGGCCGTTTTCGAGCCCGAGGGACCGCGAATAAGGATGCGATTCGCTGGTGGTATAGCCATCGACGATCCATACCAAGCGGCCGGCTTCGGTGATCACCAGATAGGGATCGGTATCCCAGGTGATGAAACTCGCGAGCTGGCTGAGCCTCTCCGGCACACGGCGGCGGATCATCATCCGGCTCTCCGGCGTCAGCGAATTAGTCAACAAAATATTTCCGTCGCCCTCCGCGATCGCCGCGGCCAGACGCATGCCGAAGGAGGACATCGGAAATCCACCACGGCCTTCGTAACGCGTGTTGACTTCGGACGATCCTCCGTCGTTTTTGGTGGAAGGATAGTTGAACTCGGGCTGCGCGGTACGCACGAAGACCGGCTCGTGCGACGTTTCGGCGAAATAAACTTCCGGCTTGGTGACTTTCAGGCTCGGCGTGAGTACTTCGATGGGCGCGCTTTTTATCAATAATTCCGGCAGTCCGGTCGAGGTGATGCGGCTCGCCTCCGCCAGCACCAGGCCGTAGCCGTGCGTGAAGGTCAGAGCCGAGTTTACCCACAGATGGCGTGCGTCGCCCAACTGATTCAGGTCCAGCTCGCGGGGCGCGAGCAGCACTTGCCGCAAATTTCCGTCGATCGTATAGCGGTCAACGTCGGTATCGGCATAGGTGTACGGACGCAGGGGCTGGCTCTGGCTCAAGGTGTCGTGAAACGCCCGCCAGTCCCACAGGCGCACGTTATCGAGCATCGGGCGATTTTTCGCGAAATCGATGTGGCCCTCTTTTTGCGCTGGAAATTCCGTTTCGTGGGCGCGCCGGTCGATTCCGAAAGCGGAGCGCGTCGCTTCGATGTGGCGGGCGAGAAACGGACGCTCCAGCGCGAGTTCATTGGGTTTCACATAGAGCGAGCTGACCATGGGCGGCAAGGCCCAATCGACGATCAGCACAGCCGCGCAGGCGATGGCTAAGACGCGCCTTCCGGCCAGCACCAAAGCCGCGGCCAGCAGCGCCGCGAATGCTTTGACGGCTTGCATCGGCAGCTCGATATTCTGCTGCACGTAGTCGACGCCGGACATCAGGTTGCCGTGATCGGAGAAGAGATAATCGAAGCGTCCGATCCAGAACTGCGCCGCGAGCGCGATCAGGAAAATCGTGACCAGCGCTTTGAACATTCTGGATTCCAGCGCGCCCAGCGCACGCAGGTCGCGCAGATCGATTTCGGTGCCCCGGCCAAAGGTCGGAAAATCGCGCCGCAACTGCCAGCCGCGCGCGGTGACGTAGTGTACGATTCCTCCGGTCAAGGCGCACGCGGTCACGAAGTTGATCAGCATCGAATACAGAGGCAGTTCGAAAAAATAGAACGAAAGGCTGCGGCCGAAGACCGGATCGGTATAGCCGGAAGTGGTCGAGACGCCTCCGAAAAATCGCGCAACGGTCCATCCGTCGACCACCGATAATGCGACGATCAGCGCCAGGAACGCCAGGCCCAGCGTCGCGAGTCGCGAGTACATCCGATGCTCCCCCAGGCGCGTTTCCGCGTATTTCAAGCCGCGCGCATGAGAGACCCACAAGACGATAAACAAAACGATCCAGGCGGCAAGGCTGGGGCCGTATTGATAAGCCGACATGCGGAGCCAGGTCGGCACCTGTCCGAGTTCGCCCCACCACGCGTAGTCCAGGATCAGGCCGCAGATCGAACGGCTAAACAGTAGAAGGACAATGACAACGCCGATCAGCAACCCTATGCGTTGCCGCGGTCTTCGACTACGAGGGAGCTCGCGCGGGAATTCGATAGCCATGCATCCTCACTGTACACCCGCCGCGAAACTACTTGAATGGTCTGGGCTGACGGCCAAGGTCGTCCGGCCCGCGAATCTCCTGGCCGATGTCCCGGAAGCGATCGACGATCCTTTGAATGGTCCGGTCGCTGATGCGGAAACCCGCCAGAGTATCGTAAAGTTTGCTCGCGGGAAGCCAGGTGGAACCTTTGCCGCTCATGACATCGACGATCGCTTTTTCGAGCGCCGCTGCGCGAACCGCCGTCACGTCTTTGCCCAGGAGCACGGTGGTCAGATCCTCGGCGAATCGTTGGACAGTGGTGCGGGCGGGGCTGCGATCGGCCTTGGCAAGCGCCATCATTTCATCGACAAGCTGATCGCTCAGAGTCTTGCGAGGGGCTTGGGAATCCTTCAGGGCGAGCAGGGTAGATTGAAGGGACTGGGCGGTTAAACCGGCACTCAGCAAGAGAACCAAGCCAAGCAGGCGATTCATGGTTTCCCTTTCAACAGAACATAGACTAAAGCCTGTGAAGGTTAAAGCAGGTGGAAAGTGACTTCGATGGTTGCGTAGACGGCCACGGGTTTGCCGTCCTTCATGCCGGGCTTGAAGATCCACTTCTCGACCGCTTCGATAGCTTTCTGATCGAGGCCCAAACCCAGCGCCTTGGTGACTTTCGGGTCGCGCGGATGGCCGTTCTCGTCGATCACGATCGACAACTGAACCGTTCCCTGCCACTTTGCCTTGCGCGCTTCTTCGGAATACTCGGGTTCGACCTTATGGATAATCGTGGGCTGCGAAACGCCACCGCCGATGCGATAGACGCCGCCGCCGAATCCGCCGCCCGATCCCGGACCTGCGCCCGGTCCTTTGCCTGATCCGACGCCGCCGCCCGATCCAGATCCGATGCCGCCGCCGAATCCCGTGCCGTTCGAAGGCGTGCCCATGTGGCTCAAAGGATCGCCATAAACCGGCGAATTAATGTTCGGAGGAGGGGTATCCGCGATGATGGTGGGAACCATCGGCAGCTTCGCGTCCACGGGATCCACACGCGGAGGAGTAAATTGTTTGTGCGAGATCTGCGGCAGCTTGCCCTTGCTCGCTTCGAGAGGAGACCGCGCGCCGCCACCGCCGCCGCCCTGGTGCGTGACCGGTTTCTGCGGCTGATAATCCGCGATCGGGGGAGCCAGCAGCGTGACATGTTCCTGGATCAGCTTCTGCACCGGCTTCAACGTTCCGAGGAACAAAATGAACGCCACTACGGCGCAATGAATCAGCAGCGAAACGAGTCCGGATTTCGTCTCGTTTCCGTCGTACATCCCACCCAGGGACTTGAGCTCAACAGGCTTCGAAGTCACCTCAAGCGGGGGCAATTTAGGCGGGTTGATCGCTTCCTTAATATCGCGGATAAAAGTGACAATCCACTTCTCCTCGAGCTCAGGAGCGAGCAGCCGGTCTAAGTGATGATCTGGATTTTCAAAGGCCGCTGTTTCAACGTCCTTTAGTTCCTGCTCCGGCACTTCCGTACCCCCAGGGCGTAACACTGGCACGAATTAATGACGCCCACAATTGAACCTACGTTTCCAGTATATAGTATCTTTTTACGTCGCCCAATCCATCTTCAGTCTATCACATAGCAGTTTTCTACAAACTTTGGAATTGAAGAAACGCGGCGGTCTCCATCCACAGCTCATCGAGCACGTCCGTCAGCTCATGCCCGGAGTCCAACAGGCGCAAAGTCACGTTCGGATGACCCTCCGCAAACGCCTTAGAAAGGTCCGCCGGAACCACCTCGTCCTTGATCCCGTGAAGCACCAGCGCGGGCTGACGGAATGCCGGCTCATCTTCATATTTCAGGGCGTCCTCAACTATCTGGTACCCCAGTCCGCGTTCTTCTTTGAAGCCATAGTGGAAAAACGGAATTGTTCCCCGGTGCCGCCAAAGTTCCAATTCGTGATCTGAATACCGGGCCCTCCATCGCGTTGGAAACTGGAACGCCGGCGCCAGCAGCACCAGCTTGTCTACTTGGACGCTTCTGGCGGCATAAAGTGCCGCCAGATATCCGCCTAGGCTGGAGCCCATGAGCACCGCCGGCTCGCCGCCGACGGCCCGGTCGATCACGTTCAACTGCCCGGTGATGGTGAGCCCTTCGAAATTTCCTTCATCGAGCTGAGGGGCATTGAAGGGCACGCCCAGTTCGCGAAATTTTTCGGCGAAAAAGCGCGCCTTGCCGGACTGCGGGCTCGATGCGAATCCGTGCAGGTAAACAATTCTCATTTGTCGGGCTTGCCGTCACCCGAATCGAATTTAATATCGCTGGATGCTCCGAATTTTTTGAAGTTGGAGTAGCTGAACTGATTTTCCGCGTCGACCCTGCCTCCGCGCGTTTCGCGGTGCTCGGTCTTCACGGGCAGCAGCGCTCCGTAGGCGCTCATCGCGTAATCGATGGACGCTTCTTCTCTCACTCGATCCGGAAGCTCGCCCTGGATGGCCACCATGGTGATGCGCACGGGCACAAAATTGTCGCTGCGCACCCACAATTCACCCTCGATGCGCAGATGCTTCACCTGGTCGTTGCGCTTTTCATCGATCACCGTCACCGCCTCCGGGCCGTCGATCTGCCGGTATCCCAAGACCCGGACGCTCTGGCCGTTCAGCGTAGCGGACGCTTTCAGATTGAACTCATACCGCTCCATATTGCGGCGCGTGAAAAGAAGCAACGCCTGGCCGTAGTCGGTGACGGCACCCAGCAGACCGTATTTTTCGAACTGTTTGAGCAACTGTTTTTTTCGCGCCTCGTCCGTCGCGGTGATGGCCTTGGCCAGCGCCTGCTGCGCCTTTTTCGTATCCTCAATTTTCTTGCCGTCGACTGAGGTCACCTGCCGAAGCTCGTGCAGCGAGCTCGCGTCGGCGCTCGAAAAGGCCGTGAACCCGTATTCAGAAATGATGGTCCGCTCCTGCCATTCCGGTGGAGGAGGCGCTCCGTTTCCTACTCGGGGATGGAAGCGGCTTTGCGGCTTGATCGCTTTCTGGTGCAGCGTTTCCTCGCCCAGCACCTCGGGAGCGAGCCTCTGAAACGCCTCGGCCTCTTCGGACACGCGAGCAGTCATTTTTTTCGTCAGCTCGTCGGCGCGGAGGAGAGGGATCAGTAATAGGATGCACAACTGCCGCATTCTTCGAGCATAGCGGACCCTACGGGTTGATTGGTTTGGCGCTGAGGCGCGCGAGCCATTCTTTCTTCTTATCCCTTAACAAGTCGTTCCACGCCATGGGAGCCAGATCGTCGTCGAGCTTTTCCAGCACTTCATAGCGGAACGCCGCTTCGCCGTGAGCGTTCCATTCGGCTTGCAGGCCTTTGTTCATGTGCAATCCGTTGCGGAGGGTAAACAACAGCGCGTTCTTGGCCGCATTCAAATCGGGAGTCGCGTCGACCCAGACGGGTCCGTTCTCGGCGAAACGGACGGAGAAAGTGCCGCGGGGGATTTTGCGGTTCTTGTATTCGGCGATGGCCTCTTTTTTGTTCATATTAAACGAAGGATGATTAGCGGTCCGGAAAGGGCATCGATATCTCGCCGTCCGTGGGCGTCGCGTAGGATGAGCACGTCGCCGGCATCAAGGACGTACACAATCACATATTCCCCGACAGGAAAACTGCGGCTCCCGCGGCCGAAGTCTTCTTCACGCGAGCGGCCGAGGTAGGGAAAGCCAGCCAGCGTGAAGAGTCGGTCCGTCAGCGTGTCGTTAAGGCGATTGGCGATTTCGATGCTTCCGCTCTCCTTGGCGACGTAATACCAGATGTCCGCCCGCGCTCCTTCACTTCGGCTGCGAGTTCGCGCATGGATTCCTGGTTGATCGCGCGACCTTCTCCGCCAGCTAACGACGATTTGGAATCATTCAGATTCACCAGAAATTCGGCCCTCCGCCGCTCCCGTTCTTCCCACAACGCAAGCGCCTCCTGGACGGCTTCTTGTTCGGTACGGAGGCGGCCGCTCTCGATAGCCCGGCGGGCGAACGCCTCTTGGTCTGAGGTGAGCTGTACTTCCATGACTCTTAGAGTACCTCCTGTCGTATCATGAAAGTTCCCGATCATGATTCGTAATTTTCGCGGGTTTGCGCCTCAGGTCGCGCCATCCGCATACATCGATCCTAGCGCGCAGGTCATCGGCGACGTCGTTATTGGCGAGCGTTCGAGCATATGGCCGTGCGCCTCCTTGCGCGGCGATACGGCTCCGATTCGTATTGGCGAGGAGGTTAGTATTCAGGACAATTGCGTCCTTCACGCCGACATTGGATTGCCTTTGACGATCGGCGATCGCGTCACAGTGGGACATCTGGTCATGCTGCATGGATGCACCATCGAGGACGACACGCTAATTGGCATCGGCTCGATTATTTTGAATGGCGCGAAGATCGGCAAAGGGTCCGTGGTCGCGGCGGGAGCGCTGGTTCCCGAAGGAATGGAAGTTCCTCCGTCGACCTTGGTGATGGGGGTCCCGGCAAAGGTAAAACGCTCGGTCACGCCGGAGGAGCAGATGAGATTCGCGGAGGGTGTGCAGCATTACGTTGAGAAGGCAGCGGTGTATCGTGAATCCAATTAAGGCCGTTAAGGGGACGCGCGATATTCTGCCTCCGTCGAGCTCGGTCTGGAATCACGTCGAGGCTGTCGCCCGGGAAGTCTTTCGGACGTATAACTATCTCGAAATTCGCACGCCTATTTTTGAGGAGACGGCGCTGTTTGCGCGCGGAGTCGGCGAGGATACGGACATCGTCGGCAAGGAAATGTACACGTTCCCCGATCGCGACGGGACGTCGCTGACGCTGCGGCCGGAGAATACGGCTTCGGTGATGCGAGCTTATATCGAACACCGGCTGGACCAGATTCCGGGGGTGAAAAAGTATTACTACATCGGACCGATGTTTCGGAGAGAGCGCCCGCAAAAGGGGCGTTTCCGGCAGTTTTATCAGATCGGCGCGGAAGCGATCGGGTCCGATTCGCCGGTGGTCGATGCCGAGGTGATCGAGATGGTGGTGGAGGTCCTGAAGCGGTCGGGGATCGAAGGGTTTCACCTGATCATCAACTCGGTGGGCGATCACAAATGCCGGCCGGCGTACATGGCTCTTTTGAAGGAGAAGCTGAAAGACGTCGCGCCGACCATGTGTACGGATTGCCAGCGCCGCGCGGTGACGAATCCTCTGCGGGTGCTGGATTGCAAAGTGCCGGAGGACCAGCCGATTATCGATGCTCTGCCGTCGATCCTCGATCATTTATGCGAGGAATGCACGGCGCATTTCGCTTCGGTGCGGGCGCATCTGGATGCGCGAGGCATTCCTTACGAAATTCGTCCGAGGATGGTTCGCGGCCTGGATTACTACATGCGGACGACGTTTGAGATCACGCATGGGGCCCTGGGCGCGCAGAATTCGGTGCTTGGCGGAGGGCGCTACGACGGGCTTGCGGAGTCATTGGGCTCGAAGGTCGCGGCACCGGGAATTGGATTTTCGATTGGCGAAGATCGACTGGTGATGAGCGTCGAGGCTGCGCATCCGGATTTACACAACCCGGTGGTCGATGTTTTTCTGGCCACGATGGGCAAAGCGGCGGACTTACACGCTGGGGAGATCGCGGCGGAGTTGCGCGACGCCGGCCTGGTGGTGGAGCGCAGTGTTGATAAGAAGTTGACGCGGGCTTTGGAGGTCGCTAATAAAATCGGCGCGCGATTTGCGCTGATTCTTGGAGACAACGAGATCGCTCAACAGAGATACTTATTGAAGGACATGTCGTCCACAGTGCAGGAGTCGCTTTCGCGCGACCAGCTCGTGGGCCGGATAAAAAAATAATGGAATCTGTACCTCTCGATTTTCTAGGTGACCTGCGCCGCACGCATACCTGCGGGGAGCTGCGCGCCTCCGATGACGGCAAACGAGCCATTCTTATGGGGTGGGTGCATCGCCGCCGCGATCTGGGCGGAGTGGTGTTCATTCATCTGCGCGACCGCGACGGCGTGACGCAGCTCGTATTTAATGAGTCGATCGATGCGGAGCTGCATAAGAAAGTCGAACTGCTCGGCGCGGAGTACGTGATCGCGGTGGAGGGCGTCGTCGAAGGGCGGTCGGCGGACACTGTGAATCCGACGATCCCGACGGGCGAGGTCGAAGTGGCGGTCGAGAAGCTGTGGATTCTGAATACGTCGCGCACGCCTCCGTTTCCGATGGAGGAAGCGGTGGATGTGAAGGAAGAGTCGCGGCTGAAGTATCGGTACGTCGATTTGCGGCGTCCGCATATGCAGCGGAATATTATTTTGCGGTCGAAGGTTTCGTTCGCGGTGCGTCAGACGATGGTTGCGAACGGATTCCTGGAGATTGAGACGCCCTTTTTGACGCGCTCGACTCCGGAGGGCGCCCGCGATTATCTGGTGCCGAGCCGCGTGAATCCGGGGACTTTTTACGCGCTGCCGCAATCCCCGCAGATTTTCAAGCAGTTGCTCATGATCAGCGGGTTCGACAAGTATTTCCAGATTGTCCGCTGCTTCCGCGATGAGGATCTGCGCGCCGACCGGCAGCCTGAGTTTACGCAGATCGATATCGAGATGTCGTTCCCGCAGCCGGAACAGATTTTCGAAATGGTGGAACCGCTGGTGGTCGCGGCTGCGAAGGCGGCCGGCTACGATATTCCGCAGCCGTTTCCGCGGCTGACGTACGCGCAGGCGATGTGGAGTTACGGAACCGATAAGCCGGACTTGCGGATTCCTCCGTTTTACGCCGTTGAAGATTTGTTTCCGGGCGCTGGGTTGACCGCGGAAGGCATGCCTCTGGTGGCGATGCGGATTCCGAAAGTCGGTCCGATCACGCGCAGCCAGAGTGATCTGTTGCGCGATTTCGGTAAAGAGCGTGGGCTACGCGTTTTCGGCGATATGAAGCGGCTGGACAAAGATTTTCCGGAAGCGATGGCCGCAGTGCGCGGGAGAATCGGCGCGCAGGAAGACGATTTATTGATGCTGGCCGGGTGGGGCCGGGAGCCGGAAGGGCAGATCCCCGAATACACGGTTTTGCAGGCTTGCGGACAACTTCGTCTGCACGCTGCGCAAAAATATAACGATAAGCACAAGCTGCTGGATCCTTTGAATTTCCAGTTTTTATGGGTGCTCGATTTCCCGATGTTTGAGTGGGATGAGGAAGAGAAGCGCTGGAATGCGGCGCATCATCCGTTTACTGCGGTTTATGACGAGGACCTTGAAAAACTGACGACCGATCCGGCGCGGTGCCGCTCGAAGGCTTACGATCTGGTGTTGAATGGCACCGAACTCGCGTCGGGGTCGATTCGTATTCACCGGCGCGATGTTCAGTCGAAGGTTTTTTCGGCGCTGGGGTTCTCGGAAGAGGAAGCAAAGAAGCGGTTCGGATTTTTGCTGGAGGCGCTGGAATACGGAGCTCCGCCGCACGGAGGGATCGCATTAGGCCTGGACAGACTTGTGGCTTTGCTGGCGGGGGAAACTTCGATTCGCGAAGTGATTCCGTTTCCGAAAACCGCCAAGGGCACCGACTTGATGTGCGATGCCCCCAGCGAAGTTCCTGAAAAGAATCTCCGCGACCTGGGTATCTCCCTCCGCAAAAAATAGCTCGTTAGTGGAGCGCTCCTACCGTTTATTTGCCCGCAACGGCGTGGGTCATCGTACTTTAACGTTGGGACGAAGGGAGAGCTTCGAAGACTTGCACCCTCGCTCTAGTGGACCGGGATACGACGCTGTGACCGATCTCTTGACTGTATTGTGCAGGAGGGATCGCGGGGTCGAAGTGCGTGAAAGCGCTAAGTGATTGAGGGGAGTCGAGTAACGGTTCAGAAATTTCATGGGAAGAGGCGATTCACAATAATGATGACGAGCGTTTTGGCGGTGTTCGCGCTGAGTCTCGTTGCCGGTGGGACAATCTCAAAGAGGTAACTCGGGACACGACTTATCACCTAATTCTTCGCGATGGCCGGTGCATAAAAGGAAACCTGATTTCGTCCAACGACCAGAAAGTCGTGATGGATTCTGGGATCGCTCAGCGAGCGGACGTGTTGAGTATCCAGGACATCGGACCTTACGTAGTCTCGTCGGTTCCTGTTTACAGCGGTAGAAGTTCATGGGCCGACGTTAAGGGTCCGGAGCGGGCGATCTTCTCGTTGTGACAAAACGCGACGAGCAGCGAAGGTTCGAATGGCCGGAAATTCTGGATGACCGCATCATTTTCAAGGGTAAAGAGTTGGAGAAGGCGGACGTAGCAACGGTATCCTATATTCGATTCAAGCCGCTGACGAGCAGGGAGGAGTATGTTCACCACGAGAACGTTGATCTATTGGCTCCAAGACTTTGGTTCAAAGGATTACTGCTCGGGAAGATCAGCGTGACGTTTTACGACTCCGCGATGGCGGAGGACAACTGGGCTCTTGTATGCCGCTAGGAATGACCGCTCCCGGTGGTCGCGGCTCTTTAGCGCCGTGTATCCACTCCCTGGCGGTCGCGGCTCCGTCGAACTGCGACCAACCCGGGCTGGGGTAATTATGCCTTAACGGGCTTGTCCGAGACTTTCCACTTTTTCTCATCGAAGTAGAGGACTTTACCCTGGCGATAGGACTCTACGGCCATGGTGATCAGGACTTGCGCACAGGCGCCGGTTTCTACGCTCAGGTGCGGTTTTTCGCGGGTATGCATGCAGCTCAGGAAATTGTTGATGTGGGTCGCCATCGTGTCAGTCTTTTCGACTGGAATTTTGACCTCTTCGACGCCGAATTTGTAGCCTTCGAACATGGGAGTTACTACCGGCGGAGCGTCGCGGTCGGCGCCGCGTTTTCGCGAAACCTCGGGCTTCAGCGTGATGTGATCCGTGGTGCTTTCGAATTGGCCGTTATCCACCATGATGATGCTGCCTTCGTGGCCGCGGATCAGGCCCGGGATGTGCTGCGAGTTCGCCATCGAGGAGCTGAGGACCAGCGAGTGGCCTTCGGCGTATTCGCCCACCAAGTGAAACGTGTCCGGCACTTCGCGCTTGTATTCGAACTTGGGTCCGCCGTATATCCCGCCGGACGCCATTACTTTGTGCGGGAACTGCGGCTTATCCCAGCAGATGTTCAGAGGCGCGACCACGTGGTAGAAAAGGTCCGTCGCGATGCCGCCGGAATAATCCCAATACTTGCGGAAACGGAAGAAGCGGTCGGCGTCGAAAGGATGCGCGGGGGCTTTCCCCAGCCACATTTTCCAGTCGATGTAATCCTCGCCCTTGCCGTCCGGACCGGCGGCTTCATCGATGGTATAGTTCCATTCGCCCTCCACCGAATCGCGATGATAAGAACCCTGGCTCATGATCATTTTTCCGATCATGCCGTCGGCGATGGCCTTTTTCGCCTTCCACCACTGGTCGGCAGAGGTGGTCTGCGAACCGACCTGGAGCACGCGGCCGGTTTCCTTTACTGTCGCGACCAGTTGGCGCGCTTCGTCGATGGTGTGGCACATCGGCTTTTCGAGATAGACATCCTTGCCGCTATCCATCGCTTCCAGAGCTATGCGGGCGTGCCAGTGATCCGGCGTGGCGACGATCACGGCATCAATATCCTTGCGATTAATAATCTCGCGGTAATCGAGATAGCCGTCGCACTTGTGGCGTTCCTTATTCTTGTTGACGCGCTTCTGATAGGTGTCGGCAACGGCGACGATCTGGCAGGAGTTGTTTTTTTCGCCGATCGCGGCGAAGGAGTTGGCGTCGCCGCTGCCTCGTCCGCCGACGCCGATCACTCCGATGGTGATGCGGTCATTGGCGCCGAGCACGCGTCCGCTGGAACGGGCGCTCGAGCTTTTAGAGGCTTTGGGTGAAGCGAGCGCGGCACTCGCGGTTCCTAAAGCGACGCTGACGGCGCTGGCTTTGCGCAAAAAATCCCGGCGATCGAGCGAATTGTTATCGGAAGACATCGTGGCTCCTTGGATGAGAGTGTTTCGGATTCAGTTTACTCCTCTCCACGGGGCTGCGGCAAACAGAGAGGGTGGGATTATTCCATTCGTAAGATAATGGCGGGATCGATTCTGGTGGCGCGGCGGGCCGGGAAATAACAGGCTAGCGCGGCAGCGGCGGCTAAAACCGCGGCGGCGCCGAGAAACGCGATTGGATTCAAAGAATCCGTACCAACCAGCACGCTCTTCAACAACGAGGTGGTCGCGGCCGCTCCGACCGTACCCGCGACAATTCCAAGGCCGGTTGGGAGCATCCCGCGTAAGATCACGTCTCGCAACAAGGCTCCGCTGGTTGCTCCGAGGGCCATCCGTAACCCGAACTCGCTCCGCCGCTGGGTCACCGCGTACGCATTGACGCCATAGATACCCAGCACGGCTAGAATCAGGGCCACAAGCGCGAAGGAGGCCATCAGCCCGGTTTCAAATCGCGGCTGGGCAAGCTGGTTCGCGAGCATTTGCTCAAGGCTTCCGACTTGCTCCACCGGTTCTTCCTTATCGATACTCAGGAACGCGTTGCGAACCGCGGACGCGAGCACGGCGGGATTACCGGACGTGCGCGCGGCAAACCACACTCCGCGCGAAAACGGATTCTGCGGAAGCGGAACATAAATCATCGGCTTTGGACTCGCTGCGAGGTCCGACACTTTTACGTTATCTACCACGCCGACAATCTGCAACTTCACCGTCTGCGCGGCGTCCCGTCCGCGGACGGGGCCGTTGACGAGGATTCGCCGGCCGATGGGATCTTCGTTGGGAAAAAAGTGAGCGGCCAGGGCCTCGGTTACGATCGCCACGGGCAGCGCGTTCTCATTATCCGACGGCGTGAAGAAACGGCCGCGGATCAGTGGGGTCCTCAACACCTGGAAGTATTCCGCGTCGACCGCGGCATAAAACGCGCCGGGCCATTCGGTGGTGGGCCGGGCGGAATCTTCCCGGTCGAAAAGGGTTTCCATGTTGCTCAAAAGCGGCAGGCTGGTTCCTAAGCTCGCGCTTTGAACGCCCGGTAGGCCGTGAATACGGTCCAGGCTGGCGCGATAGAAGCGCAGTGCCTGAGCGGCGTTATATTTCGAGGAGGGCAGAAATATGCGCACAGTCAGGACGTCCGAGGGATCGAACCCGAGCGAGACCCTGGTGAGATTCCGCAAGCTGGAGACCATGAGCCCAGCGCCGGTAAGCAGGACCAGCGCGGCGGCAACCTCAGCTCCGACGATGATTTGCCGCGTACGCTGGCTGGCTCGTCCGGCGGTGTTTCCCCGACCGGATTGCTTAAGCGATGTCTGTTGCTGCGAACGTGCAATTCCCACGGCGGGGGCTAGACCAACCAGAATCACTGTTACCAAAGAGAGTGCCAGACTGAACCACACCACAGGCATGCTGAACCCGATAGGATCGCCTGGAATCGCGGTCGCAGGGACGAATTTCGGCGCTGCACGTATCAGTGCCCACGCGATCGCCAATCCGAGGAGACCTCCGGAAACGGCCAGAAGCGCGCTTTCGGTAAGAAGCTGCTGAACCAGGTGGCGCGCGGTAGCGCCCAGCGATATTCGCACGGCGATCTCTTTCTGGCGGGCGGCGGCGCGAGCCAAAAGCAGGCTCGCAATGTTGGTGCAGGCGAGCAGCAAGACCAGTCCGACGGCGCCGGACAAAAGGAGGAGGCGCATGCGAAACGTCCTGTTCAGAAGGCGCTCCTTCAAGTCTTCGACCTGCATGGTCAATCCGCGGTCGCTTTTCGGATAGGCTTCTGCCAGCGCGCGGGCGATTACGGTGACCTCCGATGCCGCATCAGTCCGCCCTCGCGTCAATCTGGCGACCACCACCAGATTGTGGAAATCGCGCTCGTGTACATTCAGCGAGACCGGGATCCACAGATCGTGCGGGCGCCACCAAAAACGAAAATCGTTCGGCATTACGCCGACAATGGTGTAGGGCACCGAATCCACACGGAGGGTGCGGCCTAGGACGTTCGGATCCGCTCCGAGATCCTGCTGCCACAGGCGGTAACTCACGACCACTGAGTGCGCGGCGTTCGCCGGATTATCCAGACCGTCCTCATCCGGCAGAAAGGTCCGCCCGAGCAGCGGTTTGACGCCTAAGGTTCGAAAAAAGTTTGCGGTGACTCTAGCTCCGCCGAGTTGCCGGGGGCGGTCTCCGCCAAGAACCACGAAGGAAGTCGGCATCCAGGCCGCCGGATCCGCCAGGCTTTTCGACTGCGCGCGCAGATCCATGAAATCCGCCGGCGATACGTTGGTCATCGTGCCCTGGGGATCGTAAGTCCATATGAACACAAGCTTTTCGGGGTCCTGATAACGAACCGGATGCAGCATCATGGAATCCACGACGCTGAACATCGCCGAATTCGCGCCGATTCCAAGGGCAAGCAGCAGAATGATGGAGCTAGTCAGCGCGGGGGTTTTGGAGAATATCCGCGCCCCGAAACGCGCGTCCTGTAGAATCGATCCCATCCAATCAGCTCCTTCGGAAACTCGGCGGCCAGTCTGGGCCGGAGCAGATCATTGGGATAGGACGACCGGACGGTCCGGAATTTGGCGTCTTTGTGGGGGCCAGAAAGCCCGGCACCAGATCAGCCAAGCGGCCAGTTGGGTCAAGTTAAGGAAGAGATTGAATGCCGCGATAAAGCCACCGGGTGGAGCGAAGTGCCTTAACCCCAACGAAACCGAGGTACCGGTCACCAGGATTCCCAAGCCGATGCTCACGGCCAGAATCTGAGGGTCGCGCTTTCTGGATTGAATGAGAGCCCCCCAAAGAATAACATTCATGATGGCAGCTCCGAAGTTCAGGAGCTGGCTGGTGCTGTTATACCAAGCCACCTTGGGAAACGGCTGAAAAGTCGGATGAAACAGCAAAAAGGGGAGCACGATCATCGCCAGGACCGTCCCGCTGAGCATTCGCCCGATAAACGTCTTCGCGCTACCGGCTACCATGTAAATCAGCACGGCCACGAGAACAAAACGCAGCAGATCCTCAATTACATCGTTGTTCCAGTAGAGCCTCGCATAGAGACGGCTTGCCTCAGTCGATTGACCAACCTGCGTCGTGCCGTGCAGATGCAGGTCCGCAAAGGTCAACGTGATGGTCGCTAACAACTCATAAGAGACATACAGGAGAACAACCCAGAATTTCCGAGTGGGACCGAGCAAAAGAAAAACGACCAAAAGAAGGAGGGCGACGCCGCACCCTACACCGAGTACAGGCGCTAAAACATCGTAGAATTGAGTCACTCGATAGAACTCACTCTCCTGGATTCCGCCCTTGCGAACGGAAGGGCCTCACAAGGGTGGGAGACCCAACTGCATCCAGCTTGTTTTCCAGGAGAGAGCTCTTGCGCCCCTAAATTTTTCTTAGGAAAGCAAATTGGTACATCCGCCAGCAACCGGTCCGACCGCGTTTGTTTCTCCGCCAGCAACTGGTCCGACTGCGTTCGTTTCACCACCAGCAACCGGCCCAACCGCGTTTGTGCAGCCGCCGGCGACCGGTCCGACCAAAGCATAGAGAGAGCTTCCATAGGAACCCGCACTCGCGATAAGTGCAATGCCAATAACTGTGCAGATTGTAGCACAGGGAAGTAAAGTAGCCCGCAATTTTGTCATATTTTTTCCAAGTGTGAATCGTTTAAAGATGCTAACCCAGTACTCCTGCTGAGGAGGCACTAAGATCAACACCTTATACTAGCCGAAGGACTAAGGTACTATGGACTAGGATTAATCCGTAGTACCCAAGTTGTACTGAAACGACTTGGAGTTAAAAATCACAGAAAGCCTCTTGGAGGCTAGTTAGTACTGGGGGTTTGGCGGCGAAACAAGCGGATGACTTGGAGGAGTGCGATATAAATATTCACGAAACCAAGGCCGGTTACGAGACCTTTAAACGAAGGTTCATCCCAGATCGATTCGATATTGGGGTTAATTCCCTGGAAATAGTTGAGTGTCCAGGAGTCGAGCCAAGGGATAACAACCAGAAACAGACCGACTTCGAAGGCGAAGACCGCAAAACAGAAGGTCAGCAGGCGGCCTTGCCAGCGATTCCGGGGAACGGGAGGGGTTTCGACCGGTACGGGGTTGTCGGGAAGAGGGCTGCCTGGGGTCATTTATTTAGGAAAAAGCTCGCTTTGTTCAGGATAGCCTGACCACACGTAGTCCTGAGAATGGCGGGCATTGCGTACTGGTTCAAAACTGAAGCGGTGCAATGTGGTCGGTCCGAATTTTTCCAACGCCGCGAGGTGATCCGGCGTGCCGTAACCTTTATTATTGGAAAAACCGTAGCCGGGGAACACTTGATCCCACTGAGCGAGCGCCGTGTCGCGCGCGGTCTTGGCCAATATCGATGCGGCGGCGATCGAGAAGCTCAGTGAGTCTCCATGGATGATCGCCCGCTGAGACAAGGGCAGATCTACCGTTACCGCGTCGATCAAGAGAAAATCCGAAGGAGTGCGCAAACGCTCCACGGCGCGGCGCATGGCCATCCGGGACGCTTGGAGAATATTGACACGATCGATTTCAAAGGCGTCGGCTCCGGCGACGGCCCAAGCCGTAGCGCGCTCCCGGATTCGTTCCGCCAGTACTGCGCGGCGCTCCGGATCGAGCTGCTTGCTGTCGTCGAGCCCGCGGATCTGGCGCGCAGGGTCCAGCACGACAGCCGCGGCGAAGACGGGACCGAACAATGCCCCGCGGCCAGCTTCGTCGACACCGGCGATGGTGCAGTACCCGGCGGATCGGGCGGCGCGCTCGTAGCGGCTGCTGGGCATCAACTCTTATTTTAGTTACGTGCGCTCTCGAAGGCGGGCGGCTTTGCCCTTCAACGCGCGCAGGTAATAGAGCTTGGCGCGGCGGACACGTCCGGTGCGAACCAGATCGATATGATCGACCACGGGAGCGTTCAGAGGGAAAATGCGCTCGACGCCCTGGCCAAAGCTGACTTTGCGGACGGTAATGCTCTCGCCCATGCCGGTGTTGTGCTGAGCGATGACCACGCCTTCGAACACCTGCAACCGTTCCTTGTCGCCTTCCTTAATCTTCACATGGACCTTGATGGTGTCGCCGGGCCGGTAATCTGGGTGCGCGGTTTCGCGTTTATTCTTGTTCAGGATTTTCGTCATCACTGCGTTTTGCATGGTCTTGTTCTCCAACAAATCTCGTTAAATCGGGCCTCACGCGGGCCGTTTTTTCGGCTGCGGCGCGCTGCCTCCACTTCCGGATCTCCTCGTGGTTTCCACCGACGAGGACCTCCGGAACGGTCCATCCTCTAAACTCCGCCGGACGCGTATACTGCGGGCAGTCCAGCAAACCTTCCTCGCCGAACGATTCCGCTACGGCCGAGTTTTCATTTCCCAACACTCCGGCGATTAACCGCGCCGTCGCGTCGATCACGACTGCCGCCGGCAATTCGCCGCCGCTCAGCACAAAATCGCCGATCGACAACTCCCGGTCGGCCAGATGCTCGGCGACGCGCTCATCCACGCCCTCGTAGCGGCCACAGATCAGCAGCAATTCGTCCAGCTTGCTGAACTCCCTGGCCCGCGCCTGGTCGAACTTCGCACCCTGCGCCGAGAGCAAAATCACTTTCTGCCCCGAACTTCGTTGCGGCCATATAGATTCCACCGCCTCAAAAATCGGGCCGGCTTTCAGCAGCATGCCTTCGCCGCCGCCGAACGGCCGATCGTCCACCGTCCGATGCCGGTCGCGCGTCCAATCGCGCAAGTCGTGCACGCGGATTTCGATCAATCCCGCCGTCCGGGCCTTGCCGACTACACCCTGCTCGAAGGCAGCCCGGAAAAAATCCGGAAAGATCGTCAGGACGTGAAAAATCACTTATCCAAAAGTCCCTCGGGCAATTCCGCCCGGATGGTCTTGGCCGCCACGTCGATTTCCTTGCAGATCGATAGCGTGAACGGAACTAAAACCTCGCCGCCCCGGTCGAGCGTCACATCCAGCAGAGGCCCGCCGCCATAATCCTCAACGGCGCGAACCAGCCCTACCTTCTCCTTACGATTCCAGAGGGCGCAGCCGATCAAATCGGCGTGCGAATAAGCGCCTTCCTCAGGCAGCTCCCGCTCCGAATCCGCAACCAGGACGTCGGCCCCTTCCCAGTGCTCCGCATCCGAGATCGAATCGATCCCTTCAAACTTGAACACCGGGCGGCCGTCGTGCCACCAGACTCGCTCGATGCGGGCCGAACGGGTTTTCCCGTTTGCCCGCTCGAGCGTCACTTCCTTCAATTTCTCTGCGCGCCCTGGATGCGGCGAATAAATCTCGCCGCCCAGTTCGCCTCGATTTCCCCATGCCCGGAACAAGCGTCCGACTGCAACCACTTTATTCCAGAATCTCCAGCGTAAAGCGGCGATTCAATTTCATGCCCGCCGCACCGAGCAACGTTCGGATGGACCGAGCGGTCCGCCCTTGCTTGCCGATCACCTTGCCTAAATCGGTGGGCGCGACGCGCAATTCCAGAACCGTCACCTGCTCGCCCGCAATTTCGCGGACCGCGACTTCTTCTGGAATATCCACCAGCGCTTTCGCGATTTCCATCACCAGATCTTTCACCCGTTTTCACCCTCCTACTTGCACCGATTCTAGCAGGTAACCGGATGCGGATGAATTAAACGGCTGCCGGAGCAGGATTATTTTTCATCAAACGCGCGACGGTACTGGACGGTTGGGCGCCATTTTTCATCCAGTGCTCAATGCGGTCGTGCTTCAATTTTACCGATGCAGGCTTCTCCACAGGATGGTACGAACCCACCACTTCCACGGCGCGGCTATCCCGGGCGCGTTCCTTATCAATCACCACCACGCGATAGCTCGGCTTCTTTTTGGCGCCGAATCGCGCCAGACGAATCATCAACATCAACAGACTCCTATGTCTCGTTATCTGTACAACCTATTGTGGACCAAATCCCATGCCGGGCGGTAACTTCAATTTCCCGAGCCGTTTGCCCAGGAATCCTCCACCACCCGAAAAACTCTTCATCATCTTCCGTGCCTGTGCATATTGTTTGAGCAGGGTGTTCACTTCCTGAACGGAAGTCCCGCTGCCTTTGGCGATCCGCCGGCGGCGCGCGCCGTTTATAATCATGTGATTATTGCGCTCTTTGGGCGTCATCGAATCGACAATCGCCACCAGGCGTGTAATCTCATTGTCGTCGACCTTCATGTTCTTCAGGTCTTTCATCGGCCCGATCTGGGGCATCATCCCCAGCAGGGATTCGAGCGGACCCAACTTCTTCAACTGCTTCATCTGATCGCGGAAATCGGCGAGCGTGAAATCGTCGTCGAGCAGCTTGCGCTGCATCTCCTCCGCCTGTTTCTGATCGATGTTGTCCGTAACTTTCTCGATCAGGCTGAGCACATCTCCCATGCCGAGAATGCGTTCCGCCACGCGGTCCGGATGGAACGGCTCCAGCGCATCCGATTTTTCGCCCACGCCGACGAACTTCAAAGGCTGGCCCGTGACAGACCGGATCGACAAGGCCGCGCCGCCGCGCGCATCACCGTCCATTTTGGTTAGAATGACGCCGGTAATGCCGAGACGTTTGTGAAACTCGTCCGCGGATTTGACCGCGTCCTGCCCGGTCATCGCGTCGGCGACGAACAGGATCTCACTAGGGTTCAGCAGATCTTTGAGCTGCGTCAACTCCGTCATCAACTCGTCATCGATGTGTAAACGGCCGGCGGTGTCGACCAGCAGCACATCTCGCCCGGTTTGCACGGCTTCCTTGCGGGCGGAACGCGCCAAGTCGAGAGGCTTGGTCTCCTCCGGAGTGCCTTCGTAAATCGGAACCTTCAGGTCGCGAGCCAGTACGCTCAACTGCTTGCGGGCGGCGGGCCGATATACGTCGACAGAGACCATTAGCGGCGACTGGGAGTTCCTGGTCAGGTAGCGCGCGAGCTTGCCGGTCGAAGTCGTCTTACCGGATCCTTGCAAGCCGACAATCATGATGACGCTGGGGGGCTCATTCGCCATCCGCAGCTTGGCTTGATGTGTGCCCAGCATCTTGACCATCTCGTCGCGGACGATCTTGATGACCTGTTGGGTGGGCGAAAGGGCGGTGAGCACTTCCTGTCCCATGGCTTTTTCGCGGACGGCTTCAATGAACTGCTTGGTGACCCGGAAATGCACGTCGGCCTCAAGCAGCGCGACGCGGATCTCGCGCAGCGCGGCGTCCATATTTTCCGCCGTGAGTTTTCCTTCTCCACGCAGGGTCTTAAAAACCCTCTGGAGTTTGTCGCTTAAATTCTCAAACATGATTTACCCGCGGACTGGTCGCGCGGGTGGGAGCCATTCGGAAGGCTAATTTGTATTGTAGCGCAGACGCGAGCTCGTGAGAGAAATCCCAGTCCCCCACACTATTCTTGCGTCCACACTCTCGCGTTCAGAGCCGCGACCAGCGGGAGTCGGTCCGCTCCAAATATGAAGTTCACATTGTCGTCGAAGCTCAAGATAAGGCGGAATTCGTCATGAATCAACTGAAATCGGCGTCCAGCCGCCTGCCAAATTTCCTCGGATTCGATGATCCCACCACGAACGGTGGGCACGTCATGGAAGTACATGCAGATCGTTTAATGAAGAAAGTATTCGGCGTGCGATAGCTTACGTCGCCGAGGGACAGGGTCAGCTTATGTTTGTGTTCGAGGCTGACCGCTCCCGCTGGTCACGGCTCTGAAGGCCCGGCTCTATGAAGTCTGGTGCCCTTTACGGCCGATTCAAATACTTTTGATATAGGCGCGTCTGTTTATTCGACAGGTCGACTTCTTTACCCTTGATATACAGCGCCTTTATCTGCGTCGGCGTCTCTAGAGGATCGCCGGTGACGAGCATCAAATCGGCCCATTTTCCTTTTTCAATCGACCCCATTTTGTCGCCCTCGCCCCAGATTTCGGCTGCGTTGATGGTGATCGCTTTCAACGCCGCGTCGTACGGCAAGCCGTACGCGACCGCGCGAGCCGCGTTGTAGGGCAGGTTGCGCGAGAACTCGTTATCGAACGTTCCGAACGCGATTTTTACTCCGGCCTTATAGAATTCGCCGGGAAGCGACTCTGCGTAATCGTAGGGAGCGTCCTGATTCTCGGGCAGCGCTTCGGTGCGCCCCAGAATCACGGGGACATTCTTGGCTTTCAGCTCCGGTCCTTCTTTACCTAATTCCTGGGGAGCGAGAATCACGATCTTAATGTGTTCCTTCTCCGCGAAGGCGACCGCATCATGAATCGCACGCTCGCGTGCTGCGGGTACGGCCACCGGGACCTTGCCTTCCAGCACTGGGATCATAGCCTCGTATTTCAGGTCGCGTTTGAAGCCAGGAAGATTCGCGGTCCGCTCCTTTTGATATTGCCGGCAGTTGTCGAAGAACTCGGTCACTTTGGCAACCTGTGTTTCGTACTGGCGCTTCGCCTCTGTATACGTGCCCGCCGCGCTTCCGCCGCCGAATAGCAGGGCGATTTCATCCGCGAAATCGACGTTGGCCAGACCTCCGCGTCCGGCGCGCGACGCGATGCTGGGGAACAGAAAATGCACCGCGGCGTCACGCTTAATCTCCATGTCCTCCCAGGTCCATCCATCCATGTGGATTAACGCGGCCTGGCCCGAAATGTATTGCTGGCCGCCTCCGCCGCGCCCTCCACGGCCTCCCGCGGCCGGGAAAGTCATCACGCTGGTGATGCCGTTGGCGCGCACGACTCCAAAATGTTCGCTCTCCGGATTCACCGCGCTCAAGGCTTTCAACTGCGGCATGAATTCGCCGAGCTCGCCGGTATCTACCGTCACCCGTTCCGCTCCAACTTCGGAAAGACCGAGGTTGGTATTGGAATCGATCATGCCTGGATAGAGCCGCAGCCCTTTGCCCTCGACGATCTTCATGCCCTTCGGCGCAACGATTTTCGCTCCGATATCGGCGATCTTCCCATCCTGTACCAGCACGGACACGCCCTTGACTTCAGGACCCGTCACCGGGTACACGTCCACGCCGCGAATCAGAAATGTATCGTTTGCGGCCGCGCATGCGGCTACTGCAAACGCGATGAAAAGTCCGAACTTCTTCATTGCGGCCTCCTTCCATTGGGAGCGGGCATCGCCGCCTTTTCCTTATCCGTCAGCTTTTTCTTTTCCAGTTCTTTTAAGGGACGCCCGCTGACGTCCGAGTCGCGATCGAAATACTTATTGCCGTCGATCCACACTTTCTGGACCTTGGCGTAATTCGAGAGAGGATCTTTGTCGTAAATCACGATATCCGCATCCTTGCCAACCTCGATCGACCCGACTTTATTGTCTACGCCGAGCTGCTTTGCCGGATTGATCGTGACCAGGGCCAGAGCCTCTTCGCGCGTCAAGCCGCCGTATTTCATCGCCTTCGCGGCCTCTGTGTTCAGGCGCCGCATCAGTTCCGCGTCATCGGAATTGAGGCTCGAAACCACACCTTTCTTGGTCATGACGGCGGCGTTGTAGGGAATCGCGTCGATGGCTTCCATCTTGTATGCCCACCAGTCGCTGAACGTCGACCCGCCCGCTCCGTGCGCCGCGATTTCCTTCGCGACCATATAACCTTCGAGTACGTGCTGGAAGGTCTTAATCTTGAATCCGTAGTCGTCCGCGACGCGGATCAGCATCAGGATCTCATCCGAGCGGTAGCAGTGCGCGTGGACAAAGCGCTTGCCTTCGAGCACTTCTTTCAACGGCTCAAGCTTCAAATCCTTGCGCGGTGGAAGCGGATGCTCGCCCTTTGCAACCTGTGCGTCGTAAGCATCCCACTCCGCTTTATATTGTTTCGCTTCGTTGAACGCTTCGCGAATCACGTCTTCGACGCCCATGCGCGTCGCCGGATAGCGGGCATTGGTGGCCGCAGCCCCGCGCCCACCTTGAGGGTTGCCGGCACGCTTCGGATTCTCGCCGAGCGCGAACTTGATTCCCGGAGTCGCACCCTGGAAAATCATTCCCTCCGCGTCTTGCCCCCAGCGCATTTTCAGGACAAGCGTCTGTCCGCCGATGGCGTTCGCAGACCCGTGCAGAATGTTCGCCGAAGTCACTCCGCCGGCCAGCGCGCGATAGATCGCGATGTCTTCCGGATTGATCACATCGCGGATATTTACCATCGACGACACCGAAACGCTGCCTTCGTTGACGCCTCCATCGACCGCGATGTGCGAGTGGCAATCGATAATCCCGGGGATAACGTATTGCCCCGCCGCATCGATCACCGTTGCGCCCGCCGGCACCATCACGTTGTCGCCGACGGCTGTAATTTTGCCATTTTCAACGACGATGGTGCCCTTAAACGTTCCTTTGGCGCCCTCACTCATGATGGTGGCGTTCTGAATCACCGTCACTTCCGCACTCAGGGGCACGAGTGCGATCAGACCTGCTAAGAATGCGTGCTTCATTATTTCTTCACTCCGCTATTCGGCGTTGTCGCGGCTCCACCGCCGCCGCGTCCAGCCGGCGCTGCTTCCGGCGCCGGTATATATTTGTTGCCGTCGACAAGCACAAACTCGATCTTGGTTCGATCGTCGAAAATCTCGCCCTTGGTCACCACCAGATTGGCGATTTTCCCCTTCTCGATCGATCCGAGCCGGTCCTGCACGCCGTAAATTTCCGCCGGCGAGAGAGTCAACGCCCGCAACGCATCTTCGCGCGACAACCCGTTGTCGATCGCTTTCTTAATGGCCCGTTGCAAATCGCGGGGCGCATCGATGCCATCGGAATAAAGAGCGAATTTGATCCCGTTTTTCTTCAGCACCGCCGGAGTGGTCGGAGCTTTTTCGCGCAGCACCATCTGCCTATAAGGATCTTCCGCCTCCGGATCCTGATCCCTGGCCTTCTCCGGCCACTTCAAACTGACCAGCACCGTGGCGTTCGCGTCTTTCAGATATTTTACGGAGCGATCCTCAAATCCTTCGCGAAGCCCGTAGTAAATGGCCGGCTGCTTCAGCTCCGCAGCGAAATGAATCATGCGGTCGATCTCCACCCAGCGATTCGCCGGCAGTAAAATCCGCTTCGATTCGATCACGCCTTCTAGCGCCCGATCGTACTCCGGCCTCTGCATGCCACGGGGATTCTTCTCGTAAGCCGCTTTGACCATCTGATAATGATCCGCGTCCAGGTAAATCTGCCGGACGTAGGCGATGGCTCCCATCAATGCGCTGGGGAATCCGCCGCCCATTCCTCCACCTCCGCCGCCGGCTCGGGTCAGCGAAATGTATTGGCCGAGAGAAGGCACCAGCACCATCTCGCCCGCTTTTTCGCCCGTCAACAAGTCGATCAGCGATCCTTGACCCGCAAAAAATCCGCGCGTGGGCCACACCGCGGCCGTCGTGAACCCGGCACTGCGCGCCGATTCGATTCGCTTGTCGCTGGTTTGAATTTCGTCCGCCGCTTTGATCCAGCTAGTGGTCGATGGGCGATCTTCGGGACCGCGCGCCGGTGGAGCAGCAGGAGCCGCAGCAGCAGGGGTCTGGGTTGTTCCAGGAGCCGCAGCGCCTCTTCCGCCGCCGCGAGCGGCAGTGCCGCCGGTCGCCGCGGGGCCAGGCATTCCCCAGGTGCTGAGCGCGTCGACCAGGCCTGGGTAAACCGTCAACCCCTCGCCGTCGATGACCACCGCATCGCCGGGAATCGTGACGCTTTCGCCCACGTCCTGGATCAATCCGTTGCGGACCACCACGGTGCCCTTATTAATGACCGAACCCGAAACTGTAACGATTTTCGCATTGCGAATCGCGATGGCCACGTTGTCGGCAGCCGCCGCGCATCCGCAAAATACAAGGAGCGCTGATAAAAGATTTCTCATATTGCAATGGCCTAGTATAAAGGATGACTAGAAGGTTCCACTAACACTTCCCATGGTGAATTATAGATGGCGTTGAAGAAACCGATAGGTTACAAGCAGGCTGGCGTCAACATCGATGAAGCCGACGCAGCGGTCAAGGCCATTCGCGAAATGGCCCACCGGACCTTCACGAAGAACGTGGTAACTGATATCGGCAGCTTCGGCGGGGGCTTTCTTTTGAAAGGTTTCCGCCAACCCGTCCTGGTGTCCTCCGCCGACGGAGTGGGCACCAAGCTGAAGGTCGCGTTCCTAACCGGGAATCACTCCACCATCGGCGAAGATCTGGTGAATCACTGCGTCAACGATATTGCGGTGCAAGGCGCGCTGCCCCTGTTTTTCCTGGACTATTTCGCTACTGGAAGGCTAGATGCCCGCGTCGCTGCATCGGTCGTTTCAGGGATCGCGCGCGGCTGCGAACGCAACAAGTGCGCCCTTATCGGAGGCGAAACTGCGGAGATGCCGGGTTTATATAATGACGGCGAATACGATCTGGCAGGCTTCATCGTCGGTGCCGTCGAGAAAAAGCGCATGATCACGGGCGCCTCCATCGAACCCGGAGATGTCCTCATTGGCTTGCCTTCCAGTGGTCTCCACACCAACGGATACTCGCTGGCGCGCCATCTTCTTTTCGGAATCGCCGGTCATGACGTCAATACGCCAGTCGCGGAGTTGGGCACCTCCCTCGCCAAGGAATTGCTGAAGCTGCACCGCAGCTATATCGTCCCTTTGCGCGCTCTTCACGACAAAGAGATCCTGAAAGGCGCCGTCCACGTCACCGGCGGAGGCATTACGGATAATATGCCTCGCATTCTTCCAAAAGGACTCGGCGTAAGAATCAAAGTCGGATCCTGGCCGGTGCTCCCGGTCTTCGAACTGCTGCGCAAGATCGGCGATATCCCGGAAGCGGATTGGCGCCGAACCTTCAACCTCGGAATCGGCATGATCTTCGTCGTCGCACCGGGCGATGTGAAGAAAGCCTGCAAGACTCTCGACAAGCTGAAAGAGCGGTACTACAAGATCGGCGAAGTGACCCGCGCGCGCGGCCCACGCGTTGTTTATAAATGAAGCGGCTCGGCATCCTCCTTTCCGGCCGGGGCTCGAATTTCCTGGCCATCGCCGACGCCGTCGCGGAAAAGCGCCTCGCGGCCGAGATCGCTATCGTCATTTCCAATCGCCCCGACGCCCCGGGTTTGACCGCCGCTCTCGATCGCGGCATCCCCGCCGTCTCTTTTCCATCCAAAGGTCTCGACCGTGAAGTTTACGACCGTCAGCTCATCGATACATTGCGTGACCATCAGGTCGATCTGGTCTGCTTAGCCGGCTATATGCGGATTTTGAGCGGATATTTCATCCGCGAGTTTCCACTGCGCATCCTCAATATTCACCCTTCCCTCCTCCCGTCGTTTCCGGGTCTCGATGCGCAGCACCAGGCGATTGAACATGGCGCGAAAATCGCGGGATGCACGGTCCACTTCGTCGATGAAGGAATAGATTCCGGCCCGATCGTCGCGCAAGCCGCGGTTCCCGTCGTCGACGAAGACACCGCGGACTCTCTTTCCGCGCGCATCCTGAAAGAGGAGCATCGCCTGTACTCCGAAGCCATCGCCCTGGTGCTCTCCGGAGCCTATCGAATCGAGGGCCGGCGAGTTCTCTCAACTCCGAAATAGCTTGAACAGCCACTGCCGGAATCCGTTCTTCTGCGCGGCGACGAGCTTGGTCGAGCTTCCATAGGATTTCATGCTCTGGCCCGGAATCCGATACAGTTTCAAATCGCCCTCAGCGTGCAGCAGCTCGGCGGGGGGAAGCACCGGCTTGCTCCCCTCCGGCACCACCACATAGCTGACACCGTAATCGTCAATCAGCTCGCGACGAAGGTCCTCGCCCCGATAAAAGCGCCCCGACAAGCCACACTGGTCGAAATAAGTAATGCTGAACAGATCGTGACTCCCCAGGCTCGGCATGGGAATCGCCGCCACCCATGGAGCCATGCCCTCCGGCGCCAGCACCAGGCTCTCCTCCACGTCCCGGTGCGCCAGATTGTCCTTCATCCACCCGATCATCGCCGCCTCGGACTTCGGTGTCACAGCAGAGAACAGCCCCGGATCCGCCGACTCACCGTCCCGGTACACTTGCGCGTAATACGCGCTCAGCGCCACCAGGGACACGCACGTAGCGCTGGCCAGCAGGGCTCGCATGACGTATGGCCGCACCTGAAACAGCCGCGAAAACAACTTATCCTGCTGCGCCTTGCGGACCAACAGGATGGCCATGCCGTATACAAATCCATCGAATAGATGCATCGCCCCCGGCACGGCGCGGATCAGGGGCAAGAACATCGTGGTGAGAAACCAGCTCTGTAAGACCTGGTCTTCCGGGCGCGGCATCTTGAACTTGACCAGCAGCAGCCAGCAGAGCAAAATGGCCGGCATCCCAAACACCAGCAACACCCAAACCGGCGAGCCCATCACCCATTGCGCGAGGTCAGAGGCGTCGCGCACCCAACCCGAGCGCGCCGACTGCACTATATAAGGAAGCATCCCCACACTCGCCACGGCAAACAATACCAGGCTCTCCATACGCCGGCGAGCTCTCCACAGAGGCCATATCGCCGCCACCACGATCACAAAAATCTCGAACGGGTGCAGCAGCGCGCCCAGAAAAACGCATCCCATGAGCCAACGGTAGTTCGCACGCCTCCCCGTCGCCACGAACTTCGCCAGATTTGTGAAGGCGAACAGCATAATCGCCGTCCCGAAACTAAGCGTCATGGAGTTGGACAATCCTCCGCGCATCAGTCCGTCCGCGCTCTGGAGCCCGTATTGGACCAGGCCGATCCCCATCCACAGCTTGATCGCCAACGGCCAGTGGAAAGGGTCCGCCAGCACCCATCCGAACAATTGCAGCGGAACCGCGCACAATACCATCAAGACCGCATAAATCGCCTGCCGCCGGTTTTCGCAAAATACCCGTGCTGCCTCGATCAGCGCGAGGCTCGCCAGCCAATACGACACGATTTCAAACAGGTAATAGGAGACGGGAAGCGGCAAGCCGGTTCGTCCCACCATCTGGAATAACGGTTGAAAGAGCGCCGGCTCCGTTCGCCACGGGGCATGATAATCGGGCAACAACCAGTGATCCCTGGCAAGCGCAGCCCAGGTCAAATACTGCGGAATATCCAGGTTACGGGTGAACCACGCCGGCTGGTAACCGGCGGGTGGATGCAGCACGCCCGCAATCACCCCCAGGTGATTCAGTAGAAACAGAGTTGTCCCGACGGCGATGGCCGCCAACATCCGCTTGACCATTTCTTTAGATCTATCGGAGGATTTCCCGCGCGCCTTCAATCGCACCGCCCATTCGAGTATCCTGTAGCGATGAACAAACGGCTCCCCGCTGAGCTCATCGCCGAATTTCTGGGCACCATGGTCCTGATCCTGTTCGGCAACGGCGTGGTAGCCATGGATGTGCTGTTCAACAAAGGCGGCTACACCAACATCACCATAGCCTGGGGGCTCGCCGTCACCATGGGGATCTACATCGCCGGAAAAACCACCGGCGCCCATCTCAACCCGGCCGTCACTTTGACTCTGGCCGTCTTCCGCGGATTTCCGTGGAAAAAAGTCCTTCCCTACTCCATCGTGCAAGTCGCCGGAGCCTTTTGCGGCGCCGCCATTGTGTTCTGGAACTATCACCCGCAGTTCCTCGCCATCGACCCGGCGCTGGAGAAAACCGCGGGTGTCTTCACCACGTTTCCCGCCTTCCCTATGCAGCCTTCTGCCGGTTTTCTCGACCAAGTCATCGGCACTGCTCTTCTGCTGCTGATGATTTTCGCCATCACCGACGAGCGCAACACGCCGCCCGGCGCCAACATGACGCCTCTGATGGTCGGCCTGATCGTCGTGGTCATCGGCATGGCCTTTGGAGGCATGCACGGCTACGCGATCAACCCGGCGCGCGATTTCGGTCCACGCCTGTTTACGGTGGTCGCCGGATTCAAGAACAACGGATTGACCGACGGCTCCATGGTCTTCTGGATCCCGATCGTCGGCCCATTAGCCGGAGGCCTGCTGGGCGGCGCGATCTATGATTTCTGCATCCGCAAACGCCTGCCTGCGTGAGTTCCAAACCTCTAGGGGAGCCGATCGCGCAATCGGTGTTTTTCTTCACACCCGTGCCCCACGCGCACGCTAGCAATCCGCTGATCGATAGAGCGATAATAAAAGATCCTCGCAACCCGGGGGCTTGGGAGTCACGTCTCACTACTCATGCGGTCCGCTCTATTACTATTTCTGTGCGTCGGCGGATTCGCCGCGTCTCCCGCAAAGATTCTTCAAACCGCTCCGATCCAGTTCGAGCACACCGGCTCTCAATGGACTGCCCGGGGTTTGGGCTATGCCTTTCGCTTCGAAAAAACCGGCACGGCGATGCGCCTGGACGACGGCACCCTGCGCATGACGTTTGAGGACTCGAATCCTTCCGCGCCCTTCGTCGGCCTGGATCACAGCGTTCACCCGACCAATTCTTTCCACGGCCAAAACTACCAGCGCATCGAAAATTTCGCGCGCTTGCGGCGCACAGGAATTTACCCCGGCATCGATCTTCTCTACTACAGCCGCAACGGCGAACTGGAGTACGATTTCGAAATCGCTCCCCAAGCCGACCCTTCGCGCATCGCCCTAAGCATTGAGGGCGCGGACCGGGCCCGGCTAAATGACCATGGCGATCTGGTTCTGACGCTCGCCGGTAAGGATTTGCTCCAGCGGGCACCTTCCGTCTATCAGCGTCTCGCCTCGGGCGAAATCGTAAATGTGGATGCCGCATATCACATCGGCGTTGACGGAAGAGTACGCTTCAAGCTCGGAAATTACGATCGTTCTACCACGCTGGTGATCGATCCCGCCATCGTCTACGTAGCTTTTGTGGGCGGATCCGGTGGGGACGTCGGCGTTTCGGTCGGCCACGACGCTCAAGGCAACATGTACATCGGCGGAAATACGTTTTCGCTCGATTTTCCGATTGGCGCCAACGCGTTCAAGACCACCGCTGCCGGCGAAGAGGATTGTTTCCTTTTCAAACTCAATCCGAATGCCACCGACCCGACCCAGACCATCCTCTACTCGTCCTACTATGGCGGCACGTCCAATGAGATTCTCACCGCGATGAAAGTCACTCCCGCGGGGCTCATGTATTTCACGGGAAGCACTAATTCCACCAATTATCCCGTCACCACCGGAGCCTTTTCCGGGGTCTTGTCCACCGGAACGCATGCGTTTGTCACGGTGCTCGATTCCAATCAGAATGGCTTCGATTCCCAGATTTACTCCACCTATTACGGAGGGACCACTACGATCTACGGCGCCGTCGGTAGCGCGGACTCGGGGCAGGGTATCTTTGTAGGGTCGACCGGCTTGATCTATGTCACCGGCTACACCACGTCTATCGATTTACCTTTGACTGGCGCGTTTCAGGCGTCGCTCGACGGCAGCTACGACGCATTTGTCGCCACCTTCGATCCCAATCAGATCGGACCTTCATCGCTAATCTTCAGTACCTACCTCGGCGGCTACGCACAGGACTGGGGGCAGGATATTGCCGTGGATCAGAACGGCCTGATTTACATAACCGGCTTCACCTTTTCGAGCGACTTCCCGTTCACGGCCGGCACTGCCTATCGCAATTATTCCGGAGAAGGCGATGCGTTCATGACGGTTCTCAACTCCGGAGCCGGGACAATTGTGTATTCGACGTTTCTCGGAGGCTCCAACGGCTTCGATGAGGGGAATCGAATCCTGGTAGATCCCAAAGGCCAAACCGTCGCTGTCGCCGGCTACACGATGGCCACGGATTATCCCGTCACGCAGAACGCGTATCAATCGGTGATGCCCGCGCTTTCGAACATCGACAACTTCGGAAATCAGCTCGGAAGTAACGGCTTTTTGACGGTCTTCAATATGGCCGCGGCCACCGCTCCAGGCCAGGGAGCCACCTATTCGACTTATTTTGGAGGCTTCGGAGGCGAGGTGATTTACGGTTTGCGTGTGGATAGCCAGGGCCGTTATTACATCTGCGGCTACACTCTGTCTCAAAATCTTCCCGTGACCGGGAACGCGTTCAACACCACGTCTGCGGGCGGAGGGCTGGACGGCTTCGTTGCCGTCCTCAACCCGGCGGCGGTGCCGTCGAGCCAACTGGTGTATTCGACCTACATCACCAGCGTCGGAACCCAGACTGTAAACGATGTCGATGTAGACGCGAACGGCGTCGTATGGATAACCGGTGTGTGCACCTGGGACATTTTCCCGCCTGGTTACGAACAGTTCCCCGTGAACGAATCGACAGTACCCCCGCAATCGGAGGCCGGCAAGCAGTCCTCGTTCCTGTGGGGCTTCACGATCCAGTAGTCCCCGACCCGTCCCTTGTCGAGCAGGCCGCGACTAAAGAAGCGATTTTAGATCCCCGCTCAACGCGGAAACCGAGGCGAATAAGCCTCCAGATACTTCAATCCACTCCCCGTGTTATAAATGACGATCTTTTCCTGCGCCGTCAGAAACCCGTTCGCGAGTAGCTTCTTCAGCGCCGCAACACAGGCTCCGCCCTCGGGAGCCGCGAAAATGCCTTCGTCGGTAGCCAACTCCACTCCCGCCTCGATCATCTCCTCGTCGCTCACGGCGATACAGGTTCCCCCGCTCTGCCGCACCGCGTCGAGAACCAGGAAATCACCCAACGCTTTCGGAACCCTTAAGCCGCTCGCCACAGTTTCTGCATGCTCGAAAAACTCGCTGCGTGCCTTGCCTTCCTGAAATGCCTTCACGATCGGTGCGCACCCCTCCGCCTGCACTGCGATCATCTTCGGACGCTTCGAATTGATCCATCCGAGCGCCTCCATCTCGGCGAACGCCTTCCACATGCCGATCAGGCCCACACCGCCTCCGCAGGGATAGAAAATGGTGTCCGGCAACTGCCAGCGGAACTGCTCAGCGACCTCGTAGCCCATCGTTTTCTTGCCTTCGATGCGATACGGCTCTTTGAGGGTGCTGACGTCGAACCAGCCTTCTTCATCCTTGCGAGCCATCACCATTTTCGCGCAGTCGCTGATCAGGCCGTCCACTAGAGTAACGTGCGCGCCCGCCGCGCAGCACTCGATATAATTCGCCTGCGGGACGTCGCGAGGCATGAAAATATACGCCTCGATTCCCGCCGCTGCCGCGTAGGCGGCCATCGCCCCCGCAGCGTTGCCCGCCGACGGAATCGCGACTTTTTTCGCCCCCAGCTCGACGCACATCGATACCGCGCACGACAGCCCGCGAGCCTTGAATGACCCCGTGGGATTGACGCCTTCGTCTTTCACCCACAGATCTTCGCTGCCCAGGCGCGCGCCCAGCCGCTTGGTATGCACCAGGGGTGTCATGCCCTCGCCGAGCGAAACCATCGCCGCCGGCTTCGACACCGGCAGCACCGGCGCATAGCGCCACATGCTGGTGGGGCCGCTGGGAATCCATTCGCGACTCCAGCCTTCCCGGAGTTTATCCAGATCATAGCGGACTAATAAAGGTCCGCCGCATTCGCATAAATTATGGAGCTGTCCCGCTTCATGCCGCTTTCCGCAAGCGGCGCATTCAAGGTGAGTGATCGTCGTCATTTAAAAGTGTGAATTTCGTCGAGAATCTTGAGCAGCTCGCCGCGAGGATCGTCCGCGCGCGTCACCTGGCGGCCCACTACCAGAAAATCCGCGCCGCTCGCAATCGCGTCCGCGGGCGTGGCCACTCGCTTCTGATCGCCGGTCGATTTGCCGACCGACCGCACTCCGGGAATCACCAGAGTCATCTTCGGCGCTATGGCACGGACCTTCGCGATTTCAAGCGAAGAGCACACGATGCCGTTCATTCCAGCCGCGATCGCATGGCCCACGCGTTTTTCCACCAGCGCGGCCAGAGTCAGCGCGCTTCCGTCGTCGCGCACGTCTTGTTCATCGAAGCTCGTCAGCACCGTGACTGCCAGCAGTTTCAGAGAGTCGCCGCGGCCCTCCACGGCTGCCTGCATCACCGGTTTCACCGCGTGAACGGTCAAAAAATCCGCGCCGCTAGACGCGATCACCTTGACCGCCCGCTTCACCTGCTCCCCAATATCGTAGAGCTTCAGGTCCAGGAACACGCGCTTGCCCTGCCCTTTTAGCTCACGCACGAAATCCATGCCCTCCGCGGCGTACAGCTCCAGTCCAACCTTGTAAAAATCCGCCGCAACCCCCAGGGAACTGACCAGCGCCCGCGCCTCGTTCGCCGATGGTACGTCGAGAGCAATGATGATGGGTGAGTTGTTCATAGAATTCGCAGAGGCTTTTTCTGCCGTTCGAGCACGCGTCCGATGCGGTACGCCGCGGGAAAACTCCGCTCCAGTTCGGAGGCATCCTTTTCTGGCAGCGCGATCAGCAGTCCTCCCGAGGTCTGCGGATCGTAAAACAGATCGTCGAACCGCGAAGATCCTTCGACACACGATGCCACAAACTCCCGGTTATTCCCCAATCCCCCGGAAAACGCCCCCGCCTCCGCGTATCCGATCGCTCCGTCGAGAAAACGAACCAGGGATGAATCAATCTCGAGCGTAACACCGCTTCCGATGGCCATCTCTCGCGCGTGCCCGAAGAGTCCGAACCCCGTTACGTCTGTAAGGCCGTGAACATTAAGATGCTCAATCGCCTCGGCCGCCGCGCGATTCAGCGTCAGCATCTGCGCGATCGCTCCGTCAACATGCTCGTCTTTCGCGATGCCGCGTTTGAGCGCCGTCGAAATGACTCCGGTTCCGATCTTCTTGGTGAACACCAAGACGTCGCCAGGCCTGGCGCCGGTATTGGTCTTCACGCGATCCGGATGGACCGTGCCGGTGATCGCGTATCCAAATTTTATTTCGGGATCGTTGACGCTGTGGCCGCCGAGGATTACGCAGCCGGCTTCGTGGATTTTTTCCGCGCCGCCCTTCAGGATCTGTTCTAAAACCTCGTGTTCGCCCGAGCCGGGCCACGCGAGAATCGATAGCGCGGTGAGTGGACGACCTCCCATTGCATAAACGTCACTCAACGCGTTCGCCGCCGCAATCGCCCCAAATGTATAGGGATCGTCGACCACCGGCGTGAAGAAGTCGACGGTCTGAACAATCGCCAGATCCGGCCGCAGGCGATAAACCCCCGCATCGTCCGCCGTATCGAACCCCACCATTACGTTCGGATCCGCCACGCGAGGAATCCGGGGAAGCACCTGATCCAGAATCTTAGGACTCAGCTTGGAAGCGCAGCCACCGGCTTTGACCTGCCCGGTAAGTTTTGGAGTGGAATGTGCCGACACTTCTCTTCAGTGTACAGTGGGCGGCCGGTCTGCGGTAATTGCCACCCACGCCACTGTTTACGCTGCCGCAATCTCCTTGATTTTATTCTTGCTTCCCGGCGGACGACCCCGCCGCTTCACGGTCGCCATCCAGGCCGGGGGACGGCCTCTGCGCTTGGTTCTTCCCTGCGATAAACGCTCTAGAGTCAGAATGGCTTCCTCAATTTGTTCCCGTTCGCGGCGTAATTCAGCCAGCATTTTAAGTACGTCCATTGTTTGTGTCCTTAAGCTCCTTTACAAATCCCCTCAATTCGGTTCAGGCCGCCGCTTCGTTCGGAAAAGGGAACAGAACAGAAGCTTCGCCCGACAGATGCAGTTCAAGCATAAACCTATGTTTGGGGCAATTTCAAGAGTCTTGTTCTGAAATCAGAACAAAATAGCAAAAATCTTTCCCCTTTTGCGTACCGGGCGTCCTATTGCCTTTCGACCCTCGGGGAAACCCCTACGAACCGGCCTTCAACCGCCTTTTCCAAAAGAAATAGAAAGGCAATCCGGCGATAATCAGTACCAAACCGATCCCTGATTCCCGGGGTGAGTTCAGTAACGTCGAGTAAAGCAGCGCCATTGCGACCAAAACAAAGAATATTGGCACAAGCGGGTATCCCGGAACCCGAAACGGCCGGTTCATCTCCGGCCGCTTAATTCGGAGAACGATCACGGAAGCGGCGGTCATTCCGTACAAAATCCAACTCGGGAAAATCACCAGCGTGGCCAGTTCGTCATAGCGCCCGCTTAGCAAAATGATGGACGATACGATCCCCAGTAGTACGATGCAGGCTCCAGGGGTGCGGAATTGGCGGTTGATATGGCTCATCCGCCGAAAGAACAAGCCGTCGCGGGCCATCGCGTACGGCACCCGGGAGCCCGATAAAATGGAGCCGTTCAGCGCCGCGAAGATCGATATCATGGCCGCGATACTGACGATAGAGGCTCCCGATTTTCCCAAAACTTTCTGCATCGCCTCCGCCGCAACCCGCGGTGTCGCGCCCACCTCAGCGCTGCTCAATACGTAAAAGTAAGCCAGATTGGTCAACAGATAAATCGCGATCATTAAACTGGTCCCCACCAGCAGCGCCCGCGGCAGATTCTTCTGCGGATTCTCGATTTCAGACCCCAGCATTCCCGCGTTGTTCCAGCCATCATAGGCCCACAAAGCCGCTACCAACGCGGCAAAAAAGCCCGAAACGCCGCCCGGATTCGCCGGTATCGATTCCGAAAAATGGACGAATGATCCCTGCCCCCACGTTAATCCGGCAACAATGACCGCGAGGATCAAGGCGATCTTCACCACCGTGACCGCGATTTGGACCTGTCCTCCCAGTCGCACGCCTAGATAGTTGATTCCGGCCAGGAAAAGTATCAAAGCAATTCCGACCAGTTGTCCATATTGAATCTCCAGCGGTTTTCCCCCTGGCCCGATAGGCAAAGGAACGGCATAAAACGGAAGCATCAGTTTCGGGAAAAAGAACGCTACGAAGGTGAAGAATCCGGTGGCGAGGGTCGCGATACTGGCGCTCTTGGCGACCCAAGTTTGCGTCCAGCCGTAAATAAATCCCCAAAACGGACCATAGGCCGCGTTCAGATACACGTATTCGCCACCGGCGTCGGGCAAAGCGGCGGATAGCTCCGCATAGGTCAGCGCGCCGAACATGGTGAGCAATCCCCCGAAAATCCACACGCTGAACACCAGCGCCGGAGAGCCGACGGAGCGGATCATCTTCGCCGGCACGATAAAAATCCCACTGCCGATCGCGGTGCCGATAACGATGGCGATCGCGGCCCACAATCCAAGGGCCCGACGCAGGGTGGGTTCAGGTGTCGCTGGTGCCAGAGTGCTTCTCCCTCAAAAGGAATGATGCGGCAATACCGATCGCGAACGTGGCGGATGAGCCTATGAGAACGTACCATGTAAACGCAATCGGAGTATAAAATTTGATCCACAGCATCAGGACCAGCCCGCTCGCCATCGCGATCATGGCCGCCACTTCACCGACGCGTTTCGTCAGGAGTCCAAGTAGAAAGACGCCGAGCAGCGAGCCGTAGATGATCGAGGCGATCGATAAACCGGCTTGCAGCACGCTGCCCCAGTGGCGCGCGATCAATGCAACTCCGAACAGGATCGCTCCCCAAAGAACGGTCGCGTAACGCGCGCGGGTCAGCCACGCCGCATCCGAAATAGTGGAGCGCGAGAGAGGCTTCAAGAAATCCATCACCGTGGTCGACGCGAGCGAATTGAGAGCGGCACTCAGGTTCGACATCGCCGCCGCCAGTATGGCCGCAATCACCAGTCCGGCCATGCCCACCGGAAGGTGCTGCCAAATGAATAGCGGATAGATCTTGTCGCGGACCTCCGGCGGGTTCCAATGATGGTCCGAATAGAGGACGAACAGGCACACGCCAATTACGAGAAAGAGGGTGAACTGGATTAAAATGACGACCCAGCTCGCGAAAAGAGCGGTACGGCTGTCGCGCTCGCTGGGCGCGGCCAGCAGCCGTTGCACTATCAACTGTTCCGTGCCGTGGCTGGCGGTCGTCAGGAAGCACCCTCCGATGATCCCTGCCCAGAAACTGTACGTCCTGGTGAAAAAGATCGCCGGAGGAGCCAGCCGAAAATCGAAAATCTGAAACTTTCCTAACGGAGCGGCCACCGCGTACACATGTGACCAACCGCCCGGTATTTCGTCCAATAAGATGTAGAAGCTCAATACCGCGCCGATCACGTACAAAATCATCTGTATTACGTCCGTCCAGATCACGGCAGTCAGGCCGCCTTCATACGTATAAACCAGGGTCAAGCAGATGATCACGACGATCGAGGTCATTTCGCCGGTACCGAGGATGATGGAAATCACGATCGAAATCGCAAATGCCCGGACGCCTTCCGCCAGAGCGCGCAGAATCAGAAACGTGCCGGCGGTCAATCTGCGGATACGATTGCCGAAACGGACGCGCATCAGTTCGTAGGCGGTATACATTTCGCCCCGGAAGTATGCGGGCAGAAAAAGCGTCGCGATTACGATCCGGGCAAGCAGGTAACCGAACACCAGTTGCAGGAATCCGAGATTGCCTTGAAAGGAGAGCGAGGGCGTGCCGATCACGGTAAGAGTGCTGGTTTCGGCCGAGACGATGGAAAGCGCGATCGCCCACCAGGGCGCGGTGCGTCCACCGAGAAAGTAATCCTTGAGAGTTTTTTGCGACTCGCGGAAGCGGGTCCCGAACCAGGTGATGCCAACGAGATAAAGAACGATGACGCCCAGATCGGTCCAACGCATTGACTGAGGTTAAGGATACTGAAGAAAGCAATTTCACGCAAAGCTTGCAAAGATTTTACTTTCTTAGCGGGCTTCGCGCCTTGCGAGAGTTTTTATGGGAACAACTTTGAGCCCCGCGGAGTCTACTATTCGCCGATCAGCTCGCGGGCGGTTGCAGCTATCTGCCGGGTTCGGCTATACTCCGCAAAGTACTAAATTCCCGGAAAGGTTCATGAGCATCGCAGATCGCGTGAGGAGGTTGTCAGTGCTGTTGAAGAGGAGCGCCGCGACGGTAGTGGTCGGGGCAGCGCTTGTTTCCAGCCTGATGCCCAGCCTTGAGGCCCAGGATAAAAAGAAACCGGACTGGAAAGATCCCGCCGAATACGACCTTTATAAGCCGATCACTCAGACCCAGGACCCGAAGCTGTGGCTTGATACCTTGGACAAATGGACCAAGCAGTATCCGCAAAGCGAGTTGGCCGATACCCGCCGTCAGCTTTATCTCGAAACCTACCGCCAGCTCGGGCGGACGCGCGATGCGTTCAACGCCGCTGTCGAAGTGCTGCGCGACAATCCTAACAATCTGTTCGCTCTGTCCACCATCGCAGGTTCGATTTACCAGTTGAATCCCGCTTCTCCGTCCGATCTTGATATCGCGGAGCGTGCGACAGCCACTATTCTTGCTAATCTGGACGGGATCTACGCAAAAGAGAATCGGCCCGCGGAAATGTCGGATGCCGATGCAGCCAAGGCGAAGCCTGAGATGCGCGTGTTTGCCCAGAAAACGGCCGGTTGGATCGATTGGACGCGCAAGGATTTCACGCGCGCCGAGATTGAACTGCAAAAGGCAATCGCACTCGATCCGCAGCAGGGACAGCTTTCCTACTGGCTGGGAGATGCGATGCTGGAGCAGAACAAGACCAATCCGGAAAAGCAGCCGGTCGCTTTGTATTACTTCGCGCGCGCAGCCGCCTACGACGGCCCCACCGCTCTCCCGCCCGGCGACCGCAAGAATCTGCTGGAGTATCTGAATACGGCGTACGTGAAGTATCACGGCTCCGAGGAAGGCCTGGCGCAGCTCGAGGCCAGCGCAAAGTCGAACGCGGCGCCGCCTCCAGGATTTCAGATCAAGAGCGCGGCCCAAATTGAGAAGGAACGCATCGAAGCCGAGCAGATGTTCGACAAGACCCACCCGGAGAGGGCCCTGTGGAAGGATCTGAAGGCCGCCTTGACCGCTCCCGAAGGCGATACGTATTTTGAAACGAATATGAAGGATGCACTCGTCCCACGTCTAAAGGGCAGATTAGTGGCTGCGTTGCCGGCGTCGAAGCCGAAGGAGCTGGTTTTGGCGATCGAAAATTCGGCTGGGGATGTAACATTGAAGCTGGACGGAGCGCTTCCAGGTAAAATGGAGCCGGGCGGTGAAATCGAGTTCGAAGGAATCGCCAAGAGCTTTGCGAAAGATCCGTTTATGGTGACGTTCGAAGCGGAAAGAACCAAACTGATTGGCTGGACCGGCAAGAACGAAAGCCTGAAGAAAAATACAAGTTCAAAGAAGACAATACTACCCGAGTGAGGCTCACGTGACCTTTTCAACGAAAAAAATAGCAATGGTTTGTTTAGCGCTAATGGCGTTCGCGGTGGCGCAGACTCCTCCCGCGGCGCCGGCCAAGAAATTTAAAGACGATAAAGAGCAGACGGAGGCCATCGCTGCGAATACCGAGAAGGACCCCAAGGCCCAGCTCGAAAAGCTCGAGCTATGGAAGCATGACTACCCGGAGACGGAATACGACGTCGACCGGCTGGATCTATATTTCAAGGCTTACGGTGCAACGAAGCAATATCATGAGCAGATCGGCGTCACACAGGAGATGCTCAAGAAGATTCCCGACAGCTTTGCCTTGCTACGCGCCATCCTGGTGGCTTTCTCCCAGATACCGTCGCCGAGCGCAGATGACCGGAAGGCTGCGGCTGACGCCGCGCGCACCATCATTGACCGCGCAGACCAGGTGTTCGCGCCGGAAAAGGCCAAAGACGCCGGAATGACCGCCGCGCAGTGGACGGATCTCAAGCCGCAGATGGTCGCGTATGCCAAGACTCAGATCGACAAAATCGTGACCGATCAAGGAGTCGACGCTGTGATTGCCGCTCTTAAGGCGGATCCCACGCGCGTCACGCTGAATGTCTGGCTGGGAAAACAGTTGCTAGACGAAGCGAGAAAGAACAATCAACCCGAGAAGCAGGCCGGTGCGATCTTTGCTTATGCCAGGGCCGCAGCCTACACGGGGCCCGGGGCTCTGAGCGAAAAGGATCGTGCGGGAATGAAGACCTTCGTGGACAAAGCTTATAAGACATATCACGGGTCGTCCGAGGGCGAGGACAAACTTCTGGCGGCAGCGGCGAATCAACCACTGCCTGATGGCTACGTAATCGAAAGCAACGTGGACGTTATTCGGAAGACGAATGCGGCTGACGCGGATTGGCGCGCCGCCCATCCGATGCTCGCTGGATGGCGCGATACGAAGGGGATCCTGACAGCGGACGACGGACAAGCACAGTTCGACGCCCAAATCAAGGACAACCTGTTGCCCAAATTCACGGGAAAGATCGTTTCCCTGACCCCGGCTGCGCGGGGAACCAAGAGCGTTGTGGTTTTAGTCGACGATGAAAAGGACGGCAAGGCGGATTGCACGCTGACCTTCGAGGCCGCGCTACCAGGCAAAATGGACCCGGGTGACACCCTGTCGTTCGAAGGGATCGCGAAATCCTTTACCAAGGATCCCTACATGCTCACCGTGCTTGTCGAGAAAGACAAACTCGAAGGCTGGACCGGTAAGAACGCTCCTGCCCGTCCTGCCGGCGCCAAGTCCACGACTAAGAAGGGGAATTAATCGGCCCTTTGGGCCAGCAGCCAACTGGATACCGCGCGCGGCAGAAAGCCCATCTCGTCATCCTGTTGGCGATAGAAGTGAATAAAATGCTTCACCGGGCGGCGGATCTGAGGATTCGCCGCCGTTTTTATGGCACCTAGCGCCGAAACCAGCGCGGCAATTAATAAAATCCTCTTCATGCCCTAATTGACGTTCACCGGGTCCGAAGAGTTTGCTGCCTCCACTTTTCTTAACATTGGTCACACCTTAGCAATGCGAGACGCCGCCGATTCCCTTCGTCCGACCGCGGGAACCGACTTCGTAGCTTTACCTAGGCCAAAGGGAGGCATATTGGCGTAAATCGTCTCATAGTCGCCCGGCCGAGTTCGATAGGTTTCGTGCCAGATCCCAACGTCGCCTGATTTTCCAACCGCCCGGTTAAATGCTGCCCATGCAGGCAGATGCGCACTGTTGCGATTCTTAGCGTAGGCCATCAACTGGTCCACTGAGCGCCAGTATTGCACCACGATGATCGTCCTGCCAAACCAATTGTGGTAGCCCATCAGCCCCAGCTCCGGCTTCTGTTCGAGTTCCCGCAGCATCCGCGGCATCGCCAGCGCCACCGGCAACCACTTGTGAATCTTCCACGGCTTGTTGATCCGCATTCCAATCAGGAACACCACGACTTCGCCCTCGACCTCAGCGCACATTCTTTCTGGAACAACCTTCATACGTCACCTCCATCTAGACAACGTAAAGATAGCTTACCCGATTATCTTGACATCGTCAAGATAATTCGCTAACATTCAGTTTGGCAAAGAGATACCACCACGGCGAGCTGCGTCAGGCGCTTCTCGACGCGGTCGACCAGCTAATGCGGGCCAAAGGCCCGGATTCGGTCACTCTCCGCGAGTGCGCCAGGTTAGCCGGAGTTTCGCACGCCGCTCCGCTGCATCATTTCAAAGATCACCACGCCCTGCTGAGCGCCTACGTCGCCCAACAGTGGATCCACGTCGCCCAGAGAATGCGCGAGCGCCGCCTCGCTGCAGGGGACGATCCTTTCGACGCTCTGACAGCGGTCGGTATGGCGTACATCGAAAGCGGCATGCGCACGCCAGGTCTATTCGGGCTTCTGTTGCGTCCGGACCTGTCCCCTCCTCACGGCTCAGAAGCCTTCGAGCAGGGCGCGAAACCGGCGTACGAAGAACTGATTGGCGCGATCAGACGATGCACGGGTGGAAGCGAACAGGACCCGGCACTGGCCGAGTTAGCGTGGTCAGCCGTGCACGGATTTGTTGAACTGCAATTGCTACTCAGGACGGTCGATTGGGAGCCGAAGGCCGCTGCAATGATCGAAAGCATGCGCCCCGTGTTTAGAAAACAGCGAGTAGGTGGCACAGGCTTTAGCCTGTGAGAACCTACATCTTATATCGCCCCAGATCCTCGTCGTTGAGGTTCTCGAGCCATTTACGCAATTCTTCGTTGTTCCCGACCTCCGCCACGGCAGCTACGCTTTTCGACGTTTTCAGCACCGCTTCGTCCACGAAAATCGGACAATCCAGGCGTAGCGCAATCGCCAGCGCATCGCTCGGACGCGAGTCCACCGAGATCATCTGACCATTCTTCTCCAGCCAGATGATGGCGTAAAACGTGTCGTCCTTCAGATCGCTAACGACCACTTTCTTGACGCCCGTTTCCAGGCCGAACAGCAAATTACGAATCAGGTCGTGCGTCATCGGGCGCGGCGTCGGCATTTTCTCGATTTCGAGCGCGATCGCGTTCGCCTCGTAGATACCGACCCAGATAGGCAGGATGGCGCTGCCGTTCACATCCTTCAGCACCACGATCGGCATGTTGGTCACCGGGTCCATCATCAATCCCCGGATTTTCATTTCGACTTCCATGCGTCCCTCCCGCTTACCTTCAGTTTACACACTCCCCGACCAATGAATTCGCGCCCGCGCGGGTCACGCGAACATCCACGTACCGGCCTAGAATATCATCCACTGAAACCGGGCGCAGAAAATTCAGAGTCTTATGTTGCGACGTGCGGCCGATCCATTGTCCCGTGGCCTTGTTGAAGCCCTCCACCAGGCATTCTTCCACCGTGCCCAGATAAGCCGCATTGCGCCGCGTCTGAATCTCGCGTTGCAGCTCCTGCACGATCATCAACCTCCGAGTCTTCTCTTCTTCCGGAATCTGATCGTCCAGCGCCAGCGCCGGCGTGTTCGGACGGCGGGAATACTTGAACCCGAAAATCGAATCGAACTCGACCGTTTTAAGCAGGTCCAGAGTCTCCTCAAAATCCTGCTCCGTCTCGCCCGGGAATCCGACAATGACGTCGGTGGTGATCGCGATCGGCCGCCGTGCGTTCTTCATCCACTCGATGCGGCGCATATATTCGTCGCGTGTGTACAGCCGCTGCATGGCGTTAAGAATGCGCGTCGAGCCGCTCTGCACCGGCAGATGGACATGGTTGCAGAGATTCGGATTCTCATCAATCGCATCGATGATCGGCTTCACGAAATCGCGCGGATGCGAAGTAGTAAATCGCACGCGACGGATGCCCGGGACGCGTCCGACATGATCGAGCAGCGTTGCGAAATCCCAGCCGGCAGGCGATGGGTCGCGATAACTATTCACGTTCTGGCCCAGCAGTTGAATCTCGGAGTATCCGGCAGCGGAAAGCTCACGCGATTCCGCAATCACCGAAGCGCTGGTGCGGCTGCGCTCCGGCCCCCGCGTGAACGGGACCACACAATAGGCGCAGGATTTGTCGCATCCTTCAATAATCGTCAGGTACGCGCGATGCGGATTTTCGCGGCGTGTGAGCGGCGTCTCGAACGTATCTTCCGTATTCAGGCTGAGCCCGGTAACTCGCTTATTGCCCGCTTCAAGCTGCACCAGCATCTGCGGCAACTGGTTGTAGCTGGCAGATCCGCACACCATGCTCACGTGCGGAGCTTTTTCGAAAACGCGCTCGCCTTCCTGCTGCGCAACACAGCCCAGCACGACGAACTTCTTGCCTTTGCTATCGCGCTTGAATTGGTTGAGGCGGTTGAATACCTTCTGTTCCGCCTTATCGCGGATGCTGCACGTGTTGTAGAAAACCAGCTCCGCCTCTTCCGGCGTCGCGACCTGGGAGTAACCTTCGCCGATCAGCGTGCCAATGACTTTTTCCGAGTCATGCGCATTCATCTGGCAGCCAAAGGTTTCGATATAAAAATTTTTCACTGCTATTTCCATTGTAAAGGATGCACGATTCACGCATCGTCACAAATTCGCACTAAATAATCCGTTGCGCTTGTAGCGCACAGACTCCTCTCCTGCGTGCAGCGTTGACACTCGTGTCTACTCCGCGAGCTCATCCGCTTCAGCAGTCTCGTAAGCATGCGGGTGGATGCCGGACACTAAGGGATTCACTCTATTGAAGCGTATCGGGAATTCGCTTAGCCTTAAAGTGTGCGGACCTGTCTTCTCATCCTCGCGGCCGGCGTATTAAGCGCCCAGAGTGCAACCTCTTCGTACACCCGCGACATCAACGGCAATCCGGTCCCGGGCGTAGCCAGCGTGACTGCCGACGGCGTTACCACGGACCTCCGCCAGTCGATCAACGGTCGCGAAGTTCCGATCGAGCAGATCGCGGAGAAAGTGCTCAGCCAAAGCGGCAACACTACGGTCACCGAACGCATCATCCGGCACTACGGCTCCGGCGGACAGGTGGTGCAAACTGACCGAATCGTTACGGAAACAACGAAAAACGGCGACGGCGAATCGACGGTCCACGCGACAACATATCGCAGCGACATCAGCGGCAATATGAATGAGGCGGAGCGCAAAACCGTCGAGACGCGCAAAAACGGCGCGGCCACGGTGACCGATACAGCCGTGGAGAAGAAGGATCTGAGCGGATCGTTTTCCGTCGCCGAGAAGCGCTCCGCAATCGCCGAGCCTACCGCCGACGGCAAGCGCCAAAGCGAAACCGTGTACCTGCGCGACGCCAATGGCAATTTATACGAGGCGCAGCGGTTGTCAACCACCGAGACGAAATCGGGGAATGAGGTCGCCAGTAATACTGCGATTTACGAACCGACCGTAAGCGGAGAGATGAAATTAGCACGGCAGCAGGTGACGAAGTCGATCGCGAATGCCGACGGTTCCTCCACCCAGGAAGTCGAAATCTTCGGCCGCGCATCCGATGGCCGCGCCCGCCCCGCCGACGCTCCACCGGCGTTGACGGAGAAGCGAACCATCGAGCGCCAAAAAGGCCCCGGCGGAGCAGTCGTCGAAACCCAAACGGTGCAGCTACCCGACGCGAATAATCCCGGCCATTTGGATCCGCCGCACAAAGTCGCAGAAACCATCTGCCGCGGCGAGTGCGACAAGAAGCCCTAACCCAGGGTTATAACCCCGTCCCATAAGGGCGGGGATTCTTTCGCGCAGGTGGCGAAGACTTCAGTCTGTGTTCTTCAAGTAAGCCGGCCAAGAAAACTCTCGCCGACCACAATCTTCGCCCCGAAATTCTCCGCCACCGTCTGCCCGATATCGGATAGCGACGCCCGCGTGCCCAAATGAACTCCATGCTTCACCGAAGGCCCGTAAGCGAGCAACGGAACATACTCGCGACCATGATCCGTCGATGGCGTCGTCGGGTCGCACCCATGATCCGCAGTGAAAATGGCCAGATCGTCGGAACGCAGCTTCGCTCCATACCCCGGCAGCCAACGGTCGACTTCCTCCAAAGCTCGCGCGTAACCTTCAACATCATTGCGATGCCCGTACTGCTGATCGAAGTCGACCAGATTGACAAAGATCATCCCTTGCTCGACTTCCTCCATCGCTTCAACTGTTTTCGCCAGCCCGTCCGTATTACTCTTCGTCTTCACGTACTCGCGAATCCCCCGCCCTAGAAAAACGTCGAAAATCTTGCCGATGCTGTAGACATCGATATCGCTTTCAGCAAGGACATCGAGCAGCATCCCCTTCGGCGGAGGCACCGCGTAATCATGCCGGTTCGGCGTACGCGTGAAACTACCCGGTTCGCCGATAAACGGACGCGCGATCACGCGCCCCACTTCATAAGGCCCGTGCAAAATCTCACGCGCTGTTTCGCAAATCTTGTAAAGCTCGAACAGAGGAATCACTTCCTCATGCGCCGCCACTTGAAAAACGCTGTCGGCCGACGTGTACACAATCGGCGAGCCAGTGCGCACATGTTCCTCGCCAAGCTCTTTCATAATCTCCGTGCCCGATGCGGCCTTGTTGCCGAGCGCGTGACGGCCGATCCGGCGCTCAAATTCGTCCATCACCTCAGGCGGAAAACCATGCGGAAATAGAGGAAACGGCTTTGCGAGATGGATGCCGGCCATTTCCCAATGTCCGGTGGTCGTATCTTTTCCCGGCGAAGCCAACGCGCATTTTCCGTAGGCTCCGGCAGGTACCGCCACCGGCGCGAGCCCTGTCAGCGGCTTGATATTCGCCAGTCCCAGCGCGCAAAAATTTGGGAGATGAAGCTTGCGCACGCGCGCGATATTGCCGAGCGTATCGCTGCCTTCATCGCCATACTTCGCCGCGTCCGGCATCTCGCCGATGCCCACGCTATCGAGTACGATCCAGATGACGCGCCGGAATTTCATTGCGCCAGCGCACTCTCGATGCGCTCTGAAAGCTGTTCGACAAATCGATCCGGCAGGAATCCGTTCATCCTGCTCGCCACGCGACCCTGCTTGTCGAACACCACGGTCGTCGGAATGTCCGTTACCTGAAGCAGCTTCTGCAACCCGTCTTCGAAATAAACCCGGCTCTTCGGCCATTTCTGCTGATCCAGAAACCCGGCGACGATGCCATGATCCTCGTCCGTATCGATCGAGAGCAGCACCACATCCCCGCGATCTTTAAATTTTTCCTGCACCTGGTCGTACATCGGATGCTGAATCCGGCACGGTCCGCACCAGGTAGCCCAAAAATCCAGAATCACGACCTTCCCCTTCAAGCTCCCGAGCTTCAATTTCTGCCCATCGAGCCCGCTGATCGTGAACCCCATCGGATCGACAATGCTGGCATTCGGATCGATCGCGTTCAGCCGGTTCTGCCGTTCCGCGACCAGCACCGCCGTCCGATCGTACGCCTCCAGAATCGCGTCCCCCAGCCCTTTTTCCGAACCGTGCTTCTTCCGGTAAATCTCTCCCAGCCGCTTGCGATCCAGAACCCGATCGGAATCTTGTGCGCGCGTATCGGGAATCATGAACGCATCGGCGAAATGCATCACCGCCTGTTCGTCATAACCCGCTGCTTCGAGCGCCACACCCCATTCGCGCGCCGATTCCTCGCATGGATATTTAGAAAACGACAACGCCGCCAGCTTCCCCGCCTCGTTGAAATCGCCCATCGCCGACTTCGCGCGCGATTGATACAGCAGAGCCCGCGCTATGCCCCGATCCCTTTCCTCCGTCCGCTTCGCCGCTCCCAACCCGGTCGACTCCGGCAGCTTTTCGACCAGTTCCTGGAACCGCCGCGCATGCGCAAACGCCTTCTCGGCGTTCTCTTTCCCGCCGATCATCAGCTCCGCCCGCGCCACCCGGTCGAGCACCAGCATATCGTCCGGCGTCGAAACCAAAACTCGCTCGCCGTACCACACTGTCCGCCGATCGTCCTTGTTATCGATCGCCGCCTTCGAAAGCGCTCTTTCGATCTCCTTGAGCTGCGTCGCCTGCGGATATTTCTTCAGAAATTCTTCCAGCACCCGCGTCAAATCAATGGTGCTCGCGCCCGCCTCGTTCACCGCCCGCTGCAAATCCTGCTGCTCCTGATTCGGCTGCTGAGTTGGCTGTGCAGATGGCGCCGGCGGCGTCGGCTGCTGCGGAGGCGTCTGCGAACACCCGACCGCCGCGGCCAGCAGGAAGATCGACAATCTCATTGCGCCTTAGCCTTGGACGCGCGAATCGCTTCACCCAGCATCGCCGCGCGCTGCCGCGCCATATGCAGATAAATCTCGTTCTGCGCGATCTGGTCGAGTAGTGGTAAAAACTGATCCGCGCCCGTCAATCGCCTCCGCTGCCAGGTCCCCTCAATGTTGATCAGCGCGTCCAACACGCCCAGTTTATCGTGCCGCGCCGACCGTTTCAGCTCCGCATAGAGCCGCTCCGTTTCCGTGATCGCCTCGAACCAATCGTGCAGCGCCTTCGCGTTTTCATCCAGCGAATAATTAAATTTCTGCTCGCTCGACGCATCGCCATCCTCCCAGCGAAACGTCTTCACGCCCATGTTCGCGACCTTCAACCCGGATTCTAAAGGATGCTTAAAATGATCCAGCCGCGCCGCCAGATCGAACATCACCTCTGTGCCGGAGTCTTCGAGCTGAAATTTCTCCGGCGAATCGTCGTCCACCTCTTCCTTATAGGAAACCTGCCCGCTATGGTCAATCGTGATCGAGACGTATGCCGGCGAAGACCCCGGAAACGACTTGGTATAGACGATGCGCCCGGAGTCGCTTGCGAACGCCGCAACGCCCAACAACAGCAGCGCCCATCTCATCGGGCGACCCTCATCGCATGCGAACAGGTGGTCGCATGGCAGATCGCGACCGCCAGCGCATCCGCCGCGTCTTCCGATTCGATCGCTTCGCCCAGCCCCGTGATCGATCGCACCATCATCTGCACCTGCTGTTTCTCCGCACGTCCGTAGCCCACCACGCTAACTTTTACTTCGAGCGGCGAATATTCGCCCAAAGTAATCCCCGCCTCGGCGATCGCCAGCAGAGCTACTCCGCGCACATGCGCCAGCTTCAGGGCCGTCTTCACATTGAGGGAATAAAAAACTTCCTCCACGGCCGCGGCCTGCGGCAAATGCTCGGTAAGCACCGCGCGCAGCGCTCCGGCAATCTCCGCCAACCGTGTTTCGAGTGGATCGCGGACTCTCAGCCGGATCGTTCCGTGCGCCACCACCGTATGCCTGCGCCCATCGCTATCGATGACGCCCCAACCGGTGCGCTCCGTGCCGCAATCGATGCCCAGAACGCGCACATTCGTCCGTGGCGGATTACGCCATGGCCTCCAGCTCTTTTTCGTCGATGTCGAAGTTGGAGTAGACGTTCTGCACGTCGTCGTTTTCCTCCAGCACCTCGGTCAGCTTCAGCATGCCGCTCGCGTTCTTGCCTTCCAGGCGCAGCAGATTCTTCGGCACCATGGCGATTTCCGCCGATTCCGGGGTGATTCCCGCCTTCTTTACCGCTTCCAGCACCGCTTCGTGCATGTCCGGAGCGGAAAGGATCGCCCAATTCCCGCCCTCGTCCTTCAAATCGTCGGCGCCCGATTCCAGCACCAGGTTCATCAGATCGTCTTCTTTGGCCTTATCGCCGTCGATGATGATCTGGCTCTTGCGCTCGAACATCCAGGAAACGCTGCCCTGCTCGCCCAGGTTCCCGCCCCATTTCGTAAACGCGTGGCGGATATCGCTCACCGTGCGGTTGCGATTGTCGGTCGCGACGTTCACCAGCACCGCCGCTCCGCCCGGCCCGTACCCCTCGAATGTAATTTCGTCGAGCTGCCCGCCTTCCAGCTCGCCCGTGCCGCGCATGATCGCCCGTTTGATGTTTTCCGCCGGCATACTGACCGCTTTCGCCGCCGTAATCGCGGTGCGCAGCCGCGGATTCATATCCGGATCGCCGCCATTGCGCGCGGCAATCATGATTTCCTTGATCAGACGAGTGAACGCCTTGCCGCGCTTTGCATCCGTGGCGGCTTTTTTATGCTTGATTGTGGCCCATTTGGAATGACCAGACATTGTCGAATCCTCTAATAACTACCGAGATTTATGGGGGTTACGCCCAACTTTTGAGCATACCACGTCAGCCTAAGTAGGACAGGTCCATCGCGAAGCAAGTGGCACAGGTCCCCGACCTGCCCACCCTCGAAGCGAGGCGCAAAGCGACGCGCTAGATAATAAATTCTTCGCAGTTCGACCAGTCGTCGGCCTCGGACTCCGAATCGGGCTGAGCGGCGTAAGCCTCTGGCACCCGCGCATCCAGAGCCTCGCGTATCGCCCGCCCGATAGCCATACACATGAATTCCGCGCGGCCGCCCTCGCCTGCCAGGGAATCCATTTCTCGACAAGTTGCATCGGTGAGATGAATACGTACAGATGGCATAGGATCTACTTCACAAATCTCACCACTCCCCACTTCTCCGGCACATGCATATTCACCACCCCCTGCTGCGACCAAACCCAGTTGTCTTCCTTCGTCCCGCGAACTTTCTCATACTTCCCATCCATCAACCGCACCTGCCATTCCACCCGCGAAAAATTCATCCGCCACGTATCACCCGCGCTGGGCCGTCCCTTCCCGCTCCTCTCGACGAACGCCGCCCACGGCAGAGCCAATTCGACCGACCACCCCTTGTCCCGATCCCTTGAATCGTTCAACGTCCCCTCGATCGCCACAGCCGACTTATAACCCGGCATCTCCCACGAATTATCGGCCTTCCCGCCTTTGTTGTAAGGTTTATCGAGAAATAAATCCCAGCCGGTATTGAGAGCATTAATCTCAAACTCAAAGTACTTCAGGCCATCGCCGGTGGGATTAAGAAACACCTCGAAATCGTTATCCCGAAAAATCACCGAATCGTGCGCGGTAAGGGTAGCCCAAACATCCGGCTCCTCCAGTTCAGCGCCAATGTACAAATAGTTGTCATCCCACAACATCTTCATCCGCGTCCGAAACCGGGGCTTCGCGCCATCCGCCCCGACGATATCGATAAACGCATCGCTCCACGCAGCGTCGCTCCAAACCGCATCGTCAAGACGCCCGTCGATTCGTACGGATGCGCCGGCACGATGGCAGTCGTACTGCTTCTGGGCGTAGAGACCGCAAGCAAGATTCATCGCCAACAGGAGTTTCACGGCGCCAGTATACTCCGTCCTGCGGGCTCTCCCTTGCGCCGGGCCAACGCGCAGAGTAGCTTAGAGGCGTGAACCTCGCTGGAAGCTTGACGGACGAGGAAGCAGACGAGCTTGCGCGAAACATCGACGCCGGCTGCGAAAATATCGATGAACGCGATTGGTAGCGTTCCGCTCGACACCAGCGTCGTCGTTGATTATCTTCGTCGAGATCCAATCCTTCACCAGAACATCGACCGAGACGACGTCTACTTGCCTCTTGTCGTCTTGGGCGAACTGCTTTACGGAGCTTACAAATCGAGCAACCCAGCAAAAGCCCTAGCCCAGGTGCAAGAATTTTATCGCGGCTGCTTTCGTCCCCAGCTTGAACATTTTAGAGTGGTAAGCGACCTCAAGGCAGCCAGCGACTCAAGCAACCGCTAGTCGAATACGAGGCCCGAGATCCATCGACTCAGCATATTCAATATGCAGCACGCGGCGTGGATCCTCACTCCGCGCCTTCGATGACGAATGTAGGAGTAAAGGCCGCATCGCAAGCACCCCTCCCCTACGCACCAGGCACTCGACAGGCTCGTGATGCTTTACATAATCAAGTACGGCTTCGTCGGCAAGAACTCCGGAATGGTGCGACTCTGGAATAACCCGCAGCGGCCCGTTCTCCATCGTCGACGCGTCGAGGTGCACTCCGCAGGGCAATAATCCGGCAAAGGGCCCAAGCTGGCGCATGCGCGTATCGCACCTTGGCCTTTTCTGACCACGGACCCCACCCGGGCTCATCGAAAGCTGCCTCCAGCGGCAAGGCAGTATCCTGATGCCACGGTATCAACCAATTCGCTTGATTCGACTTCTCGAACAGCGTGGCCCGGAAGGGCAGAGCGTCGGCGCCGAGCCACAGCGAGGCCATCTCGACTAATCTGGAATCGGCCGCAACGCTGGCCACATCAGGTTTAGACATCAAGTGACGCGCGCCGGCTCGGCTACGAGGCACCGACGCCCTTGAAAGCGCGCTGGTGAGACGGTCACCTTCGCGCTCGGAAAAGACGTGCTCTTCGATCGCAAAACCACTATCGTGCCCCTTCACAGCCTCCAATCATATCGGAAAGTACGAATGTCCTCCGCCGTGGCGCGAGCTTCAGCTTGCAGCGTCGGCTTCAGCCGGCGTCGGGTGGGGCAGCCAATCATGGGCCAGCCGCTTTTCAAGCTGCATCCCTCTTACCGAACTTCAACCAGTTCTAACCGCGAGGGCTCGGGAATTTCATCGCCATCCTCTCGCATGGCCGCGAGATGCATCTTGATCGCCTTGGCCATGCGCTCCTTAACGATTTCAACAGTTGGACCAGTCGCAATGCATCCGGGAAGATCGGGCACATGTGCGCTAAAACCCGTTCGTGTCGGGGCAATCAAAATCGGGTAGGATTTCATAACAAACCAGCCTGTTTAAGTCCAGCTTGTTTAAGTATAGACTTCTTGGTCTTCGGGTCCAATTCATCGGATGTGTGCCCCGCAATCGTGACCTTGCCCTGCCTTCTCGGATGAGTGTATTGCCTGTGGCTGCCTTCTTGATTCTTCAAAACCCATCCTTCCTCATGAAGAATCTTAATCAGGTCGCGGACCTTCATGAATTCAGCGTACAGCGCCCGCCCCTCTTGCACCCCTCCCACCCCTCGCGCAACACTAAAGCGTGAACATCCCCATCTACCAGGTGGACGCCTTTTCCAGCAAACTCTTTGGAGGCAACCCCGCCGCGATCTGCCCACTCGACCACTGGCTCCCCGACGCCACCCTCCAGTCCATCGCCGCCGAAAACAGTGTCTCCGAAACCGCGTACTACGTGCGGAAGAATGGGAATTTTCACATTCGCTGGTTCACCCCAGGAGTAGAAGTCGACCTCTGCGGCCACGCCACCCTCGCCTCTGCGCATGTCATCCTGGACATTCGCCGCGAAGTAGCCGGCGCCCGTGTGGCCTTCGAATCGAAGAGCGGAGAATTGATCGTGACTCGCCAGGACGACCTCTACGCGCTCGACTTCCCTGCCCGTCCGCCCATCGAAACCAAGTTCGATGACAAGCTGTTCGAAGCGCTCGGCGCCACGCCGACGATGGTCCTCGGCGCGCGCGATTATCTCTGCGTCTTCGACACCGAAGCCGAAGTCCGCGCCCTGCGGCCGAACATGGAACGGCTCGCCGCGATCGACCGTTTCGCCACCATCGTCACCGCTCCCGGAACCGATTGCGATTTCGTGTCCCGCTTCTTCGCGCCCGCCAAAGGAGTGCCTGAGGATCCCGTCACCGGCTCCGCCCACTGCACTCTGATTCCCTATTGGGCCGCGCGTCTCGGCAAATCGAAACTGTTCGCCCGCCAGATTTCCCCCCGCGGAGGCGAACTCTGGTGCGAACACCGCGGCGACCGCGTCACCATCGCCGGCCGAGCTGTGAAATACCTTGAAGGCACCATCGTTGTGTAAGCTAAGAGATCGTCATGCAAACCGGTCTTGAACTCGCGAAAAGTGGGGACTGCTGCGCCGCGTGGACAGAGTGGGCTGTCCCCACTTTTCGCCCCGTCCACACAATCACTCCCAAAACCGCACGGGTTGCGCTTCACTCCGCGAAAAGCGGGGACTGCCTACTCTGTCCCAAGGCGCCTACGAACTTCGCGAAACCCCGGCCATCCCACGCCGCGTGGACAGAGCGGGCTGTCCCCAGTTTTCGCCCCGTCCACGCAATCGCCCCTGCTGTATCCGCTCCGACGCCCTATTTTAGGGGTTATCCGCACCTCCGGAGCCAATTGATCGCCCAGCCATCGCGTTAAAGTAAAGAATCGCGTATGTACAAATACTTCCTCTTCTCCCTCACATTCCTAGCCAACGCCCAGCGAATCTTCACCGCCGCCGACTACGCGCACGCCGAAAAATTCATGGGCTATAACGTCAATTCCCTGGTGACCCAAAACTCCGTCCGCCCGACCTGGCTTCCCAGTGAAGGCGACCGTTTCTGGTACCGCAACACCCTGGCCGACGGAGCCGAGTTCATCCTCGTCGACCCCGCTCGCGCCACGCGCCAGCCCGCGTTCGATCACGCAAAGCTAGCCGTGACCCTCTCCAAGGCCGCGGACGTCGTGTATGGCCCCCACAGCCTCCCCTTCCAGGAAATCGAGTTTTCCCTCGATGCCCAGTTCATCCACTTCAACGCAGCATCGAAAAAATGGAAGTGCGATGTCGGCGGAGCCCAGTGCGTTTCCGAAGGAGCAGCCACAGGAGGGGGCGGACGCGGACGCGGTGGTCGCGGCGGAGGTGGAGGTGCCCCCGCGCGCAATGACGCCCAATCCCCCGACAAACAGCACACCGCATTCATCAAGAATTACAACCTGTGGATTCGCGACGCCGGAACTAACAAGGAAACTCAGCTCACTTTCGATGGAATCAAGGATTACGGCTACGCCACCGATAACGCCGGCTGGACCGCCAGCGACCGCGCGATCGTCGTCTGGTCCCCCGATTCGAAAAAGATCGCGACGTTCCAGCAAGACCAGCGGGAAGTCGGCGAAATGTACCTGGTCAGCACCAAGGTCGGCCATCCCGAACTGACGGCCTGGAAATATCCTCTGCCCGGCGACCCGCACGTGCCGATGATTCATCGCGTCATCATCGATATCGCGAAGCCGGACGTGATTCGCTTGAAAATGGCTCCCGATCAGCATCGGTCCACTCTCTGCGATCACATCGCGTGCCGCGGCGGCGAATGGTCCGACGTGCAGTGGAGCGACGATTCGCAGCACCTCGCCTTCGTCTCCACATCGCGCGGCCATCGAGAGGAACAGATGCGCATCGCCGACGCCGCGACGGGCGATATCCGCGACGTCTTCGCGGAAAACGTCGAGACTTTCTTCGAATCCGGCAACGGCCGCGTGAACTGGAAATATCTCCCCGCGTCCAACGAAATGATCTGGTTCTCCGAGCGCGATAACTGGGGACACTTGTATTTGTATGACGCAACCACCGGCAAATTGAAAAACCGCATCACCAGCGGCGAAGGCAACGTGACGCAGATGATCAGCGTCAACGAAAAAACCCGAACCATCTTCTTCCTGGGCGTCGGCCGCGAAAAGGGCCGCGATCCGTACTACATTCATCTATATCGAATCGGTTTCGATGGAAAAAACCTCGCATTGCTGACTCCCGAGAACGCGAATCATGAAGTAACGCTGTCCGCGGACGAAAAATATTTTGTCGATTCTTTTTCCACTCCGGACGTTCCTCAAGTCAGCGTGCTGCGCGACACATCGGGCAAGCTGATTGTCCCTCTCGAAAAAGCTGACATCTCCAAACTGGTCGCAACCGGTTGGAAGCCGCCGATCCCATTCACCGTGAAAGCCCGCGACGGCCAGACTGACATCTACGGCCTGATGTTCAAACCGACAAATTTTGACGCGAGCCAAAAGTACCCCATCATCAATCACATTTATCCGGGTCCCCAAACCGGCAGCGTGGGAAGCCGAAGCTTCTCGGCCGTTCGCGGCGATACGCAAGCGCTCGCAGAACTCGGATTCATCGTAGTCGAGATCGATGGCATGGGAACGCCCTGGCGCTCCAAGAAATTTCACGAAGCCTATTACGGCGATATGGGCGACAACACTCTGCCCGATCAAGTCGCAGGTATGAAGGAGCTGGCCAAGAAATATTCGTGGATCGATATCGACCGTGCTGGAATTTACGGACACTCCGGTGGAGGCTACGCAGCCGCGGGTGCCATGTTCCACTATCCCGATTTCTTCAAGGTTGGAATCTCCGAAGCCGGCAACCACGATAATCGCGAATATGAAGACGATTGGGGCGAAAAGTGGCAGGGCCTCCTCGAGAAAAAAGGGAGCGGCGGCGATAACTACGACAGCCAGGCCAACCAGAACTTCGCGAAGAATCTGAAAGGCAAGCTGCTGCTGGCCCACGGCACCATGGACAACAACGTTCCTCCTACCAACACTCTGCTGGTAGTGAATGAGCTGATCAAAGCCAACAAGGATTTCGATTTGATCCTGCTACCCAACCGCAACCACGGCTTCGGCAACGAACCGTACATGGTCCGCCGCCGCTGGGATTATTTCGTCCGCTATCTCTTACGCGCCGAGCCACCCGCCGGATATGAATTGCACGCGCCCGCAGGCCCAGGACTCTAACAATGCGCAAACTACTGCTTCTGATTCTCCTCGCCGCCGTCGCTGCATACCCGCAAGGCCGAGGCCGTGGCGCCGCCACTACTACGACTCCAACCACAACGACGGCGACTCCAACAACCACCGGCGCGGCGCTGGTTCGCGAAAACTACTCCAAGTTCGAATACCGCATTCCGATGCGAGACGGGAAAAAACTGTTCACGTCGGTGTACATCCCCAAGGATGTTTTTTCGGATGGAAAAACCTATCCGATGATCATGCAGCGCACCGGCTACAACGTCCAGCCCTACGGACCCGACAAATTCCGAGCCAACCTCGGTCCATCGGAATTGTTCCTGCGCGAAAAATTTATCTTTGTTTATCAGGACATCCGCGGCCGATTTATGAGCGAGGGCGATTATGTGTTGATTCGGCCTCATAATCCCAACAAGGGTCCCAAGGATTTCGACGAAGCTTCAGACACTTACGACACCATTGACTGGCTGGTCAAGAACGTTCCTGGCAACACCGGAAAAATCGGAATGTGGGGCATTTCGCAGCCGGGATTTTATGCGGCGGCGGGGATGATCGACGCGCATCCGGCTCTGGTCGCGGTTTCTCCGCAGGCTCCGGTCACCGATTACTATATGGGCGACGATGTCTATCATAACGGGGCGTTTATGCTCAATCACCGCTTCCGTTTTTACCAGGGATTCCGGTTGCGCGAAGGCGACCCGGCTCCGCCGCCGCCCGCTCCCACGCCGCTCGATTTCGGCACTCCGGACGGCTACGAATTTTTTCTCAACCTCGGCAGTATCGCGAATGCCGATGAAAAATACTTCAAAGGCAAGCAGCCATTGTGGTTATTGAACATCGACCATCCGAATTACGACGAAACCTGGCAGTCGCGCGCCATTTGGAAGCACCTCAAGAACATCAAGCCGGCGGTCATGTTAGTTGGCGGCTGGTATGACACCGAAGATCCGCAGGGCCTGCTGCGGCAGTTCGATTTCATGGAGAAAAATAACCCCCCAGCCACCAATATGCTGGTGATGGGCCCTTGGAATCACGGAGGCTTCGCGCGCGGCAACGGCGACCGCTTGGGCAACGTTTCGTTCGGTTCCAATACGGGGCAATATTACCGCGAGAAGATCGAGTTCCCGTTCTTTCTCTATTATTTAAAGGGTCGAGGCGACGGCAAGTTTCCGAAGGCTTACGTGTTTCAGACCGGCCTGAATGAGTGGAGAAAGTTCGATACCTGGCCTCCCAAAGATTCGTCTCCAACGACCATGTTTCTGGACGCGAAAGGCACCTTATCGTGGAAGCAGCCGACCGCGGCCGCTTTTGACGAGTACGTCGCCGATCCCGGCAAGCCCGTTCCTTACCTGGGCCGCGTGATTCCGACCGCGGTGCTCAACACGTATATGACTGAGGATCAGCGGTTTGCGTCGATGCGGCCGGATGTTCTGGTGTATAAAACCCAGCCCCTCGATCACGATGTTAACGTGTTCGGACCGATCACGGTTGATTTGAAAGTATCGACCACCGGCACCGACTCCGACTTTGTCGTCAAGATTATCGACGTTTATCCGGGCGATTATCCGGATTACGATGCGCCCGCGCCAGCATTAACTCCCATGGGAGGGTATCAGCAACTCATTCGCGGCGAGCCATTTAGAGGTAAATTTCGCAAGAGTTTCGAGAAGCCGGTTCCGTTCGAACCCGGCAAACCGGACCGCATCACTTTCAATTTGCCGGATGTGGCGCACACGTTTCGGGAAGGGCATCGCATCATGGTGCAGATTCAGAGCTCCTGGTTCCCTTTGACGGACCGGAACCCTCAGAAATTCATGGACATACCGAAAGCGCTCTCGACCGATTTCGTCAAGGCCACCCAGCATGTCTATTTTGGGGGCGCCGACGGCTCAAAAGTGCAGTTTTCGATTGCGCCCTAATCTGTAAGTGCTTGAAAAATAATAGTGGCAGGCGAAATGCAACGGTCAATTTTATGAAGCAATCACTGCTGTTAGCAGTTGTTTTCCTCGCGGGATGCGGCGCTGGCGTTACTTATTACGCTCCGGTGCCTCCGCCGCCGGTGCAGGTGGAGCCTTACGGGATGTCGCCGGGGCCCGGCAATGTCTGGATCACCGGATATTGGGGCTATGAAGGCGGCCATCACGTCTGGCACGCCGGTCGCTGGGAAAAGCCTCCGAGGGCGAATGCGCAGTACATTCCGCCTCGCTGGGAGAGGAAAGGGAACCAATATGCGTTCCATGAAGGGCATTGGAAGTAGCCTTAGCGAGCCATAAACGACCATAAGGTTCGCTCAGCGAATCCTTAAACGACCATAAAATACACGGTATAGCGGCGATCGAGAATCCGGCTGAGCGGCATTAAGCTCGTTCCGCTCATGTCAAAGGTCAGTGGATTACTGCCGGGTTTGACGGACGCCATCCTGGGTATGTCGATGTCTCCGGCTTTTCGGATCTGTGGGACGCTGGGGCCGACGATTAAATCTTTCGCGAGTCCTTTGGTCCCAAGGTCGGCGGCGAGTACGATCGGTCCGTAGAGGACTGCCTGCGTCTTTGGATCGTCGGGCATTTCTTCGAACCTCAGGCGCATGGGCAGCTCCATTTCGATGCGGTCTCCGGTTTTCCAGGTTCTTGACAGAGTCAAGTAACTGCCGGGGCTCGCCGACGCGTCGATCGGCTTGCCGTTGATCTTGACCGATGCGTTTGAGAGCCATTCGGGGATTCGCAAATTGATCGCGAGTTCGATAGGTTTGTCGACGGAGATGTGCAGAGTGGTGCTTTGCACGTCAGGGAATTTGGTTTCCTGGCGCAACCGGAAACCCTTTTCGGACCAGTTCAGATCCGACGGGATGAAGAGGTTTATGTAAACGCCCCGATCGTCTTTCCAGTAGATGCTGTCATTGAGTTTCGAGAATTCCTCGACTCCGGTCCCGGTGCAGCACCAGAAGGATTTGTCTTCGAAGTTGAAAGTCCTCCAGGCGCCAGGCGTGAGCGAGAGATAGTATTGCGTTGCGCCGGTGTCGGGGCGAATCGCGCCGAGACGGTGATTGAAGAGTGCGCGCTCATAGTAATCGAAGTAACGAGGGTCACCGGTCCAGCTATAGAGGTGTCGCGTGAGCTTCATCATGTTGTACGCGCAGCAGCATTCGGCTGTGGAGACGCTGCGCTTCAACTCAGACGCCAACTGCCGAGGCTGCGTCAGCCATCCTTCCCCGTTGCTGGTTCCTCCGGTGACGTAGGTGCGGGCGCTGACGACTTCGTACCAGAAATAATCGGCGACGTCGTGGAAGCGCATATCGCCGCTCAGCTCATAACGGCGGGCTGCGCCGATGACTTGCGGGATATGCGTATTGACGTGCAGGCCACGCAGTTCGTCGCGGCGGGAGGCTAACGGGTTGAAGAAAACTTTCTTAGTGAACCGGTCGCCGACCGTGGCCCAACGATCGTCGCCGGTTGCGGCGGCCAGGTTGTAGAGCACTTCATTCATGCCGCCGTATTCGGTGTTCAAAATATCCTGCATGTGCGCTTCGGGCTTCGACTTGGTGTATTCGTCGGCCCAACTGGCCATGCCTTCGAGGACCGCGAGCGCCTGTTTATTTCCGGTGAGGTCGTACATGTCGTACATCCCGGCCATGATTTTGTGAACCGTGTAAAACGGCGCCCAGACGGACTTGCGAGCATCGAGCCGTTCGAACCATTCGGTGGGGAAGGCGCTGAGGTATCCGTCTTTTGCTTGGCACTTGGCTAGGTCAGCAACGATCGCATCGCCTTTGGCTTTGATGCTGACATCGGAGGTCGATGCGTAATTCAAGGCGCAGGCCGATAGATAGTGGCCGGTAAAATGGCCTCGCAACTCGCCTTCGCGACCTGGGGTGTATTGCTCCCATCCGCCCAGGGGCTCGGCGGAGGAGGGGAGGCCGGCGTTCAAGCGGAAATTGTGGATGAGGCGGTCGGCGGGGAGGCGGTCCATGTAGGCTCGGTTGGCTTCGGCGGCTTCCTTGAAAGGGGACGCGGTGAGGCGGACTTGCGTCATGGGGAACGGTCTCACTTTGGGAGCCACGGGCTGGCGGGTGAAGGAGAGAGGGGCTTCGAAGGGAGGGACCTCGGGAAGAGTGCCGCGGCGCTGCGTGCTGGTGTTGGGATTGGGGGCTTGTTGTGCCAGCGCGATGGGGGATGCGGCGAGGAGGGTGGAGAAAGCTCGGCGGGTTGGGGCGTTCATGTTTTTTAGTTTAGTTCGCGGGGCGAAAACATGGGGACAGACCGCTCTATCCACGCGGCGTCAGAGATAGAGCGGTTTTGCGGGATCTCGTGGGCCTTGGGACAGAGTGGTCAGTCCCCATGTTTTCGCGAGTTTGTTTTCAAACGGGAAGCAAAGGAAGATAATACGGTCTATGGGTAAAATTTGGGCTGCGTTTGCTCTGATTATGTGTATGCAAGGTGCTACTAAGATTGTTTCTGGGGATTTTGGGAAGACTCGCGAAGGAGCTCCTACGCGGATCTATACGCTCACTAATAAGAGCGGCGTCGAGGTGAAGATCACGAACTATGGCGGGAGGGTGGTCTCGCTTAAGGTGCCTGATAAGAAGGGCGCGATGGGGGACGTGGTGCTGGGATTCGATGCGCTCGATGGCTATTTGGCTGAGAATCCTTATTTCGGCGCGTTGATTGGACGCTATGCAAATCGGATCGGGCATGCGCAGTTCACGCTCGACGGGGCGCTCTACAAGGTCCCGAAAAATGACGGCGACAATTCGCTGCATGGAGGGATACGAGGGTTCGACAAAGTGGTGTGGACGTCGCGTGATCTGCCGGATGGCGGGCTGGAGCTGACCTATTTAAGTAAGGACGGCGAGGAAGGGTATCCGGGCAATTGCAAAGTTACGGTGGTCTATCACCTGACGGATGCGAATGAGTTGAAGATCGAGTACGCGGCATCGACAGATAAGGACACGGTGGTTAATCTGACGAATCATTCTTACTTCAATCTGGCGGGCGGAGGGGATGTGCTGGGCCACATGTTGACGCTGCATGCGGACCGGTTTACTCCGGTGGATGGCGGATTGATTCCAACGGGCGAGTTGAAGGCGGTGGAGGGGACTCCGTTCGATTTTCGGAAGGCGACGGCGATTGGGGCTCGGATCGAGCAGAACGACCAGCAATTGAAGCTCGGCAAGGGTTACGACCATAACTGGGTGCTCAATAAGAGGGGAGCGGAGCTGAGTCTGGCGGCGCGGGTGGAGGAGCCTTCGACGGGGCGCGTGATGGAGGTTTGGACTACGCAGCCGGGGATCCAGTTTTATACGGGGAATTTTTTGGACGGAACGATCAAGGGGAAGGGCGGGACGGTTTATGCGCGGCGGTCGGCGCTGTGTCTGGAGACGCAGCACTTTCCAGATTCGCCGAATAAGCCTAAGTTTCCGTCGACGGTGTTGAAACCGGGGATGGAGTTCAAAAGCACTACGGTTTATAAGTTTGTTCGGTAGGAAACAAGAGGGCAGGAGGGATTGTGCGGTGCTTACTTTCGGTTGTGATGCTGGCGGGGGTTGTATCGGCGCAAACGGAGACGGATTATTCACGGGCTAATTCGCTGCGCCAGAAGATGCAGGGATTGGCGCTGAATGTTACCGGGCCGATGAACTGGATCGGAGGGACGGACCGGTTCTGGTATCGAAAATCGGTGGCGGGCGGCAATGTATTTATCGTGATGAACGCGGCGACGATGCAGAAATCGGCGGCGTTCGATCATGACAAGCTGGCGGCGGCGCTGGGGGAAAAATATACAGGGCTGACGCTGCCGTTTAGCGAGTTCACGTTTACGGACGAAGGGGCGATTCAGTTCGTGATCGCGGGCTCGAATTGGCGCTGCAATTTGGGCGATTATTCGTGCCGGAAAACGGGGCCGGTTGTGGGGGGACGGGGAGGAAGGCCGCCGGAAGAGGAAGCTGCGGCGGAGTATGAGAACGACGTTGAGGATGGGATGGTTTCGCCGCAGCAAGGGGCGCGGGCGGCGGGCGCCGAGACGCCGGAATCGAGAGTGAAGGAGTCGCCGGACGGGAAGTGGGAGGCGACGATTCAGAATTTCAACGTGTTCCTTCGCGCGAAGGGCGAGCGGGAGGCTGTGGCGTTGAGCTGGGACGGGTCTGAGGGAAATTATTACACTTTACAATCGGTCGCGTGGTCGCCCGATTCGCGGAAAATTGCGGCTTATCGCGTACGGCCGGGGTACAAGCGCGAGGTGCATTACATCGAATCGTCGCCGGCGGATCAGTTGCAGCCCAAGCATTCGACGCGCGAGTATGCGAAGCCGGGCGATGCTCTGGACATGGCGAGGCCGGTGCTGTTCGATGTGTTTACCAGGAAGGCTACGGTGGTGGACGACGAGTTGTTTCCTAATCCTTACAGTTTGTCGCGGCCGGTTTGGCGCGTGGATAGCCGCGCGTTTACGTTCGAATACAATCAGCGCGGGCACCAGGTTTATCGGGTGATTGAAGTGGATGGCGCAAGCGGGCGGGCGCGGGCGGTGATTACGGAGACCAGCGCGACGTTCATCGACTATCGGCCTTTGGTGCCGAATCAGAGAGATTCGGGGAAGAAGGTTCGCTACGACCTGAGCGACGGCAAAGAAATCATCTGGATGTCGGAGCGCGACGGGTGGAGTCATTTGTATTTATATGACGGCGCGACGGGCAAGGTGAAGAATCAGATAACGAAGGGGAGTTGGGTGGTTCGCTCGGTTGAAAAAGTGGATGAGGAGAAGAGGCAAATTTTCTTTTCGGCGAGCGGCATGCAGGCGGGACGCGACCCGTATTTCACGCATTACTACCGGATCAATTTCGACGGCAGCGGGCTGACGGCGCTGACGGATGAGAACGGGAATCACACGGCCGCGTTTTCGAAAGACATGAAGTATTACGTGGACACGTGGTCCCGGGTGGATGCAGCGCCGATTTCGCAGTTGCGCCGGACGGACGATCAGAAGGCGCTGGGCGAGGTGGAGCGGGGTGATTTGAAACCGCTGCTGGATGCGGGCTGGAAGGCTCCGGAAGTGTTCTCGGCGGTGGGGCGCGACGGGAAGACGGAGATTTGGGGAATCATTCAGTGGCCTGCGAATTTCGACGCTTCGAAGAAATATCCGGTGATCGAGAGTATTTACGCGGGGCCGCAGGGGTCCTTTGTGCCGAAGACGTTTAGCGCACTGGTGCAGCCTCTGAATGAACTGGGATTTATCGTGGTGCAGATCGACGGGATGGGGACGACGAACCGTTCGAAGGCGTTTCACGACGTGGCTTGGAAGAATCTGGGCGACGCGGGGTTCGCGGATCGGATTTTGTGGCACAAGGCGGCAGCAGCGAAGTATCCGGCGTACGATATTACGCGCGTGGGGATTTTCGGGACGTCGGCGGGAGGGCAGAATTCGATGGGGGCTCTGCTGTTCCATCCGGAGTTTTATAAGGTCGCGGTGTCGAACAGCGGGTGCCATGACAATCGGATGGATAAGATCTGGTGGAACGAGCAGTGGATGGGATGGCCTCTGGGTCCGCATTACGGGGAGTCGTCGAATGTCGATAATGCGAAGCGTCTGGAAGGGAAGCTACTGCTGGTGGTGGGAGAAATGGATACAAATGTGGATCCGGCATCGACTTTGCAGGTGGTGAACGCGCTGATCAAGGCCGATAAGAAATTCGATTTACTGTTCGTGCCGGGAGGGGGGCACGGAGCAGGAGGGGCGTTCGGGCAGAGGCTGCTGGAGGATTTCTTCGTCCATAACTTAGCGGGGGTAGAGCCTCCGGATTGGAATCGGCTGGCGAAAGAATCGAAAGCGGTGGGAGCGGAACAGTGAAGTTTTTATTTTGTTTGGCGATGGCTCCGGTATTTGCGCAGACGCTGCCTGCGAAGTGGGAGGAACTGACGGCGGAGGATTTTCAGAAGGCGATCGCGAAGGCGCAGCAGACTTGCGTGCTGCCGTTCGGGATTATCGAGAAGCACGGTCCGCAGTTGCCTCTGGGGACCGACCTGATTAACGTCCGATATGTGGTCACTCATGCGGTGGAGCAGGAGTATGCGGTGGTGTTTCCGGAATATTATTTCGGGCAGATTTTCGAGGCTCGGCGCGAACCGGGGACGATGGCGTATAGCGCGAAGATGCAGATGGAATTATTGCAGGAGACTACCGATGAGATGGGTCGGAACGGGTGCAAGAAGATCGCGATCGTGAACGGGCATGGAGGGAACAATCATCTGCTGCCGTTTTTCGCGCAGGCGCAGATGGCGATGCCGCACGATTACGTGGTGTATATCGTTTCGAACCCCGGTTATCCGGCGGGGCGGCCGGAATTGAAGACGAAGACGGATAGCCATGCGGGGGAATCGGAGACGGCGCACACGATGATTTCGCGGCCGGACCTGGTGCATCAGGAGCGGTCGGGCGAGGAGTCCGGGGCGGATCGGAATCGTTTGGATTTGCCGAAGAGCGTTTACACGGGGATTTGGTGGTATGCGAAATTTCCGGATCATTACGCGGGGGACGGCGCGGCGGCGATGAAAGAGCTCGGGGAATTCGATATGAAGGCGTGGTCGGCGAGCGTGGCGGATGCGATTCGGGCGATTAAGTCGGATCAGGTGAGTCCGCGATTGCAGAGGGAGTTTTTCGAGGGGGCCAAGGAGCCGATCAAGACGAAGCAGTGACTGTAAAAGTATGTATCTGCATGGTTTAGAATAAGTTCTCTGTGGTAAATTAGAGTCATGACAGTCGACGAGCGCCTCGAGTACTTGGTGAAAGTACAAGAGAGCCATGAGGCGGATCTGGGTCGTCTTTTTGATTTGCATGCGCAAACTGAGCTCGCGCTTGGGCGTTTCATTTCGCGCACTGACGAGACGCTCAGTACCATGGCACGGATACTCGAACACCATGAACATCGGCTGACTGATCTCGAAGGAGGGACGCGATGACCGTCCGTTTTCTGATTCCTGTGGTTTTGTCGAGTGCTGCATTTGCAGCCGTGCCGACGTTTACGAAGGACGTCGCGCCGATCCTTTATAACCGATGTCTGGAGTGTCACCGGCCGGGTGAAGCGGGTCCGATGGCGTTCCGCACGTATCAGGAGACGCGGCCTTGGGCGAAGGCGATCCGGCAGGCTGTGGCGACCCATAGCATGCCGCCGTGGTATGCCGATACGACAATCGATCATTTCAAGAATGACCGGCACTTGACGGACAAGGAAGTCGCGACCATTACGCAGTGGGTAGACGGAGGGGCGCCGGAAGGCAAAGCTTCGGAGCTGCCGAAGCTTCCCGAATTTACGGAGGGATGGGCGATCGGTAAGCCGGACCTGGTGCTGAGTTTGCCGAAGGAGTTCGTGATTCCGGCGAGCGGCGTGGTGCAGTATCAATATTTCACGATCGACCCGGGGTTCACGGAAGATACCTGGATTCAAGCGGCCGAAGTTCGACCGACGCAGCGTGCCCAGGTGCACCATATACTTGTGTTCGCGCAGGACGCGGTGGGGCCGGATGGAAAAAGGAAGCGCAGTCCTCGAGGAGGGGAGCAGTTCAGCGATATGTTGATCGGCTACGCGCCGGGCGTGCCGAGTTTGACATGGGATAAGGACACGGCGTTTCTAGTGAAAGCGGGATCGACCTTCCTGTTGCAGGTTCACTACACGACGAATGGCAAGGAAGCGATCGACAAGTCCGTGGTCGGCCTCAAAATTCGCAAGGACAAGCCGATGTATCGGGCGATCAGCGGGTCGGCGACGCAGTTCCGGCTGGATATACCGCCGGGTGAGCCGAACTACGAGACGAAGGCGTCGTACATATTCCGCGAAGACACCACGCTGTTGGATTTGACGCCGCACATGCATCTGCGCGGGAAGGCGTTCAAATACGTGTTGACGTATCCGGACGGGCACAGCGAAGTGCTGCTCGACGTGCCGCACTACGATTTCAACTGGCAGCTTGCGTATATACTTGCCGAGCCGCGCTTGGTTCCGGCTGGATCAAAGATGGATGTGACGGCCTGGTACGACAATTCGGCGAATAACAAGTACAACCCCGATCCCAGCCAGACCGTGCATTGGGGCGATCAGACATTCCAGGAAATGATGATCGGATTCTTCAATTACAAGGTTCCCGTGGACCGTCCCGATCCTCCGAAGGCTGACCGGCCGACGCGCGGAGCGGCGCAGTAGATCACGGTCAACCCTAAACACGAGTTAATTCGCGGGCTAGGACTGCTCGAAGCCACGGCGCTCAACATGAGCAACATGGTGGGCGTCGGGCCGTTTATCACGATTCCACTCATCATTGCGTCGATGGGCGGTCCGCAGTGCATGCTCGGCTGGGTGCTGGGCGCGGTGATTGCTCTCTGCGACGGCCTGGTGTGGAGCGAACTTGCGGCGTCTATGCCCGCGACGGGCGGCACGTACGTTTACCTGCGCGAGGCGTTTCGCGATACGAGCCTGGGCCGTGTTCTGCCGTTTCTGTTCATCTGGCAATTCATTTTTAGCGGACCTCTGGAGATCGCATCCGGATACATCGGGTTCGGGCAATATGTCGGATATTTTTGGCAAGGGATGGGCACGGGCGCCACTCGCATGGTCAGCATGTCGGTGGGCGTGCTGGTGATCGTGCTGCTGTACCGGCGTGTTACCAGCATCGGCAAACTGACGGTAGTTCTGTGGGCCGGAATGCTGATCACTGTCCTGTGGGTGATTGGCGCGGGGCTGAGCCATTTCAATACGAAGGTCGTCTTCGATTTTCCCCCGAACGCGTTTCGATTTTCGACGGGATTTGTCGCTGGGCTCGGATCGGCGACGTTGATTGCGATTTACGACTTCATGGGGTATTACGATATCTGCTACGTGGGCGGCGAAGTGCGGAATCCGGGGCGGGTGATTCCTCGCTCCATTGTTTATTCGGTGATCGCCGTCGCGGCGATTTACGCGTTGACGAATCTGGGGTTGATCGCGGTGGTGCCGTGGAGGGAAGCGGTACATTCGAAGTTCATCGCATCGGATTTTATGGCCCGGCTTTATGGGGCGCGCGCTGCGTCCGGAGTCACGGTGCTGGTGTTGTGGACCGCACTGGCGTCGGTATTCGCCCTGCTGTTCGGATACAGCAGGATTCCCTACGCCGCAGCGCTAAGAGGCGACTTTTTTAAAGTCTTCGGGCGTCTGCATCCAACGGGAGACTTTCCGCACATATCGCTGCTGGTGATGGGCGGACTATCGATCGTCGCGTGTTTGTGGACGCTGGACGATGTGATCACGGCGCTGGTGACCTCGCGGATCATTATCCAATTTATCGCGCAGATTTTTGCGCTGGCATATTTAAGGAAGCAGCGCCCGGAGATGCCCCGGCCGTTTCGCATGTGGCTTTATCCATTGCCCGCGGCCATCGCGTTTGTGGGGTGGGTTTTCCTGTTTCTGACCTCCGGTTGGAAGTTCGCGGGATTCGGGCTGCTGACACTGGTGGCCGGAATTGGGGCATATTGGATCTGGACTCGAAGCAGCCATGACCTATCGCAATCGCCAGGCAGTGCGGATTGAAAACGACCAACTGATGGTAACGGTGACGGTGGAGGGCGGCCACATTGCCGAAATCGTTGAGAAAAAATCCGGCATGAATCCGTTGTGGACGCCGCCGTGGCCTTCGATTGAGCCGTCTATCTACAGCGTCGAACGCCACCCCGAATACGGCGACAATTCCGAGAGCAAGCTGCTGGCGGGAATCCTGGGACACAATCTTTGCCTCGATATTTTTGGACCTCCGTCGGATGCCGAGTACGCTGCCGGCGTTACCGTGCACGGCGAAGCTTCGGTGGCGCCGTATCGGATTGAGTCGGGCGCGACCCGGATGATCGCGCGGACGCATCTGCCGCTCGTGCAACTCGATTTTGAGCGTGAGATCGAGCTTTCCGGGAACGAGGTAAAGGTTCGCGAAACGGTGACCAATCTAACCAGCATGGATCGGCCACTGGCGTGGACGCAGCATGTCACGCTCGGTCCGCCGTTTTTGGAGCCGGGGGTTATGAAGCTCGATATCAACGCGCCGAAATCGATGGTCTTCCCCGGCGATTTCGGCGATGCGCAATCTTATAAACCGGGCGCGCTATTCGATTGGCCGGACGCGCCGAACAAAGATGGGTCGACCACAGATCTGAGAATGCAATCGACGGCGGCGAAGTCCGCGGGAGTAACGTGTCACGTGGTCGATCCGGGTAGCGAGCTTGGGTCGTTTGAAGCGTTCCATCCGCCTTCGCGTGTATTGTTCGGCTATTCCTGGAAGCGCACCGATTTTCCGTGGGTGTCCCTATGGGAGGAAAATCGCAGCCGGACGTTTCCGCCGTGGAACGGGAAAGCGATCACGCGGGGCGTCGAGTTTGGCGTTTCTCCGTTTGCGGAGGGGCGACGCGCGATGGTAGATCGGGGAACGCTGCTTGGCGTCCCGACTTATCGATGGCTGGGGGCGCGGGAGAACGCGACCGTTCATTACACTGCATTCGCGCGTATAGTGAATTAAAATGCCGGAAATCGCGGAGCGCCGGTTAGCGGCGGGCGCGCAGGATGCCATCCTGCCTCCCGTGAAGCAACAGCGGAATCTTGCGGTCGATACGTATCGCGGTTTTGTGATGCTGCTGATGATGGCGGAAGTGTTGCAGCTTTCGCACGTTGCTCGCGCTTATCCGGGGAATTGGTTTTGGCATGTGCTGGCGTGGAACCAGACCCATGTCGATTGGGTAGGATGTTCACTACACGATACGATTCAGCCGGGATTTTCGTTTCTGGTCGGTGTCGCGCTGCCCTATTCGATCCTCAGCCGGATGGCGAAGGGCGCGACGTTTCCGAAGATGTTTCTGCACGCTCTGTGGCGTTCGCTGGTGCTGATCGCGCTGGGCATTTTTCTCCGCTCCATGCACAGCACGCAGACGTATTTTACGTTCGAGGACACCCTGACGCAGATCGGGCTGGGGTATCCATTTCTGTTTCTGCTTGGATTCCGGCCGCCAAAATGGCAGTGGATCGCGTTAGGGGCGATTTTGTTCGGCTACTGGCTGGCGTGGGCTCTATATCCGGTCAGCGTGCCCGCGGAAGGCGTACCGCAATTCACCGGCTTCCTGGCGCATTGGAACAAGAACGCAAATCTGGGGAACGCGTTCGATCAGTGGTTCCTCAATCTGTTTCCTCGAATCAAGCCGTTCGTTGCGAATGGCGGAGGATACTTAACGCTTAGTTTTATTCCGACACTGGGCACCATGATCTTAGGTCTCGCGGCGGGACGATGGCTGATTGCAGACTCGCCGCGGGTACCGGTGAAGCGGTTGGTGATCGCGGGTGCGATCGGCATTGCGGCGGGACTTTTATTGCATTTCGCAGGTGTCTGTCCGATCGTCAAGCGAATCTGGACGCCGAGTTGGACGCTGTTCAGTGGCGGGCTCTGCTTCTTGTTTCTCGCCGTGTTCGGATGGATCGTCGATGTTCGAGGTTACAAGAAATGGGCGTTCCCGCTCATCGTGATCGGGATGAATTCGATGGCGGCGTATCTGATGGCGCATTTGTTCGAATCGTTTCTCGCGGACTCCTTCCGCATCCATTTAGGAGTGCGTCCCTTTCAAATCCTCGGCACAGGCGTCGAGCCGCTGATGCGCGGCATCGCAATTCTGCTGGCGTATTGGCTGATGCTTTTCTGGATGTACCGGCGAAAGCTCTTCCTGCGCGTGTGAACGATAATTCTAAAAGACATGAAAAACTATATGGATTTGACTGGGAAGGTCGCGTTGATCACGGGCGCGTCTTCTGGAATCGGCGCGGCGACCGCTGTGGTGTTTGCGGATCTGGGCGCGAAAGTGGCGATCGGCTATCACGGGAATCAGGCGGGCGCGGAAAAGACTCGCGGGGAAATCGAAAAAGCGGGTGGCACCGTGATCGCGATTCGCGCGGACGTGCGGAAGGGCGCCGAGATTCGCACTATGATGGACGCCGTGACGAAGCAGTTCGGTCCCATTGACGTGCTTGTGAATAACGCGGGATCGCTCGTCGAACGGCAGCGCATCCTCGAAGTAACCGAGGAACGCTGGAACGACATCATGGCGCTGAATCTGACCAGCGCGGTGCTCTGCTCGCAGGCCGTAGCCGGAGCGATGATCGAGCGCAAGAGCGGAGCGATTATCAATATCGTTTCGATTGCGGGCCGCAATGGCGGAGGACCGGGCGCGGGCGCGTATGCGACGGCGAAGGGCGGCTTGATCACCTTTACCAAATCGCTGGCGAAAGAGCTGGCGCCGCACGGTGTGCGCGTGAATGCGGTATCGCCGGGCGTGATTGCGACGCCGTTTCATGAAGTGTTTTCGACGCCGGAGATGATTAAGAATTTCGTCGCGGGCATTCCCATGGGGCGGACGGGAACGTCGGAAGAATGCGCCACTGCGATCGCGTTTCTGGCATCGGGCGCAGCTGCGTACATCGCCGGGGAGACGATTGAGGTCAACGGCGGACAGTTGATGCTGTGATTTACACTAGAACCCATGCTTCGATTTCTTCCGCTCTTGCTGTTTGGGCTCGCTAGCGCGCAGCCGATCGATTGGCGCGCGATTAACGAAGAAACGCTTCGGCACTATTCGGCTCTTGTCCAGATGGATTCCACCGACCCTCCGGGCAATGAAACAAAAGTGGTGGAGTATGTGAAAAAGGTTCTGGAAGCGGAAGGGATTCCGGTGATCCTGGCCGCGAAAGATCCGGGGCGCGCCAACCTGATTGCGCGGCTGAAGGGCAACGGGTCGAAGAAGCCTCTGCTGGTGATGGGCCATAGCGATACGGTCAAGATCGACGCGTCGAAGTGGACTTTCGGGCCTTTTAGCGCTGCTCGCAACGGCGGATATATTTACGGGCGCGGCACGCTGGACGACAAGGACAATCTTACGGCCGGGATGATGACCATGATCCTGCTGAAGCGGTCCAAAATTCCGCTGGATCGCGATGTGATTTTCGTTTCGGAGGCCGGCGAGGAAGGGGCGACGCAGGTTGGAATCCGGTATCTGGTCGACGAACATTGGCAGGATATTGAGGCGGAGATTTGCCTGGCTGAGGGAGGGTTGGTTAATCGCAAGGCGGGGCAGGTTCGGTATGCGCTGATTCAGACGGCGGAAAAATTGCCGGGAGGCGTAACGCTGGTGGCGAAGGGACCGGCTGGACATGGGTCCAGACCATTGCGGTCGAGCGCGATTGTGCATCTGTCGCGCGCGGTGGACAAGATCGCGATGTGGGATCCGCCGATGCGGTTCAACGATACGACTCGCTACTATTTCGAGAAATTGGGGACGGTCAGCACACCCGAAGAGGCGGCGCGATATAACGGGCTGTTCGATCCCGCGAAGGCTCCGGCGATTCGCGAGTACCTGGCGGAGCATGAGCCCGGACAATACTCGATGCTGCACACTTCGATTTCGCCGAACATTATCAGCGCCGGGTATCAGGTCAACGTGATTCCTTCGGAGGCGAAGGCCACGCTCGACGTGCGGGCACTGCCCGATGAAAATATGCCGGCGTTTCTGGAGATGATGCGCAAGGTGATCAACGATCCTCAAGTGGAAGTGATCGCCGACGACCGGAACAAGCGGCCCGCGGCTCCTCCATCGCGGATCGATTCGGAAGCGTTTCATCTGATCGAGGCGGCGAATCAGAAGGTCTACAAGGTGATCACGATTCCGCAAATGAGCACCGGCGCGACCGATATGGCGATGCTGCGGGCGAAGGGCGTGCAGTGTTACGGGATCGGTCCGATGGTGGATGAAGAGGATGCGCCCAAGGGATTTGGCGCGCATAGCGATCAGGAACGGTTGCTCGAAGACGCGCTTTATAAATTCGTGCAATTCAATTGGGAGGCGGTGACGTCCATCGCCGGGAAGAGATGAGCATCAGTAGGCGGGAATGGATCGCGCAGGCGCCATTAATTGGCGCAGCCGCGGCGCAATCGAGCGGCGCGGCCAAGCCGAACATTATCGTGATCATCTCCGATCAGTTCCGCGGCGATTGTATTGGCGCGATGGGACTGAATCCCATGGGGCTAACGCCGAATCTGGATCAGATGGCCGCGGAAGGAGTCTTGTTCCGGTCGGCATTCTGCAATCAACCGGTTTGCGCCCCGGCGCGCGCCAGCATGTTTACGGGCCAGTATCCCAGTAAGCATGGCGTGTGGCACAACGGTCCGGGTTTGCGCGCCGATGCGGTCACGCTTGCCGCGACGTTGCATCAGGCGGGGTACTCCACCAATTACATCGGCAAGTGGCATCTGATGCCGGCCGAAGGATTGCCGAGGGAGCAGGCGCGAGGCTGGGTTCCTCGGCAGTATCGAGGTGGGTTTTCCGATTTATGGGAAGCGGCGAATGAACTGGAGTGGACGTCGCACGCCTACGAGGGCGCGCTTTACGATAACGACGGCAAGCCGATCAATTTTTCGAATCAATATCGAACCGACTTCATGACGGATCGCGCGAAACGGTTTCTGCGATCGGCGAAAGGGCCGTTTTTCATTACGCTTTCCTATCTCGAAGTGCATCATCAGAACGATAGCGATACCTATGATCCGCCGAAGGAGTTTAAAAATCGGTATCCGAATCCGTTCATTCCGCCTGATTTGCGTCCTCTGCCGGGATCGTGGCCCAGCCAGTTGTCCGATTACTTTGCGTGCGTCGCGAAAATGGATGAAACGGTCGGCGAGATACGGAAGACGCTGCGCGAAACTGGGCTCGATAAGAATACGATCGTCGTATTTTTGAGCGATCATGGCTGCCACTTCAAGACTCGCAACTCGGAGTACAAACGGAGTCCGCACGATAGCTCGATTCACATACCGCTTGTGATTTCAGGGCCGGGCTTCAATCGCTCGACGCAGGTTTCGGAACTGGTGAGCCAGGTGGATCTAATGCCCACTCTGCTGGAAGCCGCGGGCATCGCGATACCGGCGTCGGTGCAAGGCCGTAGTGTTCTTCCCTTGCTTGATCGAAAAATCGACGGATGGAGAAACGAAGTCTACTTCGAGATGACGGAGTTTGTAACCGGCCGCGGACTTCGGACGCCACAGTACACCTACGCGGCGGCGGCTCCGAAGATGCCTGGATGGAAGAGCGTGCCATCCGCGGATCGCTACGTGGAATACGCGCACTATGACCTGTACGCTGATCCCTTTCAACACGTGAATCTTGCAGGGCGCGATACTCACCGCGAAATAGCCGGGCAACTGCGAGCTCGTCTTCTGACGCGCATTCGCGAATCGAGTGGCGCAACGCCAACTATCGATCCTGCTTGGTTCCCCTATCCTTAGCCGATAGGAAGATGTTACCCGGCGCGCTTAAAATACTGCACGGCGCGTTCATGTTTCTGCGCGGCGGCCCGGGTGCTGAACGTCCCCAGGTTCTTGCGCTTGCCGGATTTAGCGTCTATTTTCCTCGAATACAGCCGGTATTCGCCGGATTTGAGTTTGCGAATCATGCACGGAGCAGTGCAAACGAATCGCCAAATTCTAGACGTTCGAAGGGTTCGGGTGCACCCAAGGTCCGCGATATTGACGCTGAAGCAGACGGTTCGCTTCCTCATCGCCGACGACGCGCTGCTTGGCCGCGTCCCAGGTAAGCGTGCGATTCAGCTTCATCGAGAGATTCGCGAGGATGCAGCTCGCGGTCGAGATATACGCCTGCTCGATATCGGCAACCGGTTTGGAGCGCGCATCGATCGCGGCAATAAAATTCTTCATGTGCGCGCGAACGGCCGGTGCGACATGTTTCTCCAGATCCTTCTCGGTCTTGTCCTCGGGAAATTGTTCCAGCTCGTAAGTGACATCCTTATGGATGCGCTCGCCGTTCGACGGGATGAAGTCGTAGCTCATCACGCTGACTTTCAGGGTGCCTTTTTCGCCGTAAAACGTGGAACCCCATCCGTAATTCGGATCCGGGTCCGGCGCGGCTCCCCAACTGCGCTGATTCCAGTTGCACTGGAGGTCGCCATAATCGAATACGGCCGATTGCGTGTCAGGAATATTCGCCTTGCTCGCTTTATCCACTTCGATTCCGCCCGCCGACGAGACCCGTTTGGGCCAGCCAAGATCCATCATCCAGCGAACCATGTCGAACATGTGGATGCACATGTCGCCCATGATTCCGTTTCCGTATTCCATGAACGCGCGCCAGCTTCGTGGATGGACCAGCGAATTGTAGGGACGCATTGGCGCGGGCCCGGTCCACATTTCGTAATCCAGATTCGGCGGAGGCGCCGTATCCGGAGGATTTGCGCTCGCCCGCATGTGGTAATAGCAATACATGTCGACCGACGCGATCTTGCCCAACAATCCGGTCTTGATGAATCGATCCCTGGCTTCAACAAGGTGCGGCGTGCTGCGGCGCTGGGTTCCGGCTTGCACCACGCGTCCGTGCTTGCGCGCAGCGGCGACCATCGCTTGACCCTCGACGATATCGACGCTGATCGGTTTCTGCACCCACACGTCAAGACCGGATTGGACCGCGGCAATCATGGGAAGCGCATGCCAATGGTCGGGCGTGGCGACCAGAACAATGTCGAGATCTTTTTGCTCCAGCATCTTGCGATAGTCGGAAAATGTTCTCGGCTTTTTCTTTGAGCGCTGGCGCGTCGATACCAAATCGGCCGCATCCGCCAGCATCTTGCTATCGACGTCGCACAAGGAGACGACCTCGATGGGCGAAACCTGAACCATGCGCAGCAGGTCGCTTTTTCCATACCATCCACAGCCGATCAAGCCAACTCTACGGACTTTGTCGTCGGCGAATGCACTTGCGGAGCCGGCTGTACCCAAGGCGATACCGGCTTTGAGGAGATCGCGGCGTGACATATTCCACATGCCGCTGAGTCTATCATGTCTCCGCTAACCCCCTCGCACTGGGGCGTTTTACCAGCGCCGATCCAGCAAAAGGCTAGGCGAACCGGTCGAAACCGGCCGGTAAAATCCTCTTTCGTTCACGTTTGCGACGACCGAATTGGAGGAGAAGACAATGAGAATTGCATACTTAGGCTTCGCTGCCTGTACGCTCCTGATTCTGCCGGCAACACAGGCGGCAACGATTTTACAGGAAAATTTCGACGAATTGACTCCGATGCTTACCGCCACTTCTGTTGGTGCATTTCAAGCGATCAATGGGACGAATGTCGATATTCTCGGTGGAGCCGAGTTCGGCAGCTTGTGCGTGTCGCCCGAGTCGAATAACTGCGTCGACATCGACGGCACCGGCGGAAATTCGCAAGGCGTTCTTCAAACCGTAAATTCGATCACTCTGATGCCGGGAACGAATTATTTTCTGAGCTTCGATTTGATCGGCTCCCAAAGAGGGACCACCGCGTCGACCACCGTTACCCTCGGTACATCGGGCTGCACCGGCGCGGGCTGCGCATACAGTCAGACATTCAATCTGACCAGCGGCGACGATAGCAGCGGCATCTTGAGCAACGTACTGGTAACCGTAAGCGCGCCGACCACGGCATTTCTAACGTTCACCAGCAACACGCCGGGCGATGTTGGCGATCTGCTCGACGACGTGCTTCTTACTTCAAGCTCCGTGGGAAGTGTGCCGGAGCCGCCGACTACGATTCTCATGGGTGCGGCTCTCCTCGGATTCAGTATGCTCGCGCGCCGGCTGCATCGTGTTTAGTACAATCGCGGTTTGCCACTGCGAGTTAACAACGAACTGGTTGAAGACGATGTAATCCGGGAGGAAATTCGAACGCTTCGCCTCCGCTTAACCGAGGCAATGCCGCAGGAGCATCCCTCCGCCATCGAGGCGCGCGCGAAGGAATGGGCGCGCGATAACGTGATTGAGAGGGTGTTGCTGCGCCAAGCCGCCCTTGCTGATGCGGAACCGGTGCCGCCCGAAGTGATCGAAAAGGCGGGAGGGAACGCGCTGGAGGCGGAGCTGCAATTCCGCATCGAACGCCTGGCGATTCGTCATGCCGGACGCATCGCTCCGCCGCGCAATAAGGACGTCGTCGATTATTACCGGCACCATCGCGAAAATATGGCCATCCCGGAGGCTGTTCACGCGACGCACATCATCAAGAACGTCGACGAAAATACGCCGGAGGAAACCGCGCTGGCTGCGATTCGCGTGGTGGAAGAGCGAATCGCGGCGGGCGAGAACTTTGAGGCCGTTGCCGACGAACTTTCCGATTGCCCCGGCCGCGGAGGCGACCTGGGTTGGTTTCCGCGCGGCCAGATGGTTCCAGAATTCGAGGCCGTCGTATTCGCATTGAAGCCGGGCGAGATCAGTCCCGTATTTCGCACCGCGTTCGGGTTCCATATCGCCAAGGTGTATGCGCATGCGGACGAGCGCATGGCGACGTTAGAGGAAGCGCGGCCGCAAATCGAAAGGCATCTGCTGACGGAGAAGCATCAGAAGGCGCTGGAACGTCTGTGCGATCATTTGCGCGCGCACGCAACTGTCGAGGAAGCTTGAAGCGGGAGTTCGAATTGATCGCCGCGGACGGCGGCGTCCATCCCTGCTGCGTGCCCAGCAGGCAGCGCGCAGCTCTGCTCAAAGTGCCGGGCAATGCGCTTCAACGCGTGTCCCACGGATCCGGCGAAGGAATGATCAAGCTCGACGGCGGCACGTTTTTGATGGGGACCAACAGCACGGAAGGCTTCGCCGCCGATGGGGAAGGACCCGTGCGCGAGATCGCGGTTGATCCCTTTTATATCGATGCGACGCCGGTCACCAACGCGCAGTTCGCCGAGTTCGCGCGCGCCAGCGGCTATCGAACCGAAGCGGAACAATTTGGATGGTCCTTCGTTTTTCAGGGACACATTCCGGAGGAGCGCCGCGCGGCGCTGGTGAACGACACGGTGCTCGCCGCGCCCTGGTGGTGCAAAGTTGCTGGAGCCGCGTGGGATCATCCGCAAGGACCCGATTCAAACGTTGCCGCTCTGGACGAATATCCAGTGACGCATGTTTCATGGAACGATGCGGCGGAGTTCGCGCGATGGGCCGGAAAACGACTGCCCACCGAAGCGGAGTGGGAACTCGCGGCGCGCGGCGGGCTCGAACAGAATCGATTTCCGTGGGGCGACGAGCTTACGCCCGATGGCCGCCACGTGTGCAATATCTGGCAGGGGGAATTTCCAAATCGCGATCTGGCGGAGGATGGATACGCGGGAACATCGCCGGTCCGCGCATTTCCTCCCAACGCGTTCGGACTCTATTCGGTGAGCGGAAATACTTGGGAATGGTGCGTGGATTGGTTTCATCCGGCCTACCATCTGGTGGGCGCGAGGACGAATCCAACCGGCCCTTCCATCGGACAAGCTCGCGTGATGAAAGGCGGATCATATCTTTGCCACGCTTCCTACTGCAACCGCTATCGCGTGGCGGCGCGAACCTCGAACACGCCGGATAGCTCCACCGGCAACATCGGATTTCGCTGCGTGCGCGATGTGGTTACGGCTTGAACGTGCCCTTCTGCTTCGCCACGTCGATCAGCGTGGGATAAAACTGCACGAACGTGGTGTCCACCGATCCGTGCTGCTGATGGCAGGAGTAGCAATTCGCCGACGTGGGGATCAGCTTCGCGGTGTCCGATTTTCCGAACCCGAAGAACGCCCAACCGCCTTTGAATCGCGAAGAATCCTTGACGTGAACCTCAATCGCAGTGAGCCCTGTCTGCACCTGTCCTCCGGTGTTGATCGAGACGTGGCTATCCGAATCGCGGACTTCGAGGACCATGATCGTCTTGTCCGGCCAAGTGCCCGTCTTGAGAAAGCCCTTGTAACCGGCCGGCGAAACGAACACGTTGTCGAATCGCGGATTGCCCTGCGCGTCAGTCTGTCCGGCCGGTCCGTACGTCATGGCGAGGCCGGCGCTTAGGAAGATCCACTCGCGATAATTCACCGGCAGGCGCATGGAGCCGTCGCTGGTATATTGCGGACTGTCCTGTGCGCCCAGCATCGCCGCCGCGGCGGAGATCAATAATATTCGCTTCATTTCTTGATTGCCTTTTTCTTGCGCTTCTCAATGGTGCCTCGGCACGTTTCGGCGCCGCAGGAGCATGGAGTCATCTCTTTCAGGTCGGAAAAATTGTAGTCGACAGTCAGTTCCTCGCCCCGTTTGATGGCGCGGCGGCTCATGTAGAGCACATGGCCCTTCAGCACGCGGCTTACAAGATTGGGATCGCAACTGTGATTGATAATCTCCGCGCCGCTGCCGCCGCGGGCGCCGTCGAGGGTCCAATAGTTGTCTACTGCGAACAGGTACGTATACTTACCGCCATCAATCGCCGCGGCCTGCTTGCGGTTCAGGCGCAGACCGGTGTACTCGATCACTTTGCGGTTGGGCGGGATGCGCTCATTCGCATAGACGCCAAAGCGGTGAATCTTCGATCGGCGAATCACGATATCGAAGCAGGTATGTTGCAAATCGATGCGAGGAGTCTTTACGGGTTTCATTGGCGCTGGTTCTCTGAATTGTAGCGAACTACGTGTGCGACGAGGATCGGCCATGCCTGGACACACAGCACCCAATCAGGTGCCGCCGTGCCCACCGAAGAGGCAGATACAGCCTCGCCGGCATTCTCGCGCAAACTCCAACATTCTGTATGGAGCGCTCCCACCGTTTAGTTGCCCGCAACGGCGTGGGTCATCGCACTGTAGCCTGACGAGAGGAGAGCTTCGAAGACTTCACCCTCGCGGTAGCGGGCCGGGATACGACGAAATGACCGGCCTCTTGCCCATATCATGTGACAGGGAGGTGTCGCCGCAGCGAAGTTAATTACGCAACTCATTGAACGCACGCGGGAAATTGTTAAGCTTAATCGCGTGTTCGCTTCCCGGCTCGATTGGAATCTTCAGACCAACCGTCTTTCGGCGCTCCTCAAGACGAAGGCGGTGGTGCTCGATCTCACGGAATCGAACCCAACCCGCGCGGGCCTCGACTATCCCGGCGAGGAGATTCTCAAGGCCCTAGCGGACCCTCGTGCCCTGCGCTACGATCCTGAGCCTAGGGGGCTGCTCTCCGCACGGGAGGCTGTTGCGGGCTATTACGGCAACGTTCCCGCGTCTCGTATTCTGCTCACAGCCTCCACCAGCGAGGCCTACGCTTACCTGTTCAAATTGCTCTGCGATCCAGGCGATGAGATTCTTTCGCCGCGTCCTTCCTATCCCTTGTTCGAGTTTCTCGCGGGCCTGGAATCAGTGCGCGTGGTGCAATATCCACTGCGGTATGACGGCGTCTGGCATATCGATTTCGATGCTTTGCAACGCGCGATTACGCCGCGCACCAGGGCGATCGTGGTGGTGAATCCGAACAATCCGACCGGCTCGTTTTTGAAGCGCGAGGAATGGTCCCGGCTGCAAGAGCTCGGCATTCCGATTCTGTCGGACGAGGTTTTTTGCGATTACTCGTTCGCTCCGGACGATTCCCGCGTGCGGACGCTGACAGACGCGTCGGAGGTGCTCACGTTTTCGATGAGCGGACTATCGAAGATCGCGGGTCTGCCGCAGATGAAGCTCGGCTGGATCGTCGCGAGTGGCCCTGGGCATGAAGCTGCGCTCGACCGGCTGGAATTGATCGCCGACACATATTTATCGGTCGCGACGCCCGTACAGATCGCTCTGCCGCGGCTGCTGGAGGCATCGAAAACGGTGCGTGAGCAGATCCTCACACGGACCAGAACGAACCTCGAGCTGCTGCGGCGGTCGACGGTTCCACTGCACCTCGAAGGAGGTTGGTACGCGACGCTGCAAGTGCCGAGAACGAAGAGCGAAGAGGGTTGGGCTGTCGAGCTGCTGGAGCGCCGTGACGTTTTGGTGCAGCCAGGATTTTATTTCGACTTCGAGTCGGAAGCGTTTCTGGTTCTAAGTCTATTGACCACGCCCGACGTGTTCGCCGAGGGCCTGCGGCGGTTGCTGGAAGAGATCGATGCTCCAATTCTCACAGGCTAAAGCCTGTGCCACCCAAAGGCAAAACGGCTGATGAACGCAAATCGAAAACAAGATGACGTCGCGCCGCAATCAGAGTTTATCAGCGGCCAACAAGTCTTTTTCAGCAATCTCTAAAGCCTATGCCACCCAGTGGGGACAGGTCCCCGACCTGTCTCTTCGAAAGTCTGCGCCTGAGTTGCTAGAATCACAAGTTATGCCCAAACCACGAATTGTGATCGGGATTTTTGTCTTAACGCTCATCCTTGGCCAAACCTCCCAGATCACCGCGCAGAAGAAGTTTGCCCTCACCATCGACAACATCATGCGCGGGCCTGCGCTCTATGGGTATGAGCCCACCGCGCCGCGCTGGTCTGCGGACGGGCAGCGCGTTTATTTTCAATGGAAGCAGGCCAGTGATCCGCGCGTGAAACCCGATGACACTTACGTCGTCAATCGCGACGGCTCCGGTTTAAGGAAACTCGGCGAAGAGGAAACAAAGAATCTCCCACCCGCTTTCGGCAGCCGCACCAGGGATCGCAAGCGGCTGGCCTATGCGGAGAACGGCGATATTTTCATTTACGATTTCTCGCTTGGCGCCAAGCGGCAGGTCACGAAGACGGCCGACGCCGAGACCAATCCGCAGTTCACGTTCGACGAAAAGCGCGTGACCTTCATGCGCGGTGGGAATCTTTATGCAATGTCGCTCGACACGGGGTTGCTTGAGGAACTGACCGATGTTCGCGCGGCGGCGGCGGAAGGCGCTCCGGCTGCTCCCGCGGCTGGTGCCGGCGGACGAGGCGGAGGTGGTGGTGGCCGCGGTGGGCGTGGCGGCGGCGCTCCTCCAGCGGCGGCCGTGAAGGGAACCGATAGTCAGGAATTTCTCAAGAAACAGGAAATCGACCTGATCCTCGCGGTGAAGGAACGCAAAGCGGTTCGGGAAGAAGCCGAGGCGAAACGGAAAAAAGATGAGGGCGTGCAGCGCAAGCCCTTCCAGTTGCAGGCTCGCCAGACGGCGGCCCGCTTGGAGCTATGCCCGGACGGGAAATGCGTCATCGGGATGGTGACCGAAGCTCCGAACGGCGTGAAGAACGAGAACGTGCCCAATTACGTCACGGAGTCGGCGTATACGGAGGATATCAACGGCCACTCCAATGTCGGCGAACCGCAGAACAAACAGCGTGTGGCGATTCTCGATGTCGCGACCGGCGACGTGAAATGGGTCGATGCAGGGCTGGGGGATCGGGAGATTCAGCTTCAGGCGCCGATCTGGAATGAAGCCGGCACGAAGGCTTTTCTGGTGGCGCGGGCCGGCGATAATAAGGATCGCTGGATTCTTGCGCTCGATCCCGCAACTGGAAAAACGCGAACTCTATTCACTGAACATGACGATGCCTGGATCAACGGCGGCGGAGGGGGCGGCGCGTTTGGCGGCGGAGGAAGCACCGGTTGGCTGAAGCATAGCGACGAGATTTATTTTCTGAGCGAGAAGGACGGTTACGCGAATCTGTTCAAGGTTTCCTACGATGGCGGCGATGTGAAGCCCCTGGTGGCCGGCAAATTCGAGGTGAGCGCGGTCGAATTGTCGCAGGATGGGAAAACGTTTTACTTCACGTCGAGCGAAGTGAGCCCGTTCGACCGGCACTTTTATTCCATGAGCGTGGATGGAGGCGCGCGCACGCAGCTCACGAAAGAGGCCGGGAATCATCGCGCGATCCTTTCGCCGGATGAAAAAGCGTTTGCCGACATTTATTCCTACACGAATAAGCCGCCGGAGCTGTTTGTCGATGCTAAGAAAGTCACCTCGTCACCGGCGCCGGAGTTTTGGGATTACAAATGGCTGGATCTGCCGATTGTGGAGATTCCGGCGCGCGACGGCGTCAAGGTTCCCGCTCATCTTTACAAGCCGGCGAATTTCAAGGAGGGCGGACCCGCAGTGATATTTGTTCACGGCGCGGGATATTTGCAGAACGTGCATCACTGGTGGTCAACGTCTTACGAGCACGAATACCTCTTCAACCATTTCCTGATGGAGCATGGTTACCTGGTGATCGACATCGATTATCGGGGCTCGGCCGGATATGGACGCGATTGGCGGACCGCGATCTATCGCCACATGGGCGGGAAGGATCTGGACGATCACGTGGATGCGGCGAAGTATATCGTCGCGCAGTATGGCGTCGATCCGAAGCGCATCGGTCTCTATGGAGGCAGCTACGGAGGCTTCATCACGCTGATGGCGTTGTTCACCGCACCCGACACATTCGCCGCCGGTGCGGCACTTCGACCGGTCACCGATTGGGCGCACTATAACCACGGATATACAGGGAATATTTTGAATTTGCCGCAGAAAGACGAGGATGCTTATAAAAAATCTTCGCCAATTTATTTCGCCGACGGATTGAAAGGCGCGCTATTGATCTGCCATGGAATGGTCGATACGAATGTGTTTTTCCAGGATTCGGTGCGGCTGGTACAGAGACTCATCGAGTTGCATAAGGAGAACTGGTCGATCGCGCCCTATCCGGTGGAAGATCACGGCTTCGTCCAGCCTTCGAGCTGGGCCGACGAGTATAAGCGGATCTACGGTCTTTTCGAGACCAACTTAAAGCCGAAACCCTGATGGCTTGAATTCCACAACAGGACTAGACTCGATCTATGCCTGCATGTAGGAATTGTGGAGGGCGTCTCTGCAAAAACGAGACGAAATGTTTCACCTGCGAAGCGCCCGTAGCGGAAGAAAAAACTCAGCGCCAGACGAATCTGGCCCGAGCGCGCGTCGGTCTTACGATTGCTTTTTTTGTTTGCCTAGCGCTGACCATCGCGTCGATTTTTACGGATGTCGGGCCCTCATTCACGAAGTGTGCGGCAGCGACGGTAATTCTGCATTTTGTGAAAGAGTCCGCGGTGCAGATGTCTGAGCCGAAAGGCTCTTAATCTCGCGGATCACTAGTTCCAGCTCTTCGTCTTTGGTGTAAAAATGCGGAGCTACCCGGATACCCGCTCCTGGTCTGTAATCAACAAGATAATCGCGGCGGCCTAGTTCCTGGGTGATTTCATAGCCGTCGGGAACGTCGATGACTACTGTGCCTCCGCGCTGATTTGGATCGCGCGGGGAATTGATGCGAAACCCTGCTTCTTCAGCTAGTTCGATGAGTTTCTTAGTCTGGCGCATCGATTTTTCGCGGATCGCCGGTACGCCGATTTCGTTGATGATTTCGTAGCCGGACATGGCGGAATACATCGCCGGGATATTTGGCGTTCCATTCAGGAAACGATTGATTCCAGGGTCGTAATCGTGTTCGGGAGCGAATAGAAACGGCTGACGATGGGCGGCCCAGCCGGTCAAGCGGGGCTCTAATTCGGGCCATAAATCGCGGCGGACGTATAAAAATCCGGCTCCGGGGCCGCCTAGCAGCCATTTCACCGATCCGCCGACGGCGAAATCGACTCCTAATTCGCGGACGTTGATGGGAACTGTCCCTGCGGATTGATAGACATCCGCTACTATCTTCGCCCCGACTTCGTGGGCGCGGCGGGTCAGGGCGGCCAGGTCCTGAATGAAGGAACTGCGGAAGAGGACGTGGGAAACGGAGACCAGCGCGGTCTCTTCATCGATGGCTTCGAGCATCGCTTCGAGAGGGATTGTTATGCCATTTTGCGACGGAATAGTCACCAAGCGAGCCCTTAATTGACCATAATTGTATAGATTCGACGGGAAATTCATCCCTTCGGAGACTATCTTATTGCGCTTTTGCGACCAGTCGAAGCAGGAGAGAACGATCTGCTGGCAGATGGAAACGTTCTGGTGCATGACGGTTTCGCCTTCGCCTGCGCCGATGATTTTTCCGATGAGGTTGCCGACGGTGACGGGCATTTCCCACCAGCCTTCTTCCCAGGCTCGGATGCCCCTGGTATCCCATTCGTCGGCGAATTGATTTAACCGGTCGCGGGTGCGGCGGGGCATGGCGCCGAGCGAGTGGCTGATCATGTAGACGGTCCGATCGAGGATCGGGAATTCTTTGCGCCAGGATAAGAGAGGGTCCATTAGGATCGCGCGCCGCCGCTTACGATTAGGATTTCGCCGCTGACGTAGTCGGATAAAGGCGAGCAGAAGAACAGGACTGGGCCCGCAGCTTCTTCGACGGTTCCGGCGCGGCCTAGAGGGCAATGGGTTTTCACCGCTTCGATGGTGGCGGCTTGCACTCCGACTTTGATTTTTCGGCCTTTCATGTCAATCTCCGAGCCTTCGCCCAGCGGCTGGACCAGGCGGGTTTCGATGAAGCCGAATCCTACGGAGTTCACGTTGACGTTGTAGCGTCCCCATTCCTTGGCCATGACCTTCGTCAATCCGTTGATACCGCTTTTGCCTGCGCCGTAGCCGGCTTGGCCGGCGATGCCATCGACGCCTGAAACGGAGGTGATGTTTACGACTTTCCGCATGACACGCCGGCCTTCCGCAATCTCCTTTTTCGCGGTCTCACGGATATAGTTGGACGCGGCCCGCAAGACGCGGAAGGGCGCGACGATGTGGATGTCGATCATCGCCTGAAACTGCTCGTCGGTGGTTTTCTGGATGACGTTGTCCCAGGTGTAGCCGGCGTTGTTGACGATGATGTCGATGGAGCCGAATCCATTGACGGTTGCGTTCACGAGCTTCTCGGGGAAATCGGGCGCCGTGACGTCGCCGGGCATCGCTTTCGCGGCGCCTCCCTCTTTGTCGATCATCATTCCGGTCTCGAACACCACATCGCGATCGAGATCGTTCAACATCACGGATGCGCCTGCCTGCGCGAGCTTCATAGCGACGGCGCGTCCGATACCGCGGCCTGCTCCGGTGACGAGCGCGGTCTTACCTTTTAGATCAATACCCATGCATCGTGTTTTATCACAACCGATGGCTGTGATAGGATCAGGGCAAATGCGACTTTTGTACTTTTCGCTACTTTTTGCCGCCGGGACGCTGTTTGCAAGCGAGCAAGCGGACAGAACCGTCGGATCGCCAAACGCTCCGGTGACGCTCGAAGTGTGGAGCGATTTCCAGTGTCCTCACTGCGCCCAACTGCATTTCGGAGCGATCAAACAGGCGATAGGAGACTGCGTGGCGTCGGGTAAAGTGCGCATCGTTTTTCGCGATTACATTCTGCCGCAGATGCCTTATTCGAGGAAGGCGGCGCAGTATGCGGACGCGGCTTCGCGGATCGGGAAATACGAGCGCATCTGCGATACTCTGTTCCGCACCCAGCAGGAATGGGGCAGGACCGGGGACGTGGAGGGAGCGGTGGCGAAGGATTTGACCCCCGCCGAAATGGCCAAGGTCCGAAAAATTCTGGCGGACCCCAAGGCGCTGGCGGAGATTAACGCGGAGATTGACGCCGATATGGCGCTGGCCCGCAAGATTCCTTTGGAGTCGACTCCGACGATGATTTTGAGCGGCAAAGGGAAACGATATCCGATCACGGGCGACGCGCGATACGACCTGCTGGGGCGGTTGATCGACACGATCGTTAAATAAATGCGCGGGGTGCTGTTGATTTGCGCGCGGCTGGCGCTGGCGGCGGTGTTTCTGTGGGCCGCGTACACCAAGCTGCGCGATCCTTGGATGGTCTTCGCGATGGAGATCGACGCGATGCACGTCGTGCCTGGCGGGATGGTGGATACTGTGGCCCGGGTGCTTCCGTGGGTTGAGCTGGTGGTCGGCGTGTTGCTGGTGATCGGGCTGAAGATGCGCTACGTGGGGGCAGTCGCTACCGCGGTTCTGGGCTGCTTTTTTGGGATGCTTGTGTTTCTTTATTTAAAGGGGTTTCAGGGGGATTGCGGGTGTTTTGGGCCGGGGGAGCAACTGGGTCCTAAGACTTTGGCGCGGGATGGGTTGTTGGTGGCTCTTTCGGGTTGGGTTACTTGGGCTTACTGGCGGTCGCGGAACGTCGACACGAATGTCGACGCGGCACGCCTGGAGGCGCGCGCCACGCAGGTGCACACGGACTGAACAGGGTGCTACCTGGTTCAGATACGGGCTACAATATAGTTATTCGCTCCAGGTTGTCCTGTCGGCCGCTTGAAAGGCGGGCAGGTCGGGAACCTGCCCCACTGCATGTCTAATTTCGAATCTTTGAGCCTTCAGTTTGGACTTTCGTTTGACGATTTGTATCGCCGCGAGGGTCTGGTTCGCATCGATGCTGCGTTTATCGATCATTTGAAAGCTGTGGATGCCGGGTTGTTTAACCGGTTGATGGAGGCGCGGACCGGCAACGGCGCGCGGAAACAGCTTTCTGAGTTGATGGTGGACCTGGCGCCTCATGTCGAGGATTTTATCGGCGATCTGTTTGGAATTGCGGTCGAGGTGCGGGAGTTGCAGGCGCGGCATGACGCGCTGGCGCCGGTTTATGCGCTGAAGCGCAAATTTATTCAGAAAAAAGCGATTAGCGGGGTCACCGCGGAGAAGGCTGTTCTGATCAATGGACGCGCCGTGGGGATGGAACTGGAGGCGTTGTTTAACGAGCCTTTGACCGAAGAGAGTTTTGTCGAGCACGTTTCTCAGTGGTTGGAGGATGAGGCGAATCACGCTGCTCAGTTGACGGTTGCGGCGCAGTATGCGGCGTGGGCCGCGCTTTCACCCGCGGGTCGCGAGAAGCATGATGGCGGCGTGCTGTTCAAGGTACCGCACAAGCTGGACATGACGCATCTGATCCCTGTGGAGACCCTGGTGAACGGCGTCGCCAGGCTGGCGCTGCCGCAGCATGAATGGAGGCATCGCGAAGGATTCAAGCTCACCGACGCGGGGATGGGCCTGAACGCGGCGCTCGATCAGGCGAATTATTGCATCAAATGCCATAACCAGGAAAAGGATTCGTGCTCGACCGGTTTGAAAGAGAAGACCGGCGAATTTAAGAAGAGCTTTTTCGGAGTCACGCTGGCGGGATGCCCTCTGGATGAAAAAATTTCGGAGATGAACCTGGTGAAGCAGCGAGGGCATTCGGTGGGCGCGCTGGCGATCACGGCGGTGGATAATCCGATGTGCGCGGGCACCGGGCATCGCATTTGCAACGACTGCATGAAGTCCTGCATTTTTCAGAAGCAGGACCCGGTGGATATTCCGCAGGTGGAGACGCGGGCGCTCAAAGATGTATTGGAGCTGCCGTGGGGTTTTGAGATTTATAGTCTGCTGACGCGGTGGAATCCTTTGAATTTCGCGCGGCCTGTGCCAAGGGAAGTGTCGGGATACAAAGTTTTAGTCGTCGGATTGGGACCGGCGGGGTTCACGCTGTCGCATCATCTGATGAACGACGGGCACACTGTTGCGGGCGTGGATGGGTTGAAGATTGAGCCGCTGCCAGCGGAGATTTCGGGCGTGACGCCGCATGGCGAGCGCGTGCCGTTTCGTCCGATTCGCGATGTGAACGAGTTGTACGAATCGCTGGACGACCGGGTGATGGCGGGATTCGGAGGCGTGGCCGAGTACGGCATCACGGTCCGCTGGAACAAGAATTTTTTGAAGATTATCCGGCTCCTTCTCGAAAGGCGCGAGCAGTTCGGGATGTTCGGGGGCGTGCGCTTCGGCGGGACCATGACTGTCGAGAGCGCGTTCGAGCTGGGGTTCGATCACGTGGCCTTGTGCGCGGGCGCGGGACGGCCGACGGTGATTCCGATGAAGAACGGGCTGGCGCGCGGCGTTCGCCAGGCATCGGATTTTCTGATGGCTCTGCAATTGACGGGCGCTGCGAAAGAGAGCTCGGTTGCGAATTTGCAGGTGCGCATGCCGATTGTGGTGATCGGCGGAGGGTTAACCGCGATCGATACGGCGACGGAATCGCTGGCGTATTACGTGGTGCAGGTGGAGAAGTTTCTTTCGCGCTATGAGGCTCTGGTTGCGGACCTGGGCGAGCGCGAAGTCCGGGCACGCTGGACGGCGGAGGAGACAGAGACCGCGGAGGAGTTTATCGCCCATGCTCTGGCGATTCGGGCAGAGCGCACGGAGGCGGCGCGGGAAGGTCGCGAACCGAAGCTGGTGGAAATTCTCAATCGCTGGGGCGGGGTGACGATCGCGTACCGGCGGAGAATGATCGATTCGCCGAGTTACACGCTGAATCACGAAGAGGTCGCGCTGGCGCTGGAAGAGGGAATTCGATTCGCGGAATCGCTGACGCCGGAAGAAGTCGAGGTGGATGCGTACGGCCACGCGGCGGCGTTGATGGTTCGGAACGCTGAAGGCGAAGTGGTGCGGATGGCGGCGCGGTCGATTCTAGTGGCGGCGGGGACGCAGCCGAATACGGTGCTGGGTCGCGAAGATCCGGAGCACGTTTTCTTAGACGGCAAGTGGTTCCGCGCGGTAGACGATTCGGGCGAGCCGGTGAAGCCGGAGAAGGTCGCGAAGCCGAAGGACGCGCGGGTGCTGATGTCGATTCGTCCGGATGGACGCGGCATTTCGTTCTTTGGCGATTTGCATCCTTCCTTCGCGGGCAATGTGGTGAAGGCGATGGCGAGTGCGAAGCAGGGGTATCCGGTGGTCTCCCGGCTGCTTGCACGGAAGGCGCCTACGGGGTTGTTGCCGGGGACGCTGCTGGAGCACCTGAACGAGGAGCTTCGGGCTGTCGTGCACAAGGTGGAACGGCTGACGCCGACGATTGTTGAAGTGGTGGTGAAGGCTCCGATGGCGGCTCGCGCGTTTCATCCGGGGCAGTTTTATCGCTTGCAGAATTTTGAGACGCTGGCGCCGCGCGCGGGCGGAACGATCCTTGCGATGGAAGGCCTGGCGCTGACTGGGGCTAAGGTGGATCGCAAGCAAGGTTTGCTATCGACGATTGTGCTGGAGATGGGCGGGTCGTCGGATTTATGCGCGCTGCTGAAGCCGGGCGAGCCGGTTATTTTGATGGGTCCGACGGGAACTCCGACGGAAACGCCGGCGAAGGAAACTGTTTTACTGATCGGCGGAGGGTTGGGGAACGCGGTGTTGTTCTCGATCGGCCAGGAGCTGCGCGCGAACGGGTCGCGGACGATTTATTTTGCGGGATATAAGAAGATCATCGATCGCTACAAGGTGGAGGAGATCGAAAAAGCGGCGGATGTGGTGATCTGGTGCTGCGACGAGGCTCCGGGATTTACGCCGGGGAGGGTGCAGGACAAGGCGTTCGTCGGGAATATTGTCGAGGCGATTCTGGCTTATGGGCTTGGGGATCTGGATGATCCAATTACGCCGGACAAGCTGGATATTTCGCTGCACTCGGTGGATCGGCTGGTGGTGATCGGCTCGGATGCGATGATGGGCGCGGTCGCGCGGGCGCGGCACACGGTGCTGGCTCCCTATTTGAAGCCCGATCACAAGGCTATCGGAAGTATCAATTCTCCGATGCAGTGCATGATGAAGGAAATTTGCGCGCAGTGTTTGCAGCAGCACAAGGATCCGATTACGGGCGAAGAGACTGTGGTGTTTTCGTGCTTCAATCAGGATCAGTCTTTGGATTTGGTCGATTGGTCGAATCTGCGGACCCGGTTATCGCAAAACGGGGTGCAGGAGAAGTTGACGAAGCAGTGGGTGGATCGGTGTTTGAAGCAGATCGGGGCGCGGGAGCTGGTGGGGGCTGGTTAGAAAACGCAGGCGGAACCACCTGCGCCACCTAAGCACCTCGCGAGCTAAGGGACGATGCGGTCAGGTTGCTGCTTTGGCGGTTTTTTGTTGGGTTAGATAGCGCTCGCGGGCTTTCATGATGGCTTCGTGCGCTGCATGGACGTCGCGCCAGCCTTGCAGTTTCACGTTCTTTCCTTCCAGCTCTTTATAGATCTGGAAGAAGTGCTCGATCTCCCTTAACTGGTGTCCGCGGACGTCGCCGATGTTGTGGATTTCGTCGTAGCGCGGGTTGCGCATGGGCACGGCGAGGACTTTGTAATCCGCCTCAGAGTTATCGACCATGTCGAGGATTCCGACGGGGCGCACTTCGATCATGCAACCGGTAAAGCTCGGGTGGGTCATCAGGACCAGGATGTCGATGGGATCGCCGTCATCGGCGACGGTGCCGGGGACGAAGCCGTAATCGCCGGGGTAGTGCATGGGCGAATAAAGGGCGCGGTCGAGGCGGAAGACGCCGAGCTCGATATCGTATTCGCACTTGTTGCTGCCGCCCTTCGCGATCTCGACGATCATGCGAACGGATTTGGGAGCGTACGGTCCTGGATCGATATCGGAGAGCTTCATGTGTTGGGATCTAGCGCGGGAAACGCGTTACCTCGATTCTACCAAAATAGGCGGGCAGATCCGGTTTGGTGTCGCGCAGAATTTCGATGACGGCCTGGCGGTCGGCGGGAGGGAATTTATCAAGGACGGTCCACATGCGGCGGTAGACGGCGGCTTTCGTGGGGGCGGGGAGGGCGTCGAAGGCCGCGGTGTAGATCATGTAGCTGCACGGGTAGCGCATCAGGCGGCGATTGAGGTCGAATTGGCGGAGGGAGCGGCCGTGGCGGTCGCGGGGGCCGGACGCTTCGAAGATTTGCGTGAAGCCGGGGTCGCCTTGGATGGGGTTCGGGAAAGATTCGTTTACGAAAAGAAGATGATCGACCAGGTCGTTTATGTTGTCGGGGTGGGCGAGCAGGTTCATCATGCGCATCTGGTGCGCGAAGACGGTGAGCGCCACGATATCGCTTGCGACGGGAGGACTCATTTCGCGCTTTTGTGGTTCGAAGACGGCGTTGCCGATATGAGGTGGTACGGCGGCTCCGGTCACGAACCAGCCTCCCCAGGGCTGATCGCTTTCGCGCGAGGGGATGCCATCGGGTGTGGGGATCACGCTGCGGATTAGCGTGGTTCCGGATTTATGGCAGTTCAGGCAATCCTGGCGATGGACGAGGTGTTCGCCGGGGCGTTGCTGAAGGGTGTAAAACTGGATGCCTTGTTCGGGGTTCTGCGCGGCGAGTTCGAGGAAGCCTCCGTGGACCGCGCCGACGATGATGTGATCGTTGAAATAGAGGAGGCGGGGGTTGGCGGGTTCGATGCGGAGGGATTGGATACTGGTCTTTGAGAATACGGCGATCTGCGATTCGGAGGGGATGTGTAGGGCTTCGAGCAGAGCGGGGAGATAGCCGAAGGTAGGGTCGAACGGAAGTTCGGATTTGATCGAGGCGACAGGATCGGCGGCCCACGCGGACGCGACCATGGCTAGGAGAAGGCAGAGGCGCATGTTAGTTTCCGATCGCGAACAGGATCGCGTCGTTGATGGCGTAGACGGTGCCGTCGGGGCCGATCACGGTTGGGGTATAAGCTTCGCCGCGGCCCGCAGTCAGGCGGAGACTCTGCGAGAGTGAGTTGGTCGTGAAATCCCAGCGATACGTGACTCCGTCTTCGCTGTTGACGATGGCGGATTTCGTGAACGGGTCGATGGCAACCGTATTGACGCACCATTCGCGGACTGCATTGGGGAAACCTGCGGTGGGATTGGGCGTGACGCCGGTAACGGTGATGACCTCTTTCATGACGGTGACCGGCGTGGTCGCGTATTCGTCCTGCATGGTGGCGGAGGGGTCCAGGACCGCGACCTTGTTGATGCCGTTCCCGGTTCCGGTCCCGACGTAGTTGTTGTACTTGGTGAGGATCAGGTACGGAGACGAGCCTGTATAGGAAGGCACGGCCCCGGCTGGGACCACGGAACCCGTATCGTCCCAGCCGAAGGAGCCGGGCGTTTTGGTTTGGGTCAGCGTGGAATTGAAGTGCAGCATCCAGCCCCTGGCGTTATGCGAACTACAGCACGGGGATTCCAGGATGCCGTAGTAGACGTCGCCGTCAGGGCCGACCATGGGAGTCGCTGAACTGTCGGTAGAGATGGTCCCTGGCCCTCCGCGAGGATCGAACAACGCCACATGCGCGATCGGCGCGAGCGTGGAGGCGTCCGCCATGGCGAGATATCCGGTTCCGTATGCCGCCCCCGTCGAGACGGCAATGTAGACCGAGCGTTGATCGTTACTGAGAGCGGGGGCGCAGTTCAGCGCAATCTGGTTGGTGGAACCGTCGCCGCTGAGGGATACCGCGCTGACCCAGGTTCCTGATCCGCTGAAGGTGACTCGGGCGATGCCGCTCACCAGGTTTGCCGGATTGGAGCCCGATACTGTGAAACCGAAGAAAATGTTTCCGGCGCGATCGGCCGTCAGCGGCGTCGAGATCTGGACGCTGCTGTTGAACGCGGCCGGACTGTTTTTGTACTGTTGCGTTCCGTAGAAGGCTACCTGGCCGGTCGCGCCGGTGGCGGAATCCGGCGAATCGCGATAGTAGATGGTCCCGCCGGCCCCGGCGTAGTAGAGACGCGAGCCCAGGGAAATTGCCGGCGCATAGGGCGGAATCCAGTCGTGCGCGGGAAGCGAATAATCGGTGGAGAGCGTGTAGAGCAGCGATCCGGTGGCACCGTTGAAGGCTTCCACCTGAAATCCCCCGGTCGCGCCGGTTTTCACCGGGACGATAACGGTATTCGCGGCGGTCACGAGTGGGGACCCGTAGTGGATCAAAAGGTCGGTCTGTCCGCCACCCGGCGCATTCAGATCGACCGGGGTCTGCCAATGGATCGAATGCAGAGCCTGCGCCGCCGTGGCCGAGGTCGCAGTGTGCTGCGGGTCGTGCGCGTACCCGCTCCAGGAGATATCGCTGGATTGGCAGTTCGTTAGCGTGTCGAGCAGGGGAGCAACGCAGTGCGGATCGGTCCTGAATTCATCGGTGCCTTGGGAATAAGCAGGGATCGCCAAGAAAATCAGGAAGAATCTCATGAATGAGAGACTCCGCGCAAGTTCGATCCGTTGCCGCGGTGATATACTTTGGTGGACCTGGACGGGTTCGAACCGTCGACCTCTTCCATGCCATGGAAGCGCGCTCCCAACTGCGCCACAGGCCCACGCTTAGTACAGAACTCAGTTTAACATACACTGTGTTTATGGACCGCGATCAAGCCTGGGAAATCGTCTGTGAATTCGTGAAATCGGATAGCCTGCGCAAGCATATGCTGGCGGTGGAAACCTGCGTGGCCGCTTATGCGCGAAAGTTCGGGGAAGATGAACAAAAATGGGCGGTTACGGCCCTGCTTCACGATTTCGATTGGGAGATTCATCCCAATCTGCCGGACCATCCGACTAAGGGCGAGCCGATTCTCGCGGAGCGTGGCGTCAGTGAAGAGATTCGCCGGGCGATTCTCTCCCATGCCGATTTTACCGGCGTTCCGCGCACCTCGCCGCTTGAGAAAACTTTGTTCGCGTGCGATGAACTGGCCGGATTTCTCACGGCTTGCGCCTACGTGAAGCCGGGCAGGAGTATCCAGGAAGTCGAGACTAAATCGGTCCGGAAGAAGCTAAAGGACAAGGCTTTCGCGCGCGCCGTGAATCGCGACGACATCGTGAATGGGGCGGCGGAAATGGGCGTCGATCTGGATCAGCACATTGAATTCTGCATCCAGGCGATGCAGGCTCGGGCCGCCGAGTTGGGCCTCGCGGGCACTGCTGCAACTACTGCTTGAACTCGGCTATCAAGCCGTCCAAAGACCGATTGGCGCCGGCCGCGTTCCAGCCGAATTCCGCGACCAGCATTTTCGAAACGTCGTCTTTACCTTTACCTTCGTGAACCATTCCGCCGACGCGGTCGCACAGTTTGGCCATGCCGTCGCGAAACTTGATCAGGTCGGCGCGTTTAGAAACCGGTCCGTGGCCGGGAATCACGGTGTCGAAATCCCATTTCAAAACGCCGTCGATCGTTCCGGCCCATTCCTTTGCGCTGGCATGAGCCGAATAATCGATAAACGGCGCGCCTGACACGAACAGATCGCCCATGTGGACCACCTTGAGAGCTGGAAAATAAATTGCGGCGTCGCCGTTGGTGTGGCCGCGGCCGAAATGTCTTGCGAGAACTTCTTTGCCGCCGAGATACACGCCGGTCTGATCGCTATAGGTCACGCGCGGGACGCCCGGCATGTTGCCGGCGACCATATTGGCGCGCGCATTCTCGTGAATAATAATCTCAGCGACCGGCAGTAGCTTCTGATTGCCTCCGGTATGATCGCCGTGCTGGTGCGTGTTGAGCACGTACTTCACCGGTTTGTCCGTGACGCTCTTGATCTTCGCCAGGATCTCGGCGACATCGGCGTCGAATTTATCGTCCACCACGATGACGCCGTCATTCGTGACGTAGGCCGCGACATTTCCGCCGTCGTTCGAGATGACGTAGAGGTCGTCCTTGACCTTTTCAAGAGCGAGTTTCCCGGCCTGCGGAGTCTGCGTATAGGCGACCCAGGCGCCGATCAGGAACACCAGTCCGGCGGACATGCGGACAATCAGAGGCTTACGCATACCGGAAACGATATCAGATTAAGAGGTCTGCGTCTGGGAGTTTTGTAGCGCGAGTTTCGCTTTCCAATCCTCCAGAATCGCGACCGTCGTAATGGTGCCGACCCTGGCGCATCCCGCTTCGCGCAACTCCAGCACATCGCGGATGGTGCGGACCCCGCCGCTCGCCTTGATTTTCACGCGATCACCGAGCAATCGCTTCATCAGAGCAACGTCGGTGAGCGAATAGGGCGTGGGCCCGAACGGCGTCGAAGTCCTGGCGTAATCGACTTCGGCGCGCTTCACGATCTTGCAGGCGATGGTCTTCAAATCTTCTGTGAGATAGCCGTTTTCGAACGCGACTTTGAGAATCGCGCCGCCCTCATGGCATGCCGCAGCCATTTGCTGAAGCTCCATCTCCACGTATTGGAACTGGCGCGAGATCATCTTGCCGATATTGATCACGGTATCGATTTCAGTGACTCCTCGCCGCACCAGGTCGCGGGTCGCATACAGTTTCACCGACGTGCTGGCGGATCCATGCGGATAGCTGACCACGCTGCCGACGGCCACGCCGCTGCCGCGCATCCAATTCACCGCGAGGTCTGCATCGGAGGGACGCACCACTACCGCGGCGATGCGATATTGCCTCGCGATTTCGCAGCCGGTGTGTATTTCCTCTTCAGAAAGCTCCGGCGCCAGCACCGGATGTTCGATCATCCGGGCAATGTCTTCGTAGGAAAGTCGTGGCTCGGCTGGTGCCGACATTTTTTAATCTTTGCGTCGCTTGGGCGTTTCAAGCCCCAATTCCTGCAGATGGACATGGGCATCATGCGCTCTGGGATTGTCGGGGTACGCGGCGAGAAAATTCTTGAACTCTTTCCCCGCCGCAGTCTTCTGTTTGTCGTTCATCAGAGCGCAGGCCTTCATATACTGCGCTTCCGGCGTCTTTGGATTCTTGGGGTACATCTCGAGCACCGCATCAAAAGCTTTCGCGGCGTCGGACCACTGCTGGTTGCGATAGTAAATCTGGCCAACATAGTATTGCGCGTTAGGCGCGTTTTCACTCTGGGGAGCGTACTTCACATACTGCCCGAACTCTTCCAGGGCCAAGTCGTCCTTCTTGCCTTGATAATCGCGGTAAGCGTTTTGATAAGCCAGCTCCGCAGACCATCCTGCCGGCGGAGCATCCGTTGTCTGCGTCGCCGTCGCCGATCCTCCGGCTGGAGGCGGAGGAGGGACAGGGGTTTGTATACTTCGCACTGCGTCCGAAAGGTCTTTGACCTTCGCGTCCATGTCGTTCATGTGCCGCACCAACTCCGCTACATTGGTCGCCACGGAGCGCAAATCGCCGGACATTTCGTCGACCTTGGTCCCCAGAGTCGCCACCGGAGCCACCAGCTTGGTCTGCTGCTCTGCCAGTTTCTGATCGAGGCTGTGCTGCATTGCCGCCAACGCCGCGGCTGACTTGTTGGACGCGTCAATCGACTGCTGGAGCAGAGCCGTTAAGGCCGCCGTCTTATCGTCGAGCGCCTTCTGAATCTGCTTCACCTGATCCTCAAGCTGCGCCACGTCGCGCTGGATCGAGACGAGTTCATCGTGCTTTTGTCCCAGCAAAACCGCCGGCGCAAAAGCGATGGAAACCAGAAGTAATCGTGAAGCGTTCATGAACCCCTCCTGTTCTTATTGCGCGGGCGCCAGATGGCCGCGCCGGTTGCGTTGATAGCAGGCTTCGTTTTCGTCCGTGCATACCGGACGTTCCTTGCCGAAGCTGATGGTCTTCAAGCGATCGTCCGGCACGCCGAGCTGCACCAGGAACTCCTTAACCGCCAGCGCCCTGCGATCGCCCAACGCCAGATTGTACTCTTCCGATCCGCGCTCATCGCAATGGCCTTCGATCACGATGGTAAAGCCGGGATCGGCGGCCAGAATCCGCTTGATCACATCCGCGTCTTTCGTCAGCGTGTCGCGGCCGTCAGCCCGAATGTCGTTCTTGTCGTAGTCGAAATAGACGTCCTGCGCTTCGCGACCCAGGATCTGTCCACTGGGAATTTTCTCGCCCGTGGTGCGCGGAGGCGGAGGCGGAACACTGCTCGATACCTCGATTGTGACCGACCGCGTGTCTTGAGCACCGCCGCTTTTTGCCGTTAGGGTATAGGTGGTCGTTTGGCTGGGGAACACCTGGCGGCTGCCGTTCGCAGCTACCGCGCCCAGTCCCTGGTCGATGGAAATATCTGTGGAATTGCCGACGGACCAGCGCAATGTCGCTGCTTGTCCCCTTTCGATTGAACGCGGTTCACCGGTAAAGCTATTGATGCGCACCGAAAGCGGAGCGGACGGAGGAGGCTCGGCCGGGGCATTCGATGTCGGCGGTGGCGGAGGCGTAGTCGGCACCGGCGTCTTTTTCCCACATCCTGCGGCCGAAATCATCAAAGCCGCCGCGAACACCGCTAAACCCACTTGAGTCGAAAAGCGTGTTCTCGAAAAATTACGCATTTTCATCCTTTCCCTTACCGATACTTTAGTTTATCCCGTTCGCCCACACGGGCTGGGTGTTATTTCCCTGTGTCGTCAATTGCTGCGGTTTACCACTCCCATCGGCCAGCATGGTGTAAATCTGGGTGACATGGCCATGAGTCGACTGGTAAACCAAATGAGCCCCATCCGGAGCCCACCAGGGGTGCTCATTCTTGCCCGCATTCGAAGTGAGCTGATCGATGTGCTTGCTGGCAATATCCATGATGAAAATGTTATAGGAACCCGGCTCAAACCCCTTCGTCCAGGCGAACGCGATCAGTTGTCCATTCGGAGCCCAGGACGGATTCGCGACGTATCCCTCCCCATTGGTGATCCTCTCGACGTCCGATCCATCAATGTTCATGCGCCAGAGCTGCTCAATTCCGCTGCGGCCGGAGATAAAGAGCACATCGGCTCCCGTTTTCGGATTCACCTGCGGTGAAACCTCGGCGGCGCGGTAGTGGGTGACCTGGTTCATGTTCCCGCCGTTGACGTCCGCGATGCAGATGTTCTCCCATCCGTTAAGACTCGCCGCATAAAGGATATGTTTGCTATCCGGCGTAAACGTCGCCGTCTGAATCGTAGAGGTCACCGGATTGTAGAAAGGCAGTTTCTTTCCCGTCTCAACCGAATGCACCATCACCTGCCAGACACCTTTCATCAAAGCTGTAAACGCGAACATCTTCCCATCGGCGGAAACCGCCGGTTCCATGGCGATGGTCTTATAACTCGTCAACTGCTTCTGATTGGACCCGTCGTAATCCATCGACCAGATTTCTTTGTTTCCGGACCGGTCCGATACAAAATAGATTTTGGATCCAGTCAGGCTTTTCTGTCCGAATTGTTGAAGAATGTCCGCGGCAAAGTCGCGAGCGACTTTCTTCGCCCCAGCGTCGTCCAACGATCCGAAGTACAACTTGCCGATCAATTTGGCGCTCTGAACATCCGGCTGTGTGACGTTAAAAAGAAATCCCTGGAGCAGCAATCGCCCATCCTGGACCGCCGTATACCCAAAAACCAAATAGGTCGTATTGGTCGGCGGACCCGACCAATCGGTCAGCCACGGCCCATTTTTCTGCGCGCGAGACGCATCGCCCCGGCGCCCCGGTGCTGCGGCTGAAGGCGGCTTGAAGTCCTGCGGTTGCTGCGGAACATCCAGCGGGTAGAAACTCTTGCCGACCATTTCCAACACACCCGAATTGCTGAGCTCATCCCAGAGGGTTGTGTTAAAGGTCGCCATCAGTTTCTGGGCGTCGCCTGCGCCGCGAAAATCAATGACCGCGATCCTTGGCTTCCCAACCGGCTTTATGATTGTTCCGCCGATCCGATCCTGGCCCAATACGAAAATCGCTCCGATGGCCATTGCGGCCAATGATGCAAGAAGTAGTTTGATTTTCATTTTTTCAACTCAAATGTAAACTCACACTTCGCGGTGTCATGAGGGTAACCCGGAGGAAGAGGCGGTAACGTGACGCCCTCGATCGCCCTTCGCACCGAGAAATCGAGAGAAGGAATCCGGCTGCCCTGCACGATCGTCAGATTGCGGATGCTCCCGTCTTTCATCAGATCGAACGAGGCGATTACGGGAGGCGCAACCTGGGCCGTCACATCGTTGGTGTGCCAGTTCCGCGAGATCAAATCCTGAATCTGAGCCGCATACGCTCCATACTGCGTCCCAAGCGTGGTATTCGCCCCCAGTCCCACGCGCCCCGAACCAGGCATCTGGCTGAATAAAGGACTCGAAACCGCCTGTGGAGTCTTGCTTTTCAACTGATTGCTCTCCAATTGATCGAACGGCCGGAACCGCCGCTTGGTGCTCTCTTCCTTGGCTTCCTGTTTCTTGTCCTTATGCAGGTTGATCTTCACCGCGTCCGGAGGCGCCACTTCTTTCTCCGCCCGATCGACCGGCTTCGCAGGCTCCTGCGGAGCTTCGCTCTCCGTCTGAGCCGCCAGTGGATTCGGCATCCCCTGGTGCGGAATCGGGATCTTATCCACCACCTCCACGCCGATGCTCGCACCCCCCGCGTTGGGATCTCCGAAGCTGTCGGTTTTCGAATGGAGCCAATTCACCAGGAAAATCGTCCCGAACAACGACGCATGCAAAGCGAATGCGAAAGCGAACGATCGTCCCTTTGGATCGGGTCGTAAAAGGACGTTCGCCGTCATTGGCCCCTCGACTCGATCGGTTTCGTCACCATGCGGGGAGTAATGTGAGCAGCGTTCAGCGCCACCAGTATCTGCGCCATGATGTCCCACCGTGTCGACCCGTCCGCAACCACGTAGACACTCTTTTGATCCTTAAACCGTTTCGCGAGTTGCGCCGGAAGGTCGTTAATATTGACGGGCTTCCCGTTCAATTGCAGCTTTTGGCTGCGATCGAGAGTCAAAACCGGAAGTACTTCGTTGTTCTCTTTCGTGATCTTGGTCTTCGGAACTTCGATTTCCAGGCCGTAATCCATCACATGCGCGGTCAGCATGAAAATAATCAGTAGCACCAGCACCACGTCCACCAGGGGGACGATATTAATTTCGGACAGCGTGCCATTGGACCCGCCAAACCGCCGCCGCCCGCGCATTCCGCCGCCTGATCCGCCTAGGGAGAACGCCATATAACTATTCTATTTCGGCTCCTCGAAATTCCTTTCCGTCATGTTCAGGAATTCGAGCGAAAAATCCTCCAGCCGCGCACCCATCTCCTTCACTGCGTTCCCGAAGTAGTTATAAAAGATGGCCGCCGGGATCGCCGCGGCGAGGCCGACGCCGGTGGTAATCAACGCCGCCGCGATGCCCGGCGCCACCGTCCGCATGCTGGTCGAGCCCTCGACCGCCAATTGTTGAAACGCGTCGATAATGCCCAGCACCGTGCCAAACAGGCCGATAAACGGCGAAACCGTCGCGATGGTCGCCAGCCAGTTCATGCTCTGCTCCAGCCGGCTGACCTCCTCGCTCATCCCGATTTGCAGGGTCCGCTCCAGCGCCTGCTTGTTGCCGATCATCCCGTGAGTCTGCATCTGCCGGGACACCTCGCTATAGCCGAAATCGAATACCACTACCAGCGGCGCGGCCCGAAACTGCTCGGTAGCCGCCGCGACCGCATCCAGGCGTGTCGACTTGCGAAACGCCCTCAAAAACCGTAGATTCGCGTTCCGCGCGCGCCGGAACGAGCTCCATTTAGAAAAAATGATGGTCCAGGAGGCCAGTGAAAAAATCGCCAACGTCCCCAGCACCGCCCAGGTGACGGTTCCAGCGGTTTTCACCAGTTCCCAGAAGTTCACTTCCAGAAAGATCTGCACTCAGTTTCATTGTAATAGGAAACGCGTATCAAACAGAAGAGAAAAGAAATGTTTTATCTGACTGGGGCGGCGTCATGCGCTGCCGTCAGTAGGCATGAAACCAAGTGGGGCAGGTTCCCGACCTGCCCATCACGGCGGCGATCTAGGATTCGCCGGGATTCGCGATCCGTCCGCTATAATCTGATCGAGTAGCGTGATCGCCGAACTAGCCGTAGAAAATTACGCCGTCATTGAACGCCTCCGCGTCCGCTTCCACCGGGGCCTGAACCTCCTCACCGGAGAAACCGGCAGCGGCAAGTCGATTGTCGTCGACGCCCTGGGCCTCCTGTTCGGCGGCCGAGCCTCCTCCGACATGATCCGCGCCGGAGCCGACCGCGCCCGTGTCTCCGGCATCTTTGAAGTGACCTCCAGTCCCTCCCTAATCCGGGTGCTCGACGGAGCCGGCATAGAAATCGAAGACAACGAGCTTCTAGTCGAGCGCGAAATCCTCGCCAACGGCAAATCCCGAGCCTTCGTCGCCAGCCGTCCCGTCACCGGAGCCCTGCTTCGCGAACTAGCCCCCTATCTGGGCGATATCCACGGCCAGCATGACCAGCAGCAGCTTTTTAAATCCGAATCTCAGCGCGAGATGCTCGACTCCTTCGCCGGCTCAGATGACGGCATCGCTTCCCTATACGACCGCTGGCGCCGTGCGTCCGCCGAGCTCGATGAACTGGACCGCACCGCTCAGGAAAAACTTCGACTGGCCGACCTCTGGAGCTTCCAGCGCAATGAAATCGAAGCCGTGGCGCCCCTCCAGAACGAAGACGCCGAGCTCGAAAACGAACGCCGTGTCCTGCGCAACGTAGTAAAAATCGAAGAGTCCGCCAACGCAGCCTACGCGGCTCTTTACGACGCCGAAGAAAGCGCGACCGCCCAGCTGCAAATCGTGCTGAAAAAACTGGAGGAGCTGTCCCGCATCGACGAAGGCGTCGCCATCATCGCCGCCACTCTGAAGCCCGCCGTCTTCGCCGTAGAAGAAGCCGCCGACGCCCTCCGCCACTACCTGGGCAAACTGGAAGCCGATCCCAACCGCCTGGACGAGGTAGAATCCCGCATGGCGGCGCTCGAAAAACTGAAGCGCAAATACGGGACAACTATCGCAGAAGTCCTGATGTTTCTGGAAGACGTGCGCAAGGAACTGAACGCCGTCGAAACCTCCAGCGATCGTCAAACCGCGCTGAAAAAAGAGGTCGCCGGCCTCGCCGCATCCTATGAAACCGCCGCAAAAAAACTTACCGCAGCCAGAATCGCAGCTGCAAAACGCCTGTCCAAAGCGGTCGAGGCCGAACTAGCCTCCCTGGCAATGGAGCGCACTAAAATCGAGATCTGCGTCGAGCCCGCCCCCTGGTCCGAACACGGCGCCGATTCCGTAGAGTTCCTAATGTCCGCCAACGCCGGCGAGGAGCCTAAGCCTCTGGACCGCATAGCTTCGGGCGGGGAACTATCGCGCGTAGCGTTGGCCCTAAAAACCTGCGCCTCGCGGCCAGGAAAGGGAACTCCGCGCACCCTCGTCTTCGACGAAGTAGACGCCGGAGTGGGAGGCAGCGCCGCCGAAGCAGTGGGCCGCCGCCTGAAGAAACTATCGACGTCCAGCCAACTGCTGTGCGTAACTCATCTACCCCAAATCGCCGGTTTCGCCGACCATCATTACTACGTAGAAAAGCACGAAGAGCGAGGCCGTACCCTGGCGACGATCGTCGAACTAACGCCCGCCCAGCGAACCAAAGAAATCGGCAGAATGCTCTCGGGCGAGCGAGTAACAGCAGAAGCCCTAAAACACGCCGAACAACTAATCAAACTCGCGGCGGAATAACCAGGTGGCGCAAGCTTCAGCTCGCAGCGTCGACTTCAGTCGACGTCTGTGGGGCAGCCAATATTGGCGACAGCCGCCCTTTCAGGCGGGCGATCCAACGTGAACCGACAGCGGCACGAGTTCGATTAAGTCCGCATCTAACGCCACCGCATTCGCGTTCGGAATAGGCAGTGGCTTGCCTTCTTCCTATAAAATTTGCGCAAGATCTTCCATCGCGCTGGCGATCATCAGCCGTGCATCGGGTAAATCGAAGCCCTGACTGACCGCCCCCGGAAAATCGAGAGCCTCCGCCACCACCATTTCACCGGCCGCCCGCGGAAGATAGAAAGCCACATGGTATCGAAGCATAATCAAGCCGCCTGAAACGCTCTCCGGGCATACAAATGATCGAACAAATTCCCCTCATGGGGCTGATCCCACGAAATCTGACCCGTCGGAATTGCCCCAAAATTCAATCTCCCGACTAAATTCGAATTCAGCAGCCTCTGCCGCAACCCACCGTCATTTGTGATCGCCGTCACCACCAGCGATTGCCCCAAAGCTTCCGGCAACTGAGTCTCCGGAACCTCAACGACACTAGCAAACGGGAACAAATACTCGCGATTGGCCAGCGGATGATCCACCGCGCATTCTACAATCGTCGGCAGTAAATAGGTGGACCCGTCCCGCACCACGCATCTTTCCTTCCCCCGATACGATGCCGACACGTCCCGAGCCCCCGGCGTATACAAATCCCCATCAATCATCTTCGAAATCCGCGATGCCACGCCTCCGTCGGCAAACGGCGACAACTCCGCCTCCGGGTCGTCCGCCGCGCGGGGGACTATCTTGGACAATCGCTCCGCGAGCGCCTCCGCGATCTTCCCCGCATGCCGAGGCGTCCACACCCCCGACGCATTCACGCAGGATCGCCCCGAATTCGCCGCAATCGACGTCACCATCACGTCCAGATATTTTTCCCACTCATCCGCGCAATCCTCGCCGATCACCACTTTGCTGAATCCCGGCCCATGCACCTCCACGCGAGGATCGTTCGCCCACATCTTCGTCGATCCCACATCTCCGAAAACCATCCCGCGCCCGCACTGTCGCAGAATCTCCGCCCCGCCCGCATGATCGGCCGGATAATAGCTGAACGCCGCCGGAGGCGCACCCGCGCGAATCAAAGCTTGAATCAATCGATAAGGCGTCCAGGGCTCCGCGCTCCCCGGCTTCAGAACCAGAGGAATTTTCAGCGCGAACGCCGGCGTCCATAGCGAATGCACTCCCGGAGAATTGCTAGGCAGCACGATCCCCAGCGATTCCGTCCGTGGAAAAAAACTCAGCCCCGCGCCGAATCCCCGATCGAGCACATCGTAAGGAATCTTCCGCGTTAACCCCGCGATCACCTGTTCCATCTCCGCCAGCGCCGCGTGAATTTTTTTCATGTTGCGACGCACCAGCGTGAACGGCATCCCCGTAGTGGCCGAAAGCTGCGTCACATATTCATCGGGCGATTGCGACGCGTCCCCCACCGGCAGCGTGTCATTGAAAAAAATGTCCGCCGCCCGTTTAGAGATCGCGATCAACTCCGCCGTCGAATATTTCGCCAGAGCCTCGCGGGGAGTCTTTTGATCGAGAAGATCCCTCCGGATCAACCCGACATTGGCGACGCTAAGCTCGACAAACGTCTCCTTCGTCCGATGATGCGGAGTTTTTACAACATCAAGACTCTTATAAGGAACACCCTTGCGCAGAATCGGCACATGCAGCATAAGCCCATTGTATGGACTATTCGTCCCGCAAAGCCACCAGTGGATCCAACCCCGCCGCCCTCCGCCCCGGCATCCAGCACGCCACCGCCGTGATCGCGAAAAACAACGCAGCCATCGATAAATAAGTGACCGGATCGGATGCCTTCACCCCCACCAACATGCTTGACATCACCCGCGTCAGTCCCAGCGCCGCGAAAATCCCCACCCCGATCCCCATCGCGCTCAACCGCAGCCCATGCCCGATCACTAAATTGAAAATCCGCGTAGGCGCCGCTCCCAACGCCATCCGGACTCCGATCTCCGACGTCCTCTGCCGCACCATTGTCGAGAGCACGCCGTAAAGTCCCACCCCCGCCAGCAGCACCGCGATCGCCGCAAAAACTCCGATGAGCATCAATGAAAATCGCGTCCCCGCCGCCGCCTTTTCCACCAGTACGTCCATCGGCTGCACCTCGAATACCGGCAAATGCGCATCGAGCTTCGCCATCTCCGCCCGCACCACCCCCACGAAATGTCCCGGATCTCCCGAAGTGCGGATTACCCATCGATTCGCAGCGCCGTGCCCCGCGAATCCATCCGTCAAGTAATACTGCTCGCGACCCTCCTGCGCGAGCGACGCCTGCCGCTCATGCGCCACCACGCCGATAATTTCAACGAACTCGGCCTCCGGCGTCCGCAGCCGGATCAGCAACCGCTTCCCGATCGCCGATTCATGCGGAAACGCCTTCTTCGCCAGCATCTCGTCGATCACCACCAGGTTCCTCTTCGGATCATTGTCCGCGTCGGTAAACGTGCGCCCCTCGATCAGCCGGGTCTTCATCGTCTCGAAATATCCCGGCAGAACCAGTTCGCAATCCGCCGCCTGAAATTTGCTCGGATCCCCCAGCGCATCTTCCTTCCCCCACCGCAGCGGATTAAACCTCCCGTCCAGTGGAAACGGACTCGCCGCACTCACGCTCTGCACCCCCGAAATTCCCCCCAGCCTGCTTTGTAAATCGTGAACGAACGACGCCCGCTCCTCCGGCGTCTTTCCGGGAACCCCTTGCACCAGTAAGGTCAGCAGCCCCGGCGAATCGTAGCCTCGATCGATATGTTGCAACGCCACAAAACTCCGGAACATCAATCCCGACCCGATCAGCAGCACGAACGACAACGCCACTTCGATCACCACCGCCGCATTGCGCAAGGCGCGTCCACCGCCGAGACTTGCCGTCCTCCCGCTCCCTCGAAGCACCTGCATCACGTCAGGTCGCGACGCCCGCAGCGCCGGCACCACTCCGAAAATCGCCGCCGCGACCAATCCCGCTCCCATCGAAAACATCAGCACCGTAGGATCGATCGCTATCGACCCCAACCGCGGCAAATTCGTCGGACCCATCACGATCAACTGATGAATCCCCAGCTTCGCCAACCCCAAGCCCACCGCCGTCCCGCATCCCGCGATGACGACGCTCTCCGCCAGCATTTGTCTCATCAATCGCCACCGGCTGGCGCCCAGCGCCGTCCGCACCGATAGCTCGCGCTCCCGCAATGACGACCGCACCATCAACAGATTCGCGACATTCGCACACGCGATCAGCAGCAGGAAAATCACCGCGCCCATCAACGCGATAATCGCCGGCCTCACCTCCGCCACCAGATCTTTATGCATCGGGTCCAGCCGGACATGATAATCCGCGCTTCTCTCGATCAAATTGATTTTGCGCTCATCCGCAGCCATGATCTCCGACTGCGCTTGCGCCTGATCGATCGTCGCCCCCGGCTTCAGTCGCCCAATTAATCGGAACCCGATGCTCAGCCTCTGGCTCTGGTCGTAAACCAGCCGGAGCGCCGTCCACACTTCGGGCTTCCGTTCGATGTTCGCGAAAGGCGGCAGCAACAGCTCGAATCCCGGCTCCGCCACCCCCACGATCAGCGATCCATTCACCGTTCGCCCGATCACATTCGGATCGCGCCCATACCGCCTCTGCCAATATTCGTAACTCAAAATCGAAACAGCAGGCAGCCTCGGAGGAGCCGTGCCCGCCGCTCGCGCCGCCGGATCTGCCGGTGGCTGCGGCAATCCGTCCGCCTCCGCAAAATCCCGCCCCGCCGCCATATGTGCGCCCAGCGTCCGGAAAAAATTCGGCGTCACCAACCCGAACCCCACCTGCTCCGGAGTCCCATCGTCTGCCGGAAAGGATCCCCGAAAAGTGAACAACGCCGCGATCTCTTCGAACGTCGTCGCCGTCTTCCGCAAATCGAACATCCCGTCCGCCGAGAAAGTCCCGTCAACGATGTGCCGCGCCCGCATCTCCACAAACGGCAGCACCAGCCTCTCCGGATCTTTGTAAGGAAGCGGCCGCAGCAGTACCGCATTGGTCACGCTGAAAATTGCCGTGCTCGCCCCGATGCCCAGCGCGATCGTTAAAATCGCCGTCAATGCAAACACCGGGCTCTGCCACAATCCCCGAGCCGCATGCAACAGATCCTTGCGCATATTAAAATTTTAGACGCTGGAAAGTGCCTTTAGTTCCGTGCTAAATTTCCAGCACATCGCTCCGAAACTTCGCGCCGCCTCCGGTGTCCAATCCGGCATGGCAATGACAACCGGAAACAAAGCCGAAATCAACGTGACCCCCATGATCGACGTCCTCCTGGTCCTCCTAATCATCATGATGGTAATCCTGCCCCAGAAATCGAACGGCCTGGACGCCAGCGTCCCTCAACCGCCCGTCGATAGCGATCAACCTCCGCCCCCTCCACGCGAAATCGTAGTCAGCGTTCATAAGGACCGCACCCTCGACATCAACACCGAATCGGTAACCTGGCCCAGCCTGGCCGATCGCCTGAAACAAATCCTGGCCCGCCGCCCCGACGGCATCGTCTACGTAGCCGGCGCCCCCAGCCTGGAATTCCAAGACGTAGCCCGAGTCCTCGACGAAGCCCGCGAAGCCGGCATCAACCGCGTAGCCCTGATGCCTCGCATCAAATGACCCTTTCTCCGCGCCTCTGCGAAATGTGTTTCCCGATCCACACCAAGCCTCAAGCGCCAGCGCCCACGTCAACTGATTCCTTGGCGAGTTCAGCCTTTTGCGCGAAATGCATTCGCGTTCTCCGCGCCCTCCGCGTCTCTGCGTGAAATGAATTCCCGATCCACACCAAGCCTCAAGCGCCAGCGCCCACGTCAACTGATTCCTTGCCGAGCTCAGCGCCTTTGCCCGAAATGCATTCGCGTTCTCTGCGCCCTCTGCGTCTCTGCGTGAAATGAATTCCCGGTCCGCACCAAGCCTCAAGCGCCAGCGCCCACGTCAACTGATTCCTTGCCGAGCTCAGCGCCTTTGCGCGAAATGCATTCGCGTTCTCCGCGCCCTCCGCGTCTCTGCGTGAAATGAATTCCCGATCCACACCAAGCC
>DATHOJ010000118.1:0-34094 GCA_035485055.1 Bryobacteraceae bacterium
CACGCCGCCACTGTGCTCGATGCTGGTCACCTCATAGTTCGCCAATCCTAACACCGCTTCCGAGTTCATCCAAAACATCCTCCTTGGCTTTTGTTTTATCAGCCAAGGAACTCAGTTGCCCCCGTTTTCGATGAAGAGCCAAGCCAGAGGTTATCGCGGCGAATAGTATCGGCCATTCACTTCCTCGCCCATGATTGCGAAGCTTGCGGCCGATGTGTCGATCGGATCGGATTTCCACGCAAATCCGATGGAAGGCACGCTTACAGCCGCCTCAAGATGGCATTCGGCACGGGTGCCGATGAACCGAAATTGCTCCGTTGGGCTCTCGTATTGGACAGGCTCCCCCGTGGATTTCCAAACCATTTTGAATGTCATCCGCGCAGGTGTGGCGATCGAGTCAATTGCCGGCCAACGCGGTTGATCCACCACTGGAACATCGCTCATTTCCAGGGTGATCGTTTTTCGATCCGCACTCACGGTCAGCCCCGCGGCCAGGACTGGCACCACCCAATACAGCCCTGAAGGCGCGATCGGAGGATGGAGATCATGAATCTGATTGGCGGGGACCGCCGGCCCCCGAAATAACGTCAGTCATATATGGGTAAACGCACCATATTGCGGCGCTCTCGCGGCCCAATATTCGCCTTGCATTAGCCCGTAGTCGGTGGTCGGGGTGCCGAACGCGATTCGATTGCCTTGGTTGTCGGTCCCCATGCCGGTGAATGTGCTTGATCGGGCGACCATGCCCTTGAAGTGATAGATGTGCGAGGGCTCCAGATTCGGTCCCGCAGGCTGATTGTGGCTGCCGTTCTTGTCGAGCCATGGAATCGGATAGGGATCGACGCCGCCATTTGCGGTCATCGGCGCTTGTTGAGCGGCGGTTCGCTGCATCAGGAATGCCGGACCCAGAAAGGGTAGGGATTTGAGGACGGTTCTACGCGATTTCATTGTGATCCTCCAAAACGCCAGTGTGTCTCTAGCCAAACGTGAAATCAAGTGCCTGAACGCCAGGATCGAGGAACTCGATTTCGAAGGTCCGGTCTGTAATTGGACCGTTTTGCCGGATGAGCTGATAGAGCCGGGGCTCCCGAATTTCGCCGGAGCCGTTTGGGGCTGTGTCAACGCCATGATTTTCCGCAGGGGCTGCCCCATCCAATCTCACGAAGAATCGCGCGGGTTTGCCGTCTTTCGCAGGAGCCAGTACGAGGTTCAGGTCGCGGCTGTGGAACCGGAACACGATCTTGCCAGTTGCTGCCTGAAGCACGGCGCTTTCGGCGTTGACGTTCCAGGGGCCGGCCAATCCCCAATGGTTCAAAGAAAGATTCGCGGGTGCGCTGAATGACTGGGTGGAGTTTCTATGCACTTTTTCGGGCGAGGCAAAGTTTTGCGCCTGGCGATATCCAATATATGTCTCGGTAGATCGCTGGTCCGTCCAGTCGGGAGCGGCCTCGATTCCAACACCGGATACGCTGGTCGTGCCAGAAGCCAGGCCAGCTGCTCCGTTCTCCTTCAGGAGTTCCTGGATGAAGCGCTCGATTTCGCCATAATCGCCTTCCCCAAAGTGGTGGTACCGGATTCTCCCTCTGGCGTCGACGAGATACTGGGCGGGCCACGCTTGATTGTTAAACGCTTGCCAGATCCTGGTCTTGCTGTCGATGGCGACCGGAAAAGTAATATGCAAAGTGCGCACGGCGTTTTCTACGTTCATCGGTTCGTGCTCGAATGAAAACTCCGGCGTGTGCACACCGATCACGACCAAGCCCGCATCCTTATATTTTGCGGCCCAGGTCTTAAGATAGGGCAAGGGCCGTAAAGAGTTGATGCAGGTGTAAGTCCAGAAATTCACCAAGACAACCTTTCCACGCAGCGACTGGCGGCTCAACGGAGGGGAGTTGAGCCAGGCGGCACCGTCCAAGTCAGGCAGGCGTCCCTCGTCGCCGCTGACGAAAGATTGAGAAGCGGCGTTCGCCGTCTTGACGACAGAAAACCTTGTGAGTAATCCCGTGCCCCCTCCCGTTAGGACAACGACGACTCCCGTGATCACAGCCGCGCTCAGAGCGCGACGGATCCAAACTTCAAAACGCAAATAATGTTTCATTGCGGAGAACTCCTGAGCGAGGACCGTCTCTCACACAGTCGAATTCTTGCCGAACGCTGTTCGAAGATCGATTGTCGTCCTGCGGCCGGAGATGTGGCGACAGCGCCGCTAAGGGTTAGAAGACCAGTCTTGACGATTAGATCTCTTCTTGTAGGTTGTGCATGATTGTTATTCATTGTCCCTATCCTTGATTTCTCTCTCTGCACCCGTCTAATGGAGGACTCTATCCAGAGAGTGCAACAGAGTCCATGAAGCACAATGTACAAAAGAAGCTCGTGCCCGACTCATTTTGGAGGTGCGCTGCACGTGATTGCGACAGCTGCCAGGCAGATCATGCGTTCTAGCTACCAGAGCCTGAAATCGCTCAGATCGATCGACACCATCAACCTATCGGTGAGTGGCTCCCGGTTGCCAGCGCGCATATATGCGCGTCTGGTCGTCGCCAGCTTTATACCTTCAACTTCTATGAAGTTTGAAACATACTGTGTGGCTGCGAAGCCACCCGACGCGTTGACGTAGTAATCATGGCGCCGTAGGAGTCCGTCCGCCCCGAAATAGAAGTCCTGCTCTTTACTGTGACTTGCGATATTAAGGGGAAACGCCGCGCGCAAGCCTCGCCATTCCTCCTCGCCCTCTTGCCAGGAGGGAATCTCGACAACATCAAAGCCTGGCCAAGAGAGAAGAAATGGCACGTTCAAATAGGTCCAGAGTGCGTAGCCGTTGAAGTAAGCGTGATCCAATGCATCCCAGGGAGAGTTTATATCCTTCCCCTCTGCATGTTCCGCCGGATTAAATCGCTCTGCCACCAGCGTGCCGTCGACAGTGACGATCGCCACACGATCGGGCGTAAAGTCAGTCAGCTTGTCTGGAGCGCCATAGGGAAAAACCGAGGACCACTCCTTATCCAGCGATGCGGACATTTGCCGGGGAGAAGGATCCTGCGGCACACCCTTCAGCTCCCATAAATCACCTCCACTGCGGATCGTAGCGGATATCTTTGTGAATCGTTTCCATCGTGTCAGTCCGCCGTGCGCGTCCAGCACCTCTTTCATTAGTGGGGTCATGCCTTCACTCCTCTAATGCCCCGCTCTATACCGTTAGAGGGCAGCTCGCGTGGCCACATTGGCAGGCGATCTCGACCTCTTCGCTCCCAGCATCCCGACAGGCCTCGCTGCAATATTCCTGGCCCGGGGCGACGTCACAAAGACAAGGGATGTGCGCGCACTTGGTCTTATCTTGATTTGCCATTTGCAATTTCCTCCTCTTCAAATTCCATTTCTCTTGCTCTCGATCACTGTTTTCCTCTCGCACCTTAGCGCACTGATCTGAACGCAGCTCGGATCTCCTCGGAGAAAAGTTCCGGCTGTTCCCAAGCGGCGAAGTGACCGCCCTTGGCGACTTCATGGAAGTAGTACAGCGACGGATAGGCCTGCCGCGACCAGCTTTCCGGCGCGCGATAGATCTCATGCGGGAACACCGTGATGGCCACCGGCACTTTGATCTGATTGGTCTTCTGCGCGGCAGCGCTGAAGTTGTTGTTGTTATTTTCCCAGTAGAAGCGTTACGAAGAGGCGCCCGTGTTGGTGAGCCAGTACAGCGTGATGTCATCGAGTATTTCGTCGCGGCCGATTACGCGTTCGGGGTGGCCGTCGCCATCGCTCCACTCGGCGATCTTTTCGTATGTAAAGGCGGCCAGAGCACTGGGCGAATCGGTGAGGGCGTAGCCGATGGTCTGCGGACGGGTCACCATCATCGCGCCGTAGGCCGCGTTTCGTCCGAAGAAGGTACTGAGGGTGTCGTACGCCCGCAGTTCCACGGCGGAGAGACCATTGGGCGCCGGATCACCGCTGTTGATGCCCGTCACCAAGTTCGCGGGAATAGTGGCTGGCATGGTGAGATGGATGCCGAGCAGTCCAGTCGGCGCCAGGCGCGCCAGGGCGTCGGAGATGACGGAGCCGTGATCGCCACCCTGCGACACGTAACGCGTGTAGCCCAAGCGCTTCATGAGCACGTCCCATGCCCGCGCCACGCGATCGGGATTCCAGCCGAGATCGGTCGGCTTGCCCGAGAAGCCATAGCCGGGGATGGCGGGGATCACGATGTCGAAGGCGTCTTGCGCGCGTCCGCCGTAGGCGACGGGGTCGGTGAGCGGGCCTATCACCTTGAGGAACTCCAGCGGCGAGCCGGGCCAGCCGTGTGTGAGGATCAACGGTAGTGCGTTCCGTTCTCGCGAACGCACGTGGATGAACTGTATATCCACGCCGTCGATTGTGGTCACGAACTCCGGCAACTCGTTCAGCTTCGCCTCGACCTTGCGCCAGTTGTAGCCGTTGCCCCAGTAGTGGAGCAGCGCTTGCATCTCTGCCAACCGGATGCCTTGGGATTCGTCCTTGACCGTTTCCTTGTCGGGCCAGCGTGTCGCCGCCAGGCGTTGGCGGAGATCAACGAGCTGTTCGGCCGGTACATTGATGTGGAAGGTCCGGATTGCGTCCTGGGTCGCTGCGCTCAGTTTCTCGGGAAGTGGACTGCTGACAAACGCTTGGGCATCGGCGGTCCGAACGGTCTGCGCATAGCTGGCAGCGGCCAGCAGGAGAAGTAAGAAGGTACCGCCAAGCGCGGGCGCGGCAAGAAGGCTGGGCCTGGTGCGGCTGGAGACGTTTTCGTGCGTCGCACGGAGTCTGGCGTTGTACTGCATTTTTTCGAGAGTCATAGTGGATTCCTCTTCTTTCGGTGAAGGCTTAGCCGGCCGCCGCTTCGATCACCTGCAAATTAGTAGGAGAGTCTTCTCCTCGAAGAAACGAGAGCCCTTGAGTCGACGCCACTGATCGATTTCGCGCTTTCGATATCCCGAGCCTCTGCATTCTACCCATTAACGTCGTCCTCGGGACCCCGAGTTGAGCAGCGGCTCCGCGCGGTCCTCCAACCAGCCCCTTGGTTTCGCGCAAAACAGCAGTGATATGCGCGCGCTCGGCATCGACCAGCGTCCTGATACTAACGGGTCCCGTGGCGGGAAGGGAGACGACGGGGCAGCAACCCGGTTGAGCGTCGACAGCGGCAAGACACGCCGTTGTGTGACGGCTCAGTATGCGTCCCGTTGTCCTAACGACGCCGCGCTCGATGACGTTTTGCAGCTCCCGGATATTGCCCGGCCAGTCATACTGCCTCAGAGCCGTCATGACCTCCTCGGGGATCGTGTCGATCGTCTTGCCTTGCTGCCGGGCAAACGCTTCGACGAAGTGTTCCGCAAGAAGGGGAATATCGTCGAGCCGTTCGCGCAACGGCGGCAGCGCGATGGGAAAAACGTTCAGCCTGTAAAAGAGATCGGCCCGGAACTTCCGTTCTTGGACCAAACGTCCCAAGTCCTGGTTAGTCGCGGCGATGACCCGGACATTAACCTGGATAGAACGGCAACTTCCCAACCGCTCGAATTGCCTCTCCTGAAGAGCGCGTAGAAGCTTCGGCTGAAGTTCGAGCGGGAGTTCTCCGATCTCATCGAGGAATAACGTTCCACGATCTGCGGCCTGGAAACGCCCGATTGTCTGAGTCACGGCGCCGGTGAAGGCGCCTCGTTCGGAACCGAAGAGTTCGTTCTCGAGTAGGCTCGCCGGAATCGCAGCGCAGTTCAGCGCTACAAAACGATTCGCACGCCTGGGGCCGGCCTCGTGAATCGCGCGAGCGATCAGCTCCTTGCCGGTGCCGGTTTCGCCCTGGATCAGGACAGTCGAGTCAACCTTCGCAACCAGATTGACTTCATCAAGCAACGCGCGGAATTTCGCGCTGGATCCAACCAGATAGACGATCGACATCTCTTTTCTCCTTGCTCCTGTTGCTATTGGAAAATCCAAATAACCCTACGCTCGATTTCGCTCTCTTGTGATCCGCTCCATCTCTACCCCGATTCTGCGCTTAGCGCCGTCAGAGTAAATCCCCAGATCGGGCCAGGTCATTCACTGGATAGTTGAGATCGGATTCACTGATTCAGGCAATCGGCTTTCACTCTTTTGGGGTACTCGTGGCTGGATGTCTTTCGTCAGGGAATCAAGCGTTTTCTTCCGAACACGCGGGCGTCGATCGACCAGGCTCCAGGCCCGAGCATCGCCAGTGCAGCGCCCAAAAGCAACAGGAAAAAATGGAGAAACGGATAGGGGTGGTTCGAGAAAGGTCGAGAAAAGAGAACCCACAATTGCGTAACAGCAACGATTGCCCCAACAACGGGCGTCCACAAACCAATGATTAAAAGGAGTCCCGCAATGGCTCCCATACCGTCTAAAACGAAGCTGGCCGGCTCCCGCGATGCTGCACCGAGCAGCCCTCCTATCGCGAAATAAATCAGCGGAATCCCGGTTCCCAACCGTAGGAGCAGGAGTCCCGTTCCGGGCCAGCCCCGCGCGAAAGTAGAGTATAGTCGCTGCAAAACGCAAAAGTTCCTACAACAAGGTTAAGCAGCACAAATGGAGAGCCGAAACGCCAACTAGAGCGTGGATGTTCACTCTTTTGAGTGATCAGAGTTCGATGAAGCCGCGCTTCAACCCTATCGTCACAGCGTGGGTCCGGTCATTTGCGCCGAGCTTGTCCAGAATGTTCTTCACTCGGCTCTTGACCGTGTCCTCCGTAACGGAGAGCTTCGCAGCGATCTCTTTGTTCGCGTTCCCGGCCGCGATCAGCCGCAGCACGTCGATCTCTTTCGGCGTCAAAAGTTCCTCCCCGGTGTGTTGGGCAACGTCTGCAGCGACTTCCGCAGCCATTGCCTTTCGCCCGCGATAAACCGTCCGGATGCTTTCGAGGAGTTCCTTGTGCAGGAGGTTTTTTAGCACGTAACCCTGAGCGCCGGTCTTCATCGCCCGTTGCGCCTGGACATCGCCCACATAGGTGGTCAGAACAATGATTCGTGCGTCGGGGAACTCATCGCGAATCGCCACGATCGCATCGAAACCGCTCATTTCCGGCATCTGCAGGTCCATCAACGTGACGTCCGGGCGGCATTCTCGGTACTTAGCGATCGCCTCGCGCCCGTTGGACGCTTCCCCCACCAGTTTCATGTCCGATTCAGGAATTAGAAGTGTGGCGATGCCAACGCGAATCAGCTGATGATCGTCCACTACCAGAATCCGAATTGGAGAGGGATCGCTCACCGCCTCGTAGACGCATTCCTCGTAAAGATGGACCGGCGGCCCGGTTTATGCGCGTAAGCCACAGAAGCCGGCAGCCTCAACTCGACTTCCGTGCCGGCGCCGCGCTCACTCCAGACCTCCAGTTTCCCACGGATGTGCTCGGCGCGTTCGCGCATCCCCGCCAAACCAAAATGTCCCTCGCGACCTTCCTGCCCGAGTACGTTCGGTTCAATCCCAGCCCCATCATCCCGAACGCGGACACGAACGTCCTGTGCGCTGTACCAGATTTCGACTTCGATTCGCCGCGCCCGCGCGTGGTGGAACGCGTTGCGCACGGCTTCGGCGGTGATCCGGTAGATTTCATCTCGCAAGATCGGATGCAGGTCTTTGGGCGCGCCCTCGACTTCCACAGCGAAAGTAGCGGCGTCGCCGTTCGTCGCGGTCTGATGAGCTGCCAAGTCCTCACCCAGAATTTGAACAGCCTTTGCCAAATCGTTGGTGACCACCGTTGACGAGCGCAGGTTTTGAACCGCATCGCGCGCTTCTGTGATCGCTTGTGCCGCATCGTCGATGGTCGTGTTCAGGATCTCCTTGGCTTCCGACACTCGCCCCGGGAGCAGTTTGTGAACCGCCTGCAAACGCGGCAGCACGCCATGAAAACTCTGCAGCAGCGTATCGTGCAGTTCGCGAGCGACGCGCAGCCGCTCATCAACGCGGCCTTCCAACTGCGCGTGGAACTCCCGCGCGAATCGGTTCAGCCGCAGCCGGTAAAGTCCCCACAGCGAAGCCAGGAATAGAACAATGCACGCAGCTTGGAACCAGTGCGTCTGATAGTACGCCGGGGCGACGAAGAAATCGAGCGTGGCGCCGGCCTCGTTCCAGACGCCATCGTTGTTAGAAGCCTTCACCAGGAAGCGAAGTTTCCCGGGCGGTGGATCGGTATACGTCGCCTGCCTGCGCGTGGTCACCGGCTGCCAATCCTTGTCGACGCCTTCCAGCTTGTAGCGGAACTGGACTCTTTCCGGAATCGTCAGGCTGAAAGCAGTGTAGTCGATCTGGAGGCTGTGAGTGAGTTTGGGGAGCACCATGCCTCGGGAGGCGGTCTCAGTTTTGCCGTCAGACGTAATAGTTTCAATCTGCACGAACGGTGGTACAGCATTCCGGGAAACATGTGGATTGAGATTCAGATATCCCAGCCCTTCGGAGGTAAGAACCCAGAGCTGTTTGCCGGATGCTTTAATCCTTCCGATGGTCCCCGGAATTCCGTCGAGTGTGCCGTAACGTTCCAGGTGAGGCCTATAGTCCGGGCGCCCCACTGCACGGTCGAATTCCCGGCTATCCAACTTCATCAATACTCCACTCGATTTGAGCCACAAGGAACCGTCCTCGGCTGGCTCGGCGGCTGCAAGGTGATTTCCTGGCGCCACATCAAGCGTCTCAAAGCGGCCGTTTCTGAACCTCGCCAAGCCTCCTTCGCCAGCCAACCAAAGGTCGCCGTCAACTGATTTGGCAATGGTATATGTAGCTTTTTCGGGCAGCCCGTCCCTTTTTCCGTATTCGCGGATAGTTCCGTTGTCGTAGACCGAGATTTTCCCGTCGGCATATGGGTACCATACTCGCCCTGGCCCCTCTATAAAAAAGGACGCATCCCAGCCCCCGATTCGAAGACCGGTTACGCTCATCGCTTTCCCCCCGAAGAACCGAATGATCCCCCGGGGCGAATCGCCGATCCAAACATCGCCGTAAGCGCACCCGATCTGAAGAATCGGGCCCCCGTGCAGCTGGGGAGGGTACCAAATCCCCTTCCCACTCCAGCGGCCGAACCCCTTTGACGTGCTCAACCAGATTGTGCCGTCGGTGTCCTGGCAAGCCCCGATCGCCGGTTCAGGAAGCCGCAGCGTCACGATATTTCCGTCAGGATTGATGCGTTGCAGCGTGGGCTCGCTTCGCATCGCCAAGAGAAGCCCTCCCTCACGGCTATTCAACATCCAACTGATGCGATCGGCATTCGGTACTTCAACTCGGTGGAAAATACCTTCGCGGAAACGATCCAATCCCTGATCGGTCCCGGCCCAGATATTACCTTCCCGGTCTTCCATTACACAGTACACTCTGTCCCCCGACAGGCCATCCCTCCTGGTGAGTCGTTCCATTAACGGGGTGAATGCCGCGATTTCCTTACCGCCAGTAGAGGCTCGCGGGAGAATTCTGATTAAGCCCTGATCCTCGCTTCCGACCCAGAGAGTTCCCTGTCGGTCCAGCGCAAGGGCTGTCGCGATAAGCTGCACCACCGTCTTTGTTCCGGCTGAGGTTATCCGGCGCACAGAATCTCTGTCCGCGAACCAAACGGTTCCCTCCTCCGATTCTGCGAAGGACCACCCCCTGCCAGTCAGCCGCGCAGGTAACCCCGGATCGGTGAAGTGGTCCGCACCCGGGGGCAGTTTCAGGAGGCCATCTTCGGTCACCAGCCACAGCGCGCCTTCCCGGTCAAACCAAACATTGTGGGAAAACTTGGCGGAATGGTGCAGGGCGCTTGCGACCTCGCGCCAGTGTCCGTCTCGAAATCGGGCCAGGCCGCCGTAGATCGTCGCGGCGACTATCGAACCGTCCCGGTCCTCGGCGAGCGCGTTAGTCTGCGGCAGTTCTTCGAGCGGAAAGGTAGTGATGTTTCCTTCCGACAACCGGCTGACGCGACCATTTTAGAAGTCGGCCCAGAGGCTACCGTCGTGTGTGGCAAGCAAGTGGCGGATGCGTGACTTCGACAACGCTTCCAGCCGGGTGAAGCGAACGCCGTCGAACCGAAACAGCGCTTGATCTGTCGCTACCCAGAGGCTCCCATCTTTCGTCTGGGCGAGATCCATGACGAAACCGAAGGGAACATCGGCACCGCTCCATTTTGTGTGAACCAGGTCAGTGATTTTCGTGTGCGGATCGAGCGCCATCAGCGGCGCCGCGAGGAGGAACGCGAGGACGAAAGGCTTCGGCGTTAGCACAACATGTACCATCCGCGATCCCCATTTTACGATAGGTCTATTATCGCCCTGCTTGCCCTATAGACGGCAATTCCCGACACGAGTTCTGGCAATAAACCGATGTCGCACCCGCGACATTCTCGAGCGCTGAAGTGACCGTCACGAGACTTCGCTTCGACAGTCCGACACCGACGATCCTCCCCACGATACGCACAAGGTTGTTCAGTTCAATCACATAACGCGAGAGCCCGAAGTTGGCGCGCTGACTGCACCCCTACACACCGACAGAAGCTTCGAATGGTCGTCATGAAGAGGATAAGGAGACAAGTGATGAGCGTGAAATACCGGATTGTGTTTTCAATGGCAATCGCGATTCTCGTGGCAACTGCATCGTTGGCGGAAGTAAAGACCGACTACGATCGGACCGCCGAATTCAGTCGCTACAAGACTTACTCATGGGGAAAGGTTCACACACAGAATCCCCTGTGGGCTGATCGAATTAAAGCGTCCGTCGCCACAGCACTCGCAGCGAAAGGCTGGACGGAAATTGAATCGGGCGGAGATGTTTCCATTATGGCGATGGAGATGACAGAGGATCACCGCACTCTCAACACTTATTACGACAACTTCGGCGGCGGCTGGGGCTGGCGGCGTTGGGGAGGAGGATTCGGCGATGGCTTCGGGACATCGACGACAACCGAAGAGACGTACAAGGTGGGCACGCTGGTGGTCGACCTGTTCGATACCAATACTCAGAAACTGATCTGGCGCGGCGCGGCAAGCGACACGCTGTCCGACAAATCCGACAAGAACATCAAGAAACTCAACTCGGACGTGCAGAAAATGTTCGATCACTTCCCTCCGGAAGTGAAGAAGTAACGCAGTTTGGAAATTTTATGAACGAGGACCAATATGAACGAAAAGACTAATCTGTTTAGAAGTGGAAATCGCCGCAGCTTTCTGAGAGCTGGGCTGACAGCGGCTGGAGCAGGCGTGGGTGCCGGATTGGTGGCGCGCGGAACGAAGGCATTCGCGCAATCCACCGGTTCCAGCGGCAGCCTCACGGCAGGAGATGCCGCCATTTTGAGGTTCCTGGCTGCGGGAGAAGCTCTCGAAGCCGACTTCTGGACGCAATATAACGAGCTGTGCGGCATCCAGGACGGCGTTGTTTCGGGAGGAACGGGGAGCCGAACCTTTACCGAAAGAGTGAGGAAAATTGACCGGAATTTTCCGCAGTACGTTCACGACAATACACGCGATGAGATCAGCCACCAGGACTTTATCAATGCATATCTGACCTCCAAGGGCGCCGAAAGCGTGAATATGGAACCATTTCGCACACTGCCGGGCAGCACGGCGACAGGGTCCAGCGGGATATTGCGGCTTACGAACCTGATGCAGCTAACGCTCGATACCAGCTGGTGGACACGCTACCGCAGCAAGACCAACAATCCGGATGTGAATCCCACCACCTTCGAGCAGGCGGTCCCGGATCTGCACAATGGTTCGTTCACAGCCATTCCAAGATCCGACGCCGATCTCACGCCCGAGGCGCATATTCAAGCCATTGCCAATACGGCGGCGTTCCATATGCCCACCGTCGAACAAGGAGGCGGAACCCTGCGAATCGCGCTGGCGCTGAGAGTAACAAGCGTCGAAGTGCAGCAAATCGTGACCAGCATGGGGCCCATCGAGAGCATGCACTTTCAAACCTGGCACGAAAAGGCCGGAAAAGCGCCAGCGGTTGTCGACCCGACGAATGGTCTGTCATTCCCCGACCTCAACGATGGCATCGACCCCAATACCGGAGCAAGCGGCACCGCAGTCCTTGAGATGTTCCAAACCAACCTGATCATGCCGGTACCTTGTCCATTCATCAGCACCAGCCTGCCGGTATGTTCCGTGATCCGCCCAACGAACACGACGGGGGCGGCCACGGGCGCGCTGAAGTTCCTCACCGCCATGGGGTTGTTCATCGGCCAGTCGGATGACTTCTTCTCGTTCATGGCCGAGCTGGCCACGGCTGCGGACGCGGCTCAGCGCGGCATGTAACAACTTTGCTTCAGGCCTACGCGGGCGCGGCGATGTCGCGATCAACGTAGTCACTTTCTAACAATCAATCGAACAAAGGAGATTCGCCAATGAGTAAGATCAGCCGTTCTGAAGAATTCAGTCGTTTTCGCAGTCGCCTTTTCTGCACTGGAGTAATAACCGTGGCCGTTGCTGCGATTCTCGCAATAGGCTCGGCAAAAGGGCAATTGAGAAGCGGGAGGGTGCCCCAGATCAAGCACGGGGCGCACACGTCGTTTGGCCCCGTGAAGCAGATCGATGCCGGCCTTCTGAATGTCGGATATGTGGAAGCCGGTCCTGCTGATGGTCCAGCGGTCATCCTCCTGCACGGCTGGCCCTACGACATACATAGCTATGTTGAGGTCACCCCTTTGTTGGCGTCGGCCGGGTTCCGGGTGATCGTACCTCATCTGCGTGGCTACGGTACCACGCACTTTCTTTCCAGTGGGACGTTTCGGAATGGCCAGCAATCGGCAGTCGCTTTAGACATCGTCAATCTCATGGACGCTCTCAAGATCCAAAAGGCGACCATTGCCGGATTTGATTGGGGGGCACGGACAGCCGATATCATGGCGGCCCTCTGGCCGGAACGCTGCAAGGCGATTGTTTCCGTGAGCGGCTATCTGATCGGGACGCCTGAATCCAACAAAAAGCCTCTGCCGCCAAAGGCGGAGCTCGCATGGTGGTATCAATTCTATTTCGCGACAGAACGAGGGCGCGCCGGCTACGAGGAATACCGGCACGACTTTGCGAAGCTAATCTGGCAGACCGCATCGCCCAAGTGGAACTTCGATGATGCAACCTTCAATCGCTCGGCCGCCTCCTTCGACAACCCGGATCATGTGGCGATCGTGATGCATAATTACCGCTGGCGGATTGGCTTGGCCGAAGGCGAGTCGCGTTATGACGATCTGGAAAAGCGGCTCGCCGAAGGTCCGGTCATCACCGTGCCCGCCATCACTCTTGAAGGGGATGCTAACGGGGCTCCGCACCCCGACGCCGCATCATACCGCAACAAATTCTCGGGCAAATATGCCTACCGTCTCATCACGGGCGGCGTCGGGCACAATCTGCCTCAAGAAGCCCCCCAGGCCTTTGCCCAAGCCGTGATCGATGTCACCGGTTTCGCGCGCTAAGGCGATCCACAGATCCAGGAGGTCGCGAACTTGTCGCTTTGGGCATCGGACCTGGCATCCTCGATCACGGGAGCCGAATTCGTCTTCGGCGTGGAACGATTCCAACGATTTGAGACAGTTTTTCTGCAAATCTTAAACCGTGGAGGTCTATTATGTCCAAAGTTTGGCTGGTAACGGGAAGCGCGAGCGGTTTGGGCCGCAACATCGCCGAAGCAGTTCTCGCATCCGGCGCTCGCCTCGTGGCAACAGCCCGCGATCCCCGTCGGCTCGACGATGTGGTGAAAGAGTACGGCGACCAGGTCCGCACTGCGCTCTTGGATGTGGCAGATGAGAACGCGGCCAATTCGGCGGTGCAGGCCGCTGTAGATGCGTTCGGGCGGCTTGATGTCGTAGTGAACAACGCAGGCTACGGTGATATTGCGCCCTTCGAGCAGTTGAGTTCGGAAAGATTCAGGGCCGTGGTCGATACCAACTTCTATGGCGTAGTCAACGTGACCCGCGCCGCCCTTCCGGTCATGCGCAAGCAGAAGAGCGGGTGCATCCTTCAGATTTCTTCCGTGGGTGGTCGTCTGGGTGTGCCCGGCAGCGCGCCGTATCACGCTGCGAAATGGGCGGTCGGGGGGTTTACCGAATCTCTAGCTCAGGAGGCGGCTCCGTTTGGTGTAAGAGTCTGTGCGCTCGAACCTGGAGGAATGCGGACGAACTGGGGAACACGAGCCAATGAAAAGACACCCGACCTGCTGCCGGATTATGAACCCTCTGTGGGCGCCGTAATCAACGCACTACGCTCCTACTGGGGGCGGGAGACAAGCGATCCGGTCAAAGTTGCCCAAGTCATCCTTCGGCTCGCCGAATGCGATCACCTCCCTTCACATCTTCTGATAGGCAGCGATGCCGTTCAGTACGCCAAACAAGCCGAGGACACACGATCGGCCGAGGCAGATACCTGGCACGAAGTCAGCATCGCGACCGACGTAGACGCGAGTGGACCGCTGCCCAACATACGATTCTGAAATTACTGTTCGAAATGCGGAGGAAGAATCGATAGCCTCTGAGAGCGAACAGCCTTTGCGGCTTCGGACCGGACTTCAGCGATTACCGGAATGGAAATCGACGTCGACGGCGGGAGCATCCCAGCGGTTTAGGTCTGTCCACCAACATTGAAACCTAATTATGAGAACTACAAAATGCTTACTCAACTCGCAGGAGATCCTCTGAGCGATCTTAGGACAGCTACCCTGGAACCTTCGGACAAACCGATTCCTACGTCGGGCGATTGTACGTTGCCAAAGCTGACAGGAGAAACGGCCAAAGCCACATGGCCCCTTAGCTGGCCGCGAGCCAGCCGGACTTTCCGGCGCGCATGGCGGCTCGTCCGTTGGAAGATGGTGGCGATCATCACTCTCACGTTGAGTTCCACGCTCTTGATCGCGTGCCTGGCGATCGCTACTCTGAATGTCGTACTCCGGCGTGAGAGTACGAATTTCATCGAGAAGCAAATTAGTCCGCTCGTTGAATCCAGCCGGAGTATTGCGCCCGCCATTTTGGACCGCGCCGGCACCTGCGGCGTCCAAGGTGTGAATTCGGGCGACCTCAAACCGCTGGTACAGTACGCTCAGGGTGCGTTTCCCCAGGCGCGGATTTCTCTCGCCGTGGATTTCCGCAAGGACTCGCCCTCTCTCGTGCCAGAAGAGGGCTTGACTGATGTGGACCTCCCGAATTGGCTGCCGGACAGCGGTTTTACTGGCATCGTCGTTGACCACGGACAAATCGAGATTCGCAACATCGCGGCGCTTGAAGAGGGTGCATGTAGGGTCGCGGCGATCTTCAGAATGCCACTGGGATCCGAACTGGCAAAACGCTTGTCATTGGGGGGAAACTCCGACGTAATAACCGTCCCCCCTAGGCAATTTTATGTAGGCGGGCTCAGCCACAAGATTCTCGGAATGATTGAGATGAATTTTCTACCAGGGTCACCGCGCCCGGCGTCGGTTGTCCTTAACGTCCGCAACTGGGAAACCGGCGCCATGGAGCACTGGACGGCTTACGAAGTTAGAACCAGTTATAGCCGTACATTTAGGGACCTCGCGACCATCGGCAGCCAATTGGCCAACTGGGTCTGGCTTCTGGCAGCGATCTCGTTTGTGGCCCTGCTAATTGATGCTTCGGCTCTTTGGATAGGCGTATGGCTTAGCCGCGACATTGCCATGGCGATCGACGATCTGTGCGGCGCTGCGCAGCAAATCGCCCGAGGCAACTTCGCGTGGAGGACCCCGTTACGCAGCAATGATCAAATTGGCGAACTGACAGGCAGTTTCAATGAAATGGCTGCTTCACTGGAACAGTTTCAGAAGCAAGAGGTCACTCGGCTTGAGTTCGAGAGCGATCTTCGAATGGCGCAACGCGTTCAAGAGTACCTGTTTCCTCGTCAGGCGCCAGTCGTGTCTGGCGCTACTGTCGCCGGCCGCACATTGCCAGCGCGTACTGTGGGTGGCGATCTATATGACTTCTTCGATCTAGGCCAGAAACAACTTGGGGTCCTCTGTGCGGATGTGAGTGGGAAAGGAGTTTCAGCCGCCCTTATGATGGCCAACCTTCAGGCCGTCGCACACGCACACGTTGGGGCATCCCCTGATGGCTCCGCGCAGCCACCAGCACCGTTCGTTCAGAGGCTGAATGATGCCTTTGTCGGTCGCTTTGGGAACAATCGCTACGCCACTCTTTTTTGGGCCGAGTACGACTCGCAGACGCGCGTCTTGAAATATGTCAATGCGGGCCACGAACCACCAATTCTGATTGGTCCCACCGGCGAGATCGAAAGACTGGAGACGAGTGGCTTCCCGATCGGAATGTTCGGGAAGGCTGGCTACGACAGCACCGCACTACGGGTTGAGGCTGGAAGCCGCATCGTAATATTCACCGACGGTCTCGCGGATGCACAAACGCCATCGGGAGAAGAGTTCGGTGACGAGCGGGTGATTGATTGTTGCCGAGGCCTCACCGGAGCGCTGAGTGCAGAGCAACTGGTCGAAAGACTAATGCAAGCTGCGGCCTCGTGGTCGGCTGGCGCTGAGCATTTCGATGATACGACTGTTGTGGCTGTTGCTGTCACACCGTGACGAACGGTTTGGAGGCCTACCCCGCGCGCAATTCTGTCGCCCTTTTAAAAAAGGTCCCCATTCGACGTAATCACCCCATCGCGCCCGTGAAGTTCCAACGATTATCCTCCTGTGGCTCCGAGAATGACCAATGTCGAGTTTACCGCGAGTCTTGTTCCTCGCCGCTTGGTGTTCGGAAAACATGTGTTTTCCGAACGCTAAACGCTTGCCAGCTAACGGGTTGTGCTTGCGCCACTATCGGCCCGGCTCGTTGGAGGGATGTCCGAACAGGCTTCAATGGCCGTGCGTATGGGCAAACAGCGTTTTTGGCCACGTTTCGCCATCCCATCCCCTCGGCTCGCAGCATGCATGAGGAGCCTGGACATGGCGCTGTACCAGCGCGCTTATAAATTCCTTGATTCCGGTCAAAATCAATTGATACTGGCTTGCAGCGAGGAAAGCTCATTGCTGTTATTCTGTTCGCTGGTCCAAGAGCCAACGTTGGACGCCGCGCGACAAGTCGAATACTTGTTCAGATCGTCTTTATGAATCCTTCTAATGTGTTTAAAGCCGTCCTCCCGATCCTGGCGGTTTCGCTATTGGGTCAACAGTTCGACGAGAATCTTCTGAAGCGCTTCACCTGGCGGTCGGTGGGACCCGCGGGTGCGGGCGGGCGCGTGGTCGACATATCAGTGGCCGGTGATTCGCCCGAGCGAGTTTATGTCGCAACCGGCGGCGGCGGCGTGTGGAAAAGCCTGAGCGAAGGCACCGCTTGGGAGCCAATCTTTGATCATGAGGCTGTTAGCGCGATTGGAGCTATTGCTACGGATCCGTCGAACCCGGATACGGTTTGGGTGGGCACGGGCGAGGCCAACCCTCGGAACAGCGTTTCTTGGGGCGACGGAGTCTACAAATCGACGGACGGGGGGAAAGCCTGGAAAAACGTTGGACTCAAAGACTCGCAGCACATCGGGCGGATTCGCATTGATCCGCGAAATCCAGATGTAGTTTATGTGGCAGCGCTCGGCCATGTCTGGGGTCCGAACAAGGAACGCGGCGTTTTTAAGACCACTGACGGCGGACTTACCTGGACTCACAGTCTCTTCATCAACGCAGACACCGGCGCTGTCGACCTGGTTATGGACCCACGCGACGGCAACACGCTATATGCAGCAGCTTACGAAATGCGACGCGATGGTTTCGCCGCCGGCGATCCCGCCAAACAGTGGGGAGCGGGTAGCGGAATTTATAAAACCACCGACGGTGGCCGCAACTGGAGAAAGCTGTCCCAAGGTCTGCCCACGGGACCGCTCGGCCGCATCGGACTCGCCGTCGCCGCCACAAATCCGGCGGTAGTCTATGCGGTGGTCCAAACGCCTACTACTGCTCCTGTCGGAAGCCCTGAAGGGACTGGCCCACCTCCGCCGATCACCGGGCCGCGTTTTATGCGCGACGGCGGCGTGTTTCGGTCAGATGATCGCGGAGAAGCTTGGCGCTGGGTGAATCCGGTGGACAACCGTCCGTTTTATTACAGCCAGATTCGCGTGGACCCGGCCAATGAGAATCACGTTTACGTGTTAGGCCAGAACAACTCCGAATCCGATGATGGCGGCGTCACCTTTCGCACCATCACCGAAAACATTCATGTGGATCACCACGCGCTGTGGATCGACCCGAAGAACTCACGGCACATGATCGACGGCAATGACGGTGGCGTTTACTTGACTTGGGATGGCGGGCATTCCTGGGATTTTCAGAACCAGATGGCGATCAGTCAGATGTACTCCGTCGACGTAGACATGCGCCGGCCGTATTTTATTTACGGCGGCTCTCAGGACTACTGCTCCTGGGCCGGCCCGAGCGCGACCCGCAACCAAGTCGGGCTGAAATACTCGGACTGGTTCAAGGTACAGACCGGCGATGGCTTTCAGGTGCGCGTGGATCCCACCGATTACAACATTATTTATGCCGAATCGCAGAACGGCGGCCTCGTTCGGCACGACTTGCACACTGGCCGCGTTACCTCCATCAAACCGCGCGCGCGAACCGGCCAGCCCGCCTACCGCTTTAACTGGGAGACACCGGTTCTGATTTCGTCGCACGATTCCAATACGTTGTACTTGGGGGGGAACTTTGTGTTCAAGTCCACCAATCGCGGTGACGCTTGGACGGTGTTCAGCCCGGAACTGACAACGGAAAAAGTCGGGACCATCACGACCATCGCTGAATCGCCGCTGGATGCGTCGGTGCTCTATGCAGGCACCGACGATGGAAACGTGTGGGCGATGAGCGACGGGAAGAACTGGAAAAATATCACCGCCAAGGTTCCGGGTATGCCGGGCAAGCGCTGGGTCAGCCGGCTCGTCGCGTCGCGCTATGACGCCAAGACTTTGTATCTCGCCTTCGATGGCCATCGGTCAGACGATCTAACAACATATCTTTTCAAATCCACTGATTGTGGTGAGACATGGAAGTCGCTCAAGGGTGACCTGCCCCCAGCAACACCAGTCCGCGTGATTCGCGAGGACCCGAAGAATCCGCATCTCTTATTTGTTGGTACCGAATCGGCGGCATATGCGTCCATCGACGACGCCAGGCACTGGGTACGGCTGATGAACCGGATGCCAACGGTTCCAGTAGGCGATCTGATCGTGCATCCACGCGATGGCGACCTGATTGCCGCGACGCATGGGCGTAGCTTCTGGGTCATGGATATTTCGCCGCTCGAGGAATTGACCACGGATGTTCTTTCTAGCGACGCGTATCTGTTCAAGGCGAAGCCGGTGGTTGCGCTTGAATATCGCGCATTCACCAATAACGAGTTTCTGGCTGAGAAACGCTTCATTGGAGAAAATCCTCCGCCGGGGGCGACCATCAGCTATTACCTGAAATCGGAGCCGAGTGACGCCAAACTGGCGATTCTTGATAAGGATGGGACGGTGGTGCGCGATCTCACCGCCACGAAAGAGACAGGAATCAACCGCGTACAGTGGGATCTGAGGGGTAAGTCGCTGGTGCAAGCCGGCGGTGCAGGCCGAGGGGGGCGTGGCGGCGGTGGTCGCGGCGCCGAAACGAGTGCGGTGCCTGCCGCGGAACCTGCGGCCGGAGGAGGAGGACGCGGATCGACCAGCGCCCTGGTCGATCCGGGTGAATACGTCGCGCGGCTCACCATCAACGGCCGCGAGCTATCCACTGTAGTTCGCGTCGAGCCAGATCCGGAGGTCACGGTCACCAGCGAAGACATCCAGACGCGCCGGTCTATGATCACCGCCGCGATGGCGCTTCAGGCCAAGACCGAGCCCGCGAATACGCGGGCCGAATCGCTCGACACGCAGCTGAGTGCGCTCGTCCGCAGCGTCGAGGCCCCCGCGGCGATAAAGGATGCGCTTGCGTCCGCCACCAAGGAATCGACGGCTCTGAAAACTGAGATGGCGCGCATCAATCGATCGATCGCGCAATTTTTCGGACAGATCAGCGGGTCGCCGTTTCGGCCGACCGCGACACAGCGGGAGGAGCTGGAGGACTTGCAGAAGGAATTCGACAAACAGTCCGCCGCCCTGGAAACTCTCCTCACCAAGACGGTCCCAGCGATCGAAAAGCGACTCAACGACGCAGGCGTCCCACGCATCTTCGTGAAGCCGTAACCGGCGTGCAGTGGACGAGCCCAGCGTAACCGTACACTATCTAGACGTGCCGGTCACGCGCGACAAAGTGAATTTCACCGAGCCCATGCTCCTTCTGCCGGCGCGGACTTTGCCCGAGGGATCCGAATGGACCTACGAGTTGAAGTTCGATGGATTTGCGGCCCTTGCGATCAAGGCCGGCGGCGAGGTCCGGCTCCGCTCGCGGAACGACAAGGACTTCAACCGGAAATATCCGAGGATCACGAAAGCCTGGAGACATCTCACCGCCTCCCGGTACGATTTGATAGGGCGCCCCATCGGGCTCGAGGGTCGCGTGAAACAATCTTGCGATGTAGTATTTTGAAAGACCATTTGGGCTCGTTTAGCTTACATTCGTTTAGGCGTCACACGCCCGGAGGCTGCGAACAGGTTTGGAGGAGGAGGACGAAATGCTGACAAGAATGACGACAGTCTTGATTTTGGTTTCGGGGATGATCGGTGCAGCGTACGCCTCGCCGATCGTTTTAGCGAACACGATTCCCTCAGGGAGTCTTTTCACGCAGCCGCCGGTTCTGGCGCCGCTTCCCTACTTGGCGGGGAGGAGTGGTTGTGGCGGACGCCTTCACTGCGCCGGTAAGTGCGGCGCTTTCTCAGATCAATGTGGTGGTGGATTACGAATTCTCCCCTCAGTTCGGCGTCACCGGAACGTCGCCGCTGCTGCTAACGTTACTCACGGATAACGGCGACTCTCCGGGCACGCCGATCGAGAGTTGGATCGTACCTCTGCTTCCATCGGACACGAGCTTGACGATCGTTGCCGTGAATTCCATCACCAACGCGGTGTTGCTGGCAGGGGACCAATATTGGGTTTCGGTGGTCCCGACGGACCCAATCCACACCGGTATCGGATGGGGACTGACAACGCCTGGTACACAGTTGCTAGTTGCGGAGAGCCTCGAGGGCGTGAACATCGGATGGCTGCCGACACAAGTTAACCTCGCAAACCAGTTCAGCGTGTCCGGTATAGCGCTTCCTGAACCGGCGACGCTCGGGACCGGCGCGCTTGTGGTGCTGATGATTGGCTGTCTGCGCGGCAAAAGGATGAGACGTGCGTTCATTCCATAAGCTGTGGCTCATTTGCGCGCTAGCGACGGCGGCAATAGCCGCGGACTCGGGAGGTAAGGTCTTTTTCGCGGACATTTGCCCAGAACAGATCCACAAAGTCTCCAACGGTACGATCACAACGGTGGCGGGAAACGGGCAGTTGAGTCCGCTAAAACGGCGACCAATCCATCATTGCCACGTACGGTGGCCAGAGCACGCAAATGGGAACGCTCATCACCATCCATAATTGAACTGACACGGAGGGCCCTAAAACACACGTCATCTTTCTGGCAGCCGCTTTTTTTACAGCCGCGTTGGCAGACCAATCCGGTACCGTGACGCTCAGGACGAGCAGCTTTCTGAACCTGGATACCGGCGAGATCGCCAGTTCGGGTGGGGATCTCTTTTGGAACGGATCGAGTTAACATCACGCCGCCATTGGTGCGCGCACCCCGAAGATATCTCGGGCGATGAGCTTACTGGCCGGAATCGAAGACGCGGTAAAGGGCGCGTGAGCCGCGGAGCGTGACGAAACGGATTTGAAGACGCGCGCGCTCAATTTCCCTAAGTTGTAAAGCTCGGCGCTGCCTCTCCATCTCTCGTGCTGCAATACACGAGGTTTATTGCGGCTGGCCCGAGCATCGCGGCCAATCCGGACATCGCCGGGCCCCCGCCGTTCATTTATTACGTGCAGAACAACTACAGCGTCCTGCCCCCCGGCGTGCCCAATTACGGCATTGCGCCCGGCAGCCTGTTCGCGATCCAAGGCCTGAATCTGAGTGGTAATTCCACGGGGGTGTCGCAATCGAGCGCGTCGTCCGGTCTGCCGACGACGCTAAATCAGACCAGCTTTTCGGTGACAGCCAACGGCGTGACGACAACGCCGGCCCTGAACTACACGTCGGTGTCTGCGGTCGCGGCCGTTCTGCCGTCGACTACGCCTGTCGGGAGCGGAACGCTCACCTTGAACTTCAATGGGAACAAGACGCAGGCCCCAATTCTCGTGGTGGCGTGCGCGGTTGGCCTCGACACCTTGTTGGGAGCCGGAGGCGGTGCGGGTGTCCTTACCGATTCCAATACAACTTGCTGGGACTCACCAACTCGGCAACGCCGGGAGCGGCCGTGACGCTGTGGGGCTCAGGGGTGGACGCGGACACTTCGAACGGCGATACGACGTACCCGCAGAAGCAGAACAATCTCACCAACATCCCGATACAGGTCTATATCGGGGGCATCTCGGCAAATATTCTCTACCGCGAGCGATCCCAGTATCCGGGGCTGGATCTGATTGACGTGGTGATTCCGGCGAACGTTTCGCCGGTTGCTATGTGTCCGTAATCGTACAGACGGGTGCTGTGTTTAGCAACACGGTCACGATTCCGGTGAGCGCGAAGGGCGGGACCTGCTCCGATCCAGCTTTGGGGTTGAGCGGCACTCAGCTTCAGGCGCTGGGCGCCAAGGGCTCAACGCCGGTCAAGTCGCTGGCCATAACGGTGTCGCAGTACACCAGTTCCGCTGGAAAGGTGACGGATCAGGCCTTAGTGCTTTCGGTGAATACGGCGAGCACGGAATTCTCGTCAGGGTATTTCTACGCGTCCGAGGGCAGTTGCAGCGTCTTTCCGTCCGGCACGGGATTCCCGATCCAATCCCCTTTAGACGCGGGCGCGGTCCAGTGGACCGGACCCTCCGGCGTAGTGAATCTGGGAGCAGAAGGCGACGAGTACCTTGTCCAGTTGTCATCGGGCTCCTTGACCCGAAGCCTCGGTACCTACGCGTTCTCCGGCTCCGGAGGAAAGGACGTGGGGGCATTCAAAGTTTCGTTGAACGTGCAGTCGCCGCTTTCGTTGACGAACACGAGCACGCTGGCATCGATCACGCGATCGCAAGCCGGCGGCTTTGTGGGCGGCGATGTCACGGTGAACGGGGTGGGCTTGGGCGTCAATTTCTAGTGCCACGCTCCGTCGAGCGCGGGGCAACTGCAGGGCAGCTTGCGATTCCCGCCGCAACCCTGATGGCCGTCCCGGTTGGTGGCGGCAAGCTAGTGGTCATGAATACCTCGACTCCGCAGACGGTGTCGGCGACAGGGATCGATTTTGGCCTGGCGACCGGCGTCGTTTCCTCGGAGGTCCCAACGACTTTTAAGTAAACGCGTGGTCTCCCGTGGTCTCCCACGGCTTGTAAGTCTATGAGGAATTGGTTGCATCAACGGGAATCGAACCCGCTGGGTCCCGGTCTCGTTGAGTTCAAGTAGATCTAAATAGTTGTGTTTTCAGTTTAGCTCAGTTCAACGCTCTCCTTATTAAGGGCGTCTGGAGCGCGGACGTGCTGACCTGGTGCTGCCCTGACGTTGGATTCGGCTGGCACGGCGGGGCGATCAATTCCCTGCGGCGGCGGTCGGCTACTCTGGGTGTGGGCTTAGAAATACCCGCCGCGTAGGATTTACTGACGCCGACTGCTGTCATACCCTGAAAGTGAGGTGGCACATGCACCGGGCGATTGTTGTTGCGATGTTTGCGCGCTTCGTTTTGGCGCAGAGCATCACACTACCGGAGCGACTGCCTGCGGCGGTGAGGGACTTCGGTCCAGGCGCGGCTCGGGGCGAGTTGCAGTGCACGGTCGATATCCTGGAGCCGGAGCTGAATTTCGGCTCTCGTTTCCAGGCGGGATACGTGGTGCGGGCACCGATGAATGCGTACCATGGCGGAGGCCATCACTGGAACGTGGTTTTCAGCGTGACGCCTCGGGAGGGCAGCGGCCAGCCTGTCCTCTTTGCGGATTCCATCGACCTCCCTGATGCTCCGTCCGATGCGATGGAAGAAGCGCACGGCCTCTTTTTGTTGGGAGAAGGCCACTACCACGTGAAGTGGAGCATGCTGGATGATCTGGGGCGCGTTTTCCGAAAGGAGTGGGACCTCGAGGCCAGGGCCGCAAGGAATGAGAAGGTTACCATGCCTTCCGGCACGGTCGGCGACCTTGGATGGCGAACGGCGACTGAGGCGCCGGCGAGCGCCCATGCGCAGCACGTCACGCTCCTGGTGAACGTCACTCATCTGGCGGGCTATCCGTGGACGAGGCTGCTGGCGACGTTGGACCCGTTGGTCGAAAGGCTGCCTATGTCTTCTGTGCGGCTGGTGGTTTTCAATCTCCTGGAGCAGCGCGAACTGTTCCGCGAGGATGGCTTCAGCTTGAATGGGATGAATCGGCTGGTTCATGAGACGAACTTTCTGAGGCCAGGCCGAGTCGAAAGAGGCTCCTTCGAGCATCAGGGCGGAGTCTGGGACCTGCTCGCGAAGCTGGTGGAGAAGGAGATTCAGTCGCCCGAGCCGGCGGACGCCGTGGTGTTTTTAGGAGCACCGTTGTGGGTCAAAGAGGCGATGCCGGCCGGATTCCCCAAGCCAGAAAAGGGTATGCCGCGGTTCTTTTCCGTCCATTACTCGAACATCTACGCCAGCCCGATCGCGCGCGGAGGGGCGAGCGGTTGGCAAGGCGATGTGGGGATGCCAGGAGGACCTCCTCCGGCGGTAAGGGAGGCGCAGATGCCGGGCCCCGACCGTTACCAGTTGGCTTCTAACCTTTTCGATTCGATCAAGCAGACCGTGCTGCGCATGAAGGGAAAGATCTTCGTGATTCAAACGCCCGCGGAACTTCCCAAGGCAATCGGGGAGATTGATCGCCGTGGAAAATGAGGTTAGAGGTTATAGGATAGCTGCTTCCGGAACACGATCATCCATCGGGTTGGCTCCTCGTCGGGGTTGTCGGACGAAATGATCCTTCAGACGAGACTCGAACCGCGCTACCTGCATGTTCGACTCCACCAGATCAGCGGTGAGCACGTGATTTTTCGGGGTCGGTGCGCGGGTCCTTTCTAACTTTCTAAACATTGGAAGCGTACGTTAATGAAACGGATTCTATCGGAAGTGCTCCGGCCCAGAAATGGCGTGAAGCGACGGAAAGGTCGGGCCGGAGCGCTTCGGATAGAATTCATTGAACGAAGGCGCCCCCGGATTTGGCAGGGCAATGCTTCTTTATAAGTATTGAATCGATTTTTTAATGTTAAAGGTCTTGACAGTCGCGCGCCGTAGTGATCGTCGAAAGCTTGAGACGAGTCGCATTTGCAATTGCCCTGCCAAATGCTATCACGTCCTGCCGCTTTAGCGGCTTTGTTCAATGGGAGATATCAAACCTTCCAGATCCTAAGGACTTCCAGCCCGCTAGCGCTGGAAGCGTACCCTTTTCCGTATGGCGGGTCGAGCGTCCCTGCGCACCACTACTCGTTGGCTACGACTCGATCACCATCAAGATGCCAGGGCAGCGACCCGGTTCCTTTGTGCTATATACGGCACATGCGCTCTTCATTGTTTGTGTGCGCGCTTGTAGTCTCCGCAGCCATGTTCGCGACTGGGCAAGCATGTCCGAAATGGCGCGAGACGGGACCGAGTGTGCCATCGGAGGTCCTAACTTTGGGAGGTCAGTTGTTCTTCCATGATGGGATCCGGAAGTGGTTTGAGCTGAGATTAGAGGAACCGCGATGCGGCGAGGGTTCGATCCAACTCGTGGAGGGTGAGCGCGCCGGCACTCTGATGGAGGTCCTTCGAGGCTGTCGAGTCAGATCCCGAGGAGCGATCGATTTCACCGATACCGGTTATTATTCGCTCGGGGTGTACCAGAACGTGCAGGTGATCGAGCCGGTTGGCGCCTGTGAGCGGCAGTCGCCCTTCCCGGATTACTCTCAAGCAAAACCAGACAAAGCCATTCGCACCTACCGCGTTGATATGCACGTGAACTTTGAACCCGGTGACCATCCAGTGGTTTTTCGTGTCACTAGTACGGGCAAGGAGGTGCTGCCTTGGCAGGCTTACGCGAGCTATTTGCTCACGGGCGGCTTTGTCCTCTATGGGCTTTGTGGCGACGGCTTCGTGGTGGACAAGGTGTTCGGGACTCCTGAAGCGCGTCCGGGCCACTTCGATGATCCGCGAAGTTCCGGTGACAGGGCGATGTTCGACCCTGAGAGCGCAGTCGTGGCGGGAAAGAAGGACCTGCGTTTGGGGTATACGTGCGTGCGCGGCCGCTAAAGTGTTTTGGGTGATCGACGCTATTGGAGTGTTGACGGCCAATCGTAGAAGGCGCCGCTGCGCAGGTTCTGCGTCAGCCAACTCGGAGGCCGCTCAGGTTAGGTTCTCCATGTACTAGCCAAGCCGGTTGCGCTTGGGGGCAACTAACGAAGCCGACTCGGCCCAGCCCGGTGGTAAAAACTCCTCACCTCCCAACGTTCGTATGGGCGCACGCGCATGCTTGCTCCGTGCCATCGTCGGCTACCCGAACAAAATCCGTAACGCTCGGTTCACTGCCAGATGGTAATACGTCCCCGAATCCTGATCCCGCGGGAGCACTTCCGTGATGCGAATGCCCGCCTGATTGTGTTCCGCATGACCGAGCCGTCCACAACCAGCAGTTTCGTTGGCCAGGACCAACCACGGACGAGCCTCGCGAACTCGCCAGCGACAGGATCCGCGCCGTCAGCAGGAGCTGCGATTTCTGCGATATTATAGCTTGGGCTGATCGGCAGCCTCCGTCCGCGGGAAGGGTTCAACCCACCTCCAAACGTATGGAGGAACTATGAGTCGGCGTCTACCGGCCCGCCCCAACCTAGAACATCTAAGAAGCCAAGCAAAGGTTTTATTGGCGAAGCTCCGCGAAGGTGATGCGGAAGCGGCCCGCACCTTTAACGACTACCTGCCGGAAGCAGCAACCCTCTCTCCAGGAGACGTGCGCGCGCATGGTTTCCGCCTCGCGGATGCGCAGGCAGCGATCGCGCGGAAAAGCGGATTTGCCGCTTGGCCCGGGCTGACTAGACATGTGGACCGGCTTCGCAGCATGGAGGGGACGTGGAGCTTTCACTCACTTGAAGTAGATGGGGCGGCGTTGTCCGCCTCCATGCTTACCAACTCATCCCTTCTGATCGACGGCGACCGCTTTCGCATGGAGTCGCCGGAGGCCACCTACGAGGGCATTTTCACGATTGACGTGGAACAAGTACCACATCATATCAACATCGATTTTATCGAGGGTCCAGAGGCTGGGAATCGCTGCGAAGGACTTTTCGAGCTCGACGGTGACCGATTCCGGCTGTGCCTCGGTCTGGTCGGCTCTCGACGTCCGGAGCATTTCGTGACCAGCCCTGGCAGCGGCCATGCTTTGGAGGAGTTGATACGCAAGCACCACGCCCGCCCTCCCGCCGTCGATGGTGGAACGCCGTGCGGGGAAGGAGTCAAGCCGCCGTTTGCCGACCCCGATGCGGCTTTCGAATGCCTTCTCACCCCAACCCTCCGGAAACTCCAGGGGGAATGGTTGTGCCTCGAACTGATTACAGCCGGGACTCCCATGCAGGCCGCCTGGCTTCCGTTTGGCTCGCGAACCCACACCGGCGTCGAGACCAAGGTTGTGTTCGGCGGCCAAACTCAAATTCACGCCAAGATTCGCTTCAACGAGACCCCGTTGCCAATGGAAGTGGATTACTACAATCTGGTGGGCAAAGCTAAAGGCGCTGTCTCGCTCGGCCTCTTCCGCTGGGACGGCGATGAGGCCATTTTTTGTATCGCTCCGCCCGGAGCACCGCGACCCTCAGACTTCAGTTCCGTCGCGGGCAGCGGACGAATACTCAGCCGTTGGAAGCGGAAATTGTAGGTGGCTTCCGAGCATCGCCCGCATCCGGCAATCTGAATCGATCCCGAGATACGGCGTTTGGGGAGGTTGCCGATAATGCGACAGAACGTCCTTTTATGTCGCGCTATCGGTGGGGCAGCCAGACCAATAGATTCGTTCCCCGGATCAGTAAACCGCCCTGCGCTCCCCGCCCCGCACCGAGCCGCTCGACCTTTTCGCCATTCTGACTCTTAGGTTGTGCCGCTTGGGTGACGCATTCGAATCGGGCACGAAGCCGATCACATACTGCGCCAGCACGTCCGCCTTGAAGCTATTGAGGATCGAGAGCAGCAACGGCGCGTCGACCGACGCATACTCCACCGCGCCTCCGCCCGTTATCTCACCCAACGCTTCGAATCGCTGCATTCGCCATAGATTCCGTGGATACTCTGGCTGGATGTGATTTTTGTAGTTGGTTGCTACCGGATAGATAGGAATGCCGAGATCGAGCGCGTGAACTCCGACGTCTCCAGGTAGAGTGGTGGTGGCGCCGATCCCCTCTGAGAACATCACCATAACGCGCGATACTTTGTCCTGCGCCGCCGCGACGTCGCTCAGGACGCCGATCGCCGCTTCCATCGGCCAGCCGCGGTGTTCGTTGCTCAGAAAGTAGCTGGTCTGGTAATCCTGCGTGAATGGGCCGATACCCACGCTGTCCCGTGTGAATGGCAGAGTCAACGGAATATCCACGCCTGCTTCGGTCACGAAGCTCGTATTCAGTAGCCCCCGAAGATCGCGAGTCACAACTCCAGCGTCTGTTGTGCCGCCGATCAACCGATAGAGTTTCTGTCCCGTCGTGGCGTAGACGGAAATCCGAATGTCGGCGTCGCGCTTTTCGAGAAGCTGCCTGGTCATGCTCTCTTCCCAATGCGGAACAAAGCGGAAGACATCGGCCGGGTCCCAGAAATATCGGATCGCCGGGTTGACGTCGAATAGCAGCACGAGTTCGAGCGGCATCCGCCCCTGCGTCGCGGGACTGTCGAAGATCGTGAACGGGCGTGGCTTGCCGTCCTCTACCAGAGTCACATCTCCCGCGTTTAAGTTAGGCACGAAATTCTTGCCATGCATGACATGGAATGAGACCAGCACCAGCTTCGTCTGCGCACTGAAGCTGACCGCAGCAGGCTCTTGCTGTGCGGCAGCGGAGGTCGCGAACAGGAGAGTCAGGAATAGATCACTGATCATGAGAGGCTCCGCGTTAACGAAATTCTACCTCAACTAGCCTACGTCGCATCCAGATCACGCAGGCTTGTCAGATGGATCTAAGAATAATTCGTGCATGGCTTCCCGCGCGATAGATCGCCGAAAGTCGCGCGCCAGCTTCCGATAATCCGGACACCGTGTAAACTATCGGTCGAAACCGATTCCGTGCCCAAAGGTTCGAGAGGGCAAGGCCGATAATGACCCACAACGTCTCCTTTTACTGTTTTACTGCATGGGCGTTGTGCTCCAGTTGACGTGACGGCGACTTGGACTTCTCGGGACCGATCTTACGGCCGCCTCGCGGCATTCTCCGAGTGGCCGACATCCGTTCTCAATCGCGACGGCCACTCGATCGCGCAGCCAGCAGTGCAGATCGCCGATCGGTCGACTCTCAAAAGGCTTGAGCGACCTTGAGCGCGTTTACGAGGTACGCATCGGCGCTGGCGGTACGACTATCTCTACAAGTCCGGTGGCGACGTTATAGACGAGGCCGGAGATGAGCCACTCGCCCGGTAGTGCCGGAATCGCCCGGAGCGAAGCGACGTCCACAGCGACCGCCGCGCGAGGATCGGAGACCGCTTTGGCCTTGAGTTCTCCGTCCTGGATCCGAAAATAGTGGGTCAACAGGACTGGGTCGTTGACCAGGCGCGTGATGCCACAATCCGTGTGCTGAAGCACGATGAGGTGGAACTCACCGCCGCCTCCAGGAATCGCTCCGGCCACCTGACCGATTCGTCCGAGCAAACCAAGCTGCTCCAACAGATCCGGTGTGATTCGGCCGCCGATGTTGCGCATCACGACGGCCTCGCCCGGTTTGATTCCCAGCACATGAGAAGGATCGACCCGCATATCGGCGCAGCCGATGACGATTGCCTTTACATTTGGCAGCGAGCGCGGAAGAGAGGGCATAAGGGTGCCCGCGGCAGACTGCTGAGCGGCAAAATCTTTGTTGCGTTCCAACATCGAATCGAGATTGCTCACATCGATTCTTCTCGCAACGCGGTCTTCACGGTTTTCAGCAATTCCAGTGGTCATGACGTCCTCCTTACACTTGCCAGTCTAGGATTAGGGCATCGATTCGGTAAGAGCGTTACGAGACAAGAAACCAACGATTACTGCCAAATTTGCGCGCGGAGACTACTGGATTTTTGCCTGGCCGAAACAAGCGCGATACTGTCCTGGAGTGGTCCCCAAACGGCGAACGAACGTCCGGCGCAGAATCTCCGGGCTTCTGAATCCGCTGGCCTCGGCTACTTGCTCCAAGCTCAATGAGCTGGTTTCGAGCTTTCTTCGCGCGGCCTCGAGCCGGAGATTTTCGATGTGTTGCGCGGGTGTTTCACCGACCTGCTGCTTGAACACCCGGGCAAAGTTGCGGAGGCTCATGCTGGCGCGCCGCGAAAGAGACGTGATGGACAGGTCTCGCGTCACATTGTCAGCCATCCAGGCGAGCAAATCCCTGAGCGGCTGACGCTCGCAGGCCTGAGCCGCCAGAGTTGCGCTGAACTGTGATTGGCCGCCGGAGCGCCGCAGAAATACAACCATCATGCGCGCGACCTCGAGCGCAAGCGACGATCCCAGATCCTCCTCCACCAAAGCGAGGGCGAGATCAATACCCGCCGTGACGCCGGCCGAAGTGTAGACATTCTTGTCCCGAACATAGATCAGGTCTGGGTCTACCTTCACAAGAGGATGCTTTTGAACCAACTCATTGCACCAGTTCCAGTGGGTCGTCGCGGGGCGTCCGTTGAGTAAATCCGCATCGGCCAGAACAAGAGCGCCTGTGCAGACGGAACCCAAACGTCGGACGTTTTTGCTTTGATCTCTGAGCCAGCTCAAAAAGTCGGGCGAATGGCGTTTGTCGGGAGGCCATTCGCCGCCAGCGACAAGTAGCGTGTCGATGGGACCGTGCAATTCTCGATATGTCCAGTGAGCTAGAATCGGCACGCCGATTTGGGTGGGGACAGCGCGATCTTCGGCAGCCGCGATGATCTCGACTGCATATACCGGTTCGCCGCCGTGTAATTTGTTGGCGTCAGCAAACACTTCGGCCGGGCCGACTACGTCGAGCATCCGCGCGGGAGGCACCGCCACGATCGCGACGTATCTCGCCTTGGGAAGAGCGATAATCGCATGGGTTCCGTTGCGTTTGTCACGTCGTTTGGTGGGTCGACTTGCAAGCATAGCGGTTGAAAAAGTGGGGTTGGTTCCCGGGTATCATCTTATAGTACGATTGCAGCGCCACCGAGCCGGCTGTTCCATGCTCCGTCGTTCCAGCGGCGGGCGGATTACGCGCTATTCGGAGAATGCTCGGAGTCGGACGCTGTGGGCGACCGTCCGAGGCGTCAACGGATTCCTCGTGAAACGCCGTTCACGGAGACGTTGCCGATAATCCTTGACATCCGGCACCTCTCCGGTTTGGGCGTTTTCCGTCAAGTTGACGCGAGGAGGTCAACTCTCCGGTGACGCGTGATCTACTCCAAATTCGGCATCGCTCGGGCCGAGCAGCATAGACTGGCAGAGGCATCCTACCTTTCGGGAAGGGAGAAAAATGCGGATCCGAGTCTTCCACGCCCTGAGTTCATCAATGCGGCGGCTTCCGAGGAGGGTAGGGTTATTGGCACCGGATTGCTCGCATCGGGTCCAACCTGGTAGCACGAACTGCCGGAAGATAGCTGGCAATCCCGGCAACCAGCGCCAGGAAGATGGCCGCCGCTGCGAACGTCGCCGGATCGGCCGCGCTCACTTGAAAAAGCATCCCGCTGACGAGCCGCGCCGCTCCCAGCGCCGCAGCAATCCCGGCGACCAGTCCAGGCACCGTCAGCCGCAGGCCCTCTCTCACGACAAGCACGAGCACATCGCTCCGGCTCGCGCCCAGCGCCAACCGTACGCCGAGTTCTTGCGTCCGCTGGCTCACCGCGTAGCTCATCACGCAGTAAAGCCCAATCGCCGCCAGTACCAGGCACACAGCCCCCACGACACTCAAGAGGGTGGCCGCGACCCTCTGGGGGTACAGCGACGCCTCCGTCGCGTCTTCCATTCGGCTGGTGTGAAACACCGCGTCCGGGTTCAGCGCGAGAGCCTCCCGCTGCAGCACAGGCGTTAGTAGTATCGGGTCTCCGCTGGTCTTCAACATCGCCGCGAAATTCAGGCCCGGGGCGAACCACTGGTCGAACGGGATGTAGAAAAACGGCAGCTGTGTCTCAATCAGCGCGCCGTATTTGCTGTCCTTGACGAGTCCGATCACGGTAGCGGGTTGGTGCTCGACGCGAACTTTTCGGCCGATTGGATCGCGCCCACCAAAGAACCGGCGCGCGAATGTCTCATTGACGACGATCACTAGCGGCTTATTCTCTCCGTCCATATCGGTGAAGTCGCGACCCTTCAACAGCGGGATGTCCATCAGCCTGAAATAGCCGGGAGGGACTGTCGCACGCTGGAGAATCATTTGCTCGTCCCTACGCGGAATATAACCGTCCACCTCGAGTTGATGGTATGGCATCCCTTTGCCCGGGTTGGCTAGCGGGATCACGTCCGAGTAGGTCACCCCAAGAACGCCAGGCTGCGCCTCCATCCGCTCGCGCAACTTGCGGCAGAACAGGTGCTGCTCATGGGCCGAGTACCCCGCGTTGGACAGATAGAACCGCGACATCGACAGGTTCGTCATATCGAATCCCGGTTGCACGCTGCTTGCGTTATGAAAGCTGCGAAAGAACAGCCCCGCCCCGATGAGCGCTACCAACGCCATCGCCACCTCCCCCGTCACAAGCAGGCCACGCAGGCGGTGCGACTTTGTCCCGGCGCCTCCAGCCCGGCCGCCTTCATTGAGCATCTCAGTCAGGTCCGCCCGCGCCGACAATAGCGCCGGCGCCGTGCCCGAGGCCAGCGTAGCTATCATAACGATCGCCACCGTAAATCCCAGTGTGGGCACGTTTAGCGCGCCACCCAAGTCCCACGGAATATCCATCGCCGGCATCAGCTTGGAGAGCGACTGGCCCATCCACATTACCAGCAGCACTCCAATCGAAGCTCCGCCCCCGGCCAACAGAAGCGTCTCTGTGAGTAGCTGCCGCGCGAGCCTGCTGCGCCGTGCTCCGAGCGCCAGCCGCACTCCGAATTCTCTCTGCCGCGACACCCCACGGGCCAGCAGCAGGTTGGCCACGTTCGCGCACACAACGAGCAGGAGCAGCACACACACCGCCATGAGGATTCGCAATGGCTCCATTAGCAGGCCCTGCGCTCCGCCGCGCCGTTTCCAGATTGGCGTCACGCGCGCCGCCACACCGCGGTTCGTCTGGGGATATGTCGTTTCGAGCTGCCGCGAAAGCGCCTCCACTTCCGCGCCCGCCTGTTCGATCGAGACGCCCGGCTTCAGCCGCACAATCGTCAAAGCGATGTCCCGGGTACCGCGATAATGGAGCGTGCCGTCGCCCGTCCCCATTGCGTTGGCCATGGTCACGGGCATCCAGAGATCGAGCACTAGGCCCACAAGCGCCCCGTGGAACTCCGGCGGCGCCACGCCGATGATCGTCAGCTCGTGCCGGTTCAGCCGAATCGCACTGCCAAGCACTTTCGGGTCGGCGTGGAACCGGTTCTGCCACATTCGGTAGCTGATCACCGCGACCGGGTACCCACCTTCGCGTTCGCCCCCTTCCTCGGGCAGAAACGTCCGTCCGAGCACCGGTTTCACCTCCAACACATCGAAGTAATTGGGGGAGACTAGCTCGGCCCATGCACGCTCCGTGCGGCCCCCGTCGCCCACGCTGAGCGGCGTGAAGCGCGCGACCGCCACAGCGGACACCTGCTTCAGACTGTCACGGTAATCGCGGTAGTCGAGGTACGAGTTAGCGCCATCCGGCGTTGTGGTTTCGATCAGCGCCAGTTGTTCCACATGGTGCGCGCCCGGGAGCGGGTGCAAGAGCACCGCGTAGATCCAGGAAAACACGGTGGTGTTCACAGCAATACCTAGGGCGAGGGTCA